>JANQKG010000042.1 GCA_028281235.1 Afifellaceae bacterium | reverse complement strand
TCTTGGCGAATTGCACCACCGTGGAGCGTTTCTGACCGACGGCCACGTAGATGCAGTAGAGCTTCTTGTTCTCGTCGGGCAGAAGCGCTCCACCGTCGTGCAGTTCGCCAAGACGCTGGAAGAGAACGGCGCGCTCGACTACGCCATCATCATCGCCGCGACGGCTTCAGACCCCGCGCCGATGCAGTTCCTGGCGCCGTTCTCCGGCTGTGCCATGGGCGAATATTTCCGCGACAACGGCATGCACGCCGTGATCGCCTATGACGATCTCTCCAAGCAGGCCGTGTCCTATCGTCAGATGTCGCTGCTGCTGCGCCGCCCGCCCGGGCGCGAGGCCTATCCCGGCGACGTCTTCTATCTGCATTCGCGGCTCCTGGAGCGCGCCGCCAAGATGAACGACGACAACGGCAACGGTTCGCTGACCGCGCTGCCGGTCATCGAAACTCAGGCCAACGACGTGTCGGCCTATATCCCGACCAACGTCATCTCCATCACGGACGGTCAGATCTTTCTGGAGACGGACCTCTTCTACCAGGGCATCCGCCCGGCGGTGAATGTCGGCCTGTCGGTCTCGCGCGTCGGCTCTTCCGCACAGATCAAGGCGATGAAGCAGGTCGCCGGCCGCATTAAGGGCGAGTTGGCGCAATACCGCGAGATGGCGGCGTTTGCGCAGTTCGGCTCCGATCTGGATGCAGCGACCCAGCGGCTCCTCAACCGCGGCGCGCGGCTGACCGAGCTCCTTAAGCAGGCGCAGTTCTCGCCGCTCAAGGTGGAGGAGCAGGTGGTCGTCATCTATGCCGGCACGCAGGGCCACCTCGACGCGCTGCCGCTTGAGCGCGTGCACGATTTTGAGGTGAACCTGCTCACGCTGATGCGCGGCGAGCACAAAGCCGTGCTCGACGCGATTCGCGACAAGGGCGAACTCACCGATGAGCTCTCCGACAAGCTCAAGGGCATCTTGGAGGCGTTCGCGAAGAACTTCGCGTAACCGATTCTGAAATCGATTTCTGAAATCGATTCTGGGCGATAAGGATTAGCCGCTCGTGCCGAGCCTCAAGGAACTCAGGAACCGCATCGCCTCCGTCAAGGCGACGCAGAAGATCACCAAGGCCATGCAGATGGTGGCCGCGGCGAAGCTGCGTCGCGCGCAGGAAGCCGCCGAAGCGGCGCGGCCCTATTCCGATCGCATGAGCCGGGTGCTCGCCAACATCGCGTCGGCAGCCGCCGGTCAGCCCGGCGCGCCGGCGCTGATGACCGGCACAGGCAATGATGAGGTGCATCTGCTTCTCGTCTGCACCGGCGAGCGCGGGCTGGCGGGCGCCTTCAACAGCGCCATTGCGCGCCTGGCGCGCGAGGACGCCATGCGCCTGAAATCGCTCGGCAAAACGGTCAAGATCTTCACCGTCGGCCGCAAGGGCTACGACATTCTCCGCCGGCATTTCGATGACGACATCGTAGAGCAGATGGACCTGCGCCACGTGAAGCAGGTCTCCTTCACCGAGGCCAAACAGGTCGCCGATCGGCTGTTGGAGATGTTCGAGGCCGGCGAATTCGATGTCGCGACGCTGTACTACTCGCATTTCAGGTCGGTGGTCAGCCAGATACCCACCGGACAGCGTATCATTCCGGCGGAACTGCCGAAGGAGGACGAGGCGCTCGACCTGAACGGCGCGATCTACGAATACGAGCCCGACGAGGAGGAGATTCTCGCCGAGCTTCTGCCGCGCAATGTGTCGGTGCAGATTTTCAAGGCGCTCCTGGAGAACGCCGCGTCGTTTTATGGCGCGCAGATGAGCGCCATGGACAACGCCACGCGCAATGCCGGCGACATGATCGACCGCTTGACGCTGAGCTATAACCGTCAGCGCCAAGCCCAGATCACCAAAGAGCTTATTGAGATCATATCCGGCGCTGAGGCGGTGTAGATAGTCTCCGGCGACAGGCGTGATAGGATAGGGAGATGGCAGAAGATGTCAGCAATCTCGTTCTCGAACAGCTGCGCCACATACGTTACGGTGTGGACGCGCTCCGGGAGACAGTTGCCGACCACGGTGTTCGCTTGAGTGCCATAGAGGAGCACACCGGCCAGGAGTTGGTGCAGCTCGCCGCGCTGAACAAGCGGATGGATCGTTTTGATGAGCGGCTTTCCAGGATTGAGTCGAGGCTCGATCTTGTGGACGCTTGAGGCTTTGAGCTCACAGTTCTGACCATAGGAGCGCCTGCTTACCAGCGCGCCAGGATCAAAGAGGATAAGGATGGCCAACACAGAACAACAGAACGGTCGCGTCACGCAGGTCATGGGTGCCGTCGTAGACGTGCAGTTCGACGAGCACCTGCCGGCCATTCTGAACGCGCTGGAGACGGAGAACCGCGGCAACCGCCTGGTGCTGGAGGTCGCGCAGCATCTTGGCGAGAACACCGTGCGCACCATCGCCATGGACACCTCAGAAGGTCTGGTGCGCGGTCAGCCCGTTAAGGACACCGGCGAGCCGATCGCCGTGCCGGTCGGTGACGAGACGCTGGGCCGCATCATGAACGTCATCGGCGAGGCGGTCGACGAGGCGGGACCGGTGAAGACCGCCGGCAAGCGAGCCATCCACCAGCCGGCGCCTGATTATGTCGATCAGTCGACCGAGGCGCAGATCCTCACCACCGGCATCAAGGTCGTCGACCTGCTGGCGCCCTATGCGCGCGGCGGCAAGATCGGCTTGTTCGGCGGCGCCGGCGTCGGCAAGACCGTGCTCATCCAGGAACTCATCAACAACGTCGCCAAGGCGCATGGCGGCTATTCGGTGTTCGCCGGCGTGGGCGAGCGCACGCGCGAGGGCAACGACCTCTATCATGAGATGATCGAGTCCGGCGTGAACAAGAACCCGCGCGAGAACAACGGCTCCACGGAGGGCTCCAAATGCGCGCTGGTCTTCGGCCAGATGAACGAGCCGCCCGGCGCGCGGGCCCGCGTCGGACTGACTGGGCTGACTGTGGCGGAGCACTTCCGTGACCAGGGCCAGGACGTGCTGTTCTTCGTCGACAACATCTTCCGGTTCACGCAGGCGGGCTCGGAGGTGTCGGCGCTTCTCGGCCGCATCCCGTCGGCCGTCGGCTACCAGCCGACGCTCGCCACCGACATGGGCGATTTGCAGGAGCGCATCACCACGACCACCAAGGGATCGATCACCTCCGTGCAGGCGATCTACGTGCCGGCCGACGATCTGACCGACCCGGCGCCCGCCACCTCGTTTGCGCATCTGGACGCCACGACGGTGCTCAACCGCGCCATCTCCGAGAAGGGCATCTACCCGGCCGTCGACCCGCTCGATTCCACTTCGCGTATGCTCGACCCGCGCGTCGTGGGCGATGAGCATTATCAGGTCGCGCGCTCCGTGCAGTCGACGCTGCAGCGCTACAAGTCGCTGCAGGACATCATCGCCATTCTCGGCATGGACGAGCTGTCGGAGGAGGACAAGCTGACGGTCGCCCGCGCCCGCAAGATCGAGCGCTTCCTGTCGCAGCCCTTCTTCGTCGCGGAGGTCTTCACCGGCTCGCCCGGCGTGTTCGTCGACCTTGAAGACACCATCAAAGGCTTCCAGGGCCTCGTCGCCGGCGAATATGACCACCTGCCGGAGCAGGCCTTCTACATGGTCGGCACCATGGAGGCTGCGGTGGAGAAGGCCCACAAGCTCGCCGAGGCCGCGTAAGGCAGGACAAAGCAAAGATGGCCGATCCGCTGAAATTCGATCTCGTCTCGCCGGAGCGGCTGCTTCTGTCGGAGGACGTGGAATCCGTCATGGTGCCGGGCACGGAAGGCTACTTCACCGTGCTGGCGCACCACGCCCCGGCCATGAGCACGCTGAAGCCCGGCCTTGTGGAAGTGAAGGGGCTCTCCGGAGAGACCGAAAAGTTCTTCGTCCGCGGCGGTTTCGCCGACGTCACCTCAACCGGGCTGACGCTCCTGGCGGAGCAGGCGATCCGCCTCGCCGAGCTCGATTCCGACATGCTGGAGCAGGAGGTCAGGAACGCTGAGGAAGACTTGGCTGATTCCGGCGACGACCCGGCAAAGCGCCTGGCCCTGGAGACCCGGCTCAACGAGCTGAAGGACGTCCAGCGCTGGATCATGGCGGGTTAAGGCTCAGAGTTCCGACCAGAGCCTTTCGTTACCGCGATTTAGGACCGAACGCTCAAACCGCCCCGATCGCTGCAACGGGGAGGGGCGTCGCCACGTCGCCCACGCGTCGTGTTGGGGAGTGACGCGGAACCTTTATAGTTCCGACAAGCATGGTTCATCTAACCTGACGACAGTTCCGCGTCGTCTCTCCAACTCTTCCTCTCAGCGGAGCCTGTCATGCAGAAACTAGCGAAAGCGATGCTGCTCTCCAGCATCGCGATGCTTGCCACCGCGGCCCAAGCCAAGGATGCGAGCTATATCGGTTCAGTGCACGTGGTGCGCGGCGATAGCGCCGGCGACAAAGCGCGCGGCACTGTGTTCCACGACCTCAACCGCAACGCGGCGCTGGATAGCGGCGAGCCGGGCATCGCCGGGGTCCTGGTGTCGAACGGCCGCGAAGTCGTCACCACCGGCTCCAACGGCACCTACGAGCTGCCGGCCTATGACGACATGAACCTCTTTATCACCAAGCCGGCCGGCTACACCAACCCGGTCGACGAAGACATGGTTCCCCAGTTCAACTACGTCCACAAGGTCGCCGGCTCACCCGACCTGCGCTTCGGCGGCATTGCGCCGACCGGCCCGCTGCCGCAGGCGGTGAACTTTCCGCTGATTGAGGATAATGTAGGCGACAGCTTCTCCTGCCTGGTGTTCGGCGACGCCCAGCCCTACTCCAATCTTGAAGTCTCCTTTGTGCGCAAGACGGCCGGCGAGCTGCTCGCCAACCGCGACAACAGCGACACCGAATGCCTGATCTTCGCTGGCGACGTGATGGGCGATGACCTCTCGCTTTATCCGCGCTTCAAGAAGATCATCGCCGTCGGCGGCGTGCCGCAATATTATGTCGGCGGCAACCACGACCTCGATTTCGACGCCACGGACGACCAGCACAGCTTCGACACGTTTCGTCGCGAATGGGGCCCTGAATATTACTCCTTCGACATCGGCAACGTGCACTTCGTCGTGCTCGACAATGTCCGTTATCCCTGCAACGGCGTGGACGACCATCCGTTTTGCGATCCCGGCAAGAACCCGACCTATAACGGCGTCATCCATCAGCGGCAGCTCGACTGGCTGCGCAACGATCTGGCCAACGTGCCGGAGGACAAGCTGATTGTACTGAGCGCCCACATTCCGTTCGTCACGTTCACCGACAACAATGCCGCCAAGCATCAGACGGACAATCTGAACGAGCTCTACGACATTATCGGCGACCGTCCGGCGCTCGGTCTCACCGGCCACACCCACACCACCGAGCAGATCCTGCCCGGCGACAATTATGAGGGCTGGGCAGAGAACACCGGAACAGGTCCGGCCAAGTTCCATCAGATCGTGACCGGCGCCCTGTCGGGCTCCTGGTGGGCCGGCGACCTCAACGACCAGGGCGTGCCGCACGCCACGCAGCGCCTCGGCAGCCCGCGCGGCTACTACCAGATCGACTTCAGCGGCTCCGATTACGTGGATACCTACAAAACCTTCCACACCAGTGAGGACGTGCAGCTCCATGCATCGTTCAACACGCCGCGCTTCCGCGACTGGGCGGAGAAGCTGATCGCCTATTCCGACCTCTACGGCACGCCGTCGGATGTCACGCCGCCGGTGACAATCAACGATCTCGGCGACATGAGCATGGTGACGCTGGGCGATCTTAAGGGCGGCACGTGGGTAGCCGTGAATGTCTGGAACGGCTCCCGAGACAGCACCGTCAGCGTGTCCATCAACAACGGCGCGGCGATGACCGGCACGCGCACGCAGGAGGGCACCGGCGAGGCCAAGAGAAAGGGCCCCGAATTCGCTGACCCTCTGGCGCTTGCCAAGCAGGCCACCCAGGGACGTATCGCCTTCAAGTCGGCCTCCGGCGAAAATGACGGCTTCGACACCTGGCAGGGTGTGGAATGGAAGGGCGTCGCCGGTCCGTTCCAGCGTTGGATGCTGAGCGACAATTCCAGCCATCTGTGGCGCGTGGATCTGCCGGCGGAGCTGCCGCTCGGCGTCCACACCATGGAAGTCGTCACGACCGACCGTTATGGCCGCACCTTCCGCGCCACCCAGACCTTCGAGGTCGTCGAGGAGGTGCCGGTAATGCAGTGGAACACGGCCTTCTGGGAATAGTCCCCGACGAGAGGAACGGGCTGGTTCGCCGGCCCGCTCCGTCTTGAATGATCGTCTCCGGGCGTCGCCGCCCGGAGACGGCGCGTTCATCTCATAACCCTCAGGATCCGACCCGATGCGGATAGTGGTATCTGCCTTGTCTTGCCTGCTTATGGTGCTGGCTTTCGCCAGCGGCGCGTGGGCGCATTTCAGCCAGGGTGCGAAGCTTCGCACGATCATCGTCGCTGAGGAGGAGGGCGGGCTGGTCGCCCTGGCGCGGGTGCCGGCGCCACTGATCTTCTCCGATGTCGTGCGCGAGGCTCAAATATCGGCTGTGCCGCTGGCGACGCCCTTCCTTTATCTCGAAGAGACAGGCGCGGGACCGCGCTACCGCATCTCGCTTCAAGCCATCGCCGCCGATCAGGCGCGCTTTGAGGAGCGCCTTCGGTCGAGCCTTGCCTGGCAGCAGAACGGCCTTGACCTGACAGCTGGCCTGATTGGCTACCGCCTCATCGGCCGCGAACCCGGCGAGCCCTTCGGGACGATCGCGGACGCCAGGCGATCCCTGAACGCTGAGGGCGCGCGCATCGATCCGGTGTTCGGGGCAGCAATCGTGGAAATCGCGCTCAGCATCGAGGCGCCGACGCCTGGCGCCGACCTCGTCGTGGGCAGCGCACTGCCGGAACTGGAGCTGCCCGCGGGCGTCTCCATCGACAACCACCTCGTCGACGCCCGCGTGAGCCCGCCGGTATCCTACATGCAGCCCGGCCAGCTCATCGAACCGGTTGAACTCGACGGCTCGCTGCTGTCGTCGCTCGTTGGTTTCGTCTGGCAGGGTGTCGTGCATATTCTCGTCGGCCTGGACCATGTGTTCCTGGTGATCTGCCTGGCACTCGGCATGGGCGCCACCTTGCGCCTGGTCTGGCTGGTCACCGCCTTCACGCTCGGCCATTCGGTGACCCTGGTGGCGACCTTCTTGGGCGCCGCGCCGGCCTGGCCCTGGTTCATACCGGCGGTGGAGGCGGCCATTGCCGCCTCGGTGATCTATGCCGGAATCGCAGCCTTGCTAGGCCGCATCGGCTCGCCATGGATCGTGGCGGCGATCGGCCTGCTGCACGGGCTCGGCTTCTCCTTCGTGCTCGGCGATATTCTCGGGCGCGACGCGCCCAACCTCGTCGCAGCACTTGCCGCCTTCAATGTCGGCATCGAAATTGGGCAGGTCGCCATCCTTGCGGCGACGCTTGCTGCACTGGCTTTGATCACGAGGCTGTCGGCAGAGGTCGTGACACCGCTCCGTGTCGCCACTCTGGGGCTTATTTCGGTCGTCGCCGGCTACTGGCTGGTTGAGCGGTCGCTGTCGCTGGTTTGAGGGCTATGCGGTGGCGAACGCTCCAGCCTTGCCAGCCACAGAGCCGACAGCAATCCCCCGCATGACGCTGCCAGCATGAGGGACAGGAGCATGGTGGGCGCGTTGGCGGCCGTCAGAAGCACGCCTGTCAGGGTGGTCAGGACTGCGCCGCCTGCGACTGTCAGCGCACCGCTCAAGCCGGCCGCTGTGCCGGCAAGGCGAGGGTTCACCGACATGGCACCAGCATTGCTGGAGGGCATCGTGATGCCGTTGCCGAGCCCGACAAAGAGCGTGCTGCCGAAGAAGAGGATCGGGTTGTAGAAGCCAAAGCTCACAATCGCTAAGCCGACAACGAGACCCGTGCAGGCGACAACCCTGCCGGCGATCATCATCGTTCGTGGCGGGTGGTTGGGGGCAAGCCGACCCGCGATGAAGCCGCCCGCCATGAATCCCGCCGTGATGCTCCCGATGAAAACGCCGAGCTCCGCCGTGGAGACCGCGAAGGCGGCTTCCGCGACAAGCGGAGCGCCGGCAACGAACATGTAGAACGCCCCGACGGAGAAGGCCGTGCAGAGCGCATATCCCCAGAACCTTGGCTCACGGGCGAGCTGCAGCAGAGCGCCGGCCGTCCTCGTCCCGGCGTCCAAGCGCGTCGGCCGCGTCTCGCCGAGATCAAAGAAGCAGAGGACGAGAAGGGCCAATCCGCCCGCGGCGTAGAAATAGAAATTCGCACGCCAGCCGAATGCGGTGTCCAGAACGCCGCCGAGCATCGGTCCGAGCATGGGTGCGACGGCCATCGCCATGCTGACATAGCCGATCAGGCCCGCCGCCTGGCGCTCCGGCGTCGTGTCGCGAATGATGGCGAGCGACAGCGTGTAGCCGGAGATCATCGCGCCCTGGAGCATGCGGAACGCAAGGAAGGTCCAGATGTCCTGCGCAACAGCGCATATTGCCGAGGCGAACGCGAAGACGGCAAGCGCAGCAAGGAGCACCGGGCGCCGGCCGAAACGGTCAGACAGCGGGCCCGCGATCAGCTGGATGACCGCCGTAACGGCCAGATAGCCACTCACCGCAAAGCTCACGAGCGCGTAATCCGCCTGCAGATCGCGCGCGATATTCGCCAGCGACGGCAGGAACATGTTGAGCGACAGCGGTGAGAACGCGGTGAGGAGAACGAGCGTCGACAGGCGGGGCGGTGAGGCGAGAGCAGGCATTTCACGATCTTCGGCGTAGGAACATAAAAAACCCCCGAGCGCGGTCGGGGGCGCATGGCAGTGCGGAGTGGACTCCGCTACCGGACCACGCTCCCTACCCAGAATACGATCGCGTTGCTGCGCTTCATGTCATCCTCAGCCGTCGGCGCACGCAAGAGCGTTTTCGCGTTACGTTGAATCGCTCTAACGCTCTATCTCTTTGTTTGAGCATGATCCCGAAAAGACGGTGCCCACTTTTCGGGATCATGCTCTAGACCGGTCTGGCGGAGCAATCAATCGCCGGTGGCGGTCTCGCACAATCGCCTCCCAAACCAAAACCGCCGCCCGGGGACCGGACGGCGGCTGAACTCGGATGAAGAGAAGGGGAGGCGTCAGGCCGCGGCCTTGGCCTCGGCCGCCGCGGCGGCCTCCATCTGCGCCCGCTTGCGCTTGGGGCTGGACTCAATGGCCTTCTCGATCTTGGCCATGGCTTCCGCCTCGGTGATCTTCTCAACCACGGCAACCTCGCGCGACATGCGGTCGATCGCCTGCTCGTAGAGCTGGCGCTCAGAATAGGACGGCTCCGGCTGCGACTGCGAGCGGTAGAGGTCGCGCACAACCTCTGACACGGCGATCAGGTCGCCGGAATTGATCTTGGCCTCATATTCCTGCGCCCGGCGGCTCCACATGGTGCGCTTGACGCGCGCGCGCCCGCGCACGGTGGTGAGCGCCTTGCTGACGACGTCTTCCCCGGACAGTTTGCGCATGCCTACGGAGGCCGCTTTCGCCACCGGCACCCGCAGGGTCATCTTGTCCTTCTCAAAATGGATGACGAACAGCTCCAGCTTCATGCCGGCAACTTCCTGCTCCTCGACATCGACGATCTTGCCGACACCATGGGCCGGATAGACGATGCTCTCGTTGGTACGAAAGCCGTTACGCTGGATCGTCTTCTTTGCCATTCAAAACTCCTGCTTCGCTTCGACAGGGTGCTGCCGGCGGCACATCTCAGCCGCGCCCGATCAGACAATCGGCGCTGTGGCCTGCGATCTTTGCTACGGACAACTGCGTTGCCACACCGAGATGCAGCGGTGCACGCCCCCAAATCCGCTCTTTTTCGATTAACCCGGCGGCCGGGCTCCCTGATCCGTATTATGTAGCGCAAAAAACGCCAAAAATCAAGGAATTGATGCTCCTACCACAGCATACGGATGAGAAATTGGTCGATAGTCTATTGCCAGACCATCGTGTCTTTGCAGATCCATGGCCCAATTGGCCGTTCAGGCGTCGTCTTTACTATACGGACACAATGCCGCGCCCGGCAGGCAGGCCTCGAAGGCTCTACGCGCGTCAGTCGCCTTGGCCCGGTTCGGCTGAGAAATATTTGTCGAACTTGCCTTCAACGTTCTCAAATTCAGCGGAATCAGCAGGCGACTCCCGCTTGACGGTAATGTTCGGCCACTTGTTCGCGTATTCCGTGTTGACCGACAGCCATTGCTCAAGCCCGGGCTCCGTATCGGGCCGGATCGCGTCGACCGGGCATTCCGGCTCACACACGCCGCAATCGATGCATTCGTCGGGATGGATCACGAGCATGTTCTCGCCCTCGTAAAAGCAGTCGACGGGGCAGACCTCGACACAATCCATGTATTTGCAGCGAATGCACTTATCGGTGACCACATAGGTCATTAGACGCTCCAGCAAGGCTCAGATCGAAGTGGGCCTAACCAATTTGAGGATATCCTTCAAGAAATTCGAGACTATGCGCAGGCCGTCAGAGAGAACAGCTATTCTGCGGCGCGGTTCGCGTTGTCACTGACGGATTTGGCTCGCTCATGCGGGTGCGGCAAAAGGGGCTGATCTTGGCGGAGAAGGCACGCAATCGCCGGGCCGGCGCGCTGCTCGGCATGCCGGGATGCCTGCCAAATGCCGGCCGATGTTGCGACGAAAAGTCATGCCACCTGCCGGGTGGATGTCCGCCAGAGGCCGGCGCGGTTGAAACGCTTCGGCGATGTCGCGCGGCCGAGATCAGTCGACGTAATCAGCGCTGGTCGCCGGCCGTGTCGGTTTCGGTGCCGCTGCGCTTTGCCAGAGCTTCCTCCTCGTAAAGGAGCCGCGCCAAAGCGTAGCTTTCACGCCGCTCGGCAATACCGACGACGCGAATGATCCGGACCCCGCGTCGGAGGTTCATGGTCAGAACATCGCCGGCCCGCACCAGCCGGCTGGCATCGCGCACTTTGTCGCGGTTGAGGCGGATATGCCCTGAGCGGGCGAGTTGCTGGGCAGCGCCGCGCGTGCGGGCAAAGCGCGCGTGCCAGAGCCATTTGTCGATGCGTTGCGACTGAGCGGGCTCAGCTGGCGCTTCGCTCATTCGTGGCTGCTTCCTTCCAGCTCCTTCTTCAGCGCCTGAAGCGCTGCAAAGGGGCTGTCCGGGTCGATCGCGCGCTGCCGCGGCCGGTTCTGCTGCCATGGGCGGTCGCCGCCCTTGTGCTTGGCCCCCTGACGCTTGCCGCCTTGATGCTTATCGTCGGGGCGTTTGCCACCGTGACGCTTGCCATCCGGGCGCCTGCCGGACTTCCGCTCGCCATCCGGCGCCCGAGGCTTGTCGGCGCGGCGGTGCGGCTTGTGCTCACCGCGCTCCTGCTCGCCGGCCGGCCGTTGGCTGCGCCGGGGTCGCGCGGGCGCAAGCCGCCAGACCTCAATCATCTCCGGCTCGGCCGGAGCATCGTCCGGCGCCGCGGCGTCGCCGTCGGCGGCGGGCTCTGGAGGTGATGGCTCGTCCGATGGCAATGCTTCTGCCGGACCCGTCGGCGCGGCCTCAGCCTCGGTCGAAGCCTCGGCCTCCGGCGCAGCCTCAGCCGCAGCTTTGGCAAGCGTCTCAGCCGCCGGCGCGCTCTGGTCACGCTCTGAGCCGGGAGCGACGGACGCGCCGCTCCGCTCACTCACCGGCGATGAATCGATCTCCGCCTCAGACGGCAGCGCGGCAGACGGCGCTTCAGCCGGCGCGGCAACATCCGGCGTCGCTTCCGTCGCCTCCATCTTTCCGTCCGCCTCTGGTCCGGGCGCCGGCTCAAGCTCAGGCGGCTTCGCCATCCGCTCCATGCGGTAGCCGAGACCTTTGAGAATGACCGACATGTCCTCGCCTGAGGCGCCCAGCAGCGACGTCATGGCTTGCGTGACGGTGAAGCCGCGCCCCGCGTCGATGGCACCCGGTGGCCTTTCGCCCTCCGTGCCCGTGCTCCATGAAAGGGCCGGGCGGATCAGGTCGGCCAGCCGCTCCAGGATGTCGATGCGCACCGCGCGCCCGCCATAGATGCGGAAGCCGAAGCGGCGGTAGAGTTCCGGCTCAAAGGTCGGCTCGACGGCAACAGACGTCCGCCCCGACCCGGAGATGCCCGGCAGCTCCGCCAGTCCCGGCAGGTCAAGGCTCTTGTGCTTGAGCGCCCAAAGCTGTGCGGCGAGCGCGCCTGGGCCCGGCTTCAGAAGCGCCGGCACATAGATGTGGTAGGCGCCGAAACGCACGCCATGGCGGCGGAGACCGGCACGGGCGTTCTGGTCGAGCCCACGAACCTCCGAAAGCACGCTCCGGCGCTCCAGGATGCCCAGGCTCTCCACCAGCTGAAAGGCGATGCCGCGCGCAATGCCAGCCAGGCCCTCATCGCCGGCGAGGTCGATGAGCGGCTTCAAAGCCGTGCCGATATGGGTGGTGAGCCAGGCGTTCACGCGTTTGTCCACGGCCTCGCGCGATGCGCCTGAAAGCTGCTCGTCAGCAAGCAGCACGGGCCGCGGCCTCAGCGCATCATCGGCCGCCACCAGCCGCGCGATCGGTTCCCCAAGCCACCGCAGGAAGCCGTCGATGGACAGAACGATCTCGCTGTCACCGGCGCGCGCCAGCCGCGCGGCGCGATCGTTGAGCGCTGCGGCAAGCGCCTTCTGCGCCGCTCCGCGCAAGGTCTGCGCCTCCGCGCCTTCCGCCTGCAGGTCCGGCGTGAACCGAAAGCCCTGCAGCACGCCGACATGATGGCCCTCCACCATAACGTCGCCGCTCGGCGTAATCTCCGCCTCAAGCGTGTCGCTCTCGCGCATGCGCCGCATCAGCACGCTGGTGCGCCGGTCGATGAAACGCTGCGTAAGGCGCTCATGCAGCGCGTCGGACAGATTGTCTTCCGCCGTCTTGGCCTCTTCGCGCCAGGTCGCCGGCTCCGCCAGCCAGTCCGGCTGGTTGGCCACAAACGCCCAGGTGCGGATCTGCGCAATGCGCGACGACAGCGTATCGATGTCGCCGTCGGTCCGGTTGGCCTGACGGATTTGATCGGCGATCCAATCCTCCGGCACGACGCCGCCATCAACGACGAAGCGGAATATTTCGCCGACAAGCTCGGCGTGCTGCGCCGGTGATATCTTGCGATAATCCGGAAGCTGCGCCACGGCCCATAGCCGCCGGACGGAATCGGGGCCGCTGGCGCGATCGGCGATCTCCTCATCGCGCATCAGCGCTTCAAGCGCTTTCTGGTCGTCCGCCGGCTGCGCCCGGGTCAGCCCGTCCACTTTGGGTGGCTCCTCAAGGCTGGCCTTGAGGGCCGCGACGGAAGAGAAGTCGAGCGCATTGTTGCGCCACTGGATCGTGCGCACCGGCTCGAAGCGATGCGTCTCAAGCGCCTCCACAAGCGGGTCGGGGAAGGGGTCGACGCGGCCTGTCACACCAAACGTCCCGTCATGCATGTGACGTCCGGCGCGGCCGGCGATCTGCCCGAGCTCTGCGGCAGTGAGCTCACGGAACTGGAAGCCGTCATATTTGCGGTTGGAGGCAAAGGCGACGTGGTCGAGGTCGAGATTGAGCCCCATGCCGATCGCATCGGTGGCGACCAGGAAGTCGACATCGCCGGATTGGTAGATTTCGACCTGGGCATTGCGCGTGCGCGGGCTGAGCGCGCCAAGCACGACGGCGGCGCCGCCGCGCTGCCGGCGCATCAGCTCCGCGACCGCGTAGACCTCATCACCGGAGAACGCCACGATCGCCGAGCGCTCCGGCAGCCGCGTCAGCTTCTTCTGGCCCGAATAGGACAGAACCGACATGCGCGGGCGCGTGACCACGTGAACGCCTGGCAGAAGCTGCTCGATGATGCCACGCATGGTGGCGGCACCAAGCAGCAGCGTCTCCTGGCTGCCGCGCAGGCTGAGCAGCCGATCGGTGAAGCCATGTCCGCGTTCCAGATCGGCGGCGATCTGCACCTCGTCGATGGCCACGAACGCCGCATCGGTCTCGCGCGGCATCGCTTCCACCGTGGACACCCAGTAGCGCGGCTCCACCGGCAGGATTTTTTCCTCGCCGGTGACCAGCGCCACCTTGTCCTCGCCGGCACGCGCCGCCACGCGCCCGTAGACCTCGCGCGCCAGGAGCCTGAGCGGCAGGCCGATCATGCCGCTCTCGTGGCCCAGCATGCGCTCGATCGCCAGATGCGTCTTGCCGGTATTGGTCGGACCGAGCACGGCCGTCACGTTCCGGGCGCTCCAGCGCCTGGTGTGATTCGATGCATTCATAAGGGGTTCGGTATTGCTCTTCTGACGCAGCAGCCCTGGAAGTTGGTCTGGTTAACACGGCTTGTCGGCCAAAGTGTGAAAAAACCGCCTCACGCCTCGGTTTCGTCTGAAAGGCAGCCTTAGGGTTTACGGCCGGAACGAGTCTCGAACAAAGGCGGGGCGAATCAGCGACTCAGCATGCCGCGCCGGAGGCAACGCGACGGGTGGCGCCGGCGGGATGGACCCGGGGAGAGGCGCACGGAGTGCGCCAGTCGTAAGCAAGCGGTAAACGCGCGATAGTGCGGCGCGCGACCTGCGTTCACACTTGGACCGATATTGGAACAAAGCATCGACGAATCAGCGCTTTCCGCTCATTCAGCTTCCGTTCTCACAAGATGTAGTGGTGTCGGAGCGGGGTCAATCGCCGCCCGGCCGGTGCCTCGGCCCGATAGGGTGGGCCGCACGTTAGAAAGGCTGTGCCAAAGCGGCACGCCGACGACCCGATCAATTCACCCGGAAGCGGGTCGCCTCAAACACGACCTTGCCCACCCCGATGGTGAGCTGGAACCGCACGGGAGTGGCAAGCCCGTTCCCGGTCGACACCAGCCAGACCTCCATATCGGTGCCGTCTAGAAGGTCTTCGCCCCTTTTGTCGGCGCGATGCCCGGCGATTGGTTTGTAGCGCAGGCTGCACACGACGGCGCGGTAGTAGCGCGAGCGGTTGCGCGTGGCGAAGGATTCCACGCGGACGAACTGCGCCTCCAGATCGAAGCGCCGCTTGCCGTCGATCAAGGGAAGCGTCCGTTCGCATGTCTCCGGCCGGGCGCCCGTCGCCGCCGGCCACAGCACCGCGCTCACGACGTCAACGCTATCGGCCTTGGCCTCCGCCGTCATAGGCACATAACGCTCCGGCCTTGAGCGCGGCGGGTCCAGCGCGATCTCTTCTGCGCCGCTTCCGTTGAAGCGCACGGAGGCCCGTTCCGTCTCGTCGTTTTCGACCCAAACATAGGAAAAGGCGTCCGCGAACGGCCGGTCTTCGCCAATCCGTCCGCTCGCCTCAGCCTCGGTGGAGGCATCCGCGACCAGCCGCGCCAGCCCCGAAACGCCGCCTGAAAGCGCCACGGAATAGCGCTCGTCGACGATCTCCGCCTCAAGCTTGGCCTTTCCGACGGGGAATCCACGGATGGAAACGGAATAATCGACCTTGATCGTCGTCGCGGCGGCCGAAACCGATGTCGCGACAATGAGAAGGGCAGTGGCAACGAAACGGATCATGATGTGCCGGGGAAATGCTCGCCGTCTGCCCGTATTGCGGCATTGAGACAAAACTGCGGCTGATCGGACAAGCCCGTAGCCCGGATGGAGCGAAGCGCAATCCGGGAGACCTCAGGGCCGAGATCAAACCTCTCTTCTGTCATCCCGGTTCGGCCGTCAGGCCGAGACCGGGATCCATGAACACAGCCGGTTCAGGTCGGCCTGGGTGGTTCGTCCGCTAGGTTGGTAGTCATGGGTCCCGCAAAGCGTCGCTCCGCGCCGCTTTGCGGGATGACAAATCGATAGGGAGGCGCGTGTGAGCCCCCCACTGGCTTGACCCGGAATTTCCGCAATTCTATAGGGATGCGCTTCCAGGACACCTGCGGGCCGGCGTCGGGCCTCGCGCGATGGGCGCGGGGAGGGCCTTTGAGGCCGGCTTTGCCGATGATGATGAAGAGGTACGAAACATGGCGCGCCGTTGCGAGCTGACCGGCAAGGCCGTGCTGACCGGCAACAATGTGAGCCACGCCAACAACAGGACCAAGCGTCGCTTCCTGCCGAACCTGAAGAATGTGTCGCTGATGAGCGACGCGCTGCAGCGCACGGTGCGGCTGCGCATCACCGCCGCGGCACTGCGCAGCGTGGAGCATCGCGGCGGCCTCGACGGCTTCCTGGTGAAGGCGCGCGAGGAGGAGCTGTCGGAGCGCGCCCGCAAGCTGCGCAAGGACGTGCTCGCCAAGCTGGCGGAGGACAAGGCGGCCGAGGCAGCCGAAGCCACCGCCTGAATCGCTTGACCTCAGGGCGAAGCCAGATCGGGATCGCGCTCGCGGTCGCCGCCATGGCGGCCGTGGTGGTGCTGTCGAATGTCCTCGTTCAGCACCCCGTCGCCGTCACGCTTGGCCGGCTGAACCTCGCCGATCTGCTCACCTGGGGAGCGTTCTCCTATCCGCTCGCCTTCCTGGTCACCGATTCCACCAACCGCATTTTCGGCCCGCGCATGGCGCGCCGCATCGTCTATGTCGGCTTTGCCCTGGCGGTTGTCCTGTCGATCGTATTCGCCACACCGCGCATCGCGATCGCGTCCGGCAGTGCGTTTCTCATCGCACAGCTCCTCGACATCGTAATCTTCAATCGGCTACGCGAGCGCGTATGGTGGATGGCGCCATCCGTTTCGAGCCTCGCCGGCTCCGCAATCGATACGCTGATCTTCTTCTCGCTTGCCTTTGCCGCGACCTTCGTTGTGCTTGGCGCAAACGACCCGTTCGCCATTGAGCCCGCGCCACTGCTCGGCCTCTACGCGACCGACACGCCGCGTTGGCTCTCCTGGGCACTCGGCGATTTTGCGGTGAAGCTCCTGATGGCGGCAATCGCGCTCGTTCCTTACCGCTTCATCGTCGCTGCACTGGCGCCGCATCGCGCCGTCACCGGCTAGATCGCCCCGGATACGATCTCCCGTTTGTCATCCCGGAAAGCGCGTTAGCGCTTGTCCGGGACCCATGAACACCCAAGGCGCAGCAAGTGCGCGGGCGTCCGCCTGCCTCGCCGCTCCAGCACCCCGCAGCGTTTGCGGCTATAGGTCCCGGTCTCGGCCTGACGGCCGAACCGGGATGACAAACGTAAGAAATTTCGCGCTGCTCCACGTCAATCCAGAGCGAATTGCAGGATCAGCGTGCGCTGAAAGATGCTGTAATTGTCGTCCGACACGATGGTCAGGATGATCCGCCCCTCGGCATCTTCGTGAACGGCGAGGCCCTCCAGATTATCGATCTCAGCCGCCATGCCGGCGTGCATCAGAACATCGCCGTCAAGCCGTGCGCCGACGGCGATCGTATCGCCCGCAATCCGCCTGAGCCGCACCGCCAGGCCGGACGTCGCGCGAAACCACCGCTCAAGCAGCAGGAGGTCCCCGTTCGGCAGGAAGCGTGCGCTGGTGATGTCGAATTCATCGCGTGGCACGACGAAGAAGCGCCCAACGCCGGCGATCCAGCCGGGAATGTCGGCCATCCCATCCGGCGGGCGCTCCGCGATCGTGATTATCTCACCGGCAAGCGGTGACATGTTCGGCGCGTAAGCGACGCTTTCCAGCCCGCGATTGCTGCTGAGGATGTCGTTCGGTGCGCCGACGCGCTGTGGGGCAAGCGCCACTGGCAGGCCGCCCTCCATCTGAAAGCTCAACATCGCGTTGGGCTGGCGCTCGCGCACGATCACGCCGCGGCGCCAGTCGCGCGGGTCAAGCGCAATGTCCTCAAGGTCGGCCAGGGCTTTGGGCGCGCGCCCGCCAGGGAAGAGCGGATCAATCTCTACGTCGGCGAGGCCGCTCAGGCGACCGCCCGCATGCTTCAGCCGCGCGCGCACGATCCACCCCGCATCGCTGACCATCAGCGCCGTTCCATCGCCGAGCATGTCGATGCCCGACAGACCGCCGAAGCGATCGTCTTTCGAGCCAACCTCGATGCCGCCGAGAAAATGCAGGCCTGTGTCGAACATCTCCGCGGGCCCGAAATCGTCGATCGTCCGCATCGTGACACCGATCGGCTCAGCCGTAGCGGGTGCGGCAGCCGCAACGATGGCCAAGACCACCCATCGAAACCGGGGCCTCACGCGGCGCGCCGTCGGCGGCTCCGCGTCTGATGCGGCTTTTCGTCGAAGAGCTCGGCGAGCTTCTCCGTCATGGCTCCGGCCAGCTCCTCCGCATCCACGATCGTCACGGCGCGGCTGTAATAGCGCGTCACGTCGTGCCCGATGCCGATAGCGATCAGCTCCACCGGCGAACGCTGCTCGATCTGCTCGATCATGAAGCGCAGATGCCGTTCCAGATAATTGCCGCTATTCACCGAAAGGGTTGCATCGTCGACCGGCGCGCCGTCGGAGATGACCATCAAGATCTTGCGCTGCTCCGGCCGCACGAGAAGCCGCTTGTGCGCCCAGTCGAGCGCCTCGCCGTCGATATTCTCCTTGAGGAGCCCCTCGCGCATCATCAGCGCCAGATTGCGGCGCACCCGCCGCCACGGCGCGTCGGCGGCCTTGTAGACGATGTGGCGAAGGTCGTTCAGCCGGCCGGGGTGAGGGGGCTTGCCGGCGCGCAGCCATTCCTCGCGCGCCTGCCCGCCCTTCCAGGCGCGCGTGGTGAAGCCGAGAATCTCCACCTTGACGCCGCAGCGCTCCAAAGTGCGCGCAAGGATGTCGGCGCAGGTGGCCGCTACCGTAATCGGCCGGCCGCGCATGGAGCCGGAATTGTCGAGAAGCAGCGTGACGACCGTGTCGCGGAACGCGGTATCGCGCTCCTGCTTGAAGGAGAGCGGCGCGAACGGATCGATCACGACGCGCGACAGCCGTGCCGGATCAAGGATGCCTTCTTCCAGGTCAAAGTCCCAGGCGCGGTTCTGCTGCGCCAGCAAGCGACGTTGGAGCCGGTTGGCGAGCCGTGCCACGGCGCCATGCAGGCTCGCGAGCTGCTTGTCGAGGAAGGCGCGCAGCCGCTCCAGCTCCTCCGGCGGGCAAAGGTCCTCCGCATGCACGATCTCGTCATGCTTGGTAGAGAAGACCTTGTAGTCGCTCTGCGGCTCGTTGCGTCCGTCGAAATTGGGACGCTGCGCTTCGCCTGAGGGCTCCTGATCGGAGGCGCTGTCGTCGTCGGCGAAGTCCTCCGCCGTGGCGTCGCTTTCGCTGACTTCGCCGGTTTCGTCGTCCTCGCCGGCGGCCTCGATCTCCTGCTGCTCGGCGGATTCCTGCAGCTCCTGCTCGCCTTCGCCGCGCGCTGCCTCATTATGCTCCGGCGCCGCGTCGCCCTCGTCGTTCTCATCGTCCTCGTCACTATCGAGGTCGGGGCCGAGCTCGTCGCCCATGTCGAGCGACACAAGAAGGTCACGCACTGTCTCCGCAAAGTTCCACTGGTCGTCGGCGATCGTCCCCAGGCGATCGAGGTCACGGCCAGCCTTCGCTTCGATCGTATCGCGCCACAGCTCCACGACCCTGGCCGCGGCTTTCGGCGGCGGAGCTCCGGTGAGCCGCTCACGCACGATCAGCGCCACGGCGTCCTCCATAGGCGCTTCCGACTGTTCGCTGATGTCCTCATAATGCGAGCGGCGGTAGCGGTCCTGCAGCATGGCCTCCAGATTGGTGCGCACGCCCTCCATGCGCCGCGAGCCGATCGCTTCGCAGCGCGCCTGCTCAACTGCGTCGTAGATCGCCTTCGCCTGGCGGCCGGACGGCGCGAAGCGCCGATGCACCTTGCCGTCATGGCACGCAAGACGCAGCGCCATGGCATCGCCAAGCCCGCGCGTGATCGCGGCCTCCTTGGGCGAAAGCCGCCGCGGCGGCTCCGGCAGGCGGATTTTGTCGCCGGTCAGGAGCGGCCGATCGGCGGCGAACGTGACGTCGATGTCGTTCTTGCCGGCCACTGCGCGCACGCAGCCCGCGACGGCCCGTTTGAACGGCTCGGTCGGTCCTTCGCGCTTCCTCGCTGACATCTGACTCGCTAGCTAAGCGCCACGTTCATGGCGCTCTCCGGCAGCTCCTTGCCGATGGCGCGCTGATAGAATTCCGCCACAAGCGGCCGCTCAAGCTCATCGCATTTGTTGAGGAACGTCACGCGGAAAGCGTAGCCAAGGTCGCCGAAAATATCCGCGTTCTCCCCCCACGTGATCACCGTGCGCGGGCTCATGACCGTGGAGATGTCGCCATTGATGAAGGCGTTGCGCGTGAGGTCCGCGACGCGCACCATGCGGCTCGCTTGGTCGCGGCCCTCAGGCGTCCTGAGCGAATGCACCTTGGCCAGCACGATATCGACCTCGCTATCATGCGGCAGGTAGTTGAGCGTGGTGACGATCGACCAGCGGTCCATCTGGCCTTGGTTGATCTGCTGCGTGCCGTGATAAAGGCCGGACGTGTCGCCAAGGCCGACCGTGTTGGCCGTGGCAAAGAGCCGGAACGCCTCATGCGGGCGGATCACTTTGTTCTGGTCAAGCAGCGTCAGCCGGCCGGAAACCTCAAGCACACGCTGGATGACGAACATCACATCCGGCCGCCCGGCATCATATTCGTCGAAGCACAGCGCCACATTGCGCTGCAGCGCCCACGGCAGAATGCCGTCGCGGAACTCCGTCACCTGGTGGTCGTCCTTGATGACGATGGCGTCCTTGCCGACGAGATCGATGCGGCTGATATGGCTGTCGAGGTTGACGCGCACGCACGGCCAGTTGAGCCGCGCCGCCACCTGCTCGATATGGGTCGACTTTCCCGTGCCGTGATAGCCGGTCACGATGACGCGCCGGTTCTTGGCGAAGCCGGCGAGGATCGCCAGCGTCGTCTCGTGATCGAAGAGGTAGTCCTCGTCGAGGTCGGGCACGTATTCGTTGCTGTCGGAGAAGGCCGGCACCTCCAGGTCGGACTCAATCCCGAAGACCTGGCGGGCAGAGACCTTCATGTCCGGAGCGGCTTGCAGCGGATCGACAATATCATTCATTGATCAAAGAACCTCTTGGGCCGGAAATCGTACTTCTCGGGCCGGCGCATGGGCGCCACGGCGCAAGCGCCGTTTAGCAGAAACCGACGCTCTTTAGGTAGGAATAGGCCTGAATAATCTCACGCAGACGATCTTCAAGCGATCGGTCGCCGCCATTGGCGTCTGGATGGTGGCGTTTGACCAGGAGCTTATAGCGCGCCTTGACGTCGGCGGCACTGGCGGTCGCGTCCAAACCCAGCGTGGAGAGCGACTTTGCCTCCATGTTGCGGACCTTGCGCCGCTCAGGTTCCGGGCCACGCGCCTGAAAGCCCTCGCCGAACAGGCGGAAGGGGTCCTCCGCGCTGCCGGCCCAGGCAAAGCCCGATGGCCGGTGCGTCCGCGCGGTGTCCGGGTTCTTGCTGCCCATGCCCATCTGCCAGGTCGGCCGGTGGCCGATCACCGATTCCTTCTGATAGGCCTGGATGGCGGCGTCGTTCATGCCGGAGAAGTAATTGTAGGATTTGTTGTATTGGCGGACATGATCCAGGCAGAACCAGAAATACTCGCCCTCCGCATTGCGGCCCTTGGGCGCGCGATGGGCCGCGGCCGCGTCGCACCCCGGCATATCGCAGATGCGCCGGCGCGGCGGGGCGCGCCGCCGTTCCTTTTTTTCGGCGTCGATCCGGATCTTGTCGAAATACGACGAGTCGAGCTTCATAGGGTCAATATGCCTGTGTCAGGTCGTGCTCTCAAGGCGCGGCATCATGTCTGAAAAGGGTTGCGGCATCGTGTCGGTGAAAACTCAGATCGAGAACAAGCTTCAAAGCGCATTTCAGTTGAACGCCCTCAAGGTGGTGGACGAATCGCATCTCCATGCCGGCCATGTCGGCGCCCGCCCGGAGGGTGAAACGCACTTTCGCGTGACGATTGTTTCTCCGGACTTCGCGGGGAAGTCGCGGGTTGAGCGGCACCGCATGGTCAACGCTGCGCTGGCCGAGGAGCTTGCCGGCCCGGTCCATGCGCTTGCCGTCCACGCTTCGGCGCCGGAGGAGGGCGAGGGCGGCTGAAGCCGCCTGTCCCGTTGCGTTTATGTCGGTGCCGTGATCGGCATTTCAACCGGCGGCGACGCGTATCGCTTATGCAGCCTGCCGTTCCAGAAAAGCCCGCACCTTGTCCGCCGGCACATCGTTGGCGATGAACGCCTGCCCGATTCCGCGCGTCAGGATAAAGGTCAGGCGCCCGCCGCTCACTTTCTTGTCCTGCGCGATATGATGCATGAGCGTGTCGGCGTTTGGTCGCGTCCCCGGTATCGCTTCGATCGACACCGGCAATCCCACCGCCTCAAGATGCGCGCGCACGCGATCGCTGTCAGCCGCCGGCGCAAGCTCTTCCGCAGCGGAGAAATCGTGGGCAAGCACCATGCCGACGGCCACCGCCTCGCCATGCACCAGCCGCGCCGTATCGAAGCCGTACGCAGCCTCCAATGCGTGCCCGAATGTGTGGCCGAGGTTGAGCAAGGCGCGCTCACCGGCCTCTCGTTCATCAGCAGCGACAACCCGCGCCTTGGCTTTCACGCTTTCGGCAATGGCATGCGTGCGGGCTGCGCCGCCGCCGAACACCTCGTCCCGGTTCGCCTCAAGCCACGCGAAGAACGCCGCGTCGTCGATCAATCCGTATTTCACCACCTCCGCATAGCCGGCGGCGAATTCGCGTTGGGGCAGTGTATCGAGGGTCGCCGTGTCGGCGACGACGAGTGCCGGCTGATGAAACGCCCCCACGAGGTTTTTGCCCTGCGGCGCGTTGATGCCCGTCTTGCCGCCGACGGAGGAATCCACTTGCGCCAGCATGTTCGTGGGCACTTGCACGAGATGCATGCCCCGCCGCGTCACCGCAGCGGCAAAGCCGGCGAGGTCGCCGACAACGCCGCCGCCGAGCGCGACGATCGCGTCGCCGCGCTCCAGCCGTGCCTCCAGAACGGCTTCCACGACCGACTGGAGTTGCGCGAAGCTCTTCGTGCCTTCGCCGGCCGGCACGACGATCTCAGCAATGCGGATGGCGGCTGCCTCAAGCGCTGATTTGAGCGCCGGAAGATAAAGGGCGGCGACATTCTCGTCCGTCACGATCGCGGCGTTGGCGCCGGGCAGCCGCTCTTTGATCAGCCGTCCGGCCTCGGCAATGAGGCCCGCGCCGATCAGCACGTCATAGCTGCGCTCGCCGAGCCTGACGGGGACGCGTGTCGTGCTCATGCCGTGGCACCCTGATGCAGATGCGCCTGCAGCGCCGTCAGAATGTCCGACACGACCACCTGATGCGGCGCTTCGCGCGACGCAATGACGATGTCGGCGAGCGCGTAGATCGGCTCCCGCTCTTTCAGGAGCGCACGCATCGTGCCCTCTGGATCTGCGCCTTTCAGGAGCGGGCGGTTGCCCTTCTTGCGCACGCGCTCAAGCATGACCGGCACGTCCGCTTTCAGCCACACGGTGATGCCCATGTCCCCGCACGCCTGGCGCGTCGCCTCGCTCATGAAGGCGCCGCCGCCGGTCGCCAATACGGCCGGCCCACCGCTGAGAAGCCGCGCGATCACCCGTTCCTCGCCCTCGCGGAAATGCGTCTCGCCGTAATGCTCGAAGATCTCCGAGATACTGAGGTTCGCTGCCTTCTCAATCTCCGAATCAGCGTCAAGAAACGGCAGGCTGAGGATATTGGCGAGCCGCCGGCCGATACTGGTCTTGCCGGCGCCCATCATGCCTATCAGCACGATCAGCCGCTCGCCCAGGCGTCTGCGCAGGCGCGCGAGCTGTTCCTCGCTCAGCGGATGATGACGCGCGTCCAACGTCCTTGTCCTCCAGGCCCCGATGGCGCCCCGGTCTCACGATGTGGTGCTCTGGCGTTCACAGGGCTGTCAAGCGCTGCCCCACACCAAGGTCAGAACGCCAAGGTCCGCGCCGCGATGTCGCCTTGCTATCGTCCCGGCGGACGGGCTAGACGGATTCGGGCCAAGACACGGAGCCGATGCCGAGCCTCATACGACTATTGGTGGTGCTTGGGATTCTTGCCGCGATCGTCTATGGCGGCATGGTTGCACTGGTCATCTCAGTGGAGCCCAATCCGCGGGAAATGACGGTGCGGATCCCCAACGACCGGCTGGAGCCTTGAATAAGATCAAGGGCGGCGCGGTCCGCGATTCTGCGCTTGCCGAAGCCTTTCTGGAGATGCTCGCGTCCGAGCGGGGCGCAAGCCACAATACGCTCGCCGCCTATCGTCGCGACCTTGACGATTTCCGCGAGTCGGCCGGCCGGCTGGCCGATGCCGATGCGGGCGAGATTCAGCGCTATCTCACCGCGCTCGCCGGCCGCGGCATGGCCGCCAGCTCGCAGGCGCGGCGGCTATCGGCGCTTCGGCAGTTCTTCAAGTTCCTGGTCGCCGAAGGTCTGCGCGATGACGACCCTACCGCCACGGCGGAGCGGCCGAAGCCGCGCCGGGCGCTTCCCAAGGTGTTGACGGTGGAGGAGGTGGACCGGCTCTTGGCAGTGGCGCAGGAGGCAGCGACGGCGCCTGATCTGACGCCGCGGAAGCGCTTCGCCGCGCTGCGCCTAGTCGCGCTCCTGGAGCTTCTTTACGCCACCGGCCTGCGCGTCTCCGAACTCGTCAGCCTTCCCGCCGCGGCCGGGCGCGCCGGCCGGCCCTTGATCGCGGTGACAGGGAAGGGCGGCCGCGAACGGCTGGTGCCTTTGAGCCGCGCCGCTCATGCCGCGTTGGACGATTATCGCGCCGCCGCGGAAGTGCTCGGCAAGATTGCCGGCAAGTGGCTGTTCCCCGCCGACAGCGCCGAGGGGCATCTCACGCGGCAGGCCTTCGCTCGTGATTTGAAGCGCCTGGCCGCCAGTGCTGGCCTTGAGGCCGCCAAGCTCTCGCCGCACGTGCTGCGGCATGCTTTCGCAACGCATCTTCTTTCCGGCGGCGCCGACCTCAGGGCCGTGCAGACCCTGCTTGGCCACGCCGACATCTCTACGACGCAGATTTACACCCATGTGCTCGACGAGCGGCTGAAACAGCTCGTCAACGAACACCATCCGCTCGCCGACGTCGAAGTGTCTCAATAGCCCGCGCGAGCCTTGACTCGGCATTGGGCGCTCGCCAGTTTCCGCCACAATTGCAAGCGGAACGGCCGGATTCGGCACGGCCCCCGGAGCCACATGCTTACGTTTCTCGACTTCGAAAAGCCTGTCGCCGATCTGGAGGGCCAGATCAAGGAGCTGAGGCTCCTGGAGGGGAACGACGCGGAAAACGTCTCCGTCGCCGACGAAATCGCGGCCTTGGAGGGCAAGGCGCGCGACGCCCTGGCCGGCATCTACGCCAAGCTCACCCCCTGGCAGAAGACGCAGGTGGCGCGCCACCCGGACCGTCCGCACGCCAAGCACTATATCAGCCGGCTGGTGACCGACTTCGAAGCTTTGGCCGGCGACCGCAAGTTCGCCGACGACAAGGCCGTCGTCGCCGGCCTCGGACGCTTCCAGGGTGAACCGGTGGCTGTCCTTGCGCAGGAGAAAGGCGAGGACACGCAAAGCCGGCTAAAGCACAATTTCGGCATGTCGCGGCCTGAGGGCTACCGCAAGGCGACGCGGGTCATGGAACTGGCCGACCGCTTCGCCATGCCTGTGATCTCGCTCGTCGACACCGCCGGCGCCTATCCCGGCATCGACGCGGAGGCGCGGGGCCAGGCGGAGGCGATTGCCCGCTCCACCGAGGCCGGCCTGCGGCTCGGCACCCCCAATGTTGCCGTAATTATTGGCGAAGGCGGCTCCGGCGGCGCCATAGCGCTCGCCACGGCCAACCGCGTTTATATGCTGGAGCACGCTATCTATACGGTCATTTCTCCTGAGGGCGCGGCTTCCATCTTGTGGCACGATTCCAGCCGCGCGCAGGACGCCGCGACAGCCATGAAGATCACCGCGGCCGATCTCATGAATCTGCGGATTATCGACGGAATCGTGGAAGAGCCGCTCGGCGGCGCACATCGCGATCCCGAGAAGGTGATCGACCGGGCAGGGGAAGTGATCGCCGGAGCGCTGAAGGACCTTGCAGGCCTCAATCGGGGCGATATCCTCAGCCAGCGCCGCGAGAAATTCCTGGCGCTCGGGCGGTCCATTCAATGATTTCGCCGGCTGAGACCTCAGATTGCGGGGGGTGCATGGGGCGCGACGATCATGCTAACGCTTCAGTACCCACCGGGCTCGCAGAATCCGGGGCGTTGAGCGTCGGCCCGGGCGAACGGAGCCTGGCGTAATGGACCGAGTGATGGCGCGGTTTTCGAAAGTGCTTCGGGCGGGATTGTTGACGGCTTCGGCGTCGGCTCTGCTGGTGCTCGCCGCCTGCTCCGAATATCAGGGCACGCTGCCCAAGCATATGCGGCCGCTCGACTCAGGCACGCGGGCGCTTCTTGAGCGCAAGGGCATGGACCAGCGTTCGCCCATCATGGTCCGCATCTTCAAGGAAGAAGCGACCTTAGAGGTCTGGAAGCTACAGAAAGCCACCGGCCGCTACGCCTTTCTCAAGGATTATGAGATCTGCGCGTGGTCGGGCGTGCTGGGCCCGAAGAAGAAGGAAGGCGACCGCCAGGCGCCGGAGGGCTTCTATACGATCCGCCCAGCGCAAATGAACCCGAACTCTAAATACCACCTTTCGTTCAACATGGGATACCCGAACGCTTTCGACCAGTCGCTTGGGCGCACCGGCTCGGAGTTGATGGTGCACGGCGCGTGTTCCTCGCGCGGCTGCTATTCCATGACCGACGAGCACATCCAGGAGATTTACACGCTTGGCCGCCTGGCCTTTCAGGGTGGGCAGCGTGACTTCCAGGTGCACGCTTATCCGTTCCGCATGACGCCGCGAAACATGGCCCGTCATCGCAACGACCCCAACATGCCGTTCTGGATGATGTTGAAGGAAGGCTACGATCATTTCGACATCGTCGGCCAGCCGCCCAAGGTGGATGTCTGCGAGAACCGCTACGTCTTCAATGCGGTTGCGGCCAATGGGCAGAGCTTCAATCCGTCAGGCCAGTGCCCCGACATGTCGATGCCGGAGCGCATCCGCGTCTCCGTCGCCGAGAAGCAGGCGCGCGACAACATCAAGCTGATGCAGCTCGCCGAGCGGCTGGACCGCAAGGAAAACACCAACGGGTCGCAGGCCATCACGCTGGCCATGGCTGAACCGTCGACGGCGCAGCGCGCGTCGCCGATTGCCATTTCCACGGCCGCGCTGCCGACTGAGCCAGCCGCGACGTCGACGCTTCTTTCCACCGCCCCGGCCCAATCGACCGTGCCGATTGTTGCCGCAGCCGCGCCGCAGCCCGCGCCCGATCCGGCACCGCCCGTTCCGACCCCGCGTCCGGCTGCGCCGGTCGTTGCCGCCGCGCCCGCAGCGGCACCGGCAGCAGAGCCCGCGGCACCCGCCAATTCCGACTTCCTGCCCGTGCCGGAGCTTCGCACGCAGGAGGTCGCAACTCCGGCGCCAGCTCCGGCGGCCGAGCAGCCGCCAGTGCCTGAGCCGAAGAAGAAGGACAAGCTGCTTGCTGAAGACGGTGCAGCAACCCTTGAGGAGCGGATGTTCGTGGAAAGCGCTCCGCTCGACCCAAGCGTCGCCAATGCCTATGCGGAGGCGGAGACGGAGGAGGGGGGGCTGACCGGCTTCGTCCTGCGGCTCATGAAGCAGGGGCAGTAGACGCCGTCTGCGCTTCTGACTGTCGTCATTGCCGGGCTTGACCCGGCAATCCATCCCGCAATCGTCGGCTTCAGTCGCCGCTCAGTTGTGGATGCCCGGATCAAGTCCGGGCATGACGACAAAACACCCGCGCTCGGCTTGGGCTGCTGCTGAGCCGATCAATCTCTCTTACGCCTGCACGACCGCGCCGTGGCACTGCTTGTATTTCTTGCCCGAGCCGCAGGGGCAACGCTCGTTGCGGCCGACCTTGCCCCAGGTCGCCGGGTTCGACGGATCGCGCTTCGGCTTAGCGTTTGGTCGCTCCGGCGGAACCGGGCCGGCAAGGGCGGCCACCTCATCCTCGCCGGTTTCGGCATTGAGCTGTTGGGACGCGCCACGCGACAACGGCGGCGGCTCAGGCGGCCGCTCCTGGATCTCGACATGCGCCAGCTGACCGGAGACGTTGCGGCGCAGATTGGCGAGCATCGTCTCAAACAGCTCAAAGGCCTCCGCCTTGTATTCGTTTAGCGGATCGCGCTGGCCGTAGCCGCGGAAGCCGATGACGGAACGCAGATGGTCAAGCGTCGCCAGATGCTCCCGCCACAGATGGTCGAGCGTCTGAAGCAGGATCTGCTTCTCCACCGCGCGCATAAGGTCGGGCCCGAACCGCGACGCCTTCTTCGCCAGAAGTTCATCGCTCGCTTCGATAATGCGCGCGCGGATCTCCTCGTCGGCAATGCCTTCCTCAGCCGCCCAATCCTTGACCGGCACGTCGAGCGCCAGTTGCGCCTTTACCGCTTCGTCCAGCCCGTCGACATCCCATTGCTCGGCGTAGGCCTTCTCCGGGATGAACTTGGCGACCATCTCCTCGGCCACCTCATGGCGCATCTCGCGCACCGTCTCGCTAACATTTTCGTCACGCATCAGCTCGATACGCTGCTCAAACACGACCTTGCGCTGATTGTTCATCACGTCGTCGTATTTGAGGATGTTCTTGCGGATGTCGAAATTGTGCGCCTCGACCTTCCCTTGCGCCCGCTCCAGCGCCTTGTTGATCCATGGATGGACGATCGCCTCGTCCTCCTTGAGGCCGAGCTTCTTGAGCATGCCGTCCATGCGGTCGGAGCCGAAAATGCGCATCAAATCGTCCTGCAATGACAGGAAGAACTGCGATCGCCCCGGATCGCCCTGGCGGCCGGACCGGCCGCGCAGCTGGTTGTCGATGCGGCGGCTCTCATGTCGTTCCGTGCCGATGATGCGAAGGCCGCCGGCGGCAAGCGCCTTTGTCTTCAGCTCCGCCACCTCGTCTCGGATCGCTGTCTCGCGGCGCTCGCGTTCCTCGCCTTCAAGCTCCGCAAGCTCAGACGCGAGCCGCATCTCCAAGTTCCCGCCGAGCTGAATGTCGGTGCCGCGGCCGGCCATGTTGGTGGCGATGGTGATGGCACCGGGCCGTCCGGCTTCGGCGATGATGAACGCCTCGCGCTCATGGTGGCGGGCGTTCAGCACCTCAAAGTCCTTGATGCCGGACTCCCGCAGCTTCTCCGCCAGCATCTCCGATTTCTCAATCGACGTCGTGCCGACGAGAACCGGCTGATTGCCTTCCCGGCACTCCTTGATGACTTCGATGATCGCCCGGTACTTCTCCTCCGCCGTGCGATAGACCGCGTCGTCCTCGTCGTCGCGGATCATCGGTGCGTTGGTCGGCACCTCCAGGACATCGAGGCCGTAGATGTTCATGAACTCCTCTGCCTCGGTCGCCGCCGTGCCGGTCATACCGGCGAGCTTCTCGTAGAGGCGGAAATAGTTCTGGAAGGTAACGGAGGCGAGCGTCTGGTTCTCCGGCTGGATGGTGACGTGCTCCTTAGCCTCCAGAGCCTGGTGCAGGCCGTCGGAATAGCGTCGGCCTTCCATCATGCGGCCGGTGAACTCGTCGATGATGACCACCTGGCCGTTCTTGACGATGTAGTCCTTGTCGCGCTGGAAGAGCTTGTGCGCGCGCAGCGCGTTGTTGACGTGATGCACGACGCCGACATTCTCAACGTCGTAGAGCGACTCGCCCTTCAGCAGGTCGGCCTGGCGCAGCAGTTCTTCGATCTTCTCCGTGCCCTCCTCGGTGAAGGCGGCCGTGCGCTGCTTCTCGTCGAGCTCGAAATCGCCTTCGGAGATATTTGGGATCACCGCGTCGACGGCCGTGTAAAGCTCTGAACGGTCCTCCGTCGGGCCGGAGATGATGAGCGGCGTGCGCGCCTCGTCGACCAGGATGGAATCCACCTCATCGACGATGGCGAAGGCGTGCCCGCGCTGCACCATGTTCTGCAGGCTGTACTCCATATTGTCGCGCAGATAATCGAAGCCGAATTCGTTGTTGGTGCCGTAGGTCACGTCGGCGGCGTAGGCGGCGCGTCGCTCTTCCGGCGCAAGGCCGTGCACGATGATCCCCACGGAGAGCCCGAGGAACTCGTAGATGCGCCCCATCCATTCCGCGTCGCGGCGAGCCAGATAGTCGTTGACGGTGACGACATGCACGCCCTTTCCGGTGATCGCGTTGAGATAGACTGGAAGCGTTGCCACGAGGGTCTTGCCCTCGCCGGTCTTCATCTCCGCGATCGAGCCTTCATTGAGCACCATGCCGCCCATGAGCTGAACGTCGAAATGGCGCTGGCCAAGCGTCCGCTTGGCGGCCTCCCGGACGGTGGCGAAGGCGTCCGGCAACAAGTCCTCCAGCGAGCGCCCGTCGGCATATTGCTGGCGGTATTCCTCAGTCTTGGCTTTGAGTTCGGCGTCGCTCAGCTTTTCAAACGCCGGCTCCAGACCGTTGATAGCGTTGACCAACGGGGCGTAGCGCTTCAGCCGGCGGTCGTTTGCCGATCCAAACAGTTTCCGGCCGAAATTGCCCAAGCTCAGCATGATTGTCCTTCCTGGTCGCCGGGACGATGTCGGAACCGCTCTTGGGTTACGGCTTCGCGCGGCGCGGCACTTCAATGGGGTGGCGACGACCGTACGAGATCGGCTCCCGGCAGTGGACTGCGGGACCTGCGACAGATAAGAACGGGCCAAAGCTCTGTCAACGCTGGCGCTTGGGCCCGAATCCCCACTGTGCCGCGCCCCATCAAGGAGTTCCCATGACCTTTATGTCAAGGATCGGCGCGGCCGCTTCGGCCGTCTTTCTACTGCTGACCGTTGGCGCACCCTTCGCGACCGCACAAGACGCTTCCGAGGCGCCCGCCGCTGAAGCACCGGCCCCGATGCGCGACCCGAAGGCCGTGGTCGCCCGTGTCGGCGATAAAGAGGTCACCGAGGGAGATATCGAACTCGCCAGAGAAGCCTTCGCCGCCGAGTTGTCCCAGGTTGCGCCTGACCAGCAGCGGAGCGTCACCATCGACGCCTACATCAATCTGGAACTCATGGCCCAAGCTGCGCGGGACGCCGGCTTGGATCAGACCGAGGCGTTTGAACAGCGCCTGGAGTTCTTGAAGTTGCAGGCGCTGCGCAACCTCTTCATTCAAGAGAACCTCCTCGGCGCGCTGACCGACGAGGAGGTGCAGGCCGGCTATCAGTCGCTAGTGGTTGAGACACACGAGCCGAAGCCCACAATCCGCGCGCGCCACATTCTGGTCGAGACGAAGGAAGCGGCCGAGAAGATCATCGAAGAGCTGAACGGCGGGGCGGCGTTTGAGGAACTCGCGAAGCAGTCAATAGACCCATCCGGCCAACGCGGCGGCGATTTGGGCTTCTTCCCCCGCGGACAGATGGTGAAGCCGTTTGAGGATGCAGCGTTCGCATTGCAGCCGGGAGAGACGGTGGAGGAGCCGGTCGAGACTCAGTATGGCTGGCATGTCATCAAGGTGGAGGAACAGGGCGTGACGGAACCGCCGCCCCTGATGCAGATCGAGGCTGAGCTGCGCAGTTACTTGAATCGGCAGAAGTTTGAGATGCTCATCGCCGGGCTTCGCGACGAATACACGGTGGAGATGATCGCAGCCCCGGAGGCCGAAGCAAGCGCAGGCGGCGAGGAGGAGCCGGCCGCTGAAGAGCCCGCGTCGACCGATAACGCTCAATGACGCCACGTGACTTTGGGTAAGGTCTCACCCTTCGCCCCGTCCGCTTTCCCGGATCTGCCGGCGCTTGCCGGCGTCCGCCTGGCGACGGCGGAAGCCGGTATCCGCTATCGCGGACGCACCGACCTGTTGCTCGTCGTGTTCGATGACGCGGCGACGGTCGCCGGCACCTTCACGCAATCGGGCTGCGCCTCTGCGCCGGTCGACTGGGACCGTGAAAAGCTGGCCGGCGGCAAGGCGAGGGCGCTTGTGGTGAATTCCGGCAACGCCAATGCCTTCACCGGAATGAAGGGCCGCCAGGCCGTGGAGGCGACGGTCGCAGCAACAATGGCGGCCGTCGGCTGCAGCGAGGACGAGGTCTTCCTGGCTTCGACCGGCGTCATCGGCGAGCCGCTCGACCCCGCACCCTTTGCCGCACATCTCGCTCAGCTTGCGACGAAGGCTGAGCCCGGCCGTTTCGTGGATGCCGCGCGCGCTATCATGACGACCGACACCTATCCCAAAGTGGCGACACGGCGCGTCGCCACAAAGAGCGGCGAATGGGTGATCAATGGTATTGCCAAAGGTTCCGGCATGATCGCCCCGGACATGGCGACCATGCTGGCTTTTATCTTCACCGACGCAGCCATCAGCCAACCGGCGCTGCAATCGGCCTTGTCGGACGCCGTAGCGGAGAGCTTCAACGCCATCACCGTCGACAGCGATACCTCCACCTCCGACACGGTGCTGGCCTTCGCCAACGGAACGGCTGCGGAGAGAGGTGCCCCGGCGCTTGACGCCGATGCCGACGCGCTCACGGCCTTTCGCGGAGCCCTGAGCGAAATCTGCCGTGATCTCGCCCACCAGATCGTGTGCGATGGCGAAGGCGTCTCCAAGTTCGTCGAGGTGCAAGTGACGGGCGCGGAGACCGACGCCTCAGCCAGACGTGTCGCGCTCTCCATCGCCAACTCGCCGCTCGTCAAGACGGCGTTCGCCGGCGCCGATGCCAATTGGGGCCGCGTGGTAATGGCCGTTGGCAAGGCGGGCGAGCCAGCGGATCGCGATCGTCTGGCCATCTGGTTCGGCCCGCACCGCGTGGCACTGGAGGGCATGCGAGACCCTGATTATTCGGAGGATGCGGTCTCAGCCTATATGCAGAACGCTGAGCTGACGCTGCGCGTGGATATCGGGCTGGGGCCAGGCCAGGCGACGATCTGGACGTGCGATCTCACAGCCGATTACGTCGCCATCAACGCCGACTATCGCAGCTGAACCGATTCCCGATGTCTCGCCTTCTGCTCGTCGCCGCCTGTGCGCTCGTCGATCCGGACAAGCGCGTGCTCATTGCCCAGCGGCCTGAGGGCAAGTCCATGGCCGGCCTTTGGGAGTTTCCCGGCGGCAAGGTGGAGCCGCATGAAACACCCGAGGAGGCGGTTATTCGCGAGCTCCGAGAGGAGCTTTCCGTGAAGGTTACCGAAGCGTGTCTGGCACCTTTGACCTTTGCCAGTCATAATTACGGAGAATTTCATATTTTGTTGCCACTCTTTATTTGCAGACGGTGGGAAGGATGGCCTCAGCCGCAAGAGGCCCAGCAAATCAAATGGGTTAGGGCGAATCGGTTGCGCCAGTTTCCGATGCCCGCTGCGGACGAGCCGTTGATCAGTCACCTGACCGATCTGCTTTGACGGAGGGGTTGTGATCCATCGTTTGAGCCTGAGGGGGATTTGGTCCGACGAGAGCGCCGCGACGGCGATCGAGTACGGGCTTGTCTCTGGCATCATCGCCGTTGCGATCATCGGGATTTCAGCCACCGGCGGCTCGCTGTCGACGCTCTACGACAAGCTTCTGATTATCATTAACTATCTCTGAATCGGCGTCCGCCGACATTGCTGCCGGGCCCGCAGCGGGCCGCATTGCTATGTCCGTTCGTCCTTCCCCAAGATAGCGGCCAGGCTCACCTGGCCGGAGCCGCGCCGCGCCGGCTGTTGCTGGCTTTCATGCGGCGCCCATCCAGACAGGAAGACGATCTCAAAGCTGGCGCGGATGCGCCCGTCGGCATCGCTGAACCGCTCTGCATAGATTTCCGCTGCGCGCAGAAAGAGCCGGCGGCTGGGCGGTTGCCGGTTGCGCTCCGAAAGAGCGCTCGTGGCGCCCATCGCCCTGAGGTCGCGCAACAGGTCGAAGGCGGAACCGTAGCGCACAATCACCAGATCGCGGTCGGCGACCGGCAGCGCGAAGCCCGCCCGCTGCAGGAGCGCACCGAGATCGCGCGTGTCGGCCGTGGGCATGACACGCGGCGACGCACCACCGCGAAGCTCCGTCTCCGCCGCCACCAAAGCCTCGCGCAGCTCAGCCAGGGTCTCGCCGCCGATCATTGCGGCAAGAAACAGGCCGTCAGGCTTCAGCGCCTGGCGGATCTGAATGAGCGCGCCGGGCAGGTCGTTGGCCCAGTGCAGCGCCAGCGCTGAAGCAAAAAGATCGAGCGAGGCGGCGCGGAGCGGCAGCGCCTCCTCGTCGGCGACCGCGCCGGACATGTCGGCGCCGCCGAGCACGGCATGGCTCGCCTCCAGCCGATGGACCGCGCCGACCTTGCTTGAGGCGAGGAGCGCCTGCGCAAAGGCCGCGCTCTGCCCGCCATGCGCGACGGCGGTCGCGAAGCGCCGTTCCGTCGCACCGATCCTCTCCGCTAGATCGTCCACCGCGCGCGCCATCAAAAAATCCGGGCGCTGATCGCCAAGCCGAGCGGCTCGGGCAAGGCGGCGGCGCATAAGCGCCTTGTCGGTGACGTTGGTGACCATGGTCCGGGATGACCGTGCTTCTCAGCCGCGATACCATGGCGGCATGCCGGCGCTCAAACTTGCTACTCAGTTTACCGACCTGCGGCGCTTGCCGCGCATTGCGGCTGATCTTGTTCTCCCGCCCACCTGCGCCGGGTGCGGCAGCGCTGTGGGCGATCGCGATGGGCTTTGCGCGGGATGCTGGGCGGCGATCCGCTTCATCGCGCCACCACTCTGCCCGGTCTACGGCACGCCCTTCAGCTACGAGATGGGCGAGGGGATCGTCTCCGCCGAAGCGCTTGCCGATCCGCCGCCCTTTCGCCGGGCACGGTCGGCGGCGCTCTATAGCGACACCGCGCGCCAGCTCGTTCATCACCTCAAATATTACGACCGCCACCATGTCGCCGATCTGATAGCGAGCGCAATGCACCGCGCCGGCCACGAGCTTCTGACCGATTGCACGCTGATCGTGCCGGTGCCCCTCTACCGATGGCGATTATGGAGCCGCCGCTTCAATCAGGCGGCGCTTTTGGCGGCGAAGCTCGCCGGTCTCTCTGGAATTCCACAAAATCCGCTTGTTCTGCAAAGGATTAAACAGACACGCCAACAAGTCGGTCTAAGCGCGACGCAGCGCCGCGATAACGTGCGCGGCGCCTTCCGCGTGCCTGATCGCCTGCGGTTCCATGTCACGCAGAGGAACGTTCTCGTGGTCGACGACGTCTACACCTCAGGCGCCACGGCAAAGGCCGCGAGCCGGGCGCTGCTGCGCGCCGGGGCGGCCGCAATCGACGTACTGACATTCGCCCGCGTCGCCAGTTAGGCCGTAGCGACGCTTGCCGCGTTTTTGGCAAACCGACGGCCAGTCGCTATATCATCAGAAGTTCCGTCGAAATTGAGCGCTATATGACTGACCCGAAAGGCATATCTAAGTCGGCAAACGCCGTTGACGTGACCGTGTACACGCGCCGCTTCTGCGGGTTCTGCACGGCGGCCAAGTCGCTGCTCGCCGACAGGGGGATCGCCTTCCGTGAGATCGATGCGACGGGCGATCCGGACAGGCGCAATGAGATGATCACCCGTTCCGGTCGCCACACCTTCCCGCAGGTCTTCATCGGAGCCCGCCATGTCGGCGGCTACACCGACCTTTATACGTTGCAGGTGAGCGGCGAGCTGGACGATCTACTGACCGCATGAAGAGCGCCATGACCTTCAAAGCGGCCTGCGTTCAGCTTCAGTCCACTACTGAAGTGGCGGAGAGTGTCGACATAGCGGAGCGTCTCATCCGCGATGCCGTGGCCGCCGGCGCCGACTATGTGCAGACGCCGGAGATGACGAACATCGTGGAGCGCCGCCGCGCCGCGCTTGCCGAAAGGATCGCGCTTGAGGATGAGGATGTGGCCGTGCAGCGCTTCTCCGCGCTTGCTGCAAAGCTTGGAATTATCCTCCACATCGGTTCGCTGGCGCTGAAGAGAACGGACGGCAGAATCGCCAACCGCGCGTTTGTTTTCGGTCGCGACGGTCATGTGCTGGCGCACTACGACAAGATCCATCTCTTCGATGTCGACCTGCCGGGCGGTGAAAGCTGGCGGGAATCGGCGGTCTATAGCCCGGGCGACCGCGCTGTGGTGGTGGATCTGCCGTGGCTCAGGCTCGGTGTGTCGATCTGCTACGATTTGCGCTTCCCGCAGCTTTATCGCGCCCAGGCGCATTGCGGCGCCGCCGCGCTGACGGCGCCCGCCGCCTTCACCCGCCAGACCGGCGAGGCGCATTGGCACGTGCTGCAGCGCGCCCGCGCCATTGAGAACGGCGCATTCGTCATCTCCGCCGCGCAGGCCGGGCATCACGTTGACGGCCGCGAGACCTACGGCCATTCCATCATCGTTGCGCCGTGGGGTGAGGTGCTGGCGGAGGCAGGCGGCGACGGTCCTGAGGTCATTTGGGCCGACATCGATCCGGCACAATCCGAGCGGGCGCGGCAGCATATGCCCTCGCTCAAGAATGAGCGGCCCTTTGCGCTTCCTGAAAAAGCGGAGCCTCCGGCGATGAGGTCGGCGTCGTGATCAGATACACGCTCACATGTCCAGACCAGCACGAATTCGAGGCCTGGTTCTCCAACGGCGACGCTTTCGAGACCCAGCGCGCGGACGGGCTTTTGAGCTGTCCCGTCTGCGGCTCCACTGACATCGATCGCGCGCTGATGGCGCCGGCAATCTCCACCTCGCGGCGCAAGGAAAACCGCCTGAGCGCCGGAGATGCTTCTGCGGATGCCCGCGGGGACGCCGACGATGCGCCGCGTCTTGCCGCCAACGTTCCCGAGCCTACGGCGGCACCCAAAGAAGTCATAAATGCGCTGCGCAAGCTGCGTGAGCACGTGACCAAGAACGCCGATTATGTTGGTAAGAAGTTCGCCGAGGAGGCGCGCAAGATTCACTACGAAGAGGCAGAGAAGCGCGGCATTTACGGCGAGGCCACCAAGGAAGATGTCCGCGCTCTGGCGGAGGAGGGGATTGAGTTCCACCCGCTTCCCACGCTGCCGGAAGACAAGAACTAAAGCATGATCCCGAAAAGTGGGAACCGGTTTTCGGATAAGATCATGCTCCAGAAATGAGATAGAGCGTTGGAGCGCTTAACGAAACGCGACAACGCTCTCGCTCTCAGTCCATCACGTTCGCGTAGGGGGTCTTGCCGCAGCCGTGCGGCGGGAAGATTGTCGGTCTGCTTCGAGAAGGAGACCGACAATGAGACGGTATGCGAAAGCCACGGCCGCAGCCGCGCTGGCGACCGCTTGCATCGGAGGCCAATCGGCCGTGGCGGCGGAGCCGGAAAAGGTCGTGCTCGCCGGCGGCTGCTTCTGGTGCATGGAGGAGGCCTACGAGAAGATCCCGGGCGTTCTGTCGGTTGTCTCCGGCTATGCCGGCGGTACCGCGGAGGATGCCAACTACCGGCAGGTGTCGGCTGGCCGGACCGGGCATTACGAGGCGGTGGAGATCGAATACGACCCGACCGCGATCAGCTATGCGGAGCTGATCGACGCGTTCTGGATGAACATCGACCCGTTCGATTCGAAGGGGCAATTCTGTGACAAGGGCACGCAATATCTGAGCGCCATCTTCTTTGAGGACGAGGAGCAGAAGGCGCTGGCGGAAACCACGAAATCGGAGGTCGAGTCGCGGTTCGGGCAATCGGTCGCGACTGAAATTTTGCCGGCTGAGGCTTTCTATCGCGCCGAAGAGAAGCACCAGGATTTCTACAAGACCAACGCCGCGCACTATAAGTTCTACAAGTTTGGGTGCGGGCGTCCACAACGCCTGGAGGAACTTTGGGGCAAGCCGGAGGCGTGAGCTGCGCCGGACGGCCCCGGTTCGCGACAGTGGCAGGTCTGCAACGCCACGCCGCCGCTTGCCGGGATGAGGAGCCGACGAATTGCCTTGCAACCACGGCGCGGGGTATTGTGCCGCAGAAGCGGCCGGTTGATTGGGGGAGCGAAGTTCAGTGGATAGACGGCATTTCCTGACCGGATCGGCGTGCGTGCTTATGGGCGCATGCACGGCGGGCGGAACGATGGGCACGCTGGCCTACGCACCGAGCGAAGGCTCCGGCCTGTTGGTCCCCAAGACCAACGAGCCGTTCCGCGTCAAGCCGGTCAATCTCTCCCAGATCCCGATGCAATACCGCCGGCAGGTGGTGCGCAATCCCACCGACGAGAAGCCCGGCACTATCGTCGTCGATCCCGGCCAGCGCTTCCTTTATCTGGTCGAGGAGGATGGCCGCGCCAGGCGCTACGGAATCGGCGTCGGCCGCCAGGGCTTTGGCTGGAACGGCACGGCGCGCATCCGCGCCAAGCGCAAATGGCCGAGTTGGTTCCCGCCGAAGGAGATGCAGGAGCGCGACGAACGCGCCCGCGAGTTTGCCAACGGCATGGATGGTGGTCCGGAGAATCCGCTCGGCGCGCGCGCGCTTTATCTCTTCCAGGGCGGCCGCGACACGCTCTACCGCATTCACGGCACCGCGGAGCCGCGCTCCATCGGCCGCGCCGTCTCGTCGGGCTGCATCCGCATGCTCAATGCCGACGTGATCGATCTTTATGACCGCGTGCCCATGGGCACCAAGGTCGTCGTGCTGCCGGCTTCCAGCCCGATTGCCCGGCTTGGGCAGGCGCTGAGGAGCGAAGATTCAGGCTGGCGCAATACCGTCCGCCGTCTCTCCGGTGAGCCGCCGGCCTGATCGGCAACGCGTACGCACGCAAGATGAGCCGGCCACTTGCGCCGGCTCTTTCTTTTTCGGCCTTGCGCACTAGACAATAGGCTCGTTCGGCATCGCGGTGCGGGGAGGCGAATCCATGCGGATGGCTGCAACGATCGTCTCGCTGCTTGGCCTGACGGCGATGGCGGCGCCGACGGCCTTGGCCGACACGAGTTGTCGCGGCGGCCAGAGCTTTGCCGCCTGGCTCGGCGAATTCCGCAGCGAGGCGGCGCGCGCCGGCATTTCGCAGCAAGGCCTCGCGGCGCTGGACGGCGTGTCCTTCCAGGACCGCATCCTGAAGCAGGATCGCGGCCAGCCGAGCCTGTCGCAGAGCTTCCTCGATTATGCCGGTCGCGTCGTATCGGCGGAGCGGCTGTCGCGCGGGCGGGCGCTTCTGAAGACGCACGCAAGCACACTTGAGGCGGTCCGGCGCGACACCGGCGTGCAGGGCCCCGTCATCATGGCCCTCTGGGCGCTTGAGACCGATTACGGCGGCTTCATGGGCAAGACACCGCTCCTCAATTCGCTCGCCACGCTCGCTTACGATTGCCGGCGGCCCGATTTGTTCCGCGCCGAACTCACCGACGCGCTGCGCATCCTCGATCGCGGCGATCTGACGCTTGCGCAGCTTAAGGGCTCGTGGGCGGGAGCCGTCGGCCACATGCAGTTCACGCCGTCGAACTATTTGAAGCACGCGACAGACTTCGACGGCGACGGTCGCCGCGATCTTGTCGGCAGCGTGCCCGACGCGCTCGCCTCCGCCGGGCGTTTCATCCGTTCGCTCGGCTGGCGGGCGAACGAGCCGTGGCTTGAGGAGGTGCGTGTCGCCGACACAGTTCCCTGGTGGGAGGCGGCGCGAGCGACCTTTCGCAAGCGCGCGTTCTGGGATGCGGTGGGCGTGCGCCGCGCCGATGGCAGCGCGCTTCCCGCCGACAATGTGCCCGCGGCGTTGATCCTGCCCATGGGGCGGCTCGGCCCGGCCTTTCTTGCCTACCAGAACTTTCCGATCTTCTGGGAGTGGAACAACAGCTCCAACTACATCCTCGCCGCCGCCTATCTCGCCACCCGGCTAAACGGCGCCCCGCGCATGAACCGCGGCAGCGCCCCGCCGATCCTCAGCATCGCCGACATGCGCGAAGTGCAGGAACGGCTGAACGCCATGGGGCACGAAGCCGGCACACCAGACGGGCGGCTCGGCGAGGTGACGCGCGCTGCCGTGAAGCGGGCGCAGAATGAGCTGGGCCTGCCGGCCGACGGCTATCCGACGAAGGAGCTCTTGCAGCGGCTGCGGGGGCGCTAGCGGCTGCGCGGATTGTTTCTGACGGGTCCCGGATTGCGCTTCGCTCCATCCGGGCTACGCGGTGCAGCGACCATTCGTAGCCCGCATGAAGCGCGAGCGAAATGCGGGGGCGCTAGCGGCTGCGCGACAGCGCCAGCCACAGGCCGCCGCCCACAAGAAAGCCGCCGCTGATCCGCGATAGCCATTTGATGTGCGCTCGCGAGATGCGCCGGCCGGCGCCGCCGACCAGAATGGCGTAGGCGCCGTCGGAAAGTGACGCCACGGCCACCGCCGTGACGCCCATGATGGCGACTTGCTGAGCATAGGGGTTTGTCGGGTCGATAAACTGCGGGATGAAGGCGCTGAAGAAAACCAGCGTCTTGGGGTTGCTGACGGCCACCAGAAAGCCCTGTAGCAGAAAACCGCCGCGCGGCAGCGGGGTCGTTCGCATGTCGCCGGAAGGCGCCTTTGTCCTTAAAAGCCCGATGCCGAGCCAGATCAGATAGGCGGCGCCGGCAAGCCGCACCCACTCAAACCACCAGCCGAGCGCGGCGATCAGCGAGGCAAGGCCGAAGCCGACCAGCGCGATCATCAGCGCGATGCCGGCCTGCGTGCCGGCGACATTGAGGAGCCCCGCGCGCGTCCCATGCGTCAGGCTGTTGGCGATGATCAGCGTCACAGACGGCCCCGGCACGACCATGATGACGATGCAGGCGGCGAGATAAGCGAGATAGAGTTCCGGAGCCATGGTTCTTAATGCGCTTCCGCAAAGCCGCGCTTTTTCAAGAGTGCCTCGGGGTCGGGCATGCGCCCGCGGAAGCGCCGATAGGCGTCCGCCGGCTCGTGCAGATAACCGGTGGAGAGCACGGTCTCCTTGAGTCGCTCCGCCGTCGCCGCATCGAAGATGTCGCCGGCCTCCTTAAATGCCGCAAACCCGTCCGCGTCGAGCACCTCCGACCAGAGGTAGCTGTAATAGGCGGCGGAGTAGGCGTCGCCGGAGAAGACATGCTGGAAGTGCGTCGGGCGATGGCGCATCACGATCGCATCGGGCATGCCGATGCGCTGAAGCGCCGTGCGCTCGAACGCTGTGACGTCGAGATCCTGCGGGTCGGGCTCCAGATGAAAGTCCAGGTCGACCAGCGCTGAGGCGACATACTCCACCGTGGCGAAGCCCTGGTCGAAGGTGCGCGCCGCAAGGAGGCGCTCAAGCATCTCCGCCGGCATCGGCTCGCCGGTCTCGTAGTGCAAAGCAAAGCGGCTGAGCACCGCCGGCTCCTCCAGCCAATGCTCATAAAGCTGCGAGGGGAACTCCACGAAGTCACGTGCCACATTGGTGCCGGCGAGCGAGCGGTAGGTCACGTCCGACATGAGCCCGTGCAATGCGTGCCCGAACTCGTGAAAGAGAATGCGCGCATCCATGAAGCTAAGGAGCGTCGGCGCGCCGTCCGCGCCTTTGGAGAAATTCGCCACATTGGCGATGATGGGGCGGATGTCGCCGGCAAGCTTCTCCTGCGGGCGGAACGCGTTCATCCACGCGCCGCTGCGCTTCGAGGGTCGCGCGAAGTAGTCGCCGAGGAAGAGCCCGACATGGCGCCCCTCGCGGTCACTCACCTCCCAGACGCGGACGTCGGGATGATAGACGGGAACGTCATGCCGCTCGGTGAAGACGAGCTCGAAGAGCCGGTGTGCGGTGTCGAAGGCGGCCGCAATCATCTTGTCGAGCTGCAGGTAGGGCTTCAGCGCGCCCTCGTCGAAATCGAATTCGTCTTTGCGCCGGCGCTCGGCGTAGTAACGCCAGTCCCAGGGCGCGAGCGCAAAATTACCGCCCTCCGCCTGGATCATCGCCTGCAGCAGGTCGGCGTCGGCAAGCGCCTTGTCGCGCGCCGGTGTCCACACTCTGTTCAGGAGGTCGAGCGCGGCCTCCGGCGTCTCAGCCATCGTGTCGTCCAGGCGGAAATGCGCAAAACTCTTGAAGCCCAGCAAAGCGGCGCGCTCGGCGCGAAGCGCCACCATCTCCGCGATGATCGCTCTATTATCGGTGTCGCCGTCATTCTCGCCGCGCGCAATCCACGCCTTGAACGCGATCTCGCGCAAATCGCGGCGGCTGGAAAATTGCAGGAACGGCTCCACAGAGGAGCGCGCCAGCGTGATGACATGCTTGCCCGCCATGCCGCGATCCTCCGCCGCGCGCGCCGCCGCTTCGATCAGCGAGGGGGGAAGGCCGGCCAGATCCGCTTCGCCGTCGAGCACCAGCGCATAGGCGCGCTCGTCGGCGAGTACATTCTGGCCGAACTGTGTGCCGAGCACCGCCAGCCGCTCGGTGATCTCCGCCAGCCGCTTGCGCTTGTCGGGTGGCAGCGCTGCACCCTGCCGCACGAACGCTTTGTGCGAGCGCTCAAGCAGGCGCGCTTGCTCCACCGTCAAGCCGAGCGCCGGCTCGCGCGCCTTCACCGCATCGACCCGCGCAAAAAGTGCTGCGTCGAGATAGATCGCGGCGCGATGCTTGGCGAGCACCGGCGCGATGTCGCGCTCGATGGCTTCCAGCGCGTCGTTCGTGTGCGCGCCGGTCAGGCTGAAGAACACCGACGCAACGCGCCGCAATTCTTCGCCGGCGCGCTCAAGCGCCTCAATTGTGTTCTCAAAGGTCGGCTCCGCGCTCGCGCCGCTGATCGCTTCGATCTCCGCGCGATGTGCCGCAAGCGCGCGGTCGAAGGCCGGAGCGAAATGCTCCGGATGGATGTCGGCAAAGGGCGGCGACGCGAACGGCGTGGTCCACGCGGCGAGGAGCGGATTACGGTCAGTCATAGGTCATGTGCCTGCGTGTGCGGGTCGGCGGGCCCGCCTTCACGCTCAGAGCTTCGGCGGGGAAGGGGGCTCCTCTTCCATTAGGACGGCGCGCGTCCAGTCGGAAACCTCTTTTTCGAGCCAGGCGTCGAGCTTGGCCAAGTGCGCCTCGGAGAGATGAGGCGCGGCGGCGGTGCGCACCGCCTTCGCCCCTAACGCGAAGCCATGGCGGAAGCCCACCTCCGTGTAGAACTCCCGCCATTCCTCGTCGTGCTTCGTGGTCATGCTTGGCCTCCCGCCAGTCTCCAGAACGGGTGGAGCATAGCGGAGTCGCGTGCTGCGTGCGACCGGTGGCGCTGAATGGGGTTACTCAGATTGATCGGCGAGCCGGGCCAGGCTCTCCTCACGTCCCAGCGCCACCAGAACCTCGAAAATCGAGGGGGACGACGCGCTTCCCGTGAGCGCGGCCCGCAATGGCTGCGCGATCTGACCGAGTTTGACGCCCTCCGCTTGGGCGAAGTGCCGCACGGCCTGCTCCAGGTCGGCGCTGGCCCACGGCACATCCTGCACCGAATCGGCCAGCCGACCGAGCCGGCCGCGAGCATCTGCGTTTAGGAGCGCCGTTGCCTTCTCATCCATCAAAAGCGGGCGTTCGCGCACGAGAAACGCCGCGCCATGCATCAGGTCGACCAGGGTCTTGGCGCGTTCTTTCAGTTGCGGCATCAGACTGAGGAGCCGCTTGCGCGTCTCGCCGCCAAGCCGCGCGGCAAAGTCCGCGCCGCCATCCACATCCGGCAGGATCGCCTCCAGCTGCGATAAGAGCTCAGCGTCGTCGCTGGCGCGGATGTAATGGCCGTTGATGTTCTGCAGCTTGTTGAAGTCGAAGCGCGCGGCGCCCTTGTTGATCGCGTCAAGGTCGAACCACGCGATGGCCTCTTCCGTAGAGAAGATTTCGTCGTCGCCATGCGACCAGCCGAGCCGCGCCAGATAGTTACGCAGCGCCTCCGGCAGGTAGCCCATCGCCCGATAGGCCTCCACGCCAAGCGCGCCGTGGCGCTTGGAGAGCTTGGCGCCGTCGGGTCCGTGAATAAGCGGGATATGCGCCCAGATCGGAATCGGCCAATCCATGGCGTCGTAGATGAACGACTGCCGCGCGGCGTTGGTCAGGTGGTCGTCGCCGCGGATGACATGCGTGACGCCCATGTCGTGATCGTCGACGACCACGGCATGCATGTAGGTGGGCGTGCTGTCGGCGCGCAGGATGATGAAGTCGTCGAGGTCCTTGTTGGGAAAACTGACGCGGCCTTGCACGCAATCCTCAATAAACGTCTCGCCGTCGCGAGGTGCCTTGATGCGGATGACCGGATCGACACCGGCCGGCGCTTCGGCCGGATCGCGGTCGCGCCAGACGCCCTCATAGCGGGCGAAGCGCCCCTCGGCTTTGGCCTTGTCGCGCGTCACGGCCAGCTCTTCCGGCGTCTCGTAGGCGCGATAGGCGCGGCCGCGTGCCACCAGTTCCTCAGCCACCTCGCGATGGCGCTCAGCGCGCGCGAATTGCGACAGCGGTTCGCCCTCCCAGTCGAGGCCAAGCCATGTCAGCCCGTCGATGATTGCAGCGATCGCTGCATCGGTGGAACGCGCGCGGTCGGTATCCTCGATGCGCAGAAGCATCGTGCCGCCGGTGTGCTTGGCGTAGAGCCAGTTAAAGAGTGCGGTGCGCGCTCCACCGATATGCAGGAATCCGGTGGGCGAGGGGGCGAAGCGGGTGACGACGGGCTTGGACATGCGCCCTACCTAGACCGGATGAAGCGAAAGCGGAATGCCGATACGGCGCTCCGTCGGCGGCTGCCGATCGCTTGGTCTAACCCTCCCCTTGAGGGAGGGTCGAAAGCGGCCTGCCGCTTTCGGGGAGGGGTGAGCGTTGCCCTCCAGGGGGAGGTTAAAGGCCTTCGCTAAAGCACCGCCTGCACCAAGAACATCACGACGCCCATGGCGATGATGAAGCCGCTCTCGGTATAGACCGCATACATGCTCTTCTTGGCGAACATGCCGCCGGAGAAGATCAGCGCCGCAAGCGTAAGCACAACCAGAATGATCGTCAGCAGCGCCTCGTTGGCGGCGGTGACACCGAACACCCAGGCGAGCAGGAAGATGCCGATGAGCTGCGTCACCATCGCGCCGACCGGCATGTCGCTGGCAGCTCCGAGCTCCACGCCGACGCCCTCCGCCCATTTCTTGCCGAAGAGCATGGGCGAGTACCAGAGCCATCCGAGCAGGAACGACAGGATTGTGCCGACAATGACCGCTAGCCAACTGACGTTGGCGGTGATTTCCTGCATGTCGTCCCCCTATTTGATCGAGTAATTAATTAATGATCGTGTGAATTAATAAATTGCCCAGCGCGCTGTCAAGGCGGGCGCCGGCAGGTATTACCTCAGAATCTGCAATCAGGAATCGCATACACATGAGCGCTGGGCTCATGATTGTCGGCGCGCAGAGCCGCATTACATTGGGCGAGCGCGGGGAGCGGGCGCGTTAGGAGTGCGTATCATGCCCGATCTGATTGAGAGCCATTCCGTCTCGCGTCGCTGCCGATCCCGGCTTCCTGGTCAACCCGGACATGGCGACCGCGCAGGTGGAGGGCTCCGTCGCCTTTGGCCTGACCTCGGCGATCTACGGCGAGATCACCATCCGCGACGGCGCTGTGGTTCAGAGCAACTTCGACGATTATTGGATGCTGCGCATGGATGAGATGCCTGATGTGGAAGTCCACTGGGTGCTCAATCGGGAGGTATGGGGCGGCGTTGGCGAGCCGGCGACCGCCGTGGTCATTCCCGCACTGACCAACGCCATCGCCAATGCCGGCGGTCCGCGCATCCGTTCCTTGCCCATTATGAACTACCGGATCGAAAGGCGCGTGTTGTGATGGCGACAACGCAAGACACCACCATCGTGCTGACGGTCAACGGCCAAGAGGTTTCGCTGACTGTGCCAAGCGATATGCCGTTGCTGTGGGTCCTGCGCGACCGCCTCGGCCTGACGGGCACCAAATATGGCTGCGGCATCGGCGCATGCGGAGCCTGCACGGTGCATGTCGACGGCGCGCCGCCGCCCTCCTGGCCCGCAATCCTGAGCCGTCGCGGGAGGACATCGTGGCGGACATGCGCGTCAACATCTGCCGCTGCGGCACATATCTCAGGATCGTGCGGGCGATCGAGCGCGCCGCGCGCGAAGGCTAGAGCATGATCCCGAAAAGTGGACACCATCTTTTCGGATAAGATCATGCTCCAGCAAGAGACAGAGCCTCCACTCTGATTCAGTCACGCCATGCCGGCGCCATCTTCGTTGAAGGTTGGACCGCCGCCGATGGGTCGTGTAAGGCCGAACCCCGCAAGAGAGACTGACGATGGCGATTGACAACAGCGTGGCGGAAGAGACGGCTCGCGAAGCCGGGCTGGACTTCGTCCGCGACATCATCCGAGACGATTTGGATTCCGGCCGCCGCGCCGGCATCGTGACGCGCTTTCCCCCGGAGCCGAACGGCTACCTGCATATCGGCCACGCCAAATCGATCTGCCTTAATTTCGGGGTCGCTGAAGAGTTCGGCGGCGTGTGCGCGCTGCGCTTCGACGACACCAACCCGGCCAAGGAAGAGCAGGAATATATCGACGCCATCATGCAAGACGTGCGCTGGCTCGGCTTCGATTGGGGTGAGCGGCTTTTTCATGCGTCGGACTACTTCGAGCAACTCTATGACTGGGCGGAGCATCTCATCAAAGCGGGCGACGCCTATGTCGATGATCAAAGCCAGGAGGCGATGCGCGCCAATCGCGGCACGCTGACGGAGCCCGGCACGAACAGCCCTTATCGCGACCGCAGCGTGGAGGAGAACCTCGATCTCTTTCGCCGCATGCGCGCCGGCGAATTTGAAAACGGCGCGCGTGTGCTGCGCGCCAAGATCGACATGGGCTCCGGCAACATCAATCTGCGCGACCCGGTGCTTTATCGCATCGTCAACGCGCCGCACCCGCGCACCGGCACGACTTGGCACATCTATCCGAGCTACGATTTCGCGCACGGCCAGTCCGACGCCATTGAGGGCGTCACGCATTCGCTGTGCACGCTGGAGTTCGCTGATCACAGGCCGCTCTACGATTGGCTGATCGAGAAGCTGCCGGTACCGTCACGCCCACGGCAGATCGAGTTCGCGCGGCTGAACCTCACGCACAATGTGCTCTCCAAGCGCGTGCTGACGGCGCTGGTGCGCGACGGCCATGTCGATGGCTGGGACGACCCGCGCATGCCGACCTTTGCCGGGCTGCGTCGCCGCGGCGTGCCGCCCGAAGCGATCCGCGCTTTCGTCAAGGCGATCGGTGTGTCGCGCGCCGACAACCTCGTCGATGTCGCGATGCTCGATCACGCCATCCGCGACGTGCTGAACCGCACGGCACTCAGGCGCATGGCCGTGCTCAGGCCGTTGAAGGTGGTGATTGAGAACTATCCGGAAGGCGATGGCGAGGACCTGGAGGCGGTCAACAATCCGGAGGACCCGGAGGCCGGCACACGGCCTGTGCATTTCGGGCGCGAGCTTTACGTGGAGCGCGACGACTTCATGGAGGATCCGCCCAAGAAATTCTTCCGCTTGGCGCCGGGGCGGGAGGTGCGGCTGCGCTACGCGTATTTCATCACTTGCCGCGAGGTCGTGAAGGACGCATCGGGTGAGGTCACAGAGCTGCGCTGCACCTACGACCCTGAGACGCGCGGCGGCAACAATCCGCCCGACGGGCGCAAGGTCAAGGCGACGCTGCATTGGGTGTCGGCGGCGCGTGCCGTGCCGGCGGAGGTGCGTCTGGTCGACCGTCTCTTCCTCAGTGCGAGCCCCGACGCGTCCAACTTCGCCGCTGACATCAATCCGGATTCGCAGGAGGTATTGACCGGCGCGATGATCGAGCCGGCCGCCGCTGCCGGCAACGACGACACGCCGCTCCAGTTCGAGCGCCAGGGCTATTTCCGCCGCGATCGCGATTCGGTCCCCGGCAAGCCGGTCTTCGTTCGCACCGTCGGCCTGCGCGACAGCTTCGCTAAGGCGATGGCGAAGGGGTGAGGGTGCGGTAGTCATCTCGTCTGTCATCCCGGCTTGGCCGCCAGGCCAAGGCCGGGACCCATGAACACATACGGCGCGGCCGGTGTGTATGGGTCCCGCACAGCGTCGCTGCGCGTCGCTTGCGGGATGACAGGCGAGAGGGCGTCCGAGACAACCTACCGCATTCCTCTCACGACAAGTCCTGCAACCTGCTGTAGCATGCTCGCGACGTCACGGGGGCTCTGGGGGGCACGTGGAGCAAGGCGGCGCGACGCAGGCGCGCGAGGAAGCGCGCGTTCCGTTTGGTCTCGGCCCAAACGGATGGCGGCGGCTTGGCTGGCGCGCCGGCGACGGACTGAGCACGCTTGCCGATAGTTTTGAGCACGAACTCGCCGAGCGCGTCGGCTTCCAATGGCTGGCGGTTGCGTTCGGCGCTGGCGCGGCGGTCTATTGTGTGTTGCCGCGCGAGCCTCACCTCTGGGCCCTTGCGGCGACGACGTCTGTCTTCGCAGCGGCCGCGATCCTCTCCTATCGGCGGGGCGCGACGATACGCCTTGTGGTCGTGATCGCTCTTCTGCTTGCCGGTGCAACCGCGGCCAAGCTGCGGGTGGAGCGCCTCAATACACCGCATATCGAACGGCCCTTTGCGGTGGGGATCGTTGCACGCGTGGTGGGCGTTGAGGATCGTGCTGATCTCCGCCCGCGTATCACGCTGGACCGGCTGACCGCCGATGCGGATTGGGCCACGGAGCTTCTGCCGGCGCGGGCGCGCGTGACGATGGCGGAGCGCTACGACGTGCCGCCGCTCGGCGCAAAGATCGCTGCGCGTGGTCGGTTGATGCCGGTGCCGGGCCCCGTGGTGCCGGGTGGATACGACCCGCGCCGGGCGGCATTCTTCGACGGCATCGGCGGCGGTGGCTTCCTATTCGGGGATTGGCGTCTCGTCGCGCCGCCGCATGTCTCCGCCGATCTGGCGATCGACACGCTCCGCGCGGCCATCGTGGAGCGCATTCGCGCCGTGGAGCCGGGACAGGCCGGCGCGGTGGCTGCGGCCCTTCTGGTCGGCGAACGCAGCTATATCGCAGCGCAGACCAAGGACGATCTGCGCCGCGCCGGTCTTGCCCATGTACTGGCGATATCCGGCATGCACATGATGCTCGTCGCGGGCACGGTCTTCTTTGCCACGCGTGCTCTGCTGGCCCTGTCGCCAAGTCTGGCGCTGACCCGGCCCATCCGAAAATGGGCTGCCGTGGCGGCGCTGATTGCTGCGACAGGCTACCTTGCGCTCTCCGGCGGCAATGTCGCCACGATCCGCGCGTTTGTGATGGCGGCCATCATGTTCTGCGCCGTGCTTCTCGATCGCCCGGCGATCTCGATGCGCAATCTGGCGCTTGCCGCCTTCATTGTCGTGGCGCTTCGGCCCGAAAGCGTCGTGGAACCGGGATTTCAGATGTCGTTCGGCGCCGTCGCCGCCCTCATAGCGGCGTGGGAAGCCTGGCGTGACCGCAAGAGGCCGCTTCTGGGCGACGGCGACCTCACACCCGGCTGGCGGTTTGCCCGCTTCCTCCGGCGCGCGCTCATCGGCATTGCGGTGACGACGCTTGTGGCCGGTCTGGCGACGGCCCCTTATGCCGCGTTTCATTTCGAGCGGGTCGCGTCGTATAGCTTGCTCGGCAATTTGCTGGCCGCGCCTTTCGTTTCGGTGCTCATCATGCCGGCGGGTCTCTTGACTTTGTTCCTCATGCCCTTCGGGCTGGAGGCAGCACCACTCCACGTCATGACGATGGGGATCGACGCCCTTCTGGCGATCGCGGCGTGGGTTGCAGCCCTTCCGGGCGCAGAGATGCGCGCGCCGCCAATCGCGCCGGCCGCGCTGGTGACCATCACGATCGGCCTCTTGTGGCTGTGCCTGTGGCGGCGGCGATGGCGGCTCTACGGCGCAGCGATCATTGTTGCCGGCCTGGGCCTCATCCCGGTTCTCGCCGATCGCCCCGATGTGATGGTGGCGCCCGAAGGCAAGGCCATCGCCGTGCGCGACGCCTCCGGCGTACTCAGGGTCTCAGGCAGCCGCTCCGGCAGCTACGCTGTCGAGCAGTTCTTCGACAAGGAGCCGATGGAGCCGCTCGCGGGCGCGGAGCTGCGCCGTAATGTGCGCTGTGACCCCGCCTCATGCCTGCTGGATGGTGCCGACGGCGTGCGCGTTGCGCATGTGCGCCAGCCCGCTGCATTTCATGAGGATTGCGCCCGCGCCCATATCGTGGTGACGCCGCTCAAGGCGCCGACGAATTGCGCTGCCGCTTTGGTCATCGACGCATCAGCGCTTGCCCGCTTCGGCGCGCACGCTTTGGACGTAACGATGGACCAGGGCACATCGACGGTCACGGTGCAGCGGGCGCGCTCTGCTGCACCGCGCCCTTGGCAGGCCGGCGGCAACGCAACGCGGGACTGAAGCTCAGTAGCTCCGCACCAAGCCGGAGAGCCGCCCCTGGATGCGCACCCGGTCGGGGCCGAAGATACGGGTCTCGTACGCCGGGTTCGCCGCTTCAAGCGCCACGGACGCACCTTTGCGTCTCAGCCGCTTCAGCGTCGCTTCCTCGTCATCGATCAGCGCGACGACGATGTCGCCCGTATTCGCCGTGTCCTGCTTCTTCACGATGACCGTGTCGCCCTCCAGAATGCCGGCGTCGATCATCGAATCGCCACGCACCTCCAGCGCAAAGAACTCGCCGCCGCCAAGCAGCTCCGCAGGCATGGAGATGGAATGACTGTGGTTCTGTATCGCTGAGATCGGCACGCCGGCTGCAATCCGCCCCATGACCGGGACAGCGACGGAATCGTTCGCCGCCTCGCCGACATCCTTCGGCGCCTTGCCAAGCCGTCCTTCAATGACATTGGGCCGGAACCCGCCGCGCCGCGCCGCCGCAAAGCTCGGATTGACCGCCTCAGGCAGCCTGAGCACCTCCAGCGCGCGCGCCCGATTCGGCAGCCGGCGTATGAAGCCCCGTTCCTCCAGCGCGGTGATCAGCCGGTGGATACCGGACTTGGATCTAAGGTCGAGCGCGTCCTTCATTTCGTCGAAAGACGGCGGAATTCCGCTCTCTTTCAGGCGCTCGTTGATGAACATCAGGAGTTCGAGTTGCTTGCGTGTCAGCATTGATCGGGCTCGCCTCGCTCCACGTGATATAGTGCACAAATCACGAACAGACACTACATGTTCACGCAGTGTTCCGCAAGTGCGTTAAATTCCCGTGAAGTGTGAAAGTTGTCCGCCAAGCCGCACCCTGGAGGGATTGGCAATCTCCATACCGATTGCGGTTCTGAATCGTCCGCGCAGCCATAGACAAAGGATACCGAAAGCGTGTTTCAGCGCACACGCGAGGCCGCGCTGAATTGAGTTGATGGGACGCGGGGCACGTCGTCTATCCTGCAGCACTTTTCCTTTTGCCTTGCGGGTTCTCGTGCCGACCTCTGAGGGAGCCGCTTCGGGGAAGACCGATGGATAATGAGCGCGCCGACAGAGCGACATTGATCGCGGAGCCCGCACCGGCGATCTGCGCTGCGATCCGCTGGTCGCAGTTCCTGCAGGGCTTCTTGCTGATGGCGGCGTGGCCGGTGCTCGACCTCATCATCCGGCTGTGGTTCGGCTTCCGGCTCTTTCCGGTCGACATGATGGCACCGGTCGGCGCCGGCCTGGGGCTATTGCTGGCGCTCGGCTTTCTCACGCAGCCCGTCGCAGCGCTGACCATCTGGTATTGCATTGCCGCGGCAACCGGGTCCGCCGGCCACGCCGCGGACATCGCCCTGCTTGTTTGGCTGGCCGTGGCGGGCGCATCCTTCATCTCGCTCGATTGGGCGTTTGCAGCCGGTGCGCGCTCCATCGCCTTGCCGGGCGTTGATCGCATCACCGCCTGGCTGCGCAATTTGTCCACGGCAGGGGAGCCGGTGCTCCTTATGCTGATGCGTTTGCTGGCGGCGGCGATCCTGATCGCCATTGCCGGTGCGGACCTCGGCGGCCTCACGCACTTCCTGCGCAGCGGTTGGGAGCCGGAAATCGCGTCAACAGCGCTTCAGCGCCTGCTGTTTGCGCTGGCCCTTCTGCTGGCCTTCGGCTTTATGACGCGGGTTGCGGCTCTCGTGGCGGCCGGGATGCTGTTGTCGCTCAACGGCGTCGCCGCGGCCGGCGTTGTCCTGTTGCTCATGGTGCTCGTCTTCCGCGGCGGCGGCTATCTGACGGCGGATGGTTGGATCATCGGCCGCATCGCCGAGCGCTATCCGCATCTCTTCGCGCCGCCGGACTGGGACGATGAACGGCTGCCGCATGTCGTGATCGTCGGCGCCGGCTTCGGCGGTCTGGCCGCCGCACGCGCCTTCCGTCAGTCGCCGTGCCGGGTCACGCTCATTGACCGGCGCAACTATCATCTCTTCCAGCCGCTGCTTTACCAGGTGGCGACCGCGGGGTTGTCGCCGGCCGATATTGCCATGCCTGTGCGCTCCGTCTTCCGCGACCAGCCTAATGTGCGCTGCCTGCTCGGCCGCGTGAACGACGTTGACCGGCATGCGCAGACCGTGACCGTTGGCGAGCGGCAAGTGCCTTACGATTATCTGATCCTCGCCACCGGCGCCCGGCACAGCTATTTCGGCCGCGACGATTGGGAGCCCGTCGCGCCGGGCCTGAAGAAGATTGACGACGCGACGTCGATCCGCCGCCGCATCCTGCTGGCCTTTGAGCATGCGGAGGATTGCGACGACGCGGACGAGCGGGCCGCCTGGCTGACATTCGTTGTGGTTGGTGGCGGGCCGACCGGCGTTGAGATCGCCGGCACGCTGGTGGAGCTGGCGCATCACGGCATGGCCGGCGACTTCCGCCGCGCCGACCCGACGCAGGCGCGTGTGATCCTGATGGAGGGTGGCCCGCGACCGCTCGCCGCCTTCACAGAAAGCCTCTCAACTTACACCCGCAAAGCGCTCGAAGAGCTCGGTGTCGAAGTCCGCACCGACGCACGCGTGGAGGAAATCGACGAGACAGGCGTCGTCGTCAACGGCGAGCACGTTGCCGCGCGCACGGTGATATGGGGCGCCGGCGTCATTGCTTCATCGGCCCATAAATGGCTGGAGGCGGCGCATGATCGCGCCGGACGCGTTGAGGTGGAGGCGGACCTCACTGTGCCCGGCGCGCCGGAGGTCTTCGTGGTCGGCGACACGGCGTCGAGCAAGGCATGGAACGGCAACCCGGTGCCGGGCCTCGCCCCGGCCGCCAAACAGGGCGGCAGCTACGCCGCGCGGGTGATCCACAACCGCATTGTCGGGCGTCCAGCGCCGAGGCCGTTCCGTTATCGCCACCAGGGCAATCTTGCGACGATCGGCCGCCAGGCCGCGGTCGTCGATCTGGGCCGGCTGAAGCTGAAGGGCGCGATTGCCTGGTGGTTCTGGGGCTTTGTGCACGTCTTCTTCCTGATCGGCACTCGCAACCGAACCTCAGTGATACTGCAATGGTTCTGGGCCTATCTGACGTTCAACCGCGGCACCCGCCTGATTACCGGCGCGGAAGCCTAGGAATACTGCATGGCCCGCTCGTGCTGGTGCAGATTTACAACGCAGCAGGGTATTTCTTGTCACCTGCAATTCTTAATCGCAGGCATCACCGACGAATCAGTTACCGTCCTTGCCTGTTATCAAAGGGGCCGGGCGCCCACGTGCCCGGTTGAGGGGCGCGTCGCTCAGATCTGGCAGGAGCTTCGGCTCGCCGCTGAGCGCGTCACGACGAGAAGTCTCTGAGGCGAGCCTTGCGCGGGTCGATGCCCGCGAAAGGAGAGCCTGAGATGATGCTGAAGACCCTGGTCGCGGCGTGCCTGGCGTTTGGCCACTACAGCCTTCCCGCCGCCGCCCACGATTTCTGGATCAATCACGGAAACTACACCTCGCCCGCCGACGGGTCCCATTGCTGCGGCGACAATGATTGCTTCATGATAGCGCCCGCTGACATGCAGCCGACCGCCGCCGGCTGGCTGATCAAGTCACTTGGCGAAACCGTGCCTTATAGCGAAGCGCACCAATCGGAGGATGGCGAGTTCTGGCGCTGCAAACGCCACGACGGCTCGCGCCGCTGCTTCTTCGCCCCAAGGCCGGTGAGCTAGAGCATGATCCCGAAAAGTGGACACCACCTTTTCGGATAAGATCATGCTCCAGCAAAGAGATAGGGCCTCCATTCTGATTCAATCGGAATGGATAAAGCTCTAGAGCTCAGCAGCGCAGCTCATAGCAACAGCACGGACACGTCATCGCCGGCCGCCGCGGGCGGTGCGCCGACCGGGCGGATGATCAGCGCGTCGGCCGCGGCAAGCGTCGCCAGCATGGAGGAATCCTGAATGCCGAACGGTGTCGCGACGCGCTCGCCGTCGATCATCTTGAGGCGCGCGCGCACAAAGTCCTGCCGGTTGTCGTTCTTGGCCATGGCCGCGCCGAGCTTTGCGGAGACGATCGCCGCGTCGGTCGACAGGCCGAGCATGGCGTTGATCAGCGGCTTCAGAAACACGTGGCTGCACACCAGCGCTGAGACCGGATTGCCCGGAAGGCCGAGCACATGCATGTCGCCGAGCCGCCCCACCATGAGCGGCTTGCCCGGCCGCATGGCGATCCGCCAGAAATCGAGCGCCATGCCCTTCTCAGTCAGCGCGCCTTGCACGAGGTCATGCTCGCCGACCGATGCGCCGCCCACCACGACCAGAATGTCGGAGCCGGTCGCCTGGTCGACGGCGTCGGCGATCGCCTCGTTTCTGTCGGCGGCAATGCCAAGATCAATCGGCTCGCCGCCGCATTCGCGCACGAACGCCGTCAGCCCGACGCCGTTGGACGAAACGATCTGGTCGGGGCCGGGTGTTGCGCCGGGCGGCACCAATTCGTCGCCATTGGCAAGCACGGCAATGCGCGGTTTGCGCCTGACCGGCAAAGTGCCGTGTCCCATGGCGGCGGCAAGCGCGATAGCGCGCGCGTCGAGCACGGTGCTTTCCTGGAGAAGCGCCTCGCCCGCGCGGAAGTCGAGGCCGGCCGGGCGCACGAAGGCGCCGGCCTTCACCGCGGCCTTGACAATAATCGTGTCGCCGTCGCGCTCGGCATCTTCTTGGATCAGCACGGCGTCGGCGCCGTCGGGAACCGGCGCACCGGTGAAAATGCGCACGCACGTGCCGGCGGCGACAGAGCCGGAAAACCGCTCGCCGGCGCGCGATATGCCGATCACCTCCAACCGCGCGCCGATGATTGCGTGTTCCGCGCGCACGGCGTAGCCGTCCATGGCGGAAGCCGGGAAGGGCGGCTGCGTGAGCCTCGCCGCAATGTCGCCGGCCAGCACGCACCCGCTGCTCTCAGCGAGCGGCACGTGCTCTACTTCGAGCGGTTCCACGCCGGCAAGCAGTCGCGCGACCGCTTCATCGACCGGAAGCAGGCTCATGCGTTCGCGCCGTCCGCGCGCCAATCGCCCGAGCGGCCGCCGGTCTTCTCCTCAACACGCACGTCCTGGATCGTCATGCCGCGATCCACGGCCTTGGCCATGTCGTAGATGGTCAGGCAAGCGACCGCGACAGCCGTCAGCGCCTCCATTTCCACGCCCGTCTTGCCGTCAAGCTTGGCGAAAGCGGTGACGCGCAGGCCCGGCAGCGCTGGGTCGGGCTCAACGTCGACGGAGATTTTTGTGAGCGCCAGTGGGTGACAGAGCGGGATCAGATCGTGCGTCTTCTTCGCCGCCATGATGCCGGCGAGGCGCGCGGCGGCGACGACGTCGCCCTTCTTGGCATTGCCGGCGAGGATCATGTCCAGCGTCTCGCGCGCCATTGATACGGTGCCGCTGGCTGTCGCCGTGCGCGTCGTCACGTCTTTCTCCGACACGTCGACCATGTCGGCCTTGCCCTCGGCGCTGAGATGCGTCAGTCGCGCGTTCATTCAGCCGCCTCGACCTCCGCGCGCGTGAGCAATGCGCGCGTCGCCGCTTCCACGTCGGCCTGGCGCATCAGGCTCTCGCCAACCAGCACGGCGCGGATGCCCATCGCGTCGAGCGCGGCGATATCGGCCGCATTGGCAATGCCGCTTTCGCCCACGAGAAGCCGCTCCGCCGGCACCAGAGGTGCGAGCCGCTCGGAGACCGCCAAAGATGTCTCAAAGGTCTTCAGGTTGCGATTGTTGATGCCGATGAGCGGCGAGACAAGGCGAAGCGCCCGCTCCAGCTCCGCTTCGTCATGCACCTCCGCCAGCACGTCCATGCCGAGCGCCTGCGCCGCATCCTCCAGCGCCCTGGCTTCGTCATCGGAAATCGCCGCCATGATGAGAAGGATGCAATCGGCGCCCCAGGTGCGCGCCTCGTGCACCTGATAGGGGTCGAACATGAAATCCTTGCGGAGCGCGGGGAGGGCGGTTGCCTCGCGCGCATTGGTCAAGAACTCCGGCGCGCCCTGGAAGGACGGCTCGTCGGTGAGCACGGAAAGACAGGCCGCGCCGCCCGCCTCGTAGGCACGCGCCAATGTGGGCGGATCGAAATCGGCGCGGATCAGTCCCTTGGATGGGCTTGCCTTCTTGATCTCGGCGATCAGCCCGACGCTGCCGCCATCCACACGGGTGCGCAGCGCGTCATAAAAGCCGCGCGGCGGATCGATTTCCGCAATGCGCGCGCTCAGCTCCGCGAGCGGAACGGCGGCCTTGGCCGCAGCGATCTCCTCACGCTTATAGGCTTCGATGCGCTTCAGGATGTCGGCCATCGGCTCTCACTCGTTTGATACTTCGACCAGCCGATCCAACGCCTTCAGCGCATTGCCCGACTCAATCGATCGACGCGCCAGCGTTGTGGCATCCTCCGTCAGGTCAGCCTTGCCGGCCACCATGAGCGCCGCCCCCGCGTTCATGAGCGCGACGTCGCGGAACGCGCCCGGCGCGCCCTCCAGAACAGCGCGCAGCGCCTTGGCGTTCTCCTCCGGCGTGCCGCCCACCAATGCATCGGGCCCCACCGGGTCGAGATCGAAATCGGTCGGCTCGATCTGGAAGGAGCGGACATGCCCGGCGCGCAGCTCCGCCACATAGGTCGTGCCCGTCAGCGAGATCTCGTCGATCCCTCCGCCTTGGCCGCTCCTGTCGCCGAACGTGCCGTGCACCACCCAGGCGCGCTCCGCCCCAAGCGACGCCAGCACCTCCGCCACCGGCTCCACCCATTCGCGCGCGAACACGCCGAGCATGTAGCGTTTGACATTGGCGGGGTTGCAGAGCGGCCCAAGCAGATTGAACACCGTGCGCGTGCCGAGCTCCACCCGCGAAGGGCCGACATGGCGCATGGCCGAATGATGTGCCGGCGCAAACATGAACCCGATGCCCGCTTCGCGGATGCAGGCGGCGATCCGCTCCGGCGCGAGCTCGATATTGACGCCGAGTGCTGAGAGCGTGTCGGCCGCGCCCGATTTTGAGGAAAGCGCGCGGTTGCCGTGCTTGGCGATCGGCACGCCGGCGCCCGCCGCAATGAAAGCCGCACAAGTGGAGATGTTGAACGTGCCCGACGCATCGCCGCCGGTCCCGACAATGTCGATGGCGTCGGGCGGCGCTTCGACGACGGTCATCTTGGCGCGCATCGCCGCGACCGCGCCGGCAATCTCCTCCACGGTTTCGCCGCGCACGCGAAGCGCCATCAAAAAGCCGCCGATCTGCGTCGGCGTTGCTTCGCCGGACATGATCACGTCGAACGCCGCCTCCGCGTCGGCGCGCGTCAGCCTTTCGCCGGCAGCGATGGGGCCCAGGAAGCGCTTCATGTCGGTCATGCTTGCCCGTCTCCGCTCAAGCTGCCTGTCGGCCCACGCGCCTATTGAAGGTGCGCGCGATCTGCAGGAAATTTTGCAGGATCTGATGGCCGTGCTCCGACGCGATGCTTTCGGGATGAAACTGCACGCCGTGAACCGGGTCGGTTCTGTGGTGAAGGCCCATGATCACCCCGTCCTGCGTATGCGCATTGGCGACCAGGCAGTCGGGCATCGATTCCGGATCGATGGTCAGCGAATGATAGCGCGTCGCTTCAAACGGCCCGTCGATGCCGGCCAGCACCCCGTCGCCGCAATGCGTCATCTGCGACAGCTTGCCGTGCATCAAGGTCGGCGCGCGCACGACCTGCCCGCCATAGGCCTGGCCGATCGCCTGATGGCCGAGGCAGACGCCCAGCAGCGGCACCGCGCCATCGGCCTGGCGCACCAGGTCGAGACAGATGCCCGCCTCGTTCGGCGTGCACGGGCCGGGCGACAGCAGGATCGCCTCCGGCTGCCGCGCAAGCGCCTCGTCAGGCGTGATCTTGTCATTGCGCACGACAGAAGGCTCCGCGCCCAGCTCGCCGAGATAGTGGACGAGGTTCCAGGTGAAGGAATCGTAATTGTCGATGACCAGGATCATCCGGCCAAGTCCTTGCGGTTTAAGGGGCACTTATGCCGCAAGCGCCGGATGGGTCAAGGAAACGGGCCGGGGCACATCAGCGGCCAGGTGGCACCATCATTCAGCGCTGCTTTCAAAAAAGCTCCGCTACGCCCTCGATTGCTCCTGACAAAAGGCTGTCAGCAGCCCTCTGATAATGTGCGCCGGAGTTTGGAGAGAGGAGCCAATCCGGCGCTGTCGCCGTGAGCTGAGGAATCAACATGATACACAACGAGCGAACGCGTGAGATCGACGCCACGCCTGACGCAATATGGGCGGTTCAGGGCCGCTTCATGCACATTGACGAGTTCGCACCGCTCGTGAACTCAGTGGATGCGCTCACGGACTGCGAAGACGGGGTCGGATCGAAGCGGCGCTGCCATTTCGAGAACGGCACTTCACTCGTGGAGGAGGTGACCAAGTGGGAGGCCAATCGTGGGTATCGCGTCCGTTTGCCGGACATGGCGGCAATGCCTCTCCATGAAGCCTATGCGGAGCTGTCCGTCGAGCCGCTGGATAACAAGCCGTCAAAGGTGAAGTGGGCCATGGATTACCGCATGAAGTACGGTCCCCTCGCATGGATTTTGGGTCAGACCATGATGAAAACGATGATGGGCAAGGTCCTCGACGGCAATCTGAAGGGGCTCGCCGACAAGGTCCGGTCCAGCCGGAACGCGACTGCACAAGCGGCCTAAAGGGTTTACCGTTCCCATTGTGATGGCTTTCGGCGCATGTCTGCCATGCTGACGCGACGCAGGCACGGATCCAAGGAGATGCAATGAAGCTCTATAACGCCGATCTTTCGCCCAACGCCTTGCGCGTTCGCGCGGTCGCTAACGAGCTCGGGATCGAGCTTGAGACCATCGAAGTCGATCTCATGAAAGGCGAGCACAAAACCGCGTCATACTTGGCGATCAATCCGAACGGCAAAGTGCCGGTTCTGGTCGATGGTGACTTTGTGCTCTGGGAAAGCCGCGCCATCGATGGCTATCTTGCTGGCTTGAAGCCCGAGCGCGGCCTTTGTCCGACCGACGCGAGGAAACGCGCCATCATCGACCAATGGTCCTATTGGCAGGCCATCCATCTCGGCCCCGCAATGCAAGGGGTGGCGTTTGAGCGTGTTGTGAAGAAGAAGCTCGGTATGGGTGAGCCCGATGAGACGGCAATCGAGTCTCAACTCAAGAACGTCGCCCAGTTCCTACCGGTGCTTGACGCCAGCCTGGCGAACAAGGAGTGGGTGGCCGGCGATCTGAGCATCGCCGACTTTGCCATGGCGAGCACGTTCATGTTTCGTGATCGCGCCGGCATCTCGCTTGACCGGACACCTCACGTTTCGGCCTGGATCGATCGGTTGGAAGAGCGCGCCTCGTGGAAATCGGCCGTGGCACCGATGTTGGCGCTCATGCAGGACTGACCGAACATTGTTTTGTTCAGCGCGTTGCGGGAGACGCTCTAAGGGCTCAAGACTCATTCGTTCGGCACGATATCGACTGGCGCTCATCCGCCAGTGGTGCTGCGCCAAAGCTGTGCCCAGAACAGCATGACGAAAGCCACACCCGCGGCGAACAGAGCCCGCAGGAAGCGTTTTCGCTTCAGTTCGCGTAGCCTGGTGACTTTCAGCAGCTCATTCGTTCTTTCGATGAGCCCGTCTGCGCGTTCCAGCGCCTCAAGATAGGCCCGTGCCGTGGGGAATTGTTTCGACTGGACATAAAGGACGTCTTCGCCGGGAGCCTCTTCAGAGCGAAAGCTGCTGACGGTCTTCCGAGTCGGGTAGAGCACGAACCCGAACAGCAGAATGGGAAAGATGACGATCGCCCATCCCGCGATCACAAACAGCAGATCATCCCTCTCCACCTTCGGGAGAAGATCGCCCAACCGGAATACGACGCCCAGCGCAAAGATGTACCCGACCCCGACAATCTGTGCTTTGACGTCGTAAGCCCTGACGGTCTGCTGCGCCTCGGCGAGTGCCTCTTTGACGAGTTCGGTATCGCCTCTCGTTTCACTCGAAGCGTGCCGGGCCATAGCTGGTCCAGCCCTAGTTGAAATCCACCTGGAAGCGGAACGGCTTGGCGGAGCGGCTGTTGCTTGAGCCGTCATGCAGCCTCAGCCGATAAAGCCCCGCGGCAGGCACCTCGAACTCCGCTTCCGTGGCCGCCCCCTCGCGCGGTGGGCCAAGCGCGCTGCTGCCGCGGACTTCCGCATCGTAAAGCGTGGCGTAGATGTCGAGCTTGTCGTCGACGTCGTCGACATTGACGACGAACGTGCCGGCGCGCGGCGCCTCCAAGAGATACCAATCATAATCGCCGACCGGCAGGATGTTGCCGAAATAGGGCTCGCCGAGCTTGATCGGCCGCGCCATGGAGAAGCTGTCGTTGGGCTCCAGCGTCTCCGCGATCGGCGTGAAGCGGGTGGTCAGAAGCGCCGGTTCGATGGAGCGCGCATTGCTGCTCCCGTCCCAGATCTGGAGGTAATAGATGCCAGGCCCCGGCAGATCGACGATCGCTTCGGTGACGGCGCCTTCGCGCGTCGGGCCGATGGAGCTGGAGATAGCGGCCTGGTCGGCGTCAAGCACCTTGACGTAAAGGTCGAGGTTCTCCGGCACCTCGTCCAGCTCAATGTAAAGCTCGCCGGCGATCGGCACCGCGATGCGGAACCAATCAGAGTCGGCGACCGGCAGGATGTTCAAAAGCGTCTGCGTGCCGATCGTCAGCGGCGCCGCCTCGCCAGGGCCGTTATTCGGTTCGTACTGATCCGGCTGGGCAAGATAGGTGAGCTCCAGGTCGAGCAGATCGGGGCTTGATGCGTTGCTGGAGCCGTCATGCAGCTCCACGAAATAACGGCCGGGCGCCGGCAGATCGGCGAAGGTATAGACATCGCCGCCCTCGCGCGCCGGTCCGGTCGATCCGAGGATCGCCTTGCCGTCGGAATTGAGCACGCGGATATAGACGTCGAGGTTGTCCGGCGAATTCTCCGCCAGAAGCGTCAGCTCGCCGGGATGGTCGACATCGACAGCCAGCCAGTCATAGTCGCCGCGCGGAAAAATCGCCATCTCGCGCCGGCTTGTCGGCGGCACGATCACCGCCTCGCTGACCGAATTGTTTGGCTCCGCCAGATCGCTGACCGGTTTGAATGCCAGATCGAGCCGGAATGGCTCCACAGTCGCGGCGTTGCTTGAACCGTCATGGACCTCAATCAGATACGTGCCGGGTGCCGGCAGCTCCGCATCGGCGACCGTGTCGCCGCCTTCGCGCGCCGGACCAATGGAGCCGTGTATGGACGTCTTGTTGAGGTCGAAGACGCGAAAATAGATGTCGAGGTCGTCAGGAACCTTCGACGCGGTGAGCTGCAGCAATCCGGGCTCCGGAACCCACACCTTGAACCAATCGTAATCGCCGCGCGGATAGATCGTCGGCCAAACCGTCGCCGTTGCCGGGAGCGGCGAGGCGGCGCCGAGTGTGTCGTTCGGCTCGAACGGATCGTCGGCGGGAACAAAGTCGATCTTGGCGGTGAACGGGACGCTGCTTTCAGCATTGCTTGAGCCGTCCCACAATACAATCCGGTATGCGCCGGGTGCCGGCACCGGAAAGCGGCCGACGAGCGCTTTGCCCGCGCCGGCCGCGCCCTGCGCGCCGCCGACGGCGGAATTGTCGGCGCTATAGACCTGTGCGTAAAGGTCGAGCTCCGGCGGCGCGGGGTCGACCTCCACCCAGAGCTCGCCGCGCGCCGGCACTTCCACGTGGAACCAATCGTAGTCGCCCGTCGGTGCAATGCGCGCCTCGATCGCGGCGGCAAGCGGCACCCATTGCGCGGTGCCGAAGCTGTTGTTCTCGTCGGTCTCCACAAGCGCTTCCGGCGCCGCCGAACGCCAGCCGCTCGGTTCGGGAACGGCAAGGTCGGTGAGCCATGCCGGCTGATGGACGACCCGCCGGCCGAAGAAGCGCCTGTCGGCCAGGGCGATCCGGCCGGGCGCTGCGGCCTGCCGTTCAAGATCGGGGGCAGTGCTTTCTTCGGTTGCGGCCTGCGTGGCTTCAGGCTGCGCGTCCTCCCTCCGTTCAGAGACCGCCGCGACTTGCGTCTCCTCCGGCGCGTCGGTGCGGTTCAGATAGACCTCGTCGACCAGGCGCACGAGCAGCTCCGGGTGCTGGTCGCCACGCGTCTCGTCGCGCACGCGCCCCGCGACCCTGCGGAACATCAAGCCGATCTCAACATTCGGCTCGTCGATCTCCTCCAGGAGCGCCTGCGTAAAGGGGCTGTGGTCACCAGTGCCGTCGGATGCGGTGTCGCCGGCCGCCGCGGCGAATGCGACGATCGCTCCGCGGCTCGAAAGCGTCATGCGGCCGAGCCCGCGCTGCGGCACCGCGGAGCGGGTGGAGGAGGCGACGATATCGACCAGCGGGTTGTCGCGGCAGGCGTCGAGAATGACGATCGACACACCGGCCCGCCGCTCCATCTCTGAGATGATGCGCTGCGCCTCAATAGCGCTGGAGCGCAACGACCATTCGCTCTCTGCGGAGACGTCGACGGGCAGCAGAAAGTTCTCGCCGCCGATCTGAATGCCGTGGCCGGCGAAGAAGAGCAGAGCGATCTCCGCGCCCTCAGAAGCGCTGATGAATTCGCCGAGCGCCTGATCGGTGCTGCGGCGATCGACATCGGTGCGCAGGATCACATCGAATTCGAGCGCCTCAAGTGCGGCCGCCATGGCCTCCGCGTCGCGCACCGGGTTCTCCAGCGCGGTGGCCTCTTCGTAGGCGCCATTGCCCATGACCAACGCGACCCGATTTGCGGCCGCAGCTTGAGAGGAGGAGAAGAGCACGAGACAGAGGAGACATGCGAAGAGGTGGCGCATCGGATTCCAGCCTCCGTCCTGCTTAGCGACAACGGAGCTTAACCCGGTGGGCGCCCCTTGCAAAACCCCCGAAAACCGCCGCCCCGCAACCGCCCCGATCCTTGTCTAAGGATTGCGACCGGAGGATAAGCCGGATCGCGGGGGCTTGCGAAATGGAAACCAAAGCGGGATCGGCGGCGCCACTACGGCCAGACCAATGGGCGTTGCGACTGAAACGGCGCGCCGCATGGCTGGCTGAGCTCGGCACGTCCGGCTATCCGGCGAGGACGCGGCGCAGACTGCGCAACATCAACGTCGCCTGCGGTACGATCGCGTTGGCCTGTCTGTTCTTCGCGCTGACCTTCGCGCTTGAAGACGCAATGCTCTACCGCGGTGCCATCATCATCAATGTGGTGATGACGGTCGCCGCGCTTATGGTCCCGGCCTTGCATCGTGTTCACGAGGTGGCCGGGCCGCTGTTCATGGCCTTCGTGCTGATGATCGGCTTGTTCCTCATTATCGCGCTGGTCGGCCGGGAGTCCGGCATTCAGGTCAATTACATCGCCGCATCGGCGCTGGCCTTCCTGATCCTTGAGCTCAGGCGGCTTCCCTACATTGCTCTGATCATTGTCTTTGCAATCGGGTTCCATGTCGTGTCTTGGGTGTTCTTCGATGTGGGCATAGCACCCGGCGAGGTCAGCGACGTCTTCCTGCTGCGTCTCTACCTCACCACGGTGGTGAGCATATCGATCATCGTGGCGATTGCTCTTTATTATGCGTTCTGGACGGCGGAGCAGGCGGAGGCGGAGACAGAGGCTCTGCTTCATCGCGTGCTGCCGGAGAAGGTGGCGGAACGCATCAAGGCGCGCCCCGATGCGCTGATATCCGACAATTTTGACGGCGCCGCCGTGCTCTTCTCCGATCTTGCCGGCTTCGTTCCAATCGCCCGTGCGCTCGGTGCGGCGCGCACGGTGGAGATGCTGAACCGGCTGGTGCACGATTTCGATCGTATCGCCGCGGAGGAGGGCGTGGAGAAGATCAAGACGATCGGCGACGCCTATATGGCCGCCGCGATCGGCGGCGCAACGCCTGAGGAGAATACGACGCGGTTGGCGCGGATGGCGCTCCGCATGCCCGCCGCCGCGGAGGCCGCCGCCGCGGCGTTCGACGTCGCCTTGAACCTGCGCATCGGCATGGCGCTCGGCCCGGTGATGGCGGGGATCATCGGCTCGCAGCGCTTCGGCTACGACGTGTGGGGCGATCCGGTGAACCTGGCGGCGCGGCTGGAGAATTCCGGCGAGCCGGGGCGCATCCAGGTCTCCGCGGCCTTCCGCGACGCATTGGGCGACGCTTTTGTCTTCCAGCCGCGCGGCGCGATTGACATCAAGGGCGTGGGACGCGAGGAGACCTGGTTTCTTGTCGACAAGCGAAGCGGCACGCGCGGCCACGCCACGACGTGAGCTGAACAAAATCCTCCGGAGGACGACGCATTGGCAGCCCGCAACATCCTGATCCTGGGCGCATCCTATGGGGCGCTGCTTGCCGCCAAGCTTCAGTTCGGCGGGCACAACGTGACGCTCATCTGCCGCGCGCCGACGGCGGCGCTGATCAACGCCGACGGCATCCGCGTGCGTCTTCCGGTGAGGGGCCGCGATGCGCCCGTGGAGCTGCATTCCAAGGCGCTGCCGGGCTCCGTTTCCGCCGCCAGCGTCGATCAAGTCGACCCGGCCGATTACGACCTCATCGGCCTTGCCATGCAGGAGCCGCAATACCGCTCCGACGGCGTGCGCGAGCTTTTGGACAAGGTGGCGCTCTCTAAGAAGCCGTGCCTGTCGATCATGAACATGCCGCCGCCGCCTTATCTGCGGCGCATACCGGGCCTTAACGTCGACAAGCTCGCGCCGGCCTATACGGATGCGGCCGCATGGCAGAACTTCGATCCCGCGCTGGTGACGCTGGCGAGCCCCGACCCGCAGGCGTTCCGTCCACCCGATGAGCCGGTCAATGTGCTCAAGGTCACGCTCCCCACGAATTTCAAGACGGCGCGCTTCGGTTCCGACGAGGCGACCACGATGCTGCAGCAGCTCCAGAGCGAGATCGAGGCGGTGCGTTTCGATCCCGGCGACGGTTCAGCGATCGAGCTGCCGGTGAAGCTCAAGGTGCACGACTCGCTCTTCGTGCCGCTCGCCAAATGGGCGATGCTGGTGACCGGCAATTATCGCTGCGTGACCAAGGACGGCCCGCGCGCCATCAAGGACGCCGTGCACACCGATCCTGAGGCGTCGCGCGCGATCTACGATTGGGTGGCTGAGCTCTGCGTCAGCCTCGGCGCATCGCGCGACGACATGGTGCCGTTTGAAAAATACGCCGCCGCGGCCAAAGGCCTGGTGCGGCCGTCATCCGCCGCCCGGGCGCTCTTCGCCGGTGCCGAAAATATCGAGCGCGTCGACAAATTAGTGCAGGCGATCGCCGCAGGGAAGGGCCTCTCGAACGCCGTGCTCGACGAGACGGTGACGCTGGTGGATGCGCAGTTGAAGAAGAACCGCAGCGCGGCTTGAGCGGGAAGGGCGGCGTATCATGCTCGCGAGCCCGGTGTGGTGAAGCCATTGACCGCTTCGGTCGCCCGGATTAGCTAAGTGGCTTAGCTAAGCAGCCTGACTAAGGAGCGGCTGATGGCCACCGTCACGATCCACGAAGCGAAGACGCAGCTTTCCAAGCTGATTGCGCGCGCCGAAAAGGGCGAGGAAATCGTCATCGCGCGCGGCAAGCAGCCGGTCGTCCGACTTGCGCCCGTCGCCGGGAGACCGCACCGCCGCGTGTTCGGAGCTATGAAGGGAAAATGGCCAGAAATCCCGGATTCGTTCTTTTTCGACCCGCTGCCTGAGGATGAGCTGAAGCTGTGGGAAGGAGAGGGTGAGGATCCTGCTGGATAGCCACGCTCTTGTCTGGTTTCTCAACGGGGACCGCCGGTGCTCCCCCCGTGCGAGAGAGGCCATCGAGAGCGTGGACGCGGAGGTCCATGTCAGCGCGGCATCGGCTTGGGAAATCGCCACGAAGGTGCGCGCCGGCAGGTGGGCTGAGGCAGAGCAAATCGCTCACGACATGGAGAGCGTTCTCGTTGAGTACGACTTTCTCCCGATCGGCGTGACATTGCAGCACGGTCGCCTGGCGGGGTTCCTTCCGGGGCCGCATCGCGATCCGTTCGATCGCATGCTCGCGGCGCAGGCGATCATTGAGGATATGCCGCTGGTGACGGTCGATCCCGCATTCCGCCATTTCGACGTGACCGTGATGTGGTGAGAATGCCCGCGACGAGCGCCAGGCCGAAGACCTACTGCCCGCGCCCGGCTTGGCTGGCGAAGCGGCGTGCTTCGTCGGCGGCGCGGAAGATCGCCGCCGCCTTGTTGATGCATTCCTGCTGCTCCGCGTCGGGCACGGAATCGGCCACGATCCCCGCACCCGCCTGCACATAGACCGTGCCGTCCTTGACCATGGCCGTGCGCAGCACAATGCAGCTATCCATCGCGCCGTCGGCGGAGAAATAGCCGACGCAGCCCGCATAGGGCCCGCGCTTCTCCTTCTCCAATTCGTCGATGATCTCCATCGCCCGCACTTTGGGCGCACCGGAGACCGTGCCGGCGGGAAAGCCGGCGGCGAGCGCATCGAGCGGATCGCAATCGGCGCGCAGAGCCCCGACCACGTTGGAGACGATGTGCATCACGTGGCTGTAATGCTCCAGGAAGAACTGGTCGGTGACGCGCACGCTCCCCAAGGTGGCGACGCGGCCGACATCGTTACGGCCAAGGTCGAGCAGCATGAGATGCTCCGCGCGTTCCTTGGGGTCGGCGAGCAATTCTTCGCCGAGCCGCTTATCGTCCTCAGGCGTCGCGCCGCGCGGACGCGTGCCGGCAATCGGACGGATCGTCACCTCACCGTCGCGCACGCGCACCAGAATCTCCGGGCTTGAGCCGACGATGGAGAAGTCGTCGAAGTCCAGGAAGTAGAGGAACGGGGAGGGGTTCACGCGCCTCAGCGCCCGGTAGAGCGAGAAGGCGGGAAGCGGGAAGGGCGCCTCGAAGCGCTGCGACAGGACGACCTGGAAAATGTCGCCGGCGGCGATGTAGTCCTTCGCGCGCGCCACCATGGACTTGTATTCGTCCGGCGCGGTGTTGGAGTGCACCTCGCCGGAAAGCGCGATGTCGTCGGCCGCTGGCGCGCGTTCCAACGGCCGGTCGAGCGCATCCACCACTTCAATCAGACGGTTGACGGCGCGATCATAGGCGGCGCGCGCTTTGACGCCCGGCTCCGGCCGGGCTGTCGTGACGACCGTCAGCTCGTCCTTCACCGCGTCGAACACGGCCACCATGCGCGGCCGGATGAGGATGGAGTCGGGAACCGCAACAGCCTGCGGATTGGGCTCCGGCAGGTCCTCCATCAGCCGCACCATGTCGTAGCCGAGGAAGCCGAAGACGCCCGCGGCCATGGGCGGCAGACTGTCCGGCACTTTTATACGGCTTTCGGCAATGAGCGTTCTGAGCGCGGCGAGCGCCGGTTCGGGAGAGGGCGTGTAGTCCGTAAGCTTCGGCGCATGTGCAATCTCCGCAGCACTGCCCTGGGCCCGGAAGATGAGGTCTGGATCGAAGCCGAGGATGGAATAGCGGCCGCGCACCGAGCCGCCCTCAACCGATTCCAGAAGGAATGCGTTCCGCCGGTTGCCGGCGAGCTTCAGAAACGCGGAAACCGGCGTCTCAAGGTCGGAGACAAGTCGCGTCCAGACAAGCTGCGGCTCGCCGCTATCGTAGCCCGCCGCGAACGGCTCAAAGGCCGGCTCAACCTGCATCACTGCATGGGATGCTGGCCCGCCAACTGCGCCAGAAGCTGCTGATAGACGGCGTTGTTGACGTTGACCGTACGGTTCTCGCGCAGCTCGGCGTTGAAGATGCCGAGAAGGTCGGTCCGCAGCGCCGAGGAGAGCTGCGTGTCGATCGTTTGCGCGTCCTGCGCTTCCGCAAAGAAGCTTGGCGACACGACCCGATCCACATGCAGGAGGATGCGGTTGGGACCGGCGCCCTCAGCATTGGCGACATGACCCTCCGGCCCGGCAAACGCCTGCGCCACCGCATTCCGCGTCATCTCCGGAAGACTGGAGCTGCGCTGCACCTTCTCCACGGTTTGAACCGGCTTGCCGACTTCCAAGGCGATCGAGGCGAGTGATGCGCCACCTTCAAGGCGCGCCAGCAAGCCATCGGCGAATTCGCGAATACGGTCCTCGGTGGCCTGTGCCTTCCACGCCGCAATCGCCTCTTCGCGCACTTCGTCAAGCGTGCGGTCGCGCGCCTCTGTGATGCCGAGCACGTCGAAGAACACCCAGGCATCCCCCTCGGCACGAAGGGGGCTGTTCTCTACGCCGATATCGCTGAGAAAGGTCTCGCGGAGAACCTCCGGCAGATTGGGCACGTCCGTGATGGCGCTACCGTCAGGCGCGCGCGCGAACTCTGAAATGCCGTCGATGACACGGTAGGGGAGCGACAGCTTCTCCGCTACTTCTTCAAGCGTCGAACCACCGGCGCGCTCATCCTCGACCTGATCGTAGAGGTCGTTGACGGACTGGCGCGACAGCCGTGTCGCCAGGTCTTGGCGCAGCCGATCCTCCACCTCCGCCAGCGGCGTCACTGCGCCGGGCTCAATCGCCGTCACCCGAATGAGCGAAGGCTCCAGTGCCGCCTCCGTGACCGCGACGGCAATGTTCGCATCGGCGGCGAAAGCTGCCTCCGCGACGGCCTGATCGATGAACTCCGCCTGCGTCTTCAGACCGAGATCGGTGACGCTGGTGCCGCTCGCTTCCGCTATTGCAGCAAAAGTCTCACCGCCATTCGCCTTCTCAAGTGCCGCTTCGACGGCCGCCGCATCGTCAAAGCGGATCTGCTCCACGTGGCGGCGCTCCGGCTGCTCAAAGCTCGCCCTCCGACGCTCATACTCGGTCTGGAGGTCTTCCTCGCTGACCGCATCGGGATCGGCGACGGCCTCAGCGCTCAATGTCAACAGCGCCACTTCGCGATATTCCGGCGCCCGGAACTGCGCCTTGTTGTCATCGAAATAGGCTTGCAGCTCCGTTTCGCCGGGCTCGCCGACGGCCTCGATCGATTGTTCGTCCACCACGAACAGCGAGACCGTGCGCTCCTCGTTTCGCAGCCGATAGATCGCCTCCACCAGCGGCTTTGGCGCGCCAATGCCGGCACCGATCGACTCCGCGATCTGATTGCGCACCAGCGTGCGCCGGACATCGGCGATGTAGTCCTCCGGCGTCATGCGCGAGTTCATAAGCAGAGCCTCGAAGCGCTCCCGGTCGAACGCGCCGCTTCCATCCTGGAATACAGGCGTTTCGGCAATCTCCGTTGCCACTCTGTCGCTGGAGACGCCGAGACCGTAGCGGCTTGCCTCGTCATCGAGCGCCGCCCCGAAGAGGAGCTGCGCCAGGATACGACTGGGGTCGGCGCGCTGGCCTGACTGCACGGCGACGCGCTGCGCCTGGCCGTAGATGGCGGCGAATTCCTGCACACTGACTTCCGTGTCACCGACGGTCGCCAGAGTGCCGGCGCCATAGCCTTCGAAGCCGCCAATGCCCCAAACCGCGAAACTCAGGGCCAAGAGGCCCACAAGGGCCTTGGAGACCCAGCCCTTGGCGCCTTGACGGAGCTGGTTGAGCATGAATAAGCCTCTCGCCGATGCGAAAAAGGCCGGGTCACCCGCCCGGCCGCGCATACATAAGACCCCCATTCCGCGCTGCCAAGCGCATCCGGCGCCATACGCCGTCCAAGGAGCACCGACACAATGCGTCACCTGATCGCCGGTAACTGGAAAATGAACGGACTTGCCACCAGTCTCAGCGAGGCCCAGGCGGTTGCCGAAGGCGCCAAGGCCGCTGAGGGCAAGGCCGACGTGATGATCTGCCCGCCCGCCACGCTGATTGAGCGTATGCGCCGGGCGACGCAGAATTCGCCGCTTCTGGTCGGCGGGCAGGACTGCCATCCCAAGGCGTCGGGCGCTCATACAGGCGACGTGTCGCCTGAGATGATAAAGGATGCCGGAGGCTCGGCAGTCATTGTCGGCCATTCGGAGCGCCGGACGGATCATGGCGAGGCGGACGACCTGGTGCGTGCCAAGGCGGAAGCCGCGCGCCGCGCCGGCCTGACGACCATCATCTGCATCGGCGAGACGGAGGCGGAACGCGACGCTGGCGAGACGCTCAATGTCGTGTCGCGGCAGCTCGCCGGCTCCGTCCCCGACGGCGATCCCTCCGATATTGTGATCGCTTACGAGCCGGTCTGGGCGATCGGAACCGGCCGCACGGCCAGCGAGGGTGACATTCAAGAGGCGCATGCCCATATCCGCGCCGGGCTGACGGCGCGCTTCAGCGCGGCCGGGAGCGGCGTGCGCATTCTTTATGGCGGGTCCATGAAGCCGGAGAATGCCGCTGCGATCCTGGCGGTCGCGGACGTGAATGGCGGGCTGGTCGGCGGCGCGAGCCTCAAGGCCGCGGATTTCCTGGCCATCGTGGAGGCCGCCTCCGGGGGCTGAGCGGCGGGCTAGGCCGCCGAGCTCGGAGCCCGGACTTACGGGGTTCAAAGCGCCGGCTGCCTCGTGTAGAAGGCCGGCCGAGGAAGAAAGCTAATGTCGACAGTCATCATCGTTATCCATCTCATGGTCGTCGTGGCCATGGTCGGCCTCGTCCTTCTCCAGCGCTCCGAGGGCGGGGCGCTCGGCATTGGCGGTGGCGGCGGTGGTGGCGGGGCGTTTATGTCCGGGCGCGGCGCAGCCAACATGCTGACGCGCTCCACGGCCGTGCTGGCGGCCGCCTTTTTCGCGACATCGGTCGGGCTGGCGCTGTTGGCGAAGATGGACGCGGGCCAGACCGACATCTTCCAGAACCTGCCCGGCCAATCGCAGCCGGCCGAGACCGACACGCCGGTCGTGCCGCTGCCGAGCGGCGGTGGCTCCGCGCAGGACATGCTCCAACAGCTTGACGGCGCCGCCGGCCCGCAGACGCCGCCGGCTGAGGGCGGCACACCACCGACCCCGCCGGCACAATAACGCCGCTGAATCTCCCCGCGGCGCTTCTCCTCGGCCCTCATCCTGAGGTGCGAGGCGCGAAGCGCCGAGCCTCGAAGGGGCAGGGCTGAGAGCGCAGAGGCGCTTTATTTAGCTTAGGCGATTTTTCGACTCGTCGAATCGCTCGCGCCACGCTAAGGCTCAAATCCCATGGCGCGGTACATTTTCATTACCGGCGGCGTGGTTTCCTCCCTCGGAAAGGGTCTCGCATCGGCGGCCCTGGGCGCGCTTCTGCAGGCGCGCGGCTACCGCGTCCGCCTGAGGAAACTCGACCCCTATCTCAACGTCGATCCCGGCACGATGAGCCCCTATCAGCACGGCGAGGTGTTCGTCACCGATGACGGGGCGGAAACCGATCTCGACCTTGGCCATTACGAGCGCTTTACCGGGCGCTCCGCCAACCGCATGGACAACGTCACCACCGGCCGCATCTATCAGGAGATCATCGCCAAGGAGCGCCGCGGTGACTATCTCGGCGCCACCGTGCAGGTGATCCCGCACGTCACTGACGCCATCAAGGCGTTCGTGCTCGACGGCAACGAAGAATACGACTTCGTGCTCTGCGAGATCGGCGGCACGGTCGGCGACATTGAGGGATTGCCGTTCTTTGAGGCGATCCGCCAGCTCGGCAATGAGCTGCCGCGCGGCCACGCCATCTACATCCACCTGACCCTGATGCCGTGGATTGCCACGGCCGGCGAACTGAAGACCAAGCCGACGCAGCACTCCGTCAAGGAGCTGCGCTCCATCGGCATCCAGCCCGATATCCTTTTGGTGCGCTGCGACCGGCCGATCTCCGACGGCGATCGGCGCAAGCTGGCGCTCTTCTGCAATGTGCGTGAAAGCGCGGTGATCCCAGCCGAAGACGTCGACACGATCTACGGCGTGCCGGTCGCCTATCACGATAGCGGGCTCGACCGCGAAGTGCTCGCCGCCTTCGGGCAGGAGGAGACGCCGCCGCCCGACCTGGAAGAATGGCGCGAGATCGGCCGCGTGCTGCGCCACCCCGAGGGCGAGGTGACGATTGCCATCGTCGGCAAGTATACCGGGCTGAAGGACGCCTATAAGTCGCTGGGCGAAGCGCTGACCCATGGCGGCATCGCCAACAAGGTGCGCGTCAATCTTGAGTGGATTGAAAGCGAGATCTTCGAGAAGGAGGACCCCGCGCCTTACCTGGAAGCGGTGAACGGCATCCTCGTGCCGGGTGGCTTCGGCGAGCGCGGCGCTGAGGGCAAGATCAACGCGGTGACCTTCGCCCGCACGCGCGACGTGCCTTATTTCGGCATCTGCTTCGGGATGCAGATGGCGGTGATTGAGGCAGCGCGAAATCTCGCCGGCATCGCCGAGGCCGGCTCAACCGAGTTCGGCCCGACGGGCGAGCCGATCGTCGGGCTGATGACGGAATGGCTGAAAGGCAATCAGCTTGAGAAGCGCCTGGCGCAGGGCGATCTCGGCGGCACCATGCGGCTCGGCGCTTTCCCGGCGATCCTTAAGCAGGAAAGCCGGATTGCGGGCATCTACGGCGACACGGAAATCAGCGAGCGTCATCGCCATCGCTACGAGGTGAACATCGATTACGTGGAGCGGCTGGAAGCCGCCGGCCTCAGCTTCTCCGGCATGTCGCCGGACAATCTGCTGCCGGAGACGATCGAGCTTCCCGGCCATCCCTGGTTCGTCGGCGTGCAATATCACCCGGAGCTGAGATCGCGCCCCTTCGACCCGCATCCGCTCTTTGCCAGCTTCATCGCCGCCGCGGTTGAGCAGAGCCGGCTTGTTTAGGGCTGTGTTGCCGCGGCACGCACTGGCCAATCCGCTTCGGATCGAATAACGCGGGTTGCCATGCACCGCATCGACCATCTCGTCCTGCCGGTCACCACGTTGAAACTGGCGCGCGCCCGGCTGACCGCGCTCGGCTTCACAGTCGCGCCCGATGCGCAGCACCCCTTCGGCAGCGGCAATTGCTGCGTCTTCTTTCAGAACAGCACCTATTTGGAGCCGATCACGTTCATCGACCGCGTCGCGGTCGACATGGCCGCGGCGGAGGGGATGGTCTTCATCAAACGGCTGAAGCGCTTTGCCGAGCACCGCCGCGCGGAGGGCTTCGCCATGCTGGCGCTGACCAGCGACGACGCCGAAACGGACGCCGCCGCGTTCCAGGCCGCCGGGATCGGCGGCGACCTCTTCGCGTTCAAGCGCATGGCCGAGATGCCCGACGGCGCGAAGCGGGAGATCGGCGTCCGCCTGGCCTATGCGGAGCACAATGATGCGCCGGACGCCACGTTCTTCGCCTGCCAGCATCTTGCACCGGACGTCCTGTTCCAGCCGAGCTACATAGAGCATCCGAATGGGGCGCTGGGAGTCTCTGCCGTGACGGCCGTCGCCGAAAACCCCGCGGACTTCCATATTCTGCTGACGGCGGTCACCGGCCAGCGTGCACTCCGCGCCACGTCCTTCGGCATTGAAGCATCGCTCGGCGACCAGGAGATCGCCGTCCTCACGCCGGCCGGATTTCGCGCCCGCTATAACGTTGAGCCGCCGGATCCGCGCCGCGGCCTGCTTTTTGCCGCCTTCGATGTGACAGTGTCTAACCTTGACGCAGCACGCACCTGTCTGGGAGACGCCGCCCTGTGTCACGGCGACAGGCTGGTTGTGAAGGCGGGTCCGGGCCTGGGCGCAATCATGGCGATGAGGGCGGAGCAAAATGGCTGAGCCGAACGCGATCGTTGAAATTGGCGCGGTGCGCTTTGGCAATCGCCTGCCGCTGGCGCTGATCGCCGGCCCCTGCCAGATGGAAAGCCGCAACCACGCCTTCGACATGGCCGGCGCTCTGAAGGATATCTGCGCGCGGCTCGGCATCGGCTTTGTCTTCAAGACAAGCTTCGACAAGGCCAACCGCACCAGCCTTGCCGGTAAACGCGGATTGGGCATCGACAAGGCGCTCGCGGCCTTCGCCGACATTCGCCGCGACCTCTCCGTGCCGGTGCTGACCGACGTGCACGAACCCGGCCAGTGCGCCGAGATCGCCGAGGTCGTGGACATCTTGCAGATCCCCGCCTTCTTATGCCGGCAGACCGATCTCCTGGTCGCCGCCGCCAAGACCGGGCGGGTGGTGAACGTCAAGAAGGGGCAGTTCCTTGCGCCCTGGGATATGACCAACGTGCTCGCCAAGGTCACCGAGAGCGGCAACGCCAATGTGCTGTTGACCGAACGCGGCGCGTCCTTCGGCTACAACAATCTGGTCTCCGATATGCGTGCGCTCCCCATCATGGCGGCGACCGGCGCGCCGATCGTGTTCGACGCGACGCATTCCGTGCAGCAGCCGGGCGGGCAGGGGCACGCCACAGGCGGCGACCGCACCATGGTGCCGGTTCTCGCCCGCGCCGCCGTGGCGGTGGGCGTGGCGGGATTGTTCATCGAAACGCATCAGGATCCCGATAAGGCGCCTTCCGACGGGCCGAACATGCTGCCGCTCGACCAGATGGAGCCGCTCATGGCGACGCTGATGAAGCTCGACCAGATCGCCAAGGCCGGGGAGGCGGTGACGCACTGATTGCCACAACGACACCCGCCCACGCCTCACTTGCCGCAAAGCCGCTTTCGTCGCGCCCCGACATCGAATAAGCCAGCCTCCGGCAAAGGAGTTCTCATGACCGCTATCATTGACATCGTCGCCCGCGAGATTCTGGACAGCCGCGGCAACCCCACTGTTGAGGTCGACGTGACGCTGGAGGACGGCTCGTTCGGCCGCGCCGCCGTGCCTTCGGGCGCTTCCACCGGCGTGCACGAGGCCGTGGAGCTGCGCGACGGCGACAAGGGCCGTTACCAGGGCAAGGGCGTTCAGAAGGCCATCGCGGCGGTCAACGACGAGATTTTCGACGCCATCGGCGGCATGGATGCGGAGGACCAGGTCCATATCGACGCGACCATGGTCAAGCTCGACGGCACGGAGAACAAAGGCCGGCTCGGGGCAAACGCCATTCTCGGCGTGTCGCTGGCCGTCGCCAAGGCTGCGGCTGATGCGGGCGCCCTGCCGCTTTACCGCTATGTCGGCGGCACCAACGCCCGCACGCTGCCGGTGCCCATGATGAACATCGTCAATGGCGGCGTGCACGCCGACAACCCAATCGATATTCAGGAATTCATGGTCATGCCGGTCGGCGCAGAGACGATCGCGGAGGCCGTGCGCACCGGGTCTGAAATCTTCCAGACGCTGAAGAAGGCGCTGAAGGAGGCCGGCCACAACACCAATGTCGGTGATGAAGGCGGCTTCGCGCCGGCGCTCTCCTCCGCCGACGAGGCGCTGAGTTTCGTCATGCGTGCCATCGAGACCGCCGGCTATAGGCCCGGCGATGACGTGGTGCTGGCGCTCGATTGCGCGGCCACGGAATATTTCAAGGATGGCCGCTACGAGCTGGCCGGCGAGGGCAAGACGCTCGGCTCCGACGAGATGGCGCAATATCTCGCCGACCTCGTTGGCCGCTTCCCCATCCGCTCCGTGGAGGACGGCATGGCGGAGGACGATTGGGACGGCTGGAAGGCGCTGACCGATGCTATCGGCGACAAATGCCAACTGGTCGGCGATGATCTTTTCGTCACCAACACCAAGCGGCTGAGCGACGGGATCGACAAGGGCGTCGCCAATTCCATTCTGGTCAAGGTGAACCAGATCGGCTCGCTGACGGAGACGCTCGAAGCTGTGGAAATGGCGCACAAAGCCGCCTACACCGCAGTCATGTCGCACCGCTCCGGCGAGACGGAGGATTCCACCATTGCTGACCTGGCGGTCGCCACCAATTGCGGGCAGATCAAGACCGGCTCGCTTGCTCGCTCCGACCGCACGGCGAAATACAATCAACTCATCCGCATCGAAGAGGAGTTGGGGCCGGCGGCGCGCTTCGCCGGACGTAGCGCCTTGAAGGGGTAGGGCTACTGGAGCACGCGGGACAGGCGTGGCGCCCCGTTGTACTTTGATGTCGTCATTGCCGGGCTTGACCCGGCAATCCATTCCGTTGGAATCGTTCTAGGAAGTGGATGCCCGGATCAGGTCCGGGCATGAACAAGTGGTTATGCAGCGCGACGGCGAAGCGGCGGCCCGAAAAACAAAGGAGCGCCCAAATGTCAGACCAACAGACCTGGACCGACATCGACGCCTACATCGCCGACCTGTTCGTGCATCCCGACCCCGTGCTCGACGCAGCACTTGAGGCGACCGAAGAAGCGGGCATGCCGGCCATCGAGGTCGCTCCGGGTCACGGCAAGCTCCTGATGCTCCTCGCCATGGTCGGCGGCGCGCACAATATTCTCGAGATCGGCACGCTTGGCGGCTATTCGACCATCTGGATGGCGCGTGCGCTGCCGCCCGAAGGCCGTCTCATCTCGCTTGAGGCGAGCGCCGATCACGCAAACGTCGCCGCCGCCAACATTGAGCGCGCCGGCTTGTCGGACCGCGTGGAGATCCGCGTCGGGCCGGCGCTCGGGGCGCTGCCCAAGCTTGCCAAAGAAGACGTGGGGCCCTTCGATCTCGTCTTCATCGACGCCGATAAGGAGAACAATCCGGCTTACTTCGACTGGGCGCTCAAGATGTCGCGCCCCGGCACAATGATCGTCGCAGACAATGTCGTGCGTTATGGCGGCCTGATTGACGGCGCTAGCGAAGACCCGAGCGTGGAGGGCACGCGGAGTTTCATGGAGATGGTCGCCAACGAGCCGCGCGTCAGCGCCACGGCGATCCAGACCGTGTCGCTGAAAGGCCACGACGGCTTTGCGCTGGCGGTGGTGACGGGAGCGGGGTAGGGGCGCCGCCCCCCTATGGTGCGGGGACGGTGGGTAACCTTCCTGCGTAGTATGAGTCGTCATGCCCGGACTTGATCCGGGCATTCATTCCGTAACGTCGCGCCTAGCAGCGAGGCCGGCGGTACGGATTGCCGGGTCAAGCCCGGCAATGACGACAGCGAAAGTCCGTCGCCGCCTCAGGCCCGCTGACGCGGAAAGGCCCGGCCGTTCTCGTCGAAGACGTGGAAATGCTCCGGAGCGGCGGTCAGCCCGACGACCACGTCGCGCTCCATGTCGACGCTGCCATCGACCTTGGCGATGATCGGCTCGTTCTCGTCGCCGGAATCGATATAGATCAGCGCCACTTCGCCGAGATTCTCAACAAGCAGCGTCTTGCCGCGGAAGATGGCGTCACCGTCCGTGGCGACGCGCAGATCTTCCGGGCGCACGCCGAGCGTCCCCTTGTGGCCGACGGCGCTCGCCGGGATGTCGGCCGGCACCGGCACGGAGGCGCCGGTCTCCACCTTCACGCGCGCCTGGCCGTTGGCGCCTTCGATCATGCACGGCGCAATATTCATCGCCGGCGAGCCGATGAAGCGGGCGACGAAAAGATTGGCCGGTTGGTGATAGAGCTCCATCGGCGAGCCCACCTGCTCCACAAGCCCGGCATTGAGCACGACGATGCGGTCGGCGAGCGTCATCGCCTCGACCTGATCGTGCGTCACGTAGACCATCGTCGTGTCGGGCATCGACTCGCTGAGCTTGGCGATCTGGATGCGCGTGGCGACGCGCAGCGCCGCATCGAGGTTGGAGAGCGGCTCGTCGAACAGAAACACTTTCGGGTCGCGGACGATGGCGCGGCCGATGGCGACGCGCTGCCGCTGGCCACCGGAGAGCTGGCGGGGCAGGCGGCTCAGGAGCGGCGTGAGCTGCAGGATTTCAGCGGCTGAACGCACGCGCTTCTCGATCTCATCCTTGCTGGCGCGCGCCAGCTTCATGCCGAACGCCATGTTGTTGTAGACCGTCATATGCGGATAGAGCGCGTAGGACTGGAACACCATGGCGATGCCGCGCTTTGACGGCGGCACGTCATTTACCACGTCGCCGCCGATCTTCAGCTCTCCGCTGGAAATATCCTCAAGCCCGGCGATCAGCCTGAGCAGCGTGGACTTCCCGCAGCCCGACGGGCCGACAAAGACGACAAACTCACCCTGCTGAATGTCGAGATCGACGCCCTTGATGACATGCACGGCACCAAAGGATTTTTTGAGGTCGGTAAGTTCGACTGCAGCCATAGCGAGGAACCTTGATCAACCTTTGACGGAGCCTGCAAGCAGGCCTCGGACGAGGAATCGTTGGAGTGAGAAGAAGACGAGTAACGGCACGACGATGGAGATGAAGGCAGAGGCGGTGAGAATCTCCCAATTGCCGCCGCGCGATCCAAGCAGCTCCCTCAACCGGCCCGTCAGCACAAGCTGATCATCGCCGTTCCCCAGGAACACCATGGCGACCAGGAGGTCGTTCCACACCCACAGGAACTGGAAGATGGCGAACGCCGCCAATGCCGGCAGGGAAAGCGGCAGCACGATGCGCACGAAAATGTCGAAATCGCTGGCCCCGTCGATGCGCGCCGATTCCATGATCTCGCCGGGCAGGCCGGCGATGTAGTTGCGTAAGAGATAGATCGCCAGCGGCATGCCGAAGCCGGTATGCGCCAGCCAGATGCCGACATATGTCTTCGACGGTACGCCGAAGATGGCGCCGACATCGTTGTAGAGCTTCAATAGTGGGATCAACGACATCTGCAGCGGCACGACCAACAGGCCGACCACGACCGATAGAAGCAGCGCCCGGCCCGGGAACTTCATCCACGCGAGCGCGTAAGCCGCGTAGGCGGCAATCAGGATCGGAATGATGGTCGCCGGGATCGTCACCGTCAGCGAATTGATGAACGATTGCCCGATGCCCTCGGAGGTCAGCACCTCCTCGTAATTGGCGAGCGTGAAATCCGGCGGGAAGGCGGCGGTGTAGAACAATCGCTGGCCGCGCGCTCCTTCGAACGGCTCCGTCGAGACGAGGCGATAGGAGCCGTCCTCGTTGACGGTGAGCATAGCGCCGCTGCGCATCTCCGCCGTTTCGCCGACCGGGAACTCGTCCGGCCGCTGGATCGATACGCCGAAGCGCGCAACCCGCGCGCCGCTGTCGGCTTCAAACAGATTGCCGGCGATGACGTATTCCGCGTCCTCTTGCGTTTGCTCATCAGGCGGCGGCGCGCGGCCGACTTCGTTGCGCTCCGTCGTCGTGAGCGCCGTCCACCAGCCGGAGACGGCGAGCAGGTCCTTGTCGCGCAGCGAGCTGACGAGCAATCCGAAGGTCGGCAGCACCCACAGGATCACCAGGAAGATGACGGCGACATGAACCGGCCAACCGCCTTGCTTGCTGCCTGCCATACCAGCCATCAGCGGTTCTCCATCTCAGCGTTGGCGCGCCGGATATTCCAGATCATGATCGGGATGACGGCGACCATGATGACCACCGCAATCGTCGCACCGCGACCAAAGTCGCCGCCGCCGCGGAACATCCAGTCGAACATCAAATTCGCCAGCACTTCAGAATCCCATTGCCCGTTGGTCATCGCCAGGACGATGTCGAACACCTTGAGCACCAGGATGGTGATCGTCGTCCACACAACGGCGATCGTGCCCCATATCTGCGGGATCATGATGTAGAAGAAGAGCTGATAGCCCTTGGCGCCGTCGATGATGGCCGCCTCGATGGTCTCATCGGGAATGCCGCGAAGTGCGGCAGACAGGATGACCATGGCAAAGCCGGTCTGAATCCAGACCAGGATGATCATCAAGAAGAAGTTGTTCCAGAACGGGATGGTGATCCACGCCTGCGGCGCGAAGCCGAACCCCTCCACGATGGCATTCAACAACCCGATCTGGACGGAGCCCTCGCTACGGAAATCATAGATGAACTTCCAGATCACGCTGGCGCCGATGAAGGAGATGGCCATCGGCATGAAGATCAGGCTCTTGGCGATGTTGCCCCACCAGATCCGGTCCGTCAGGAAGGCGATCACCAGGCCGAAGCCTGTGCTCACCGCCGGCACGAAGATCAGCCACAGAAGGTTGTTGAAGATCGACTGCCGGAACTCCGGGTCGTTGACCGCCCAGCCGTAGTTGGAGAGTCCGACGAATTCTTCGCCTGTGCGGTCGTAGAAGCTCAGCCGAAGCGAGTCGATGACCGGATAGACGAGATAAAGGCCAAGAACCAGCAAAGCCGGGCCCAGGAACAGCCACGGCCGAATGACCGATGCGAGCTTCTGGTTGCGTACGGCGCGCGGGCTGGCGTCGCGAAACGGCAGGATGATGTCGAGCAGCGCATTGGCTGCGAAGTAGTAGAGAGCACAAGCGCCCACGCCGGCCACGATCGCGATCAGGGCGCTTATCAGGTGCTGCATTCGTTTCCCCCTAACGCCGGATTCGTGCCGACGTTGCTTTGCCGATCTTAAGGTCCAAGCGCGGCCTCAGACCAATCGCTTTGTGGATCCGGGCCGGAGACGCGGCCCGGATCGCTATCAACCGCCGACGCTACTTGATGGCGTCCCAAGCCGCCTGGCTGGCCTTGGCGACGTCTTCGGCGCTCGCGCCACCGACATAGTCGACCATGCCGGTCCAGAACGAGCCCGCGCCGATGGCGCCGGGCATCAGGTCCGATCCATCAAAGCGGAAGGTCGTCGCGTTGAGCAGGATCTCGCCCTGCTTCTTCAGCGGTTCGTTGGCGTAGGCCTCCGTGTTCACGCCGAGATGCGCCGTCAGAAGACCCGACTGCGCCATCCACACCTCATGCGCGATCGGCGTCTTCAGCCACTCGATGAAGACGCGCGCGGCGTCTGAATCGTCGGTGATGGCGAAGAGCGTGCCTGCGCCGAGCACCGGCTTTCCGAGGTCCTTGTCGGCATAGGCCGGGAAGTAGAAGAAGTCGGCATCCACCCCAAGCTCTGTGCCCTCCGGGAAGAAGGACGGAATGAACGACGCCTGGTGGTGCATGTAGCAAGCCGGCGGCGACGCAAAGAGGCCCTTCGGGCTGTCGCGGAAGTCGGTGGAGGCAACCGCTGCCGCACCGCCATCGACGAAGTCGTCGTTGCGTGCAAACCAGCCGAATTCCTCAATGGCGCCGATGATGCGCGGGTCGTCGAACGGAATCTCGTTCGTCACCCATTGGTCGTAGACTTCCGGCGGCTGCGTGCGCAGCATCATGTCTTCCACCCAGTCGGTCGCCGGCCACCCGGTGGCCGCGCCTGAGCCCAGACCGATGCACCACGGCGTGCCGCCATCGGCGACGATCTGCTCCGTCAGCGCCTTGAGGTCTTCCATGGTCTCCGGCACTTCGTAGCCAGCATCCTCGAAGTTCTCCGGCACGTACCAGACAAGGCTCTTCACGTCCGCCTTGTAGGGGAAGGCGTAAAGCGCGGTCTCGCCGTCCGGGCCGGCATAGGAGCTGAGGTCGACCCACGACTGGCCGGCCGCGTAATTGTCCACCATCCATTGCGCGGTGTCGCCACCAAGCGGCGTGAGGTCGCCCTTGGAGGCGAGGTCGGCGGCAAGTCCGGGCTGCGGGAACACGGCGATGTTCGACGGGCTGCCGGCCTGCGTGTCGATGACGATCTGCTGCTCGAAGGAATCCGATCCGGCATAATCGACGGTGGCGCCGGTCGCCGCGGAGAAATAGGCGAGCATGCTCTCTACGAGAGCCTCGTCCGGGCCAAGCCATGGCCCGAAGACGGTCAGCGTCTGGCCGGAGAGATCATTCGCTGCGGCGAAATCTTCATAGCTCTGCCAGCTGAAGCGCGAATCTTCGCCGACCGGGAACATCAAATCCTGAGCGGCCGCTGTTCCAACGGTAAGCGCGAGGCCGCTTGCAAGCGTCAATAAAGCGAGGCGTCGCTTCATCATACTTCCTCCTTGAACACTGTGTTCGGGATATCTTTTAGGGTCTGCCACAATGGGGCGCCGGGATGGGGCATGATCGGCTCCACCCGCGCAGCAATCATCGGCCGGCCACCCAAAGGGTCATACGCGACCCTTGCAGCGCCGAACCGAAAAGCGGTGCACTGGCGGGATGCTCTGTCGAGCCCAAGGCGAAGACACCCTCCCAGTCCGTTTCCTCCAAGGTCTTGTTAGAGCACCGTTTCCAGAGTGGGGGATCACGGTGCTCCGTTTTCGACAATCTAGCGAGGATATGCAGATATGGCTAGCCAGGGGTTGAAACGCTATTGTCGCGCACGCAGTCGACTAAGCTGCCGGCTGCCGGGGCTTTTCGGAGCATGATTCCGAAACTTGGATGTTAAGTTTCGGAAGAGGTCATGCTCCAGAATCGAAAGAGTGTTGGAGCGGATCAACGAAACGCGATAACGCTCAGGGCGCCGCCGGTCTGCGGCTCTTCGGTTCGCCGGCGTCGGAGGAGTAGGAGTAAGAACGGCAACGGTGATGTCAGCGTGCATCGCCGGCCGTCCTGGGAGGGGTGAGTTGAAGCGGCCTGTCATCGGCTTTGCGTTGTTGTCGAGCATTGCCGCCTTTCTCGTCATCGTCGGCGGTGGGTTGGTGCTTTTGTTGGTACCAAGCTCAGGGGAGCAGGGCGCAGGCGCAATGCTTGCGCTCAGCGGCTCCATCGCCTTCGCCGCAGCCTTGCTTCTGACGCTCGGCTGGGGACGCGTGCCCGGAACGGCCGAAAGTCGAGCCGGAGCCCTGACCTGCGCGCTTCTCGCGGCGCTGCCTTTGGCCGCGCTCAGCGCCATCGCGCTCCGCTTCAGCGGCCTGCCAGTCAACAGCACGCTGCCGGTCGTCGATTGGTCAATTTTCGGATTAGGGCTGGTTTTTGCGCTGGGTGCGCTGTCGATGATGGCGATCGGCTATTGGCGGATGCAGGACGCACTGGCGCTGCGGCGTCAGCCGGAGCGCGAGGAGGCGGAAGCTCTGGTCGCCGCAGCGGCCGTTCAGCTGGAGGCCATGGCTAAGGAGTCGGAAGCGGCAGGCGCTGCAAAGAGCGATGCCGCCGAACCGCCCGCGCCGGATGCTGAGCCGTCAAAGGCGCCGCCACCAAAGGCCGCGCGCGAGGCGGTCGTGGCGGGCGATGACGATATCCGCGTCACGCCGGTCGACCTGCCGTCGATCGGGCAGTTTCGCCGGCGACAGAGTCAGCCTGGGACTTGAGCTGGGGAGGCGGGCTTACCAGTGGGTGGGCGGCTCGGTGATGCCGAGCAGGCGCAGATCTTCTGGATTGGGCCGACGGCGGTTCTCAACGGCATTCGCCACGCGCTGCGCGCTGCCGAGGAGCTGAAAGAAGGTCGCGCACTCGGCGAAGAAGGCGGTGAGGCTCGGCATTCGGAACCGAGCGGAGCCGGCGGCGGAGGCAATGGCCATCGGATAATGTCCTGTTCAAGCGTTGATCTAGCCGGAAGATACGCTTGTTGCTGCGCTGCACAACGCCTTCAGATGCAGTGCAGCAATGCGGCCTTGGCATAGCCGACCCGGCATGCCCGTCCGTCGAAACCTATCGATAGGCGCGGCCGAGCACGTCCATCAGCTCGGCGATCTTCTGCCGTTGTTCCTGTTGGTCGCCGCTGACGATGGCGTGCTCTACGCAATGCCCCACGTGATCGCGCAGCACTTCTTCCTCAGCACGGCGCAGCGCCGCCTGCACCGCCGATATCTGCGTGACAACGTCGATGCAGTAGCGGTCGTCCTCAACCATTCGGGCAAGGCCGCGCACTTGGCCTTCGATGCGCCGGAGCCGCTTCAGGACGGCTGTTTTGGTGTCCTTCTGCATGCTTGACATATACCCTATAGGGGTATTAAGCGCAACCTCTTGAGCGTTCAGTAACGTCTCCGGTCGAGGACATGCAGGAGCGGACCGCGCCGCAACAAGCCGTGAAGGACCCGGTCTGCGGAATGCAAGTGGATCCGCTTGCCACCGCGCATCACGCCGAGCACGACGGCGTCTCCTATTCCTTCTGCTGCGAGCGCTGCCGCGACCGGTTCGTCGCCGATCCGGCGCGATTCCTCAACCCGCAGCCAACACCGAGCACCGACCCTGCACCGCCCGGCGCGATCTACACCTGTCCCATGGATCCGGAGGTGCAACAGACCGGCCCCGGGGCCTGCCCGATCTGCGGCATGGCGCTTGAGCCGCTCCTGGTGAGCCAAGAAACAGGCCCCGATCCAGAGCTGGTCGACATGACGCGGCGGTTTTGGATCGGGCTGGTGCTGGCCTTGCCGGTCGTCGCGCTTGAGATGGGCGCGCATCTGCTCGGCCTTGATCAATGGATCGACCGCCACACCTCCCAATGGGCGCAGCTTGCCTTCGCAACGCCAGTGGTTCTTTGGGCAGGTTGGCCGTTCTTCGTGCGCGGCTGGACGTCGCTGGTGACGCGCAAACTCAACATGTTCACGCTGATCGCCATCGGCACCGGAATGGCCTGGATCACCAGCGTCGTCGCCACCATTGCGCCCGAAGCCTTCCCTCCGGCCTTTCGCGACGAGGAGGGACATGTCGCAATCTACTTTGAGGCCGCCGCAATCATCACGGTGCTCGTGCTGCTCGGCCAGGTGCTGGAGCTCAGGGCGCGTGCGGCGACTGGCAGCGCGATCCGCGCGCTGCTCGACCTTGCGCCGAAGATGGCGCGGCGGATCGGCCCCGATGGGCACGAAGCAGATGTCGAGCTGGCAGAGGTTGAAGTCGGCGACCGCCTGCGCGTGCGGCCCGGCGAGCAGGTGCCGGCAGACGGTCTCGTGCTCGACGGGCGAAGCGCCGTCGACGAATCCATGGTCACCGGTGAATCCATGCCGGTCGACAAGGCGCCGGGTGCACGTGTGATCGGCGGAACGGTGAACCAGACCGGAGCGCTGGTCGTCCGCGCTGAGAAGGTGGGGCGCGACACGCTGCTGCAGCGAATGGTGCAGCTTGTCGCCGATGCGCAGCGCAGCCGTGCGCCGATCCAGCGCCTCGCTGATCGCGTGTCGGGCTATTTCGTCCCCGCCGTCATTCTTGTGGCGGCGATCGCTTTCGCCGCCTGGGCGCTATGGGGTCCGGAGCCGCGCTACGCCCATGGGCTGGTGGCTGCCGTCACGGTGCTGATCATCGCGTGCCCGTGTGCACTCGGGCTGGCGACGCCAATGTCGATCATGGTCGGCATGGGGCGCGGCGCCAAAGTCGGCGTGCTGATCCGCGACGCCGTGGTGCTGGAGCGGATGCAGCGTTTCGACACGCTCGTTGTCGACAAGACCGGAACGCTGACGACGGGCCGGCCGGCGGTCAGCGCGATCGTGCCGGCGGAAGGCTTCGCGGAAGCTGAAATCCTGCATCTGGCCGCCAGCTTGGAGCGAGCCAGCGAGCATCCCCTGGCGCGCGCCATTGTGGCGGCGGCGCAGGCCCGCGACCTGCCGCTTGCCTCCGTCTCAGACTTCGACGCGCCGCCGGGCAAGGGCACGATCGGCAATGTCGACGGGCGGGAGATTGTCGTCGGCAGCGCCGAGTTCTTGGCTGAGCACAATGTTGATGCCAGCACGCTCGCCGCCGACGCCGAAGCGCTTCGCCGGGACGGTGCCACCGCAATCTTTGTCGCAATCGGCGGTCGCCTCGCCGGCACGATCGGGATCGCCGATCAGCTGAAGGCCGACAGCGTCGAGGTGATCGCCGCCCTTAAGGCGGCGGGCATTCGCATCGTCATGCTGACCGGCGACAATCCGGTGACGGCCGAAGCAGTAGCGCGGCGGCTCGGCATCACCGAGGTGGGCGCCGGGCTGCTCCCGCAGCGCAAGATCGAGGCCGTGAAGAGACTGATCGCGCGCGGCCGGGTCGTGGCGATGGTGGGCGACGGAGTCAACGACGCGCCCGCTTTGGCCGCCGCCGATATCGGGATCGCCATGGGCACCGGCGCCGATATCGCGATGGAAGCCGCCGGCGTGACGCTGCTTGCCGGCGACCTCAGAGGCATCCTGAAGGCGCGGCGGCTCTCTGAGGCGACGATGGCGAATATCCGCCAGAATCTGTTCTTTGCGTTCGTCTACAACACAGCCGGCGTGCCGATCGCGGCGGGCGTTCTTTATCCGGTCTTCGGACTGCTTCTGTCGCCGATCTTCGCGGCGTTGGCGATGTCGCTCTCCTCGCTCAGCGTCATCGCCAATGCGCTCAGGTTGCGCACTGCGTCTATTGCATGATCCCGAAAAGTGGGAGCCGCTTTTCGGATAAGATCATGCTCGAACAAAGAAATAGAGCGTCCTGAGCGTTTGGTCGAAACGCGATGACGCTCTATTGGCTGACCCAGACGGATTCTGCGATCTGCTGGTAGATCTCGTCGAACACCTCCGAGATCTCAGACACGTTCGGATCGTAATAGCTGTCGGTGTCGGTGGCGCAATTGCGTAGCAGCGCTTCAACGTCCGGATCGGTGACATCATAGGCGATGGAGAAGATGCGGATGCCAAAGCCTTTGGCGTTCCCGCAAAGCTCCGCCGTCGTCTCGTTTGCGGCGGCGACGGACGGGCCGCCGCTTGGCCCCTCAGCCGCGACGGTCTGCTTGCCGTCGGTCAAGAGAATGATCACCTTGCGCAGATCGTCGTCGGAGAAGTCCCGCGCCGTCTCAAATGGCTTCGGCGGCGTGAGCATATGCCAGCCCATCTCCATCCCCAGAGAGATGTTGGTCAGACCAAGCGGGGTCATGGAGGCAAGCGCGTCGCTCAGCCCCTGGAAATCATCCGTCAGATCGCGCGCCTGAAGGTTGGCGGCAACGTAATCGTTGCATTTGGAACTGCTGCCTTCCGGCCATTGCGTGCCCGGAATCCCGGTCGACGGCGGTTGGTCGCTTGCCGAATAGGGATAGTCTCGGTTCAGCAGGCACTTGGTGACTATGCCGCTATAGCCGCCACCACCGCCGCCGTCGTCGTCATCGTCATCATCGCCGCCGGAGACGCGAATGGCGCTCCCGTCGATCTCGGTCAGGACGTATTCGGAGAAGGGCACGATGCCGATCTTCGTCGTTTCGGTGCGCTCCGTCTCCACGCGGCCGATGAATGTCTGCGCCGCGTCGGTCATGCGGATATATTTGTCGTTGGTGTTCATCGATCCGGAATAGTCGAGCACCATGGCGATCTCGATCAGGATCGGCTCCGGCAGGTTGACCTGCGAGGAGGTGGCGGCCGTGAGGTGTCCGATCCCCAGAACGCCGAGGAACGACGTGTCGACGTCGATCTGCGCTGCAATGCGGATCACTTCGTTGCCGTCGCTGTCAGGGTCTTCGATCGTCACGCTGGCGACGCCACTGCCGCCATGCTTGGCAAGCGACGCGTCGAGGATTCGCGTTGCCGCGTCGACGGCCTCGCTCCGGACCGCTTCCATGTCGCTTTGCCGGGTAAGCTCGCCAAGCTGCATGACGCGCGCCGCGGCAATCGCGGCTGTGTCGGCGGACGTTTGCAGTTCGCCCTTGACCTGCGCCCGGTTCGCAAAATCCACGATCCCGCCGCCGAGCGCGATCAGCGGAATGGCCGCCAAGCCGAAGATCAGGGCGGTGTTGCCGCCTTCATGGCTCCAAAGTTGTCGCAGGCGCCGCACGTCGCTCTCCCAGGCACGGAAATGTCTCGGCCGGACTATGGGGCAACGCAGACGTGCGAATTCTTAAAGCTCTGACAATTTTTCGCCGAGAGTAAAGGGTGTGTTTACGGCGGCGAGGACTGCCTGGCGCCGCTCGCGTCGCGCAGACGTCCCTGCAACCGCAGACCGCAACCCCAATCCAAGGCAAACCGCAACAGACGACTATCGTTAACAAAATGCTAGGCCAATAGAAGCAGCGGCGGGAAAGACAGCGCCATCTGAAATTGCAGTTCGGAATCGGCTGGATCGTTCGCGCAAGCGTCACAGACGCGGGCGAAAATGGCGGGCTGTTGACCGCCATGGGCGCCGAGTTGACGGCCGTGCATCAGCGCGACACGATAGTTTTGTCGATAGCGCGCGGGTCGACAACAAGGGGAGGCCGATGCCCCGCTGGCTCTTAAGTAGCCTGGGTGGTCTGAGTGCCGTTGTGACGGCGGTCGCCGTCGCCGCGACAGCCTTCGCCGCAATTACGTTGCGTGGCCCGTCGAGTGATGACCTTGTCCGCGATATGGCAACTATCGACCGTGAGCTGGCGCTCGCGGAACGCACGCTTGTCGCGTATCACGGCCGCCCGCTCATGGCGCAGCAGATCGAGCTGCGCATGGCCGTTCTCTAGACCACCCGCGCGATGCTTGACCAGAAGCGGCTGTCCTGGGCGCGCGGGCTTGATCTGATCTATCGCGTCGATGGCGGCGAGGTGGTCGCCGACCGCGACGAGGTCGCCGCATTGCAGGCAAAACTCGCCGACGTGGAGGCCGGAATCCTGATGGCGCGCAAATGGACCGCTCAGAGCACCAACGACGTCACCAAGAACATGGCGCTGGCGCTGGAGCAGGTCCACCTCCTCACCAAAGCAGCAATCCGCCAGCAGATCGCGTTTGCTGAGATGGGGATGGCCGTTCCGCCGCCGGAGTCGATCCGCGCTGCGACGCCCGCGACGACAGCCGCCACGGAGGATCGCACCGGCATGGTCGCCGATGCGCTCCATCCTTCAGCGTCGCTGCGCTAGAGCACGATCCCGAAAAGTGGACACCACTTTTCGGATAAGATCTTGCTCCAACAAAGAGATAGAGCGTTGGAGCGATTCAACCTTACGCGAAAACG
>JANQKG010000040.1 GCA_028281235.1 Afifellaceae bacterium | reverse complement strand
TTAAAGAACAAGAGCCCCCAACCGGCCTTTTCCTGGCAGGCGGCCGTCTGAACAGCGATCGATAAGGCGTGCGGCCAGCATTCTCAAACGGGCTCTTAGACACTCAGCTCTTTTTCCCGCGACCGGCTGCGCGGCCTGGCTTGTTAACCTGCCGCGCGCGACCGAAGGCCAAAGCCTCAACCGGCACGTCCTCGGTGATGACGCTGCCGGACGCCACATAGGCGCCGTCGCCAATCGTGACCGGCGCAACCAGCGAAGAATTGGAGCCGATAAAGGCAGCCTCGCCGATCTCCGTGCGATGCTTGGCGGCGCCGTCATAATTGCAGGTGATCGTGCCCGCGCCGATGTTGGTCTTCGCGCCGATGCTGGCATCACCGATATAGGTGAGATGGTTGACCTTTGCGCCGGCGCCGATCTCAGCCTGCTTGATCTCGACGAAATTGCCGATATGCGCGCCCTCACCGACGACCGCCCCGGGCCGCAGTCGCGCATAAGGCCCGATTGTGGTGCCCACCTCCACCGAGGCACCCTCAAGATAGCTAAAGGCGCGGATCGTGACGTCATCGGCGACCCTGACGCCCGGCCCGAAGATGACGTTCGGCTCAACGACAACGTCGCGGGCGAGCACCGTGTCGTGAGCGAAGAACACCGTCTCCGGCGCGACCAACGTCACGCCGTCAGCCATGAAGGCCGCGCGGCGGCTCGCCTGGAACAGACGCTCCGCGTCCGCAAGCTGTGCGCGATCATTGATGCCGAGCACTTCGTCTGCCGCGATCTCCACCGCATTCACCTTGAGGCCGCGCGCATGCGCGATCGCAACCGCATCGGTCAGATAGAACTCGTTCTGGTCGTTGCCGTCGCCGATCGCATCGAGAAGGTCGAGCGCGGTTGCACCATCGAAAGCCATCAAGCCGCCATTGCAGAATTCAATGGCGCGCTCCGCGTCACTCGCGTCGCGCTCCTCGCGAATGGCGACGAGCTGATCGCCCTCCATGATGAGGCGGCCATAGCCGGCTGGATCGCCGGGCCGCATGCCCCCCACCACAACGGAGGCGCCTTGCGCCAGCTCGCCGCGCATGCGCGCAATCGACTGCGACGTGACGAAGGGCGTATCGCCGAACACGACGATCACATCGTCCGCGCCGGCAAAGGCCGCGCGCGCCATCAGCGCCGCATGTGCCGTACCGCGCTGTTCTTGCTGCACGCACACCTGAGCGTCCGGATAAGCCTTGGCGAGCGCACCGGCGATCTCCGCTTCGCTCGACGGGGCCGCCACCACCACCATCCGATCCGCCGCCTCATCGACGGCATTCAAGACGTGGAAGAGCATCGGCAGGCCGCCGATCGGGTGCAGCACCTTGGGACGGCGCGACTTCATCCGCTTGCCCTCGCCTGCGGCAAGCACCACGGCCAGACATGTGCGCATCGGCGATCCTTAATGTGTTTGGTCGGCTCAGCGATTCGCGTAGGCAGCCGGCTTCTTGGCGTGGGTTAGCCGAAAGCGTGGCGCGGCGAAACCTGGACCTTGCGTTATAGTCTCCAGGCGCCGGAACCGAGCCGAACCGCTCACTGCATCCGAGGATTCAGGGCTTTGTCCGCCGGCGCGGCTGCTTCTTCGCCCTCTTCTTCGGTTGCGGCGCGCGGAGCGCCGCTTCATAGGCAAGCTCCGCCCACACCTTCATGCGATCCGGATCGTCAAGCGCATCGTCCGGCACGCGCCAATAGGACATGGTCGCCGACTTGCCTTTCTGCTCATAGACAAAGGGCCGCGAGCCGGCATCCTTGAACCGGGCAACCGTCTCGTCATCGACCTTCAGATAGATTTCGTTGCTCGCCACCAGCCCGAACATGCGGCCGTCGCGATAGAGCCCAGCACCGCCGAACATGCGGCGAACGGCGATCGGGCCAAACGGCTCGAAAACATCGTGCAGCCAGTCGGTGTCGTCGCTCAGCCGCGGGCCTCTGCGACCTGCTCTGAGTCCAGGGGCTTCAGCTCAACGGATTCGCCGCAGCCGCAGGCGGAGGTCTGGTTGGGATTGCGGAACACAAAGCCGGTTCTAAGCTTGGTGACCTCAAAATCCATCTCCGTGCCAAGAAGGAACAGTGTCGCCTCCGGGTTTACGAAGATCTTGGCGCCGCCAATATCGACCATGTCGTCACCCGTCTCCGGCTCGCGCACTAGATCGACCGTATATTCCATGCCGGCACAGCCGCCCTTCTTGATGCCGACGCGGATGCCCTCCGCCGATCCATCGGCATTGGCGACGATCTCGCGCACGCGATCGGCCGCGCGCTCTGTAACCGTGACGACCTGAAAACCCATAGCCATCAGCTAATCACCTTTCAGCGGATGTCCAGCCGCTCACCACCAGCCGATTGCGACCTTAGCCTCGTCCGACATGCGATCCGGCGACCACGGCGGGTCGAACACAAGCTTGGCTTTGGCGCCTGAGACGCCCGGAACCGCGGCCACGGCGTCCTCCACCCAGATCGGCATTTCGCCCGCGACAGGACAGCCCGGCGCCGTCAATGTCATCTCAACGTCGACGTGACGGCCGTCATCGATATCGACCTTGTAGATCAATCCGAGTTCATAGATGTCGGCGGGGATCTCCGGGTCATAGACGGTCTTCAGCGCCGAGACGATGTTGGTGCTCAGCTGCTCAAGCTCGTCGGCGGGGATCGCCGTGCTGTCGAACACGGCCTCATTCGGCTGCGCCTCGTCGGACACCGCCTCCGGCGCGTTCTCTTTGGCTACCGTCTCGGCCTGTTCGCTCATCGATTCAGATACCTCATCATGCGGTCGCGAGCTCCAGACGCGGCAGGGCTTCGATTTCCGTCCCCGCCCGCGCACGCGCCAGATTCAGTTCGTATGTACTTTGCAGATTCAGCCAAAGCTGAGGGCCCGTCCCAAACCAATGACCAAGACGCAACGCCGTGTCGCCGGTGATCCCGCGCTGGCCATTGATGATCTGCGTGATGCGGTTCGCCGGCACCTTAAGCTGGCGCGCCAGTTCGCGCGCGCTGATGTCGAGCGTCCCAAGCTCATCGGCCAGGATTTCGCCCGGGTGAACCACACCAAGAAAGCTGCCGCTCAGCGGCTCAGTGATAGTCAACGATCTCCACCTGCTCAGCGCAACGTTCGGCTTCGTTCCAGACGAAGCATATGCGCCATTGGTCATTAATCCGAATGCTGTGTTGTCCTTCTCGGTCACCCTTTAGTGCTTCCAGCCGATTTCCCGGTAGCGCCGCGAGATCCTTCAGCGATGTTGCCGCGTCGAGTATGGCCAATCGCCTTTTCGCCTGAGCCTCGAAACCCTGAAACGCCGTGACCCTCTCATTCTCAGAAAACTGCTTCGTACGTTTGTCCTTGTAGCTTGCAATCACCATTGCCTCCAAAGGAACTAAATATCTGCTTGGTCATAAGACCCTCCAAAACAACACTAAAACGAATCTCAATACTTGATACGTAACACATATCACTCAAACGCGCTTTTGTCAACAATCATTTTCAAGCAAAGAAAGAATGGGCTTTTGCAAGCGCCTTCGCAAGGGCATCGACCTCCGCGCGCGTATTGTAGAGGCCGAAAGACGCACGGCAGGTGGAGGTCACGCCGTAGCGCGCAAGCAGCGGCTGCGCGCAATGCGTGCCGGCGCGCACCGCGATTCCCTCACGGTCGATGATGGTCGAGACGTCATGCGCATGCGCCCCGCGCATCTCAAACGAGACGATGGCGCCCTTGCCCGGCGCATGCCCGAAGATGCGGATGGAATTGAGTGCCGAAATCTGCTCCTGCGCATAGGCCGCCAGATCAGTCTCATGCGCGCGGATGGCGTCCTGCCCCAGGTCCTGCATGTATTTCAGCGCCGCACCAAGACCGATCGCCTGCACGATCGGCGGCGTGCCGGCCTCAAAGCGATGTGGCGGCACGCCATACGTCACCCAGTCTTCCGTCACATCTGCGATCATCTCGCCGCCGCCCATATAGGGCGTCATGACCTCCAGATGCTCACGCTTGCCCCACAAGACGCCGATGCCCGACGGCCCGTAGGTCTTGTGCCCGGTGAACACAAAGAAGTCGCAGCCGAGGTCCTGAACATCGACCGGCAGGTGGACAGCCGACTGGCTGCCATCGACCAGCACCGGGATGCCGCGCTCATGCGCGATCCGACAGACCTCCTTGATCGGCACCACCGTACCGGTGACGTTCGACATGTGGATGATCGCCACCATCTTCGTGCGCTCAGTGAGGAGTGCCTCGAAGGCCTCGATGTCGAAACTGCCGTCCTCGCGGATCGGCGCCCATTTGATCAACGCGCCTGACCGCTCGCGGTGAAAATGCCACGGCACGATGTTGGAATGGTGCTCCATGATGGAGAGCACGATCTCGTCGCCTTCGCCGATCCGCATGCCGCCGAAGGATTGCGCGACGAGATTGATGCCCTCGGTGGAGGAGCGCGTGAAGATGATCTCCTCAATTGCCGGCGCGTTCAGGAAGGCGCGAACGGTCTCGCGCGCATCCTCATAGGCCTCCGTGGCTGCATTTGAGAGATAGTGCAGCCCGCGATGCACGTTTGAGTATTCTTCCGTGTAGGCGCGCTGGATGCGATCCAGCACGGCCTGCGGCTTCTGTGCGGAGGCTGCGCTGTCGAGATAGACGAGCGGCTTGCCGTGGACCTGGCGCGACAGGATCGGGAAGTCCGCCCGCACTTTCTCAACATCGTAGGCGCCGTTCCCGGCCATCACTCGCTCATCGCCTCCAAGCCGAGCCAGCGGCGGGTGCGCGCTTCCAGCGCCGCCACAACGGCGTCGTTGTCCTCAATCATCTCCATCGCTTCCGCCAGGAAGGCCAGCACCAGCATGCGCTCCGCCTGGTCCTTGTCGATGCCACGCGAGCGCAGGAAGAAGAGCATTTGCTCATCGATCTGCCCGCAGGTGGCGCCGTGGCCGCAGACCACGTCGTCGGCGAAGATCTCAAGCTCCGGCTTGTTGGAGAAGCCGGCAGAATCCGACAGAAGCAACGCCCGGCTCATCATCTTTGAGTCGGTCTTCTGCGCTTCCGGCTGCACGATGATCTTGCCTTGGAACACGCCTTGCGCGTCGTCATCGATCGCAGATTTGAAGAACTCTTCGCCACCGCAATGCGGAGCAATGTGTGTTGCGACAAGCGTCGTATCCATGTGCTGATTGCGCCGCGCGAGCGTGGCACCGCGCAATCCCATCATCGAATGCTCCGCTTCGAAACTCACGTGGATTTCGTTGCGCGCCACGCGCGCGCCGACATTGAAGAAGAACGGATCAAACCGGACGTTGCCGGCGAGCCGCGGAATGAGCATCGACAGGTTGATCGCCTCGTCGCCGTGCTCTTGAGCGGTGACCCAGTTGAGGCGCGCGCCCTCATTGACCTGCACCTCGCTGACGACGTTGGTTTGATAAGCCACGCCGTCCGGCCCGCAGAGCGTATGCAAAATCGTCGCCTCCGCCCCATCACCGATCGTGATCTGATGGCGCAGCGTCACCAGTGCCGGCTCATCACCAGCATAGACGCCCACCAGTTCCAGCGGCCGCGCCAGCTTGGCGCCGTCGCGCACCTTGATCACCGCCCCATCGGTGACAAATGCACCGTTGAGCGCAAAGGCAGGCGCCTCCGCCGGGTCGAGAGAGCGGTCGAGGATGGCACCGCCATCGGCCAGGAAGCGGCCCAGCGAGGCGAACTCGATATCCTCTTCCAGGCCGCTCAGATCCGAAAGTGTCGGCACGAAATAGCCGTTGACGAAGACGATCCGCGCCCGGTCGATCTGAGCGAAGACTTCGGCACGGTCGCGCGCGCCCTGCGCTGCCTCCGGGGAGGCCGGCTTGGCCGGCGGTGGCGCGTCGCGCATGAGCGCACGGAGGTCGGTGTATTTCCACTCCTCCACGCGGCGACTTGGCAGCCCGCGCGCGGCAAAAGCATCAAAGGCCGCAACACGCTGAGAGCGCATGGCGTCATCGGCGGGCAAAGCGGCAAAATGCGCTGCCAGTGCTTCTTCCGCAGTCGTACGCATCTGGGTCGGTTGTTCCGTCATGCCGTTCACGCCGCCTCGCCGACATAGTCGGCGTAACCGTGTTCCTCCAGCTCCAGCGCCAGCTCCTTGCCGCCGGAGCGCGCAATGCGTCCCTTGGACATCACATGCACGACGTCCGGCACGATGTGATTGAGAAGCCGCTGGTAGTGCGTGACGACGATGAAGGACCTGTCCGGCCCGCGCAAAGCGTTGACGCCATCGGAGACGACCCTGAGCGCGTCGATGTCCAAGCCGGAATCCGTCTCGTCCATCACGCAGAGCTTCGGCTCAAGAAGCGCAAGCTGCAGGATCTCGTTGCGCTTCTTTTCGCCACCGGAGAAGCCGACATTAAGTGGTCGCTTCAGCATGTCCTGAGTGATCTGAAGCTTGCTGGCGGTTTCGCGCACCAGCTTCATGAATTCCGGCGTCGTCAGCTCCGCTTCTTCGCGCGCTTTGCGCTGCGCGTTGAGCGCCGTCCGAAGGAACGACATGGTGCCGACGCCTGGAATCTCGACGGGATATTGGAACGCAAGAAAGACGCCCGCCACGGCGCGTTCGTCCGGCTCCATCTCCAACAGGTCTTCGCCATTATAGAGGATCGAACCCTCGGTGACTTCATACTCGTCCTTGCCGGCAAGCACGTAGGAGAGCGTCGATTTGCCGGAGCCGTTCGGCCCCATGATCGCATGCACCTCGCCGGCTTTCACGGTGAGGTCGATTCCGTTCAGGATCTTCTGGCCGTCGACTTCGACATGCAGGTTCTTGATTTCAAGCATCATCCATCCATTTGTGATTACGCCCCGATCATCAGCATAGGTGTCGGCAGCTTAGGTCTCTGTTGGCTTCAGTTTCACGGAATAGGCGTACGCACCGAGCTTGGCGGCGCATTCGTCGACGTCCTTGGCCTCATCCTCGTTCGAGCCGTCGGTAACGGCATATTTGTGTATCTTGTAGGAGCGTGAGTCCGGGTCGAACGTGACACCGGCCAGCGGCTCCACCAATCGCTTCAGCAGTAACGACCCGTGCTCCATCTTCAGCGTCAGCTTCTGCTCCGCGAGTGCCGCGCTATCGGCCGAAAGCGCATCGGAAAGCGCATTCAGCGCCGTTGCGATCCGCTCAAGACGCCGCTGCTTCTCAGCTTCCGCCGCCTCCGCCGCAGTGCGCGCCTCATTCCACCCATCGCGAAACTTGCCCATCGAAGCGCCCTAGCCGTCCTCGCCGTCCCAATAGTCGAGCGAGGCGTCGGTGCGGCCGACGAACCGCACGCCACCGGCGCCCGGATTGCTCCAGTCGAAGCGCGATAGAACGGCGAACTTGTTGGAATCGGGATATTCCACGACCTCGGTGCCGACACTGGTGGAAATCCCCAGATATTTCAGCGGCTTGTCCCCAGTGTTGATGATCTGGTGCGCCGATTCCGGGCCGCCGGTGGGCGCCGCCAGAACGTCATTGGCGCGGACTTTATGGGTCTGGTCGCCAAGCCGATACTCACCCTCGCCTTCAAGGATCACGAACAGCTCGTGGATGGCGTGGTGCGCATGAAACGGAAACGCCTTCTTGCCCGGCTCCACGACATGCAGCATGCAGCCGATGCCGGTGGAGCCGATCATGTGACCGAAGCTGCCGATCTTCGCCTGAAACGCCTCGCCGTGACCGTTGTCGCGCAACGGCACGTCGTCGAGATTGATGACGGGCTTTGCCGGGGCGTCAGCCATCACCCCACACTCCCCTCCAGCGAGATGCCGATCAGCTTCTGCGTCTCCGCCATGAATTCCATCGGAAGCTGCTGCAGCACGTCGCGCACGAAGCCGTTGACGATCAGCGCCGTCGCCTCCTCCTCGTCCATGCCGCGCTGCGTGCAATAGAAGAGCTGGTCGCCGGAGATCTTCGACGTCGTCGCCTCGTGCTCAAACACTGCCGAGGCGTTTTTCGCTTCAATGTAAGGCACCGTGTGCGCGCCGCACTTATTGCCGATCAGGAGCGAGTCGCAACAGGTGAAATTGCGGGCCCCGGTCGCCTTGCGATGCGCGGAGACGAGCCCGCGATAGGTGTTGTCGGAATGGCCCGCGGCGATGCCCTTGGAGATGATGCGGCTCGACGTGTTCTTGCCGAGATGGACCATCTTTGTGCCGGAATCGACCTGCTGATAGCCGTTTGAGATGGCGATGGAATAGAATTCGCCGCGCGAGCCGTCGCCCCGCAGGATGCAGGAGGGATACTTCCAGGTGATGGCCGAGCCCGTCTCCACCTGCGTCCAGGAGATCTTGGAGTTCTTGCCGCGGCAATCGCCACGCTTGGTGACGAAATTATAGATGCCGCCCTTCCCCTCGCTGTCGCCGGGATACCAGTTCTGCACCGTGGAATATTTGATCTCCGCGTCGTCGAGCGCGATCAGCTCCACGACCGCGGCATGCAGCTGGTTTTCATCGCGCATCGGCGCCGTGCAGCCTTCCAGGTAGCTCACATAGGAGCCCTCATCGGCGATGATCAGCGTGCGCTCGAATTGCCCGGTCTTCTCTTCGTTGATGCGGAAATAGGTGGAGAGCTCCATTGGACAGCGCACGCCCTTGGGGATGTAGACGAAGGAGCCGTCGGTGAAGACCGCCGAGTTGAGCGTGGCGAAGTAATTGTCGGTGATGGGAACGACGGTGCCGAGATATTTCTGCACGAGCTCAGGATATTCACGCACCGCTTCGGAGATCGGCATGAAGATCACGCCGGCCTTCTTCAGCTCCTCCTTGAACGTGGTCACCACCGAGACGGAATCGAACACCGCATCGACCGCCACCTTGCCGGAGGCGTATTGGTTGCCGTCCTGCGCGCCGTCGCCGTTTGTGGAGGGCTTCACGCCGGCGAGAATCTCCTGCTCGCGAAGCGGAATGCCGAGCTTCTCGTAGGTCGCGAGAATCTCCGGATCCACCTCATCAAGGCTCGCCAACTCCTTGCGCTTGGGCGCGGCGTAATAATGCAGGTCCTGATAGTCGATCTTGGGATATTTGACGCGCGACCAGCTCGGCTCCGACATGCTGGTCCAGCGGGCAAAGGCCTTCAGGCGCCATTCCGTCAGCCATTCCGGCTCGTTCTTCTTGGCGGAGATAAAACGAACGATATCCTCGTTCAGGCCTTTCGGGGCGAGGTCGGATTCAATGTCGGTGATGAAGCCGTACTTGTACTTGTCGACATCAATCGCCTTGACCTGTTCGATGGTCTCTTGAACGGCGGGCATGTGCTCTCCTCGCTCTTGGTCTCAGGCCGCGTCCATGCGGTGCGCGCGGTCGTGAATGGCGCGCCATGCGGCAATGAATGTGTCCACGTCGGCATCGCGCGACGTGTCGGTCAGGCTCACCCGAATACCGCCATGCGCAAGCGCATCGGGCACGCCCATGGCCTCCAGCACGTGGCTCTTGCCGACCTTGCCCGACGAGCAGGCCGAACCGGCAGAGACCGCGACCCCCTTCAGATCGAAGGCGATGATTGCGGTTTCAGCCGCCAGGCCCGGCAACGCAAACAAAGTGGTGTTCGGCAGCCTGTCTGCATCCGCCCCGAAGATCACCACCTCCGGCGACGCCGTGCGCAACTCCTGCTCCAGTTTCTCACGCAGGGACGCGATGCGACCCACGTCTTGGAGATGGTAGCGCGCCGCGCGCGCCGCAACGCCGAACCCGGCAATTGCGGCGACGTTCTCGGTGCCGGCGCGCCGGCGCCGCTCCTGCCCGCCTCCCGTCAGAAGCGGCTCGGGATGGACCGCTTCGTCAGCCAAGACAAGCGCACCGGCGCCCTGCGGGCCGCCGATCTTGTGTGCCGACAATGCCAGAAAGTCGACGCCAAGCACCGTGATATCAACCGCGATGCGACCCAAGGCCTGCACGGCATCGCAGAACATATAGCCACCATGCGACTTCACGAGCTGTGCCGCTTCCGCGACACGATGGACGATGCCGGTCTCGTTGTTGGCGAGCATCAGCGCGACATAGGGCGCCCCGTCGCTCTCGTCATGCGCGGCCAGAGCCTCTTCCAACGCACCCAAATCGATGCGCCCCGACGGCTCGACCGGCAGGACGGTAATCTTCGATTGCGGAAAGCGGCCGCCGGCAAGAACGCAGGGGTGCTCCGTTGCGCCGACATAAAGACGCCCGGCCGGAGCCAGCGAGCCATCGGAATAGATCCGCGGCGTCAGAGCAAGCGCGGCCGCCTCCGTGGCGCTGCTCGTAAAGATCACATTCTCAGCCGCTCCGCCGACGGAAGCGGCAACCGCAGCGCGCGCCGTCTCCAGCGCGGCGTGCGCACTCCGCCCCTCCGTATGCACCGAGGATGCGTTCGCCGTCCCCTGCAACACCGCGACAGCCGCGTCACGCGCTTCCGGCAGAAGCGGCGCTCCGGCATTGGCGTCCAGATAGGTGCGCTGCAGCATTCCACGCCCTCGGAGACGTAATCCTTGAAACCGGACAAGCCTTTGGTGTTTACATACGCGCCCTGCCGAACCCGGCACGAACCGCTAGTTTTGAAAAGTTCCAAACTGGTTCTAGAAATGTGGAGCCTGCGTGTCAACATAAAGCACGCGGCTGTCCGAAGAGACATGGAGCACGCCCTTTATGCCGGAAGTGATCTTCACCGGACCCGATGGACGACTGGAAGGGCGCTACCAGCCTTCAAAGACCAAAACCGCACCAATTGCCCTGGTGCTGCACCCCCACCCCCGCTTCGGCGGCACGATGAACAACCAGATCGTCTACCGGTTGTTCTACATGTTCCAGGAGCGCGACTTCACTTGCCTGCGCTTCAATTTCCGCGGCGTCGGGCGCAGCCAGGGCTATTTCGATCACGGCGTAGGCGAGCTGGCGGATGCAGCCGCGGCACTTGATTGGATTCAGACGCTTCACCCCGATTCGCGGGGCGTATGGATCGCCGGCTTCTCTTTTGGCGCGTGGATCGGCATGCAGCTTCTTATGCGGCGACCTGAGGTTGAGGGCTTCATGTCGATCGCACCGCAGCCCAACCTCTACGATTTCTCGTTTCTTGCCCCCTGCCCGTCCTCCGGCCTGATCATCAACGGCGAGATGGACAAGGTCACGCAGCCGGAATCGGTTCAGGGCTTGGTCGACAAGCTGAAGACCCAGAAGGGCATCACCATCGATCACGCGCTGGTGCCCGGCGCGAACCACTTTTTTGAAGGTTCGGTCGACGAGCTGGTGGAGAACTGCGCCAACTACCTCGACATGCGCCTGGCGGCAATCGAGGCGGAGTAGGAATAGCTCAGGCGGCCGACCGCGACGCCCGCGCGGACCCCTGACCGGCATCGGACGCCTTGCGCGTGTCCTTTGCGATGATTGCCGCCAGATCTTCAACAGGAGCGGGACGTCCGAACAGGAAGCCCTGCACCTTGTGACAGTCATTGGCGATCAGGAAATGCGCCTGCTCGACATGCTCCACGCCCTGCGCGTGAACGTCGAGGCCAAATGCCTTTGCCGTGCCGATCAGGCCGCGCGCCAGAGCTTCCGCCTCTTTGTCGGCGCCGACGGTTTGCAGTAAGGATTGGTGGATCTTGACGGCGTCACAGACGTCTCGCGACAGTGACTTGAGCCGTGAGTTCTCCAGGCCGAAGCCGTCGACCACGACGGTGACACCACGAGTCTTCAGCCGCCGAAGCTGATCGGCGACAGCGCTCGACCAATCCACCAGCGCCGCCTCAGGGACCTCGACGCGAAGCCGCTTGCCGTCAAAGCCTGAACTGGAGAGCATGCTGATGATCGACCCGGCGATGTCGCCGTGACGGAGCTGCGCGACTGAGACATTGAGCGCCAAGGTCGTGTGCTTTGGCCAATTGGACGCGGTGGCGAACGCATCCTTGATGATCCACTCGCCGAGCGGCTGAATGAGCCCGCTTTCGTCGGCAACCGGCAGGAAATCGCCGGGCGGGAGCTCGCCGCGCTCCGGGTGGTTCATGCGCACCAGCGCCTCAAATCCCGTGAGCCGCCGTGTGATGAGGTCGTATTGCGGCTGATAGTGAAGCGCGAACCAGCCCTTTTGCAGGCCGTCGCTGATGGCCGTCTCCGTCTCCCGACGCGTATCGACCGCAATGTCCATGCCGCGCGAATAGACCTGGAACGTATCGCCGCCGGCGCGCTTGGCGGCGTGCTGGGCCAATGACGCGGTGTGGACCAGCTTGCCCGCATCGTCGCCATGCTCGGGGTACACCGCGATGCCTATGCTGGCGCTTGGCCGCGCATGGCGGGGGAGCTGCGCACAGACGTCCTTGAGCGTCTCCTGGATACGGCGCACATAGATTTCCGCGTGACGCGCCCCGCCGACCTCAGGCTGGATGATGGCGAACTCGTCGTCGCCGATCCGCGCCAGGCGGTCGGCGTGATTGACGAGAACCAGAAGCCGCTCCGCGACCAGCCGCAGGAAGGCGTCGCCCTCTTCCTCGCCAAGCAGATCATTGACGGTGCGGAAACCGTCAATGTCGATCAGATGGAGCGCAAGTTGCCGGCCCGATTTGCCATGCGCATCGATCCGCGTCGCAAGCGTCTTCAGAAACGCAGCGCGACCGTTCAGCCCGCCGGACCCGCCCGTCACTTCGACCACGGCGCTTTTTGGCCTGGCAGCCCAGCGCCGACGCACGAAGAGGACAGCCGATGCAATGATGGCAAGCGCCGCGCCGCCCATCGCCAGCTGCATGATTGGCAGGCTGCCAAACACCTGCCCCGCCAGCGACAGGATCGTGCCCCCCAGATTGGTCACCCACAGCGCATAGCCGGCGACCAGAAAAAGCGTCACCGCCAACAGGACGAGCTTCAAGCGGGATTCGCGGCCGGACCCGTTCTGTGAGTCACTCGGAGCGTCGCGGCCCATCAACTGTCGCCCCATCCATTTGGAAGAAGAAGGACAGCAGATTCAGGGAGAAAGCTTGATTGGAGGTTAAGGGTTAACCAGTTTTGGCCGGTCGGCTGATGCGGCCGCCGGTCAGTGGCTTCGCAACGCCGGTCGTTAACGGAAACGTCAAGGGCTTTCCGTCAAAGGCACGGACGGCGAGGAACGCAAAAGCCTGCGCTTCCGTCGCATCGCCGTCGAAGCCGAGCGCCTCCAGCATGGAGAGCGGCGCGCCGGCAAGAACCTCCCGCAGCGCCCCCATAAGCGCCTTGTTGTGACGGCCGCCGCCCGACGCATACCAGGCCAGCGGCGCCTCAGGCAGATGCGCGATCGCGGCCCTCACCGCGAGCGCAGAAAAGCGCAACAAGGTGGCTGCACCATCGGCGTCACAGAGCCCCGACAACTCCGATACTGAGAAGGCGTTGCGATCCAACGATTTGGGCGGCGGCTGTGCAAAGTAAGGATGCGCAAGGAGCGCGTTCAAAATGGCTTCGTCGGCTGTCCCGCTTTGCGCCAACCGGCCATCGATGTCGAAGGGCTCTCCGGTACGCTCCAGCGTCCAATCGTCGAGGAGGCCGTTGCCCGGCCCGGTATCGAAGGCCAGAGGCTCGCCCGCCGCGCCGACATAGGTGACGTTGGCGACCCCGCCGAGGTTCAGGAACACGACCGGCCTGGTGAGACCGGCCATCTCGGCGAGCGCTTCATGGAACGCCGGCGCAAGCGGTGCGCCCTGGCCGCCGGCCGCGACATCGTCGGCGCGCATGTCCCAAGCAACAGGAATGGCGAGCTGCGTCGCAAGCGCCTGGCCATCGCCGATCTGGACGGTCAACTGCTTGGCCGGATCATGAAAGACCGTCTGCCCGTGAAAACCGACCAGGTCGATCTCGGCCGCCCTCAGCCCCTCTTCACGAAGGAACGCCTCCGCTGCTTCCGCGTGGCGGCGCGTGACCAGCACCTCAGCCTCTTGGAGAGCGCCTGGGCGCGCGCTGCGATCCTTCAGAGCAAGGGCATCTTTCGACGCCTGCCGCAGAACCACGCGATCGGCCTCGCGATAAGGATAGGTCCGCGCCGCGCCAAGCTCCGCGATGCGCTCGCCGTCCGTTCTGATCAGCGCGACGTCGACTCCATCGAGCGAAGTGCCGCTCATGAGGCCGATCGCCGTTCGATTGCCCGCCACGCTTGGAAGCCTCGTGTCCCGCCGTAACCCATGTTAAGAGCGCCGGACCCTGGCAGCGGCCAGTCCAAATCTCAAGCACCCAACCTCAAGCAATGACCAGCTTCCGCTCCGATTTCCTGCGCATCCTCAGCGAACGCGGATACATCCATCAATGCTCCAACCCTGAGGGTCTGGATGACCTGCTGACCAAGGGGCCGGTCACGGCCTATGTCGGCTACGACTGCACCGGCCCGTCGCTGCATGTCGGGCACCTGCTCTCCATCATGATGCTGCGGTGGCTGCAGAAGACCGGCGAGCATGTTCCGATCGCGCTGATGGGCGGCGGCACGACCCGGGTCGGCGATCCCTCCGGCAAGGACGAGACGCGCCGCATCCTGAGCGTGGAGGACATTGAGGCCAATAAGGAGAGCCTCAAATCGGTCTTCGCCCGCTTCATCGATTTCGATGCGTCCAACGCCGCGCTGATGCCGGACAATGCGGAATGGCTCGCGCCGCTCAATTATGTCGATTTTCTTCGCGACGTGGGGCGGCACTTCTCGGTCAACCGGATGCTGAGCTTCGATTCCGTCAAGCTGCGGCTTGAGCGCGAGCACGAACTGTCCTTCCTGGAGTTCAATTACATGATCCTCCAGGCCTACGACTTCGTGGAGCTGCACAAGCGCACCGGCTGCGTGCTGCAAATGGGCGGCTCAGATCAATGGGGCAACATCGTCAACGGCATTGACCTCGGCCGCCGCATGGGCACCGATCAGCTCTACGCGCTGACCTGTCCGCTGCTCGCCACGTCTTCCGGCGCCAAGATGGGTAAGACCGCGCAAGGCGCCGTCTGGCTAAATGCCGAACAGCTTTCGCCCTACGAATATTGGCAATATTGGCGCAATTGCGAGGACGCCGATGTCGGCCGCTTCCTCAAGCTCTTCACCGAGCTTCCGCTGGACGAGATCGCTCGGCTGGAACGTCTGGAAGGTGCTGAGATCAACGAAGCCAAAAAGGTGCTGGCGACGGAAGCGACCGCATTGCTGCACGGCAAGAGCGCGGCGGAGGACGCCTCGGAGACAGCGCGTCGCACATTCGAGGAAGGGCGCACCGGCGAAGCGCTGCCCTCCATCGACGTGCCGCGCGCGGAGCTTGTGAACGGCCTGGGTGTACCGGCGCTTTTTGTGCGCGCGGGTCTCGCCGGCTCAAATGGGGAGGTGCGCCGCGCAATCGCAAACAACGCCATCCGCATCAACGATCAGCCGATCGGCGATCCGCACCGCACCGTGACATTGGACGATGTCAATTCCGACGGCGTCGTCAAGCTGTCGCTCGGCCGCAAGAAGCACGCGCTCGCCGTACCGGCCTAGAGCACGATCCCGAAAAGTGGACACCACTTTTCGGATAAGATCTTGCTCCAACAAAGAGATAGAGCGTTGGAGCGATTCAACCTTACGCGAAAACG
>JANQKG010000035.1 GCA_028281235.1 Afifellaceae bacterium | reverse complement strand
GTCATCAGGCCGTTGATCATGCCGCCCCAGGACGGCATCCACAGCATGATGGAGAAGACCATGCCAAGCGTCTGCGCCCAGTCCGGCAGCGCCGTGTAGTGCAGATGGTGCGGGCCCGCCCAGATGTAGAGGAAGATCAGCGACCAGAAATGCACAACGGAGAGGCGGTACGAATAGACCGGCCGCTCCGCCTGCTTGGGAACGAAATAATACATCATTCCCAGGAAGCCGGCGGTCAGGAAGAAGCCCACCGCATTGTGCCCGTACCACCATTGCGTCAGCGCGTCCTGCACGCCGGCGAAGATCGGGTAGCTCTTGGCGCCGAGGAACGACACCGGAACCGCCAGATTGTTCACCACATGCAGCATGGCGATGGTGACGATAAAGGAGAGGAAGAACCAGTTGGCCACATAGATATGCGGCTCTTTGCGCTTCACCAGCGTGCCCATGAACACGATCAGATAGGCGACCCAGACGACGGTCAGCCACAGATCGATATACCATTCCGGCTCGGCATATTCCTTCGACTGGGTGACGCCCAGGAGGTAGCCGGTCGCCGCGAGCACGATGAAAAGCTGGTAGCCCCAGAAAACGAACCAGGCGAGCCCGCCGCCAAAGAGCCGCGCGCCGCAGGTGCGCTGAACCACGTAGAACGACGTGCATAGAAGCGCGTTGCCGCCGAACGCGAAGATCACCGCCGACGTATGTAGCGGCCGCAGACGGTTGAAGTTGAGATAGGGCTCCACATTGAGGTCCGGGAACGCCAGCTGAAGGGCGATGATCACACCGACGAGAAAGCCGGCGATCCCCCAGAACATCGTGGCGACTGCGCCATAGCGCACCACCCCGTCCATATAGCCGGTCGGCGCTGCGACGGCCGCCTTTGCCGATACGCTCATCGTGCGCAGGCGCCAGATCGCCGTGCCCATCGCGATCGCCGCGATCAATCCCATATGGATGGCAAACTGCGCATCATGCGCCTTGGCCGACGCCAAGACGGCGATGACCGCGATGAGAAGCAGAATGCCGGCTTGTGCCATTGCCATGGCAAACCCCCAATCAAAATCGTGCCGCGGCGGCGGCACCAAAGGCCGGATAGTGCAGCGCCGTAGCCCCAAACCTTGATGCAAATCAAGCGGCCCCATGACAGCGCGTCAATGTTGCGCAAAAGCAAGTCCGCATTGCTGCCGGAGCGCTGCCCGGCTCATCGGGCGGACGCATGGCCCCACGCCGCTGCCGTATTGCCCGCGAGCGGCCGGCGCCCGACGACGACGGGCCTGTTGATCTGCATCAAGGCCGGTACGGCGCGGAGGGATTGCATGCGCACGAGAACGGACAAAGCGGGTCCGCGGAGGGACCAACAGATGCTCGCCAAAGAACTCATGACGACCGATGTGATCACTGTGCGGTCAAATACGACGATCAGGGACGTGGCACAGATCATGCTGAGCCACAGGATCAGCGCCGTGCCGGTCACCGACGACGGCGGCAAGCTCATCGGCATTGTCAGCGAAGGCGACCTCCTCAGGCGTTCGGAGACCGGAACGGAGCGCAAGCATTCCTGGTGGCTTGATTTGATCGCCTCCCCGGAGGAGCGCGCGCGCGAATACGTCAAGAGCCACGCCATCCATGCGGGTGACGTGATGACCAAGAAGCCGATCACCGTTCATGAAGACACGCCCATCGCCGAGATCGCGGCACTTCTTGAAGAGAAGCGGATCAAGCGTGTGCCGGTCGTGGAGGGCGGAAAGGTGCTTGGGATCGTCAGCCGCGCCGACCTTCTGCGTGGACTGGCCACCGCCAAGCTTGAACGCACGACCGCGCCGGGGGACGAAGCGATCCGCGCCGCCGTTGCCAAACGATTGCGCGAGGAGGCCGGTGTGCGGGACTGGCTGATGAACATCACCGTGTCCGACGGGATCGTACACCTCTGGGGCGGCGTCCGCTCCGATGCGGAACGCCGCGCCGCGCATATTGCCGCTGAGACCGTTCCGGGTGTCCGCCAGGTCGACGATCATTTGACGATCGTGCCCAACTATGTCGGCGTTTGAGCGTGACGCCAATGTCCCGAATCTGAAGCTCGCATCATTGTTCACCAGCCAAGCCGAGTAGCAGCCATGAAGACGGTATTCGCCGTCATTCCCGCCGCGGAAGCTGTAACGAGCGCAATCGCCGGATTTCAGGCGCTGCCGCTCGCCGACAACGCCAGGCTCGTCGGCCTGCACGTCACGCCGCTGGCGATCACGTATGGCCTCGCGTCCGACCTCGCGCTGGCGAGCTACATCGAGGCGCAGATCGCCGCCGCCGAACAGGAGCGCGAGAAAGCCGAGGCGGTGTTCAACGATGTCTGCCAGCGGGCCGGCGTCGCCGCAGAGTGGCGCGCCGTCAGATCGCCCGACAACATCGTCTCGCCGCATGCCGGCGGCATGGCGCGCGCCGCCGATATCGTCCTCACCCCGCAGCTTCCTGCCGAAGCGTCGATCGGACGACATATCCTGGAAGAAATCGTCTTCGCCGCCGGCCGGCCGGTGATCGCGTTACCGGAGCAATGGTCGGGGGACTCGCTGAGCGCGCGCGTGCTCGTCGCTTGGGATGGCGGACGCGAGGCGGCTCGCGCCGCGTTCGATGCCCTGCCGCTGCTGGCGCACGCAGAGGCGGTGAAGATCGTGTCCGTCACCGGAAGCCCGGAGGATCCGGTGCGCCAGTTCACACCCGGCGACGACATCGCCGTCACCTTGTCACGTCACGGTGTCGCCGTGGAGACGGCGAGCGCCGACAGCACGCAAAAGAGCGTGGCCGAAGCGTTGAACGAACAGGCGACGCAATTCGGTGCGACGCTGCTCGTCATGGGGTGCTACGGGCACTCGCGCCTGCGCGAGCGCTTGCTCGGCGGCGTATCGCGCACCATGCTGCAGAAAGTTCCGCTGCCGCTCCTATTGTCCAACTGACGATGCGGGTCTCATGGACAAGGCAATCCAAGCCATCGCCGATCGGTCGCGACGGCCAGTTTGGCACGCCCTCTCCGCTGATGAGACGGCAGCAGCACTTGGCAGCGCATCGTCCGGACTGACATCGGCTGAAGCGGAGGCGCGGCTTCGCCGGTTTGGTCCGAACCGCCTTCCCGAACCGCCGCGCCGATCGTTCGTTCTGGTCTATCTGGCACAATTCGCCAGCCCGTTGATCTATCTGCTGCTTGCCGCCGCCGCGGCCGCCGTTGCGCTCGGTGAGTTCGCCGACGCGCTGTTTGTCGGCGCCGTGCTTCTTCTGAATTCCGCGATCGGCGGGACGCAGGAATGGCGCGCAGAAAAGAGCACCGCCGCGCTGCGCTCCTCCATACGCGCCACGGCCCGTGTGATGCGCGACGGGACGGTGCAAGTTGTTGAGAGCACCGAATTGGTGCCCGGCGATTCCATGCGCCTGGAAGCGGGCGATCGCATCCCGGCTGATCTTCGCCTCACCCAATCCTTCGATCTCAGAACCGACGAATCGACACTGACGGGCGAGTCCTATGCCGTGGAGAAGTCGGCGCGGCAGAGCGTTGAGGACGCAGCACCGCTGGGCGATCGCCCGACGATGCTTTTTGCCGGCTCCACGGTGCAGACCGGCCGCGCGGAGGGTTTCGTCGTGGCGACCGGGGCGACGACGGAGATCGGCCGCATTGCAGACGCTCTTTCGGGAGAGGACGCGCCGCCGCCGCTGACGCGGCGCCTGCAGCGTTTCAGCCGCAATCTCGGCATCGTCGTGCTGGTCGTCATCGCCATTCTGGCGGCCATCCAGCTTCTCGGCGGCGCAACGCTCCGCGACACGTTCTTCCTTGCCGTGGCTTTGGCGGTCGCGGCCGTCCCGGAGGGACTGCCGGTCGCCGTGACGGTGGCGCTCGCCATCGCCACCGGCCGCATGGCACGGCGCAACGTCGTAGTGCGCCACCTGCCGGCCGTGGAAGGGCTCGGCTCATGCACGGTCGTTGCCAGCGACAAGACCGGCACGCTCACCGCCAATGCGCTCACCGCGAAGCGCATGTGGCTGCCGAGATTCGGCTTCGCCGATATCGGCGGTGAGGGTTTTGCCCCCGCCGGCGACCTGTCCTTCGCGCCGGACGCGCCGGACGAAACGGCGGCCGAAGCAGCGCGCGCCGTGGCGATGACCGGAGCGCTCTGCAACGACGCCGCTTACGACCCAGCGGACGGCGATTATAGCGGCGACGCGCTGGAGGTCGCGCTTCTGGTGCTCGCTCTGAAGACGGGCCTCGACGCCCCCAAGCTGCGAGAGGAAGCGGAGCGGATCGGCGAAATCCCCTTCGCCGCGGAGCGCCGCTTCGCCGCGACGCTTAACACACCCCCCGCCGGCACCACGCTGCACGCCAAGGGCGCGCCGGAGAAGCTTCTGCCGCTCTGCGTCAATGCCGATGCCGAAGCCGGCCAGGCAGCCGAGCACATGGCGCGAAGCGGGCTGCGGGTGATCGCCATCGCCGCCAAGACGGTGACCTGGGAAGGTCCGTCCGCCTCCTCCGACATCGAAGCCCAGCTCGCCGGCATGACGCTTCTCGGCCTGATCGGCTTCATCGATCCACTTCGGCCGGAGGCACGCGACGCCGTCGCCGATTGCCGCCGCGCCGGCGTTTCGGTGCGCATGGTCACCGGCGACCATCCGGTTACCGCACTCGCGATTGCCCGTGAGCTCGGGCTTGCGGAGGACATGAGCGAGGTCGTCACCGGCGATGAGATGACCGCGCTGCCGGAATCGGCCGAACGCGATGCGCGTCTCGCCAAGGCGCATGTCCTCGCCCGCGTGGAGCCCACGCAGAAGGTCGACATCGTCGAGGCGTTGCAATCGGCCGGCAACATCGTCGCCATGACCGGTGACGGCGTGAATGACGCCCCGGCGCTCGCCCGCGCAGATCTCGGCGTCGCCATGGGCGCCGGCGGCACCGACGTGGCGCGCGACGCCGCCGACCTCGTGCTCGCCGACGACAATTTCGCCTCTGTCGTCGCCGGCATCCAGGAAGGTCGCGCTGCCTACGCCAACATCCGCAAGGTTATCTATCTCTTGATCAGCACGGGTGCTGCGGAGGTCGTCATTTTCGTGCTGGCGCTCCTCACCGGCTATCCCTTGCCGCTCACCGCCGTGCAGCTTCTTTGGCTGAACCTCGTGACGAACGGCACCCAGGATGTCGCCCTCGCCTTCGAAAAGCGCGAGAAAGGCTTGCTCGACCGTCCGCCGCGTCCTGTGGACCAGCCGATCTTCGACCGATTGATGATCTCCCAGAGTGCGGTATCAGGCATGGCCATGGGCGGCGTTAGCTTCGCCTTCTTCGCCTGGGCGATCGCCGCCGGCTGGGGTGAGTTTGAGGCGCGGAACGCCCTGCTCTTTCTCATGGTGGCGTTTGAGAACGTGCAGGTCTTCAACTGCCGCTCAGAAACGCGCTCCGCCTTGCGCATCCCTTTCAGCAACAACTGGCCGGTGGTTGCGGCCGTGATCGGCGCACAGCTCATGCATATCGGCGCAGCCTTCACGCCGGGCCTCTCAGACGTGCTTCGGATGCAGCCGATCTCCGTCGGGATGTGGCTGTCGCTTGTTCCGATCGCGCTGTCGCTGCTCGTCGTCATGGAGCTCTTCAAGCTAGCCATGCGCGCGCAGCCGCGATTCTAATGAAGCGCGATAGCACGCTCACCCGATGCCGACCCATTTCTGCGTGCGCGCCGATTCCAGGATCGCGTCGCAGACGCGCGTTGTCTCAAGCGCTTCGCGGAAGGTCGGCGATGTCGGCGTATCGCTCTTCAGCCCCTCCAGGAAATCCGCCGCCTGGTGCACGAAGGAATGCTCGTAGCCGATGATCAGGCCGGGCACCCACCATTTGCCGAGATAGGGATGCTCGCCGTCGGTGACATGGATGTCGGTCCAGCCGCGCAGCTCGCCCGGGACGGAATGGTCGAACCATTGCACCCGGTTCATGTCGTGGAGGTCCCACGCGAAGGAGCCGTGCTCGCCGTTGACCTCCAGCGTGTAGAGCGCCTTGTGGCCGCGCGCATAGCGGGTCGATTCAAATGTGCCGAGCGCGCCATTGGCATAGCGGCAAATGACCGCCGCTGCATCGTCGATGCCGACCTTCTCCGTCTTGCCGGTCAACGCGTGCTGACGCTCCTTGACGAAGGTCTCCGTCATCGCGGTCAGCGAGGCGATCGATCCGTTGATCCAGATCGCCGTGTCGATGCAATGCGCCAGAAGATCGCCGGTGACGCCGGAGCCGGCGGCCGCGGCGTCAAGCCGCCACGTGCCAGGCCCGCCCTGCGGCACGTCGGGAGAGATCGTCCAATCCTGCAAAAAGTTGGCGCGGTAGTGGAAGATCTTGCCGAGCTTGCCGGATGCCACGACCTGCTTGATCAGCGTCACCGCCGGGATGCGCCGGTAATTGTACCAGACCGTGTTGGCGACGCCGGCCTTCTCCACCGCCGCCACCATCGGCGCCGCCTCCTTGGCGTCGCGCGCCAGCGGCTTCTCGCACAGGATCATCTTGCCCTTTTCGGCCGCAGCGATGGCAATCTCTGCATGCGTATCATTGGGCGTGCAGATGTCGATCGCGTCGATGTCGTCGCGTTCGACCAGCTTGCGCCAGTCTGTCTCAACGGATTCATAGCCCCATTGATCGGCGAAGGCCCTGGCCTTTTCTGCATCGCGCGCCGCAACCGCCTTCAGCACCGGCTCGTAGCCCGTATCGAAAAAGTTCGGCACGCGCCGCCAGGCGTTGGAATGCGCCCGGCCCATGAAGCCGTAGCCGACCATGCCGATATTGATTGGCGTCTTCGCCATCGCGTCTCTCCTCCCGGCGCGCGGCCGCGCCTATTCGTTCACACTTTAGGCGCTGACGCGCGCCCATCTGTTCACACCTGGCGCGCTACTGCGCGCCTGTCCGTCAGAACTGATAGCCCGGCGCGATCCGGCCGCGGCCGGCCTACTCGCTCCATCCGTGCGCGTCGCGCACTTTGATCATGGCACCCAGAATGTCGTTCCAGGTCTTTTGCTGTTCCATCACCTCATTGGGGAACATGCAGCCGTCCCAGCAGATGTGGCGCATAGTCTTGGTCAGTGCGCCATCGCTGCCACGCAGCCAATAGCCGGCATGCTTGGCGATATCGAGCCGCCCGTTCGGGTCGCTCACCTGGCAATGCCGGCCGGTCTTTTCGTGGTCGCCGGAGCCGAACACCGTGCCGTCATTCTGCGCCACGTGAAAATCGAGCGTCCACGGCCTGAGCGCACCGGCGACCGTCTTACAGGCGGCGTCGAGCGCGTCCGTGTCGGACCACTCAAAGTCTTTGGGCAGAATACGGTCCTGCTCGGCATTATAGCCGAGCGTGTAGAGCATGGAGTGCGCCATGTCGGCCTGGTAGCCGACCACACCCGGCATGTTCACCATCTCCAGAAGCTTCACCATCGCGCGCCAGGAATGCATGCCGCCCCAGCAAATCTCGCCTTCCGCCACGAGGAACTCGCCGTGCTCCTGCGCGATTTTGCCGGCCTCCTTGAACGTCTCGGCGATCAGCTTGGTGCCGCCTTCGGGATCCTTGTCCCATTCTTCCACGCTGGTGGAGGAATCGATCCGCACGCCGCCGGTGGGGCGAATGCCGTGCTCGCGCAATTGCTTGCCGATGGCGCAGGCCTTTCTCACCTGCGAGAGAAACGTCTTGCGCTCCTCCTCCGAGCCCATGGCGGAGCCGCCGCCCGCGCCGCCCCAGATCGGCGCCACCAGCGAGCCGACCTTCAGCCCGTAGCCGCCGATGTGGTCGGCCATGCGCTTCACCGCGTCGGCATCGCTGTCGATGTCGAAATGCGGGGCGACGACGAACAGATCAACGCCATCGAATGTCTGACCGTTGACCTCAGCCTTCGCCGTCAGCTCAAGCAGCGCGTCGAGCGCAATGATGGGCTCAGAATCCGGTGCGCCCTTGCCGACCACGCCCGGCCACATGGCGTTGTGAAGCTTTGGGTAATTGTTTGCCATCACGTCCTCCTGAACCGTCACCGTCGGAGACGGCCCGCTCTTGCGTCAGCACTGTCGTCGTCATGCCCGGTCCTGATCCGGGCATCCATTCCGCGAAGACCCGCCGGTCCGTCAGGTCCTCAAATCCTTCCACGGTGCCTCGCCGGCCACGTCGACCAGCTCGTATCCCCCGTCCCCGACACAGGGGCCGAGGATCGCCACGATCTTCGCATCACTGTCGCCGACGTTGAAAGAAGCATGCACCATGTCGGCGGGAATGAAAGCTGAATCGCCGGGTCCCAATATCCGCTTCTCGCGGTCCACCCATTGCTCCACCGTCCCCGCCACGATGTAGATCACCTCTTCCTGGTCGGGATGCTTATGGAAATCATGCCCCTTGCCGGGCTTGACCGACACGTCGATCACGGTGAGTGCCTTGGCGCCGGTCGACGGCGGGTTGCTCAGCCAGCGGAGCTGACCCCAATCCAGCACCTCCGGCTCTGTCTCTTTCGCCATCACGAACTTGCCGGTCATCGCCTGTCCTCCCGCGCCTCTTGTCGCTTCCTCAATCGCCGCCGCTTCAATGCGCCTTCATGGCGATCGCCTTGAACGCCCTGGTCTGCTCGGTGAGCGCGCTTTCCACCGGCAGGCGCTCCATGCTCGATGCGCCGTAGAAGCCGTGACAATTGTCGCATCGCGACAGCACGAATTCCGCATCGGCGGGCATGGCGATCGGTCCGCCGTGGCAAAGCACGATCACGTCGCGCCGGACCTTGAGCGCCGCTTCTGCGATCCGATCGACCTCCGTGACGCTTTCTTCCAGCGTCTTGGCTGACGTCGCGCCGATCGAACCGCCGATTGTTACACCCATATGCGCCACCACGATATCCGCGCCGGCGCGCATCATGGCCTCTGCCTCGTCCGGATTGAACACATAGGGCGTGGTGAGGAGATCAAGCGCGTGCGCCTGGCCGATCATGTCGACCTCCAGGCCGAAGCCCATGCCGGTCTCTTCAAAGCTCGCCCGCATGACCCCGTCGAACAAGCCGATCGTCGGGAAGTTCTGCACGCCGGAGAAGCCCATCGCCTTCAGTTCCGCCAGGAATTGCGGCATCAGAACGAACGGATCCGTGCCGTTGACGCCGGCCAGCACCGGCGTCTCGTTCACCACCGGCAAGACCTCTACCGCCATCTCTTTGACGATCTGATTGGCGTTGCCAAAGGCGAGCAAACCGGCGGCCGAGCCGCGGCCGGCCATCCGGTAGCGGCCGGAATTGTAGATGACGATCAGATCGATGCCGCCGGCTTCCTCGCATTTGGCCGAGAGGCCGGTTCCCGCGCCGCCGCCGATGATGGGCACGCGCCGCTCCACCATGTCGTGCAGCCGGTCAAGGATGGCCTTGCGTTCAATGCGCGGCATCGAAGCTCCTTCAGGCGGCGATCGCGCGCAGATTGTCCGCCAGCGCGGCGGAGAATTGCGGATCGTTGATGTGATAGGGCAGCCGCTCCAGGCGCCGATTGTCCGTCGTCTCCAGATCGGCCTCAAGCGTCTCGAACAAGGCGGCGTCCGCCTCAGGATCGTGGAACGGCTGGCCCGGCGCGTCGATCGCTGACACGCCCCCTTCCGGCATCAGAAAGCGTACCGGACCGCTGCAGCGGTTGAGCCGCGCAGCGATCCACGCGCCCATCTGACGGTTCTCCTCCACAGTTGTGCGCATCAGCGTGACCTGCGGGTTGTGACGATAAAGATTCCGCCCGCGGAATTTCTCCGGCACGGTGTCGAAGGCGCCGAAATTGACCATGTCGAGTGCGCCCACGGAGCCGACATAGGGCACGTTGGTGCGTGCGATCGCCCCCAGCCGATCCGGCCCGGCGCTCAGCACGCCCTCAAAGAGCAGGTCGCAGATTTCCGTCGTGGTGGCGTCGATGACACCCACCAGCATGCCGCTGTCGACCAGCTTCTCCATGGCGCGCCCGCCGGTCCCGGTCGCATGGAACACCAGGCAGTCATACGTATCTTGCAGGCGTTCGGCGGCCTGTGTGACGCATGGCGTTGTCACGCCGAACATGGTGAGCGCCAAGGCCGGCTTGCTCTCAACCTGGGGCGCCTCCGCGCGCGCCATGCCCGCTATCGCAAAGGCCGCATTGGACAGCACCTTGCGGCTGATGCGGTTCAGCCCGGCAATATCGGTGACGGAATACATCATCGCGATATCGCTGACGTCCACGTACGGACTGACATCGCCTGAAGCGAGGGTGGAGACCATCATCTTCGGCACGCCAATCGGCAGGACGCGCATGCCTGCAGTAACGATCGACGTGCCGCCACCGCCGCCGATGCCGATCAATCCAGCGACGTCGTCGCGGCTTTGAATGAACCCGGCGAACGCCTCGCCCATCGCTGCCACGGCGCGGCCGCGATCGTCAGTGCCGAGAACGGCGTCGGCGCCGTCCGGCGCGAAAGCCGCGACGTCTTTGGCGGAAATGTCGACGGGAATGGTTGCCTGTCGTGTCCCGACGTCAACGACCACAGGCGTGGCGCCTGCCGCGGAAATACGCTCAGCCAGATAGGCTAGCTCCCCGCCCTTGGTGTCGGCGGTTCCAACGGCATAGACCCGACTCAAAGAGCGCCCCCCGGTCATTATTATGGCCGCTTGCCAAGCGGCTGAGATGGCAGTATCGTAATGATATGAGCGTCTCACGTCAACGGCGGGACTCCCTGGCCGATGAGCGGGAGCCCGCCGCGAAGCCGGCCGAGAAAGGTCCGCGCGCGCGTACTCGACGGCTCATGCTGGAGACGGCTATCCAATTGATGCAGCGTGGTTTTACGCCCTCCGTCAGCGACGTCGCGGAAGCCGCGGAGGTCTCCCGCGCGACCGCCTATCGCTATTTTCCCAGCCAGTCCGCGCTGGTGAAGGCGGTGGTCGGCGAGGGGCTCGGGCCGATCCTGCAATGGTCGTCCGACCTGGATGACGCAGAAGCACGGGTGGCCGACCTGTTTGAGACGTCGTTTCCGCGGATTTCGGAGTTTGAGGCGACATTCCGCGCGGCGCTGAAGCTGTCGCTCGACCACTGGGCCCAGCAGAAGGCGGGGACGCTCGGCGACGAGCCGCCGCTGAAGCGCGGCTACCGCATCGCCCTCCTGCGCGAAGCGACGGAGCCCCTGCAAAGCCAGCTGCCGCCGGACGAATATGAGAGGCTGATCCAAGGCCTGGCGCTGCTTTTCGGTGTTGAGGCCCTCGTGATCATGAACGATTTTTTCGGTATTGAGAGCAGTCGCGCCCAGGACGTGCCCACATGGGCGGCGCGCGCCTTGATCCGCGACTCGCTTTTAAACACACGGAACCAACCGATGAGAGGCTGAGGGGCAGACGCACAACAAGACTCGGCGCCGGGCGCAACCCGTGGAAGGGGCGCGGACGCCGAGAGACGAGATGGACCGGCGCTTGCCGGCCATGACAGACGGCGCCCCGATAACGGCGTCGAAGCAAAAGCCGAACTTCCAACAGGGAGGAAATGATGTTGCATCGATATCTGACTGGCTGGGTAACGGCCGCGGGCATATCCTTGGCCGCGGCCATGCCCGCAAGCGCTCAGGAGCTCACGATCTTCTGGGCCGAATGGGATCCGGCGAACTATCTGCAGGAACTGGTCAACGAATACACCGAGGAGACCGGTGTGGTCGTGACCGTGGAGACCACGCCGTGGCCCGACTTCCAGACAAAGACCTTTGCTGAGCTGAACGCGCGTGGCGACGCCTACGACATGGTGGTCGGCGATTCGCAGTGGCTCGGCGCCGCATCAACCGGCGGGCACTATGTCGACCTCACCGATTTCGTGACCGAGAACGGCGTCGACAAGACCTTTGTCCCGGCCACGCTCCAATATTACTCGCTCTATGACGGCAAATATTGGTCGATCCCGGCTGAGGGTGACGCCAATGGCTGGGCCTATCGCAAGGATTGGTTCGAGGATCCTGCCGAGATGGCTGCGTTCAAGGAGAAGTACGGCTACGACCTCGGCGTGCCGCAGGGCTTCAACCAGCTCATCGACATCGCCGAGTTCTTCCATCGGCCGGACGAGAACCGCTACGGCGTCGCGCTCTACACGCAGACCGGATACGACGCCATGGCCATGGGTGTGGAGCAGACGATCTTCACCTGGGGCGGCGACCTCGGCAATTACGAGACCGGCCAGGTCGACGGCATCCTGAACTCGCCGCAGAACGTGGAGGCGCTTGAGGCCTACCGCAAGCTCTACGGCTTCACCCCGCCGAACTGGACGCAGGCCTTCTTCCTGGAGAACAACCAGGCCTTCACTGAAGGACTGGTGGCGATGGCCATGAACTACTTCGCGTTCTTCCCGGCACTCGCCAACCCGGCGATCAACCCGCACGCTGAGGCGACCGGATACTTCGCCAACCCGCCGGGCCCCAACGGCCATCACCATGCCGCGCTTGGCGGCCAGGGCATCTCCGTCGTGGAGTACAGCCAGAACAAGGAAGAAGCCTTCAAGTTCCTGGAATGGTTCATCCGCGAGGATGTCCAGTGGCGCTGGGCGGAGCTCGGTGGCTACACCTGCCACGCCGCGGTTCTCTCGTCGCCGGAATTCATCGCCGCAACGCCGTACAACCAGGCCTTCGCCGATTCCATGGAGATCGTGAAGGATTTCTGGGCCGTTCCGGTGTTCGCCGACATGCTGTTCCAGATGAACGATCGCCTGCATCCCTACATCACCACGGGTGAGGGCACGGCCCAGGAAGCGCTCGACGCGCTGGTCGGGGACTGGAACAAGACGCTCGGCAACTGATCGGCGTCAAAGCCTTGACGCGGGGACCGGGGACCGAAATCCCCGGTCCCGACACATAGATTTTCGGAGGCAACCCGGTGGCAGTGCTCGCGACCCTCGACCCGCGTTCCAGAGCGGCGTCTCGTGGATGGAGCGATCTGACCATCCGCAATGCCTTTATCTTTCCCACGATCATCTTCCTGATCGTCTTCAACATCTTCCCGCTGGTTTATTCGCTCGGTCTGTCGTTCACCGAGTTCCGCGCTTCGCTGAACAAGCCGCCGGAATTCATCGGCCTGCAGAACTATCGCGAACTCTTGTCCGACCCCGGCATCTGGGAAAACTTCACCATCACCGCGCAATACGTGATCATCTCGGTGGGCGGGCAGATGATCGTCGGATTCGGTCTGGCGCTTCTGCTCAATCGGTCGTTTCCGCTCAAGGGACTCGTGACGACGCTGCTCCTGTTGCCGATGATGCTCTCGCCCGCTGTCGTCGGTCTCTTTTGGAAGCTGCTCTACGACCCCTCATGGGGGCCCATCAATTACGCGCTCGGCATCGGCAAGTTCGAATGGCTGAGCCATCCCACCAACGCCTTGTTCGCCACGGCCCTCACCGACATCTGGATGTGGGCGCCGTTCGTGATGTTGCTGGCGCTCGCCGGCCTTTCGGCCGTGCCGCAGCACCTTTACGAAGCCGCCGAGATCGACCGCGCGGGGAGCTGGTTCACCTTCACCCGCATCACGCTGCCGCTGGTGTCGCCGCTTCTGATGATCGCGCTGATCTTCCGCACCATGGAGGCCTTCAAGACCTTCGACCTGCCCTTCGTCATGAGCACGGCGAGCGTGGAGACGGTTGCGATCCGCCTTTACCAGATGGCGTTCCAGGGCTGGGACACCGGCCTCTCCTCGGCGCTCGCTTATATCGTGCTGATCGTCGTGCTGGCGATCACCAACGTCTACGTAAAATACCTCAACAAAGCGAAGGAGCGCTGAGATGGCGGCAGTCAGCTCCCGAGCCCAGCGGATCGGTCACCCGGTCGCCATTGTGGCGATCGTCGTCTCAACACTGATCTTCCTCGCGCCGATCTACTGGATCGCAACGACGGCGTTCAAGCCGCGTGCCGTCGCAACATCGGTGCCGCCGACTTTGATCTTCAGCCCGGAAGTCACACCCTTCGTCAAGCTGTTCACCAAGCGCGTGCAGTTGCGGGAGCAGCCGACCCAGGAGGTCTACGACGCCGCGCCGTGGTGGGAGCAGCGCCTGTTCGACAATGGCGAGCGCGTGCTCCGCGTCAAAGGCGAGGTGCTGCCCAGCCAGTATCCCAAGCGCTTCATCAACAGCCTGATCGTCGCCGGCCTCTCCACGATCCTCGCCGTCGGCATGGGCACTTTCACAGCCTACGGCTTCTCCCGTTTCAGGATCGCCGGACAGGATGATCTGCTCTTCTTCATTCTGTCGACGCGCATGCTGCCGCCCATCGTCGTGGCGATACCGATGTTCCTCATGTACCGAACATTCGGGATGACCGACACGCATGTCGGGCTGATCATCCTCTATACCGCCTTCAACCTCTCGTTCGCGGTATGGCTCATGAAGGGCTTCATGGACGAGATACCCAAAGAATACGAAGAAGCGGCGCTGGTGGACGGTTACACGCGCCTCCAATCGTTCTTCAAGATCGTCCTGCCGGAGGCGACCACCGGCATCGCCGCGACTGCCGTGTTCAGTTTCATCATCGCCTGGAACGAGTACGCCTTCGCGCTGATCCTGACCAATCGCCGCGCACAGACGGCGCCGCCCTTCATTCCCTCGCAGATCGGTTCCGGCGTCGTCGACTGGACCGTGATTGCGGCCGGCACCTTCCTGTTCCTGTTGCCGGTGGCGATCTTCACGTTCCTCTTGCGCAATCACCTGCTGCGCGGCGTCACTTTCGGCGCGATCCGCAAATAGCCGGGCAAGGATCGATCCATGGGATTCAAAGAGCTCAGCGCCCGCTATCTGGAGCCCGCCGCACAATGGGTGATGATCGCCGGCATCGTCGCGCTCGTGCAGCCATGGAGCCTGTTCCTGCATCGCTACAGCGTCACCATCACGCTGATCGGCCTCGTCGGCTTCATCGTCTTCTCCCACATCAAGCCCGACCCAAAGGAGGATTGATGTGGCGGAGATAAAGCTGCAGGACATCGAGAAATATTTCGGCGACAATTACGTCATCCGAAAACTGAACCTGACCATTGAGAACAAGGAATTCGTTGTTCTGCTCGGCCCCTCCGGCTGCGGCAAGACGACGACGCTGCGCGCCATCGCCGGGCTGGAGGAGATCGATTCCGGCGACATCCTGATCGACGGCAAGCCGGTGCAGGATTTGCGCGCCGGCGACCGCGACATCGCTTTCGTCTTTCAGCTCTTCGCACTCTATCCGCACCTCACGGCCTACGACAATATCGCATTCCCGTTGCGGGCGACACGCGAGAGCAAGGCGAGCGTCGATGAGAAGGTGCGCGCCGTCGCCAGAGCCCTGCAGATCGAAGACCTCCTGTCGCGCAGGCCCTCAGCCCTGTCGGGTGGCGACATGCAGCGCGTGGCGATTGGCCGGGCTTTGGTGCGCCGTCCAAAGGCGATGCTGATGGACGAGCCGATCGGCGCGCTCGACGCCAAGCTGCGCGAAGAGATGCGCACGGAGCTGAAGCGTCTGCATCTGGAGAACGACCAGACCACGGTCTACGTCACGCATGACCAGGTCGAGGCGATGTCGCTCGCCGATCGCATCGCCATCATGAACGAAGGCGTGCTTCAGCAGGTCGGCACGCCCTCGGAGGTCTACGACAACCCGGCCAATTTGTTCGTCGCTCAATTCGTCGGCAGCCCGGTCATGAACATCACGCCCGCCAACCTGCAATCCGCTGACGGTGCCACCAAGGTGGCCGTCGGCCAGGACGGCGTGGCATTTGATTTCCCAAGCGCCATTGAGCCGCAACTGAGCGGCGCGCATTCCGACCTGATGCTCGGTGTCCGCCCCGAAGGCGTGCTCCTCGCCCACAACAAAACCGCCGGACACGTGGCTGTGGAGGCGCACATCATCGAGCCGCTCGGCGCTTACGACATCGTCGATTTGAAGATCGGCAACGCCTTCCTGCGCGCCCGCACCGCCAGCGGCTTTGTCGACCGGCCCGGCGACATGGTGTGGGCTCGGATCGATCCTGCCCAGACCCACTTCTTCAACTCGCTCAGCGGCGACGCCATCCATGTGAGGCTCGACGAATAATGGCCGAGATCAGGCTTGATCGCGTCACCAAGACCTTCGGCGCCAACAAGGCGCTCGACGACCTGTCGCTGTCGATCGCCGACGGGGAGTTCTTCGTCCTGCTCGGCCCCACCGGCGCCGGCAAGACGACCACGCTTCGCCTGATCGCAGGACTTGAGGCGCCGACGGACGGCTCCGTCTGGATCGGCGGACAGGATGTCGGCGATTGGAGTGCAGCGGAGCGTGATGTCGCCTTGGTCTTCCAGTACTACTCGCTCTACCCGCGCTACACGGTCTACCAGAACCTCGCCTTTCCCCTGAAATCGCCGGTGCGCAATTACAGCCCCTCCGACATCGACGAGCGGGTCAGGAAAGCGGCGAATACGCTCAGGATCGATCACCTGCTTGACCGCAAGACGGACAAGCTCTCCGGCGGCGAAATGCAGCGCGTCTCCATCGGCCGCGCCATCGTGCGCGAACCGACGGCGTTCCTCATGGACGAGCCTTTGTCCAACCTCGACGCCAAGCTGCGCGAATCGCTCCGCGCGGAGCTCAAAGACCTGCAGATGAAGCTCGGCGCGACGTTCCTGTTCGTCACGCACGACCAGGTCGAGGCCATGACGATGGGCGACCGGATCGGCGTCTTGAACAACGGGCGTGTCGTCCAGGTCGGCACGCCGCACGATATCTACAACCGCCCGCGCGATGTCTTCGTCGCCGGCTTCGTCGGCTCGCCGGCCATGAACCTTCTTGACGGCGAACTGAGCGGCGGCCACCTTGCCGCGATGGCTGGCCGGCTTCAGCTCCCCTATGACGGTGCGTCGACGAATACCGGTCCCGTCACCGTCGGCATCCGTTCCGAGGACATCCGCGTCGGCCCCGACGAATCGACCGACGCCATCGTGCACGACGTCGAAAATCACGGCGTGGAGAAGATCGTGACGCTGCGCGTGGACGACACGCTCTTCCGCGCCACCGTGCCCGCCAAAATCGGCGTGGACATCGACAGCAACGTGAAATTCAGTTGGAACGCCGACAAGCTTCATTGCTTTGACCGCAACAGCGGCGTCAATTTGGATCATGCCGGCGCGCCCGGCTGAGTGGCGCTGAGCGAACGCGCAGTTGACGGGGCGCGCGGCGACATTGAGAGCCCGTCTCGAGGAGGTCTAAATGCTGCTCGGCTTCAATCTTCTTCTGTGGACGACCGCCGTCACGGAGGCCGACTTCCCGGTGATCGAGGCACTCAAGGCCGCAGGCTATGACGGCGTGGAAATCCCGGTCTTCGGCGGTGACCCTGAGGATTACGTGGCGATCGGCAAAGTGCTGAAGGACAACGGTCTGCGCGCAACCGGCGTCACCGTCATGCCGGATGCGGAGCGTGATTGCCTGAGCAGCGACCCCAAGGTGCGCGACGCCGCGCTGAGCCATATCAACTGGGCGGTCGATTGCATCGCCGCTTTCGGCGGTGAGGTTCTGTGCGGGCCGTTTCATCAGCCGCTCGGAATGTTCTCCGGCTCGCCGCCCACCGATGCGGAGAAGGCCAATCTCGCCGACGTGCACAAGCGCGCCTCCGCCTATGCCAGCGGCAAGAACGTCAAGCTGTCGATCGAGCCGCTCAACCGCTTCGAATGCTACATTCTCAACACGGTGGAAGATGCAGCCGCAACGGTAAAGGCGGTCGACGCGCCGAATTACGGGCTGCTCTACGACACCTTTCACGCCAATATCGAGGAGAAGGATCCGGTCGGGATCGTCCTCCCCCACTTGTCAGCGATCAATCACGTCCACCTGTCTGAGAACGACCGCGGCACGCCGGGCAAGGGCCACGTGCCTTGGGACTCTACGCTGAAGGCGCTTAAGCATGGCGGATATGACGGTTGGTTCGTGATTGAGGCATTCGGACAGGCCTTGCCGGACCTCGCAGCCGCCACCCGCGTCTGGCGTCCGTTCTTCCTCTCCCGCGAGGAAGTCTACCGCTTTGGCCACGACTTCCTGCGCGACGCGTGGGCGAAGGCTTAGGATCGCCGCGGCAGGCTGAACTTGAAAAGGCTGACGTCGATTGCGCCGGACCGAAAGCCGGCCTCGCAATAGGCAAGGTAATATTCCCACATCCGGCGAAAGCGCGGGTCGAAGCCGAGCGGCTCGATCTGCTGCCACGCGCTCAGGAAACGGCGCCGCCATTCCTGTAGCGTCGTGGCGTAGCTGATCCCAAAATCCTCGCGTTCAACGAGCGCAAGTCCTCTGCTCTCGGCTTGCCGCGCAAGACGCGTTTTGGTGGGCAGCATGCCGCCGGGAAAGATATAGCGCTGAATGAAATCGGGCCGGCCGCGATAATCGGCGAAGCGTTTCTCCTCAATCGTGATGGCCTGCAGCACGGCAATGCCGCCCGGCGCGAGCGACGACCGTATCTTGTCGAAATAGTGCGGCCAGTAACGTTCGCCCACGGCCTCAACCATCTCAATCGACGCGATGCGATCGAAGCGTCCTTCGAGGTCACGGTAGTCAAGCAAGCGCAGATCAGCGCGGCCATCAGCCGTCTCCTCGGCAAGTCGTGCCGTGGCGTAGCCAAGCTGTTCGCGCGACAGCGTGATGCCGAGGATCGCGCAGCCGAACCCGCGCACTAGCTTCTCCGCCAGCGCCCCCCAGCCGCAGCCGATCTCCAGAACGCTATGGCCGGGTTTCAGCTCCAGGAGCTCAGCAATGCGGTCAAGCTTGGCCTGTTGCGCAACCTCCAACGTCTCGCCGCCGGCATAAAGCGCGGATGAATAGTTCATCCCCTCGTCCAGCCAGTGCCGATAGAAGACGTTGCCGAGATCGTAATGCGCCGCGATGTTGCGCCGGCTGCCGCGACGCGTATTGCCGCGCCGTCGATGCGCAAGCCTGTTGCGAAGGCGCGTCAGCGGCGAGGCGATGGCCCGCCGTCCGAAGGCGGCCTCGTTGACCATCACAAAGTCGAAAAGCGCCACGAGGTCTGTAGTCGACCATTGGCCGTCGAGATAGGAATCGGCAAAGCCGTGATCGCCGTTCATGAGGATGCGGGTCAAAGCACGCCAGCTTTGCAGCGCGATATCCGCGTCAGGCCCCGGCAACGCGCCGCGCAGCGACAAAGCTTCACCGCCAGGAAGCGTCAGCCGCAGACGGCCAGCCTCCGGTGCCGGCACAATTCGGCGAAGAAGTCTCGCCTTGAGGCTCGGCTGCAACCGCGTCTCGGCCGATTGCTCGCCATGGGATGCAGCGGATTCGTATGCCATCGCGAGATCAGCCGTTGCCGTGGCTGATTGTGACCGGCCGCTTGGGCGGGCTCGGATGCGGGAACGGCCGATAGCCCTTCACCACCATCTTAAGCGCGTGCCAATGGATCGCGCCGATGACCTTCAGCGTCAGGAGCGGATGCGTGACGAAGAGCCGAATGAGCGCAGCATCGCTCAGCGCTTTTCGTTCGCCTGCGAGCGACGCGACGATCGCGGGACCGTCGGCGTCGTCACCACGCACCGTGACCATAACCTGATCATCCGGTGCGGCGACGCGGAAGGCATATCGCATCTTCATGCCCAGAAACGGCGACACGTAGAAACCCTTATCGCACTCTTGCTCAACCGTTGCGCCGGCGTCCGCCGCGACCGGCAGGAGATAGGAGTGCCGCTCGCCGAACGTGTTGTGCACTTCATAAAGAATGGCCGCAAGAGCGCCGTCGCCGCGATAGCAGAAATAGACGCTGAGGGGATTGAACGAATAGCCGAGAATGCGCGGCATGGCGAGGAGACGAATGGCGCCGCCGGCTTCGATCCCCGCTTCGTCGAGATGCGCCTCGACCTGCGCCTTGAGCGGCCGGTCCGCGCCCTCGCCGTGATCGCGATCGTGGAGGCTGAAGGCGTTGAACCGATTGTGCGAGAAGAGCCGCAGCTTACGAGACAAACCCTCCACCTCGTCCAGATCGATCAGCATCCAGAAGATGCGATAGCGAAGTTTGTGCGCGCGCGGTCTGAGCCGCCGGTGCATCACCGTGCCAACATAGAGGCAGGAACGCACGCTCATGCCGCCGCCCTTTCGTCGGACTGTGCTTCCAACGGAGCGAATGCGATGCGCCCTGATTCGTTCTCCACATGCCACGGCCGCCGAACTGCGCCGAGCGTCTCCGCAACCGCAAGCCCGGCTTGCAGGCCATCCTCGTGGAACCCGGCGCCAAAATAGGCGCCGCAGAACCAGACGCTCCTTCGACCCTGCAACGACCATAGGCGGCGCTGCGCGGAGACGGCCGCCCGATCGTAGAGCGGGTGCATATAGACTTCTTCATGCAGAATGCCATGCGGCTCCCGCGCCGGGTTGAGCGTCACGAAGACGTCGCGGCCATGCGGCAGCCTTTGCAGGGCGTTCATCCAGTAGGTGACCGTCGGCGTCGCCCGCCGATCGCCCTCGCCGCCCAAATGGTTCCAACTCGCCCAGGCCGTGCGCCGCCGCGGCATGAAGCTCGGATCGGTGTGAAGCACAGCGCGATTGCGCGAATAGGTGAAAGCGCCGAGCAGCGATTGCTCATCCATTGACGGTTCCGCCAGCATCTTGAGCGCCTGATCGGCATGTGTGGCGATGACGACGTCATCGAAACGATCATGATCTCCGTTCTTCGCGTGCACCACAACGCCGTCGCCGATCGGCTGAATCCGCACCACTTCCGCGTCACGCCGGATGCGTTCCGCATAGGGCTCCGTCAACCGTTCCACATACCGTTGGCTGCCGCCCACGACTGTCCGCCACAACGGTCGATCGTGCAAGTTCAGGAGGCCGTGGTTCTCCTGAAACCGCAGGAACGACGCGGCAGGAAAATCGAGGATCGCCTCCGCCGGCGCCGACCAGATGGCCGCCGCCATCGGCAAAAGATGGTCCTGCCGAAAGGCCGCGCCATAACGCCCTTGGTCGAGATAGGCGCCAAGCGTCGTGGCCTCATCAAGCCTGCACGCATCACGCTTGCCGTCGCGATAGAAGCGCACGACGTCGCGGAGCATCGACCAGAAGCGCGGCCGCAACAGATTCCGCTTCTGCGCAAGAAGCCCGGCGACGCTCGCCCCGGAATATTCGGTGCGCCCCTCGTCCAGCGATACGGCGAACGACATGTCGGAGGGCTGCGTTGCGACTTCGAGATGCTTAAACAGCGCCGTCAGGTTGGGATAGGTCGCCTCATTGTAGACGATGAAACCGGTGTCGACCGCCAAAAACCCTTTGTCGACAGGGACATCGACCGTGTTCGTGTGCCCACCGATGCGGTCCGCCTGCTCAAAGACCGTAATGTCGTGGCGCTGATTGAGAAGCCAGGCGGCCGCCATTCCGCTGATGCCGGTGCCGATGATCGCGATGCGCCTACGCACGTCCAATTTATCTTTCACAAACAATGCCTTAACGTGCCCGCGGCGCTATTGCGCCGCCCTTCAGGGCGCTGCGTGACGCATCCAGCGACAGACAGGCCCGCCCGAGTTACGACCGGTCTATTGGAACAGATCACCCGCAATGATCCAGAGCGGTGATCCAAAAGCCCGGGACGCGCGTATTCAGCCCCATGCAGGTCGCAGCCGCCCAATTGGCTTCGAAAACGCCACCGATCCCCTATGGTGGGAATCCGTGCCAGGGGCGCACCGGACCAAGAGCGCGTCATGACAGTGAAGCAAATCAGGTGACGGAGCCGTCGGAATTGATCACGGCAGTTGCGGCGCGTCAGGATCAGGCGGCCTTCGCAGCCTTGTTTGAGCTTTACGCGGGACGAATCAAGGCATGGCTCATGAAGATGGGCGCGAACGCCGAACTGGCTGAAGATATCGCGCAGGAGACATTGTTGGCGATCTGGAACAAGGCGCCGACATTCGATCCCAGCCGCGCCAGCGCGTCGGCCTGGATCTTTGCGATTGCGCGCAACCTCAGGATCGACCGGCTGCGCCGCGACCAGCGCTCGCGCATGCACCTTCTCTATGAGATGGTTGAGCCGGAGGAACCGGAGCGCCCGGACGGCGCTTTCGATTTCAAGCAACGCGGCGAGCGCGTACGCGCCGCGCTCGACCAGTTGCCGGACGAGCAAGTGGTCGTCGTCCAGCTCTCATTCTTCGAGGACCACCCCCACTCGGAGATATCGGAACGCTTGGGGATACCGCTGGGAACCGTTAAATCACGTCTGCGCCTAGCCATGGGCCGGCTGCGAGAATCGCTTGGTGAGTTGAGATGAGCATCTCCCATCATCCGACGGACGAGACGTTGGCGGCGTTCGCCTCCGGCACGCTTGACGAGGCCCGGGCGCTCGTCGTCGCGACGCATGTCGCGCTCTGCCCGCGCTGCCGCGACATCGTGCACCGTTTCGAGGCGGTGGGCGGCGAGCTGCTTGAGCGCCAGCAGCCGACCGCAATGCGGCCGGATGCGTTGGAACGGACGTTGGCGCGCATTGATCCCGCAGCCGTCGCCGCACCGGTCTCTGAGCCGCGCCCTACGCCGGGAGGCGACGACCTCCCGGCCCCTCTGGGCCAATATGAGCTGGGGCCATGGCGGCGGGTCGGTTTCGGCGTGCAATGGCGCTCCGTCGCCGTCCCCGCCAATGACGGTAGTCGCGTGTTCATGCTGAAGGCGGAGCCGGGTGTGCACTTGCCTCATCACAAGCACACCGGCACCGAATGGACCTGCGTGTTCCGTGGCGCGTTTCGTCATCAGCTCGGACGCTTTGGTCCCGGCGATTTCGACGAGGCTGACGAAACGGTGGAGCATCATCCGACCGTCGATGCCGGCGAGCCCTGCGTGTGCCTTGTCGCGCTCAAAGGCAGCATTGAGCTACAAAGCTGGACGGGAAAGCTGCTGCAACCCTTCGTCCGTCTGTAACGCGACGATGGCCGACCTCACTCGACGTTCTGTACGCACGGACGAGCCGCGATGAGCGCCGCCTCGTTCGGCCTCGCGGTGCTTTATGTCGCCGTCAGCCTGTCGGTCATCATGGCCGGGGCGTGGCTTGTCTGGCGCGAGACGCGGAACTCCGGCTGGGTGGACATGGTGTGGACGTTCGGCCTTGGCGCGGTCGGCGCGGCGGCCGCATTCTCACCGCTCCTGATCCTGGGCGATCTCAATGCGCGGCAGAGCCTGATCCTTGTGCTTGTCGCCGCCTGGGCTGCGCGGCTCGGCACACATATCGCTCAAAGAACGGCCGGCATCACCGACGATCCGCGCTACGCCAAGCTTCTTCAAGGCTGGGGCCCGGACGCGCCGCGTCAGATGTTCTGGCTTCTCCAGAAGCAGGCGCTCGTCTCCATCCCGCTGGCGCTGGCGATCGTGCTTGCGGTGTGGAACCCGACGCCGGACCTTCGCGCGCAGGACCTTCTGGCCGCGCTGGTGCTGCTCGTCGCGATCGGCGGCGAGGCGCTCGCCGACTACCAGCTCAAGCGCTTCCGCGCAGCACCCGCCAATCACGGACGCATCTGCGATGTCGGGCTGTGGCGTTACTCGCGACACCCCAACTACTTCTTTCAATGGCTGGGATGGATCGCCTACGCGCTCCTGGCGATCGACTTCAGCGGCGCGTATCTTTGGGGATGGCTGGCGCTTGGCGCACCGGCCTGCATGTATTGGCTCTTGGTCTACGTGACCGGCATCCCGCCGCTTGAGGAGCATATGCTGGAGCGGCGCGGCGCATCGTTTCGGGCCTACCAGGCGCGCACGAGCGCCTTCTTCCCGGCTCCGCCGCGCCGGGAACCGCACCACCATGTATCGACGGGGGATGCATGAGCTTCGTGCAGGCCGCGACTTATGCAGGCGAAAGGATCGGCTTGCCCGACGCGGTGACCAAAGCCGCCATCGCCATGCTTGTCGGGCGCACGCAACGCCGGCTCGCCGCGGCGGACGACGATGCCGATCGCCATTTCGCCGATCAGATGCTGAACTACCCCGTTGCCGTCCACACCGATGAAGCCAACCAGCAGCACTACGAGATACCGGCGGCGTTCTTTCAGCTCGTGCTCGGCCCGCAGCGCAAATATTCCTGCTGTCTCTATGAGGACGGGGCGACAACTCTTGCGCAGGCGGAAGAGGACGCGCTCGCCGCCACCGCCTCCCATGCCGATCTCGCCGACGGCCAGCGCATCCTGGAGCTTGGCTGCGGCTGGGGGTCGCTGTCGCTGTGGATGGCGCGCCGCTATCCCGCCGCGCGCATTCTCTCCGTCTCCAACTCGCATTCCCAGCGTGCTTTTATCGATGGTCAGGCCAAGGCTGAGGGACTGACCAATCTTCATGTCGCCACCGCCGACATGAACACCTTCATTCCCGACGCCGTGTTCGATCGGGTCGTGTCGGTGGAGATGTTTGAGCACATGGCCAATTGGTGGCCGCTTCTCACCCGCATGCAGCGCTGCCTGGGGCCGGACGGCCGTCTTTTCATCCACGTCTTCAGTCATCGGCAAGCGCCCTATCGCTTCGCCACTGACGATAAGGACGATTGGATCGCGCAGCATTTCTTCACCGGCGGCATCATGCCGAGCCACGGCCTGATCCGGCAGTTCCGCACCTGTTTCACACTTGATGCGGATTGGCGCTGGAACGGCGAGAACTATCGGCGCACGGCGGAAGACTGGCTTGTGAATTACGATCGCAACGCCGACGCGATCCTGGAGGTCCTGAAGCAAGTCTACGGCCGCGACGCGAATGTGTGGCAGCGCCGCTGGCGGCTCTTTTTCCTCGCCACGGCCGGCCTCTTCGGACATGCCGGCGGTGAGGAATGGGGCGTCAGCCATTATCGCCTGAAGCCGGCGCCTGCCGGCTAATCTTGGAATGGATGCCCGGATCAAATCAGATCAAGTCGGGGCATGACGACAGCGAAAGGGGCGCAGCGCATTGCAAACCTCACGTCTGTCATCCCGGTTCGGCCGTCAGGCCGAGACCGGGAGCCATAGCCACTCAAGCCGAGAGGGGCTCGGGCGGACAAAGGGCCTCGTGGCCATGCAGCCTTGGCACGATCGGTGTTCATGGGTCCCGGCCTCCCCCGGATCAAGCCCGGGGTCTGCCGGGATGACAAACGAGAGGTGTGAGAGTGAGCCCCGCATTCCGCTGCGCTCCATGCGGGCTACGAGCTGCCGACCAACAGCCCGGGCACGGGATCAATTCGCGCCGAGCAATCCCGACAGGCTGCTCACCGCAAGATAGGCGACAACCGCCGCCAGGCCGGACGCAACGGTGCCATAGGCAATGTCCACCAGTGTCACCTGCAGCGACCACACCTTCATCACCGCGTGGTTGGTGAGATCGTAGGTGGCGTAGGCAATGGCGCCGAACAACGCGCCATGGATGAGCGCCGTCATCAGCGATTCCGCCTTGAGCGCCGGCACAACGGCAAACACGACCACGCCGATCGGATACATGAGATAGAACGCGATCGCCGGGGCAAGCCGCACGCTGGTATGCAGAATCTCGCCGATCTGCGCGCGGTAGAACGCCGGACCCATCATCGTCAGCCACACGGCGTCGAGGATCCCGAAAACAAGAAGCACAACGATATAGGCCGCAACATAGGTCATGGAGATTGCCTGCCGAAATGGATCATCGATCTATCTACGCCGCGAAGGGGCCGGCGGATCAACCTTGGCGGCGCAGTCGCCAAGCGGCCATCATGTCTCGTCGTCGTAGACGGCCGGCGCGGCGTGCCAAAGATCATAGACCAGCTTCGCTGCGACAGCGTCCAGGATCGCGATGCCGACGGAATCATAGATGATCGTGGCGCCCTTAGGAGTGGCTTTGTCGCCAGAGAAGATCTCGCCGGCTTCGGCGAAGATATCGCAATTCGATCCCCTGACATTCCCGCCATGATCGTGCGCCGCATCGACGGATTCCACGATGACGGTGTTAGCCATGGCCGCGTTGTCGAGCTCGCGTCCATCCTTGCCGCTCCACCCCACGGCGCCAACGAAGGCGCCCGGCTTCAGCCATGCGCCGCTGACAATCGGCTCGCTTGCCGCCGTCGCGGTCGCGACAATGTCAGCCTCCCGCACCGCTGCCTCCGCATCGGAAAAGAAGGTCGCGCCGACGCGCTCCGCCATCTCCCTACCGCGGCTTTCATCGCGCGCCCACACGCGCAATTCCTTCCAGTCCCGCACCGCGGCAAGCGCATCGACATGCGCGCGCGCCTGTGCGCCGTTGCCCATGATGGTCACCACATCCACCGACGCAGGCGCGAGCCTGCGCGCCACGGCGGCTGTTGCGGCGGCGGTGCGCATCTCGGTGATCAGCCGGCCGTCGAGAAGCGCCAGCGGCGCGCCGTTCTCCTTGTCGAAAACGACAATGACGCCTTGATGCGTGGGAAAGTCCGTGCCGGCATTGTCATGGTAGAGCGTGATAATCTTCACCGCCATCGCGCTGCCCGCCGCCGGCATGGCCGCAAAGAAGGCGTTTTGCCCGGGAACGGGAGCAATCTGCCGAACCGGTTGCATGACATCTCCGGCCGAAAACTCCTTCAGCGCATCTTCCATGGCGTCAATGAGGAGCGGCCATGTCAGCAGCGAAGCGACCTGGCTTTCGCCGATAACCGGAAGCGACTCCAGACTTTGATACGCCATTGCGCGTGCCTTTCAACGGTGTGCAGGGCTTTTCAGGTATCGCCTCGTTTCAAGCAAACTGCGCGAGGCCGTGACCGACGGACCAATTCTCGTTCGGCGCGTCGTAGATGTTCACGAACACGTCCTCCGGCCGGATGCCGGGGCTCTCGCCGAGCAGCTCCGCAATCCGACGAAAAAGCGCCTTCTTATGCTCCGCTGTGCGGGTGTCGAACACGGTGATCGCGATATAGACCAGATCGTCGCTGCGTTCGACGCCAAAGGCGGCACCGTAGCGGAAGTTGGCGGCGTCATGTTCGGTGATGGTCATGAACTGGTCGTCATCCGGCACGTCGAGCACCTCGCGCAAGGCCCGATAAAGGCTGTCGAAGATCGCCTGCCGGTAAGCTTCCGGCTTACCGGCACGCATTGAGATATGACAGATCGGCATCGACGCCCTCTCCTCGCTTGGTCTCGTCACATGGCGCCACGGGACACGCGCGAAACGGCGGCGCCTCATCGCCGATCCATCTTGTATCGTTTCGGCGGAAGCGGCCGCAATAATCGGACGGTTTGTCGCGGCAAGGCGGCACAGAGCGGCGCGTCGACGCCGCGGGGGCCTTCAGCGCGAAGGCCGGACCTGCCTGCCGTACCACGCGAGAAGCGGCTTCACGCTCTCTTGGGTGGCGCCGGTGGGCGCGTATTCCAGTCCGAGCGTCCCCTCATATCCGTGCGCGACGATCCAGTTCAGCCGCCCGCGCCAATCCATCACACCGCTGCCCGGCTCGTGCCGGCCGGGGGCGTCGGCGACATGGAGATGCGCAACAAGGTCGATCCGTCCGGCGAGCACCTCCTGCGGACGCTCATCCATGACAAAGGAATGGTAGAGATCGTAAAGCAGGCGAATCTCCGGACGTGCGACCGCTTCGATGATGTCGAGACCCTCCGCTGTGGAAGGCAGGAAATAGCCGGGGTGGTCGACGCGCGTGTTGAGCGGCTCCACCAGCAGCCGCACGCCGGTCTCAGAGAGAACATCGGCGGCGTGCCGCAAGCCATCGATGATGGCTGACCGCTGCTCCTCTCTCGGTCGGTCCGTCAGCAGGTTCCCCGTCTGCGCAATAAGGAACGGCGCACCGAGGTCACCGGCGAGCGCCGCTGAGTCTTTCAATCCCACAAGAAACGTCTGATGCGCGTCGCGGTCCGTCAGGGGAACCATGGGCTCCGCCACGAAGCCCGATAGTTGCATGCCGGTTTCGTCAACTGCTGCCTTGAGGCCGGGAATGTCCTTGTTCGTCCAGCGCCAGAACTCCACCGCCTCGAACCCGGCGTCGGACGCGCGCCGAACGCGGTCGGCGAAGTCCGGCTCCTCCGTGAAGAGCATGTCGAGACACGCCGAAAGCCGGCTGATCATGGCGAGAGGTTCCTTTTGAGCTGCAGCGCGGCCGTCAAGCGCTGCCATAAGTGAACACGACCTGCATCGCGTCCTGCGGCGCGTTATCGAGCATGGCGTAGGCCTCCGGCGCCTGCTCAACCGGGATGCGGTGGCTGATCAGCGGCGCAAGGTCGAGCGTCCCGAGATAGTCCCGCGCCAACGCCATGCGCCGCGCAACCGTCCACAACGGCCCAAGCGCAGGATCGAGCGCACCAACTTGAGAAGACCTGATCTGCACGCGGTTGTGGTGGAACTCACCCGCCAGGTTCACCGCGCTCAAATCGTTGCCATACCATGACAACGCCACGACCAGTCCATTGCGGCCGACGATGCGGATAGCTTCGTTCAGCGCCGCCGGCTCACCCGACACCTCCAGGACGATATCGGCGCCCGCCGGGGCGATCGCGCGAACCGCTTCCGCCACCGGGCCTGCCGTAGGATCGAGCACATGGGTCGCGCCGCCGGCAACGGCGAGGTCGCGGCGCGCCACAATTTTATCAACCGCGATCACGCTTGCCATCCCGGATTGCGCCAGAAGCCGGACCGCGAGCTGCCCGATCACGCCAAGGCCCACGACCACGACATGCGAGCCGATCGGCGGTCGGGCGTCGAGCACGCCATTGAGCGCCGTGTTCAGGTTCGAGAAGAGCACACCGACCTCAGGCGACGTCCGCTCCCCGATCGGAAACGCTGCATCGGCACGGACAATGGAATGGCTTGCATGCGGCGTGTAGGTGAAGACCAGCGTTCCGGCCGCCAGGCTCTCCGTGCCGTTGATGACACGGCCAACACAGGCATAGCCGTAAGGCGTCGGGTAGCTCCATTCCGGCTTGTCGGAGGGCATGAAGAGCCCCGTTTGCGCGTCACGGCGCTTCCGCCATTGCGGCGCCAAGCCGCGATAGACGTTCATCTCCGTGCCGGCGCTGATGCCGGAGGCCAGCGTCTCAACGAGGACATCGCCGGGTCCCGGCTCGCCGAGATCGATGTCGCGCACCTCCACGGCCCTCGGCCCGGTGAAATGTACGGCCTTGGTCCGCGTCATGTCTCACTCATCCCTTCACGCCTCCGGAGACCAATCCGCCGATCAGATAGCGGCGGAAAATCAGAAACAGGGCGACGGCCGGCACAGCGATGATGACGCCGCCGGCCATGACCTGACCCCAGCTGAAAGAGTAGGGATCAAACAGCGCCTGCAACGCCAGGGGCAGCGTCTTGGACTGCGTCGAGGACACCAAGGACAGCGCTAGGACATATTCGCCCCACGACAGAACGAAGGCGAATGTCGCGACCGCAACCACCGCCGGCGCCATCAAGGGCAGCACGATCCGCAGCAACGCTTGTGTCTGGGAAGCACCGTCGATCCACGCCGCCTCCTCAAGGTCTCTCGGAATGCTGTCGAAATAGCCGCGCAGCATCCACACGGCGATCGGCAGACCCAAAGTCAGGTGGGTGATCACCAATCCGGTCAGCGTGTTCGAAAGCTCCAAAGTGCGCATGATCACCACCAGCGGGACCAGGATCGCCACGCTTGGCAGCATCTGCGTGCTTAGAACCAGGAGACCAAGTTGCTCGCGGCCGCGAAACTGAAAACGCGCCAGCGCATAGGCGGCCGGCAGTGCGACGGCGATGGCGATCAAAGCGCTCGCCAAGCCGACGATCAACGAGTTGCCCAGCGCGCGCACGAACGCCGCTTCGCCCAGGACCGCGCGATAATGCTCAAGCGTGAGGGCCCGCGGAATGAGCCCGGCCGCGAGGATGTCCCCTTCCGGCTTGAAGGAGGAGACGGCCACCCAAAGAATCGGAAACAGAAGCAGCACCGCCACCAGCAGCGTCAGCGCATCGAGCGCAACCTGCGCCAGCCTGTCGCGATCCATCGTCATGCTTCCGCGCGCCTCAGCCGCAGAGTGAGCAGTGCGGCAACCAAAAGAACCGCAAGCATCACCGAACTGATCGTTGCCGCATAGGACGGGCGCAGATCGGCGAAGAAGGTCTGGTAGATGGAAATGCCGACAATGGTCGTGCTGTCGACCGGACCGCCCCGCGTCATGATCCACACCAGATCGAAGCTGTAAAAGGCGAGGATGCCGAGGATCAGTCCGATGACCACTGCGGTGTTGCGCAGCGCTGGCAGCGTGACGAAGCGAAAGCGCTGCCGCCGGCCGGCGCCATCGATCTCGGCGGCTTCGTAAAGCTCCGCGGGAATCGACTTCAGCGCTGCAAGCATGGCGATCACCACAAAAGGCACGCCCTTCCAGCCGGAGATGAAGGTGACCATGACCAGCGCACCGAGAGGATCGGCCAGGATTGATCGGTCGCCGGCCAGCGATGCCGTCTCAAGCAGCCCGTGCAACAAGCCCAGCTCGCTGTCGAGCAGAAAGCGCCACCCATAAGCGACGACGATGAACGGCGTCACCCACGGCATGAGGATGAAGGCTGAAACCGCCTTTGCGACCGCCGTGTCGCGATTGAGCAGCAATGCCAAAGGGATGCCGATTGCGAATTCGACAACGACCGTCCCCAATGTCCAGAACCATGTCCGGGCGAACGCAAGCCAAAAATCCTCATCGGTCAGCAGCTCGCGATAATTCGCCAGCCCGGCCCAGGTCGGAACGGGGCTGCGCAACAAGTACCAATCATGCAGGGACAGCACAAAACCGTAGATGAGCGGCGCGATGGCCACCAGGATTGCGACGATCACCGCCGGCAGCAGCAGCCAGTACGGATAAAAGTCCAGCTTGGACAGCGCACGCATGCTTCGCGCCAGGGAAACGGGAGGCCCTTGAGCCTCCCGGAACGATGAAATCAGCGCGCGAGGACTTCGTTAATGTCCTCGCACAGACGGACGGTCGCTTCATCGACTGTCGCCTCGCCGAGTGCAACGGCCTGGATCGCTTTTTGGATCGTATCCACCTCCATCTGGCCCATCTGCGCAATCGCCTCGTCGGGATGCTGATAGGGATAGGCGTTCTGAAGCTGGGCGACGAAGACGTCGAAGGGTGAGGCGTTCCAGGGTTCGCCTGCGGCAAGCGATCGGCTTCCCGGGATCATCCCGGAATTGATCGACAGCTCCTTGAGCGCACCTTCCGGCCGCGTGGCGTGCAGGATCCAGGCAGCCGCGGCATCCTTGCTCTCCGAGGCATCCCACAGAACCAACGGCCAGCCGCCCAGGAAGCCGAACGTGCCCTCCGGCCCGGCGGGCACCTGCACGATGGCGACCTGATCTGCGAAGTCCGCGCCTTCATTCTGCAGGTCGGCATAGATGCCGGGCTGATCGACGATCATGGCATATTCGCCGTCAAGAAAGCCACGGCGGAACTCATTGCCGGGCTTGGTGGCGGCGTCGGGGTGCGTCACGCCGGCTTCGAACGCACTGACAAAAAGTGCAAGCGCTTGACGGAACGCGTCGCTGTCGAGGCCGCACTGCCCCGCCTCGTTCAGAAGCCGCGCGCCGTGCGACAGGTAAACGCTCATGAAATTCTGCAGGGTCAGATAGTCGATGCTCATCGGCGCGGCCCATCCATAAGCATCCGTCTTCTCCGTGATCGTCTTTGCGGCCTCAATCAAGTCGCTCCACGTCGCCGGAGGGCTTTCGGGGTCGAGGCCCGCAGCCTCAAAGAGATCCTTGCGGTAATAGAGCGCGCGGGTTTCCACAGCCAATGCCGACGCCCACCATTCGCCGCCCAGCTCGTAATAGCCGCGGTCGCCGGGCCAGATGTCCGCCGCCACGTCGTAGCCGTGCTTCTCGCCGTGCGCGGCAAAATACTGTGTCAGGGGCGCCAAAGCGCCGATCGCCTGGAACTGCGCCACCACGTTGTTGCCGAGCATGGAGACATCCGGCAGGCCGCCGGTCGTGAGCGCGCTGACCAGGCGCTGCTGCTGCTCCGACCACGGAACGATCTCCATGACCACATCGATGTCGGGGTTCTCTGCCTCGAAGTCGGCGATCGCCGCTTCCCAGGCGTCGATATAGGCGTCGCGCGTGCTGAACTGCCAGAAGACAACCGTGTCCTTGGCCAGCGCCGGCACAGAAAAGATGGCGGCCGCTGTCGCCGCAAGCGTCAATCTCTTGAGCATCGGTCTCCTCCTATTTGAACCTGCGCGATCGGGGCTGTTATTCGGCCATTCACACGAAAACCCATCAAATCGGCAGATGTTAACGTTACCATATGGGCGCTACGTGTCAAATCTCGCGCTTTCGGCCTAGCGTCGAAGCGGTCCGGTGGAGTGCCTGAGATAAAGATCGGAGGACAGCGTGACCGTCTTGAAGTCGCCGTCCTCATGCGGCTCAAGCGCCAGCCGCACCGCCGCGCGACCGATCTCGCGCATGGGCAGCGCCACCGTCGACAGAGCAGGTGTGAGGTGGGCCGCAAGCGTGTCGTCAAAGCCGATGAGCGACATGTCGTCCGGAACATGAAGCCCGCGCGCGTAGAGCGCCTGCAGCGCGCCCGCCGCCAGAATGTCACTGCCGACAAGGACGGCGGTCGGCAGCTTCCCGCCGTCAAGCAGGTCATGCATGGCGCGAGCGCCCTCGCCGCCAAACGCATCGTGCTCAAACGACAGATACGGGCCGACACGCAAAAGATCGGCGTCCGCCGCCAGGCCGGCGTCGCGCAATCCATCCCGCCACCCGGCGACCCGTTGTTCTTCCACGGTCAGCTCACCGGAGACCCGCGGATCGGACCGGCCGGGATCGCCGCCGATGTAACCGATCATCCGGTGCCCGAGATCGAGCAGGTGTTGCATGGCGCGGCGCGCGCCCGTGTAATTGTCGACAAGGACGGTATGTGCACCGACCGCCGCGCGGCGTTCCACCTGTACGACCGGCAAGCCCGCTTCGACGGCCTGTACGACGTTTTCCTGAGCCGCGGCCGTGGTGAAGATGATGCTCGATACGCGTCGGTTCAGAAACGTCTTGACGCCCTCCGCTTCGCGCTCGGCGCGTCCTTGAACATTGTAGATGAAGACGTTGTGGCCGTGCGCATGGGCTTCGTCCTCAACACCAAGCGCCACCTCGGCGAAGAACGGATTCTGTGTGATGGCGTGCAGGATGTGACCGATCGTCCGCGTATCGCTGAGCCGCAAATCGCGGGCAACGAAATTGACACGATAGCCGGTATCGCGAATGGCCTGCTCGACACGCCGGCGCGTCTCAACGGCGACCGGTCCGTTGCCGTGGATCACGCGCGTCACCGTGGCGAGCGAAACCTCAGACAGGGCGGCAACGTCTTTGATGGTCGGCGGTCGGCTCATCTGCCAAGTCCGGATCAATCCACAAGCTGAGCGCAAGACGGTCTACGAGAGCGAAAGCATAGGCGGCCGATGATCGTGGTTGCAATATGCCGCAATGCTGGTCTGGCTCGGCGTGCACGCCTGAGCTGGTCAGAAGGGGCAGTTGATGCCCTAGGCGTCCGCCAAATGGAACCGGACGCGCTTCAACGCGCCTGTGAATTCGAACGGCGCATCGTAATCGCCGACAGGTGAGTTGAGGTCCATCCCGATGTCGAGCGTCTCACGAGAGAACATGCGCGGGACGGTCCGCTCGATGCGCTGGCTGGCCATAATAGTGCCGTTGACCGACAGGACAAACTGGCCGCCTTTGCCGGCACCGCCGTAATCATAGGTGAAATCCAGGCGCGCCGTCATGTCGCCGAGCGGAAGGTCTTCGGCGGAAAGAACACGTGTCAGCTCGATGCCGCAGAAATTGTAGAGGAATTCCAGCCGTCGTTTCCGGACCAGCAGGGCATAGCCGCCGATGCGGCCGCCGAGCGCAACAATGATGCCTTCGTCCCCCGGATCGCCAAGCGAGAACGCCGCCTCAATGGCAAAGGAGCGGTTTTTCACATCGGGCGCGCTGGTTTCGAGTATGCCGAAGACCCCCGGATAGAAATCGTAGATCTGTCTCTGCGTCTTGCCGAGCGCCAGCGCATCGACGATACGCTCGCTGCCGCGTGCGTCGAGTGGGAGCACCTGGTTCTTCGCCGCTTCGATCCAGAACAAATCCTGCAGGCGCTGCAGACGCTCCGGCTTCTCCGCCGCAAGGTCATCGGCCTGCGAGAAATCCCGATCAAGGTCGTAGAGTTCCCAGACCGACTTGTCCGGGTCGAGCGGCTCTTCCTTTGGCTTCCACGGCAGCACCTCGCGAGTGCAGGCCCACCATCCGTCCTCATACATCGCGCGATTGCCGAGCGCTTCGAAATACTGGAGGCGGCGTGCCTCAGGTGCCTCGGGATTGTTGAGAGACGGCAGCATGGAAACACCGTCCACCGGCCGCTGCTGCGCACCGTTCACGCTCGCCGGCATCGCAATTCCCGCCGCGTCAAGCACCGTCGGGAAGATATCGATGGCATGAAAGAACTGCGTTCTGAGTCCACCTCTTTCGCTGATGCGCTCCGGCCAGCGCACGACAAGCGGATTGCGGACGCCGCCGAGATGCGACGCGACACGCTTCACCCATTTGAAGGGCGTGTTCATGGCCCAGGCCCAGCCGGCCGGAAAGTGGTTGTAATGGTCAGGGCCGCCGAGATCGTCGTAATGCCGCATCATGTCGGATATCGTTTCCGGCACGCCGTTGAAGTAGCAGACACCGTTGGCGTTGCCGGTGAGGCCGCCCTCGCCGCTCGCGCCATTGTCGCCGACGACATAGAGCACGAGCGTGTTGTCCTTCTTGCCGATCTCCTCAAGACCATCCATGAGCCGCCCGATCTCGTGATCGGTCTGGGCGGTGAAGGCGGCGAACACCTCCATCATGCGAGCGAACAGCTTGCGCCCGTCGTCGGACAGGTCGTCCCAAGCTGCGATCTCGTCGGGGCGCGGGGTCAGCTTGGCGTCCAGTGGGATGACGCCCAGCTCTTTCTGTCGCCGGAACGCATCTTCGCGGTAGGCGTCCCAGCCGCCATCGAACATGCCCTTGAATTTGTCGATCCATTCCTTCGAGACGTGGTGCGGCGCGTGCGTCGCGCCGGGCGCGTACCAGAGGAAGAAGGGCTTTTGAGGATTCGCAACATCAAGCGTGCGGATCCACTCCAATGACTTGTCCGTCATCTCGGTCGTGAGGTGATAGTCGTCCGCCTTCGCCCTTTGCCGCACCGGACGGGTGTTCTCAAAAAGCGTCGGCTTCCACTGGTTCGTGGCGCCGCCGATGAACCCGTAAAAATACTCAAAGCCCAAACCGGTCGGCCAACGGTCGAAGGGGCCGTCGGGACCGCTTTCCCAGTTCGGCGTGTTGTGCCACTTGCCGATCGCGCAGGTGCCGTAGCCGTTCTGGCGCAGGATCTCCGCTATGCAGGCCGTGCTCTTCGGCCAGGCGCAATTATAGCCGGGGAAGCCGGACGACATTTCCGTCACCGACCCATTGCCGGTCACGTGCGCATTCCGTCCGGTCAGGATGGCCGCGCGTGTTGGCGTGCAGAGCGCGGTCGTGTGGAAGCGATTGTAGCGCAGGCCCTCATCGGCAAGACGATCGAGAGCCGGGGTCGGGATCGATCCGCCGAAGGTGGAGAACTGCGCAAAGCCCACATCGTCCAACAGAACAACCACCACATTCGGAGCGCCGGGAGGCGCGCCTGCCGGCTGCGGCTGATCGGGACGCGATTCAGAGAAGGTCCGTCCGATCTGACCGCCGAACGCCGGCTCCGGCCGCGGATAGCTGGCGGTTGATTTCAGCGCTTTGTCGAACTCAGACATGCTCAACTTTCGTTTGCGGGTCTGGCCATCCAGTCCCTGGCGGCTTTCACGATCGGCCATACGAAGAGAACGGCGGACGCCAGAAGGAGGACGATGCTCAGGGGCTTGGTGAGGAACATCACGATATCGCCGCTGGTGGCCATCAGGCCGGAGCGAAGGCTTTTTTCCGCGATCGGAGCGAGCACAAATCCAACGACCAGCGGCGCCATCGGAAACTTCGCGCGTTCAAAAACAAGGCCGAAGACGCCAAAGGCGAGCATGATCCACACGTCGAACATGCGGTTGGTCGTGGCGAAGACCCCAACCACGCAGAAGACCAGGATGACGGGCAAAATCCCCTGTTTCGGAAGCCCGATCAGGCGGCTGATGGGCCCCGTCGCGTAGATCATGGTGATCAGCATCAGCACGCTCGACACCAGAAGCGTCGTCACCAGCGTCCAGGCCACCGGAGCGTTGGTGATGAAGAGCATCGGCCCGGGCGCGATGTCGTGCATCATCAGTGCGCCGATCAAAAGCACATCCACGACGCTGCCCGGGATCCCCAGCGTGATCAGCGGAATCAGAGCGCCACCGACTGAGGCGTTATTGGCGCTTTCGGAAGCGACGATACCTTCTTCGGAGCCCTTGCCGAACTCTTCCGGCTTCTTGGAGAGCACACGCGCCGAGGTATAGGCCACGACAGAGGCGACGTTGCCGCCCACACCGGGCAGAATCCCGACAATCGTGCCAAGCACCGACGATCGCGCGATCACCTTCCAGAAGCGCTTCAGGTCGCCGAGCGAGACGAGGAACTTTCGGCTGTGGCGATACTGGGTCTCCTGCGGGCGCCGGTCGAGATCGAGGATGTCCCCGAGGATCGGCGCGACCGCAAAGATGCCGACAAGCACCGGAAGGATGTGGAAGCCGCCGTTCAACTGCCACATCCCCATTGTGAGGCGTGACACGCCGGTCGTTGGATCGACGCCCGGCAGGGCCAGAAGGATCCCCACCGCACCCATCAGAAGACCCTTCAGCATGGAGCCGCTGCTGACGGAAGAAATCAGTGCCAGCGCCAGGATCACCAATGCAAAGAGTTCCGATGTGCCGACCTTGATCGCCACCTCCGACAAGGGCTTGGCCAGGACCGCAAGTGCCAGCCAGCCGAATATGGAGCCTGCAAAAGACGCAGCAATGCCAAGGCTGAGAGCGCGCTGCGCCTTGCCCTTTATGGCCAATGGATGGGCGTCGAGCGTCGTCATGACGTTGGAGACGGTGCCCGGCGTTCGCAACAGCGTGGCCGAGATGAGCCCGCCGGTGATGGAGCCCGTATAGATCGCAACGAGAAGCACAACCGCGGAGACGGGCTGCATATAGAAGGTGAGCGGCAGGCACAGCGAAATCAGCATCGTGCCGCTCAGCCCGGGGATTGAGCCCACGAAGACGCCGCCCACCGTGCCAATGACGGCCAGGACAAACAGCTCGGGCGAGAACAGCCCAAGCAATGATGTCAAAAAACCGTCCAATCTCTTCTCCCGGATCGGCGGTCAGATATCGACGAAGAACACCGTGGAGGATGCAAGCTTGAGCGCATAGCCCAAGGCGAGGCCGACGCCGGCAAAGATCGGAACGCGGCGCAGGTTCCGAAACAGGACCGCCATCGAAGCGGTCACGAACAATCCCGTGCTGAACGTGAACGGGATCGCCTTCTCCAGGACGATCCAGACATAGATGCACGTCAAGACAAGGACCGAGGCGGCATCGATCAGTCTGCGGTTGATATCGCCTCCACGCGCCCTTCCGATATGGCCTCGAACCGCCGCCGCTCTGACCGCCAGGTTCAACGCCCCCAGCCCGACGAGGCAAAGACTGATCGCCCGCGGCGCGAACCCGGCGCCGAGCGGCTCGAAAGCATTGTCGGGGATCGGCCGCGCCACAATAAAGGCGGCGCAGCCGACGACGATCAGGAAGACCGTCAGGGTGATTTCGAGGAAGAGGGCGTCCTCACTTGCCTCTTGGGACATCGTGCACCCTCTTGCGACCGTCCTATTTGTTCAGCGCGGACTTGGCCTTGTTGGCGATGGGCACGATCTTCTCCCAGGACGCCTCAAGGTCTGCCTGGAGCTCCGCACCTTTCAGGAAATCGTCCGTCAAGCCTTTTGCCGTGAGCCATTCCTGCATGTCGTCCGTCTGGATAGCGTTCTCCAGTGCGGCCGCAAAGCTCTCGATGGCCTCCGGCGGCGTGCCGACGGGCGCGAACCACCAATAATCATAGGTGATCCCCGCTTCGATACCGGTCTCGCGGAATGTCGGGATGTCGGGCAGAGCCGCAAGGCGGTCCGGACCGGAATAGCCGAGCACATGGATGTCGGGGTCTTGGAACGTCAGGATATCCTGTGAGGTCATGATGCCGGCCTCAAGCTGACCGCCCTTGAGGAGCGGATATTGCTTGCCGCCGCCGCCAGCTTGCACGAGCTTGAAGTCGGAGCCCGGCCAAGCGTCCATCAGGTCGATATAGGTCAGATGGTTGATCGCGCCGAGATTCACGCCGAACTTGATGTCGTGGCCTTCAACGGCCGTAGCTTCCATCAGTTCCGGCAGAGTCTTCCACGGCGAATCCGCGTGCGTCACGATGGTCAGGCCGAAATTCGAGGTCTTGGCGACCGGATCGTAATTGCGCCAGGAGACGCCGGAATCCGGGTTGACGACCTCAGCCGACATCAGCGCCGCATGCAGAAAGAGAAACGTATAGCCGTCCGGCTTGGCGTTCTTGGCTTCGGTAGCACCGACGGAGAAATGGCCCTCGACATTGACGACGTTCACCGGCTCCGAAAGGAGGCTGTTGTCGGCAATGACGGCCGAGAACTTGCGCGTCAGCTGATCGGGCGATCCACCCGGCGAGTAAGGCACGATGACCTTGATCGGCCGCTCGGGCCACGCGGCCTCCGTCACGCCAACGCCGGAGATCACCAGGCCGGCCGAAATGGCGATGGCGCCGATTGAAGTCGCGATTGTGCTGTGCATGCTTCCTCCCTTTCTTGGACAGGCCCTCGGGAATGAGGCAGCGCTTCCGATTGGCGCCGTTTCCCATTTGGCCCGACGTTCCCGTATGGCGGCCCATCAATCCAGTGAGAAAAATTAAAAAGTCCGTAAGCTGGCCTTAACAGACCTGCGCCGCTCTTCACGCACGCATCTGCGTGGGCGAAAGGGCTGCTGCCACGCTGCGACGCGGTCGGGGAATTAAGTTTTGCTAAACAAGTATTGAATTTTTCGCAAAGTTCTCGGCCGTGCCGCGATGATAATCCTTGGGGATCAGCCGTCTGGTGGGCGCCCAGGGAGGAGACACATATGGCACTGCAGCACCGCTCCGGTGCCCTGTCGAATGTTTCGCTGGAACAGCGCGCTTTGAACATTCGCATCAAGGCCGTGCGCATGGGCGAGGTCCAGGGACAGGGCTATATCGGGCAGGCGCTTGGCGTTGCCGATGTCTTGGCGGCCTCATACTTCCACGCGCTTACATATCGCCCTGACGATCCGGAATGGGAGGGCCGCGACCGCTTTCTCCTGTCGATCGGCCATTATGCGATCGCCCTTTACGCGGCGCTGATGGAGGCCGGCATCCTGCCGGAGGAGGAGCTCGAAACCTACGGCATGGACGACAGCCGCATCCCGATGTCGGGCATGGCCTCGTACACACCCGGCATGGAGATCACCGGCGGATCGCTGGGCCATGGGCTCGGCATTGCGGTCGGCATGGCGATGGGGCTGAAGCGAAAGAACAATCCCGCCTTTGTCTACAATTTGATGTCGGACGGCGAGCTTGGCGAAGGCTCCACCTGGGAAGCCGTGATGTCGGCGGTTCAGTGGAAACTCGACAACCTCGTCGCCATCGTTGATTTCAACAATCAGCAGGCCGACGGGCCGACCCGCGATGCGCTGGCCGTCGGCGCTGAGGCGCCGAAATGGGAGGCCTTCGGCTGGCACGCAGAAGAGGTTGACGGCAACGACATGGCGGCACTCGTCGCCGCGCTGGACGCGGCACGCAGCCTGTCAGAACCGAAGCCGCGCGTCATCATTTGCAACACGACCATGTGCAAAGGCGTCGACTTCTTGGAGGCGCGTGAGATCACCCATTTCATGCGGGTGGAGCCGGACGAATGGTCCAAGGCGCTGGCCATTCTGGAGAAGGCGAATCCGCAATGACGCTCGCATCGATGGCCCGCAAATACGAGCCGCGCATAGCGCCTGCGACAAGGACCGCGACCTCCGCCATGATCGCGTCGCTGGCGGCGGAGGGATACGACACGGTCCAGGCGCCGTTCGGGCACGCGCTGATTGAGGCGGCGCGCAGCGACGAGCGGATCCTCGGCCTGACGGCAGATCTGTCCAAATACACCGACCTGCATGTCTTCGCGAAGGCGCTGCCGGAACGCTTCTATCAGATGGGCATGGCCGAGCAGCTTCTGATGTCGGCCGCAGCCGGCCTGGCACGGGAGGGGTTTCGTCCGTTCGCGACGACCTATGCCGTCTTCGCGGCCCGACGGGCCTACGATTTCATCGCCATGGCGATCGCGGAGGAAAACCTGCCCGTCAGCATCGTCGCGGCCCTGCCCGGCCTGACCACCGGTTACGGCCCAAGCCACCAGGCGTTCGAGGACCTCGCGATCTTCCGCGGCTTGCCGAACATGACCATCATCGATCCCTGCGACGCGAGCGACATCGCCGGCATGGTGCCCGCCATGCTGACGCATGACGGGCCGGTCTATGCTCGGCTTCTGCGCGGCAAGGTGCCCTCGGTTCTGACCCGGCACAAACCGGATTATTGCTTCCAGCTCGGCAAGGCGCAGACGATCCGCGAAGGCAAGGACGCATTAGTGGTCGCAACCGGCATCATGACCATGCGCGCACTCGACGCCGCCGTGAAGCTCTCCGCCGACAAGATCGACATCGCAGTCCTGCATGTTCCCACGATCAAGCCGCTCGATGCGGAGGCGATCTTGGCCGAAGTGCAAGACGGGACGCGCCTCGTCGTCACCGCAGAGAACCATTCTCTGAACGGCGGCCTGAGTGAGGCGATCGCCAAGGAACTGCTCCTTGCGGGCAAGGCTCCGCAATTCCGCATGATCGGCCTGCCGGATGAGTTTCTTGAAGCCGGCGCGCTGCCGACGCTGCACGACATGTACGGGCTTTCGGTCGACAAGGTCGCCGAGCAGATCAAAGGCTGGCTCTGACCGGCCGCTTAAGGGGTGATAAGTCCATGGGCCTTCTGGCCAACAAGTTCGCCATCATTACCGGTGCAGCCAGCCCGCGCGGTCTTGGCAAGGCCACAGCGAGCCTGTTTGCCGAACACGGCGCAACGGTCGCGATCCTCGATCTTGACGAAGAACAGGCCAAGGCGGCGGCCGCGAGCCTCGGCGCGGACCATCTCGGACTTGCCTGCGACGTGACCGACAAGGAGAATTGCGAAGAGACCGCCTCGGCGCTCAAGGCCGTATGGGGGCGCATCGACATCCTTGTGAACAATGCCGGGATCACGCAGCCCCTGACGCTGATGGAGATCGCGCCGGAGAATTACGACGCGGTCACCGATGTGAGCTTGCGCGGCACGCTCTATATGAGCCAAGCTGTGATTCCGACCATGCGCGCGCAGAAATCCGGTTCCATCATCAACCTGTCCTCCGTTTCCGCACAGCGGGGCGGCGGCATCTTCGGCGGCCCACACTACTCCGCCGCCAAGGCGGGCGTTCTGGGCCTGACGAAGGCGATGGCTCGCGAATTGGCACCCGACAATGTCCGCTCCAACGCCATCTGCCCCGGCTTCATCGCCACCGACATCACCGACGGCAAGCTTACTGAGGAGAAACGGACTAAGGTCCTTGCCGGCATTCCCATGGGCCGCGTCGGCGAAGCGTCGGACGTTGCCGGCTGTGCGCTGTTCCTGGCGTCGGAACTGTCGGCCTATTGCACCGGCACGGAGGTTGATGTGAACGGGGGAGCGCTTATCCATTGAACGCATGACGCGCATTGTCTTTCTTGATCGTGGAACGATCGGGCCGACGGTCGATCTTGTTCGCCCGTCTGCGCCACATGACTGGATCGAACACAACGCAACCGGCGCCGACGAAGTCGCCGAACGGCTGGCCGGCGCGACGATCGCAATCACCAACAAGGTGCCGCTACGCCGCCCGGCGTTGGAGAGCCTGCCGACGCTGAAATTCATCACCGTCGCCGCGACCGGCTACGACGTCATCGATCTCGCCGCCTGCAATGACCTTGATATCACGGTCTCAAATGTCCGAGGCTACGCGGTCAACACGGTGCCGGAACACACAATGGCCTTGATGCTTGCGCTGCGGCGCGCCCTGCCCGGCTACCGGCAAGACGTGCTCAACGGCGAATGGCAGCGGTCCGGACAGTTCTGCTTCTTCACCCATCCGGTGAACGATCTGGCCGGCACACGGCTGGGCATCATCGGCGAAGGGGCGATTGGCCAATCCGTGGCGCGGCTGGCGCAAGCCTTCGGCATGCACACCATGTTCGCCGCCCATAAGGGTGTCGACGGCCTTGGCCCGCTTTACACACCGTTCGACGAGGTGATCGAAACCGCCAATATCATCACCCTGCATGCGCCGCTGACACCCGCCACGCGCGACACGCTCGCCATGCCGGAGTTTCGCCGCATGACCCGGAAGCCAATCATCATCAACGCCGCCCGCGGTGGATTGGTGAATGAGGCCGATGCCGTCGCCGCACTGGAAGAAGGGCTGATCGGCGGGTTGGGCTTTGACGTGCTGACCACCGAGCCCCCCGACGTAGACAACCCGATTCTCCGGGTTGCCGGCCGTCCCGATGTCATCCTGACCCCGCACACGGCATGGGCCAGCGCCGAGGCCATGCGGGCCCTATGGGCGCAGGTCGTGGAAAGCATCGACGCTTTCCTCGCAGGCACGCCGGTTCGAACGCTCTGATGCGCCCGGAACGCGATTAGTCTGCGTCGCCCGCCGCTTCATCGAACAGATGGGCCGTGTCGACCTGCCGGAAGCGGCACCCCTTCTCCTTAAGGAAGGACCGGGCGCGCGCTTCATGCGCGCCGCAGGCCTCTGTCAGCCAATCAAAGAAGCGGCTGACGATCCGGCGGTTGAAATGGCGCGGCGGACAGACGAACCAATAAGCGGGGAAGTCGACCACGGCAAAATCGACGCAAAACGGCACCAACTCGCCGCGCTCCAGTTCCGGAAGGCAAAGCGACACGCTGTCGAGCGCAATACCGCCACCCTGCTTCGCCATCTCGATGGACATGGACGAGCGATCGTAGCGGAAAGGATAGACAAGGTCCGGCAGTTTGATGTCGTTCGCCGCCAGCCAAAGGTCCCAGCGATAGAGCATCTTGACGCTGTCGATCAGGCGAGCCGATGCCAGCTGCGCGCTGGGCTCGTCCGACACGCCACGCAGCTTGTCGAGATATTCGGGGCTGCACATCGGCAAAACGAGATCGCTCATGAAGCGCTCAACCGCCAGGCCCGACCAGCCGCCGGCGCCGTAGCGAAGGTCGAAATCGATCGCCTCGGTTTCGAACGCCGTGAAGTCCGGCGTGGCGTCGATCCGTATGTTCCACTCCGGATGCGCCGCGGCGAACCCCGCGATCCGCGGACCAAGCCAGCGAACGCCGAAGCTCGGACTGACCCGGATGGTCAGGCTTCTGACGTCTCGCTGCCGACCGATGGCGCTGCATGCGTTGCGCAAGGCGCCGAAGGATTGTGACGTCGTCTGAAAGAGGCGATCTCCGTCCAAGGTCAGAACCAAGCGACGTTTCTCGCGGCGAAAGAGACGGACGCCGAGCTGCGTCTCGAGGATCTTGAGTTGCTGGCTGACGGCGGAGGGTGAGACCTTCAACTCCTCGGCCGCTTTGGTGACGGTGCCGAGACGCGCTACCGCTTCGAAATATTCCGTGGCCTTCAAGTTGATGTCGCGCATCAAGTCTTCTTTCGCTTTGGTCGACGATCTGCATCGCGGCGCTTGCCGCGGCTTCCCCGCCGGCGTCAACCGGTGGCATGCGGCACTCTATCGGAAAACGCGCTTCCGGCTGCTTCCGTACCGCTTCCGCAGCACGGATCAGGCGCCTGGAACTTCCTGCTAAGTTATTGATGCCCTTCCTGAGAGATGGGTAACAGAGTTTACCGGAGACATGGGTGACACTTTTGGGCCTTTGCGGGGAGAGCAAAGGTGCCTTGGAAGGAGTGTC
>JANQKG010000028.1 GCA_028281235.1 Afifellaceae bacterium | reverse complement strand
GTGGACACCACTTTTCGGATAAGATCTTGCTCCAACAAAGAGATAGAGCGTTGGAGTGATTCAACCTTACGCGAAAACGCTCTAGCTGACCAAAACGTGTACTCATAATCGCAACTTCCGGAAAGAAACGCGAAGCATGATTGCCTACGTCACAGTCGGTGCTGATGACATCGCCCGCGCGAAACGGTTTTACTCCGCGTTCCTGCCAGCCCTTGATTACGAGCTGGAGGAGCGCCCTGACGGCTTGAGCTACACGCTGCCTGAACAAGCGGGTCAGTCTGCCGCTATGCCGGATTTCTACGTTAAGCTCCCTTTCGATGGACGCCCGGCCTCTGCTGGCAATGGTGCTATGGTCGCATTCAAGGCCCGCAGTCAAAAGCAGGTTCGTGACCTTCATTCCGCCGCGCTTGCCGCAGGCGGCTTTGACGAGGGTCAGCCGGGCTTCCGTGACTCATACGGGCCTCGATTCTATGTTGGCTATCTGCGCGACCCTCAAGGCAACAAGATCGCACTGTTCTCCAACGATCCGAACGAACCAGGGCGAGACGGATAACGCGACATTTACATCGCCCGGTCGGATGGCGGTTGGGGAAACATCGCGCCCGCGCCGGACGCGAAAGGATCCAATTTGCTTCAGCCCAGTCCTCTATCGGCCTAGCCTGGCCGTCCGTCTACGTGGGGCGAAAGTGCAGCGGAGACAGCCCAATGGGCGGGCGTGGCAATGTCGTGCTTTTGGCCGAGTTCATGGACCCGTCCCGAGAGCCAAGGCAGTTCAAGCGCTTTGCCGGCCTCCAGATCGACCAGCATCGACGATCTCTGATCGTAGGGTTGGTTGCGGAAGAGCTCGAGAATGCGATCCGCCTCTTCGGCCTCGAATCGCTGCCCCGCCGCATTCGCCACCGCGATGCTCTCCTCCAGAAGCGCGCGCATGAAGGCGAGCGCCTCTGCGTTCTCATAGATCGCGCCGATCGGCAGCCGCGTGATCGATGTCACGCCGGAGAACGCGACAAGCGCGATGAATTTCTGCCAGATCGTGCGGCCCGGCTCATCGGTGGGGACAGCATCAATCGCGACTGCCTTGTCGCATGCGGCAAAGAACGCCGTCATGGTCGGGTCGCCGGCCTTCGCGTCGATGGTCATCCGATGCACGCCCCCGGGATTGGAGATGATTCCGGGCGCTTTGATGTAGGCGGCGAGATAGATGATCCCCGGAGCGATCTGCGCGCGGTCCGCATGCTCAGCGAGCATGTCGGCGCTGTCGACGCCATTTTGCAGCGTGATGATCCGTGTATGCGCAGCGACCATCGGGCCGAGTGCGGCCGCCGCTTCCTCCGTATCAGGGAGCTTCACCGTAAAAAGGACGACGTCGACCGGCCCAATCTCGGATGGGTCGTCCGTTGCGGCAATCTCCGGAATGTGCGCATCACCGTGTGGGCTCTCGATGCGGAGCCCCGACGCCCGAATGGCCGCAAGGTGCGCGCCGCGCGCAACAAGGTGAACGTCCTCGCCGGAGGCCGCCAGCCGGCCGCCGACATAGCCTCCGATCCCGCCCGCGCCCATGATTGCGATCTTCAAGCAGCGCGCTCCGTTCTGCCGCTGATGATAGATGATACCGGCGCGGCGCCCTTATCGGCAATGCAGGGCGCGAAGGTCTACGCCCGAAGCCGCTTGTTCTCAGGGTCGTAGGGGCTCTCCGCGATCATTGTGGCGCGATGGCGCCGGCCCAGAATCTGAATCTCCAGCTCCGCCCCCTCTTCGCCGTGCTCCGGCTGCACCATGGCGAGCGCCAGTGATTTCTCCACGCGCCAGCCATAGCCGCCCGACGTGGCGCGGCCGACAAGCGTATCGCCCTTCCAGATCGGCTCGTTGCCGCGCGCATCGGCATCCGTGACGCCATGCACCTCCATCGTCACGTAGCGCCATTTGTCGCCGTCGGCATGCGCCTTGACCAGCGCGTCGCGGCCGATGAAGTCGCCCTTGTTGGGGTGAACGAAACGGTCGAGGCCCGACTCATAGGCGCTGTACTCGATCGACAGCTCGCGCGGAACGAGGCGGTAGGATTTCTCGATCGCCATCGCCGTCATCGCGCGGATGCCGAACGGCTTGATGCCGAACTCGGCGCCGGCCTCCATCAAGCGGTCGAAGATCACGTTCTGCATCTCGATCGGATGGTGGAACTCCCAGCCAAGCTCGCCGACGAAGTTGACGCGTAGCGCATGGGCGCTCGCCGGGCCGATCGAAATCTCCTTGCCGGAGAGCCACGGAAAGGCGGCGGTGGAGAGGTCCGTGTCGGTGAGCTTAGCCAGCACGTCGCGCGATCTCGGCCCGGCCAGCACCAACACGCCCCACGCGGTCGTGACCGGATACATGCTCACGCTGCCGTCGTCCGGTAGAAGCTTCATGAGCACATCGTGGTCATGCCGCTCGAACGCACCCGCGGAGACCATGTAATAGCCGCCCTCGCGCACCTTGTAGATCGTGAACTCCGAGCGCACGCCGCCGCGCGACGTCAGAAGATGGCAGAGATTCACCCGCCCGATCTTCTTCGGGATGCGGTTGGCGAAGATGGAATCGAGCCACGCCTCCGCGCCGGACCCGGTGACGAAGCACTTGGCGAAGGCCGACATGTCGAGCAGCCCGACATTGTCTTTCACGTTGAGGCATTCGTTTCCAACATGCTCAAAATAGTTCGAGCGGCGGAACGACCAGCGTTCGCGCACCTTGCCTATCCAGTCGGCCGGGGGATGGTTGTGCCTGGTGAGCGTGTCGTCCACGTCGAGCTCGCTAGCCGGCACCTCGTAGCCCTCCGGCGCAAACCAATTGGGCCGCTCCCAGCCATAGACGGAGCCGAACACGGCGCCGAGCGCCTTCATGCGATCGTAGCAGGGCGTCGTCTTCAAGGGCCGCGCCGCGGCGCGCTCCTCGTCAGGATAGTGCAGCGTGAAGACGTTCGCGTAAGCCTCTTCGTTCTTCTCCTTGAGATAGCCTTCGCTCGCATAGGGCCCGAAGCGGCGCGGATCGACGCCCATCATATCGATGGTTGGCTCGCCCTCCACGATCCATTCCGCCAGCTGCCAGCCGGCGCCGCCGGCCGCCGTAATGCCGAATGAATGCCCTTCGTTCAGCCAGAAATTCTTCAAGCCCCAGGCCGGACCGATGATCGGCGAGCCGTCCGGCGTATAAGGAATGGCGCCGTTATAGACCCGCTTGATGCCCACCTCGCCGAAAGCCGGCACGCGCGCGATCGCCGTCTCGATATGCGGCATCAACCGCTCCAGGTCTTCCTGGAACAGCTCGTATTCGGCATTCTCGTCGGGCCCGTCGACATAGCAGGCCGGCGCGCCCTGCTCGTACGGCCCAAGCAGCAGCCCGCCCGCTTCCTCGCGCATGTACCAGGAGGAATCGCTTTCGCGGAGCACGCCCATCTCCGGCAGGCCCGCCGCTTGGCGTTCTTGGATCGCCGGATGCGGCTCCGTCACGATGAACTGATGCTCAACCGGGATGACCGGCACATCCAGTCCCACCATGGCGCCGGTCCGACGAGCGAAATTGCCGGTCGCGGAGATCACGTGCTCGCATGTGATCTCACCTTGATCCGTCTTCACCAGCCATTCGCCGGACGGCGGCTGCTCGATGCCGGTGACGGTCGTGTTGCGGTTGATCTCCGCGCCCATGGTCCGCGCGCCGCGCGCCAGGGCCTGCGTCAAGTCGGCGGGCTGGATGTAGCCGTCATCGGGATGCTGAATGGCGCCTAGGAGCCCGTCCGTCTCGCAAAGCGGCCAGATCGCCTTCACCTCGTCCGGCGTGAGCACATTGACGTTGACGCCGATCGTCCGCGCCACGCCGGCGTAGTACATGTATTCGTCCCAGCGGTCCTTGGTGCGCGCAAGGCGAATGTTGGAGCAGACGGAGAAGCCGACGTTCTGCCCCGTCTCCTCTTCCAAGTTCTTGTAGAGGCCGACTGAATTTTTGTGAATCTGACCGACGGAATAGCTCATGTTGAAGAGCGGCAGGAGGCCGGCGGCATGCCACGTGGAGCCGGAGGTCAGCTCCTTGCGCTCCACAAGCACAACGTCCGACCAGCCCTTCTTGGCCAGATGATAGAGCGTAGCGACGCCGACGACGCCACCCCCGATCACCACTGCCCGTGCATGAGTTCTCACGACCGCCCCCCTTCCGCTGGGTATATCTTCCTTCTATCGGCAGGAGCACGCCCGATCGCCTATCAAAGGCGACACCAGCTTGCCCATGTGCGGATTCGACGAACCGCGGCAGCGGCTTGGCGTCTCAGCCATCGTCCGGCTTGCACTCGAAGATCACAGTCAGATTGTTCGCGGGCATCTCGGCGATTTCGGCCAGCCGCAGCCCTTCCCTCTCGGCCACGGCCTCCACCTCCTCAAGATCGCGTACGCCCCACTCGATATTCTCCCGGCGGAGCATCGCGTCGAAGGCCTCGTTGCTCGGCGCATTGTGCGTGCCGCCACGCCTGAACGGACCGTAAAGGAAGAGCAGCCCGGCTGGCGCGAGATGCGCGCCGGCGAGACGCATGATTCCCTCGCAGACACGCCACGGCGCAATATGGATGACGTTCATCGCAAGAACCGCAGCAAAGCTTTCCAAGGGCCAGCCGGCGGCACCGCCTCGCCCCACATCGGGTGCGGCGGCGTCGAGATCGATCGCGGGCATGACGTTTGCCGCGCCGCTTTCCGCATGCCAGGCATCCGCGCTTCGGCGGTGTTCCGGAGCCGGGTCGCTCGGCCACCAGGTCGTTGAAGGGAGCGCGCGGGCAAATCCCACGACATGCTGCCCCGTGCCGCTGCCGACTTCCAGGACATGCCCGTTTCGCTCAGCCAAACGGTCGCGCAGCACCGCAAGCATCGGCTCGAAATTGCGATGATAGGCCGGCGCGTCCAGGCGGCCGTCCGGCGCATGCGTGAATTGCCGGTCATATGGCGTGTCTGTGGACGGCAATGGCCTCAGCTCCCTTGCGACATGGATCGGCCGCCGGCCGGCGGCGTTGTGCGTTCATGCCCTATCAAAACCGACGAGCGCGATGGGATTCTCAAAACCCTTGATCTCATGCCGGCCGATGGCTTTGCCTGCTTCGGAGCAATTATCAGAGAAATCCGCGGTCGCGACGATCTCAAAACCGGCATGGCGTGTGGCTGCTAGGCTTCGGGCACAAGCGCCAGCGCGGCGCTGATCGTCGCTCTCAGCGATTTCTCCGGCATGCCGGCGCGCGCCTGTATCTGCAGGCCTGAATAGAACGTCGCAAGCGCTCCTGCGATGGCGTCGATCCTCTGCGCTGCGGCGCCCTCCAAGGCCGACGCCTGTTGCGCTGCAATTGCGAGCGCCGCGCGCAGGCGCTCCGTCATGGCCGCGACCTTGGCCTCGACCGCCGCATCGAACGGTGCACGTTCCGTCGCCGCATTGCAGAGAAAGCAGCCGCGGCGATCGGTGCGACCGCCGGCTGCGACCGCATTGAAGAACGCCGCAATACGGGAGCGGCCGTCGCCACGCCCCGTGTCAGTCAACCGCGCAACGGCCTCGCTGATCACAGCACGGTCGTAGCGGTCGAGACAGGCAAGATAGACGGAGCGCTTGTCGGCGAAGGCTTTGTAGAACGAGCCGCGCGCAATCTGCATGGCGTCCAGAAGGTCGGGCAGCGACGTCCCGTCATAGCCCTTGCGCCAGAACACCGCCATCGCGTTGTCCAGCGCCTCGTCAATGTCGAATTCGCGTGGGCGCGCCATGGATTAGCCTTTCGCACGTATTTTAAGGGAACGGACGGTCCCTATCAAGCATCGTTCACATCCGATTGATCTCAGATTGATTTGGAAAACTGGAACATCCCATCTAACTGCACTCACATTAGAGACTGATCAGTTTCTAACGATGCCCCAAACCAGCCGCGTGGCGGCCGTAGACGGAGACAGAGAACATGACACGTATCTTGCAGCGGACGCTGATTGTCGTCGGCTTCATAGGAGCGCTCGTTACCGGCGCATTGGCCGCCGGCGTGGACGTCAACGCCACATCCACCGGCCTTGCGCTGCGCGGCTTCGACCCGGTGTCCTACTTCACCGAGGAACAGCCCCTCGCCGGCGACTACCGCATCACTGCGGAGCATGAAGGCGCGACCTATCGCTTCGTCAGCGATGCCAACCGCGACGCCTTCAACGCCGACCCTGCCCGCTACGCGCCGCAATATGGCGGCTATTGTGCCTTCGGCGCGGCCATGGGCTTCAAGTTCGACGGCGACCCAAGCGTCTATAAGGTCGTGGACGGCAAGCTCTACCTGAACCTCAGCCAGGACGTCGCCGAGCGGTGGCACGAGGACATCCCCGGCTTCATCGCGCTGGCGGAGGACAAGTGGCCCGCCATCCGCGACAAGGCGCCGGCCGAGCTGCAGAACTAGAGCATGACCCCGAAAAGTGGGAACCGCTTTTCAGATAAGATCATGCTTTGACAAAGGGACAGAGCCTCTGCCCTGACTCAATCAGGATAGACAAGGCTTTAGGCGGTCTCCTCCCTACCGCCTTCCCCGAGGCCGGCGGCGTGTTACCCGCCGCCGGCCTCTCCGCGCACTCACGCCTTCATCAGACCCGCTGCGATATCCTCCCGCCCCGCGCTACGCGCCGCCGCAATCACCGTATTGGCCATGAGCATGGAGATGGTCATCGGCCCGACGCCGCCCGGCACCGGCGTAATGGCGCCTGCCACCTGTGAGGCCTCGGCATAATCCACGTCTCCCACAAGGCGTGTCTTGCCCTCGCCCTTCTCCGGGGCCGGCACGCGGTTGACGCCAACATCGATAATCGCGGCGCCGGGCTTCACCCAGTCGCCCTTCACCATCAGCGGCCGCCCGACCGCCGCCACCAGAAGATCGGCGCGCCGACAGACCGAAGCGAGATCACGCGTGCGGCTGTGGCAAATGGTGACCGTGCAATGCTCCGCCAGCAGCAATTGCGCCACCGGCCTGCCGACGATGTTGGAACGTCCGACGACCACCGCCTCCAGGCCTGACAGATCGTTGCCGAGCGCGTGCTTGGCGAGAACCACGCAGCCCTGCGGCGTGCACGGCACGAACGCCTTGTCGCCCGCACCGGTCGCCAGCCGTCCGACATTGATGGGATGGAAGCCGTCGACGTCCTTGTCGGGATCGACCGCGAGAAGCACCTTTTGCTCATCGATCTGATCGGGCAGCGGCAGCTGAACGAGAATGCCGTGGATTTGCGTGTCGGCATTAAGCTGCGCCACCAGATCCAGCAAGTCCGTCTCAGATGTGTTGGCCGACAGATTATGCTGCACGGAGTGAAAGCCGCATTCCTCCGCCTTTCGCCCCTTGTTGCGGACGTAGACGCCGCTCGCCGGATCGTCGCCCACCAGGACGGTCGCGAGGCCAGGCGTCATCCCGCACTCGGAGACCAGCCGGTCCCGTGCGGCCTTGACCTTCTCGATGATCTCGGTGGCGACAGCCTTGCCGTCGATCACGCGCGCTGCGCTCGTCGCAACGTCCATGGCGCCCCTCTTCACGATTTCGCGTGAGCCTTCTAGAGCATGAACCCAAGAAGTGGGAACCGCTTTTCGGATGAGGTCACGCTCAAACGAACGGATAGAGCCTCCTTCCTGATCGAATCAGAATGGAGGCTCTGGCAGGTGTTCGGCCGAAATCGGAACCGCTTGTGATGCAGGCGTCAGCTCGGCTGCCCTCGCCTGTCGATGGTCGCCTCGCCCTAGCTTGGCGCGGAGAGGCAGTTGGCGACAGCTTCCGCGTTCTGCCTGAGCAGCTCCGCATAAAGCGCCGGCCCCGGATTCAGGCCAGCGCCGAGCGGATCCAGGACGCCGAGCTTGATATTAGCGTCGCCGGCGAGCGATTGGACGGTCCCCGGATCGAATTGCGGCTCCGCAAAAGCGCAGACGACCCCATGCTCCGCGACGGCCTCCCGCAGCTCGCCAAGCGACACCGCGCCGGATTGCTGCTCTGGGTGCACGGTGATCTGCCCGACCTGCTGCAGGCCGTAGCGCTCGACAAAATAAGAATAGGCGTCGTGAAAGGTGACGAAGGCCTGCTCGCCTAGGGGCGCCAGGCGCGCGGTGATTTCGTCGTTGAGGTCGGTGAGCTCCGCCTTGGCACGCGTGGCGTTTGCGCCGTATTGCGCGGCGTTCGCCGGGTCCATTTCCGCGAGCGTGTCGGCAACCGCCTCCACCATCGCGATCGCCCGGATCGGGTCGAGCCAGACATGCGGGTCGAGCCCCAGCGGGTCGTGGTGATGCCCATGCCCGTGCCCATGCGCCTCCGCGGCATGGTGCTCTTCGCCGTGATGTTCCTCGCTGTGCTTCTCCTCGTCATGGTGCGCGTGGTCATGATGCTCATCAGCATGCGCGTGATCATGATCCTCTTCGTCATGATGCGCATGGTCGTGATGCTCTTCGGCATGCGCATCGCCGTGATGCTCCTCCGCGTGAGCGTCCTCATGACCGTAGGTGTGCGGGTCGACGCCCGCGGCATCAAGCAACTCCAGTGTGGCGGCGCCCTCGCTCGCCAGCGGCTTCACCAGATAGGTCTCCATCGTCTCGCCGATCCAAACGACCAGATTCGCACTGGCGATCTTTCTCATGTCCGAAGGTTTAAGCGCGAAGTCGTGCGCCGAGACATTGGCTGGCACCAGAAGCTCCGGTTCACCGACGCCCTCCATGACCGACGCGACAAGCGAGTGCACCGGCACGATCGACGCAACCACGCGCGGCGGCTCAGCGTTTGCGACTCCGGTCAGCAGAAACGCTGCTGTCGCAGCGCTGAACAAAGAGGCGGATCGTCTCATTTACGTACTCCTCACAAGGATCAGGCGGCAGCGCGACACGGCGCACAACGCCCGTAGATTTCCAGGGATATGGTCTCAATAAGAAAGTCGGGGCCGGCCGCATCTTCCGCGACGCGGGCGACCCGCTTGTCCTCAAATTCCCGCGCCACGCCGCAATCGCGGCAGACGACGAATCCCGGGCGGTGCAGCCCGTGATGGTCGTCGCAGCAGGCCACAAATGCGTTCAAAGCTTCGACACGGTGGACCAGCCCACGCTTCTCAAGCTTCTGCAAGGCCCGATACACCTGAACGGGCGCCTTCAGCGCGGCGGATCGTGTTCGATCAAGGATGTCGTAAGCCGAAAGCGGCTTGTTGCTCTTCTTCAAGGTCGTCAGCACGCGCTGATCGTTGGAACCGAGATTTGCCACGGCCGATCCCCTTTCGGCGAGGACCGTAATGTTATATCATAACGAAGGCAACCCGGCGCAGCCGCTTTGTTGAGACACGATGGCGGCGTATAGCGGTCACGCCACAGCACCGAGACTTCATGCTCGACACGCCGAAACCCGACGCGATTGCCGCCGCCGACACCACGCTCGTCGACGCGCAGTTAGTCAGCGTACGGTTCGGCAACCGCCCTGTCTTATCCAATGTCACACTCCGGCTCCAAGCCGGCGAGATCGTGACGATCATCGGCCCCAATGGTGGGGGCAAGACGACGCTCCTGAAGGTCGTGCTCGGCCTCATCAAGCCGGAAAGCGGAACGGTGACGCTCCGCCCCGGCCTGCGGATCGGCTATGTGCCGCAACGTTTGCATATCGACATGACGCTGCCGATGACCGTGCGGCGCCTGATGCGCCTCACGCGCCGCCATAGCGAGGCGGAGCTTCTCGAAGCGCTATCGGAAACCGGCGTCGCGCATCTTATCGACGCCGACGCCGCGTCGCTCTCCGGCGGCGAGTTCCAGCGTGTGCTGATCGCACGGGCGCTCCTGTCGCGTCCGGAGCTCCTGGTGCTCGACGAGCCGGTGCAGAGCGTCGACTTTGCCGGCGAGGTCTCGCTTTATGAGAAGATCGCGGATATCCGCCGCCGCTATGGCTGCGGCATCCTCCTTGTCTCGCACGATCTCCACGTCGTCATGGCAGCGTCCGACCACGTGATCTGCCTTAACGGTCATGTCTGCTGTGCCGGCATTCCCGACGAAGTGGCCGAGGCGCCGGAATATCTGCAGCTCTTTGGGCCGCGTGCGGCGGGCACTGTGGCGATCTACCGCCACCATCACGACCACACCCACGACCTCCACGGCGATGTCGTTGACGCAGAAGCGGTCCGCTGCGGCGACAACCACAAACCGCACGAGCACTAAGAGCCCGTTTGAGAATGCCGGCCGCGCGCCGCGTCGACAGCCGATCAGACGGCCGCTTGTCAGGAAAAGGCCGGTTCAGGGCTCTTGTTCTTTGATTTTTTAGAGCCAGGACCGATTCTGTTGGCGCGGGCGAACGTCTGATGATCGGGTCGCGCGCCGTGAGGTTGGTTTTTCAAACGGGCTCTAAGCGGAGCAGGAACTAGCCTTCGGCACCGTCCAGTTCCTCAAGCATCAGACGCTGCACGATGATGAGCGTCTTGGCGTCCTCCAACGCGCCGCTCCGCGCCATGTCGTAAAGCTCAGGGAGCGGCACCTCGACCACTTCGATCGCCTCGCCTTCATGCGCCACCCCGCCGCCATCATGCGTGCGGTCCGCGTCGGTGACTTCCGCCACGAAAAGATGCATGCGCTCCGTCAGCGTGCCGACGGAGGGCAGCATCGTGCCGAGGCTCCTGACGTCGCGGAGCGTCAGCCCCATCTCCTCCTCCGCCTCGCGCCTGATGGTCTCCTCCGGCGTCTCGCCTGCCTCCACAATGCCGGCGCATGCTTCAAGCAGAAACGGATCGCCTGCATCGACAGCGAGCAGCCCGGCACGCCATTGCCGCACCAGAAGCGCCACATCGCGTGCCTTGTCGATCGCAAGCACAACGGCTGCCGCGCCATGATCGACCACCTCGCGCACATGGCGGTGACGACCGCCTTCGCCGTCGGCTGCCTCCACGGTCAAAAGGTCAAAGGTGTTCCAGCCCGTGAAGACATTGCTGCGGTCGACGATGCGCGGCGGCTCAGACGACATGCGCGGGTTACTCCTCGATGATGGGTTCGTCGCTGCCTGATCGGCAAGGAGAAGAGGCCCGTCAAGCGCTCACGCGGCCGCGATGCTGTTGCCGTTGAAGTTTCGTTCAATATGGCTCGCCAAAGCGTCGAACAGCGCGCCGCTAGCGCTCGGCGAGCGGTGAAGCTCGATTTCAAAATGCCCAATCGTCGGCAGACCGGATTCCTCGCCGATGATCTTCAGGTCGCCAGTCGCTGAGGAGCGCGGGAACGGCGCAATCGCAAGCCCCGCCATCACGGCCGCCAGCTGGCCGATATAGTGCTTGCTGGAATAGGCGATGCGGTAGGAGAGCCCCGCACGATCCAAGGCGTTGAGCGCCAGCCGCCGCCAACAGCACCCCAGATGCGAAACCGCAAGCGGGATCGGCTCCTTTTCGTGTGCGCAGCCGTGCTTCAGGCCGACCCATACCAGTTCCTCGCGGTAGACGGTCAAGCCGCCGCTCGTCTGCCCGTGACCGGAACTGATTAGCGCCACGTCCAAATGGTCGCTTCTGAGCATGCCGAGAAGATCGTGGCTCGACTGGCAAACGACATCGACCTCCACATTCGGATGGCTCGCGGCGAACAACGCCAGGATGCCAGGCAGAAATTGGCTGGCGTAATCGTCCGGGGTTCCCAGGCGGATGGTCCCCTGGATCTCCGGCGCGCGGAAACGGCGCATCGCCTCATCGGCAAGCTTCAAGATGCGCCGGCCATAGCCAAGCAGCGCCTCGCCGTCGGGCGTCAGCGCCACGGAGCGCCCGTCCTTGGTGAAGATCGGCTGCCCGACCTGCTCCTCAAGCTTCTTCATCTGCATGGAGACAGCGGACGGCGTGCGGAAGACAGCCCGTGCTGCACGATTGAAGCTGCCGGTGTCGGCGATCGCCACCAGCGTCCGCAAAAGGTCGAGCTCCAGCCCAGACCCGCGGCTCAGACCGCCCTTTTCAGTGTCGTCCTGCTCCGAATTCAGCGGCACTACGCCCATGACCCATCCTCAGCGACTATTCAGCTCGATTGATGATACACATAAAATCAATTCGCTTGATTGAGCAATAGGCAAGACGCACATAGGGATCAGGAAACGGGTCGCCCACCCGTTGGTCCTTTTGACACATCCAAAAGGCCAAACGCCGGCTTTCCGGCGAACAGAGGAGATGTGCCATGCGCGAAGCAGCAGCCTTTATTGCCGACCGGAGCGAATCGGCCGGCGGTGGATTCTTACGAAACGCCTTGCAGTTCGTAACCGGGAGTGTCCGCCGGTGGCGGAACCGTAGGACTGTGAAGCAGCTTGCCGATTTCGACGACCACATGCTCGCCGATCTCGGCGTCAGCCGCGACGATGTCCGCTCCGCCTTGTCGCAGCCGTTCATTCACGACCCGTCGGTTGATCTGGACCAGCGCGCCCGAGCCAACCGCTGGCTGTCGTACCGCCTGTGAGCGCGGCGCCGAAAATGCGCTGCGCTCAGCTCCCCCAGGCGGCCCTTCCCCGGAGATGCATCGCCGGAGACATCTCACCGGACGGGGGGCCGCCGGCTCGCCATCATAGTGCCTCCACGCGGCGCACAATTCTTTGAACAGAGATTGTTAAACACGGGCGCCGCAAGTGGCGGCCGCCACGCTTTCAACATCCGCCGGACATGCTATCGGAACCTCCGAACAGGAGTCCCGATGCGCACCGAAAATGCCCCCCTGATCCGGCTGGAAGACTACCGCCCCACCGAATATCTGATCGAGACCGTCGATCTCGACTTCAACCTTGCCGCCGAAGCGACGCGGGTCCGCGCGCGCCTCTCCATGCGTCCGCGCAAGGGCACGCCGCCCGGCACACCGCTGACGCTCGCCGGCGACGGCTTGAACCTGAAGGCGCTGACGCTCGACACCGAGACGCTGCCCGAAGAAGCCTACGACGCCGCGCCCGACCAATTGACGATCAAGGCGCCGCCGCACCGTCCGTTCAAGCTGGAGATCACGACCGAGCTCAATCCCTCTGCCAACAGCGCCTTGATGGGACTCTACCGCTCCAACGGCGTCTACACCACGCAATGCGAGGCGGAGGGCTTTCGCCGCATCACCTACTTCCTCGATCGGCCGGACGTGCTTGCCGTCTACACGACGCGCCTGGAGGCGGAAGCCAGCGATACACCGGTTCTTCTGTCGAACGGCAATCTGGTGGAGACCGGCAAGGTCGAGGGCACGAACCGGCACTTCGCAATCTGGCACGACCCGTTCCCCAAGCCGAGCTACCTCTTCGCCCTGGTCGGTGGACGGCTCGCCTCTATCCACGATGTCTTTGAGACGCGCTCCGGCCGTCAGGTACAGCTCGCCATCTATTGCGAGCCCGGCAAAGAGGAGCGCTGCCGCTACGCGATGGACGCGCTGAAGCGCTCCATGCGCTGGGACGAAGACCGCTTCGGCTGCGAATACGACCTCGACGTCTTCAACATCGTCGCCGTGTCCGACTTCAACATGGGCGCGATGGAGAACAAGGGCCTCAACATCTTCAACGACAAATATGTGCTCGTGGATTCAGAGACCGGCACCGATCAGGATTACGCCCATGTCGAGGCGGTCATCGCCCACGAATATTTTCACAACTGGACCGGCAACCGCATCACCTGTCGCGACTGGTTTCAGCTCTGCCTGAAAGAAGGTCTGACCGTCTTCCGCGACCAGGAGTTCACATCAGATGTCCGTTCGCGCGCCGTGAAGCGGATATCCGACGTCGTCGGACTGCGTCAGCATCAGTTTCCCGAAGACGCCGGCCCGCTCGCCCATCCGGCGCGGCCGACGGCCTATCGCGAGATCAACAACTTCTACACCGCGACCGTCTACGAGAAGGGCGCTGAGATTTGCCGCATGCTCTCAACGGTCGTCACCCGCGACGGCTTTCGCGCTGGCATGAACCTCTATTTCGAGCGCCACGACGGCGACGCCGCCACGATCGAAGACTTCCTCGCCTGCTTCGCCGATGCGACCGGCACGGACCTTAGCCAATTCGCGCTTTGGTACCGCCAGGCCGGCACGCCCACCATCACCGTGCGACATCGCTACGAGCGCGAGGCGGAGCGCTTCACGCTTGAGCTCAAGCAGGACATCCCCGAAACGCCCGACCGCATGCCGAAGCAGCCCATGCACATTCCTGTCGCCTTCGGGCTGGTCGGACCCGATGGGCAGGATTTGAGCTACGCCAAGGCGAGCGGCGCCGTTTCCGATGGCGTCATCCATCTGACCAAAGGCCGCGAGGAGATCGTGTTCGACGGCGTGAAGGCGCCGCCGATCCCGTCGCTGTTCCGGCGGTTCTCCGCACCGGTCTATGTCGATTCCGATCTGCCGACGGAGAGCCTGTTGTTCCTGGTCGGCCGCGATCCCGACCCCTTCAGTCGCTGGGAGGCTGCGCAGCAGATCGCGCTCGACCTGCTGCAGCGCGCAACCGATGCGGTGCGCCGCGGCGAAACACCGGGCTTCGACCCACGCTTCGCCGAGGAGCTGGCGCGGCTCGCCGACAACGACGCGCTTGACGCCGCCTTCCGCGCGCAGGCGCTGACCATGCCGAGCGAGACGGACGTGGCGCAAGCGATCGGCCGCGACGTTGACCCCGACGCGATCCACGCCGCCCGACATGCCTTGCTGGCCTGGCTCGGCAAGACGATCGGCGACACCCTGGCCGACGCCGCCGATCGCGCTGCACCGGAGCACCCCTATTCGCCTGACGCGGAGAGTGTTGGGCGACGCGCCCTCCAACACGCAACCTGGGGGCTTCTCGTGCATGGCACCGCGCTGAGCGCTGAAGAGGTGCTTAAAAGATTTGCCGATGCGGCGAACCTGACCGACCGCCTGGCGGCGCTACGCATTCTTGTCCATCAGAAGCTGGAGGGTGGAGAGGACGCGCTTCAGCGCTTCTACAAGCGCTACCGCGAAAACCCATTGGTGCTCGACAAATGGTTCGCTGTGCAGGCGACGGCGCCGGGTCACGACACACTCGATCGTGTCAAGACGCTCTCCCGCGACCCGGCGTTCTCCTTGAAGAACCCCAACCGCGTTTACGCCCTCATCCGCGCCTTTGCCGCCGCCAATCCGGTCGGCTTCAACCGCCCCGAGGGCGAGGGCTATCGCTATGTTGCGGATGTGGTGAGCCGGCTTGACACGCAGAACCCCTCCGTCGCGGCGCGTATCGCCACGGCGTTCCGGTCGTTCCGGACGCTGGAGGCGGGCCGCCGGGCGCATGCGGAGGCGGCGCTCCGCCAAATCGCGGAAAACGACAAGCTATCGCGTGACCTGCAGGACATTGTACTGCGCACACTGGGCGCTTGAGCCGCCACAACAAGTGGCAAAATGACGAAATCCGCCAAAGGCTGTGGACAAGCGGATTCCGCTTGATTCAAATGCAAATGATTCGGGGGGCGGCGCCCCGGAGCGGACAGGAGGCCATGGATGGCACGGCCGCGGGGGCCAGTGGCGTCAGCATTGAGGCGAGGGTCGAACATCGACCGGCTGGATGGCGCGGCGCTTGCCGGCCATGCGCGGCTCTTTGTCCATCCGGCCTATGCGCGGCTGGTGCATAGCGAGCCCTACGTCAAGCGGCTGATCCCGATCCTGATCGTATTGTTCGTTCTGGCGCTGGCCGTGATGCGCGGCGTGGCGCTCTATCAGACCCGCGACAACATTGAGACCAACGCCAAGCTGCGCCTGTCGCTGCTCGCCACGGCCATCACCAGCGAGCTCGCGCGCACGCCGCTTCCCGTCTCCCTGGCTGAGCCGTCACAGAAGCTGCAAGGCCAGCTTGAGAATGCCCTCCCCCCCTTGGCCACGGGGTTGGGGCGACGCATTCTGGTGATGGACCCGCAGGGGCTGGTCGTCGCCTCCGCCCCGCGCGACGCTGAGACCATCGGCCGTTTCATCGACGAGATCCTTGGGCCCAGCCAGCCGCTGACCACGCTTGGCGAGCGCGCCGGCGTGCTGCAACTCACGCTCACCAACAATGTGGACGTCATCGCCACGGTCCACCGCAACCAGGAAAGCGTCGGCGGCTCAATCGCGGTCATGCAGCCCACCTCGGGCGTCTTCACCGAATGGCGGAGGACGGTTTCGAGCGAAGCCACGGTGTTCGTCGCGACCAGCCTCGTCCTGGTGCTCCTGGGTTTCGCCTACCATGCGCAGACGGCGCGCACGCACGAATCCGACTTCATCTATTCAGCCACCCAGCATCGCTTTCACACGGCACTGCGCCGCGGCTATTCGGGGCTTTGGGACTGGGACCTGTCGCGCGGCGCGATCTTCTGGTCGCAGTCGATGTTTGAGATTCTCGGTCTCAAGCCTGAAAGCCGCCTTCTGTCGGTAGGCGAGGTCGCCGATTTGGCGCACCCTGAAGACATCGACCTGATCGGGCTCGCCGACAGTCTGATGAGCGGCGAGCAGGATCACGTCGACCGCGAGTTCCGCATGCGCCGCGCCGACGGCGACTGGATCTGGATTCGCGCCCGTGCCGAGATCGTGGCTGAGGTGGAGGACGAGCCGCATCTTGTCGGCATTGCGGTCGAAGTCACGGAGCAGAAGCGTCTGATCGAGGCATCGCGCACGGCCGACCTGAGGCTGCGCGACGCCATTGAGGCGATCTCGGAGGCCTTTGTGCTGTGGGATGCCGCCAATCGCCTGGTGCTGTGCAACAGCAAATACCAGCAGCTCTACGAGCTTCCCGACGCATTGGTGCGCGCCGGTACTCCTTACGCCGACATCGCCGAGCATGGTCGTCGTCCGACCATCTCCAACACCTTCGGCGAAGAGAAGGACGCCGGCGGCTCGCGTTCAGTTGAGGCGCGCGTGGAGGACGGACGCTGGCTGCAGATCAACGAGCGCCGCACCGATGACGGCGGCTTCGTCTCCGTCGGCACCGACATCACCGTGCTGAAGGAGAATGAAGCACAGCTTATTGAAAACGAGCAGAAGCTGCAGAAAACCGTCGATGACCTCAGCCGTTCGCGCCAGCAATTGGAGACGCAGGCGCAGCAGCTTGTGGAGCTGGCTGAGAAATATGCGGCGGAGAAGGAGAAGGCTGAGGACGCCAACCGCATCAAGTCGGAATTCCTCGCCAACGTCTCGCACGAGCTGCGCACACCGCTGAACGCCATTATCGGCTTCTCCGAGATGATGCTCTCCGGCGCCTTCGGCCCGCTGGGTGACGACAAATATGGCGAATATTGCCGCGACATCCGCGAGAGCGGCTCCTTCCTGTTGCGCATCATCTCCGACATTCTCGACATGGCGCGTCTGGAGGCCGGCCGGCTGGAGATCGATCGCCAGCCGCTGAACCTCGACGAGCTGATTGCCGAGGCGCTGCAGACCTACGCGCCGGGTGCGGCCGAGCGCGGCATCGAGATCGTCACCAAGACCACGCCGGACGTGACGCTGTCCGCCGACCGCCAGGCGGTGCGTCAGGTGCTCTCCAACCTCATCTCAAACGCAGTGAAGTTCACGCCCGAAGGCGGCACGATCGGCATCCGCACCGGTCGCCGCCGCGACGGCGTGGTGCTCATCGTGGAGGATACCGGCATCGGCATTCCCCAGGCGGCTTTGGAGAAGCTCGGCCAGCCCTTTGAGCAGGTGCAAAGCCCGCTCACGCGCGATCACCAGGGCTCCGGCCTCGGCCTTGCCATCTCGCGTTCGCTGGTGACGCTGCATGGCGGGCGCATGGACATCGTCTCGCGCGAAGGCGCCGGCACCAAGGTTACGGTGTTTCTGCCCTCCCGCCCCACCGACAGCGACAACGCCGCCGCGGCTTGAACTGACGTCAGCGCTCCGCCGCAGCATGGCACGGCATCACACCTCCCCCTTGCGGGGAGGTCGAAGCCGGCAAGCGAATGCGCAGCCGGGTTCGCGTGGGGATGAGCAGCCTTGCCACTCTGGCTCCACCGCTCATCCCTCCCCGAAAGCGGCAAGCTGATTTCGACCCTCCCTCAAGGGGAGGGTTAAGTGCCGCACCAGTGCTGGCACAATTTTTCAACTGTCATCCCGCAAAGCGCGTCAGCGCTTGTGCGGGACCTGTAACCACAAGAGCCGCGTGGGTGTTCATGGGTCCCGGTCTCGGCCTTTTGGCCGAACCGGGATGACAAACGCAGGATTTGACTGTGGTGGAGAGGCTCTCCCGGATTGCGCTTCGCTTCATCCGGGCTACGAGGCCTCGCTATCGTCCGTAGCCCGCATGGAGCGCAAGCGAAATGCGGGGCTCACGCCTACGCCTGACCTCTCCCCTGGAGGGGAAAGTCAAAAGCAGAGCACGCCCGCCTACTCCACTTTCGCCCCCAGCACATGCTCCAGCGCCACGCGGGTGCGCTGCTGAATGCGCTGAAGCTGCGTCTCAAGCGCATCGAACGTCTCAATGCCACCGCGCTCGTCGCCAACGCCTGAATTGCGCAGCGCGTTGTTGGCAAGCGACACGATGAGCTGCTTGAGCGCTTCCGGCGCCTTGTCGGGAACAAACGTCTCAGCGCCGGCAACGCGCTCAAGCTGCAGAAGCGCCGTCTGAAGGGTTGCCGAAAGCAGCAGCCGCTCCGCATCCTCCGGCGCAAGCCGCCCCTCCGCTTCAGCGCGCGCGAGCGTCTGCAACATGGTCTCGCCGGCAATGCGGCCAAGCCCGGAAAGCACCAGGACCTGCGCCGCGAACTCGCAATCCATCAGCCCGCCGGGCGAAAGCTTCACATCGAAGATACCGGAAGCCGGCTTCTCGCGTTCGATACGGGCGCGCATGGCGGCGACATCGGCAGCAAGCGTTTCACGCTCTCCTGCCTGGGCCACGACGGCGTCGAGCACCTGTTCAACGCGCTGCATCAACTCCGCGTCGCCGGCAACCGCGCGACCGCGCGCCATCGCCATGTGCTCCCACGCCCACGCCTCGCTGAGCTGGTAGCGCTCAAACGCTTCGATGTGGGTGGCGAGCGGGCCCGACCGCCCCGACGGCCGCAGCCTGAGATCGACTTCGTAGGCCACACCCTCCGCCGTCGGCGCGGAAAGCGCCGTCACCAGCCGCTGCGTCAGGCGGATATAATATTGCGACGGTGCGAGCGGCCGGCTTCCGTCGGAAGACGGCGCGTCGGGCGCATGGTCGTAGACGACGATGACATCGAGATCGGAGCCGGCCGTCATCTCGCGGCTGCCGAGCCGGCCAAGCGCGACGATCGCCGCGCATCCGCCGGCGACGTGCCCATGCTGGCGGGCCAGTTCCTCCCGCGTCGTCTCAAAGAGCGCGCGCAATACCGCCTCCGCCAGATCGGAGAACGCCACGCCCGCATCGCTCGGCGACAGCGTGCCGTTAAGGAGCCCGACGGAGATGAGGAAACGCCGCTCCGCCACGAAGAGCCGCGCCCGGTCGAGCACATCCTCATAGCTCCGCGCCTCCGCCAAACTCGCGATCAAGCCGGTCTGCAATTGCTCGCGGCCAGCCGCCTCACCAACCGCAGCCGGCTCAAGCAGCGCATCAACCACATGCGGCCGCCGCCCAAAAATCTCCGCCAGCCGCGGCGCGGCACTCAGGATCGTGGCGAGCAGGTTGAGGAGCCCGGGATTGTTCCTCAGAAGCGCGAAGAACTGCGCCCCGGCCGGCAGCGCGCGGAGCAGACTGTCAAAGGCACGCACGCCCGCATCGGGATTGCCGGCGCGCGACAGCGCCTGAAGAAGCGCCGGAATGATCTCCGTCAGCCCTTCGCGCGCCGCTGCGGAGCGCATGGCCGGCGAGCGTCCGAAGTGCCAGCCGCGCACAATCTCCGTCACAATCTCCGGCGCATCGAAGCCGAGCGAGCGAAGCGTCTTCAGCGTTTCCGGATCGTCCTCCCCGCCCGTGAAGACGAGGCTTCCCGTCTCCGCTGTAAGTTCGCTCGTGCTTTCAAAGAGCCGCGAGTAGCGCTTTGCGACCGTCTCCAGCACGTAGCGCAGCCGCGCCTCGAACTGGTCGACATCCGGCTCTCCCATAAGCCGCCCGATGCGCGCCAGACCCTCGCGATCGCCCGGCATAATGTGCGTCTGCTCATCGTTCAGCATCTGCAGGCGATGCTCGACCATGCGCAGGAACACATAGGCTTCATCGAGTTCCGACCGAATGGCCTCGTCAATCCAGCCGCGCTCCTCAAGCATTCGCAGCATGTCGCGGGTGCGCGTGCCGCGCAGCGACGTGTCGCGCCCCCCGGCGATGAGCTGCTGTGTCTGCACGAAGAACTCGATCTCGCGAATACCGCCGCGCCCGCGCTTGATGTCGTGGCCGAGGGCGCCGACGGTTTCGTGCCCGCGATGCGACTGCACCTGACGCTTGATGGAATGGACATCCGCGATCGCGGCGAAGTCGAGATGTTTACGCCAGACGAACGGCACAAGCTCGCGCAAGAAGCCTTCGCCGACATCCGCATCGCCGGCGGCCACGCGCGCCTTGATCAACGCCGCGCGCTCCCAGTTCTGGCCGGTGCCCTCATAATAGAGAAGCGCGGCGGGCGTAGAGATCGCCACGCGCGTCGAGCCGGGATCGGGCCGCAGGCGCAGGTCAACGCGCAACACATAGCCGTCGCCCGTGCGCTCCTGCAGCAGTGTCACGATGAGGCGCACGATGCGGACCCAGAATTCCGATGGCTCACCGCCCTGTGCCAGACCGCCCGCCTCCGGATCAAACAGCGCAATGAGATCGATGTCGCTGGAATAATTGAGCTCGCCGGAGCCGTATTTCCCCATGCCAAGGATGAAGAGCCCGCGCGGCTCCGTGCCGCCGACCCACTTGCCGGCCCGCGCCTGCTCAGCCAGCGCATAACGCAAAGCCGCGCCAAGCGCGGCATCGGCAAAGCGCGTCAGAAGCGCCGTGGCGTCATCCATCGCAAGCGCGCCGGCAAGATCGGCAAGCCCGATCGTCAACGCCACATCCTGTCGCGCCAGCCGCAGCGCCGCCATCGCATCGCTCCGCGACGGCCAGTCGGCATCGGTGATGGCGTCGGCAATTTGCGCCACCCGCTCCTGCGGCGCCGCATCCAGAATCGCCGCGAGGCGCGTGATGTCCTTGGCCGCAAGTTCAAGCAGAAACGGGCAATCGCCGAGCGCATTGCCGAGGAATGCCGCAACGCCCCTGTCTTGGGTCAATCCCTCCAGCGCCGCTTGCGCCTCTTGACGCGCCGCCGCTTCGCGAAGCGTCTCCAGCGCGTCGGCGCTCTGCGGCGAGGCCGGCAGCGCCGTGATAGCCCGGCGAAGCGGCTCAGACGGCATGGCCTGCCGCAGCCTCCGGCACGTAGAGCGCAGCCGCCAGGCCCGGACGATTGTCGCCAAGGATCAGCTCGCCGCCATGCAGCTTGGCCACGGCTGAAACCAGGCTCAAGCCAAGCCCGGCGCCCGGCTTGGAGCGGCTCTCTTCGAGGCGCACGAAGCGTTCCGTGGCGCGCCCGCGATCCGCCTCGGCAATGCCGACACCGTTGTCGGAGACATTGAGCGTCACCCGCCCTCCTTCCCGGCACACAGAAATCACCGCCTGCGGATGCGCCGCCCCTTCGCTGGCATATTTGACGGCATTGTCGACGAGGTTCGCAAGCGCCTGGCTGATCAGCTCGCGATTGGCCCGCACCATGACCGGACCGTCGCTGTCGAGACGCAACGCAACGCCCGCTTCTTCAGCAAGCGGTTCGTAAAGCTCGTACACGTCGCGGGCGACGGCCGCTGCGTCGAAGATCGAAAACGCCGCGTCCGACGAACCGGCCTCCACCCGCGCGATCGTCAGGAGCGCGTTGAATGTGCGGATCAGCTGATCGGCTTCGTCGATAGTCGCCGAAAGTGCGGCGCGATATTCCGGCTCCGACTTGCCTTCCGCCAGCACGCGCTCCGCGCGGCTCCGCAGCCGCGTCAGCGGCGTCTTCAAATCATGCGCAATGTTGTCGGAGACCTGCTTCAGTCCCAGCATCAGCCGCTCGATACGGTTGAGCATGGTGTTCAGGCTTTCCGCCAGCCGATCGAACTCGTCGCCGGTGCCCGTCACTTCCAGCCGCCCGGCCAGATCGCCCGCGGCGAAGCGGCGGCTCGACTCGGCAATGGAATCGATGCGCTTCAGCACGCGCCGCGACACGAACAGCCAGGCCACCAAGCCGAGCGCCACCATCAACGCGACGGTGAGGATCAATGAGCGGCGAACGACACGGACGAGCTGTTCGCTCTCGCTGATGTCGCGGCCGACGAGGATGCGCATGCGGTCGGGCAGATCGACCACGCGCACCAGCGCGGAATAGCGCTGCCGCGATCCCTCCTCGTCGAGCCACACATAAGGCACGATCTCCGCGTCCGCGCCGGTGCTCGCCAGCACCTCGTCAGGCACGGTCTCCACGTTGCCGGCAATCTTGCTCCCGTCCGGGCCGATGACCAGGTAAAGGCTCGCGCCGGGCTGACGGCTTCGCAGTTCGACAACACGCGCCAGCCAGGATGGACCGCCGCGCTCATATTGCAGCGCCATGGCGGCAAGCTCCGCATCCACGGCGCGGCGGATGTCGGCTTGCAGAATCTCCGTCGTGTTGCGCGCGATATAACTGATGAGAAAGGCGGCGAAGATCGCGAACACCGCAAGGAAGATGGCAGTGAGCCGGAAGCCCGTGGTGCGCAGCAATCGCGAGAAGCCGCCCTTAGCCATCGTCGCGCAGCACGTAGCCGGAGCCCCGCACAGTATGCAGGAGCGGGCGCTCGAACCCCTTGTCGATCTTTGCCCTCAGCCGCGACATGTGAACGTCGATCACGTTGGTCTGCGGGTCGAAATGGTAGTCCCAGACCTTCTCCAAGAGCATGGTGCGGGTGACTACCGTGCCGGCATTCTTCATCATGTATTCAAGCAGGCGGAATTCGCGCGGCTGCAGCGCGATCAGCGTGCCGGCGCGGCGCACCTTGCGCGACAGGCGGTCAAGCTCCAGGTCGGCGACGCTGTAGACGGTCTCCGCTTCCTTGGGCGTGGAGCGGCGGCCAAGCACCTCAACACGCGCCAGAAGCTCTGAGAAGGCGTAGGGCTTGGCGAGATAGTCGTCGCCGCCCGCGCGCAGCCCCGTCACACGATCATCGACCTGGCCGAGCGCGGAGAGGATAAGCACCGGAACCTGCTTTTCGGCGGCGCGTAGTTCGGCGATGAGCGAAAGGCCGTCGCGTTTGGGTAGCATGCGGTCAACGACCAGCACATCGTAATCTTCGGCCATGGCCATGTCGTAGCCGGCCTCACCGTCGTTCACCTGATCGGCGACGTGGCCGGCCTCCCCCAGCGCCTTGATCAGATAGCTCGCCGTTTCTTTATCGTCTTCGATGACGAGGATACGCATGACCACGAGATAGCTGTTGCGCCCAGTGAGTTCCAGGTCGTTTAGGAGCGGAACCACCGACGGGCAAGAAAATGGAGGGCTGCCGAAGCAGCCCGCCAACCGAGAACCGGACGAACATGGGGGGCGAAAATCGTCCGGCCCGGTTATCCAAACGCTTACCCGCGGGCGAACGGAACGCCGATAAAGCGGGTGCCGCGATCGCCCTGCACGCGCAGGAGCACCGCATCGCGCCCCTTCTCGCGCGCCTCCGCGATGCCGTCTTCGACATCACCGCTGCTGCTCACCGCGCGGGCGCCCACGGCGAGGATCACATTGCCGACGCGAATGCCGCGCTCGTCGGCCGGGCTGCCGTCCTCAACGGCCGACACAACAACGCCTTCACCATCGGGATTGGCCTCAAGCGTCAAGCCGAGATCCTCCAGCGAGCCAAGTTCCACCGGCGTCTCAGGCTCCGGCTCGCCGGTCTCGGTTTGCTGCAGCTCATCGAACTCATTGAGGTCGCCCAGCCTGACGTCGATGTCGCGTCGGTCACCGTCGCGAAGCACCGTGACGGTCACCTCTTCGCCGGGGTTCATGTCGGCGATCATCTCGGAGAGCTCCTTCGGCTCCGAAATCGAGCGACCATTCACCTCGATGATGATGTCGCCTGCGCGGATGCCGGCGCCCTTGGCCGGACCGGAATCGAGCGCGTCGGCGACGATGGCGCCATCGGTGCTTCTGACGCCGAGGCTCTCCGCGATATCGTCGGTCACCGGTTGAATCTGGACGCCGAGCCAGCCGCGCGTCACCGTGCCGTCATCGCGCAGATCGCCGACCACGTCGGAGGCGAGGTTGGCGGGAATGGCGAAGGCGATGCCGACATTGCCGCCCGACGGCGAGAAGATGGCGGTCGCCACGCCCACGACCTCGCCGTTCGTGTTGAGCGTCGGCCCGCCGGAATTGCCGCGGTTCACCGGCGCGTCGATCTGCAGATACTGGTCGTAGGGCCCTGAGCCGATATCGCGCTTCATGGCGGAGATGATGCCGGCGGAGACCGAGCCGCCGAGCCCAAACGGATTGCCTACGGCAAGCACCCATTGGCCGACTTTTGGCTCGCTATCGGCAAACGAGAGGTAATCGAACCCGTCGCCATCGACCTTGAGAAGCGCCAAGTCGGTGCGGTCATCGGTGCCGACGACCTCCGCGTCGAGCTCGCGGCCATCTTCCAGAATGACGGTGTATTCGCTGCCGTCGCGCACGACATGCGAGTTGGTCACCAGATAGCCGTCCTCGGAGATGAAGAAGCCGGAGCCCTGGCTCAGGCCACGGCGCGGCGTGTGCGGGCGCGCACGCGGACCCCGATCGCCGTCACGGTCCTCAAAATGGTCGCGCGGGATACCGAAGCGACGGAAGAACTCATCAAGGCCGGGCGGTAGCTCGCCGAAACGATCGATCCCGCGTTCCACCACGGCTTCTATCTCCGTCCTCACCCGCACGCTCACCACGGCGGGCAGCACCTTCTCCACAACGGCGGTGAAATCCGCCGGGCCCTCAGCCTCGACCCGAACCGGCTCCGCAAGGGCGGTCGGGCTGTTGGTGATGATTGCGCCGGTGCCGGCCAGACCGGCAATGCCGAGCGTGAACACGCCGGCGAGCAGCGCGCTGCGCAGGCGCCGGGCTCGCGGGATTGAAGACGATGCGTCGCTCATAGGTTCGTCGAAGCTCCTCATTGATCCTGGCGGCGTCCGCCCCGGGGGTGGGCCGGGGCGGACTGGAGGGGTGTGCGAACAAAGCCGCCCTTTGGGGGGCGATGGGGCGACATCTGCACAAGCTGAGAGATAGGCAGTCGCGCCTTACGAAGCCCTGTCCGCCACATTAATTTTCGGTAAAGAAGACCGAAGCGCGCGGGCCCTAATCCCCCAGAATCCGCGAGAGTTTCTCTTCCTCCTCACGCGACAGGGCCTGGGCGGCCGCCGGCTTGCGGCGGAAGCGCCGCATCGCCACCACGCCGCCGATCACAAGAAGCACCGCCGGCGTCAGCCATAGGACCAGCGTGTAGGCGGCGAATCGCGGCCTCAGCAGCACGAAATCGCCGTAGCGATCCACGAGATAGTCGAGCACTTCGTCATTGCTGTCGCCGGCCTTCAGCCGCTCGCGCACCAGAATGCGCAGGTCGCGCGCCAGCGGCGCGTTCGAATCGTCGATCGACTGGTTCTGGCAGACCAGGCAGCGCAGACCGGTGGAGATGTCGCGCGCCCGTTCCTCAAGCGCCGGATCGTCCAGCATCTCGCTCGGCTGCACGGCCTGCGCCGGCGCCGCAAGCGCAACGCCGAGCAGAACCAACACGAACCGCCAGCGCGCCATCACGCCGACGCCGCCTTTGGCTGGCGTGCGGCAGCGGGCTTCGGCGCGCCGATCCTGAGCCGCCGGTCGGTGAGCGACAAGGTCCCCCCGATGGAGGTCACGAGCGCGCCGAGCCAGATCAGCGTCACCAGCGGCTTGTAGGATGCGCGCACCGCGACCGTGCCGCCCTCGATCTCATCACCCAGGCTCACATAAAGCTGCGAGAAGCCGATGGTCTCAATCGCCGCCTCTGTCGTCGCCATCTCGCGCGCCATGTAGAAGCGTTTAGACGGCGTCATGGAAAACGGCTCCGCCCCACCGCGCGATGCGAGGAACTGCCCGCGGTCCTCGCGGTAATTGGGGCCGGTCACCGGCGACATCCCCTGGAAGAGGAGCGTATAGCCGGCGACATCGACGCTTTCGCCGGGGCTCAGCGAGACGATCTCCTCCGTCTGATAGGCGGTGGTGCCGACGATGCCGATTACCATCACGCCGATTCCGGCATGCGCGACCACCGTGCCAATCGCGGAGCGCGGCAGGCCGACGAAACGCGCCCAGCTTGTGCGGGCCGGCGCGCGCAGGAGCTGAATGCGCTCCGCCAGATCGACCAGGCTGCCCGCGATCAGCCACACCCCAAGGCCAAGCGCCAGCGGTGCCAATACACCCTTGCCGCCGGCGACGACATAAGTGATCACCGCCGCCACCAGCGCCGCGATCATGGCGACGCCGAGCCTCTGTGTCGCGCCGTAGAGATCGGCGCGCTTCCAGGCGAGCAGCGGCCCAAAAGGCAGCGCCATCAGAAGCGGAACCATCAGCGGGCCGAACGTCAGGTTGAAGAACGGCGCGCCTACGGAGATCTTTTGGCCGGTCACAGCCTCAAGTGCCAACGGATAAAGCGTGCCGATAAGGACGGTCGCTGTCGCCGTCACCAGGAAGAGGTTGTTGAAGACCAGCGCCCCCTCGCGGCTGATCGGCGCAAACAGCCCGCCCTGTTTCAGGTCCGGCGCGCGCCACGCAAAGAGCGCCAGCGCGCCGCCGATGAAGGCGACGAGGATGGCAAGGATGAACACGCCACGCGACGGGTCGGTGGCGAAAGCATGGACGGATGTCAGCACGCCGGAGCGCACCAGGAACGTGCCGAGAAGCGAGAGCGAAAAGGTCAGGATGGCCAGCAGAATCGTCCACACCTTCAGCGCGCCGCGCTTCTCCATGACCACGGCGGAATGGAGGAGCGCCGTGCCCGCAAGCCACGGCATGAAGGAGGCGTTCTCCACCGGGTCCCAGAACCACCAGCCCCCCCAGCCGAGCTCGTAATAGGCCCAATAGGAGCCCATCGCGATGCCGCCGGTAAGGAACACCCACGCCGCCAGCGTCCATGGCCGCACCCAGCGTGCCCAGGCCGCGTCGATCCGCCGTTCCATCAGCGCCGCCACCGCAAAGGCAAAGGCGATGGAGAATCCGACATAGCCGACATAAAGAAGCGGCGGATGGATCGCGAGACCGATGTCCTGAAGGATCGGGTTGAGGTCGCGCCCCTCAAGCGGCGGCGGGTGAAGGCGCTCAAACGGATTGGAGGTGAGGAGTACGAAGAGCAGGAACGCCGTGCCGATCCAGCCCTGCACCGCGATCACCCGCGCGCGCAGTGTGCTCGGTAGATTGGCGCCGAAAGCCGCCACAAGCGCGCCGAACAAGGCCAGGATCAAGACCCACAGAAGCATGGAGCCTTCGTGGTTGCCCCACACGCCGGTGACCTTGTAGAGCATCGGCTTGGCCGAGTGGCTGTTCTCCCACACGTTACGGACCGAAAAGTCGGACGCGACATAAGCGGCCGTCAGCGCCGCAAAGGCGATCGCCACAAGAACGAAACCGGCAATCGGCGTGGAACCGGAGACCGCCACCAGACGCTGATCGCGCCAATAAAGGCCGAGGAGCGGCACTGTGGATTGGACGAGCATCAGCACCAGCGCCAGGACCAGCGCGTAATGTCCAAGCTCGGCGATGGAGAATGTGCCGATCATTGTGTCAGTCCCACGCCGTTCTTCCAGACGCCTTGCGCCTTGAGTGCATCCACAACCTCCTTGGGCATGTAGTTTTCGTCGTGCTTGGCAAGCACGCTCTCCGCCTCAAGATGCAGCGCGTCTGTCAACATGCCCTCAGCCACGATCCCCTGCCCTTCGCGAAAGAGGTCCGGCAGGATTCCACGATATGCGACTTCGACATCGTTCGCAGTATCTGTGATGGCAAAGCTGACGGCGCCGTCCGCGCCGCGTTCCACGGAGCCGTCCACGACCAAGCCGCCCAGCCGCACCCGCGTTCCGGGCGCCAGTTGCTTCTCTGCCAATTCCGTCGGCGAATAGAAGAAGACGATCTGCTCGCGCAGCCCCACAAGCACCAACACCGCCGCCGCCGTGAAAACCAATCCGGCGCCGGCGATCATGGTGAGCCGTCTTTGCTTGCGCGTCATTGCGTTGCCTCCGCCGCTGGTGTCACGCCGAGATCGGCAATCAAGGCTTCCACGCGCTCGCGGTCGCCGGTATCGGAAACGCCGGCAAGTGCTGCGCGCGCCGCGTCCGCCGCTGCGTCGGATTGACCCAGAACCACGTAGGACCGGATCAGCCTGATCCACCCCTCCGCATCATCGGGCTCCGATTCAAGCCGCGCCGCCAAGCCACTCACCATGCCTTCGATCATGGCCATGCGGTCCTCCGACGACATCTGCTGCGCTGCGGCGACGTCGGCCTCGCTTGGGCCGCGTGGCGCCTCCGCCGCTGTCTCAGGCTGCGCCCCCGACGGGATATCCGTCTCGCCGAGCTCGGCGAGTGCCGCCACAACGGCCGGCCGCCAGGACGCATCGGCCGGCGTGTCGGCAAGAAGTGCGTTCAGCCATTGCCGCGCCTCGTCGGTCTTGCCTTCCTGCTGCGCTGCAATCGCCAGAAAGAAGCGCGGCTGCGGCGCGGCCGGATCGAGCCGATGGGCGGCTTCAAAGGCAGCACGCGCTTCTGCCGTCACGATACCGTTCTCAGCCGCCCAGATCGCTTCTCCCAGCCTGATTTCGCGCCCTGCCGTGGAGCCGAGGATACGAATGGCGTTGCGGAATGCGCGCACTGAATCGTGCGGACGGCCAAGGCGCAGATAGACCGGCGCAATCACCTCCCAGCCGCGCCCGTCCTCCGGATTGCGCGCCAGATGCTGCTCGGTCCGGGCGACGAGCACCTCAATGTCGCTCGACCCAGACGGCGCTTCCAGTCGCGCTGAAAGCGGTGCGCCAGGGAGATACGGCGTGCCAAGCATAAGGTAGAGGGAGAGGGAAAGCGCTGGAACGCCTATGAGCGCCGCGACCAGGACGGTACGGCGCATGGCCGGGCTGCCGGCCGTCTGCGGCTCTGCGTCCGCATCGCTGTCCAGCGCAATGAGCCGCCGGGCGATCTCCGCCCGCGTCGCCTCCGCATCGGCGGCGCTGACGCGCCCCTCCGCTTTGTCGCGCTCCAGTTCGTCGAGCTGATCGCGATAGACTTGGCGGGCGTGTGCGTCAGACGCAGCAACACGCGGGGCGTGGCGAAGCGGCGCCAGCACCGCGACAATCGCCGCCGCCGTCAGAAGCACGATGAGCGTCCACAGAAGCACGCCGGCCAAGACCCTTCCGCACCCAACAATCCAAGAGGCCGCTCGCGCGGCCCACAATGAACAGGTTTAGTGGTGCCGAAACGCCCCGGCAATGCGCCGGATCAACACATCAGCGCACGGCTTGGTCAGGCCGAAAATGCGGCCGTTTGCGCGCCGCCGCCTACCCCAGCACCCGCCACACGCCGTCCGGCTGGCGGCAGGCCGTGCCTTTGACCACGCGGTTGCGCCCGCCGATGGAGACGGTGTGGGTATATTCGCGGCAATCGAGCCGGTTCACCTGATAGGTAGAGCCGACACTGATCTCGCCGCGATTGCCGCTTTTGCGGTTGCGCCAGCGGGTGGTTTGGCCGGGGCGGCCATATTCCAGCGCCTCGTATTCCGCGCTCAGCGCGATTTCGCGGTCGCGCTCTGTGAGCGACTGCCCGACATCAGCGCCTGAAAGCGCGCCTTCTATGGCGCCGACCGGCACGGTGCTGCCAGTGCCGACCGGGCTGTCGATGACCACACCGGGATTGGCGCCGGCCGGCCGTTCCGCAATCGTACCTGTCACAACGCCGGAATTCGTCGTTGAGCAGGCGGCCAAGCCAAGCACACCCAAAACTCCGATGGCCAAGGCCCTCATCCACTCCCCCGCGTTGAATTCAAAAGCCACCTCACGCGCCGCGCCCTTGTTTCCGCCCCCGATGGCGGAAATGCGGCGGATTTGCAATCGCCCGTCACTAGAATTCACTCCCCGCCGCCGGCAGCGTCAGTTGCGCGCTCAGGCCCCCAAGCGGCGAGCCCTCAAGCTTCAGCGAGCCGCCATAGATGCGTGCCAGCTCGTCGACAATGGAGAGGCCAAGCCCCGATCCCGGCTTGGTCTCGTCAAGGCGATGGCCGCGCGACAGCGCCGCAGCGCGCTCTTCCCGCGGCAGTCCGGGCCCGTCATCATCGAATGAGATGGTCAAGAACGGCCGACGCTCGATCGAATGCTGCGCGATGGAGACCCGCACTTTGGACGCCGCCCATTTGCAAGCATTGTCGAAGAGATTGCCGGCCATCTCCTCCAGATCCTGTTTCTCACCACGAAACCGATGTCCCGGACCCGCATCGGCTTCCACGTCGAGACCGCGCTCCTGGTAGACCTTCGCCATCACCCGCGCCAGCGCGGTGATCACCGGCCCGACGGGAGTCACCGCACCGAGCACGTTGGCTTGCGCGGCCATGCGCGCGCGGTTGAGATGATGCTCCACCTGATCGCGCATCAGCCCAATCTGCTGCCCGACTTTAGTCGCAAGCGGCCCCTCCGCTGATTGCGTCTCGTTCTGCAGCACCGCAAGCGGCGTCTTCAGCGCATGCGCCAGGTTGCCGACATGCGTGCGCGCCCGCTCCACGATCTCGCGGTTGGAATCCATCAGCGCATTGAGATCCTGCACCAGCGGCTCGATCTCGCCGGGATACTCGCCGGTGAGGTGCTGGATCTTGCCGTCGCGGATATTGCCCAGATCATCGCGCACGCGCCTGAGCGGCCTCAGGCTCCAGCGCATCAGAAGCGCGATGCCGATCGCGAAGAGCACCGCCAATCCGCCGAGCCAGACGATGACGGAGTTGCGGAAAGCGCGGATGTCCCAAAGCATGGGCTGGGTGTCGCCGGCCACCAGCAGGGCAAAGGTGCTCCCCGGCGCCAGCGTTACGCGCTGCTCCAATGCGCGTAGCTGGCGCCCGCCACTGGCGGTGAAGGTGAAGATGCGGGAGGGATTGTCGGCGGTGGGAAGGTCGGGGATGGGCAGGACGTCGAACAGAAGCGACGGCGAGAAGTCGATGATGTCGCCGGTATCGGCGCTGCGCGATTGCCAATACCAGCCGGAGAGCGGCCGCGAAAAGCTGCCGCCGCTCCGCCCCTCAATCGCCTCCTCGTCGACTCCACCATTGAGGTCAGTGGCGGTGATGAGGGTAAGAAGCAGCGTCTCCAGGCGCAGATCGAAGTTGCGTTCAACCGCATTGGTGAACTGCACGATCAGCACGGCGCCTGCGACCAGAAGCGCCAGAGCGCTGCCTCCCGCGGCGATCAGCCCGACACGAAGAGAAAGCGACCTAATCCGCATGCCCTTCGTCGGCGGTGACGCTGGTGCTGACTCGATAGCCCATGCCGCGCACCGTCTCGATCACATCGACGGCGAGCTTCTTGCGGAGCCGGCCCACGAACACCTCGATCGTATTGGAATCGCGGTCGAAGTCCTGGTCGTATAAGTGCTCCGTCAGCTCCGTGCGCGACACGACCTTGCCGGGATGGTGCATGAGATATTCAAGCACCTTGTATTCATGCGAGGTGAGCTTGATGGGCGCGCCGTCGACGGTCACGCGGCTTGCTTTCACGTCGAGCCGTACCGGCCCGCATGTCAGCGTATTGGATGCGTGACCGGCCGCGCGGCGGACCAGCGCCCGCACGCGCGCCAGCACTTCCTCGATGTGGAACGGCTTGGCGACGTAATCGTCCGCGCCGGCGTCGATCCCCTGCACCTTGTCGGACCAGCGGTCGCGCGCGGTGAGGAGAAGCACGGGCATGGTGCGCCCGTCACGCCGCCATTGCTCCAGCACCGAGAGCCCATCGAGCCGCGGCAGCCCGATATCGAGGATCACCGTGTCGTAGGATTCCGTATCGCCGAGGAAATGCCCCTCCTCGCCGTTAAAGACATAGTCGACGACGTAGCCGGCATCGCGCAGCGCCTGACAGATCTGTTTGTTCAGGTCGCGATCGTCCTCGACAACCAATATGCGCATGGTTTTCCCCTCGGCCGCGGGCTAGTAGCCGCCGCCCCCGGCCGGGATGCTCGCCTGGCTTACCTGTCCGCCATGCCGATAGCGAACCTGGTAGACCCATCCGCCGCCCGCCCGGCAGAGGTCGGCGGAGAGCACCTGCGCGCCTGCGAGACCCGCGCTTTGCAGCGCAACGGGCAGCGGCGTGACCCGCCCCTGCGCGACCATCTGCTGCCCCTCGCCGCGCGACACGCACTGCGCTACGCCTTGCGAGGACACAAAGATGGCGGCAAGCAAGGCCACCAAAGCCGCGATGCTGCGAAGTCTCGTCATGCAGGCTTGTCTATACCATTGCGAATGAACCGCCGGTGAATGGCGTATACCGGGCGCTCACGGAGCGGCGTTAACGGTAGAGCCTGCCAGCTCCCCCGTCCACCGTCGCGATAGCCGCCCGATTCGCTTTAGCTTGGTCGCCCGGGAGGCGTCGTGGTGACGGAGCGCAGCACCATGTTGGCGATACCGATCACCGTAAGCGCCCAGCCGGCGCTACCGCCGCCAAGCAGGGTCGTCCAGTCCGCTGCCTCCAGCACGCCGAACAGCGCCACCGCCAGATTGACCCCCAACGTGCGCCAGCCTTTCATCGCCATCTCCATTGGTCTTGTTGGAAAAGAGAACAGCCGCGCAGGCGCCGGATCGACCCCGATCAGCCCCACCCGCAGCGAAGAAGCGTGTTGCCCCGCCGGCCGGCTTGTGCCTTTTTCGCGCGCCGTGCCGGAGAAACGAGCTGGCGAGCAAGGAGCCGGGCGTTGAACCCGGCGGCAGGATCGGGCGCTTCCATCAAGCACCACTATCCAAGCTTCAATCCAGCGATCGTGTTTGACGTCGGCGCCAATTGAAGGCCACGCATCCCCAGCCTTTGCCCGGAGGTTTCCGCAGGCGACGATCTATGCCTTTGAGCCCGTCACGTCCGTCTATCGGACACTTGAGGCCAGTGACGAGACCTTTCCGCGCGTCAGGACCTTCAACATCGCGCTTGGACGGCGCTCAGGCCGCGTGCATGTGCCAGGCGTTCCTTGAACGTGTAGCGCTTGCTCGCGCCGCGGATGGACGACCACGCCTGCGTCTCGTCGCCCGCCAAGAGCCAACAATGGTCGCGCGGGTTACAGGCAGGGAGATTATCAGGCATAGATCCCTCCCGTATCGGTTGTTCCAGCGACATCTCCAGGGAAGTAGGTCTCCCCTGCGCCAAGGACGCGGATTATGCCGCCGAAGGTCGATTCGTAGCGTTTACCGGTCGCCGAACCGACGAACGTGTTGGAAATTTGGCGCATAACTCCATTTTCCAGTGCAGCCGCGAAGTAGAAGGAAAAATTAGGTGTGCCCGTCAGCGTTATCGTCTTTGCAGATATATTGATGGAACCGGTAGATAGAACATGTATAGCCGTATCGGCTGAGATCGTGTAATCGCCTGTCGCCTCAACATAGCTGAACCTGCCGGCGTTGACGTGACCGATCCAACCGGGACCGAACTCAACGTTCTGATACAATATGCGGGAACCGTTGTTGGCCCATAGGGCCCATCCGGAAGAACCGCCAGTATTGATGATCTTCACACCACGTATGTGGTAAGTCGTTTGTGCCGCATCGCCGTAGAAGCCGCTATGGTTCGGGACGACGCCGTTTATCTCGACAATAACGTTACTCGGTGTAACCTCATCTCCAATAATGAAGATCGACCCTGCTCCGACCATCGTCTTGACGTTCAACTGAGATGATACATACGTGCCATTCGCCAATTGAATGGTCACGTCGTAGATGCTGCCGTCGAGCGCAGCGGCCACATCGATCGCCTTCTGAATCGTGGCAAATGCAGCGCCAGCACTCAGCCCGTCATTGCTGTCACTGCCGGCGCTCGCATTGACGTAATAGGTGCGATCCGCGGAGAGGACTTCGCGCAGACCGGCCGTGCCGAACAGCCTCGTCCAATAAAGCGGCGCGCCCACATATATGTAGAACGCGCCCTGATCGATGTCGTAGACGATCCATCCCGCCTTCGGGACGATCTTCTGCCAGGCGCCGTCAACATAATAGGCGAGATTGAAGTCCCATGCGGACCACGCGCCAGTCGCACCGGAGCCTGGAATATAGATCGTGCCGTCCGACGGCGAGCCGGGAGGCGTCGTCAGCCCTTGCTCTTCGACACGCGTACGCACAAGCGCATCGAGGCGCTTCAGCGCCTCGTTATGGGTGACGTGCTTCTGCGCCTGTTCGGCAAGGAGCAGCGGCAATGTGAGCGAGGCCGTATCAGACATAGACAATTTCCTGTAGCGTGAGGCCCGGCCCCATAGCGGCGCTGAGCTGTGCGATACGCACGGGGAACGCTGTCGCGCTGGAACCGAAATCGGCGACCTGTTGGCCGGCCGTGTAGAGGTAGGTCGGCTGAGCGAGATCGACGCTGCGCACGACGTCCGCGCCGTCGAGTATCTCAAGCCGATAGGCTTCGCTTTCCTCGTTCAGCGGCACTTCGACCAGCTCCCAAGAGACACCGCCGAACCGAGTCCGGCGTATCCATGTGAACGCCAGATCGCCGGTCACCGTGTCGCGACGCGCGCGAAACTGAGCCGGGGCAAACGGCGTCAGCCCGACACCCTGAGCCGCTACGGCGATTTGAACGAAACTCACCGCCGCATTGTCGTCGCGGGCCGGACCGATCCGAAAGCTGAGCGGCAGGCCGACCTGATCGACATTGATTGGCAACACAGCGACCGCGCCGTTCAACAACACAAAATCGGCGTCGACAGCGGCGCCCGTTGCCATGGCCTGCTCCGTGCCGAGCTGGCCGCGCAAAAGCCGCGTCAGGCGATAGCGCTTCGTGCCGATCAGCTCCGCTTCGGCGAATTGCAGAACCTCCCAGCTGCCACCCGCCGTCTTCACAGCCGCCGCATTGCCGCCGGCGAACACGTCAATGTCCGGAAGCGAGGCAAGCGCCCCGTCGAACAATTCCACCTCGATGCTGTTGCCGCGATCGAATACGCCATGCGGGCCGGAGAAGAGTTGCGTCGTCAGTCGCCCCATCGTGGCGCGAGCCGTCAGCGTGGTTGCCAGCCGGTAGCCGCCCCCCTCAGACGCGACATAGACCGCCATCGTGCCGGGCCACGGATCGGCGAAGACCGCCAGCCGCGGTGCATGGGCCGCATCGCCATCGCGCGGCGCAAATTCAAGCACGCGTATCTCCGGCGCACTCAAGGGCAGCTGGATAGGTGGCGCGTCGCGGCGAGGGTCACCCAGCGGAACCGGCCCACGGTCGTCGACGCGCCGCAGCGAAAGCGCCCGGCTCTCGCCGTCTTCGATGCGCTCCGCTATCAGCCGCTCCGCGGGCGGGCCCGTGAGCGCCAGGAGGTCGCCCGCCTCCACGGCGAGCGCGCTCGGCGGCAGCTCCAGCTCGGCCTGTTCGCGGCCGATCCACATGTCGCGCAGGAGCGTGTCGGTTCGCTGCTCGGCCTGCTGAAGCTCCATGGTCGCCGCGACGTCGATACGTGTCGTGCGGCGGCTTTGTCCGACAAGGCGGCGCGAAGTCGCCGTGGAGGTGCTGTAGTCACGGCCGAAATCGATGTAGCGAAGCACGAGCTCAGAGGCGAGTTCGGTCTCCTGCTCCCGCCGGCGCCGAACGAGCGGTTCGCCGGCGCGTTCGGCAAGCGTCTCAAGATCGAGCGCCAGATCCGCCGGCCGGTCGCGACCGCGAAAGAGCACGCGTTCCCCCGCGTCCGCCGCATCGACGCGGAAAGCCGTGATCAGCGGCTCAAGCGTGCCGCGCGCCGTCAGCACGTCGTTGACGAGATAGCCGCCAAGCGTCGCGTGCACGTCGCTGATTGCGTAGTCGCTGAAATCATGGTCGCCGAGCACCGCGCCGATCAATCCGGCGAGGTCGGCCTCGCCGAGGCGGCCGTTCAGCCAGTGGCCGCGTTCCCAATTGGCGCCGTCCGACCAGACATCGCTCAGGTCGGGAAAGTACGGATAGGGCCGCGCATCCCACGCCCACAGCGTCAGATGCGCCGGATCGATCATGCGCCCGCCATAGACCGACGAAACCGGGTTCGATCCGCTGAAGCCCAGATGGTCGACATCGAAGAAGCGCTGATAGGCGTCGATATAGGCGCGCTGCTGTGTGTCGTCGCGCGCACCGCTTGAATAATACGGCACGGCCGATTGCGCCGATTTCGGATCGAAGAAGACGTTCGGCTGGTTGGCACCCTTGTCGATCGCCGGACAGCCGATCTCCGTCAACCGAATGGGCTTGCTTTCAGCCGTCCACGCCGTCGGCGTCACAGATTCCGTTCCGCCCGGCCGGTCGTAATGCGCATTCGACCACCACGCCTCAATGTCCTTGAAGCGGAACACCCACGGCTTGCTGTAGGCGCCGTCGGTGATCGCCGTGCGCGTCTGTGCGTCGCGATCGGCAGCACTCGCGTAATACCAATCAAAGCCTTCGCCACCGCGAATGTTGCCGGTGAGATAGGCACGATTATAGGGCGTGCGGCCGCTCGCCGCGTCGATGTGATCAGGCTCGTCGCGCCAATCGGAGAGCGGGTGATAGAGATCGATGCCGACGAAATCGATGTCGCTATCCGCCCACAGCGGATCGAGATGAAAATGCACATCGCCGCTGCCGTCGGCCGGCTGATGCCCAAAATACTCGCTCCAATCTGCGGCGTAGGAAATGTCGGTGCCCGCGCCAACGACGCTGCGCACATCGCCGGCAAGCGTGCGCAGCCCGTCGACAAACGGATAGACGCTGGTCGCTGATCTGAGCGTCGTCAGTCCGACCAGCTCTGAGCCCAGAAGAAACGCATCCACCCCGCCGGCAAGCGCGGCGAGATGCGCGTAATGCAACACCATGCGCCGATAGCTCCACTCCGCCGGCCCGGAATAATCGACGCTCGTTGCGCCGAGCGAGAAGTCGCCCGGCTCCGCCGCGCCCAGGAACACGCCGACGGTCGCGGAGATCGCCGCACTCTTGTCGGGCGAACCCGGCTGCCCCGGCGCCGGATTGCACGTGATGCGCCCGCGCCACGGATAGGCCGGCTGCCCCGCGCCGCCGGTCTCCGGATCGGGCAGCGTATTCCCCTCCGCGATATCCATCAGGATGAACGGCGCGAGCGTCACCTTCAGCCCGCGCGCCTTGAGGTCCTGGATGGCGCGCACGACCGACATGTCGTTGGGGCTGCCGCCATAGGCCGGCCGCCCCTCCACCAAACTCACCTGATCGGCGGTGGCGCGCGTCAGCCCGCTCACCTGCCACGTGGCACCGCTCGTCACCTTGCCCGGATTGTCGACTTTCGGTCGGATCGTGCACAAGCCGGCGCGGAGATCGTCGCCGAACCACACCAGAACAAGGCTCACCCATTCTAGATTGGGGCAAAGCGCCTGCAGCTCGTCGATCGATACCGTCCAGTCGGATGCGTCGCGCAGCACATGCGCGTTCTCCGCCAAGGTCACGCCGGTGCCGCCGGAGCGCGTGACCACGGCCGTATCGTAGCCGAACTCCGTTGAGCCGGGGATGACGTTCACCGCCCTGACATGCTCCTCGATGCCCTCCACCGTGCGGAACACCTCGAAGGCCAGCTGCGGGATGCGGTTGCCGAAAGTCTCAAGCGGCAGACGTTCAAACACCACATAGGCCGTGCCGCGATAGGCCGGCGCGTCAAGCTCCTTGGCGGCGATCAGGCTGTCGGCGTCCTGGTCCTCCGTGCCGCGATAGACGCGGAACGTATAGGCCGCCTGATCAAGCAGCTTGCCGTCCGCCCAGATGCGCCCGATGCGTGCGATCTCGCCTTCGCAAAGCCCGACGGCAAAGTTTGCGAAGTAGCTGTATTCCGTTGTCGTGACCTGCGGCCCGCCCTTGCCGCCCGGCGTATCGGTCTCGCTGACCTCTTCAAAGTCGGTCGCCCAGATGATCTGCCCGGTCAGCCGCGCGCGCCCATAGACGCGCGGGATGACGGCGCCCTCCGAGGACGCCTGCACCTCAAGGTCGGAGAGCCGCGGCCCTTCGATGCGCCGCCCCGCGCCGAACAGCGACTGGTCGAGCGTATAGCCCGCCAGCGCACCGGCGGCGCGGCCGAGGATCGCACCAGCCGGCCCGAAGAGCGAGCCGGCGGCGCCCCCGGCAATGCCGAGAACGAGAGTTGCCATGAGATAAGATCGTTGGCCTTCGGGCGGCGATCAGCGTGTCCGCAGCGTCTGCCTCAGCTCTCGCCAGGCGTCCCAGTCGACGACCTCGCTTGCTGTGTCAGTGAGGTCGTCCGGCTCCAGGCGATCGCAGAACAGGATCAAGTTCAGGCAGTCCCACCGCGCGCTCGGAGCCATGATACCGTCAAAGCCAAGAAACGCCGCCGCGTCGGCGATCTCCTGCGTGCGTTGATAGTTCAGGTCACCAAAGCTCGCGGTGTCGACGCCGAGTTCGCTCAAAGCCGCGAGGTCTGCGAGACGCAATGTCCTTTGAGTCCGTACGTCGAGGCAATGCAGGACGAAACGCACCTTCGACGGAAACACCGGCTGGCGGCTGAGATGAAAGTAGATTTCTTCCAGCGCGCCCTCTCGGGCCAGCGACGTGTAGAGAACATCGAACGTGCCGGGGTCCCATCGCGCGCCTGCGGACGCGCCTAGCAGTGCGTCACGTCCCTCACGAAGGACGCGCCACGCCCTGCCCTCGTAAGAAACGCCCTTGTGCGCATCGAGCGCGTCCAGAAGCTCCGGGTCGCGAGCGCGGCGGTCGACCACGTGCCCTTACACGTACGTGCCGGCATCAAGGCGTTCGATGACGGCGAGCACCTCTTCCGTTCGGTTGCTGTTGATCAGGTCGATGGCCCGCTCGCCATTCAGAAGCGGATGCCGCGAATGCAGCCAAAGCCGTGTCTCATCAGGCGTGTAAAAGTCGGAGAGGCGGTCAACGACGTAGCGCAGGTCGGCGATGATCGTCTGCGTTTTAAGCGCGGGCGAGCCTGTTCCCTTGGACCAACGCGACACCGTCGCCGGCGACACGTCCACGATGTTGGCGACATCCTTGCCCTGTAGGCCGCCACGCGACCGCAGGTCGCCCAGAATCCGAGCAACGGCTGTACTCACGCCCTTCGATTACATTTCGATTTCACCATTGTCAACCCTGAAACTATAGCGCAATCATGACTCAAGACCGTCGGCCGACGCGGACAGTGAAAACCCAAAAGCCATCCGTCTCCGCCACCACCCACTCAGCGGCACTTCGGCCACTCGCGCGCCCTCCTGCGCGTGGATCATGCGGTCGCGCACTGTCAGGATGCCGGCGTGCTTCGCCGGCAAATGCGCCCGCCAGCGGAAGAGAACGAGGTCGCCTTCCCGCGCCTCGCGCGGATCGATCTCATCAAGATGCTGCCGCAGCCCGTCGGCGAACGTCTCGCGCTTCAGCGCCTCCGCCCAGTCGGGCGTATAGGGCGGCAGCGGGCCGGCCTCCTCGCCGGTCACGTCTCGCCACACGCCAACCAACAGCCCCAGGCAATCGCAGCCGACGCCCTTCAGCCGCCCCTGGTGCCGATAGGGCGTGCCGATCCACGACCGCGCCGCCGTAACGATGGCACAACGCAAAACCCTCTCCCCCCAACCCGGATGTTTCCGGGTTGTCCAAATAGAACCCGGGAGAGGGTGGCCCTTCGCGTCAGCGAAGGGTCGGGAGAGGGGTGCGTCCCGCGCGGCCTCGTAATCGGCCTGCACATTACCCATCACTCAAACTCCCGCCGTCATGCCCGCTCCCCGGCACGGGATAAGACAGCGCAAAGTCGTTCCCCGGGATGTGCGGAAAGCCACGAAAGTTCGCCACGTTGGCGAAGCGATCGCGGCAGGTGGGAAAGTGCTTGTCGCAGCCGGCTGAGACGTCAAATCCGTCGCCCACGTCGATGGTCTCCGCCATCGGCTGCCACAGCGCGATGTGATCGCCGTGGGAATCGCGCACATGACGGAGCACCTCGCTCTTGCGTCCAGCATTGGCGCCGCTTGTGAAGGCCAGCACGCCCTGGTCGAAGAACCCCGTCGGTCGGTCGCCCGGCACGGACGCAGTGACGCTGCGCACGCCGTCGGTCGCCGTGACCGTGGCGCTCGCCGTCCAGTCCGCGCTCTCAAGGTCGACGCCGCATCGCGCGTCGCCGAGATCGGCGTCGCAGGTCAGCCGAAAGATGCGCCCGCGCTCTTGGTCGAGCGCATGCGAGAGACTTCGGATCTCCGCGGTGAATTGCTGGTCGGCGCGCCGCACTTCGCCGATAGAGCCGATGCGCATGAGATGCCGCTCCGCGACATCGCTCCAATTGACCAGCCACGCTTCCACGCGCGCATTGTCGTAAAGCCCCGCCTCCAGATCGGCTTCCGTGATCTGAGCGGAGGAAAAAGCGCCCGTCACATCAAGCCCGCCGACCTGCAGGCCGGCATGCGCCACCGCCGCACTCTGGTCGAGCCCGGTCTCCGGCTCGTGGCTGACGCTTTCGAAGACGAGCGCACGGTCGTGGTCGGTAAAGCCGAGCACCATTCCGTCGCCGCGTGTCACGCGCCAGCAGGTGCACAACCTGGTGCAGCCGCTCGCCAAATGCGCGGCAAGTTCAGGAGAGAAGGATTTCATTGGTCGCTCTTTGAGCAGCGAATGGCGAGTAGCGAATCGCGAATAGGGATTGGGGAGCACATCGCGAAGCTTGCTCACTACTCGCTATTCGCTACTCGCCACTCACGACTGCCGACTGCCGATTGCCGATTGCCTATCCCCTACTCCCTTATCTCCACCACCGGCACGCTCACCGCCTCGCCCGCCTCAAACGAGGCGAGGTTGACGCTCAGCCGATCCGTGTCGAAGCGCACCGGCACGTCAAACTCAAAGCCCGCGGTGACAGCCGCCCCCGCGCCGGGGATGGCGCCGGACTGAAACGTCACCACGCCGCTCGTGCCATCGACGGTGAAATCGCTACCGAGCGTTTGCTCGACACCGTCCACCGCCACCCGCACCGAAACCGCCACCGGCTTGGCGATGGTCCGCTGATAGGGATCGAAGGCGCTGCCATAGGTCTTGACGAGCTGAAACGCCGCGTTGCTGCCGTCACCCGTGCCGACCGACTGGTCGGTCGGTGTGGGCGCGGCGTCGGGCGCTGAGGATTTCCAATCGGCGCGGTCGCGCCAACGAAAGCCATAAAGCCGCCCGCGCCGCTCCTCAAAGAACGCAATCAGCGTGGAAAGGTCGGCGAGCGAATGCACGCCTGTCCCCGCGTCATAGCGGCGGCGTGAATCCGCCCAGCGCGCATTGCGCTCCTCGTGTCCGGACGCGAGCAGCACGATGTCGGTGCGCCGCTCCGGCCCGCCGCTCGACCCGAAGCCGATCGACAGAGGAAACAGGATTTCGTGGAAGCCAGGCATGGTCGTGTCCTGATGGAGCGAAATAGTGAGTAGCGAATGGCGAATAGGCAGTCGGCAATAGGCAGTCGCGAGCGGTGAGTAGCGACCAGGGCGGAAGCAGCTAACCTCCCCTCAGGGGGGTATCCGCGGCGCCCGCCGCGCATACTTGCGACCGCCTGCTCGCTACTCCCTAATCCCCACTCGCTACTCACTATTCGCCGCCATGCCCCGACAGCCTATTGCCGACTGCCTATTCGCTATAGCCCCCGTCGCCCCCTTGCCACAGCCCGCGCCAGCATGGCGGAGAGCTCTGCCTCCGCGCGTTGAAAGCTCGGCGCGTCCGGCGTGGTGACGTTGAACGTGACGTTGACGCCACCGCCTCCGCCCCCTTGCGAGCGCACGCCGAGCCGGCCGTCGGGCCCGCGCGTCAGCGGCAGGATGGCCTCCGGACCCGCTTCGCCCACCAAGCCAAGCCCGCCGCGCGTCGGAAAGAAGCTCGGCCGCGCTACCACGCCACCAGCGGCAAACGGCGTCACGCCCGTGCCGATCACGCCGCCCTTGGCGAAGCGTCCGCCGCCCAGCAGATTGCCGAAAATGCCAGACAGGAAACCGCCGACGCCGGTGCCGATCGGCGCGAGCGCCTGGTTGAGCGCCCGGCGCGACAGCCCCAGCGCCAGGGAGCGCAGCACATCCTCCAGCCGTTTGCCGTCGATGACGGAGCGGCGAAACGCCGTCGTCAACGAACGGCCAAAACCGGTGGCGAGACTTTGTAGATCGGCAAGCGCCGTTTTCAGCGGTGCGGTCTCAGCCCCGATGTCGCCGACATCAAACGGGTCGTTGGGCATGCTTGTTCCTCATGCGTCCGGGTAGCGCCGCATCAGCGCGTCCAGAGCGGCCTTGTTGAAATCATCCGGCACGTCGGGAAACACGCCACGCATCGCAGCAGCCAACTCCCGCAACGTCGTCTGCCAAAAAGCAGTGGGCGATAGCCGGAGCACACCGAGCCCGAACGCCATTATGGCCTCCCAGCCGAGCGGCTCTGTCGCTGCTATGGTCTTTGCCGAGGGTTTTCGGCCGCACGCGCCTCCCCCTCCTCTTGGCCCTCACCCCCGAATGTCGCGCGGATTAGAGCCGCCGCAATTTGCGCAAAACCGGCGGCGCCACCCTCCGTGCGCATGGCCGCGACCTCCTCGTCGCTCACCGCTTCGCCCGCGCCGCGCAGCCCGCAGCCGATGATGCGCACGATGTCGCGCGCCGAAAGACGGCCGCTCTCAAAGCGCGTTGTCAGCGCCACCAGGTCGTCAGCGCCGAAACTGGCCTCCAGCTCCGCCAGCGCGCCGAGCGTCAGGCAAAGCACCCGCTCGCGCCCGTCAAGCGTAGCGGAAATCTCACCGCGATGCCGGTTCGCCATGGTTTGATCCTCCTGAAGCCAAAGGTGGCGAGTGGTGGTCGGCGAATAGCGAATAGCGAGTAGCGATCAGGGAATGAGGAGTAGGGAATAAGCGGCGCTCGCCGCGCCCCACTCGCTACTCACTATTCGCCACTCCCGACTGCCGACTGCCTACGCCCTACTCTCCACTCACCATCACGCCGCCACAAACGACAGCGCCCCGGCGGATTCGATCGCAATCTCGTAGGCCACTTCGCCGTCATGCTCGCCGGCATATTCCAAGCCCGTCACCTGAAACGCCCCGCTGATCGTGCCGAAATCCGGCACGACGATCTCCCAGTTGCGAATGCCGCCGTCGAAGAAGAGCTCGCGCACATTTGCATCGGAGGTGTCGTCCTTGAAGATGCCGGAGCCTGCCACCGCTGCGCGCCGCACGCCCGCCCCCTCAAGCAGCTCGCGCCAGCGCCCGGCGCTGTCGGCATTGGTGATGTCGATCGGCTCGGCGTTGAAGGCGATGCGCCGCGAGCGCATGCCCGCCACCGTCGCGAACGTGCTCGTCTGATTGAAGTCGAGCTTGAGCAGAAGGTCTTTGCCCTTTTGCGCACCCATGATGGTCTCCTGCCTTCCAGTGCCTTGACCGCTGATGCACCGCTACTTCCAACATCGTCATGCCCGGGCTTGTCCCGGGCATCCATTTCTCAGCAATGGCGACAGGTGTCCGGAAGTCGCAATGGATCGCCGGATCAAGTCCGGCGATGACGACGAGTATCGTCGTGCTGATTGCTACGCCACCTCAACCACCGCCCGAAACCGCGCCACGGCCCGCCGCCCCTCCGGTCTGTCATTGCGCGTCGTTTCCGTCGCCAGATGGCGCAGATTCACCAGCCGGTATCCGCTCAGCGTCAGACTGGAATCATGTAGAAGCGCCAAGACGCGATCGGCAATCGCATGCGCTTCAGAACGTCCCGCCTCGCGCGACCACACGACAATCGCAAAGGCGATCTCGGCCCCGGTCTCCGTGCCGGTCGACCAGTCGCGTGCCGTCACCTCGCCGAGATGCACGTAAGGCGCCTCGGCGTTCCGCGGCGCGCCGTCATAGACTTTTGGGCCGCCAAGCAGCGTCACGAGCGGGCCGTCGGTGGAGAGCGTGGCAAACAATGCCTCCTGCAGCGCCTGCGCGGCGGCACTCATGGCGCGCCCTCCTCTTCGCACAGGCACACGAGATAGCGGCCGTCCTCCTGCGGATCGGTCAGGCCGCGAATGCGGAAGACGCGCGCGCCTCTCCTGAAGCGGTCGCCCGGCGCCACGTCGCTGCGATGGCGGATCGTGATCCGATGCGTGACAAGATCGCCGAGCCCCTCGCCGATGCTGCGCTCTCTCGCCTGTGTCGGCATCACATCGGCCGACAACGTGGCGACCAAGCTCCAGCTTAACGTGCTGCCGCCCGCCCCGTCGGAGGTTGGCGTTGCCGTCTCCAGGTCGAGCCGCAATCGCAGCCGACCCGGCATGCTGGCGCCGCGTTCGCTCAGCACAACGTCATCCTGCGATAGGGCGCAACGAGCTCACGATAGCCAAGCGGCGTGCGCGCGCCGTCATCGGTGTCCGTCACCGCCGAGCGGTGCTCGAACCAATGCGTCGCAAGCATCAGGATCGCTTGCCTCAACGGCTCCGGCACATCGGTGCCGGTCGCACCGTAGCCGGCGGTGAAGTCGACCTCGTAGTGCGCCGTGCCGGCGATCGGGTTGACGAGATCGACCGTCCCGTCGGCGACGTCGAACGTATAGTCCGCACTATCAAGCACTGTCGCGACGCCATCGCCGTCAATGGCGCGCACCGCTTCGACGGACAGCGCCGGCTGCACCGGCAGCCCAATGCCCTCGGCCGGCCAAATCTCGATGAATGCCCGCCAGCTTTGCGAGATCATCACGCGGCGGATCTCGGTCTCCGCCGCCACACGCGCGGCAACGATGAGCGTGCCGATCAGCGTATCCTCGTCGGCCATGTCGACGCGCATATGCGCTTTGGCCTCCGACAGGCTGACAGGCTCGACCGCCGGCCCGGCAAGCAGAATGCGTTTCATTGGGGGCTTTCTCGGTATGGAAGCGGATAGCGAGTAGCGAATAGGGAATGGCGAGTAGCCGGTAAGAACCTTCACCCACAGCCGGCGAGCGGTTTCGAAATACACCGCCGTCCCGATGCCCTTGGGTGTTCATGGGTCCCGGTCTCGGCCCAGCGGCCGAACCGGGATGACAAAGAGAGAGTTTGTGCCAGCCTCGCTATGCAACCCGCGATCATTCGCACATCCCATCCTCTGTCATCCCGGAAAGCGCGCCAGCGCTTGTCCGGGAACCATACCCATCAACAGGCCGGGCGTCGCACGACAGCGCTCACCCCGCACCTCAGCATGAGGGCTTCCCAATCTGCCCTCATCCTGAGGTGCAAGCCCGGAGCTCGTCAAAGGGCGAGCCTCGAAGGACGAGGGCAGCCCCCTACTCCCCATTCGCTATTCGCCACTCGCTACTCACGCCGGGGTGCGGCTTCGCCGCACCCCGGGCTCCAGCACGGCTCCGGGGAGGAGCGGGGATCAGGCCGTGCCGAATTTGATGAGCTTGATGGCGTCGAAATCCTGCACGCCGCCGCCCACGCGTTTCGTGGTGTAGAAAAGCACGTAGGGTTTCTGGCTGAACGGATCGCGCAGCACGCGCACGCCGAGTCGGTCGACGATTAGATAGCCGCGCGAAAAATCGCCGAATGCGATCGACAGGGAATCCGCGCCGATATCGGGCATGTCCTCCGCTTCTGCGACGGGGAAGTTCATGATCGTCGCGCGCCCGTCGGCGGTCGCCGGCGGCGCCCACAGATACTGCCCCGTCGTATCCTTCAGCTTGCGGATTTCGCCTTGCGTCTTCCGGTTCATCACCCAATGCGCGTTCTGCCGGTAGCCGGCCTTCAGCGCATAGACGATGTCGACGAGCACGTCGGAGGGATCGCTTGCCGCGAAGTCGCCGGAGACTCCGGTCACCTCGTAGCCGATATTGCCCCACGACCAGCTCGCTTCTGCCACTGTCGTGTAGTCGAGGAAGCCTTTCGGCTTCTTCACCGCATCGCCGCTAACGAAGGCCGCACTCTCCTGCTCGGCGAACGCCATCTCAGCTTCGGCTGCGATCCACTGGTCGATGTCGATGGCCGTGTCGTCCAAGAGCGTCTGTGTCGCCGCCGGCATCGCGTAGAGTTCCATCACCGGATATTCCAGCTCCACCAGTGTCGGCGTGCTGGTCTCCGGCCGTGCGTCCGTCTCGCCGGCCCAGCCGGTCGCCATCCCGGTGCTGGCAAACGGCTTGCGATAGAAATTGCCCGACACGGTGCGAATGCCGGCGATGGCGCGGATCGGCGAGACGATGGCGAGCCGCCGCCCGATCTCCGCTTCCACCTCAGGAGGCGCGAGATAACCGGAATCAGGCGAGGTGACCGTTGACACGGCTTTTGCCTCAAGCCGTCGGAGCCCGTCCATCTCGCCGGTGCGGATATAGCTGTCGAACGCCGCCTTGTGCTCACTTGCCTCAACTGACCCACGCCCGGTGCCGTTCGCCGGTCCAAGCTCCGGCCGCCGCCCCTTCAGCACGAGCCGGTCAAGCAGGCGTTTTTGGCCGTCGAGCGCGTCATTGATGCGCGCCACCTTTTCTTCCGTGACGACGTCGGCGGAAAGCTTGCGCTCGACCTCATCGAGCCGTGCGTCATTTGCGTCCCTGAACGCCTCGAAGGACGTGAGGAAATCGTCGAAGGCGTCCTTCAGCTCCAGCGCCGAGGCGCCCTCGCCTACGCCCTTCGTCTCGAGCGCGGCTGCTTCTTGTTGGTTCATTCGTTCTCTCCAGTTCGGTCAAAGTCGGTATGGGCGCAGCCTGCGGACAGAGCACGGCTTCACACCTCCCCCTTGCGGGGAGGTTGGGGCTCGCGCCTCTGTGCACAGCCTCAACATCTGTCATCCCGGTTTGGCCGCATGGCCAAGACCGGGACCCATAACCGCACGAGGTGCGGCTGCTCGCAGGCGCCAAATCTCTTGCGTCAGGTGTTCATGGTTCCCGGACTGCGCGTTCCGCGCATCCGGGATGATGGCTCAAAAAAGGAGCCTGACCGGCTAAACCCGCATCGCCCGCGCCGCGCGGCGGATGGCGCGGACCAGCATCGGCTTCGCGTCCGCACTCTTCACCGCCGAAACCCGTGCCGCCGGCAGCATTGGGAACGTGACGATGGAGATCTCCCAGAGGTCCACCTCGTAAAGCCGCCGCACACCGCTTTTGGCATCTGTGCGGCCGCGCACTGTCCGAAAGCCGATCGATAGGCCGTCGATGGCGCCGGCGCGCATAAGCGCCAGCACCTCGCGGGCCTTCGCCACGTCCGGCATCAGCCGACCGCGCACGAAGAGCCCGCGGGAATCTTCGCGGATGTCCTGCCACACACCGATGGGCGCTGCTGGGTCATGCTGAAAGAGCATGCGAACCCCGGCCGCGCCGCGCCTGCGGATCGACTTCAGGAAGGCGCCCGGCTGCACGACGTCACTGTTGAGGTCGGTCTCGCCGAAGAGGCTTGCATAGCCGGAGAAGCTGCCATCCGCCTCAACATCGGACAGCGCAACGCGGGCAAACTTTGTCTCGGGCACGGCGCACCCTCTCCCCTTGCGGGAGAGGGTGGCCCTTCGCCTTGGCGAAGGGCCGGGAGAGGGGGACGTCGAAGCGATGCTATTCATCCCACCACCCTCAACCTTGCCCGTCGTGTCTTGGCCGTCTGCTCGGCGCGCAGATAGATCAGCGTCAGCACGAATTCAGCGAACACCTCCCGGTGATCGCACCGGCCACGCCTGAGCGATTTGAGAAACTCCGTCATGTCGACCGACTCCTGCCGTGCCCAAATCGGCGCGGCGCCAGCTCCCACGGCTGGCTCGTCCCGACTGCCGATTGCCCACTCCCCTATTCGCCACTCGCTATTCGCCAACCACTACGCGCCACCGCCCTCACCCGTGATCTCGAAACATCCGGTTCAGCCGTGCGATCTCCGAGACGAAATCGTTGAACCGCCGGTTCGACGCGGCAAGCTCCTTCAGCGTCCAGATCAACAGCCCTGACGCGCCCATCGCCCATAGAAACAGCGCCAGATGCGCCAGGTCCCCGCGCGCCGCGAATTCCTGGGTGATGTCGGGCATGGGTGTGCTAGGTCGGCGAATTCTGTAATGATGTCAAGGCACTACGAGTGCTATTACCATTCTCGCGAATTTGGTAATAGCATTGCATCAACCGCTGTGTTATTACCATTTTCGCGAAAATGGTAATAACACCATGCAGATCATCGAACACACCTACCAGACCCTCTATTCGGAGCTTGCGCAGCGTGCACTCGACGCCTCTTTCTCGTCTGAGTTCTCGCTCACCGGCCGCTTCATCACTCAGGAAAGCCGAGGACACCGATATTGGTACTTCGACACACCGAAGGACAACGGCGGCAAGCATCGTCGTTATGTCGGGCCGGTGGATGACGAAGAAATCACCCGACGCGTCGAGAACTTCAAAGACCTGAAGGCTGATCACCGGGCACGCCGAAAAATCGTGTCGACGCTCGTCCGCGAAGCCTATCTCCCACGGCCCGAACGGTTGGCCGGCGACATTGTTCAGGCGCTAGCCGACGCCGGCTTCTTCCGCCTGCGCGGCGTCCTGGTCGGCACTGTTGCTTACCAGTGCTACTCCGCAATCCTGGGAGTTCGCCTGCCGAACGCCGCAATGCAGACCGCCGACGCGGACTTCGCCCAGTTCCACGCGATCTCAGTGGCCGTTCAGGACACCATGCCGCCCGTTCTCGATATCCTGCGGGCAGTGGACAAGACCTTCCGCGAGGTACCTCACCAGACCGACACTCGCCTTACGACCCGATTCGTCTCGCGCTCTGGCTACCGGGTGGAGTTTCTCACGCCAAACACCGGCTCAGTGGAACACGATGGGCGCCCCGCACACATGCCTGCGCTCGGTGGCGCCTCCGCCGAGCCGCTGCGCTTCCTCGACTTCCTAATCTATCAACCGGTCCGCGCCGTTCTCCTGCATGGCGCCGGCGTTCCGGTTCTGGTGCCTGCACCCGAACGCTTCGCCGTCCACAAGCTGATCGTCGCGCAACGCCGCCGCACCGATGAAGACGGTACCGCAAAGAGCCGCAAGGATCTGCTGCAGGCCGCGACACTGATTGCGGCGATGGCTGAGACCCGCGTGGACGACGCTTTGGCCGAAGCACTTGCTGAGGCTTGGGGCCGCGGACTGGCCTGGAAGGCTGCAATCCATCAAAGCCTAGGGTCACTCGAAGACGGAACCCGCAGGCAGCTCGCCGGAAGCCTCACCAAACACGTCGCAGACCATCCAGGTGACTTGGCAGAAGCGTGCTCCTGAATTCGCCTCCCTACTCCCTACTCCCTACTCCCTACTCCCTACTCCCTACTCCCTACTCCCTACTCCCATACCCCACCGCCTCGCGTTTCTCGTCGGGCGTGATGAAATCCGCCTCGCTGACGCGCCGCCATAGCGCCTCGCGCTCCAGGCTGAGTGCCTCCACCTGATCGGTGTCGAAGCCAAGCCGCAGCCCCTCCCCCCAGGCCGGCCCAAGCCAGCCGCTGAAGGCCTGTGCAAAGCGGTTCACCAGCGGCAGCACCGTCTGCCGCCAAAACGCCAAGTTCGCCTCGCGATAATTGGCGTAGGTGTTGTCGCCGGGAATGCCGAGCAGCATCGGCGGCACCCCGAAAGCGAGCGCAATCTCCCGCGCCGCGGAATGCTTAAGCTGCAGAAAGTCCATGTCCTTCGGCGACAGGCTCATCGATTGCCAGCTGAGCCCGCCCTCCAGAAGCAGCGGCCGCCCGGCATGCGCCGCGCCGGAAAAACTCTGTGTCAGCTCGTCGCGCAGTCGCTCAAACTGCTCCTCCGAAAGGTTGGCCCCATCCTCGCCCTTATAGACAAGCGCGCCGGAGGGCCGCGCCGAATTATCCAGAAGCGCCTTGTTCCAGCCGCTCGCCGAATTGTGCACGTCAAGGCTCATCTGCGCCGCTTCAAGCGGCGGGAAACCGTAATAATCATCGAGCGGATGGAACTGCGCGACATGCAGAATAGGCGCTGCCGGCGCATCGCCGTCCTGCGCAAAGCGCACGGTCCTGCCATTTGCATGGTACTCAAACGCCGCCGGCCATCCATTGGCATCCGGCACGACGCTCATGCGGTCCGGCCTGAGCGCATAAAGCTCGCGGATCGCCCCATCGACCGAAACGGCTTCCGCATAGGCATTGCCGGAGACAAGCAGATGCCCGTAAAGCGCCTCCAGGAAGTCCGCGCCCGATTGGTGCGGATTGGGCTTGGCCAGAAGCGTCAAGAGCGGGTGCTCGTCGAGCTCCGCCGCCCCGTCATGAAGCAGCCAAGGCACCGAAGCGCCGGCCTCCGCCACCATGCGCACCGATCTATAGACGATCGGATTTCGCATATAGCCGGCGCGCGCCAGGCTGGCATAGGTCCGCGGCGTCCAAACGGGGCGTCCGGCCGTGTGCAGGGCGATGACCGCCCCGGCTTTGGAGGCTTTCGCGTCGAGCCCCGGCGCATCGGATCGCCCGCCCGCGCCTACCGGCGCGCGGGCCTGTTTCAACCAATCGAGCATGTGAATTCGTCCCCTCGCGCCGGACGCGCGTTCCATGCGTTTTGTGCATAGCAGCATCCCGCTGCTGTGCTTGTTGCACCGCAACGAGCTGCCTATATTCGGCCTGCCCTCATTGGGCGTTTCCTCCCTAGACTAGGGCCGCACGGGCATCCCCGTTGCGGCTCCTTTTTTTGTCTGGAGGCTTGGGTTCCGGCCGCAACCGCTCGGAGCAAATGGGCGCCGCCGGCAGCATTCCTTTGACCGCCTGAATCACTCCAATTCGGCGAAATCGTCTCAAAAAGCGCTCAAACGAATCAAAATCCGCCGGATTTTGCCTGTTCTCGCTTAAGCAGCCCTCTCCACAACCCAGAATACCTGCCTAAAGTGCGGCCAATTTGTCACTTGGCGCTGTTTTGTGCACCCTTTGGCCGCTTCTCCATCCCCCGGGCCTTGTGATTGGCCCGGTCCCACACTACTTCTGGGTTGCCCTCTTGAAGGGCGTTTCCTCCCTAGACTTGGGCCGCCGGCTACCCGCCGCGCGGCCCTTTTTTGTGCGCCGCCGAAACAAATTGCCTTCCCGAAACGCTCGATTTTGAAGCACGTTGGAAGGACACGCATTCACGTTCAATACACATCCGGGCTGTATGGTCTCCTCCGTTGCCATCTCCGATGGCACTCCTCCCTTGACTTGGCCGCCGGCAAGCCCGCGCGGCCTTTTTTCGTCGCGTGAGCATGATCCCGAAAAGTGGGCACCGGTTTTTCGGATAAGATCATGCTCCAACAAAGACACAGAGCCTCCATTCTGACTCCATCAGAATGGAGGCCCTAAATCCCTCGCACGCGCGGCTTGCCCGCCTTCGTAAGCATCAGCGCCGTCAGGGCCCAGACGAGTGCATCAAGCCGGTCCGGCGAACGTCCCGACGAGAGGCCGCCGAGCCCGAAATCACACATCTCGTCCTCAAGCTCCGGCAGCGTTCCGACGTGCTTGATGCGCCCCTGCTCATAAAGCGCGGCGACGGGTTCGGCGCGCAGATACTTGCCGCGATAGGCGCGCACCTGTTCGACCGGCACGGACGCATCGGCCTGCCGGATCACCGCCTCCACCATGTCGCCGCCCTGGTTCACCTCCGCCACGATGCGGTCGGCTTCCAGCCGGTGATAGAGATCAACCGCACGCTTGGCCCAGCGCGCCGGCGTCAGCCGTCCGGCGGTCGCGTCCGCGAGCACGTAGCCGATGCCGTCGGAACCGATGCCCGCCGCCACCAGCCCGCAGGAATCAGATCGTGCGCCGGACGAAGCCGGCGGATCGACCGCAAGCACGATGCGCTTCAATGGCGGCGCGGCGTCGACGCGGCACTGCTCAAGCGCCCGCCGCTGCCACAAAGCATCGGTGCGCTCCTCGATCAGCTCCGCGTCAAGCTCCTGCCGTCCGAGCCGCGTGCCCTGATAGCGCCCGACGACGCGCTCAAGAAACGCATCGGCGAGATACGGATTGGCGGCCGTCCGCGCATGCGTCTTCGCCGTGTTCGGGTCCGCCATGATGCGCTTCAGAAGCGGGATCGGACGCGGCGTGGTGGTCACAACTTGCCGCGGCCGCTTGCCGAGCCGCAACGCGAATTGCAGCATGTCCCACGTCGCGTCGGGATATTTCCATTTCGCCAGCTCGTCACACCAGGCAGCCACGAATTGGTGCCCGCGAAGGCTCTCCGGATCCTCCGAGGAGAAAGCCATGGCCGTTGCGCCATCGGGGAACTCGACAACACGCTTCGCGCCGATCCAGCGCGGCCGCGCATCCTGTCCCCAGTCGAGCCGCAAAAGCCCCGACTCGCCGTTCACCATTACGTCGCGCACATCCGCAAGCGTCTCGCCGACAAGCGCGATGCGCCCGCCCGATGCGGCTTCCCCAGCGCCTGCAAGGATCAACGACCGCACCCATTCCGCGCCGGCGCGGGTCTTTCCAGCCCCACGCCCACCAAGAAAAAGCCAGGTGGTCCAGTCGCCCTCAGGCGCAAGCTGATCGGCCCGCGCCCACGACGCCCAGGAGCTTTCGTAGTCTCTAAGCGCCCGCGGCCCTTTCTTCTTCAGCACCGCCTGCAGGATCGCCCGCCGTTTGGCTGGCGACATGCTTGCCAAGGCGATCGAGCCGTCGATTGATTTCGGCAAGGAGCCATTCGGGATCGTCACGGAAGTCGTGCCCGGCATCGTTGTTCTTTTTCTCGCGCGCCTTGGCGGCCTTGTGATTACGGTTCGATCGCATTCTGATCTCCTGTGCGCGGCACAGCTCCGTCAGCGTGCGCGCATTATTCTCCGTCATCCCCTCGTCGCTGATCTGCTTCTCAAGCATCGCCAGGCCGATCGTGACCAGGCGGTTCAGCCGATAGACGAGCGCTTGACTGCCGATCGATGCGCGTCGCCGCGTCAGCCCGCGCCGCGCGATCTGCGGCCGCGCCGTCCAGCTTTCGGCCGTGCGCCTTTGAGCAAGTTGATAACGCGACAGTCCGAAACGCTCGCGGATCGAACTGACCGTCTCCTCGCTCAGTTCGTAGGCGCGGCGCACCTCCGCCCAATCGACGGAATCGTCGGCGGCGCCATCATCCGCATTCCGCGGCGGCTGAGACGCGGGCGGATCGTCCATCCCAAAACTGTCCTGGAGAAATCGCCGCCGGACGCAATCGTCCGACCGTGACCAAAACCTACGAGAACACCGTTCGCTCGGTCAAGGATTTTTTTCCTATCAGTCGCGATTTTCTTTCGCACGCCTCTGAGACTTCACATAACTGACTGCGAACAAAAGGCATTCCGCCCCTGCACGGAGGCCTCCCTCGTCGCCGAGCAACCCGCCGATCCAATAAGTACAACCGTTTGAGCGCCCAAACCGGGGATAAGTCGGCCCCACCCCCCGACCCTCAAAGCCGCTTCGCAAACGTCTTCGGCTCCCCCGTCTCTGGGTCGATGAGCGGCGCGCCGGAATATTGCGCCACATAGCCGCGCCGCGGGCGGTCCGTCCTATTCGCCGACGACCGGTGCAGCGTCACCGACGAGAACGCCACAACCGAGCCGGCCGGAACGACAGCCGGAACGCCGGGATCGTCGCCGTCATAGCCGACCAGCTCCTTGCCCGCCTCGTCCCATTCATGCGGCGTGATGGATTGGTCCTCATCGAGGTTCCGCGGCAGCACGAACACCGCGCCGTTCTCTATCGTCGTGTCGTCGACCGCGATCCATATCGTCACGTAAGGCGCGTGATCGAAGCCCACATAGCCGCTGTCCTGGTGCCAGGCGAACGAAGCGCCCGTCTTCGGCCCCTTCACGACGAATTGCTCGTTGAAGAGATGCGGCGTCTCGCCGACGAAGGTCGTGGTCAGCCGCTTCATGTCGGCCCCGAGGACGAACGCGCCGAGCTCCGGCAGGTCCTCGTGGCGATGGCGCAGAAACCGCCGGTCGTGCCCCCGCCCGATGTCATGAAAACGGCCGCGACCGTCATCGTCGGGCGGCTCGCTGAGCAGCGTATCGCAGGCTTCACGCAGGATCGTAAGCTCGCCGGGCTCCAAGAATTCCGGCAATACGACGTAGCCGTTCGCCCGATACTCGCCGCCGGCCGATTCAGGAATGGTCTTCATGTCCGCTCGCTTGGATTGCGCCGACGCCATGCAATCACGCCCTAGTGGAGCGAATTTGACATTTGAGTCCCACTTGCAGCGACGCTCTTGCTCAAATGTCAAATTCAAAAGCTCCACTAGAGACATAGACTGACGAGTGGTCCTTATGATTCCGACATTTGCTCGGGCGAGGATTGAAAAGGGGTAGCAAATGTCGGAATCGGACCACTAGCCGCGCCGGTCAATTTCATGACGGCATCTTTGGTTGCATCCTTCGACGCCGCGTTTAGTTTGCAGGCGAATCGCCATCGTCGCAGCCGAGGCACTCTTGCGCGCCTATCTTCTGGTCATTGCGATTGCCCTGTCCCTGGCCGGCTGTCAGTCGGCGGGCTCCGGTTCGTCGTCAAACAGCCTCACCGTACCGTCGCTCGCCTACGCCGAAGCGCGCGCAATCAGCGATTCCCGCTATGCCGGCATTATCGTCGACGCCAAGAGCGGCGACGTTCTCTACTCGGAGAACGCCGATTCGCGCCGCTTTCCCGCCTCGCTCGCCAAGATGATGACGCTCTATCTCCTGTTTGAGGAGATCGAAGCGGGCCGGCTCTCACGCTCGACGCCGCTTGCCGTGTCGCGCAACGCCGCGCGGCAGCCGCCGTCCAAGTTCGGCGTTAAGGCGGGCGGCACGATCAGCGTGGCCGATTCCATCAAGGCGATCGCCGTGCGCTCCGCCAACGACGTCTCCGTCGTGGTGGCGGAAGCCATCGCCGGCTCCGAAGAAGCCTTCGCGCGCCGTATGACGCAAAAAGGCCGTGTGCTGGGATTGCGGTCCACGACGTTCAAGAACGCCAGCGGCCTGCCTGATCGCGGCATGACCACCACAGCGCGCGACATGGCGACCTTGGCGCGCGCGCTGAAGCGCGACTTCCCACGGCAATCGCGCGTGTTTTCGACGAAATCCTTCTCCCGCAACGGCCTGCGCTATTCCAGCACCAACAGGCTCTTGGGCAAGGTGCCGGGCATGGACGGCATGAAGACCGGCTATACGCGTGCCTCCGGTTACAATCTCGCAGCTTCAGTCCGCCGCCGCGGCCGGCACATCATCATCGTCGTCATGGGTGAAAAGTCCGGCAAGGCGCGCGACGGCCATGTCGCCGCACTGGCCGCCGAATATGCGCCGGGTGGCCTCTTCGCTTACCGCTAAGCTACTGGAAAAACGAAGGCCTGTTCAGGCGGCGATCTTCTCGTCGGTGGCCGCTTCATTGGCTTGAAGCACGACCTCCGGCTCCTCTTCCAGCGGACGGTCGCAGGCACGCCACGTGTAGGTGCTTGAGCGCCGCTCACGCAGCTCCGCCAGAAGGTCCAGATCGCCGGCGTGGCGCAGCGCATCTTCCGCCTCGCCGCGCGCAATAAGCAGCATCGAGGCAAGCAGCGGCTCCTCATGTTTGAGGCTCGCCGTGTGCAGACGATTGAGAATCCCGATCATCGTGGTCAGGAATTCGTTGCGTTTGTCATCCATCGGTCCGACCCAGTGCTAGGCGTCACGGATTCGCTGGGTCGATTGGAGCCCCGTCAGGGTTAATGGATGGTTAATCAGATCGCTTGCCGCACCCACGGCCGACTTTGCCGGGCGATCCGCCCCGCTGATGCACCTTCGGGCGCTTGCCCGGCCACTTGACCACGCGCTGCTCCAGGCGTTCGGGCGGAAACCCCTCCTCGCTGATCGTCCGCCCGCTGACGGAGACGCCCGCCTGGTGCACCGTATCGCGATCGCCGGATACCAGATGGTGCCACCAATAAAGGTCGCGTCCCTCATTCACGAGGCGATAGGCACAACTCGGCGGCAGCCAGCTCAGGCTCCCCACATTGTCGGGATCGAGCTGAATGCAATCGGGGACCAGGCTCTGCCGGTTTTCATAATCCGTGCAGGTGCAGCTTTCTTCGTCGAGCAGCCGGCAGGCGACGTCCGTCCAGGCGATCTCGCCGGTGTCGTAATCCTCCAGCTTGTTCAGGCAGCACCGCCCGCAGCCGTCGCACAGCGTCTCCCACTCCGCGTCGGTCATCTCGCTGAGGCGTTTGCGCCGCCAGAAGGGCTCGTCGTCCATCCCCCCGTATAGCGCGCCGACGGCCGCCATCGCCATGTTCATGCCACCATGTTCAGCCGCGGTTCATGTGGACTGTGGCTGGCTCTTGCCACACACTCGGCAAAATTGCCGGCTTTTATGGAAGCCGGCGTCGGGCGGGGCGTTCTCGGGGAGTAACGAAAGTGGCAAGATCGGCAAGACGCAAACGGACGCGCAAGCCCGCCCGTCGAGCGGGCTCGCCCAAAAACAAGCCTGAGACCGAGACGCCGACCCCAAAAGTGCCGGCGCCTTTGGACGAAGGGGCGACCATTCCCGCAATCGGCGATCGCCTTGACGCCATGCCTGAGGACGACGTGGAGCGCTTTGCCTTCGCGCTGTGGGACGCCGGGCGCAAGGATGAGGCCGTGGAGTTCCTGGAGCGGCTTGCCGCCCGGGGCAAAGACGACGGCGTGCCGGACGACGCACCTATCATTGTGGACGTAACGCCGAACGCGGAGCCTGACGACCACGCCGACACGCCAGCCGCACTGGACGTGGTGCCGGAGCCTGTCGTCACCCATGCAGCGCCAGAGCCTACGGCCCCGGAACTTGATGAGCCGAAGGTGACGCTCGCATCCACGCCGCCATCTGAGGCGGAGGCTGCCCCTGCGACCACCATGACCCCGCTTTGGGCGCTGAGCCGCCCGTTGTTTGTCGGTGGATCGGTCATCGCCATTGCCGTTGCATTTCTGTGGGGGAGCGATCGCATCAATGCGATGATCGACGGCGCTCCGGCCGAGGATGCGACGCCGGAGATCGCGCTCGCCGTTCAGCCGGCCGAGATGCCAGAGCAGTCCGCACGCACCACGGTCGAAGCGGCCACCCCACAGACCGCCGCCGACGCGACCGCGCCTGCCGTGGAGGCCCCAGCGGCGGAAGCCGCTGAGCCGAAAGCGCCTGTTCTGGCCGCCGAGCCTCAAGCAGAGACCGGTGCGCTCCAAGTCGCTGCTCACGACATTGAGCTGCCCGCCCCCGTTCCTGAGGAGACCGCGCAAGACCCTGCGCCTGAAGCCACGGCTTCAATCGGCTCCGTCCCAACGACGAGCGACATTGAACAGGTCAGCTTGAGCCAGATCATCGCTGAGGAACGCGCGTGGCAGCGCCCGCCGCAGCCCGCCGAGCCGGACGCGGCGCCCGATAAGGTGCAAGTCGCTGCCGAAGATGAGAGTGCCCCGGCGCCTGAGCCGATCGCTGGTGTGGTGGATACGGGGCTGGCGGCAGCGGAGCCTGAGCTGCAGCCGACCACAGAACCGCCATTGGACATGGCGAGCGCCCCGCTCGTCACGCTTCAGGACCTGGCGGATTCAGTGATCGCCGAGGCGCGTTTGCCTCGGCCGCGTCCAACGCCGCCACCGGAGGCCTATGCGCTGCTCGATCCGGTCGAGCCGTCGCACGGGATTCCTGACGATGCGCGGGTCATTCCGGAGCCGGACATCGTGGTCCACCCTGCCCCGGAGCCTCGGACGCAGCATCATGTCGCGGGCCGCGCGCCACGCTTCCATAACGGCGATCTGCAAGGCCTGACGATCATCGGCCGCGTGGACGAGCCCGGCATTGTCTGGAGCCACCGCAACGGGCTGCGCTATTACAAGCTGCCGCGCCTGTTCGCGGAACGACAAGCCATACGCCGGTATCAGGAGCGCTGGAATTATCCGCCGGCCCACTATCCGCGCTGGAAGTGGGATGACGACGACGATGGCTGGGAGCACTGGGACGACTAAGCCGACTTAGTTCGTCGCCACGTCTCGGGCACACCCGTTTCCGCCGCAGAATTCGCAGGACATACGGCGCGCTACGGCTTTCTCCCGATATTTCGGGCCAATTGGCCACACTCGCCGTTAATTCACCGCGAATCACACCCTTGCGTCCGGAAAAAGATTGACGGAATCTACATTTGAGCCAAAGGGAGGGGCGCGAGGTTGGCCTGGATGAAAGATCCGTTCCGC
>JANQKG010000032.1 GCA_028281235.1 Afifellaceae bacterium | reverse complement strand
GCCTCTCTTCCATCGCCCAGGTCACGGCTTTCCTCCTCGACCCGGGCGTCAGAAGTTTCTTCCGAGCATCTCGCGCAGCGTCGACACGTCCAGCATCGATTCCGCCAGGAGCTTCTTCAGCTTCCGGTTCTCCTCCTCAAGAGCCTTCAGCTTGCGGGCGTCGGAGACCTCCATCCCGCCATACTTCGAACGCCACTTGTAGAAGGTCGCATCGCTGATCCCGTACTTCCGGCAAAGCTCAGCAGCCGACAGGCCGGCTCCGTGCTCCTTCAGGATGCCGATGATCTGCTCTTCGCCATACTTACTCCTGCGCATCGTCCGTCTCCCTCTCGAAGAACGGACTCTACCTCAAAGCGGGAACAATCCAGGGGGCAGGGTCAAGCGCTCCAGTCGCACGCGCATCGTAGCGCCGCCGAAATCGTGCACGCTGTCGCCGGCGCGGATTTCGACCTCCTCAATCCCGTCCGGAACCGCGACACCTGACAGGCTGCGGGTGAAAGGCTGCTCCGTCTCGTGCGGATGGAGAAGCGTGCGCGTGCCGAGCACGGTGCCGTCGGGCGCCAGCACCTCCCAGCGGTCGGCGTAATGGTCCCAGCCTTCGTCAGTATGGCGCACCGTCACGTCGAAGCGCCACGTGCCGCCGGCTTCCGGCGTCGCCCTGACACCGACGACATCCGCCTCACCGGCTTGCGCCGTTGCCGCAGCAGCGACGATGGCGAAAGCCATCAGGCTTGCACAAACCGTCGCGCGCCGGGCCAACCGTCGAACGCAATGTCCCACACTCATGTCACGCTCCAGACCGCTTCCGACGCTTGTCCTGGTGATAGGTCAGCGCCATGGCGACACAATGTCGAACGGCGTCGTGGGGAATGTCATCGTCTGCGTCGAACACAATGGCGCGATTGCCCTCAAGCGTCAGCGTATCGGCATAATGCGCACGAAAGCGCGCCACGAGATTGCTGTTGCAATTGAAGTAGAGCGCGTAGCGCCCCGCCTCGCCTTTCACCGCATCCATGCGGATGGTGCTGCCGCTCTTGGTCTCAGCCGTGAGGTAGCTCGGCTGTCCCCATTTCAGCGTCTCGTTAAGGGCGCCAACGCCTTCCGTGGACGCTGCAACGTCGAAGATCAACGCCCGGAGCGCCATGAGCTTCGCCTTCACCGGCGGCGGATAGCTTTTGAAGACCGCCGCGACGGTAGGGTCGGAGAAGCGTTTCATATAGGCCCTTCATCCCGTCCTTCGAGGCTTCTTTCGCCCTCATCCTGAGGTGCGAAGCGCTGAGCCTCGAAGGGGCGAAAGAAGCGCCTCAGGATGAGGGATGAAGGGCGGCCGATTAAGCCGCGGACACAAAGGCGGCGTATCAGCGACATGCATTCCGCCTCCCTCGCGGGAGGTGGATGCCGCGCAAAGCCTAGAACGGAATCTCGTCGTCCAGCTCCGCGTGCATCTTGGAGCCGCCGCCATTGCGCTCCATCGGCCCGACATTGCCGAACTCCGCCCCGCGGCCGGAGCGATCCTCCATCTCGCCGCTCCGACGGCTGTCGAGCATGGTGAGCGTGGAATTGAAGCCCTGCAGCACGACCTCCGTGGTGTAGCGGTCCTGCCCCGACTGGTCCTGCCATTTGCGGGTTTGCAGCTGGCCCTCCAGATAGACCTTTGAGCCCTTGCGCAGATATTGCTCCGCGATCCGGCACAGCCCTTCTGAGAAGATGACGACGCGGTGCCATTCGGTGCGCTCGCGCTGCTCGCCGGTATTCTTGTCTCGCCAGCTCTCAGAGGTCGCCACGCGAAGATTGGCGATCGGCCGCCCGTCCTGTGTGCGGCGAATTTCCGGATCGGCGCCGAGATTGCCGACCAGGATAACTTTGTTGACGCTGCCTGCCATTTGGTGACTCCACCTTTATCTTGACCCACCCTGCCGCAAGATGCCCGGCAGCGCATCGAGTCCGTCCGGCCCGTCCACAGCTAGCTGCGGACAATGCACAGTTCGCTTCGAAGCATCACAATGTTCACTATACGTTCTTTTCACGGAATCGGCAACCTGTCATCAATGTCGGCGGCAAATGCCTGTTTGCAGCGCTGTCGTAACGCTTGACACCCGCCGCCTCGTCGGAGGACTTCCAATGACAAGCTTAGAAGGAGGGTTTGACCCCTCCCGCGGGGAGGGCTCCGACCATTGGACGTTGATGGACAAACGCAGCCCGGCAAAGCCGATCCGTTTCGCAACACCCCCATCCGCAGAGGCGTGGCAGCCACACTCTCCGCCGCTCCTTACATATCCCTGCCGCTGGTTCTGATCCTCCTTTCAGCGCTGCTGGCCGCCGGCGCCGCCTATCTGCCGTGGATGATCGCAATCGTGCTCCTCTTGGGCTATCTGGCCGATACGCTCGGCCTCAACGCAGATGCCGAACCGCCGGCGGACAATCCGCACTGGCTGCGCGAATTGCCGATCTACACCACAATCCCGCTGGTCCTTCTCGCCACGATCTTCTTCCTGCACGCCATCTCCGACGCGGCACCGGGCGAGCTGACGCCCTTCCGCCTCGTCTGTGGGATCATCGCCATGGGCATGCTCTACGGCACGGCCGCCGCCATCGTCGGACACGACCTGATCCACCGCATCGGTTCGCCGCGCGACGTGGCGTTGGGTCAGCTGATGATGGCCTTTGTGCTCGACCCGACCGACGCGGTGGAGCATGTCTATGGCCATCACCGCAACGCCGCGACGCCGGCCGATTCAACGACCGCGCGCCGCAATGAAGGTTTTTGGTCCTTCCTCCCGCGCGCCGTGACCGGTGCTGCGGCAAGCGCCTGGGCGATTGAGACACGCCGCCAGGCACGGCGCGGACGAACGCGTTGGACGTGGCGAAACCTGGTGCTGCACGGCGTGTTGATACAGGCCGTAATCATTGTGCTGGCTTTTCTTCTCGGCGGCACGGCCGGCGGTTTGGCGTTTCTCGCGGCCGCGCTCGTGGCACGCCTCCTCGGCGAGGTGACGAAATACATCTCTCATTACGGCTTGGTGCGCGTGCCCGGCCAGCCCATCGAGCAGCGGCACTCCTGGAACGCCTCCGGCGCCGTCTCCGCTCAGATGATGCTGCGCGCCGCCTGGCATTCCGATCACCACGTGCATCCCGACCGCCCCTATTGGTCGCTGAACCTCCACGACGACGCGCCGCGCATTCCCTTGCCGGCCGGCATCGTCATGTTGGTTGCGATCGTGCCGCCGCTCTGGCGGCGCGTCATGCATCCGCGCCTGGCGGCATGGGATGCAAAGTTCGCAACGCCGGCGGAGCTTTCAATCCTGCGCGGCTAGGTCGCACCCCCTCAGGAGGCGACGCCGCAACTGTAAGGCGTTGCACGCCGGACGCTTTGCCGCTATTGTTCCTGCTATGTTCTGATTGGAGAAGGGCAGGTCATGGAACAGCGCTTGAGCATGATCACACTCGGCGTGGCTGACCTGGATGCGTCGCGGCACTTCTACGAAACGCTTGGCTGGACGCGAGCCGGGGAGGAGCCCGGCATTGTGTTCTTTCAGCTGAACGGTTTGGTGCTCGGGCTTTACCCGCGTGATGCGTTGGCAGAGGACGCAAAGCTTGATCCGGCCGGCACCGGCTTCGGCGGCATCGCGCTTGCGTATAACGCGCGCTCCAGATCGGACGTTGATGCGGTGTTGACGGAGGCGGCGCGCGCCGGCGCCACGATCCTTAAACCGGCGGAAGACGTTTTCTGGGGCGGCTATTCCGGTTACTTCGCCGACCCCGACGGCCACCCTTGGGAGGTCGCATGGAACCCGTTTTGGGAGATCACGCCTGAAGGCTATGTGCGGCTGGGCAATCAATGAACCTATGCCGACGGTCGTCAGAACCGGTCCGTACCGGCTATTCTTCTACTCCTCCGACGCCGCGGAGCCCGCGCACATCCATATTGAGAGAGACGACAAGGTCGCCAAGCTCTGGATGGATCCCGTGCAGGTGGCAACGAGCCGCGGGTTTCGCCGTGCGGAGCTACGTGATATCGAACGCCTCGTTCGCGGCCACAGGGAGATTATTCTGGAGGCTTGGCGTGACTTCTTCGACAGCTGAACTCGCGACGGTACATGCAACCGATGTGACCGTCGGCAACGATGCAATGGGCGTCACTCTCTCGGACGGACGCACCATCACTGTGCCCACCGCGTGGTATCCGCGGCTTGCCCATGCGACGCCGGCGGAGCGCCGTAACTGGCGCTTGATCAGCGGCGGCGACGGCATTCACTGGCCTGATTTGGACGAAGACGTATCGGTTGAGGCGCTGCTTCTCGGTGCAAGATCAAATGAAAGCCAAGACTCTCTGCGTGCGTGGCTGCAGCATCGCGCCGGGAGCTAAACGAGCGGTGCTTTGCGCACTCCGTAGCGTCTGATACGACACCACATCTCCACGAGAGCACGAGCCAACGAACCACACGATACGCAACCTGGCTGCGCCGGGCGCTGACCCGCGGACACTATTTATCAGTGAGCAAGTCGCCGTAGCGCTTCGCCGCTCTTGCGCCGCCGCCCCGCTTCTTTACCTGTTGGGTAAGATATGACGTGCCGCGTGTGACCCTGCGGCGCGGATCAATCGGGAGCGACATGGCGAACTCCAAAACAAACGGTCGCGCGCGCGGCAACGGCAAGGCCAATGGCGCCGCGCACACCGACCGCAAAGCAAGCAGCAACGGGCATTCGAACGACAGCGCGCAGCCGCGCGTGCAATACAACTGCCTGAACTGCCCCGGCTATTGCTGCTCCTATCCGGTGATCAGCGTCACGAAATATGACGTCGCCCGGCTTGCCAAGCATTTCGGCATCTCGTCGGAGGAAGCGGAGAAGCGCTTCACGAAGAGCCAGCACGGCTACAAACGCATCCTCCGAAAGAAGAAGGATGAGCATTACGGCACGATCTGCCGCTTCTTCGATCAGGAACACCGCCGCTGTGGCGTCTACAAGGCGCGCCCGCATGTGTGCCGCGCCTTCCCCGGCGGCGGGCGCTGCGGCTATTACGATTTCTTGATGTTCGAGCGCCGTGCGCAGGACGACCCGGAATTCGTCGCGCTGACGGACCATAGTTGAAGATCGGCAAACGTCTCAGCCGGCTTACGGCGTCTTGATGCTGTCGCCGAGTTGCGTGAGCGCCGCCTCCAAAATACCGTCGCCGAAGCGACGCTGAAGCGCCAGCGCGAGCATGACGACCTTGGTGTCGTTATCGAGCCGATCAGAGTCTTCCAGCGGGCCGATCTCCGCAAACACCGCTTCCCTGGCTGCAATGCGCTCCTCGCGCACGCCGTAACGGGACATCACAAAACAGACCTCAACCAGCACCGGAAACGCCTTGTCGAAGCTAACGTCCTGAAGCTTCGTAAAGACATCGAGTTCGATCTTGGCGGGCTCGCGCAAACGCGGACCGATGCCGCGCACCGCCTCCCTCAGCACCGAGCTGCCGACCGTGTTCATGAGCAACAGCCCAAGACTGAGTACTTTGTCGGCGTCGCGCATGTTCTGCGCCTGGTCCAGCCCCTCCACCGCCTGACGCACGCGCTGCGCTTCCTCGGCGGGCAGGTTCTGCATCAGGTCGAAGCAGAAGGTCGGCAGCGCCTCGCGCGCCGCTGCAAATGACACGCCGTTCATGATGGAGGTGACCAATGCCGCCCGAAGCTTGGCGCGCTGGCGATCACATGCGCGATCCGCGGCGAACAGCAGCACCTGGAAGAGGACGCCTGGCCCGACCTGCACATCGGAATCGCCCACCTTTACCGTGAAGAGCGAACTGCGGAAGAAGGCCATGGAGCCAAAGCTCGCCACCATCGCCCGAACGAGGAGGAGGTTCTTGTCGTTCCCATAGCCGAAATCGAACTCGAACTTGAGAATCAGCCAGAACGCCGCCAAAGCGGCGGCCGCGTTGACAGCCGCATACAATGCTGCCGACGGCGTCCATAATGTATGAAACGGCGCGTCTCGGTAGCGCCCTATGAGTTCGCTCGCGCCGACTGCGCCGCCAAAGACGAAAACGGCTATGTGCCACCTATAGGGACCGAAAAACGCGCCCGATTGGCGCACAATGAGGAACACCAGCACTGCGAAGAGAAGCAGAGCGCCAATAACCAGATAGCGCGTCGACGCAATACCCAATACGCTCTAACCGGCCAAAGGCCGGACTCCCCCATGGCGCCGGATCAGCCGGCGACCAGATGCTGCGCCTTATACCCGCGCCCCGTGAGCTGATAGGCCCCGTTGTCGGCGCTCTTCAGGAGCCCGCCGTCGACAAGCTGCGTCACCGATTGTTCCACCAGGTCCAGGGGCATACCTGTCTGCGACCGCAAGTCGTTCACGGTGAGCGACCGCTTGCCGAACAATTTAAGAATCTCAGCTGAGGCCGTCTTCGGATTCCAACTCTGTGAACGCGCGCGGTCTTGCAGGGAAAAAACGTATGAACCGGCGGACATTGGCTCGCTCCGCAAATCAACGCCATACAATATAAGCCATCGCTGATATCTCTGCCACTCCGATCCAGTAGGACTGCCATCACTTGCGGTAGGCCGTCTGCACCAACAATATTCTCCTTTTGTTCTGGACATGCTCGGCGTCCCGCGCAACTAATGCGGCGAGGATTCGCTTCCTCTGTCAGCAATTGTCACCTCGTCTTTGCACTCTCCCCAGGACGACCGGAGCCGCCGCTTGTCTCGCGTGCCGAAAAGCCTAAGTTCAAAGCGCGACCGCCGCACCGCCTCCCCGTCGGACCCAGACCCTATGGCCACCAAGACACCCGCCGCGGGCAAGTTCATCTCCATCCGCGGCGCGCGCGAGCACAATCTCAAGAACGTCGACCTCGACCTGCCGCGCGACAGCCTGATCGTGATGACCGGGCTGTCGGGCTCCGGCAAATCCTCGCTCGCCTTCGACACGATCTACGCGGAAGGCCAGCGCCGCTACGTGGAATCGCTGTCCGCCTATGCGCGGCAGTTCCTGGAGATGATGCAGAAGCCCGATGTCGACCAGATCGACGGGCTTTCGCCGGCCATCTCCATTGAACAGAAGACCACGAGCCGCAATCCGCGCTCCACGGTCGGCACGGTTACCGAGATCTACGACTATATGCGGCTTCTCTTCGCGCGCGCCGGCGTGCCCTACTCGCCGGCGACCGGCCTGCCGATTGAGAGCCAGACGGTCAGCCAGATGGTCGACCGGCTCCTAACGCTACCGGAAGGCACGCGGCTCTATCTGCTGGCGCCGGTCGTGCGCGGTCGCAAGGGCGAATACCGCAAGGACCTGGCGGAGTTTCTGAAGAAGGGCTTTCAGCGCGCCAAGATCGACGGAGCGTTCTACGAGATCCCCGACGCGCCCGCGCTCGACAAGAAGCTGAAGCACGACATCGACATCGTCGTGGATCGCATCGTCATCCGCGCCGACATCGCGTCGCGCCTGGCGGATTCGCTGGAGACGGCACTGAAGATCGCCGACGGCATCGCGGTCGCGGAGTTGGCCGACAAAGCATCGGCTGGCGCGGCCTCCACCTCTCCCCGGCGGGGAGAGGTCGGCGCGCGCCGTGCGCCGGGTGAGGGGGAGAAAAGCGGTAAAAAACCCCCCTCACCTGCCGAGCAGCCTGCGGCTGCCCGGCGTCCTCTCCCCAAGGGGGAGAGGACATCCGCCGAGCCGGAACGCATCATCTTCTCCGAAAAATTCGCTTGCCCGGTCTCCGGCTTTACGATTCCGGAGATCGAGCCGCGGCTCTTCTCCTTCAACAACCCCTTCGGCGCCTGCGCCGAATGCGACGGGCTCGGCACCAAACAGGCGATCGACGCCGACCTTGTGATCCCTGACCCGGCGCTGACGCTGAAGAACGGCGCGATCGCGCCCTGGTCGCGCACCTCCTCGCCCTATTTCATGCAGACGCTGGAAGGCCTGGCGCGCCACTTCAAGTTCAAGGTCACGGCGAAATGGAGCGAGCTACCGCAGCGCGCCAAGGACGCCATCCTATACGGCACCGGCGCCGACAAGGTCGCCTTCACCTATGATGACGGCCTGCGCTCCTACGAAACCAAGAAGGCGTTCGAGGGCGTCATCCCCAATCTGGAGCGGCGCTGGAAGGAGACCGACTCCCAATGGGTGCGCGAGGAGATCGGCCGTTATTTCTCCGGCAAGGCATGCGAGGCCTGCGACGGCTGGCGGCTGAAGCCGGAGGCGCTGGCGGTGAAGCTGGCGGGCCTCCATATCGGCGAGGTGGCGGCGCTATCGATCCGCGCCGCCGATCGCTGGTTCGCCGAGCTGCCCGACAAGCTCAGCGACAAGCAGAACGAGATCGCCGGGCGTATTCTGAAGGAGATCCGTGAGCGCCTCACATTCCTCAACGATGTCGGCCTCGACTATCTGACGCTGTCGCGCGCGTCCGGCACGCTGTCGGGCGGCGAGAGCCAGCGCATCCGCCTCGCCTCGCAGATCGGCTCCGGCCTGACGGGTGTGCTCTATGTGCTCGACGAGCCGTCGATCGGCCTCCACCAGCGCGACAACGCCCGCCTGCTTGAGACGCTGAAGCACCTGCGCGACCTCGGCAACACGGTGATCGTGGTGGAGCACGACGAGGAGGCTGTGCTCACCGCCGACCACGTGATCGATATCGGCCCGGCCGCCGGCATCCATGGCGGCGAGATCGTGGCGGAAGGCAAGCCCGCTGACGTGATGGCCAATCCGCGCTCGCTGACCGGCCAATATCTCTCCGGCGATTTGTGGATCCCGATCCCCGACGAGCGCCGCAAGACGAACCGCGCCCGCAAGCTCACGGTCAAGGGCGCCACCGGTAACAATCTGAAAAACGTCACCACCTCTATCCCGCTCGGCACGTTTACCTGCGTGACCGGCGTCTCAGGCGGTGGCAAATCCACGCTTCTTGTCGACACGATCTACAAGGCCGTGGCGCGACGGCTGAACAATGCCCGCGACCAGCCCGCCCCGCATGGCGCCGTCACCGGCCTGGAATTCCTCGACAAGGTGATCGACATCGACCAATCGCCGATCGGCCGCACGCCGCGCTCCAACCCGGCGACCTATACCGGTGCGTTCACGCCGATCCGCGAATGGTTCGCCGGCCTGCCGGAGGCCAAGGCGCGCGGCTATCTGCCCGGGCGCTTCTCCTTCAACGTGAAGGGCGGGCGCTGCGAGGCGTGCCAGGGCGACGGCGTCATCAAGATTGAGATGCACTTTCTGCCGGACGTCTACGTCACCTGCGACGTCTGCAAGGGCAAGCGCTACAATCGCGAGACGCTGGAGGTCACCTTCAAGGGTAAGTCGATCGCTGACGTGCTCGACATGACGGTCGAGGAAGGCCGCGACTTCTTCGCCGCCGTGCCGGCGATCCGCGACAAGCTTGAGACTCTTGCGCGCGTGGGGCTGAGTTATATTCACATTGGTCAACAGGCGACGACGCTCTCAGGCGGCGAGGCGCAGCGCGTCAAACTCTCCAAGGAGCTTTCCAAGCGCGCCACCGGCCGCACGCTCTATATTCTCGACGAGCCGACCACCGGCCTCCACTTCCACGACGTGGCAAAGCTCCTCGACGTGCTCCACGAGCTGGTGGAGCAAGGCAACACGGTCGTGGTGATTGAGCACAATCTGGAGGTCATCAAGACCGCCGACTGGATCATCGACCTCGGGCCGGAAGGCGGCGACGGCGGCGGCGAGATCGTGGCCGCCGGCCCGCCGGAGGCGATCGTCAAGGAAGCCGCGCCCGTCGGCCGGAAGAAGGGCGAGGGCCGAAGCTATACGGGACGGTTCTTGAAAGACGTGCTGCGACGGAGGCCGGTGAAGAGGCGGCAGGCGGCGGAGTGAGGGGCAACGCTTGATGGGCGAAGTGCTTGCCCGCGTGGTTGCATTGGTCGGCCGCGGAGAGGTTGAAGTCACGCTGCATGGCGTCCGGGAACTGGCAGCCGATGAAATTCTGCTGAACGACGTCACGGAGGGCGTTGGGACCGCGACCGTCGTTGAGAACTATCCGGCCGCACGTCGAGGACCATCTGTCCTTGTCCTCCAACGCGACAGCGACGATAATCCACTGCATATCTTGTGGGGCATTCCCAAAAACCGGGAATCGCCAGCCGTCTTGATCACGGCATACCGGCCCGATCCCGACCGCTGGTCGGCAGACTTCGCGAGGCGCAGGACGCGATGAAGCGCAAAACCGTAGAATTCGTTCACTCCGGCAAGTATGCCGCCGAGGTTCAGGTCGAACTGATCGAAGACGAAGGGGACTGGGCCCCTCGCCTTTCGCTGGACGATGCGAAGAAGCTTGAGTCCGTGCGCCTCGCGCTCAAGCGCGGCGATGTCGCCGAGGCCGCGAAGCTTGCAAAGGTCTTTGAGCTGCTTCCGGTCTCGGCATAGAGCCAAGGCAGGCAGGGACGAGATCGTTGCCGCCGGCCCGCCTGAGGCGACACTCTAGGAAGCCGCGCCCACTGGCCGAAGCCCGAAAGCGGCGAAGAACCCGGCCTGCCGAACAGCATCGTGGCAGAGGCATCTGACACGCGCGATGTCCGGTCGCCTAAAATTTGCGGATACGCCGCTATCTCAAAACGCGTTGCCAGTTCGGAAGCCCGGTTAGCAATTCAACGAACCTAACTCCAAGCTGGTGAAGCTGATCGCCCTCCTCAGGCGGTAGACCCGAAATCGTTCTTTCGCGATTGGAAAGAAGGTCATTGATGAAAGCATGCGCCGCGATGTGATGTGTCGGGCAAAGCCAAACGAAGTTCTGTAAAGCGATTATGGCTCCAGCCTCGAACTGAAGTGCAAGCGGAACAATGTGATGGGCCTGTGTGAGCCCTCCATACCCTCCGCAAATGGAACACGGCCTCCGCTCACCCGGGTGGAAACTGTCGCGAGCAGCACGAATCCAAGCACGTTTGTGCGGCAGTATCTCACGTTGCAGTTCCTTTGATGCCTCTACAAGACGCGCGGCAATCATGGCCCGCTGCCCTTTACCAAGGGCCGCCCGGACACGCCCAGCATAACTCTCAAGGCTTTCGCGGTTTCTGACGGGAAAGGAACTGGCCACTTTCGGCGCCAGACGCACCATCAGGTCATTCACGGCGTCACCCTATGCGCGCTTGCAGCTTCGAATCGTGCTCAATGTAGCCGATACGTTGTTGGTTGTCGGCGCTCCTCGACGCGCCTGCGGAAACTAGATGATTAAGGCAGCCTCAGCTTCTACCCGCCCAACCGCTTCGCCCAGATTTCGTGCCAAAGCCGGGCTTCCAGCGCCGTCTGATTGCTGCGGAGTTGCTTAGCGAAGCTGCGGTTCTCGTCAGAGACACAGGTGGCAGTGCAACCATCGCCCATGAATTTTGCAGGACCCAGCAAAAACGGGACTGAGCGCCCTCTCCCCTTGCGGGAGAGGGTGGCCCCTCGCGTCAGCGAGGGGTCGGGAGAGGGGGCGCCTTCAAGACACGACGAATGTCATCGACCATCCGCCCAAGCGCGATATCTGAATCGAACCGCAAGACGCGAAAACCTTCGCGGCGCAGAACGGCATCACGCTCCGCGTCCCGGAGGCGGTTCTCCGGCTCCTTGTGCAGAGGCCCGTCTACTTCAACGATCAGCCGCGCTTCGAAGCAGACGAAGTCGGCCACATAGTCCTTAATCGGCACCTGCCGGCGGAACTTCCATCCGTCCAGCCGCTTCGCCCGGATTTCATGCCAAAGCCGAGCCTCCAGCGCAGTCTGATTTGCTGCGGAGGTCTTTGGCGAAGCTGCGCTGTTCGTCAGAAACACGGTGCCGGGGCATCCTGGATTATCCCCCCTCTCCCGGCCTTCGGCCAAGGCCGAAGGGCCACCCTCTCCCACAAGGGGAGAGGGCTGGTGCCGCACGAAAGGCCCGCCCCGCGCCTGACGATCTCTGCGCCAACCTACCTGCGCGGCTGTGTCATATTGACAATATACTGTCATCATGCCTATATACTGTCATTGTGAACGCGGTGACTGAGCTCTTTCTTGAGACGTTCCGGCTGAACGGTGCCTTGCTCGCCGCCGGTGATGCGCTGGTGGCGGATCTCGGGCTGACGAGCGCGCGCTGGCAGGTGCTCGGTGCAATTGCCCTGTCGCCGACGCCGCTGCCGGTGGCGCATCTTGCCCGCAATATGGGTCTCACCCGCCAGGCCGTGCAGCGGCTCGTCAACGACATGCACCGCGACGGGCTCGTCCGCTTTGCGCAGAACCCGCACCATCAACGAGCAAAGCTGGTCGTGCTCACGGCCGCGGGGCAGAGATCCTACGACGACGCCATGGCGCGCCAGGGACCGTGGGCCAGCCGTCTCGCCGGCGGGCTCAGCGAGAGACAGATCGCGTCAGCGGCAAAGACACTCCGCGCAATCAGGCGGCAATTGGAACCCGGGGGCGCAACAGGAGAAAGGTGATGATTAGACTCGCCCATCGTGCGGCCGGCATGATCGGCTTCTTGACGATCCTCGTGTTCTGGACGTCGACGGTCTTGTCGGAAGCATTCGGAACGCTGAGCACCGTCGCCGCGGTCAAACTGGCGATCCCTTGGGGATTTCTCGTGCTCATCCCTGCGCTGGCGGTCGCCGGAGCGACCGGCTTTCGCATGGCCGGCGCATCGACCAGCCCCAGAATCCTGCGCAAGAAGCAGCGCATTCCGTTCATCGCGGCGAATGGCATCCTGATCCTGATCCCGGCGGCGTTCTATCTGGCGTGGCTTGCCTCGCAGGGCGCATTCGGCACGGCGTTCTACGTCGTGCAAGGGATTGAGCTTATCGCCGGTGCGGTCAATCTGACGCTGATGGGTCTCAACATCCGCGACGGCATGCGCATGACCGGACGACTGGCGGCCGCCTAGTCTAGCGCAGCGCCCAGTTGGCGATGCCGGCGAAGGCCTTGTCCATGGCATAGTCGAGCGCCTGCACCACTTCGGGCGCTCGCGTCGATTCAACCGGCACGACCTCGCGGAACACCTGCGACCGCACGACCCGTCCGTTGCGGTCGTCCATCACGCGGACGGCGAGATCAACCACGGCGCCCTCATCCGTCAGCTCAAAGGCGCGCACATCCATCACCAGCTGATAGTCGATGAGGAGCCCCTGCCCCGGCACGGCCGCCGCGCGGATGCGGCCGCTATTTTGCAGCGTCTCCACCATGCGGGCCTGGAGCAGCCTGGGCAGGCGGTCACTCCATACGGCGTCGGGCAGATAGGCGTATTGCGAAGCGCTCGGGCGCGCGGCGATGCGTTCGGTATCGAGAGCGCGAACGGTCGTGGGCTCCGGCACCAGCACTTGCAGCCCGCCGCGCGGCGCCTGGATATCGCCGGGCGCGCTCAAATCGTAGATGTTGCTGGGCGTGCCGGCGATCAGCGTCGTGCAGCCGGCCAGGACCAGCGCCACCAACGGTGCCAACCACGCGGCCGCGCCGCCTGCCGAACGGGCTTTACGCTGAGATAAGCCCACAGCACTCACCCCCCTCAACGTCGCTGTCCGCCATATTCGGGGACACGCTCCCCACCCAGCAGGAACCCGGTGGGGTTCTGCTCCAGGTTCGATATCACGCGATCCAGCCGGCTGATCGTGCGCTTGCCTTCGCTGATCAGGCTCTGAAAGTCACGCAGGCCGCGGTCGCTGAAGTCGGCGACGCCGCCGCCGACGATCGATATCTGCGCGTTGAAATTGTCGGCCGCCGCCCGGATTGCCGCGAGGGTTTCCGTCGCATCCTCCAGGATGCCGCCGGTGCCCTGCCCGGCCATGCCGTCAAGCTTGGTCAAAAGCGATTCCGCGCGCTCGCCGAGCGATGCAAAGCGCGCCGACACGCTGCGCGCATCGGCGACAATCTGGTCGATATCGTCGCTGCTGTCGCCAAGTGCTGCGCTGAAGCGCTCAATGTTGTTGAGCGCGCTCGCCACCTTCTCCGGATCAATGGCGGCGACGAGGCTCTCCGCCTTTTCGCCGAGACCCGGCAGGCTTTCCGAAAATGCTTCCGCGTTTGCCGCGATCTGATCGGCGCGGTCGACGATCGTGCCGATACGATCGGCCTGCTCGGCCAGACTGTCCGACGTGGCGCGGAGGTTCTTCAGTGCGGCGCGGACATCGTCGGGCTCAATCGCCTCCAACAGACCCTCGCTCTTGGAGATGATCCCGTCGAGCTGGCCGGTCGCCTGGGCAATCCCCTCCGATGCGGCGGAGACATTGGCGATGAAGTCGGCGACATCGTCGGAGTTTTCCGCCAGCGCGCTGGTGAACTTGCGCACATCGAGCACCGCCAGCGCGATGTCATCGGAATTGTCGGAGACGGTGCGTTCCAGCGTCTGCAGCACCTCGTCCGCGCGGGCAAGAATCGTGCGTGCGCCGGCGAGAAGGTCCTGCATGGAGGAGCGCGTGGCGATGATCGTGGGTTTGTCCTGCGCCTCCCAGATGGGCTCCAGTTGTGGCGAGCCGCCGGCCATCTCCACATAGCCGACGCCGGTCAGGCCTTGGAAGCCGAGCGTCACTTCCGTGTCGGCCTTGATGGAGCGGAGCGGCTGAACGCTCAGCCCGGCGAGCACAACGTTGGGCTTGTCCGGGTCAAGCACCAACGTCTTCACTTCGCCGACCTTGATGCCGTTGAACACCACCTGACTGCCGACACTCAGGCCGGTGATCGGATCCTCGAAGATCACGGTGAGCGTTTCAGACGCGCCCTGATCGGTGCCGCGCGCCAGCCAGTACACAAAGACAAAGCCGAGCGCGAGCACGATGAGCGTGAACGCACCGATCAGCGCTGTGTTGGCCTTTGTCTCCATCGCACCTTACTCGAACGCAGCCCGCGCTCTTTCGCCGCCGAAATAACTTCGCACCCAAGGATGGTCGAAGCGCCGCATCGCGTCGAGGTCGCCCTCGACCAGAACCCGCTTCTCACCGATGACAGCCACCCGGTCCACAATAGCGTGAAGCGTGTCGAGATCGTGGGTTACCATGACCACAGTGAGGCCCAAAGTGTTTCTGAGGTCGGCGATCAGGGCGTCGAACTCAGAGGCCGCGATCGGGTCGAGCCCGGCGGTCGGCTCGTCGAGGAATACAACCTCCGGATCGAGCGCCAAAGCGCGCGCCAATGCGGCGCGTTTGATCATGCCGCCTGAGAGCTCAGAGGGATATTTTTCGAAGTCCCATTCCTTGAGGCCCACAAGCTCGATCTTGATGCCGGCAATGCCTTCAATCAGTGAATTCGGCAGGTTGAGGAATTCGTGCATCGGCACGGCGACGTTCTGCGCTACGGTGAGCGAGGAGAAGAGCGCCCCGAACTGAAAAAGCACGCCCCAGCGCCGCTCAATGTCGAGCGAGGGGCCGTGCGGCCCGATCTTCTCGCCAAAAGCCTCGATCGTCCCACCCTGCGGCCGCACCAGACCCAATATGGCGCGCATCAGCACCGATTTCCCGGTGCCGGACCCGCCAACGATCGCCAGAATCTCGCCGCGGCGCACATCGATATCGAGATTCTCAAGGACGGTGGGTCCGCCAAAGCCCACCGTCAGGCCGCGGACGCGGATAAGCGGTTCGCTGCCGTTCGTCGCCATCAGAAACCGATCGCCCCATAGAACATAGCGAAAATCCCGTCGACCACGATCACCATGAAGATCGCCTTGACGACTGAAGCAGTGGTGTGCCGGCCGAGCGATTCCGCACTGCCGCGCACGGCCATTCCCTCCGTGCAGGCGATGAGGCCGATGATCAGCGCCATGAACGGCGCCTTCAAGAGCCCGCTGAAGAAGGTGGAGAAGTCGATGGCTTCCTGCAGGCGTTGGATGAACGCCACCGGCGGAATCTCGACATAGAGCCACAGCGTCAGCATTGCGCCGAGAAGCGTGGCGATGCCGGCGAGGAAACTCAAAAGCGGCAGCGCGATGATGAGCGCCAAAACCCGCGGCAGCACCAGCACGTTGACCGGATCAAGACCCATGACCCTGAGCGCGTCGATCTCTTCACGCATCCGCATGGAGCCGAGTTCTGCCGTGATCGCGCTGCCGGAGCGCCCCGCCACCATGATGGCAGTGAGAAGCGGTGCGACCTCGCGCAGCGCCAGGATGCCGACGAGATCGACCGTGAAGATCGTGGCGCCGAAAAATTGCAGCTGAAAGGCGCCCTGCTGCGCAACGATACCGCCGATCAGAAGCGACATGACGCACACAATCGGCACAGCGCGCACGCCGGTGACCTCAAGCTGCCGGGCGACGGCAGAGGCGCGGAACGTGCGCGGCCGAGCGATGATTGAACCAAGCTCGCGCACGGTGCCGCCAAGGATCAGGAGCAGGCGGCGCGCATCCGCCCCAACGGAGAGCACCGTTTCGCCGACATCCTCCAGGATCGTACTTCGCGGCGGACGGTGATCCATCTCCACAGCGATCACGTCGCGCACGCGTTCCAGGAGCGCCCGGTTGCGTTTGTCGACACCATGCCACGCGACCTTGCCGCCATCCTGCGAGATGAACTGATATTCCAGCCGGGCAAGAAGGAATGCACCGGCCGTGTCGAGTGCGCCGAGGTCGGCGAGGTCTATGACGATCTGCTGCGTCTGGCGTTGGCGCAGCGCAGCGATGAGCTCCGCCAGCCCCCGGTCCAGCTCGCGCGCCTGGTCGATGACCCACCTGCCGACCGGCCTGAGGAGCATGCGGTGCTCCTCGTCGAAATAGTGCTGGATGGATGCATCCATGGTAACGCCCGGTTCGCCGCTGACGGACTGCCCGCGCTATGGTAGCAGGAGACCGGCCGGACTTCTGTGGCTAAATCGCCCCACCGCCCCCTGCCAGACCCGGCCAATATCAGACCCGGCGGCTCCATCCTCATGACGCTGCACATCAAGACCCAAGTTGAACGCTGGCCGATCGCCGGGACTTTCGTGATTTCGCGCGAAGCGCGGACCGAGGTGGTCGTCGTAATCGCGGAGGTGAGCGACGGCGCATTTAAGGGCCGTGGCGAGTGCCGGCCCTATCCCCGCTACGACGAGACGCCTGAAAGCGTCGTCGCGGCGATTGAATCGGTGCAGCTTGAATCCCCGGATCGCCAAGCGCTGCGCGCGCGGCTGCCAGCCGGCGCGGCGCGGAATGCCCTTGACTGCGCGCTCTGGGATTTGGAGGCCAAGCGAGCGGGCGTTCCTGCATGGACGCTTGCCGGCTTGAGCGCGCCTCAACCGCTTCTGACCGCCTACACGCTCAGCCTCGGCGATCCGGCCTTCATGGCCGAGGCCGCCCGCGGCGGCGACTGGCCGCTCCTCAAACTCAAACTCGGTGGCGATGGCGACCCCGCCCGCATCGCCGCTGTGCGCCGGGCCCGACCCGACGCGCGGCTCGTCGTTGACGCCAACGAGGCCTGGGACGCGGCAAACTTTGCCGACAACATGCGCGCCTGCGCTGATGCCGGCGTGGAGCTGGTAGAGCAGCCGCTTCCTGCCGACGCCGATGATCGACTTGTCGATGCGGCGCGCCCGGTCCCGGTCTATGCGGACGAAAGCATCCATGTCACGGCCGAGCTTGCCGGGCTTCGAAGCAAGTATGACGGCGTCAACGTCAAGCTCGACAAGGCGGGCGGGCTGACGGAGGCGCTCGACGTGGCGCGGGAAGCGAGGCATCTGGGCTTCGGCTTGATGGCCGGGTCGATGGTGTCGACGTCGCTTGCCGCGGCGCCGGCGCATCTTCTGGCGCAAAGCGCCGATTTCGTGGATCTCGACGGGCCGCTGCTTCTTCAGCGCGATCGGCAGCCGGACCTGCGCTACCGCGGAGTGATGGTCGAGCCGCCCGATCCAGCGCTTTGGGGCTGAGGCGCATGCTCTCACGGCGGATTTTCCGTAAGATTTTCATAAGCGTTTTCGGAGACTGTCTGCGGTCGAGTACATGTAGCGAGACATGCGTATGGCGAACTACACGCCCTTGGGCCAAATCAGCGAATCCGATTTCTCCGTTCTCCTTAAAGCCCTTTCATCGACATCAAAGGGGCGCGCGTTCCTCAACCATTACCGCGAGAGCTTCCGGCCGGAGGAGACGGCCAATTTGTTGGGATCGCTCCGCGGTATTGAGAAGACCGTGGAAGATGCCCGCGATCAGCTGAAGCCGGGACGGATCGCAGAGGAGCTTCAGCACATCGCCATGTCGCTCGATCTCGCCATTGACGGGATGGACGCCGATCCGGCCGGCGACGAGACGGCGCGCCGCTTCGCGCTTGCCGATCAGGCACGCCGCGAATTGCAGACGCTTGCTGCAACACTGACCGATGGCGCGCTGGACGTGACGCCCGGGGGGCGCCCGGCGCAGCTTGATCGTGCCGCGTCGAAGAGCGCCGGCTACACGCTGCGCGACCCGGCGCCGGAACGATAGGCGTCGAGCGCCTCCGTCAACACGTCGTCGTCGATATTGCCGCCTGAGAGGACGACCACGACGGTCTTGTCCCGGACCTCTACCCGGCCTGCCAACAGAGCGGCGAGTGCGGCCGCGCCGCCCGGCTCCACGACGAGCCGCAGCTCGTCGAAGCAAAGGCCGACGGCGTTCAGCGCTTCGTCGTCGCTCGTCACGATGCCGCCTGCGAGGCGGGTCCGGTTGATCGCCCAGCCGACCGGGCCGGGCTCGCGCGCCAGAAGCGCGTCGCATAAGGAGCCGGCGCGCTTGGTGTTACTCAGCCGCGTGCCCTCTTCCAGCGAGCGCGTGTAATCGTCGAAATCCTGCGGCTCGGCAACATAGAGCTCGGCCGTGTGATACCGATCGCTGACGGCAAGCGAGATGCCCGCCGACAATCCGCCGCCGCCGCAGGGCATGACGACGACGTCCGGCTCAACGCCGAGTGCTGCGCAATCCTCAGCGATCTCCAGCCCGACGGTGCCCTGCCCGGCCACCACAAAGGCGTTGTTGTAGGGGTGGACGAAGACGCTCCCCTGCTCCTCGGTGATCTTGGCGGCGACGGCATCGCGATCCTCGCGCGCGCGATCGTAGGTCACGATCTCAGCGCCGCTTCTTGCGGTGCGCTGCCGTTTCAGCGCCGGCGCATCCGACGGCATCACGATCGTGGCGTGGGCGCCAAGAAGCCGTGCCGCTTCCGCGACCCCTTGGGCATGGTTGCCGGACGACACAGCCAGGATCCCCCTGTCCTGCGCCTCCTTGCCGAGTGCGCTGACGGCATTCCAGGCGCCGCGAAACTTGAAGGAGCCCGTGCGCTGCAGGCATTCCGGCTTGAAGAACACGCGCGCATCGAGCCGCTTGGAAAGCAAGGGCGAATGCAAAAGCGGCGTGCGCACCGCCATACCGGCGATCCGGTCCTGGGCGGCCATAATATCGTCGACGGTCGGGATGTCGGTCATCGCGATTGTCCGGACGTGAGATTAGAGCCTCCATTCTGATTCAATCAGAATGGAGGCTCTATGTCTTTTTATGGAGCATGATCTTGTCCGAAAACCGGACGCCACTTTTTCGGGATCATGCTCTAACCCGATAGCGGAGGCTGCGCCCTTCGGCAATCTCTCAGGCCGCCACGCCCTCGCTCACGCCGCTAGCCGCCAATATATTGCCACGAAACTGCTTGGCGCTCTCCTCCCAGGTGAAGCGGAGCGCAAACTGGCGCGCCGCCGTGCGGGAGAGAAGAAGGGCCGAACGCGCCGCGCGCTCCAGATCATCGTCCAGCACGCCGATTCCGGGATCGGTGATCACATCGCGCGGTCCGGTGACGGGGAACGCCGCCACGGACAACCCGGAGGCCAGCGCCTCGAGAAGCACGTTGCCGAACGTGTCGGTGAGGCTAGGGAAGACGAAGACGTCGGCGGCCGCATAGGCGGCGGCGAGCGGCTCGCCCCTCAGCGTGCCAAGGAAGTGCGCCTGCGGGTAGTCGCGCTCCAAGGCAGCACGCGCCGGCCCGTCGCCCACGACGATTTTGGAGCCGGGCAGATCGAGCTTGAGAAAGGCCTCGATATTTTTTTCCACGGCGACGCGGCCGACATTGAGGAAGACCGGCGGCTTGACGCCAAGGTCTGCCTCGGGCCGCGGCCGGAAAAGGCGATGGTCGACGCCGCGCGACCACAGCATGAGGTTGGTGAAGCCGCGCGCCGCCAGATCGTCGCGCAGCGACGGCGTGGCAACCATGCAGCCCTGGCCGGCCTGGTGGAACCGACGCATGAAGGCGTAGCCCCATCTCTCCGGAACCGGGATTCGGGCGGACAAGTATTCCGGGAACTTGGTGTGGTAGCTGGTCGTGAACGGCCGGTTGCGGGCCATGCAATAGCGCCGCGCCAAAAGCCCGAGCGGGCCTTCCGTGGCGATGTGCACGAACGCCGACGGCCCCACCTCATCCATGAGCGCAGCGATATCGCTCGGCCGTGCCAGGGCGAGACGGATCTCCGGATAGGTCGGACAAGGGAGGGTACGAAAACGGTCAGGCGCGATGATTGTCACCTCATCGCCCCAGCCGTGCATGATGCTTGTGATGTGCTCAAGCGAGTTGACGACGCCATTGACCTGAGGGGCCCAGGCGTCCGTCACCAGGATGAGCCGCAGAGGTGTTTGGCTCACGCGGCGACGGCTTCCGATTCAGATTCGGGCTCGGCTTCGCGTCGGCCTGGCCGCGAGCGATGCTGCATCGCGGCGTCGGCCCAGCGGATGATCTCCATGCGGCCGTCGTGATGCTCAACAAGTGCCGTGCAGCTTTCCACCCAGTCACCGCAATTGTGGTAGGCGATGCCGAAATCGTCGTGCATGGCCGCGTAGTGAATGTGGCCGCAGATCACGCCGTGGACGTCATGCTCGCGCGCTTCACGCGCCAACGCCTCTTCAAAAGCGCCGATGAAGTTCACGGCATTCTTGACCCGCACCTTGGCCCAGGCGGAGGCCGACCAATAAGAGAAGCCGAACCAGCGCCGCACCATGTTCAGATACGTATTCACCGTCAACGCCGCCGAATAGGCCCAGTCACCCAGGAAAGCGAGCCAGCGCGCGTGGCGCACGACGATATCGAACTGATCGCCGTGGATGACGAGAAGGCGCCGCCCGTCCGCCGTCTCATGCACGTCGGAATTGCGCACCTCGATGCCGCCGAAATGCGTTCCGAGATAATTGCGCAGGAACTCGTCGTGATTGCCGGGCACATAGATGATGCGGGCGCCCTTACGCGCTTTTCGTAGAATCTTCTGCACGACATCGTTGTGCGATTGCGGCCAATGCCAATGACGCTGCAGCCGCCACCCGTCGACGATGTCGCCGACAAGGTAGACGGTCTCAGCGTCGTGGTGGCGCAGGAAATCCAGAAGCAAGTCCGCTTGGCACCCGCGGGTGCCAAGATGCACGTCGGAGATGAACAAGGCCCGCAGGTGGCGCACAGCGCGATCAGTGGACATGGAGTCCTCAATTTTGCGCCTTAATGTCTGATTCGCTTTGCGTTTTTGTGACGGCGCATCGCTGATCGCCGATTCAGGTTAACACATATGGCTTGGTCGGTTCGGACACCGCCGCGGAGCGCGACGGTACGTCTTGCGCAAATGCCGGCATTAGTGCGATGGGAACGCTTTCCCAAGAAACACACGAAAGGTGGGCCATGAAGCTTGTCCGATACGGCGCGAAGGGTGCCGAAAAACCAGGTCTTATCGACGCTGCGGGCCAGCTTCGCGATCTCTCCGGCACGGTGAACGACTTCCGTCCCGAGTTGATGACGCTGGAGCTGACGGCAAAGCTTGCGGCGCTCGATCCGGCGAGCCTGCCCACGGTGGACGGCGACCCGCGGCTCGGTTCACCTGTTGCGCGCACCGGGCATTTCATTGCCATCGGCCTCAACTATGCCGACCATGCGGCCGAATCCGGCCTGCCTGTTCCTGAGGAGCCAGTGCTTTTCTCCAAGGCGCCGAGCTCGCTCTGCGGACCGTTTGACGACGTAATCGCGCCGAAGGATTCGCAGAAGCTCGATTGGGAAGTAGAGCTCGCCGTCGTCATCGGTAAGCGCGCGTCCTATGTCAGCGAGGCGGATGCGCTGTCGCATGTGCTCGGCTATGCGGTGTGCAACGACGTGTCGGAGCGGTTTTGGCAGATTGAGGGCACGGGCCAGTGGATGAAGGGCAAGAGCGCAGAGACCTTCGGTCCGCTCGGGCCCTGGCTGGTCACCTCCGATGAAGTCGGCGACCCTCAGAACCTCGACATGTGGCTGGACGTAAACGGCAAGCGTATGCAGACCGGCAACACCAAGACCATGATCTTCGGCGTCGCCCATCTCGTCTCCTACCTCTCCGGCAAGATGGTCCTGGAGCCGGGCGATGTGGTGACGACGGGCACACCGCCGGGCGTCGGCTTGGGCATGAAGCCGCCGGTCTACCTCAAGCCCGGCGACGTGATGGAACTCTCCATTGAGAAGCTCGGCACGCAACGGCAGACCGTCGTTGCATATGGCGGCTAGAGCGAGAGGCTCAAATGAATCCGTTCTTCGTTCTCATCAAATGCGAACTCGGCGCATCCTATCGTGTCGCCAACGCCATGGCGGATGCGGAGATCGCCTCAGAGATCTATTCCACGGCCGGGGACTTTGATCTTCTCGCCAAATTCTACATCGAGCCGGACGGCGATATCGGGCATTTCGTCAACGAGAAGGTCCACCCGATTCCGGGCATCGTCGACACCAAGACGATCATCACCTTTAAAGCGTTCTGAGCCACGCATCATCATCGTCTGTTATCCCGGTTCGGCCGCCAGGCCGAGACCGGGACCCATGAACATCCACGCCGGCTTTGGTGGGTATGGGTCCCGGACAAGCGCTGACGCGCTTTCCAGGATGACAAAGGAAAGGATGTGCGATTGCGCGACCCCGCATTCCGCTGACGCTTCATGCGGGCTACGGACAGTGGCGACATCTCGTAGCCCGGATGGAGCGAAGCGCAATCCGGGAGCGCAACCTCCGCCGCGATCAACCTCTCGTCTGTCATCCCGGTTCGGCCGAGAGGCCGAGACCGGGACCCATGAACATCCACGCGACTTTGGTGGCTATGGGTCCCGAACAAGCGCTGACGCGCTTTTCGGGATGACGCCCTTTTTGGGATGTAAGAGCAGGCAGCGCCAAGGGCGTTGACGTCATGCCTCTCAAACCGGGCCGGTCGGCACGGCCTTGCGTTGCCGCTTGCGCTGCAGGCCGAGGCGGCGCTCGCGCCAGATGATGAAGATGCCGGCGGCGACGACGATGGCACCGCCGAAGAGCACGCTGCCGGTCGGCACGTCGCCGAACAACAAGAAGCCAAAAGCGACGCCCCACAGCATGGAGACATAGTCGAAGGAGGCGATCGTCGCAGCGTCAGCGTAGCGGAAGGCGGCGGTCATCAGGATTTGCCCGATGCCGCCGAACAGACCCACCGCCACAAGCAGCATGGCATCTCCGGCGCTTGGGACCACCCAGCCGAACGGCAGCGATACGGCGGCCGACAGCACCGTGCCGATGAGTGAGAAGTAGAGCACGATCGACGCCGTCGTTTCGGTGCGTGTCATGGCGCGCACGAAGATCGCCGCGGTGGCAGCGAAGAAGGCGCCCACCAGCGCCAGCACGGCGCCGAAAAAAGCATCGCCTTGCGCGTCCCCGCCAACGAACACCGTGAAGCGCGGCCACAGAATGACGAGGATGCCGACAAAGCCGATGGCGACCGCCGTCCAGCGATAAACGCGCACGGTCTCGTGCAGGACGAGCGCCGCCAGCACCACGACGATCAGCGGTGCGGCATAGCCGATCGCCATCTTCTCCGGCAAAGGCAGAAAGCCCAGGGAGATGAAGCCCAGCGCCATGGCGAGCAGCCCGATGCCGCCGCGCATGACATGCATCCACGGCCTGGCGGTCTTCAGCGCGCCGATGGCCTGGCCCTGCCACGCCAACATGGCGGCGATCGGCAGCAACGCAAAAAAGGCCCGGGCAAAGACGATCTCGCCGGGGGGTATGCGGCCGGACAGTGCCTTCACGCAGACCAGCATCAGCGTGAAGGCAAAGGTGGATGCGATCTTGAGAGCGATGCCGCGGCCGGGATTCATCCTCCGGCACCGCGACGGCAGCAGATATCGTGCTCGTAGCGGCGGGTCCGCGCCCCGCCGCTCTCATTCCTTATCGTGCAGAGGTCAGGTTCGGGCAGCTTGGATGGCTTCCCACACCCTGACCGGCGTCGCCGGCATGTCGATGTTGCGGATTCCGTATTCACGATAGAGCGCGTCCACCACGGCGTTCATCACAGTGGGCGTGGCGCCGATCGTGCCGGCCTCGCCCGCGCCTTTGATGCCGAACGGATTGTTCTTGCAGGGCACGTTGCGCGTCCGGAAATCGATGAACGGCATGTCGTCGGCGCGCGGCATCGCGTAATCGGTGAAGGTGGCGGTGATAAGCTGGCCGTCGCCGTCATAGACGGTGTTCTCCAGGAGCGCCTGGCCGACGGATTGCACGACGCCGCCATGCACCTGGCCGGCAAGCAGCAGCGGGTTCACCGTGGCGCCGAAATCATCGACGATCGTGTAGCGCACGATGTCCGTCTGCCCGGTCTCCGGATCGACCTCCACCTCGCAGACATGCGTTCCGTTGGGATAGGTCTGGTCGTCGGCGGTGTATTTGCCTTCGGCGGTCAGCTTGGATTTGTCCTTCGCGCGGACCGCGAGATCGGCGTAGGTGATGGAGCGGTCGGTGCCCACCACGCGGGCGGTTCCATCGACCAGTTCGATATCGCCGGCGCCGGCCTCAAGCTCGTCGGCGGCGAGTTCCTTCAGCTGCTTCGCCAGATTCGCGGAGCCGTCGGCCACGGCCGGTGCACCGATGGGCACGGAGCGCGAGCCACCTGTGCCCTCGCCCGTCTCAAGCATATCGGTGTCGCCCTGGACGATGTTGATCTTGTCGTAGTCAAGGCCGAGCGGCTCGCCGACGAACTGGGCGTAGGCGGTCTTATGCCCCTGACCATTCGACTGCGTGCCGATGTGGACGCTCACCGTGCCGTCCTGCTCCAGCACGGCCTTGGTGGTCTCGGAGCCGGCGAAGGCGCAGATTTCGACATAGGTACTGAAGCCGAGCCCGCGAATGCGGCCGCGCGACTTCGCCTCCGCCAGGCGCTGGTCGAATGTCGTCGCCTCCGCGACCTCCAGGGCCTGATCCATATGGGCGGCAAACTCGCCCGTGTCGTAAGTATTCCCAGGCAGCGTCTTGTAGGGGAACTGGTCGGGCTTGATGAAGTTGCGGCGGCGGACCTCGCTGTAGGAGAGCCCGGTGACGCGCGCCGCCTCATCCATCAGGCGCTCGATGAAGAATGCCGCCTCAGGCCGTCCGGCGCCGCGATAGGCGTCCGTCGGCACGGTGTTGCTGTAGACGCCCTTGCATACGGCGTGGGCGTTCTGGATGTCGTAGACGCCGGTCAGCATGACCACGGCCAGCCACGGGATGAAGGCGCCGAACTGATTGACGTAGGAGCCCAAATTGGCGGTGATGTCGATGCGCATACCCGTCACCTTGCCGTCGGCGTCGAGCGCGAACGAACCGGTGGTCACATGGTCGCGACCATGCGCGTCGGCGAGGAAGTGCTCGCTGCGATCCGACATCCACTTGACGGGCTTGCCGAGCGCGCGGGCGGCTTTGGCGGTCAGCGGATATTCCCGGTAGCCGAACGCCTTCGTGCCGAAGCCCCCGCCCACGTCAGGCGTCATGACATGCATGTCCTTCGGATCGATCTTCATGACCTTGCAGATGGCGTCGCGCATGCCGTGCACGCCCTGCGAGCCGATCGTCACCTCGTAGCGATTCGCCGACGTGTCGTAGTCGGCGATCATGGCGCGCGGTTCCATGTAATTGCAGATGAGGCGGTTGTTGATCAGCGTCAGCTCGGCGACCTTGTCGGCGGCGGCGAATGCGGCGTCGACGGCGGCCTTGTCGCCGATCTCGTAGGTGAAGGCGAGATTGGTGCCGCGGTCCGGCCACACCAGCGGCGCGTCGGAATCGAGCGTCTGCGCGGTGTCCGTTATGGTCGGCAGCGGATCGTAGTCGACGTCGATCAGCTCGGAGGCCGATTTTGCGCTGTCAACGTCGTCCGCCACGATATAGGCAATGGCGTCGCCCACATGGCGCACGACATCATCGCACAGAACCGGATAAGGCGGCGCCTCGAACGGATCCTTGAGAGGCCCCTGCGCCATTGACGGCATGTTGTCGAGGTCGGTGACGTCGCCTGCCACCCAGACCAGATGAACGCCTGGCGCCTGCCGCGCGGCGCTGAGGTCGCCCACCTTGATCTTCGCATGCGCAACGGGGGAGCGCAGCACATAGGCGGCCAGCGCACCGTCTGGTTTGACATCGGTGGCGTAGCGCCCTTCGCCGCGGATCAGCGATCCATCCTCGATGCGGCGCGGCGACGCGCCCATTCCGAACTTAGGCGGAGCGGAAACGTTCATGAGAGAGGGTCCCTGGGGGCTCGGTTTGAGAAGATAGATGCGACGATCACGCGGAGGGCCGCAATTGCCGCCTCTGTCCTTTCTGCCACAGACGGCGACCCGACGACAACAGTGTGGCTGATCGGCGCAGCGATCGGCAGGCGCAATCGGACGCCCGCGTCTACTGGCGGTTGCCGGTTGCGAAGCGCTCCGCTGAGAATTTTTTGGCGAGTTCGGCCTCCGTCGTCTCCAGCGCCACGCCGCGGATCAGCTTGGCGGCGAGGTTTGAGAGCGCCGGCGAGGTCTCAATTCCCGAACCGCCCTGCCCTGCGTACCAAAAGAAGCCGTCGATGTCGGAATCGAAGCCGACGACCGGCAGACGATCCGGTGCGAAGGTCCGCAGGCCCGCCCAGGTCGCTGTCGGTCGAGCGCGCGGCACGATCGTCGCCGTATGGAAGCGCTCCAGCGCCAACGCCACGTCAAGATCGTCGGCAAACGCGTCGCACGGCTCAGACGGTGTCTCCTCCGACAGGCTGACCATCAGCGCGCCGGCCTCCGGCTTGAAGTAAAAGCTCTCATCGATCGGGATGGTTGCGGGATGCTCCGCCGCCTGCGCTGCGAGATCGTCCGGCACGCCGATCGTGGCGGCAGTCCGCCGCAACGGCGTAACGCCGATCGGCACGGCGCCAGCGAGCGCAGCGACCCGGTCAGCCCAAGGCCCCGCCGCGTCGACGACCACGCCACATGTGATCTCGTTTCCGCCCGCTTCAACGTGCCACGCGCCGCCTCGGCGCTCCAGCCGCTCAACCGGCGCTGAGGTCAGAACCGTGCCGCCGCTCCGGCGTACGACGCGCACGAAGGCCTGGAGAAGCCCATGCGGATCAAGCGCCAGGCCATGTGGCTCGGTGAAGCCCGCCGCGGCCACGCCCGGCTTCAGAAGCGGGCAATGCTCCACGACCTCCTTGTCTGTGAGCCATTCCACGGAAGCGGTTTCGCCTGCGACCTCGAACTCGGTTTGAAGCGTGGAAAGGTGCTCCTCTTCAGCATAGACCACAAGCCGCCGGGGCCCCGACAGAGGCGCTTCGGTAAAGCCGTCAGGCGGCGCTTCAAAGAAGGCGCGGCTCATCCCGCAAAGCTGGCGCACCTCCATGGGCCCATGCGCCTCGCCAAGCAGCGCCGCGGAGCGGCCGCTGGCGTGCATGCCCGGGTGCTCCTCCTGCTCCGCCACAATGACACGCATGTGCGGCGCCAGGCGGCCGGCAATGCTGAACCCCGATATGCCGCCGCCGATAACCAGAACGTCTGCCGTCTCGCTCACTGAGCCCCCCAATTGCCGAGATCGCTCAGATCAGCGCGCGAGCCAGCCGCCGTCAACTGCGAGCACGGCGCCGTTGACGTAATTTGCCGCCGGAGAGGCGAGAAAGACCGCCGCGCCGGCGACTTCGTCAGGCTCGGCAAAACGACCGGCGGGAATGCGCTCCAGCAACTCGCGCATGCGATCCGGGTCGGCGCGGAGCACTTCGTTGATGTCCGTCACGACATAGCCCGGAGCAACGGCGTTGACGGTGATCCCGTGGGACGCCCATTCGTTGGCGAGCGCCTTAGTCAGCCCAACCAGAGCATGCTTGGACGCGGCGTAGCCCGGCACGCGTATGCCGCCCTGGAACGACAAGAGCGAAGCGATGTTGATGATCCGGCCCCGCCCGCGATACGCCATCTTGCCGGCTGCCGCCTGCGACAACAGCCAGGCCGCATCAAGATTGAGCGCCATCACCGCGCGCCAATCCTCCCACGGATGCTCCAGCGCGTCGCCACGCCTGATGATTCCGGCGTTGTTGACCAATATGTCGAGGCCGCCGAGCCGACCCTCGGCATTGGCCACGAGTTGGACGAGCTCGCCCCTGGAGGCGTTGGCCAAGTCGACCCGCAGAACCTCGGCGCGGCGACCGTGGCCGAGAATCTCCGAAACCGTATCATCGGCCGCGCTTTGGTGCTCCGTCAGCGCGATGTCGGCACCGCACGCCGCCATGGCTTTGGCGATTTCCGCGCCGATCCCAGTGGCACCTCCGGTGACGAGCGCCTTCGCCCCGTCCAGCGAAAATGATGACAACCCGACCATCCGACCCCCCCCCCCCGGCTCCCGCTTTGAAGCTCTCCAGACGTTTGAGCATAAACGATTTTTCAATCCGCGATTTGACACGCGCTCCGATTGAGGCGGCTACCCGCAGTGGCGTTCATAGGAAATCGGTCACGCGGGTTGTATGTGTTGCGGCGAAGCGAATCGTAGCACTGCACGAGGCCGTGATGCAGAGGAACGATTGCCCATGAGCAGCGCGGCGGACGCCGTGCTGGTGACCGGCGGTGCCGGCTATATCGGTGCGCACGCTGTCCTGGAGCTGATGGCGGCGGGTTACCGGCCCGTCGTGCTGGATGATCTCTCCACAGGCGTCCGCGCAGCCGTCCCGCAAGGCGTCACGTTTTACGAGGGCTCCGTTTCCGACGCCGCGCTCGTCGTAGACATCCTCAAGCGCGACGCGGTCGGCGCGATCATGCATTTTGCCGGCAGCATCATCGTGCCGGAATCAGTGACCGATCCGATCAAGTACTACACGAACAACACGGCGGCGACGCTGCGCCTGACGGAGGCGGCGCTGAAGGCGGGCGTGGCGCATTTCATCTTCTCCTCCACGGCCGCCGTCTACGGCATTCCCGACCACACGCCCGTCGACGAGGACGCACCGACGCAACCCATCAACCCGTACGGCGCCTCAAAGCTGATGAGCGAGCAGATCCTGCGCGATGCCGCAGCCGCGCATTCGGCGTTCCGGCCTTTGTGCCTGCGCTATTTCAATGTCGCCGGCGCCGATCCGCAGGGACGCGCCGGTCAACAGGGACCGAACGTCACCCATCTCATTCGGCTGGCGGTGGAGACGGCGCTGGGCATGCGCCCTCAGCTTGCGATCTTCGGGCAAGACTATCCGACGCGCGACGGAACCTGCGAGCGCGACTTCATTCATGTAACGGACCTTGCGGCCGCCCACGTCGCGGCCCTGCGATATCTTGAGGCGGGCGGCACCCCGTGCGTGCTGAACTGCGGTTCCGGGCGCGGGCATACGGTGCTTGAGGTCATTGCTGCTCTGGAAGAGACCACCGGCACCCCGCTGCCGGTCGAGGCGGCCCCGCGGCGAGCCGGCGACGCGCCGAGCCTTGTGGCTAAGGCCGATCGGATTGGTGAGGTGCTCGACTGGCGTCCGGCGCATGCGGCGCTGTCGGATGTCGTCGGCACCGCTCTTGCCTGGCAGAAAGCGCTTCTGACGAAGAGTTCGAACGCGGCAGATTAGCGGCGCGCGCCTGCTACTCGGTACGCGGAGCGTCGGGCTCAACCAGGGGATCAATTGCCTGGCTTTGCGCCCGAAGCGCGCGCAGCCGCGCCTGATCCGCCAACTCCTTCTCAGCGAGCGCCGCTTCAGCCGTTGCCACCGCCGTCGCCAATTCCTGGCTGACGCGCTCAAGCTCTTCTTCCGCGGCGCGCACCTGGTCGATTGCGGCCAAGGCGCGAAGCCGCTCCTTATCCGCAAGCGCCTCTGCCACTTGCGCGGCAGCGAGAGCCTCTTCGCGCGCTTCCTCGGCCTGCTGGCGGGCCGCCTCTGCGAGCTCTTGTTCGTTTGCGGCTTGCCGGCGCGCCAGCTCAGCCAGCTCCCGTTCGCTTGTGGCCTCTTGAGAATTGCGCTCGGCCGCGTCGCGGGCAACGAGCGCGAGCCGCCGCTGCTCATCGGCCTGGTCGCGTTCCGTTCCGGCGCGCGTCGCTGCCTCAATCGCCTCCAGCGCGCGCAGCCGTTCCGTCTCAGCGCGCGCCCTCTCCGTTTCCACAAGCGCCGCCAATTCGTCCGCGTGCTCGCGGGCTGCGATCGCCTGCTGCTGCGCCTCTTCCGCAAACGCCTGCGCCTCCTCGACGCGTACACGATCTGCCTGCGCCTGTTCTTCCGCCTCGACGGCCCGACGCCGTTCGGCCCCGGCCAATTGCTCGGCGGCGGCGGTCGCCTGCCGGGCGTCATTCGCCGCGGCGGCTTCAATGCGCGCACGCTCGGCCGCCTCGTTTGAGCGAATGGCGGCGTAGCCGGCAAACACGCCGAGCGGCGCGATAATCCCAATCGTCACGACCGCCGCAAAGGCCAGGAGCTTGTTGCGCATGCCACGGCCCTGCCGCTCGGCCGCGTCGCGGTCGAGTGCCGCCTGGGCTCGCTGGCTCTTCTCAAGGAACGACCGGGTCTGGTCGAAGTCGCCTCTATATCGCTCCGCCCAAGACGCCGTCGGCTGCTCCCGCCCCCACCAATCGGCGACGCTTGCCAGCGGAAAGCCGGACAGCAACTCCGCCTCACCGCTTTCGTGGCTCTCCGCACGATCCGCCAGCCGCTGCCACGTCACCACCGCGTGCGCCTCCGCTTTCAGCCAGCGATGAAAGGTCGGCCATTGGCGGATAAGGCATTCATGCGTGATCTCCACCGGCGTGTCGGCGCGCAGGGGATGTGGACGTGGCGGCTGGAGGAAGCCGTTGTCGGGTGCGCGAAACGTCTCAACGATCTCACGTACTGCGGAGGAATCGCCATGCGCGATCGCCTCCAGTTCGCCGTACGGAGTCGGTCGACCGGCTGCATCGGCGAGGCTCGCGCCTCTGCTCATGGCCCGGAACACGACCGGCGCGACGTCTCGATGTTCCGGGAGCAGCGCCTCCAGCACGCCTTGGAGATGCGTAGCAAGTGCGTCGCGCAGGCGCCCGAGCTTTTCGTAGTCGTCCAGCTTGAGGACGCGCTTGCCCTTGCGCTGCGCCGCAATGAGCCAAAGCTGGCTGAGCGCATGCTGCAGCAGGGGCAGCCGGTCAGCGGCCTGGGCGGCTCTGTCCAGCGCCTCGCCGGAATCCTCATCCGGCGGCGCAATCGGCAACGACAAATCCTCCAGCAACGCCTCCACGAGGGGCGGCTCGATCTTGAAGCCGCACACCTTCGCTGGCCTGACGATCGCCTGGCGAAGCTGCTCGCCGTTCAGGCTGGGCGGCGCGTAAAGGCTTTTTGCGATGACCTCCGACAGCCCCGCGAACGACGCAGCGCCGGCGAGATATTCGGAGCGCATGGCCGCGGCGATGCAGATCGGGGCTTCATCAGGCGGCAGAGCGACGCTCGCCAGAAGCAGCGAGACAAAGGCTTCCGCTTCGTCGCGGTCGATATCTGCGTGGAACAGCTCTTCCAGCGGGTCGACGAGCAGCAGCAAATTTGTGCGCTCAGGCAGGTTGTCGGCCTGTAGCCAATCGATCAGCGCCCCCGGCGATTGCGCCAGTTCAGCGCGCAACGCTTCGACTGCATCGGCTCCGGGCGCCTCGTCAGCTTCCGGCTCGGCAGCCGCCCGCAGGAGTGCTTCGGCGAGACTGGTCAGCGGGTGGATGCCGGGGCGAAGCGCGGCGACGCGCCAGTTGGGGCCGGCTTGCTCCAAACGTCCGTCCTCAAGCGCTGGTACGAGGCCAGCTCTCAGGAGAGAGGATTTGCCGGCACCGGACGGCCCGGTCAGCATCAGGACGCGCGTTGCCGCAAGCCGCTTGATTGACTCAGCGACCGCGTTTTCGCGCCCAAAGAACAAGTCGGCTTCGTTGCGCGCGAAAGAGCGGAGCCCGGGATAGGGCTGACGCTCCGCCGCAATCGTCATAGCCGCAATCCCGTCGTGAACGGCCGCACGGCCTTGGCCCCTCCTCGTCGTGCATGCGCCGACGCGCGCGCTGCACCGAAATACTCGTATGCCGGCGCTCAGCCGGCCCAGGGCGGGCAGGAGCGGATCACATGATCGGGGGCGCGCGTATTCAAGAACAGGATTCGCGCAATGCTCAGCAAATCAGGCCTACCCGCCGCCATTACCCAAGGCACGCCACTGGACTCGCGACGATACACAGCGCCATTGGGGTTGGCGAGGGCGGCCTGTGGATAGACGCCTCAGAAACCGCTGAAGCCACAGCAAAAACAACTGGGGGCCATCCTTCACCGCACAATCTGGGAGTGCGGGCCCGCGGTTGCCTCGCGCCGACCCCGCAAAATTGTATCGAGATGTCGCACAATGTCGAACGGCGACCGATTCGAAACAATTCTCCTCCTCCATGACAAAGTTCTGAAACATGCGGCTGGCATGAAGCTGCCTGACCCTTTGGTTCAGGTAACATCTTGTTGATTCGCTTGACATTATCCGACCGTTGGCACACGTGAATGAATCTTCATTCTCAGATGAATGAGCGTTCATTCACGACCCAGGCGATACCCATGACTGAAGCCGCATTGCGGACCGAAACGCACGAGCCGGAGATCGATCGCCGCACGCACATCCTGGATGCGGCCGAGCGGAGCTTCGTACGCTCCGGCTTTCACCGAACGACGGTGCAGGATGTCGCTGCTGAAGCCGGAATGAGCCCGGGCAATCTCTACCGTTACTTCGCCTCCAAGGACGCGCTGGTCGCGGGTCTGTGCGAGCGCGACCGTGGCAGGATGACCAGCGAGTTCGGCGCTCTGCAGGAAAGCGGTGCGGATTTTCTCTCCGCATTCCGCGAACTCGGCCGCCGACATTTCCACGACGACATGTGCGGCAAGGCGCAGCTCTGCCTGGAGATCTGGGCTGAGGCGACGCGCAACCCTTCGGTCGCGACTCTTCAGACGGATTTCGCCAGCGGCCTTCATGCCCATTTCGTCAGCGCGTTCGACGCCGCCAAGGAAGCCGGCGCGATCGATCAATCAATCGATTCGCATTTCGTCGCGTCCATCATCTCCAAGCTTGCCGACGGGCTCTTCGTTCGCCGCGCGGTCGCCACGGATTTCGATCCTGAGCGCGAAGTCGCCGAAGTGTTCGCCGTTATCGGCGCCCTCTTGAAGGGTGCTGTGGAACCGCCAAGCGTCCGCCCCAACGCCGAGGCATAGATTATGAAGTACAGTCGTATCGCAGCCGCCGCGGTCGTTGTTGCGGCAACCTTGTGGATCGGATCCGGTGTGCTCGGACGCACGGATGATCCGGCGACGGCCACCGTCGAGACGGAAGCCACAACGGAACGGCCGCCCTTCCGCGTCGCGGTGATCCAGGCACGGGCGGAAAGCCATGTTGGCCGGCTTGTCCTTTCCGGACGCACCGAGGCCGACGACCGCGCGCGCGCCGTCACCCGCGCCTTGGGCACGATTGTCGAGCTGAAGGTGCGGCGCGGCGACCGCGTGTCAGAAGGCGACGTGATTGCCACGCTGTCCGACGAGGCCCGCCACGCGCAAGTTTCGCAGGCCGAGGCGCAAGTTGAGCAGCGGCTCACCGATCTTGAAGCCAAGGCGCGGCTGATTGAGCGTGGCGTGATCGCGGCGAACGAAAAGAAACAGCTTGAAGCCGAATTGCGGGCTGCCGAAGCAGGCCTGGCGCTTGCTCAAGCCGAATACGACCGCGGTCTTGTCCTTGCGCCGATCTCAGGCCTCGTCAGTGACGTTCCGGTCAGCGCCGGCCAGGCTCTGGATGTCGGTGCGATGGTGGCGGAAGTGATTGCGCTCGACCCGATGCTGGCGGTCGCCAACATCGCTGAACGCCAGCTCGGCAGCATCAGGATCGGCAGCGAGGCGGACGTGCGTCTCGTCACCGGGCAGACGGTGAATGGGACCGTGCGGTTCGTGTCACCCACATCGAGCGCCGGCACACGCACTTACCGCGTGGAGGTCGAGCTCGATAATGCCGACCATGCCATCCCCGACGGCGTGACGGCGGAAGTCCAGTTCCAGCTGGCGCCGGTGCAGGCGGTGCGCGTCGTGCGCTCCGCCCTCACCTTCTCCGCTGACGGCGAGCTCAGCATTCGCACCGTCACGCCCGACGGAATTGTGGAATCCGTCACGGTCGCAATCGTTGAGGATGCGCGCGACGACGTCTGGGTGAACGGTCCGCCCGATGGCGCGCAGATCATCGTCCAAGGCCAGGACTTCGTGAAGGACGGACAGAAGGTCGACGCCGTTGATGTGAACGCGGCGTCGCCTGCCTTGATCTCGCGGTCCTAAGAACCGCCAAGGGACACCGCCCGCATGCTCAATCCCGTCGATTACGCGATCAGTCACGCGCGGCTGACCATCACGACGCTGCTCTTTCTGCTCGTGGCGGGCTTCTCCGCCTACATGACGATTCCGAAAGAGGCGGAGCCGGATGTCGCCATTCCGATCATCTATACGAATGTCACGCAGCGTGGCATCAGCCCGGAGGATGCGGAGCGGCTGATCCTGAAGCCGCTGGAGACGCAGCTTAAGTCGGTTGAGAACGTCAAGGAGATGCGCTCCGCGGCGTTTGAGGGCGGCGGCTATGTGTTGCTGGAGTTCGAGGCGGGCTTCGATTCCGACGCCGCACTCGCCGATGTCCGCGCCGCGGTGGACGACGCCAAGGGCGAACTTCCAAGCGATGCCGACGAGCCGCATGTCAACGAGGTCAACCTCTCGCTGTTCCCCGTCCTTGTCGTGTCACTCGGCGGCGACGTTCCGGAACGCACGCTGCTTCATCTGGCGCGGCAGGCGGAAACCGCAATCGAGCAGATACCGGGCGTCCTGAGCGCCAGCCTCAATGGCGACCGCGAGGAGGTGGTGGAGATCATCGCCGAGCCGATGCACCTGGAGAGCTACGGCATCTCGCTGCACGAGCTGGTATCGGCATTCAGCCTCGGCAACAGCCTCGTGGCGGCCGGCGCATTGGAAAGCAATGCGGGGCGCTTCGCGGTCAAGGTGCCCTCCTTGATCGAAACACCGGAGGACATCGACAACTTCCCGATCGTCGCATCGGGCGACGCAGCCGTCACGCTCGGCGACGTGGCGACCGTCCGCCCGACCTTCAAGGATCCGGACACGATCTCGCGCGTCAACGGCAAGGCGGCGATCACGATCGAAGTGTCGAAGCGCACCGGCGCCAACCTCATCGAAACCGTCGACGCCACGCGCGCGGTCATCGAACAGCTTTCCGCGACCTGGCCGGACACGGTAGAGGTCTCATTCTCGCAGGATAAGTCGAAAGACATCCGCATCATGCTGAGCGAGCTGCAGAACAGCGTCATCACCGCGGTTCTGCTTGTTATCGTGATCATGCTGACGGTGCTCGGCGCGCGCGCCTCCCTGTTCATCGGGATCGCCATTCCGGCCTCGTTCCTCGCCGGGATTTTAGGGCTGCAACTGGCCGGGCTGACGGTCAACATCGTCGTGCTGTTCTCGCTGATCCTCGCCGTCGGCATGCTCGTCGACGATGCCATCATCGTTTCGGAATATGCCGAGCGGCGGCTCTCTGAGGGCATGGACCCACGCGCGGCCTATTCGCTGGCCGCCAAGCGCATGGCGGGCCCGGTGACAGCGGCCACGGCCACACGCGTCGCCGCGTTCTCGCCGCTGCTTTTCTGGCCGGGCATCGTCGGCGAGTTCATGAAGTACCTGCCGCTGACGCTGATCGCCACGCTGACGGCCTCACTCGTCGTGGCACTCATCTTCACACCGACGCTCGGCGCGATGCTGGGCCGCGCGTCGCAGCCGAAAGACGAAGCGCTGCAGGACCGCGGCGCCTATATGCGTCTGGTCAAGGTGGTGTTGGCGCATCCGCTGGCCACCCTGGCGCTGGCCGGCCTGCTTCTGGTCGGCGTCGTGCAGGCCTACGGGAAGTTCGGCAACGGCGTGGAGTTCTTCCCTCACGTGGAGCCGGAATTCGGCCTGGTGCAGGTGCGTGCCCGCGGCAACATCTCCATCTACGAGAAGGACAATCTGGTCCGCCAGGTCGAAGAGCACCTGCTGGACATGGAGGAGATCGAAACCGTCTATGCGCGCGCCGGCGAAGGCCAACAAGGCGCGCAGGACGTGACGGAGGATACGGTCGGCACGATCCAGTTTGAGCTCGTCGACTGGCAGGAGCGCCGCAAGGCGAGCGAGATCTTCGACGAGATTCGCCAGAAGACGGCTGACATCCCCGGCGTGATCATCGAGGTCACCGGGCCGGCGGCCGGCCCACCGACCGGCAAGCCGATTACGCTTGAGCTCTCGTCAATCAATCCGGACTTGCTGTTTCCGGCGGCACTTAAGGCTGCCGACGTTGTCCGCACCAACCCTGATGCGCTCGACGTCGATGACGGGCTTCCGCTTCCCGGCATCGACTGGAAGCTGGAAGTGGACAAAGCGGAGGCCGCCAAGTTCGGCGCCAGCCCCGCCAGCGTCGGGACCGCGGTGCAGCTTGTCACCAACGGCGTAAAAGTCTCCGAATATCGCCCATCCTCCACCGACAAGTCGGTCGATATCCTGGTGCGTTTCCCGGAGGATCGTCGCAGCCTCGACCAGCTTGACGAACTGACCATGGTCACCGGCTCCGGCGCAGTGCCGATCGGCAATTTCGTCACCCGCAGTGCTGCGCCGAAAGTCGGGCTGATCAACCGTGTCGACGGCGCCCGCGTCGTGACCGTCACCGCCAACGTGGCGGAGGACGTCCAATCGGCCGTCGTGCAGCAGCAGGTCCTGGCCGCGCTTGCCAGCGCCGATCTCGGCGAGGGCGTCACCTACCGGATGAAAGGCGAGGACGAGGAGCGCGAAAAGGCAGGCGCGTTCCTGGTCAATGCGTTCGGCGCGGCGATCTTCTTGATCTTCGCGGTGCTGTTGGCGCAGTTCAACCGCTTCTCCAGCGTGATCATCGTGCTGTCGGCCGTTGTCATGTCGACGATCGGCGTTCTGATCGGCCTCATGGTCATGGGCCAGGCCTTCGGCGTCGTGATGACGGGCATTGGCGTGATCGCCAATGCGGGTGTGATCGTGAACAACAACATCGTGCTGATCGACACCTATGACCGCCTCAGGCGCGAAGGCCGCGACGCCTATGAGGCGATCCTGCAGACCTGTCGCGAGCGTGCGCGTCCGGTGCTTCTGACCGCCGTCACCGCGATGCTTGGCGTCATGGCGATCGCTTTCGGCGTCAACATCAACTTCCTTGAGCGTGAGATCGCCATCGGCGCGCCGTCAACGCAATGGTGGATTCAGTTGTCGACGTCGATCGTGTTCGGCCTCGGGTTCGCGACCGTTCTGACGCTGTTCGTCACGCCGGCGGCGCTGATGGCGGTCGCCAACACATCGGAATGGCGGGCGCGGCGGCGTGCACGCCGAGAGGCGCGGCGCGCGGAGCGGCTTGGTGCCCTCCCCGCCGCCACGCCGGCTGAGTAGCAGCCGGATTCAGCGGGCCACGACGACCAAATCCATTGGCTCGCCGACACCGGCGACGCTGCGACCTTTGACGATTTCCGGATCGCCTTGAGGCTCGTAACCCTGCGCGACCGCATGCTCATAATCGGCGAGCGGCACCAGTGCCATCGACCCTTCGGTCTTGTTGTGCTTCTCAATCTTGGCTGCAAGGTTCACCGCCTCGCCGATGATGGTGTATTCCAGCCGCTCGTCATCACCGAGTGCAGCGAAGACGACGGGCCCGGCCGTCACCGCGCCGTTGACGAAGGGCGGATCGGCTTCCGATTGCGACAACGTCTCGTGCCACTCGCGCGCCTCGGCGATGATGGCGTCGAGCGCCTGAAGCGCGTCAGCTGCAGCGGTCGGCGAAGCATGCGCGGCGCCAAACGTCGCCATGACGCCGTCGCCCAGATATTTGTCGACGACGCCGCGATAGCCGGTGATGATCGGCACGATGCGCTTGTGAAAGCTGACGAGCAGGTCAACCACCTCGCGCGGCGACTTGCCGGCGCAGAAGCGCGTGAAGCCGCGCAGGTCCAGCATGAGCACGGCTGCCTCGCGCTCGTCCGCATCGCCGGGCTTCACAATATCCTGGGCGCTGGTGACGACATCGGCGACGTCGCGCGGCAGGAAGCGGATCATGTCGCGCGTGCGCACCTCTTCCTTGATGGAGCTTGCCAGCACCTGACCGGCGCGGCGGATTGCAAGCGCGAGAATGGCGGTAACGACCAGGATCGCGACGATCTTGTCGATCTCCGCGCCGATCAGGATGGAGTTGGAGCTGAGATAATCGACGAAGCTGCGGGTGATGGCGTCCATGCCGCTGGTGTTGACGGCGTAGATGACCATGCCCACCCAGCCGAACGCCGCCAGAAAGCCCGTCGCAAGCACGAAGCGCGCGTCGAAGCGCAGCGCACGCAGGGCGATGAAGACGAAGATGTAAGCGAAGGTCGGGATCTTCAGATAGAACGCGGCCGTCTGCCCATATTGGATATGAAACGTCCAGATGAGGCCAAGCAGCAGGCCGACGTCGAGCACCATGGAGATGAAGAGCAGCCAGCCGGGCAGCACGCTGACATAGCTCAGCACCAGCCGGATGGTCGTGAACACCAGGTAGAACGACAGTGCGATCGGCACCGGCTGGAACAGTGTCGCATCGTCCGGCCGCGGCGCCACCGCCCAAAGAAGGCCGAAGAAAACCACGACGCCGAGCTGCGCCCAGCCGATCAGACGCTCGCTCTCCTGCTCCTGCCGGCTGATCAGCGCTTGAACGCGCGGCAAAAGCGGCTCAGCCGCATCGGAACTTGGTCGCCAGAAAACTAGGCTGGAGAGAATCGCCATAATGGTCGCCGTCCCTGAAGGTGACTGGTGCCCGGCAAATCTAGGGTGCGCGTGAGACCGGGACCAGCTAATCCTCCTCGCGCGTTCGCACAGTGCCGCGAGGAGACGCGGAGTGGGTTGCGCCGCGCCGAAAAATGCCGATGCTCCGCCGCCGAAGGGGCGGATTGCCAATCGAGGAGAGCGACATTGAGCAATCGTCAGCCGCGGATGCTGATCTACAGCCACGATTCCTTCGGGCTCGGGCATCTGAGGCGCTGCCGCGCTATTGCGCAATCATTGGTCGCCTATCGCGAGGACCTTTCGATCCTCATGATCGCCGGCTCGCCAATCGTCGGCGCATTCAGCTTTTCGCCGAATGTTGACTTCATCCGCGTGCCCGGCGTCGTGAAGCTGGCCAACGAGAACTACCAGCCTCACAGCCCCGGCATCTCCATCGAGGATCTGATGACGATCCGGTCATCGATCATTCTGGAGACGGCGCGGGTCTTTGAGCCCGACATCTTTCTCGTCGACAAGGAGCCACTCGGCCTGCGGGGTGAAGTCGAAGACACGCTGCGCTATCTCAAGGACCAGAAGAAGCTCCTCGTGCTCGGCCTCAGAGATGTGATGGACGAGCCGTCGCGGCTGGCAGCGGAATGGGAGCGCAAGCAGTCGCTGCCTTCACTGGAGCAGCTTTACGATCACATCTGGATCTATGGGCTTGAAGAGGTGCATGACCCGCTGGCCGGGATCGCCGTGTCGGAGGCGGTTCGCCAGAAGACGCGCTTCACCGGCTATCTCCGGCGCGGCAAGACGCCGTCCGGCCTCTACCCCCCGCCGCATGGCATCGAGGAGCCCTTCTTCCTAGTGACGACCGGCGGCGGCGGCGACGGCGCCATGCTGGTCGATTGGGTGCTGAGGGCTTACGAGTTCGACCCGACGCTTACCATGCCGGCCAAGATCGTGATGGGGCCGTTCATGGGCACGAACCAGCAGACTGGCTTCATGGAGCGCGTGGCGCGGCTGAAGCATGTGGAAGCGATCGCGTTTGAAGCCAACATGGAGGCGCTGATGCAGCGCGCCGCCGCCGTCGTGGCGATGGGCGGCTACAACACGTTCTGCGAAATCCTGTCGATGGACAAGCGGGCGCTCATCCTGCCGCGCACGACGCCGCGCGCGGAACAATATATCCGCGCCAAGCGGGCGGCCGATCTCGGCCTTGTTTCGGTGCTCCTGCCCGATGACACGACAAGCCCGCACCAGATGGCGGATGCGCTGCGTGCGCTGCCGGATCGGAAGCGGCCGTCTAAGGTGCATATCCCTGGCCTGCTCGACGGGCTCTCTATCATCAACGGCCTGGTCGACCAATATCTCGGCACGGCAGCACCTGGAGACGCTGAAGCACCGCGCCTCGCCGTCGTGAGCGGCGTCGGCGCCAGCGCATAGGCGCGTCTTTCGGATGTGTCTTTCGGAGACCGGGCCATGAGCCGACTCGACTTCATGATCAATCGCCTGACGGCGCAGCGCATGCTCCTGGAAGAAGCCGCACGGCTGATCGGCGACAGGCCGGGCTGCGTGTTCGAGCTTGGCTTAGGGAGCGGCCGCACTTTCGATCATCTGCGCGAGCTGCTGCCTGACCGTGAGATCTTCGCATTCGACCGGGCGATCGGTGCGCACCCCAAGTGCATTCCCGACGGCGACCACATGATCCTCGGTGAAATCCGCGAGACGCTAGGCTATTGCGCACCGCGCATTCCCGGCAAGCCGGCCTTTATCCATATCGACCTCGGCTCAGGCGACCCCACACAGGACCTGATCACGCGCGCGTGGCTTTCGCCGCATATCGCGGAATGGTCGGAGCCCGGCACAATCATTCTGGCCGATCGACCACTTGAAGGATCGTTTGAGAACCTGCCGCGGCCGGACGGCTGCCCCAAATCCGGGCACGCTTTATTGCGCGCGGCCTGATTGCGGCGAGACGCCATCCGAAGCGCCATGCGCGTTGCCTTCTACGCTCCTCTTAAGCCGCCCGATCATCAAGTGGCGTCCGGCGACCGCGCCATGGCGCGCGCGCTGATTGCGGCGTTGCGGGCGGCCGGTCATGACGTTTGTGTGGCTTCGCGCTTCCGCAGCTATGATTCAGGCGACGAAGCGCGCCAGGTGCATCTGCGCGATCTTGGGACAGCGCTGGCGGAGCGTTTCCTTCAGCGCGTGAAGCCTGTGTCGCACCCGGATGTGTGGTTCACCTACCACCTCTACCACAAAGCGCCCGACTGGCTCGGGCCCGCGGTCACGGAGCAACTCGGCATTCCCTATGTGCTCGCCGAAGCGTCCTATGCGCCCAAGCAGGCCGGCGGGCCATGGGACATCGGCCATGGCGCCGTCGCCGACGCGATCAGGCGCGCCGCGCGCATCTTTCAGCCGAACCCGGCGGATGCGGAATGCGTGCGGCCGTTGATGCGTGATCCAGAGCGGCTGATCCCGCTTCCGCCATTCGTGGAGACGCAGCCGTTCCGCACGTTGAAGCGCGACGAATGCCGCGCGGCGGTTGCCGCGTCGCTCCATCTCGATGAGGCGCAGCCATGGCTCCTCGCAGTCGCCATGATGCGGGACGATCAAAAACTCCTCTCCTATCGCTGCCTGGCAGAGGCGCTTTCGGCACTCGTTGATCAGCGCTGGCAGCTGATCATCGCCGGCGAAGGTGCCGCCGAAGCAAAAGTGCGCGCGGCCTTCGCCGACTTTAGCGAGCGCATCCGCTGGGTGGGCGTGCTTGAGCCGGACCGACTGAAGCAGCTTTATCGCGCGGCCGACATTTATGTCTGGCCGGCGGTGAAGGAGGCTTGGGGTGTGGCGTTCCTCGAAGCACAGGCGTCCGGGCTTCCGGTCGTCGCCGGACGAAGCGGTGGCGTGCCGGGTATCATCGCCGATGGCGAGACCGGGCTTCTCGTCCCGGAGGGCGACTCCAACGCGTTCGCCGCAGCGCTCGCCTCGCTTCTCGCTGACAGCCAGAAGCGCCAAGCCATGGGCCGGGCGGCGATGGACCGCGCAGCACGCGTGCACGATGTCAGCACCGCCGCTGCGCTCTTGGATCGGCATCTCCGTGACATCATAGCGGAGGCGGCATGACCCGCCTTCTCGTGATCCGCCATGGCGAGACGGATTGGAACGCTGCCGGGCTCATGCAGGGCCGCGCGGACCGTCCGCTGACAGAGGCGGGCCGCGCATGGTTTGGCGCTGCGCAACTCCCCCCCGGTTGGGAGGACGCGGCGTGCCTTGCCAGCCCGCTTCAGCGCGCCATGGAGACTGCCAAGCTACTCAGCCTCGATCCGAAGCCGGAGCCGCGGCTGATTGAGATGGATTGGGGCAACTGGGAGGGCCACAGCCTCACAGCCCTGCGCGCCGAACTCGGTGACGCGATGGCGCTCAACGAGGCGCGCGGCCTGGATTTTTGCCCCGATGGCGGGGAGAGCCCGCGCGATGTGCAGGAGCGTCTGCGGCCGCTTCTGACCGGCCTCGCCGCGCCCACGATCGCGGTCACGCATAAGGGTGTGCTGAGGGCGCTTCATGCGCTGGCAACGGGCTGGACCATGACGACGAAAGCACCGGACAAGCTTCACGACGGCTGCGCCCACGCATTCGACATCGCGCCCGATGGTGCGCCTTCGGTTTCGGCGCTCAACATCCCTCTGAGGCCGGACACATGAGCGGCGGCGTCCTCTTCTACGTGCAGCACCTTCTGGGGGTCGGGCATCTTCGCCGCGCTGAGACGCTTGCGCTGGCCATGGCTGAGACCGGCATCGACGTCACCGTCGCTTTCGGGGGCACGCCGTTTCCGGAGGTGCGGTTTGACGGCGTGAATGTCATTCACCTGCCGGCCGCAACGATTGCCGGCGAGGATTTCTCTACGCTGCGCGACGCGGATGGCGCGGCTGTCGACGAAGTTTGGATCAAGGCGCGGCGCGCCGCCCTCCTCGACCTTTATCGTCGCACCGACCCGGCCGTCGTTCTGATCGAGCTTTTTCCCTTCGGGCGGCGGCAGTTCCGTTTTGAGCTGCTGCCGCTTCTGGAGACGATCCATGCCGAGCCGCAACGGCCGCAGGTGCTTTGCTCCGTGCGCGACATCCTGGTGGCGAGAAAGGCGGAGCGGACCGAGGAGACCGTTGAAACGCTGCGGCGCTTCTTTGACCACGTGCTGGTGCATGGCGATCCGGCGCTCATTCCGTTCAGCCAGACCTTCCCGGCCGCCGATCGCATCGCCGATCTGATCCGTTATACGGGCTATGTCGGTGCGCCGCGCAAAAACGAGGCGCCGCCTGTCGGACATGACGAGGTGCTCGTATCAGCCGGCGGCGGGGCGGTCGGCGCACCGCTCCTCTTCGCGGCCATGGAGGCGCGACCGGCGACCGCCATGGCCGATCGCACTTGGCGCTTTCTCACCGGCCCCAATCTGTCGGAAGCTAAATACCAGCGTCTTGCAGCTATGGCGGATGAACACGCCATCGTGGAGCGTTTTCGCCCCGACTTTGCGGCTCGGCTTTCCGTCGCCGCCCTTTCGGTTTCGCAGGCCGGCTACAACACGACGATGGACATACTGGCCTCCGGCGTCCGCGCAGTGGTCGTTCCCTACGAAGCAAAAGGCGAGACGGAGCAGCGATTGCGGGCGGAAATCCTAGCTGAGAAGGGCCTGCTGACGCTTGTCCCGGAAGCCGAATTGACCCCGGCGGCGCTGGCAAAGGCGATCAACCATGCCGTGCTTTCACCGCCGCCGCCCGCCGGCGTGAACCTGGCCGGGGCGGCGCAATCGGCCAAGTTCATCTATGATTTGGCAACGCTGGACACGCGCGCTGGCGGCCCTGTTGCGCCATGAATCGACGCGACCGTCACCCCGTGGTCATTGCCACGCAAAGATTTCCATGGCCCCATGCTGAGCCGACCATGAAGAAGAATGCCCCGTGAGCGACGACCTCCTCAAGATCAACGATTTGTCGGTCGAGTTCCGAACGCTGGCCGGGCGCGTGCAGGCCGTTGACGGCCTGTCGATGCGCGTGCGGCCGGGGAGCACCGTGGCACTGGTCGGGGAATCGGGGTCCGGCAAATCTGTGTCGGCGCAAGCGACGATGGGCATTCTGCCGCGCACCGCGCGGATCACCGCGGGCGAGATTCTGTTCAACGACCCCTCCGAGGGTGTGCGCGATGTTGCCAAGATCAGGCCGAAATCCAAGGAGTTCATGCATATCCGCGGTAACCGGATCGGCATGATCTTCCAGGAGCCGATGACCTCGTTCTCGCCGCTCCATACGATCGGCGACCAGATCGGCGAGGCGCTGGCAGTTCATAACAAGGTGAGCGCAGAAGAAAAACGCGAGCGCACGATCGAGATGTTGCGGCTGGTGGAGTTCCCCCGCCCGTCGGAGACGGTCGATTCCTATCCTTTCGAGCTCTCCGGCGGTCTGCGTCAGCGCGCCATGATCGCCATGGCACTGATCTGCCGCCCGGCCCTTCTGATTGCCGACGAGCCGACCACAGCGCTCGACGTCACCGTGCAGGCGCAGATCCTGAAGCTGATCCGCGACGTGCAGGACGAGCTCGGCATGGCGGTGCTGCTTATCACGCATGATCTCGGCGTGGTCGCCAACATGGCCGAAGAGGTGGTGGTGGCGCATCACGGCAAGGTCGTGGAGGCCGGTGCGCTCGACGACATTTTCGGCAATCCGCAGCACCCCTATCTCAAGGCGCTGCTCAAGGCCGTGCCGCATTTCGAGATGAAGCCCGGGGAGCGGCTGAAACCGATCCGCGAGATCAAGACCTCGGTGCCGGATTTCGGCGAGGCGGCGCTCACCGACAGAAGCGGCGGCACGCTGCTTGAGGTGAAGAACCTCACCAAGCGCTTCGGCCTGCGCAAGCACCTCAAATGGCTGTCGAGCGGGCCGGAGGCGAGCGTTCTGGCGCTTTCCGACATCAGCTTCTCCATTGACCGCGGCGAGTGCTTGGGCCTCGTCGGTGAGTCAGGCTCCGGCAAGACGACGGTCAGCAAGGCCATCACGCGCGCCGTGGAGGTCGACGAGGGCGAAGCGCTGTTCCACGACGGCGGCCGGCCGGTCCCCCTCTTCGACCTGGACCGGCAGGAGATGCACCCGATCCGCCGCAAGATTCAGTACATCTTCCAGGACCCCTTCTCGTCGCTCAATCCGCGGATGACGATCGGCAGCATTCTCGCCGAGCCCTTCCTTATCCATAACATCGGCACCGAAGCGACACGTCGCGCGGCCGCCGTACGGCTCCTGGAGATGGTCGGGCTGGGGGCGGAGCACCTCAACCGCTACCCGCACAGCTTCTCCGGCGGACAACGGCAACGCATCGGCATTGCTCGGTCGCTCGCGCTTCAGCCGGAGCTCGTTATTTGCGACGAGCCGGTCTCTGCGCTCGATGTCTCAATCCAGGCGCAGATTCTCAATCTTCTGAAGGACCTGCAGAAAGAGATCGGCCTGACGTACCTGTTCATCTCGCACAATCTTGCGGTGATCAATTACATCGCCGACCGCATCGCGGTGATGTGCGCCGGCCGCCTGGTGGAGCTGGCGCCGCGGGACGAACTGTTCCGCAACCCGCTGCACCCCTACACCAAGGCGCTGATGTCGGCGGTCCCTTTCCCCGATCCCGACCGGCCGCTGGACTTCCAGATCATCGGCGAGACGCGCCAGTCCGATCCGCTGGCCTGGCCGGCGCCGTTCGGCTGCGGGCCCGACGGAGACCCGCCGATGCTGGACGCCGGCAACGGGCATTTCGTGCGCGCCGCGCGGCTGCCGGAGCCGGCGAAGCAGCCGGCGGCAGCCGCGCCGGCCATCGGAGAGGCCGCACTTGCGCCCGAAATCACGCGTTAGAGCATTGTCCATTCCGATTGAATCAGAAGGAGGCACGCTCTCTTCTTTTTGAGCATGATCTTATCCGAACCGGTTCCCACTTTTCGGGATCATGCTCTAGACCGCTCGTTAGACAGCCCAGCCGGCGTGCTGGTATAGTTTCGACATTCGCCGCGCAGACGAGCAGAGAACGCGGCCCGCCCTAGGAGAGTTCGTCCCCGGCGCCATGGACCAAAGTATCTTCCGCTACACCTGGAGGTTCTCGAAGCGCGACCAAATCTGGCTGCTGTTCGTGGTCGTGGCATCGCTGCCGTTCTACTTCCTGTCGCTGGACCTGCCCAAGCAGATCATCAACGGCCCGATCCAGGGCGAAGGCTTCTCCAGTCCGACCGATACGGAAACGGCGCTGCGCATTGCGTTCTCCATCCCGGCCTGGCTCGGCGGGGGCGGAAACGAATTCGTGCTCTTTGACGGGATCGAGCTGGAGCGCGTGACGATGCTCGTCTATCTGTGCACGCTCTTCCTCAGCTTCGTCCTCATCAACGGCGCCTTCAAGCTCTACATTTCCGTGTTCAAGGGCCGGCTTGGCGAGCGGATGCTGAGGCGCATGCGCTACCAGCTCGTCGACACGCTTCTGCGCTTCCCGCTGCCGCAGTTCCGTCGCATGCGCTCCTCCGAAGTCGCCACAATGGTGAAGGACGAGGTGGAGCCGCTCGGCGGCTTCATCGGCGACGCTTATGTGCAGCCGGCCTTCCTGCTCAGCCAGGCGGTCACGGCGATGGTGTTCATCATGCTGCAGAGCGTCACGCTGGGGCTTGTCGCCGGCGCAATCGTGGCCGTGCAGGTGATCCTGATCCCGCGGCTCCGTCGCCGGCTTCTGATCCTCGGGCGTCAGCGCCAGCTCACCGCGCGCGCTCTAGCCGGACGCGTCGGTGAGATCGTGGAAGGTATTATCGGCGTGCGCGTCAATGATGCGACGAACTGGGAACGCGCGGAGATCGCCAATCGCCTCGGCAAGATCTTCTTCATCCGCTTCGACATTTACCAGTGGAAGTTCCTGGTCAAATTCATCAACAACCTGCTGGCCCAGGTCACGCCGTTCATCTTCTATCTGATCGGCGGCTATTTCGCGATCACGGGGCGCTTGGATATCGGTCAGCTGGTCGCCGTCATCGCGGCGTATAAGGAGCTCCCCTCGCCGCTGAAGGACTTGATCGACTGGGATCAGCAGCGGCTGGACGTGCAGGTCAAGTACACGCAGGTGATCGAGCAATTCACCATCGGCAAAGTGCTCGATCCGGAGCTGCAGAAGCTCGACACCAATACGCCGCCGCGCATCGATCGCGAGGTCGCGGCGAGCGGCCTCGCCATCCGCGACGATTCCGGCGCAACGCTTTTGGAGCCGACATCACTGAAGCTCGCCCCAGGCGATGCCGTGGCCGCCATCGGCCCGGTCGGCGCGGGCGGCGAGTATCTGGCGGAGGCGCTTGCCAAGCTGTCGGAGCCGGATAGCGGACGCATCCTCATCGACGGAAGTCCTATTGAAGGGCTTCCCGATTCCTTCACCGGCCGGCGCATCGGCTACGCGGAGGCCAATACCTATCTGCCGCAATCCTCGCTGATGAACGCGCTGATCTACGGCCTGCGTCACGCGCCGCTTCGCAGCCAGACGGAGGAGGAGACGCGCGAGACCCGCCAATGGCTGACTGAAGCGCGCGCTTCCGGCAACACCGAGACCAACATCGCCGACGACTGGATCGACTACGCCGCCGCCGGCGCCGAAGGGCCGGAGGACCTCCTGGTGCGCCTGCGCGAAGTCCTGGTGCTGGTGGACCTGGAGAACGACGTCTACCGCCTTGGCCTGCGCAGCAAGATGCCGGAAGAGGCGCTCGGCGAGATGGAAAGCCGCGTGCTGGCGGCACGCGACGCGTTCCGCGAGCGTTTGGTCAAGAATCGCGGCGAGCAATATGTCGAGATGTTCGATCCCGACCATTACGTCGTCAACGCGTCGGTGAAGGAGAACCTGATCTTCGGCGTGTCGGACCCTGACGCCATCGACGGGGAGAACACCGAGGACCTGTATCTGGCGAAAGTCGTCACCGACACCGGGCTTGAAGAGAAGCTCGTCAATATGGGCCTCAACGTCGCGGAGACGCTGATCGATCTCTTCGGCGACCTTGCTCCGGACAATCCGCTTCTGGAACGCATGGACCTGATGTCGCCGGATGAGATCGACGACTACCGCGCCATCGTGCGGCGCGCTTCGGCCGGCGAGCTGTCGGAGGTGGAGGAATCGGATCGGCGTGCGCTTCTGCGCCTCGCTTACGGCTATATCGAGCCGCGCCACCGCCACGGCATGCTCGACGACGATCTGCAGACGGCGATCGTGGCGGCGCGGCAGGCCTTCCGCGACAACCTGCCGGAGGATCTGTCCGGCGCCATCGTCTTCTACCAGCCCGGCTCGCTCAATTCCGCTGCCAGCGTTCAGGACAACGTGCTCTTCGGTCGTATCGTCGACACCTATGCGGAAGCGGTGGAGCGCGTGAATGCACTTCTGCGCGAGACAATGGATTCGCTTGGTCTGACGGACGCCATTATCGAGCTTGGCCTGAGCTTCGACGTGGGCAGCGGCGCCAAGCGGCTGTCGCTGGCGCAGCAGCAGAAGGTCTCGCTGGCGCGCGCGCTGATCAAGCGGCCCGATCTGCTTGTCGTCAACCGGGCACTGACGGCGCTTGACGCAAACGCACAGGATGCCACCGTGACGCGCGTCCTGGATTTTGCGCGTAGTATCAGCGATCCGGGCATGGCGGTTTTTTGGGTTCTCGGCCATCCCGGGTCGGGTCAATGGTTCGACAGGGTGCTGACCTTCGAGAACGGTCGGATCGCCAAGTCGGAGGAAAGAACCAGCGGGACAGAGGAGGGTCGCGCACTTGAGCCGGCCAAATAGGACAACGCGTCCGATGATCGCCGGCCAGCCGAATGGGGGTCAGGTCACGTGAGTCTGCTGAGCAACGAAGTCGAACTCCTTCGCCGGGTTCCCCTGTTCGCGGGGATCGAGCCGGGCAAGCTGAAGCTATTGGCCTACACCTCCGATGTCGTGACCTACGAGCCGGGCCAGGTGCTCGTGCGCAAGGACGACATCGGCGATGCGGCCTATGTCATCATCGAAGGCGACGCCGACGTCTCGGTGCCGGCGGATACCGGCGACATCACCGTGGCTGAGCTGCATGACGGCGATTTCTTCGGCGAAATTGCCATTTTGTGCGACACGCCGCGCACCGCGACGGTCACTGCGAAGGGTGAGCTGACGGCCTTGCGTATCCGCAAGGAACCGTTCTTCCAGCTGATGAAGCAATTCCCGGAGATGGCGGTGGAGATGACGCGCCTTCTAGCAGAGCGCCTGACGCGCACGACCGCTGACCTCATCGAGGCGCAGCAGCGTCAGTCCGCCTGAACGTGAGGGGCACGGGGTGTGAGTGGCTCGCCCGGCAAGCCCCCTCGCCCGGCAAGGCCGGAAGCTGAACCCAGGGGGTTGAACGCGCATCCTGCGCGCACAATTTGACGGGGCACACAATCTGAGCACGTAGCCATGGCCGAACCCAGCCTCTTTCAGCAAGTGCGTGACTGGCTTATCGAGCAAGCGCTCGGAGAGCCCGATATCGTGGAGCTCTTCGAGGGGCTCTGCCTGCGGCTCTCCGCCATCGGCGTGCCGATTGGCCGCGGATCGATGATGTGGCCGACGCTGCACCCGCTCTTCCAGGCGGAGAACGTGATCTGGCGGCGTGGCCAGCCGGCCCAGCTCAGCCAGTTCGAGCATCAGGATGTCGTCTCGGATGCTTGGCAGACCAGCCCGATGCAGGCACTTATCGAAAACAACATCTCGGTGATGCGGCGGCGTCTGACCGGACCCAACAAGATGCTCGACTTCCCGATCCTCGATGAGTTCGCCGAGGAGGGCTACACCGATTACATCCTGATGGCGACCGCGCTCTTCGGAAGCACGCAGCATGAGTCCCAAGCCCGCCGCGGCATCCTGGTGTCGTGGGCAAGCGACCAACCGAACGGCTTCTCGGAGGAAGATCTGGCTGGGCTACAGCGTATCCAGCAGCGCCTGGCGATAGCGACAAAGACGGTGCTGCAGGACCGCGTAGCGCGCAACATCACGGAGGCCTATCTCGGCAAGCTGACGGGGCGGAAGGTCTTCCGGGGCGCCATCCGGCTCGGCGACGGCGACCGCATCCGCGCGCTTGTGTGGTTCTCCGACCTCAGGCGCTCCACGCATCTGGCGGAGACGATGTCGCCGGACGACTTTCTGGAGCTGCTCAACGTCTATTTCGAGTGCGCGGCGCGCCCGGTCATCGATACCGGCGGCGAAGTGCTTGAGTTCATCGGCGATGCGGTTCTGGGCATCTTCCCGATTGACGATGACAATGAGCGCGCGGAAGTTACACGCCGTGTTATGGGCGCACTGCAGGCCTCGCTCAACGCCGCCGACCGGATCATGGACGAGCGGAAGGCAGCCGGCTTGGCGACGTTCAATTACGGCATTGGGCTTAATTTCGGCGAGGTCATGTACGGCAATATCGGCGTGCCCGAACGGCTCTCCTTCTCGGCGATCGGACCAACGGTGATTGAGGTGGCACGGATTGAGAAGCTGACCAAGGCGCTCGGGGCCCGCGTGCTTGCGACCAAGGAAGTGGCGGCGATCGAGCCGTCCCGCTGGCGCTCCATGGGCATGCATCCTTTGGAAGGCGTCGGCGCGGAGCAAGAGATTTTCGGCTACCTTGAGGAAAAGGCGCGCGAGGCCGCGTGAGCCCCGTGTGCTGCTCCATCCGCCATGACGCCCGCTGCGCCGTACTGACTACGCCTGGGAAGGGTCGCTGATGCGCGGCCATACGCGTCGCCTGACGCTTGGACTTTCCACCTTGCTCGGCCTAAAGAAGCGCGGCTTCTTCATCCCCTACCGCTATGCCGATCAGGTCCCAGCGCGCGCCGAGCGCATGTCGTATGGCGCGCTTGAGCCGCTCTTTGCCGCGGCAGAGCCGACCTTCACGGCATTCCTTGACGCCATGGCGTCCTATGCCGACGACCTCCACCGCATCGGCGGGGCGCCGGCGCCGGAGCCGCGCTGGAACCAGGATTGGTTTCCGCGCCTTGACGGTGCGGCAGCCTACGTGTTTGTGCGCGAGGCAAAGCCCGCCCGCATCGTGGAAGTTGGCTCCGGCCATTCCACGCGTTTCCTTATCCGTGCCATTCGCGACGGCGGGCTTTCGACTCACGTCACCTCAATCGATCCGGCACCGCGCGCCGATATTGAGGGCACGGGTGCGGCCCTCATCCGCGCTACGGTGCAGCATGCCGGGCTTCAGTCGTTCGACACGCTCGCCAGCGGCGACATTCTGTTTATCGATTCAAGCCACATCCTGATGCCGGGCACGGATGTGGACCTCCTCTTCAACCATGTGCTGCCACGCCTGCCGGCGGGCGTCATGGTGCATATCCACGACGTCTTCCTGCCCGACGATTATCCGGTGGAGTGGGAATGGCGTGGCTATAACGAGCAGCTCGGCGTCGCCGGCCTTATCCAAGGCGGCGGCTATCGGCTTCTGTGGTCAAGCCATTACGCGGCGACGCGCATGGGCGAAGCGGTCGCAGCCAGCCTCGCCGGCGAGCTTGAGCTCAAGGCCGGCGCGAAGGAGGCGAGCCTGTGGCTGATAAAAGCGTAACGCCTGGTTAGTCATGCGGATCGATAGCGTCGCGCAAGCCATCGCCGAGGAACGAGAAGGCGAGCACGATCACCATCACCGGCACCATCGGCGCCATCAGCCACGGATAAAGCGCCACGGCCTCAATGTTCTGCGCTTCATTAAGGAGCACGCCCCAGGAGGTGATCGGCGGCCTCAGGCCCAGGCCGAGGAAGGAGAGCGCTGTCTCCGCCAGAATCATGGACGGGATGGTGAGCGAGGCGGAGGCGATCAGATGCGACGTGAAGTTCGGCAGGAGGTGCTTGGCGATGATGCGCGAGGGTTTGGCGCCCATCATCTCCGCCGCCGCGACATAATCCTCCTCGCGCAGGGCGAAGAGCTTTGAACGCACCGCGCGCGCAATCGACGGCCAGTCGAGCAGCGCCAGAATGACGGTAATGCCGAGATAGATCAGGCGCGGGTCCCACGTGACCGGCAGCGCCGCGGACAGCGCCATCCATAACGGCAGCTCTGGAATGGAGCGCAGGACCTCGGTGATGCGTTGCACGATGGAATCGAAGATCCCACCGAAATAGCCGGCAATGCCGCCCACGATGATGCCGATGACATAGCTCAGCGTCACCCCGATCAGGCCGATGGTGAGCGATATTCGCGCGCCGTAGATCAGTCGCGAGAACATGTCGCGGCCCAGCTTGTCGGTGCCGAGCAGGAACAGCGTGCCGTCTTTCGGCGGGCACATCAGGTGGAAGCTGGCGTCAAACAGGCCCCAGAAATCATACTCCTCACCGAAGCAGAAGAAGCGAATGCGCTGCGGATCGGAGGTGTCGGGCGTGTATTCCCGCTTCAGCGTCTCCATGTTGAGCTCAAAGTCGAGCGGATAGACAAAGGGACCGATGAAGCGACCTTCGTGGATGACGTGCACCCGCTGCGGGGGCGCGTATACGTGGGACGAGGAGCGTGTGAGCAAGCCGTAAGGCGCGATGATCTCGGAGATGAGCACCGAGAAGTAGCAAAGTCCGAGCACGACCAGCGAGACGACCGCCAGACGATGGCGCAGGAAACGCCACCAGATGATCTGGGTCTGCGACGCCTTGAGATACTTTTCGGACGGCGCCGACCCAGCCGCCATGGTGGCTTCGGGGTCGAATGTCTCCTGCGAGACGTAATGGTCCAGCTTGACGCCCAGCTTGTCGCTCACCGGGCTCCTCCCCCGGCCAGCCTGATGCGCGGATCAAGCACCGCAAGCAGAATGTCGGAGACCAACATCCCGACGACCGTCAGAACCGCAAGGAACATCAGGAACGAGCCGGCGAGATACATGTCCTGGCTTTGCAGCGACGACAGAAGCATCGGGCCGGTCGTGGGCAACGACATCACGGCGGAAACGATCACGGAGCCGGACACGATCTGCGGAAGCAGACTGCCGATATCGGCGATGAAGGGGTTCAGTGCCATGCGAAGCGGATAGCGCCTGAGCACACGCCCCTCCGGCGCACCCTTGGCGCGGGCGGTGGTGACATATTGCTTCTGCAGTTCGTCGAGCAGATTGGCGCGGAGCCGGCGGATCATTCCCGCGGTGCCGGACGTTCCGATGACGATCACCGGTATCCACATATGCTCCAGTACCGAAAGCGCCTTACCGACGCTCCATGGCTGGTCGATATATTCGGGGTCCATCAGCCCGCCGATGGAGGTGCCGAACCAGACATTGGCGAGATAGAGCAGGATCAGCGCGAGCAGAAAGTTCGGTGTTGCCAGGCCGATGAAGCCGATGAAGGAGAGCGTGTGGTCGCCGGCGCTATACTGATGCGTCGCGGCGTAGACGCCGATGGGAAACGACACGACGTAGATGAAGAGCACCGTGAAGAAGTTCAGCACCAGCGTCAGGAACATGCGGTCGCCGATCACGTCGGCGACGGGCTGGTTGTACTCAAAGGAAAAGCCGAGATCGCCCTGCAGCAGGCCGGTGACCCACACGAGATATTGCTGCCACATCGGCCGGTCGAGGCCGTATTGCTCGCGCAGGAAGGCGATCTTCTCTTCCGCGACGCGCTCGCCGGAGGCCTGGATCTCGGCGATATAGGTGGTCAGATAATCGCCCGGCGGCAGCTGGATGATGACGAAGACCAGGACGCTGATGCCCAGCAGCGTCCACACCATCGTGATCAGGCGGCGAACCAGAAAGCTGAGCACCGGTCAGACCCGCCTATTGTCCAGCGAGCCAGAACGTCTCGGGTCTATACATACCGAAATAGGCGCCGGGATTGTAATTGTAGGTGCCGCGCTCCGGCACGTTGCGCAATCGGTCGCTGACCACGACAAGCTGCTCCACGCCGGAGACGATGCCGATCGTGAAGACCTGATCGGTCCAAAGCTCCAGCACTTCGTGCCAGGCCGCTTCGCGCGCTTCGGGTGTGGCGGCCTCGCTCCACTTGTCGTTCAGCGCCATCAGCTTGACGACGGCTCCGAGGTCGGGCTCTTCGCCCATCTGCCCGCTGGTCTGCGCCCACAATCCCCAGGCCGGCCATTGGAACTGATCCGGCGTCTGCGGGGCGAATTCCGCCGGGCTCATCGAGGCCCTGAGCAGCGCGTTCTCAAGGCCCACCCATACGGCGACCTGCGTCTCGCCTGCGGCGATGCGGTTGTAGAAGACCTCGCGCTGCGAGGGCTTGATGAACAGCGACACGCCGATATCCGCCCAGTGCTCCTTGACGAGCTGCAAGACGTCGATCTGCTCGGTCGATTCACCGGCGGTCTCCACGACGATCTGCAGCGGCTCTCCGTTCGGCAACAAGCGAACGCCTTGGTCGTTGCGCTCCGTCAGCCCCAGGCCGTCGAGCAGCTCGTCCGCCAATTCCGGATCGAACTCCGTCCACCGCATGCGGTACTCGTCGCGGAAGAGCGGCGACTCCGCCAGAACCGTGTTGTTGGATGGGCTTGCGACGCCATAGAAGATGGTGTTGTTGATATCGTCGCGGTCGATGGCCACCGACAGCGCGCGCCGGAAATCGGCCTCCCGGAACAGGTTCCTGAACGTTTCATCGGCGACGTTCAAATTGGGATAGAGCGCCATGCGCGCACCCTTGGTCGCCAGCCAGCGGCGCACCTTGTAGCCGCTGCGTTCCTCCGCCTCCTTCAGGAAGGTGAAGTTGGAGAACGCCAGATAGCGTCCCTGCAGGTCCGATTCACCGCTCGCCACCTTGGCGGGGATCAGGTCTGAACTGGCAATCGCCATCGCCACGGCGTCGATATAGGGAAGCTGACGGCCGTTCTCGTCGATGCGGTGGTAGTACGGATTGCGCTCAAATTGGTAGCGGTCGGACGGCGGCTGCGTCTTCAGCACCCAGGGCTGAAGCGTCGGGTAGTCCAGATTGTCGTTCCGGTAGGACCGGTCTTTACGATAGAGCAGCGACACCCAGTTCCGCTGACCCTCTTCCTCCGCCATCTTGTCGACGGTTTCCTGGCCGGCGTGACGGGCGTGGAACTGCTTCAGATAATGAGACGGCCTGAAGATCTCCACCGGCTGCGCGGCGGCGAGTGCGGGAAGGAAGAACGGATTGGGCTTTGACCAGCTATAACGGACGGTCAGCTCATCGGGATATTCGACCGTCGGGCGCTCACCGTCGACCAAGAGCTCTTTCGGTGGCCCGAATCGTGAGACCTCCGCGTCGTTGCCCATATCCTCCCAATAGAAACGGAAATCTTCCGACGTGAAGGGGGCACCGTCGGACCATTTGTGCCCCGGCCGCAGGCGGATAGTGAAGACGCGGTCGTCCTCCACCTCCACGCTTTCGGCGATGTCGGGGACGATCTCGTAGTCGGGCGTGTAAGTGACCAGCCGCGCATAGCCGTAGATCACCATGAGCCGGGTGTCCTTGGCACTGCCGCCGATCAGCCGCAATGTGCCGCCGTACTGGCCGGGCTCCTTCTCCCCGCCCCCATAGCTGACCACGAAAGGCCGCTCCGGTACGCGATCCGCCACAGGCGGCAAATCGCCCGACGCCACCGCTGCCTCAAGAAACGGCGGCTCCACCAAATCCGGGACAGCATTCTCAGCCAGCCCGCTTCCAATCCCCCCAGCTCCAAAGACAAGGAGCGTTGCCAGGCTAAGTGCTGTTCGAAGCGCCATCCCTGAACCTTTCTTGGTCAATGCGACGGAAAGAGAAGGTAATTGCAATGGGTCTTGTCGGGAAAGAGCTTTTCGATGCGATAATCATGAGCATCGACCCAGGCCATGAAACGAGCGATTGCCGTGTCTACAACCTCAACGTAGAGCACGGGACGGTGAGCAGCGATGAGCGCTGCCGCGCCGGCAAGCACGTCCATTTCCATCCCTTCAACATCAAGCTTGAGAAAACCCACCCGGCCCGTCACTAGCGCATCAAGCGTGACAAGTGGTACGTCGCCGGCCGGATCGGCAATGAAATGTGTGGCGCCAAGGCCGGCGGTCCTTGAGGGGATGGGGCGCAACGTGCCCTCGCCGGCGCCGACGGCCTTGCCCAGATGGGACATGTCGACATTGGCGAAGCCGTTCTTTGCAACGGTGGCGCGGATCGAGGCGGCTGCGCGCGGCAGCGGCTCGATGGGGACAACGCGCTCCGCGGCCATCGGTCCGGCGAAGAAAATTGTGTGATTGCCGGTATTTGCGCCGACATCGAGAATCTGCAGTCCTCGCGGCAGCCGCTCGGCAAGAAAAACCAGCTCCTCATGCTCAAAGAACAACCCGCGCATCTGCTCCCGCTCGATGACGGGGTTCAGCCCCGTATAGGGCAGATGAAAAACCTCGCCGCCGAAGCCGATCGGCATGAAAGCGGGCTCAGCCTCCAGGATGTCGATCAGGCGCGCGCGATCGCTCTCCGCCACCGGCGGCACGGTGCTTTGAAACAGCGTGAGCGCCTGCGCGGTCTTGTAGCAGCGATGGCTCTTCCACAGAGCATGGAGGTAGTCGGCGTAGGTGGCGGACCGTCGGGCCGCCTCCATAGCCAATACCGGACGCACGAAATGGGTGGGGCCGATCCACCATCTGAGCGCTGCGTGAAAGAAAGTCGGCAAATCTTGCGCTGCAAGGCGCGTGATGCGCTCGACCTTGGGTAGCGCGTCTTCACCGGACGCAATCGCCGCCGCACCCCAGACCGCGTCGTGCAGGCGAAGCGGCGGCCCCGTCTTCACAAAGATGTCAGGCGCCAACATCTCGGCCGCGCCTACGGCCAGGAGCCAGTCAAATCCCTTCGCTGACGCCTGATCCGCGGCGGCGCGAAGCACGTCCGGCACAGAACCGTCCGGCGCCAACTTAAGCGGCTCGACCTCGCCGAAATCTCCCAGGCCAACGGCCTTGGCCGCGGCAAGTGATTTGAGCAGCCGCTGAGAGTCACCGGCAGCCTGCGGCAGGATCGCCAGGGCGCAACGCATGTTGGTCACGCGCCGGCCGCCACGTGCTGAACAGAGGGATCGACCTCGGCGAAGGAATGCCCGCGGCTATAATTGTCATGATAGGCGACGATGGGCTTCGGCCCGGGCGGCGACCAGTAGAGCCCGAGCTTGAAATAAGGCCCTTCGACCTCGTTCTCGTAGGCCAGCGGCCCGCGCCAGTCGATGATCGTCTCTTTGCCCAGCCATGCCTCGATTTCGGATATGCCGTGTCGCGACCAGAAGACGCGGAAGACGAAATCGTGCCACACGCCCTTGGGAAAATCGGGGATGCTGGCGAATTCGTAGCGCGTGTCGGGCACCGGCCCTGCGACGCGACCATAAGCGCCGGTGAAGATGAGCCGATCGCCGCGATAGCGCATAGCGATCGGCGGCTTGCCGGATGGATCGCCGAGCTTGGCCTGGTCGTGCCACTGCGCGAGCACGCAGCCGATCGTCTCCGGCAACTCGAAATCGGGCGCGATGAAGGTGCTGAAGCCGTACCAAACCTCCTCGTCCCACACGACATTGTAAGGATCGCGCAGCTCCGCGCGGTGGCCCTGTGAGACATAGTCTCCGGGTCTGAGCTCGAAACGGCAGGCGCGCGTGCCGGTGCGCACGATTTTGGACTGAATATCCGCGGAGTGCTCGCTGGAGAGGCGCTTGACGCTCCAGCCATCGAACGCGCCGCTCTCAAAATCGAGATGCAGCGTCTCAAAAGCTCCCGGTTCAGTGTGACTTGTGGTGAGCACGGTTCCTATCCCAAATAGCAGCCGCAGGCGCCCGACCTCGGGGCCACCAGGAGGCGACAGACCATGAACCGGATCGCCACGCTCGTGAAGGGCTATCCCCGCCTTTCAGAGACGTTCATCGCGCAGGAGATCCTGGGGCTGGAGAAACGTGGCGTCAGCCAGCTCATCGTGTCGCTTCGCCACCCGACCGAGACCAAGCAGCACGACATCAACCGCGAGATCGCCGCGGACGTGCTCTATCTGCCGGAATATCTGAAAGACGAGCCGGCGCGTGTGCGGACCGGACGCCGATGGGCAGAGGCGCAGTCGGGGTTCGCCACGGCGCTCAGCGCCTATGAGCGCGACCTGAAACGTGACGGCTCGGCCAACCGCCAAAGGCGCTTCGGTCAGGCTTGCGTGCTCGCGCGAGAGCTGCCGGCCGACGTCGACTGGCTTTACACGCATTTCCTGCACACGCCGGCATCGGTGGCGCGCTATGCGGCGATGATCCGCGGGCTCGGCTGGTCGTTCTCCGCGCATGCGAAGGACATTTGGACCACGCCTGAGTGGGAGCTGAAGGAGAAGCTCGCCGAGGCAGCGTGGGGCGTGACCTGTACGCGCGCCAATCTGGATTATCTACGCTCGCTCAGCCGCACGCCCGACAACGTACACCTCGTCTATCACGGACTCGACTTCTCGCGTTTTCCACCTGCCCCGGAGCGCGATTATGCAGAGCGTGATCCGCTTACCATCGTCTCCATTGGCCGTGCTGTGGAGAAGAAGGGCTATGCCGATCTCCTCGTTGCGCTTGCGGCGCTCGGCGATGACATCCCATGGCGCTTTGAGCATGCGGGCGGCGGTCAGCTTTCCGATCGACTGAAGCGCCAGGCGAAGACGCTCGGCATCGCAAAGCGCGTGACGTGGCGCGGCGCACAGGACCGCGGCTTCATCTTCGACCTTCTGAGCCGCGCCGATCTTTTTGTGCTGCCTTCTCGGCTGACCGCCTCGGGCGACCGCGACGGCCTGCCCAATGTGCTGATGGAGGCGCAGGCCTTTGCCGTGCCGGTGCTCGCCACCGATGTGTCGGGCATCCCGGAGCTGGTCACGCACGGGCAGACGGGGTGGCTGGTGCCGCAGCGCAATCCAGGCGCGCTGGCCGAGGCCCTGCGGCACCTCCTGAGCAAACCAGCCCTGCGGCAAAGGCTTGCGACGGCCGGCGCCAGGCATGTGCGCAAGCAGTTTTCTTCAGAGCCCGGCATCGATTCCGTCGCAAGATTGCTGCGGGCTTCGCGCAGCCGGAAGCAGGCTGCGTGAGCGCAGTCGATTCAGAAGGCGACGCGGAGCGGCAGCGCTTTGCTGCCCTGCTCGATCGCGCGGCGTCTCAGGCGCGCACGATCGTGTTCTGGTGGCGGGACGACGACGCGCAGCAGCCGACGCCTGCACTTGCGCGGCTGCTTGCTCTGGCGCGCCGCCACGACCTGCCGCTGGCGCTGGCGGTCATCCCCAAGGGGGCGACCGACGCGCTCGCCGAAACGCTGGCGAATGAGCCGCGCGTGTTCGCCTTGCAGCATGGCTGGCAGCACCGCAATCACGCGCCGGCGCAGGAGAAGAAGACGGAGCTGGGCGACCACCGGCCGGTTTCTGAAGTGATGGCCGAGCTGGCGCTGGGGTTTGAACGGCTCTCGGCGCTTTTCGGTGAGACGTTTCTGCCGGTTCTCGTGCCGCCGTGGAACCGCATCGCAGCAAGCGTTCGCGATGCGCGGCGCGAGGTTGGGCTGATCGGCTTCTCAGCGTTTGATGCCGCACCGTCGGACGCAGCGCATTGGGTGAACACGCATGTCGACATCATTGACTGGCGGGCGCGAAGCGCGCTCCCGCGGGCCGCGGCCTATGCGCTGCTATGCTGGGAGGTGGAGCGCCGGCTCGCCGGCGACGAAGCAGAACCGCTCGGTATCCTCACCCACCACCTTGTGCATGAGGAGGAAACCTGGGCGTTCCTTGACGAGCTCTTTGCGCTGGTCGGCGACCATGCCGCGACTGCCTGGCCGCCCGTGCCTGAGTTCTTCGCTCTGCCGAATTAGGCGCAGCCCATCACGACCAGCGCTGGTAGCGGCGGAACCAGTCGACGAATTTCTGCAGCCCAACATCCAACGACGTGGTCGGGCGGAAGCCGAAATCCTTGCGGATGGTGGAGACGTCCGCGCAGGTCACCTGCATCTCACCGGGCTGGGCGGGCATGAAATCAAGCTCCGCCTCCTTTCCGATGATCCGCTCCAACGTCTTGATCATATCAAGGAGCACGACGGGCGTGTTGTTGCCGATATTGTAGACGCGGTGCCTCGGCCCGCCGGGCGGCGCATCGGCAACGGCCAATATGCCGGCCACGACGTCGTCAACATACGTAAAGTCGCGCTGCATGTTGCCGTCATTGAAGACCTTGATCGGCCGGCCGGCGAGGATCGCTTCGGTGAAGAGCCAATAGGCCATGTCCGGCCGGCCCCAGGGGCCGTAGACGGAGAAGAAGCGCAGGCCCACCTGCGGAATGTCGAAAATATCCGCATAGACCTCACTCATCATCTCCGCCGATTTCTTGGTGGCGGCGTAGAGCGAGGTCGGATGATCGGTTATCGCATCTTCATGAAACGGCACCGGATTGGCCGCGCCATAGACGGAGCTCGACGAGGCATAGACGAACATCTCCACGCCGCCGGAATGGCGGATGTGCTCCAGGAGATTGAGATGGCTGGTGATATTTGAATCCAGATAGGCGTACGGGTTCTCCAGCGCGTATCGCACATTGGCTTGCGCGGCGAGGTGGAAGACCTGGCGGATCGGCTCGCCCTTCAGCGCTTCGGCGAGCGCCTCCCGATTGGCGAGATCGACATGCTTGAACTCAAAGCTCGGGAAGGTCGAAAGCTGGACCAGACGCCGGCGCTTCAGCTCCGTGTCGTAGAACTCCGTCAAATTGTCGAGCCCGATGACACGCTCGCCGCGGTCGGCCAGGCGCCGCGACAGATGGTAGCCGATGAAGCCGGCCGCGCCGGTTACGAGGATGGTCATGTGGTCGGGAAAGCCGCGCGCCGGGACCGACGCAGCCGCCTGGTTCTGGTGGGTGCAGAGGGATTCGAACCCCCGACCCGCTGATTAAGAGTCAGCTGCTCTGCCAACTGAGCTATGCACCCGTGTTTGCCGGCGGGTTATAGGGATCGGGCCGCGGGTCCGCAAGGTGGCGGCCCGGAGCATGATCCTGAAGAGCGCATGAAGCGCCCGTAGCGGCGGGGATTACGCTTCCGGCCATTTTCCGATTAAGAATCCCGGCAGCTGCTTCAAAGAATCGCTCGATCCGGAGCCTTCTACCCGCGTTTGACGCGAAGGGGATTTCCCATGGATGTTTCATTTGCGCCCGAGCAGATCAGCGCCTTTGCCGTGGTGATCTGGAGTTGGGTTGCCGACTTTCTGCCGCGGTTCGGCGGGGCGATCGTGATCCTGGTCGTCGGCTTCTTCGTGTCACGATGGGCTGGCCGCGGCGTCTTCAACCTCGTCAAGGAATCAGAGCATATCGACAACACGCTGAAGCCGATCATCCGCGCGGTGGTCCGCTACGGCGTGCTGATCCTCGTCCTGGTGGCGGCGCTCGGCCAGCTTGGCGTGCAAACCGCGTCGATCCTGGCCGCCCTCGGCGCGATCGGCCTGGCCATCGGCCTCGCCCTGCAAGGCACGCTCTCCAACATCGCGGCCGGCATCATGCTTCTGTGGCTCCGACCCTTTGAGGCCGGCGACTTCATCGAGACGGATAGCGTCACCGGCACGGTGGTCGAGCTTGGCCTCTTCGCCACGCAGATCAGAACCTGGGACGGCCTTTATAAGTTCGTGCCGAATTCGGGCCTGTGGAACACCACGCTCACCAACTACACGCGCAACCCGACGCGCCTTGTGCTTTTGGAGTTCGGCATCGCCTACGAGGACGATATCGCCAAAGGCCGCCAGGTTCTGCAGGAGGTTGCCTCAGAGCACGTCAACGTACTCGACGATCCGCTGCCGGTGATCGTTCCGCTCAGTCTTGGCGACAGCGCCGTCGTATTGCAGATGCGCGCCTGGGCGCCGACGGATGTGTTCTGGGATACGCGGTGGGACCTCACCGAGACCGGCAAGAAGCGGCTTGAGGAAGCCGGCATCACCATCCCCTTCCCGCAGCGTGTGGTGCATGTGGTTGGCGACAGCAGCGACAAAGCGCTGACAGCACAAGCGGCTTCGGATTAGTCGAGGCTCCGCCTAACCCTTCCCTTGAGGGAGGTTGGACATCGCGCCGTGCGGTTCTTTCTGTCGTCATTGCCGGGCTTGACCCCGGCAATCCATGCCGTTGTCCGTGCACCGCTCATCGACGCTACGGAATGGATGCCCGGATCACGTCCGGGCATGACGACGTGCTTGTAGGAAGGTGTGGCCCGCATGGAGCGAAGCGCAATGCGGGGACCGGCTGAATCAGCGCTCCGCTGTTATGCGGCATTGGCTGGAGAGCGCGACGTAATGAGCCTCCTGCTCGCGCTTCAGCGTCTGCCGCATCACGGCGTCCCACAAACCTTCTACCTGGAGCCGATCTGCAAGGCACGTGCAGGTGCGCCGGCAGATCTCCGCATCGACCTCAGAGCGAATGCAGGCGCTCGTGCACGCCTCGACATAGGAGGGCTCAAGCCTGGCGAGGTCGGGGGGCGCGACCTGCGCCGCCAGGAAGACGAGCCCGAACAGGATCGGCTGGTGCAGCAGATAGATGACCAGGCTGTGCCGGCCGGCCCAGACGAGCGGTGTGGCTATGCGCGGCGAAAGGCCCGCGACGGCAGCTAAGCCCTTCGGCAGCCAACGCGCCAGGCGCGCCGCCACGATCCCTGCGAGGACGACGCCGAACCAGGGGAACAGCGGGACGAAATCGTTGCTGCGCGGGATGTAGGTGGCAAGCCCCAGCCAGACCATGGCCGGCGGATCAAAGGCCGGCCCGGCCAGATAGGCCGGTGCGAGGAAGCTCGCGACAGCAGCCGCCGCGACAAGCCAGATGGGTGCGTTGACGAAAGCCAAGCCGAGCACGCTCGCCACGGCGATATGATGCAGAATGCCGAAGAACACGTAGCTGTCGGGGAAGACAAGATAGGTGACAATCGTGATTGCCGCAGCAGATGCTGCAATCAGCGCAAGGCGGCGGAGATAACGTCCGGCGCGGAAGCCGCTGCGCGAGGCCAGCACAAGGCTGACGCCGACAATGAAGAGGAAGCTCCCGGCGATCGAACGGGCAAACAGCCGCCAGCCGGGATCATGCGTGACGTCGGCGGCGATGTAGCCGAAATGCCTGAGGTCCCAGGAGAAGTGGTAGACGACCATCGCCGCGATGGCGATGCCGCGCGCCGCGTCGATCAGGTGAAGGCGAGCGCCCGTATTGGCGCTCGCTGATTCCGCCGACGCGCCGGGTGCAGCAAGCGGGCGTGTGTCGTTTCGCCCGCCTTGCTCTGTCATGATCTGCCGCGGCGCTCTTGTGCCTTACACGGCCTGCGCATGCAGCCGCTCGCGCTTCAGCGTGAGCTTGTTGACCGCGGAGAGGTAGGCCTTGGCGGAGGCGACCATCGTATCGGTGTCTGCGCCACGGCCGGTCACGACCTTGCCGGCCTCTTCAAGCCGCACGGACACTTCCGCCTGTGCGTCGGTTCCCTGCGTCACCGCGCCGACCTGATAAAGCGTCAAGGTCGCATTGTGGTCGATGACCATCTTGATGGCGTTGAAGATCGCATCCACGGGGCCGTCGCCTGAGGCTTCGCGCGTCTCGTGGCGACCATCGATGTCGAGGGTGATCGTTGCGCGCTGCGGTCCGCCCGTGCCGGCGATCACGGTGAGCGCAGCGAGCTTGACGGCCTCACCGGCGGTCGCCACTTCGTCCTCCACCAGCGCTTCGATGTCCTCGTCGAAGACATGCTTCTTCTTATCGGCGAGGTCCTTGAAGCGGCGGAAAGCGTCTTCCAACGCATTGTCGCCGAGCTCGTAGCCCAATGACGCAAGCTTCTCGCGGAAAGCATGGCGGCCGGAATGCTTGCCCATGACGAGCGAGGTTTCCTTTACGCCGACATCCTCCGGCCGCATGATCTCATAGGTCTCCGTGTTCTTCAGCATGCCGTCCTGGTGAATGCCGGATTCATGCGCGAAGGCATTCTTGCCGACGATCGCCTTGTTGTATTGAACGGGGAAAGCGGAGACGGCGGAGACGAGCCGCGAGGCGCGCATCAGCATCTGCGAATTGACGCCGGTCACATAGGGCATGGCGTCAGCGCGCGTCTTGATCGCCATAACGATCTCTTCCAGCGACGCATTGCCGGCGCGCTCGCCAAGCCCGTTGATCGTGCATTCCACCTGACGCGCGCCGCCCTTAACGCCGGCCAGCGAGTTGGCCACCGCCAGGCCGAGATCGTCGTGGCAATGGACGGAGAACACCGCCTTGTCGGAATCCGGCACGCGCTCGCGAATATCGCGGAACATCGCCTCGTATTCCTCAGGCGTGGCGTAGCCGACCGTATCGGGAAGGTTGATGGTGGTCGCGCCGGCCTTGATCGCTTGGTCGACACAGCGGCAGAGATATTCAATCGACGTGCGGGTGGCGTCCATCGCGGACCATTCCACGTCCTCAACAAGGTTCCGCGCCTGCGCCACGGTCGCCTGGATGATGTCGACCACCTCGTCCTCGCTCTTGCGCATCTGATGCGCCAGATGGATCGGCGAGGTTGAGACGAAGGTGTGGATGCGAGGCTGCTCGGCGTGCCGCACCGCCTCTCCGGCGCGCGCAATGTCGCCGGCGATCGCGCGGGCCAAGCCGGCGACCACGGCGTTCTCCACGCGCTTGGCGATCTCCACCACTGCCTCGAAATCGCCGTTGGAGGCGATCGGGAAGCCTGCCTCGATGATGTCGACGCCCATCTCGTCGAGAAGCTCCGCCACCTGCAGCTTCTCATCCAGGGTCATCGACGCGCCGGGGCATTGCTCGCCGTCGCGCAGCGTCGTGTCGAAGATCTTTACGCGGTCCTTGTCGGAGGTCGGCGCGGGCGCCGTTTGCGTATCGGTGGTCATCGGTTTGTCCTTCTCATTGCCCGCGTATGGCGTGGTGCGGGCGCTTGGCCGGGTCAGTTGCTGATCAGCTTCCCCTGAGTGCCCGCCCTCCAATAAGGACAGTCGACGCTCAGGGGCGTCTAAGGAGAAGGGTGAGGCCGAGCCCGGTCGGACCGCCGGCGCACAAAACCTGCCGCGCGGAAAGGGCTTCCGCTCTCCGGCTCAGGCTTGTGGTCGCTCTGGCGTCCATTCTTCGCAAACTCCTCGTTCAGAGCGTCGCCCTAAACGGTAAAGGCCCGGTTTCCACGGGCCGCATGAAACTTTAGCCAAGGCCGGCCCAGGAGTGCAAGTGCACGCGCACCTGGTAGTGTCTCAGTCTGAAATCCGCTGGCTGCAAACGGCGGAGACCTGCGGGATGCCGATGACGACGCCACCGGAACGCTCCTGCCTCCTCAGGATTGCAGAAAACAAAGAGGCTTCTTTTAAGATTGCTGTGCGAGCGGACTCGCAGTCCGCCTCGCTGCTAAAGTAAGCCTCAAACCTGCTTGGTTCCGTAGCCGTGAGAACAACAGTGACCACAAGCACAAAACTGTTCACTGCGCCGCCTCCTGCTCCTCGCGCTGACCGGTAGTGATCTCCATCACGCGGACGGCGTTGCCGATCACCTCAGCGGGCCGCCTCTCGCCTTTAGGGCCGCGGGGCATACACAAAGCTCCATGCTTTCCGCTTGCATATAGGAGCCGGAGGCAGGACGCGACACCCGCGTCAAGGGCGAAGGATTTCAAACTGAGACACCACCCGCGCCTGTCATCTGGCCGGCCCGGCAGTAACTAAGCACCTAAACCGCCAGCAAACCCGCGGCCACCTCCACGGCGTTGCCGCCGATCCGAACGTTCGCGATGGCGCCGTGCTCCACCGAAACCTCAAGGCGAATCAGAGACGGGCGGCCCATCTCGTAGCCTTGCTCGATCATGGCGATGTGCTCGCCGTCGGGCATGTCGTCAAAGACATGCATCGGTCCGGCGAAGGCCGCCACGGCCGAACCGGTTGCCGGATCCTCCTCAATGCCGAAAGTCGGAGCGAACATCCGGGCGCGGAAGCTGTGGTCGTGGCCTTCGGTCTCGCGCGTGTAAAGAAAGGCGCCGTGCTCCCCGAAGGCCTCCTTCCAGACGGCGCGGTTGGCGCGCGCCGTGGCCAGCACGCCGAGATTTCGGATCGGCACGAAGTGAAACGGCACGCCCGCCGACCAGACGCTCGCCACATGGTTCTCAAAGCCGATTTCGGTCGTCTCCAATCCGAGAGCCGCGGCGGCCTGCTTCTTCTCCGGCGCCTCACCGGCGCGCTCCGGCAGCTTCGGGCAATCGAACTCCGCGAAGCCTGACGCCCCGTCGATCCGCACGCCGCAGCGCACCGCGCCGATGCCCTCTTCCAGAACAATGACCGCGTCGTGCTCGCCTGGGCCGTCGAAACGCTCACGCGCCATGCAGATCGCCGTGCCCACCGTCGGGTGGCCCGCAAAGGGAAGCTCGTTCACCGGCGTGAAGATGCGCACGCGCGCGGTGTGCGCCGGGTTGTCGCTTGAGGCGACGAATACCGTCTCCGACAGATTGAACTCGCGGGCGATTGCCTGCATCGCGTCGCCGTCCAGCCCGTCTGACTCCAGCACAATGGCGAGCGGGTTGCCGGCAAGCGGTCGGTCGGTGAACACGTCGAGGATCTTGTAGCGGCGCGACATGGCAATCACTCAATGCAAAGGCGGCTGATTGGGCCACGAAATGCCGGCCCGGGAACGATCGGCAGCGGAGATTATGACCGGATCATCGGCCACGAGAATCTCCGTGCTGACCGGATTGTGCGGAATGGAGAGCGCAAGCGCCACCGAAATCCCATCGCACGGGCGGTATCGGCACCGGCGTCTTGACCTCCGAAGGGGCGGAAGAAACTCGGGACGCTGGCGCGCACGACGAAAATCCCTTTAAAAACAATGTATTGTCACTATGGCCGCGCGTCTGCTGCGAAGAAACATTTCGCACCGGCACGCAAGAAAGCAGATGCACGTCGAAACCTCTTTCCGCTCGCGACGAAAACGCGTTGGCGTGATCGGTTGTTACATCTTGCTCATCGAAGGCGGCAACAGGTGACCGTCTCGGTGGAGAGAAACGGAAGACGAGATTGTCTTCCATCGGATCGAGACCAGGTGCCGCCGCAGACCGGCATCACCGATTGGGGAGAGAAAGATGAGAAAGATTCTGGCAGCAGCTATCGCCACCACGATGATCGCAGCCGCGTCCGTCGCAGCGACTACGGCGCCCGCAAACGCCGGTAATTTCAGCGTACATATCGGTGGCTGGGGCCATGGCGGCTGGGGCCCGGGCTGGCATACGGGCTGGGGCTACAACGCCTACGCGCCTGTCCATGTCGTGCCGGTGACGCCCTATCAGCCCACCTATCATGCCGGCGGTGGCTTGACGCCGCACCAGCAATGGTGCGTCGCCAACTTCAAGACCTACGACCTGAACACCAACCTCTACTTCTACGCCATTGGCAAGCAGAAGCCCTGCGTCTCGCCCTACTAGAGCCTTGGGCCTCCTCGGTTTTCCGGGGAGGCCTTTTTGGCGTTTTAGCCTGACGGAGGCCGCCTGGTGCGGCCTCTAATCTTGCTCGGCCGTCGCGACCTCACGTTCGGCGTCGGCTTGCAAAAGCCACGCAAACAGGACCGCCGCCAGGACGGCGCCCAGGCATTGCGCCACGATGAAGGCCGGCACGTCGATCGGCCGGATGCCGGAGAACGTTGCTGTGAGCGCCCGTGCGATGGTCACGGCGGGATTAGCGAAGGACGTTGAGGCCGTGAACCAATAGGCGGAGGCGATATAAAGCCCGACGAGCCAGGGGATGGCATCCGGGCGATAGCGCAGGCCACCGAAGATCGCCGCAGCGAGCCCGAAGGTCGCGACGATTTCCGCCCACCATTGCCCCATCCCGGTTCTTGTGACGGCGCCGACCTCCAGGACCGGCAGCTCAAACATCAGATGCGCCGCCCATGCACCGGCGATGCCGCCGACGATCTGCGCGGCGACATAGGCTGCGCCGCCGGCGTTCGAAATCCGGCCGGTGACGCGCATGGCCAGCGTCACCGCGGGGTTGAAGTGCGCACCGGAGATCGGCCCGAAGATGGTGATGATCACCACAAGGATGGCGCCCGTCGGGATGGTGTTGCAGAGCAGCGCCAGCGCGTCGTCGTTGGTCAGCGCATCGGCCATGATGCCGGAGCCGACGACGGCTCCGACCAGGAGTGCCGTGCCCAGCGCCTCGGCAGCCAGGCGACGCGTCAGGTTGTAGCTTTCCACGTCCGCTGATCCGTCAGGCGCTTTCCCTTGCGGCCTGCTCGCGGCGCGCACCGATTTCGCTCAGCCGCTTCTGCAGCGTCAGGTGGTCCAAGCTGGCTATCGGCAAATTCGTGAAGATGGAGATGCGGTTGGTGAGCATGCGGCAGGAATCGGCGAAGGCGGCGCGTATCACCGATTCATTGCCGTCCGCCGCAGCCGGGTCAGGTACACCCCAATGCGCCGTCATGGGCTGGCCCGGCCAGACCGGGCAGGTTTCGGCGGCGGCGCTGTCGCAGACGGTGAAGACGAAGTCCATCTCCGGCGCGCCCGGCGCGGCGAACTCGTCCCAGCTCTTGGAGCGCAGATCGTCGGTGATGTAGTTGAGGTTGCGCAGGAGCTCCAGCGCGTAAGGGTGCACTTCGCCTTTGGGTTGCGAGCCGGCGGAATAGGCCTTGAAGCGCCCGCCCCCGCCGCGGTTCAAGATCGCCTCCGCCATGATGGAGCGGGCTGAATTGCCCGTGCACAGAAACAGCACGTCGTATGTCTTTTCGCTCATTGCGGCCTCCCCTCGTTCGCCATTCCCGGCAGCGACGATCCCGCCACACAGCTCCGGGCGTCCGTCGCAGCAATCCTCGGTCAGAAATGTCAGCAGGCGGCGCATGGCCTCGTAATGCACCGCATAGAAGATGCGGCGCCCCTCACGCCGTGTGACGACAAGCCCGGCGCGCTCCAGCGCCGCCAGGTGAAACGACATGCCGGTCGGCGGCACGCCGAGTGCGCCTGCAATATCGCCTGAGCACGCGCCCGACGGTCCGGCCTTCACCAGCAGCCGGAAGGCTCTGAGACGCACATCATTGGCAAGCGCCGCCAGAGCGGCAATGGCTGGGCCCTCGTCCATATGACATTACAAGCATAGTTGAAATGTCGAAACAAGAACGCCGGCCGACGAATAACTTCTATCGGGATCAAGCGGTTACGAGGAGGATCACATAGACCAGGTGGGTCACCTGGTGCAGCGCCTGGTCGGTGCCGATCGCCCACCAGAAGGCCGGCATCGTTGGCATCAGTCCGCATTTGCGGCAGATGACGCCCTTGCCGCGATCGATAACGAAGTGAATGACGAAGTCGACCAGAGCCAGCCACCAGAAGCCGGGCTGCACGACAAGCACGATCACCAAGGTGATCAGGGCATGGATTGCAGCATGCGTGGCGAGTGGCTTCAGCCAGTCGGCCTCGCCCTCCTTGCCCATCGCCATCCATTTGCTCTGGAGGAAGAAGTCCGCAACAAGCTGCTTGGCCACGAAGGCCAAGTAGACAGGTACGAACGAGCCGAGAGCGATCATGCTTGTCTCGATGTCTCCATGAACAGATGCGGCGGCTTAAGTCTAGCTGCCGCCATGCACTGGCCCCAACTCCGATCGCCGCGGCGGATCGGCGCCCACACGACTGCAGGTCACCGCCGCCACGGCAAGCGCGAAGTCAAGGATCGCCGCCAGGTCGTCCTCTGAGAGGCGCTCCATGGCATCGCGCGCCAGCGCATTGCGGTCATGCAATGCGGCGAGCAGACCGCCCATCGTCGCGTCGCCCGCACCGACCGTATCGGCCACGTCGACCTGCGGAGCGGGCCGCGAGACGTTTGCGCCGCCTCGCGTAAACAACGTTGCACCGGCGCTGCCGCGCGTCAGCAAGAACAGCCGCGCTTCGTCGTTGAACCAGCGCTGCGCAAAGCGCTCAGGCGCTTCGTCCGGCGCGATCCACTCCAGATCAGCGCCGCTCGCCTTGATTATATGGGCATTGGAGAAGAACTGTTGAAGCCTGCCGCGGTAATCGGCCTCGTCCTCCACCAGACTTGCGCGGATATTGGGATCGAAGCTGATGGTCCTTTGCGCGACTTCCCGCTCCATCAAAGCTGCGAAGGAATTGGCTGCTGGCTGGCGGATCAGCGAGAGCGAGCCGAAATGCAGTGTGCTAACATCCGCGCCGATCGGCGGCATGTCTTCCAGCCGCCAATTTCGCGGCGCGCCTTCTGCGTCGTAGAACGCGTAGCGCGGCTCTTCGGCCTTCAGGTCGACGAAGGCCAGCATCGACGGCCGCTCAAGCCGCGACACGTAATCCATGGAAACGCCATTAGCGGTGAGTGCGGCGGCGACGTCCTCACCAAAGAAGTCGGTTGAGAGACCGCCGACATATCCGGCCGGCACGTCCAGGCGCGCAATCGTCAGCGCGACGTTTCCCGGAGAGCCGCCGACGGCTGGCCGATAGGCGGGAGAGCCGTCGCGCGCCTCCGTCGGGATGAAGTCGATCAGCATCTCGCCGTGGCACAGGATCATCGGATTGCTGCCCTCACACACCCTCGCCTATCTTCACTATGGCTTGTCGCAAGCGCGGTCCACATCATTTCGCAGCGCGCCCCTCACCGCAGGTCGCACCGCCCGCATGCATCAGGCCTGATGCGCAGCAGCGTCGCGATCGCGCGCGGTGGCGAAGGCCGCCGCCATCAGGGCCTGCGTGTACGGGTCTTTCGGGTCCGCGAACACGCTCTCCGTCGCGCCGCGCTCAACCACGCGCCCGCCCTTCATCACGATCACTTCGTCGGCCATGGCACGCACGACCGCCAAATCGTGGCTGATGAAGAGGTAGGACAGGCCGTGGGCTTCCTGCAGGTGGCGCAGAAGCTCCACGATCTCCTTCTGCACGGAGCGGTCAAGCGCCGATGTCGGCTCGTCGAGCACGACGACCTTCGGCTTGAGGATCATGGTGCGGGCAATGGCGATGCGCTGGCGCTGGCCGCCGGAGAATTCGTGCGGATAGCGGTTGCGCATGGCTGGGTCGAGCTGCACGTCCTTCAGCGCTTGAACAGCGCGGCGATCGCGCTCCGCGCGAGACAAGGCCGGCTCGTGCACCAGAAGTCCCTCCGTCACGATCTGCCCGACAGTGAGCCGCGGCGAAAGCGAACCGTAAGGATCCTGGAAGACGATCTGCAGCTCGCGTCGCAGCCAGCTTTCGTGCTTGAGGTCGAGGGCTTTCAAGTCGTGGCCCTCAAAGCGGATTGCGCCATCGCATGGCAGCAACCTTAAGAGAGCGCGGCCGAGCGTCGACTTGCCGGAGCCGGATTCACCGACAATGCCGATCGTCTGCCCAGCATGCAGTGACAGCGACACGCTGTCCACGGCGCGCAACTCGTGCACTTCGCCGCCCATGAAGCCGCCGCCGCTGAGGTGGAACGACACGCTGATATTGCCGGCCTCCAAGAGCGCCGGCGCGTCGTCCGGCACTGGCGGCTTCGCGCCCTCAGGCTCGGCCGCGAGCAACATCTTGGTGTAGGCGTGCTCCGGCTTTGCGAAGATGCGTGCGACCTCGCCGTCCTCCACCACCTCGCCGTCGCGCATGACATAGACGCGGTCGGCGAAGCGCCGGACGATGCCGAGGTCGTGAGTGATGAAGATCACCGCCATCCCGAGGCGCGCCTGCAGGTCCTTCAAGAGCTCCAAGATCTGCGCCTGAATAGTGACATCGAGTGCCGTGGTCGGCTCGTCGGCGATGAGGATGTCGGGATCGTTGGCGAGCGCCATCGCTATCATGATGCGCTGGCGTTGCCCGCCGGAAAGCTCGTGCGGATAGGAATCGATGCGGCTTTCCGGCTCTTGTATCTGGACGAGCCGCAGGAGCTCGATCGCCCGCTCGCGCGCGGTGCGACGGTTCATGCCGCCATGGCGGATCAGCGGCTCGGCGATCTGGTCACCGACCCGGTAGAGCGGATCGAGCGAGGTCATCGGCTCCTGGAAGATCATGGTGATCTTCGCGCCGCGGATGCTGTTGAGCTGGCGGTAGTGCAAACCGATCAGCTCCTCGCCGCGATAGCGCACCGAGCCGCTAGCGCGTCCGTTGGAGGCAACCAGCCCCATCGCGGCCATCACCGCTTGGCTCTTGCCGGACCCGGATTCGCCGACAATCGCCACCGTCTCGCGCGGCATGACATCCATGTCGACACCGCGCACGGCATGAACCTCGCTGTCCGGCAGGGCGAAGCGGACATGGAGGTCGCGCATGGTGAGGACGGGATCAGTCACGACGCCCTACCTGTCCTTCGGGTCGAGCGCATCGCGCAGGCCGTCGCCCAAAAAATTCAGCGCGAACAAGGTGGTCACCAGGAAGGCTGAGGGAAACATCAGCATCCACGGCGTGCCCTCAATGTTGCGCGCGCCCTCCGCAATCAGCACGCCCCAGCTTGTCATCGGCTCCTGCACGCCGAGGCCGAGGAACGACAGAAAGCTCTCAAGCAGGATGACGCGCGGCACCATAAGCGTCATGTAGACAATGACCGGGCCGACCAGGTTGGGCACAATATGGCGGCGCAGGATGCCGCCGACGCTGACGCCCATCGCCTCGGCCGCCTGCACATATTCCTGGCGCTTCAGCGAGATCGCCTGGCCGCGCACGATGCGCGCCATGTCGAGCCATTCCACCGCGCCCACGGCAATGAACATCAAAACGAAGTTGCGGCCGAAGAAGACGACCAGCAGGATGACGAAGAAGATGAAGGGCAGCGAATAGAGCACGTCGACGATGCGCATCATCACCAGATCGACCGTGCCACCCGCATAGCCGGAGGCCGCTCCCCAGGTGACGCCGATGATGAGCGCCACGAACGTCGCGAGAAGCCCAATGGCGAGCGATATGCGTCCGGCGAAAAGCGTGCGTGTGAGGAGGTCGCGGCCGACCGCGTCGGTGCCGAAGAAGAACCGCACCCGGTCCACATCGGCGACAAGCGTCAGCTCGCGCCCGCCGTTGGTGCTTGCCGCCACATTGGCGTTGGTGAAGAGGTCGCTGCGGTCAAGATAGCGCACGACGCGCTCGTCGACCGGTTCGTCGTCTGCGACCACGACCGAGACCTGATTGCCGGAGACCGTGACGGACTTCACCTCCACACGCGCACGCTTCAGTGCGTCCTCAGCCGCGGGCGCGATCTCCGCTTCGCGCGGATGCGCCTCCACGCCCGCGGGCGTGCTCGTATAGGCTTGATAGATCTCGTCGTAGCGGTGGCCGGTCAGCTCCGGACCGATGATGCAGGCAACCGCCATAATGACGAGATAGACAGCGCTCGCCATAGCCGCCTTGTTGGCTCTCAGCCGCGCCCACGCATCCTGCCACAGCGACCGACCGGCGGCGGTGACCGCCTCCGGCGCCGCCTCGGGAAAGACCGGATCGTCGCGCGCGACCATTGGCTACTCGTACCGCACGCGCGGATCGATCACGGCGTAAAGCAGATCGACCACGAGGTTGAAGATGATGATGAAGATGGCGATGACGATGACCGTCCCCATCACCAGCGTGTAGTCGCGGTTGAGCGCGGCCTGCACGAAGTAGCGGCCGATGCCCGGTATGCCGAAAATCGTCTCCACGACGACCGATCCGGTGAGCAACGCCGCGGCAGCCGGCCCGGCATAGGAGACGACGGGCAGAATGGCGGAGCGCAGGGCATGGCGCACGACCACGCTCGCCGTCGACAGGCCGTAGGCGCGCGCCGTGCGCACATGGTTGGAGCGCAGCGCCTCGATCATGGAGCCGCGCGTCAGCCGCGTGATGATCGCGATCTGCGGCAGGGCGAGCGTGGTGATCGGCAGGATCTTGTTGGCGATTGCGCCGTCGCCCCACCCGCCGGCCGGCAGCCAACCGAGCCACACGCCGAAGATCAACGACAGAACCGGCGCGATGACGAAGGTGGGGATGGTGATGCCCAAGGTGGCCAGACCAACGACGCCGTAATCGGTCGCGGAGTTCTGGCGAAGCGCTGCGATCGAACCGAGCAGCGTGCCGATCGCCAGCGCCAGAAGCAGCGCGCTGGCGCCAAGCTGAATGGAGACCGGCAGCCCGGCCTCAAACAGCTCCTTCACGGAGAAATCGCGATAGACGAAGCTCGGCCCGAAATCGCCGCGCAGGATATTGCCGAGATAGAAGAGGTATTGCTTCCACAGCGGCTCGTTGAGGTGATAGATGCGGTTGAGGTTCTCCATCACCTTCGCTTCGAGCGGCCGTTCCAGATTGAACGGGCCGCCCGGCGCCACGCGGATCAGGAAGAACGCCAGCGTGACGATGACGAAGAGTGTGGGTACGGCGATGGCGAGCCGCCGCACCACATAGCGGAGCATCCCTCACGCCCCCCGGCGCAGATGCCTATTCCTCTATAGACAGGAACCGCGTGCCGTGGACGTTCTGGATGTTGTCCTTCCAGCCGCTCAGCTTGGGCGACACCAGACTGTGCGATGAATAATAGAGGAGCGGCGCGAACGGCTCGTCGCGCATGAACATCTCCTCCACCTGCTTCAAGATGCCGGCACGCTTGACCAGGTCGGTCTCCGCCGCCGCCTGATCCATCAGCGCATCATATTCGGGGTTGTTGTAATTGGCGTAGTTGAAGCCGGGATTGTCGCTTTCCACCATGAACAGGAAGTTCTGCGGGTCGGAATAGTCGCCGATCCAGCCGGCGCGAGCCACGTCGAAATCGCCCTTGTCGCGGAGATGGGCGTAATGCGTTGCGCCGTCGCGATTGATCATGGTGGTGGTGACGCCGATGTTCTTCCACATGTCGGCGATGGCCACGGCCGTGTTCTTGTGGTTCTCCGAGGTGTTGTAGGAAATCTCCACGGTCAGAGGATTGTCCGCGCCGAAGCCCGCCTCCTCCAGGAGCGCAATGGCCTTGTCCTCGCGGTCGAGCATGGACATGCCCTTATACTCGGCAAAGGCCGGCCCGCCTTCGTAATTGTTGATGCCGGGCGGGACGAACGAATAGCCCGGCACCATGGTGCCGCCCCAAATCTCTTCGGCGACATATTCACGGTCGATGGCCATGGACAATGCACGGCGCACGCGCGCGTCGTCGAAGGGCTCCTTGTCGGCCCGGAAGGCATAATAGTAGGTGCCGAGATAAGGCGGGGTGCGCACCTGATCACCGAACTTCTCACGTAGATCCGCCATCTGCTCGGTCGGCAAGTCGGAGCAGGAATGGATTTCGCCCGCCTCGAAGCGACGCACACAGGTGGAACGATCCTCCATCGGATAAAAGATCACGCGGTCGATCGTGACGTTCGCCGCGTCGTGGAATTCGGGGTTCTTCACGAGCACGACCTTGTCCCCCGGCGTGAATTCTTCGAGCGTGTAGGCGCCGTTTGAGACGATGTTCTCCGGCTTCACGAAATCGGTGCCGTGCGTCTCAACGCTTGCGGGATGCACCGGCAGTCCGGTCTGGTGGGTGAGCAGTTCCAGGAAGAACGGGGTCGGATTCTCCAAGGTGATCTCAAGCGTCGTGGCGTCGACCGCGCGCACGCCGAGCGTGTCCGGCATGACGTCGCCCTTGTTGATCGCCTCGGCGCTTTTGATCGGGTAGAGAATGTTGGCGTATTTGGCGCCGGTGTCGGGCGTCAGGATACGGCGCAGCGAGAAGACGAAATCGTCGGCGACGACCGCGTCGCCATTCGACCATTTGGCGTCGTCGCGGAGCGTGAAAGTATAGACCAATCCGTCATCGGAGACGGACCATTCGGTAGCGACGCCGGGTATCACCCGCGCTTCCGGGTCGTAGATCACCAGACCTTCATACATGTCGCGCAGGATGTGCGCTTCTGAGACCGTCGATGTCTTGTGCTGGTCAAGCGTCTCGGGATCGGCATCATTGCCGCGGTGGTAGACCACCTCTGCAAGCGCGGCGCCGGCGAGAAGTCCCGCAAGACAGACACCCGCCGCTGTTTTCGTGAGGGCCCTCAACATATGCAAACCTCCCCTACTCGATTGGCGATTGAGATCAGCCTAGCGTTGTCTTCAAGGCCCGACAATCGGTCGTGCGGCACAGAAGCGTCGAACGCCGGGATGAAGGGGATGCCTCTATTCTGTCGTCATTGCCGGGCTTGACCCGGCAATCCATGCCGCCACTAGTGCAGTTGTCGTCGACGCTACGGAATGGATGCCCGGATCAAGTCCGGGCATGACGACGTGCTTGGGGGACGCGCGGCGTAGCGTCGCCGCCCACAACTCACCCCTAAGCCGGAGGCTACAAGGCCGCGGCCTCGTAGCCCGGATGAAGCGAAGCGTCATCCAGGGATGGGCCGGCAAGAACCGACCTCACCTTTGTCCTCCCGGCTTGGCCGCCACTTCATCCACCGCTTGTGAAAACGTGACTTGACCTGACCGGAACGGCGGGTAGGATTCGAGTCACGATTGATGCGCAAAGGAGGTCTAAGAAAATGACACCTCCGGACCGACATAAGCCGATCTCGTAGGTTGGCACGCCAGCCCGCGAAATCGGCAGACCCTAAGGACAATTGAATCAGCGTTGTATGCAGCTTGTCTGCATGTGGCTCCGCATATGCGATGCGCGAGCATCCAAGATGGCGGAGCATGCGTTTCAGCCAAGCTGCTGATGAGAAATCACTGAGACCAAGGGTTCGACGGGGTGTCTTGATGGGGCCAAAACGCACCGGCCCTCGACAGAAATGGTGGACGCCTAACACACCCGATTTCAGGACGGCCTGTCGCCACGGTGCACACCATGCCGGCAGGCCGTTTCCTTTTGCTTATCTACGCCGACGGGCTGAACGGCGTTCCTGTACGATAGCGCGAGCCGGCGGCCCGAGATTCATGTGACAGACAACCTTTGCGACGGCGGCCGGTTTGGCTTAATTGTGCGCCCGGCCGGAGCCGCGCCGGGCGCCCCTGCCGCCCAAAAAACTTTGAAATCCGGCAGCTTGCGGCTCTTGGCTAAGGCCATGCCGAATTGGCAGACTGTTTACCGAATCGCCTGAATCACATGGCCTCCATGGACCGTCCAGACCTGTTCTCTACCGCTTCCGACGACGCGCCGACGGAAGGCCGCACATCGCGCAAAGGCCGCAAGAAAGGCGCGCCGTCCAAGCCCGGCGGCTACACCGCCGCCGACATTGAGGTGCTGGAAGGCCTGGAGCCGGTGCGCCGCCGGCCCGGCATGTATATCGGCGGCACCGACGAGAAGGCGCTGCACCACCTCTTCTCGGAAGTCATCGATAATTCCATGGACGAGGCCGTCGCCGGTCACGCCAATTGGATCGAGGTGGAGCTGGCCAAGGACGGCTTCCTGACGGTCACCGACAATGGCCGCGGCATCCCCACCGACCCGCACCCGAAATTCAAGACCAAGTCGGCGCTGGAAGTGATCATGACCACGCTCCACGCCGGCGGCAAATTCGATTCCAAGGTCTACGAAACGTCCGGCGGCCTGCATGGCGTCGGCGTATCGGTGGTGAATGCGCTTTCCGACAAGCTGGAGGTGGAGGTCGCGCGCGACCGCAAGCTCTATCGCCAGACTTTTCAGCGCGGGAAGCCGACCGGCAAGCTCAAGGCGGCCGGCAGCGCCCATAATCGCCGCGGCACGCGCATTCGCTTCCATCCCGACCCAAAGATTTTTGGCGAGAATGCCGGCTTCGATCCCGACCGGCTGTTCCGCATGGCGCGCTCCAAGGCCTATCTGTTCGGCGGCGTGGAAATCCGCTGGTCGTGCGCCAAGAGCCTCATCCCGGCCAAGAGCAAGACACCGGAGAAGGCGACGTTCCATTTTCCCGGTGGGCTGAAGGACTATCTGGCTGAGCAGCTTGGGGGAGAGACGCTGGTCGGCGACGAAATCTTCGCCGGCAAGACCAAGCGCCAGGGCGGCCACGGCTCGGCGGAATGGGCGATCGCCTGGTTCGCCGGCGACGGCTTTGCCCGCTCCTATTGCAACACGGTGCCGACGCCGGAGGGCGGCACGCATGAATCGGGCCTCAGGAGCGTGCTCCTGCGGGGCTTCAAGGCCTATGGTGAGCTGACCGGCAACAAGCGCGCCTCCATCATCACGTCCGACGACATCATGACCTCGTGCGGCGCGATGCTCTCCGTGTTCCTGCGCGAGCCGGAATTTGTCGGCCAGACCAAGGACAGGCTGGCCAGCGTGGAGGCCATACGCGTCGTGGAGAACGCTGTCCGCGACGCGTTCGACCATTGGCTCGCCGCCTCACCGAACCAGGCCAATCGGCTCCTGGAATGGGTGATCGACCGGGCGGAGGAGCGGCTCCGCCGGCGTCGCGAGAAGGAGATTTCCCGCAAGAGCGCGACGCGTAAGCTGCGGCTGCCCGGTAAGCTCGCCGATTGCTCGTCGGCGTCGCGCGAGGATACGGAGCTCTTCATCGTGGAGGGCGATTCCGCCGGCGGCTCCGCCAAGCAGGCGCGCGACCGCGCCACCCAGGCGATCCTGCCTTTACGCGGCAAGATCCTCAACGTCGCCAGCGCCGGACGCGAGAAGCTCGCGCAGAACCAGCAGCTCGCCGACCTTCTGCAGGCGCTGGGCTGCGGCACGGGAACCCGCTACCGCGAAGAGGATCTGCGCTACGGCAAGGTCATCATCATGACCGACGCCGACGTGGACGGCGCGCACATTGCGTCGCTCTTGATCACGTTCTTCTATCGCGAGCTGCCGGAGCTGATCGCGCAGGGCCACCTTTATCTCGCGGTCCCGCCCCTGTTCCGCCTCGCGCAGGGGCCGAAGGTGCTCTACGCCCGCGACGAAGCGCATCGGGAGGTGCTGCTGAAGACGGAGTTCACCGGCCGCGGCAAGGTGGAGACCAGCCGCTTCAAGGGCTTGGGCGAGATGCCAATGCAGCAATTGCGCGACACCACCATGGACCCGGCGAAACGCCTGCTTCTACGGGTGGACGTTGTCGACGATGAGATCGTGCTGACCAAGAACACCGTCACGCGCCTCATGGGCTCCAAGCCGGAGGAACGCTTCGCCTTCATTCAGGAACACGCGGAATTCGCTGACGACGAGCTGATCGACGTTTGACACGAGGTTCCGCCGGCTCCGGACAGCTTGCTGAAACACCTTTGCTGTCGTCATGCCGGGCTTGACCCGGGCATCCATTCCGGTGTGCTCCCGCACTCCAGACAGTCTTTGTGGATTGCCGGATCAAGTCCGGCAATGACGACGGAGAATGGTCAGCCCGGCGGAGGCTCGCTTGCGCACCCCTCTCGCTTTGTCATCCCGGAAGCCGAGTGCAGCGAGGCTGTCCGGGATGACAAATGAGTACGACGTCAGCCCAGCAAAAAGCCCGGCGCAAGGCCGGGCTTTCTATGATCCGCGGAAGCGGAAATCTTAAAGGCCGCTAAAGAGATAGCTGACCCGTCCACGAATGACATCGGCGTCATCGCCGTCGAAATCGTAGTGGAGATATTCGACACCGACGGTCCAGTTGTTGGCCACGGCGTATTCCACGCCGCCGCCAGCGATCCAGCCGACATCGTCGAAGTCGCGGAAAGCCGCGCCGCCGGTGGCGTAGGCGAGGAACCGGTCAAACGCGATGCCGCCGCGCAGGCGCACGCTTCCGACCGCGTCAGCGGCGCCCCAATCCGCCCAGCTGCCATCGCCTTCAGCGCCAATGACGAAGCTGTCATATTGCCAGTTCACGCCGATCTGGCCGCCGGCCACGAAACCATCGTCGATCGTGCCGCTGCCGAAGCCATAGCCGCCGTGACCGCCGAAATAGAAGCCGCTCCAGTTAAAGGCGATAGGCACCGGCGCCGTCAGGACAGGCGGTGCGACCGTGATCGGCGGTGGAATATCCGCAGCAGCGGCAGCGCCGGTGAGAAGCGCAACAGCGGAAGCGGAAGCAACAAAGCGCAGCATCTTGGGGGCCCCTTCAAATCGAGTTCGATCGACACGTAGCGCATTAACCATGTTTTGGCTACGGCAAATCGGCCGCGTCTCTCACGAATTTGGAATCTTCTAACCTATTGTTGATAATTGCTTTTTCTCATCGGCCCGATAACGGCCCGAGAGCATTGATGGCAATTTCAGGGCAAAAGCATCCAACGCTTCGCGCGTTCGCGCTTCACGTTGGCGAAAGCCTGCCCTTGGCGAAGGTTGGCGACCGCCGTGATGGTCGCATGCGAGATTCCATGCGGCCATCATAGGGTCGTCTGTCATGCGCGTGTCGTCATGCGCGCACTCCTGTTGGCATCTTGTGAGCGCGTGATCGCCGGGGGACACGGTTGTTATCCAAAAGCCCCGAAATACCCGCGACTTGCCGCCGTCCCGCCTTGACTCCGCGCGTACTCTTCCTATGTTGCAGCGCAATGTGAACCGCCCGCCGCGATGATTCTCGTTCCGCGAAGACGGGCCACGGATTTTCATGAGCTTCGATACACTTGGACTAAGCGACAAGGTCGTTTCGGCCGTTCAGGCCGTTGGTTACACCAATCCCACACCCATCCAGGAACAAGCGATCCCGCACGTCCTTAAGCGACGCGACGTGCTGGGCCTTGCCCAGACCGGCACCGGAAAGACCGCGTCGTTCGTGCTTCCCATGCTGACGCTGCTGGAGCAGGGCCGCGCCCGCGCCCGCATGCCGCGCACGCTCATCCTGGAGCCGACGCGCGAGCTGGCGAGCCAGGTGCAGGACAATTTCGCCCGCTACGGCGCCAACCACAAACTCAACGTAGCGCTCCTAATCGGCGGCGTCTCCTTCGACGAGCAGGACAAGATCATCACCCGCGGGGCGGACGTGCTGATCGCCACGCCGGGACGGCTGCTTGACCATTTCGAGCGCGGCCGGCTGCTTCTGACCGGCGTGGAGATCCTCGTCATCGACGAGGCGGACCGCATGCTCGACATGGGCTTCATCCCCGACATTGAGCGAATCGTGAAGCTTCTGCCCTTTACGCGGCAGACGCTGTTCTTCTCCGCCACCATGCCGCCGGAGATCAGTGCGCTTGCCGACCGCTTCCTGCACAATCCGGAGCGCGTGGAGGTCGCCAAGCCCTCTTCCGTCGTGGACACGATCACGCAGAAGCTCGTTTCGTCGGGGGCGAAGCCGCACGAGAAGCGCGCGACGCTTCGCGGCCTGATCGACGCGGAGACGGAGCTCACCAACGCCATCGTCTTCTGCAACCGAAAGCGCGACGTGGCGACGCTCCACCGTTCGCTGGAGCGGCATGGCTATTCGGCCGGCGCGCTGCATGGCGACATGGACCAGCATGCGCGGCTGAAGACGCTCGACAGCTTTCGCGACGGCAAGGTCAAGCTCCTGGTCGCCAGCGACGTGGCGGCGCGCGGGCTCGATATCCCGGCGGTCAGCCACATCTTCAATTTCGACGTGCCGACGCATTCGGAAGATTATGTGCACCGCATCGGGCGTACCGGGCGCGCCGGGCGCAGCGGCGCAGCGTTCACGATCGTCACCAAGCCGGATGCGAAATACGTCGCCTCGATCGAGAAGCTGATTGGCAAACCCATCGAGCATCTGCCCGGTGGCGCGCCGGCCGAGGCGGAGGCTGCGGTCGCCGATATTGAGGCAGACGAGAAGCCGCGGCGCGGATCGCGGCGTGGCGGGCGGTCGCGCGGTCGCAGCGGGCGGCAGGCTGCGTCAGATGACGCGGGCCGCAAGGCCAAGCCGAAATCGGAGGGCGGACGCAACAAGCGAGCGCGCAAAGAACCGCCGGCGGAGGATTCCTCTAAGGCCGTGGGCTTCGCCGACCATGTGCCGGCCTTCCTGCTTCGGCCGACGCGCCTGCCGCGCGAAACGCAGGCGCTGGAAGACGCCTGAGCGGCATCCATCTTGGTGATGTTACTTGGTAGCGAGCCCTCTTAGGCTTGACCACCTCCCGCCCCTTCCATAGGACCCTCGCGAGCCCTTAGCTCAGCGGTAGAGCAACTGACTTTTAATCAGTAGGTCCAGGGTTCGATCCCCTGAGGGCTCACCAATGCTCCGTCGGCGCGACAGTGCCAGACCGAGGCCGCCGCTCCCCCGGGTCCGGCAACTGTCGCACGAGGCTGAGCCGACTCAGCCTCGCGAAGAGGTCGTTGACTGTTGGCCTTGCGTCACCGGCAGAAATGGTAGCGGCCGTCATAGCCGAGGAAGTGGCCGGTCGCCGGGTCGAACGACCGGTAGCGGGCGTCGCAATAGGCATACCAGGCCGGCGTCCAAGGTGCCGGGCGCTCATAATAGACCCGCGCAGGCTGGTGATAGACCGGCGGGGGCGGAGGCGGAGCAACATAGACAGGCCCCGGCTCGTAATAGCGATACCGCGGCTGCGACAGCGCGCCACTGATCATGGCGCCCGCTGCCAGGCCGAAGATGCCGGCGACGATCGCAGGCCCGGGATCGTATCGATGATGGCGCTTGCCGGCTTCCGCTGTTGCAGCAAAAGGTACGGCGGCCATTGACAGGGCCATTGCCGCTGCGAGTGGGCGCAAGAAACGCATGTTGGTGTCTCCCCTACCGGGCGCAGCATTCCGCGCCGTCGGGAGGCACCTTCGGAGATAGCGCCTGAACGCTCCCTGAACGCTACAAGCTCTCTTCAAGCGAGACGATGTAGGAGATCAGATCAGCGGTCTCGTCTTCGCTGAAATTGTAGAACGCGATCTCCGGCATGCCGGAATGCGTCGGCGGGAAGACGACACGCGCATATATCTGCTCGCGCGAGCGGAACACGGCAATTGAAGCGAAGCTCGGCGGAAACTCCTTGAACGCGCCGCCGGGCTCAATATCGTGGCATTGGGCGCAGTGCTCGGCAGCGAGCTTGCGGCCCTCCTCAGGGCTGCCCTCCGCATAGGCCGGCGAGCCAAGCCCGCCCGCGATCACAAAAGCTGCGACCAAGAGCTTCGATTTGTGCATCATTGTCCTCACGCCCCACACCTGTCTTCGCTTTAATTGGACCGTTTCCAGTTTCGGAACAAGATTTTTGCGGCGCGGCCGCCATGCCCTTGGCGCGTCGCAACACGGCCGGACGGCCCCTTCCCGGCCGGGCTTATGTTTCATGCTGCCCGCGTGCACGTAACACGATCCCCTCGATGGCGAAATTCGGCTGAAATGCGGCGACTTTAGGAAGCTCTCATACGATTTGAACGCGTAACGGGAGCGTCACGATGACCGATCTAGCCCAATCTCGCCAAGCCAGCTTCTCAGAGATCCTGGGGCTCGTGGTCGGCGGCGGCGCTGTCGCCATGGTGATCGCCGCCCAGGTGCTGTTCGTCGCCTGGATGCTTTAGGACCAATCGGCCTCGCCCGGCTTGAAACCGATCGCACGGAGTGGCACCTCCCCTAGTGGATGCTCCAGGGGAGGTAGAGATGCCGACGCAGTCCGATCAAAGCCAGGGCACCACGCAGCTCATCGATTTCAATCTGAAGGGAACGGACGGCCGTCAATATGGCCTGGCCGACATTCGCGGCGAGGCGGGGACGCTGGTCGCGTTCATCTGCAATCACTGCCCCTACGTCAAAGCGATCATCGGGCGCCTGGTTGAGGACTGCCGCACGCTGCGAGACGCCGGAATCGGCTGCGTTGCGATCATGCCGAACGACACGGAGACCTACCCGGCCGATTCCTTCGACAACATGAAGGTCTTTGCCGGCGAGCACGGCATGACCTTTCCCTATGTGATTGACGAGACACAGGAAACAGCCCGCGCCTACGGCGCGGTCTGCACGCCTGACCTGTTCGGGTTCGATCGCGACGGCGCACTCAGATATCACGGACGGCTCGACAGCGCCGGCTCCGGCGCGCCGACGGGCGACGAGACGCGCGAGCTGCTGGAGGCCATGCTGCAGATCGCAAAGACCGGTCAGGGCCCGAAGGACCAGGTTCCCTCCGTCGGCTGCTCAATCAAATGGCGCAACTGACCGACACGGCGGAGCCCCAAGAACAGCAGCGCTACCCGGCCCTTAACGTCCTGCGTGGCGCTTTGCCCGCTGCTTAGTATACACTGTAGGATGAACTTGGGGCTGGGCTGAGACGGATGTATGTCGTCGCCATCGCCTCGCAGAAGGGCGGGGCGGGAAAAAGCACGTTCGCGGTCAATCTGGCCACCTTGGCCGACGCGGCGGACGCACCTGCTTTGTTGGTCGACACCGACGCGCAGGGTTCGCTTAGCGTGTGGCACGGCCTCCGTGAATCGGCGACGCCGCTGCACGTCTCTTGCCATGTCGACGAGCTTGAAAACGTGCTGGAGACCGCGCGCAGCAACGGCAATGTCCAGTGGGCGTTCATCGACGGCCCCCCGCAAGCCGACGAAACCGTCGCGGCGATCATGCGTGTGGCGACGCTGGTGCTGATCCCCACGCGCGCCGCGTTGTTCGACCTCTCTGCCGTGCCCAATACGATCGCCGCGGCCAGGCGCGTTCGGCGGCCGTTCTTCGTGGCGCTCAATGCGGTGCCGCCCAAGCGCGGCATTCTGGAATCGCCGATCGTCAGCGCGGCGCGGAAATCCATCCGCGACATGGGCGCGCCTGTGTGGCGCGGCGCGGTGGCGCAGCGTGCGGTCTATGCGCACGCACTTGCCTCCGGGCAGGCGGTCACCGAATTTGAGAAGGCCGGGCCAGCGACGCTGGAGATGCGCGAGCTATGGAGCGACGTCGCCCAAGCGGCGCGCGCGATGGCCAGTTACAGAAAAGCCGGCTAAGAGCCCATCTGAAAATGCCAGCCGCGCGCGTCTGATGATCCGGGATCGCTCCGCGAGGCTCCGTGTATTTTCCTAGATCAGCCTCGCTTAAATTCCCGCCGCCAGCTCGGCCTGAACTTGAAAAAGACCGTCCTTAGCACGTCATTTCTATTTTAACGCGAGAAATTGTCTCCAGCAGCCCTTGGCCTTGAGGTTATGTTCACAAGTTTCCTTAACACCATTCTTGCATGGCGATTGGTTGCGAAGTAATCCAATGCCATTGCTGCACTTGGAATTTCCCACAAGGCTGCGGCACTTCACAAAGGGACAAGAAATGGAAGCTGTTGACCGCGAAGATATCGTGCAACTCACCGCCGATATTGTTTCTGCTTATGTGAGCAATAATACCGTTGACGCCGGCGCGCTGAGCAAACTGATCGAGGACGTCCACACCGCGCTTGTGCGTGCCCCGGCCGCAGCGGCTGAGCCGGAGCAGGTTCCGCTCGTGCCGGCGGTGCCGATCCGTAAGTCGGTGACGCCCGATTACATCGTCTCGTTGGAGGACGGCCGCAAGTTCAAGTCGCTCAAGCGGCACCTGCAGGGCACCTACGGCATGACGCCGGACGAATACCGGGCCAAGTGGGGCCTGCCGCGTGACTATCCGATGGTAGCGCCGAACTACGCGAAAGCGCGCTCCGATTTGGCGAAGCGCATGGGCCTCGGCCGCAAGGCGGCGCCGGCAAAGAAGGGCCGCGGGCGCAAGCGCAAGTAAGCCTACGGCCTCTGCTCATGTTCCACTCAAAACGCCCCGTTCGCGGGGCGTTTTGCTTTCCGCCCTTCCCCGCCAAAAGACCGACCGAGCCAGACCAGGATTTTCGGCCAGGATTTTCGGCCAGGGATCTCGGAGTGCGACTAAATCGCACCCTTGTTGCGAATAGCTCGCATTTGCATTACGTTCGAACGCAATCGACGGGCATCGGAGAGATGAATGACCAAGCCATTCCTGCGGCTCGCCTCAGCGGCGGTGCTTGCCTGCATCGCAACAACCGCTTTTGCCGATGACGGCCGGCTAAAGGTCGTGACCACGTTTACCGTGCTCGCCGACATGGCCGCCAATGTCGCCGGCGACGCGGCCGATGTGGTGTCCGTCACTAAGCCGGGTGCAGAAATTCACGGCTACGAGCCCACCCCGCAGGACATTGTGCGCGCCAGCGACGCCGATCTGATCCTGTGGAACGGCATGAACCTTGAGCTTTGGTTCGAGCAGTTCCTCGCCAATCTCGATGACGTGCCTTCCGTGACGCTCACCGACGGCATCGACCCGATCTCCATCGCGTCCGGCTCTTATGAGGGCAAGCCCAACCCGCATGCCTGGATGGGCCTCGACAATGCGCTGATCTACATCGACAACATCGTCGAAGCCTTTGCCGAGCACGATCCGGAGAACGCCGCGATCTATGTCAAGAATGCCGGTGACTATAAGGACCGGCTGCGGGCCACGATCGAGCCGCTGCGCGCGCAGATCGCGCAGATTCCCGAAAGCGAGCGCTGGCTGGTCACCTGCGAAGGCGCGTTCAGCTATCTCGCCCGCGATTTCGGCATGAAGGAGCTTTATCTCTGGCCGATGAACGCCGATCAGGTTGGCACACCGCAGCAGGTGCGCAGCGTCATCGACGGCGTTCGGACGAATGATATCCCCGTCGTGTTCTGCGAAAGCACCGTCAGCACGGCCCCGGCTGAGCAAGTCGCGCGCGAGACCGGCGTGAAATATGGCGGCGTGCTTTATGTCGACTCGCTCAGCGAGCCCGGCGGGCCGGTTCCGACCTATCTGGATCTCCTCACAGTCACGTCACGAACCATCGCAGAAGGATTGAATGCCGCTGTGAACTGACGCGCCGGGCCGGCACTTAAGGCCCGCATTGCGCAGCTTGCCGGTCGCCGAACGGCGGCTGGGTCGCGTCATGTACGCCGAAGCTAACCCCATGCTCGACACACCGCGCGACATCGCACAACAGGTGCAGACGCCAGCCGCCGGCGCTGGTCCCGGCATCGTGGCCGACGACGTCACCGTCACCTATCGCAACGGGCACACGGCCCTCTTCGACGTCGGCTTTGAAATTCCCCGTGGCACGGTCACCGCGCTGGTGGGCGTCAACGGCGCGGGAAAGTCGACGCTGTTCAAGACGATCATGGGGTTCGTCCCCGCTGCCAAAGGTGAGATCCGGCTGCTCGGCGGCTCCGTCCGGCAGGCCTTGAGCGACCGGTTGGTGGCTTACGTCCCGCAATCTGAGGAGGTCGATTGGAGCTTCCCGGTCCTCGTTGAGGACGTTGTGATGATGGGCCGCTACGGTCATATGGGATTTCTGCGCCGCCCATCGGCCGCTGACCAAAAAGCCGTCGATCAGGCGCTCGACCGGGTCGACATGCAGGATTATCGCCATCGTCAGATCGGCGAGCTGTCGGGTGGGCAGCGCAAACGGGTGTTTTTGGCGCGAGCGTTGGCGCAGGACGGCCAGGTCATCCTGCTCGACGAGCCGTTCACCGGCGTCGACGTGAAGACCGAGGCGCAGATCGTGGCGCTTCTGCGCGAGCTTCGCGACGAAGGCCGCGTCATGCTCGTCTCCACGCACAATCTCGGCTCCGTACCGGAATTCTGCGACCGGGTGATCCTGATCAAAGGCACCGTTCTCGCCTTCGGTCCCACCAAGTCGACCTTCACGCGTGAGAATCTGGAGCGTGCCTTCGGCGGTGTGCTGCGTCACTTCACGCTCGGTGGCGACGCGCTGCACGACGATACCGACACGCGCGAAGTGACCATCCTCACCGACGACGAGCGGCCCTTCGTTCAATATGGCGAGCGCACGGTGCGCAGCGAGGGTGAGGAGTGATCGACACCCTGCTTGAGCCGTTCGGCTATTCCTACATGACCAACGCCATGTGGGTCTCCGCCCTCGTGGGCGGGGTCTGCGCGTTCCTGTCCGCCTATCTGATGCTGAAGGGATGGTCGCTCATCGGCGATGCGCTGGCGCATTCGGTGGTGCCGGGCGTGGCAGGCGCTTATTTACTCGGCCTCCCCTTCGCGCTCGGCGCATTTGCCGCCGGCGGCCTGGCCGCTGGTGCAATGCTCTTCATTTCGGAGCGCTCCGGCCTGAAGATCGATGTGATCATCGGGCTGATTTTCATTTCGTTCTTCGGCCTCGGCCTGTTCATCGCATCGTTGAACCCGATCTCCGTCAGCATCCAGACCATCACCATGGGCAACATCCTGGCGATCTCGCCGGGGGACACGCTTCAACTCGCCATCATCGGCTTCGTTTCCCTGGCGGTGCTTCTGGCCAAGTGGAAGGACCTGATGGTCACCTTCTTCGATGAGAACCACGCACGCTCCATCGGTTTGCGGCCGCGCGTGCTCAAGGCGGTGTTCTTCATGCTTCTGTCGGCCTCGGTGGTGGCGGCGATGCAGACGGTCGGGGCGCTTTTGGTGATCGCCATGGTCGTGACGCCGGGCGCCACGGCCTATCTGCTCACGGACCGGTTTCCGCGGCTGGTTCTTCTTTCCGTCGTTATCGGCGCGGCGACGAGCTTCATCGGCGCCTATGTGAGCTACTTCCTCGATGGAGCGACCGGCGGCATCATCGTCACGCTGCAGACGCTGGTTTTCCTCGCCGCCTTCGTCCTTGCACCCAAGCATGGGCTCATCGCGTCACGCCAACGAGCAGCCTACGCGCTCAGCCGACAGCCGCAAGCCGGCACGCTGGCAGACATCGGAGGCGCTTCGCATGAACGTTGAAACGCTCCTTCTGCCGTTCACCTTCGGCTTCATGCAGAACGCCTTCCTCATCTGCATGATCGTCGCCGTGCCGACGGCACTTCTCTCCTGCTTCCTCGTTCTGAAGGGCTGGGCGCTGATGGGCGACGCGGTCAGCCATTCGGTGCTGCCGGGCATTGTCCTGGCCTACATCCTCGGCTTTCCGCTCATCCTCGGGGCCTTCGCCGCGGGCATGTTTTGTGCGCTGGCCACCGGCTATCTGTCGCAAAACAGCCGCGTCAAACGCGACACGGTAATGGGGGTTGTGTTCTCCGGCATGTTCGCCATCGGCATTGTGCTTTACGTCTCGATTGAGACGAACGCGCATCTCGATCACATCCTCTTCGGCAACATGCTGGGCGTGGAGGCGGACGAATTGTGGACGGCCGGTCTGATCTCGCTCGGCGTCTCCGCCGCAATCCTCGCGAAGTGGCGTGATCTACTCCTGCACAGCTTCGACCCGGCGCAGGCGCAGGCGTCGGGCCTCAGAGCGAGCTGGCTGCATTACGGGTTGTTGGCGGCGCTGTCACTGACGATCGTCGCCACGCTCTCCGCCGCCGGGCTGATCCTCGCCATCGGTCTTCTGATCGCACCGGGCGCGATTGCGTTTCTGGTGGTGCGCAGCTTCGGCACCATGATGCTCACGGCAGTCGGCGTGTGCATGGCGTCCATGCTGCTCGGCACCTATCTCAGCTTCTTCCTCGACAGCGCGCCGGCGCCGACCATCGTCCTGATCCTGACGGGGCTGTTCATCATCGCCTTCGTCCGCCGCCTCGCCCTTAACCGGCGCGCGTCACGTCAGATAATCGAGGCTGAGGCCAAGGCTTAGAGACGGATACGGCGCCACACCTCCCCGCAAGGGGAAAGTGGCGCGCCGTGCCCTCTACCGATCACTTTCCCGGATTGCGCTTCGCTCCATCCGGGCTACGAGGCGCGATGATCTCGTAGCCCGCATGAAGCGAAAGCGAAATGCGGGAGAGCCCAGTCGCACACCCTCTCCTTTGTCATTCCGCAAAGCGCTTTAGCGCTTGTGCGGAACCCATAACCACCGGCGGAATCGAGCCGGCAGCGCCATGCCACCTCTAAGGCGCTTGTGTTCATGGGTCCCGGTCTCGGCCTATGGCCGAACCGGGATGACAAACGAGGAGCCTGTACGTTGACCGCTTTAGCCCACAAGCTCCGCGTCGAGCGTGATCTCAGCGCCGGCATAAAGCCGCGAGATGGGGCAGCCGGCCTTGGCGCCCTCCGCTGCTTCCTTGAACGCATCGGCGGTCATGCCGGGCACCTTGCCCTTCAGCGTCAACGCGCTGGACTTGATGGTCCAGCCGCCATTGTCCTTCTCAATCGCCACGACGGCGGTGGTCGTAAGCTCTTCGGGCGCGTGGCCGGCGCCGGTGAGGCCGAACGCAAGCGCCATGTTGAAGCAGCCGGCATGCGCGGCGGCGACCAACTCTTCGGGATTGGTGCCCTTGTCGTCGCCGAAGCGCATGCCGGCGGAATAGGCGGTCCCCGACAGCGTGCCGCTATCGGTGGTCAGCGTTCCGGTGCCGTCCGGGCCGCCGCCCTTCCAAATGGCTTCCGCACTGCGCTTGATCGTCGGCATTCGCACCTCCTGTTCGTGTCACTTGAGACGTTGGTAATCACGCCAGCATGCCCGCCGGCGCCTCGATGTAGCGTTTGAACGCTGTAAGCAGTTCGGCGCCCAGCGCGCCGTCGACAGCACGGTGGTCGGTCGACAGCGTCACACTCATCATCGTAGCGGCGATCATGTTGCCGTCCTCAATGATAACGCGCTTCTCGCCCGCGCCGACGGCCAGGATTGTCGCATGCGGCGGATTGATGACGGCGGCAAAATCCTTCACGCCGAACATGCCGAGATTGGACACAGCCGTAGAGCCGCCCTGATATTCCTCCGGTGCCAGACGCTTCTTGCGTGCGCGCGCGGCGAGGTCCTTCATCTCGTTGGCGATCTCCGAAAGCGTCTTGGTCTCCGCGTGACGCACGACCGGGGTGATCAGCCCGCCGGGTATGGAGACGGCGACGCCGACATCGGCGCGGGCGTGCTTCAGCATGCCGCCTTCCGTCCAGGTGACGTTGGCGTCAGGCACCGCCATCAGCGCCTTGGCCAGCGCCTTGATCACCATGTCATTGACGGAGACTTTGTAGGCCGGCTGGCCATCGATCTCCGGCGCTGCTGCGTTGATATCGGCACGCAGCGCCAACAGCTTGTCGAGGCGGCAATCGACCGTGAGGTAGAAGTGCGGGATCGTCGTCTTCGCCTCGACCAGGCGCTTGGCAATGATCTTGCGGATGGAATCGTGCGGGACGATCTCGTAGGAGCCCTCCTCGTAGAGCGCCAGGACCTGCTGGTCGGCCATGCCTTGCGGCAACGCGGCAGCGGGGGCGGCGGCGGGTGCCGCAGCCGGCGCAGCCTTGCCAATGCCGCTCGTAAGGGCCGCCTCGATATCGCGCTGCACGATGCGCCCATGCGGGCCGGAACCGCTCAGTAGCGCCAAGTCGAGCTTGTTCTCAGCCGCAAGACGCCGGGCGAGCGGCGAGGCAAAGATGCGGCCGTCTCCGTTGGGCTGCTTGGGAGCGGGAGCGCCCTCGCCCTTCGAGGCCGCCTTCGGCGGCACCTCAGGGTGAGGGCTTTGGGGTGGGGCCTTCGTCAGAGCGTTGTCGCCGCCGTTCTTTCCTCCCGCCTCATCCTGAGGTGCGGAGCCGCCGGTGGGCGGCGAAGCCTCGAAGGACGAGGCGGCCTCCGAAGAATCCTCGCCGTCGCCTGCAAGCACTGCGATCACATCGTTAACCGGCACATCCGCGGCACCCTCCGCCACAACGATCTTGGCAATTGTGCCTTCGTCGACGGCCTCCACCTCCATGGTGGCCTTGTCGGTCTCGATTTCGGCAATCACATCGCCGGCGGAGACCTGGTCGCCCTCCTTCACCAGCCATTTGGCGAGGTTGCCGACCTCCATGGTCGGCGACAGCGCGGGCATGAGGATGTTGATGGGCATCTATCGGTCTCCGACGAGCAGGTGCGGCCGCTCCTCAAGATCGGCATAAATGGCGTGCCGGCGTGCTCTTTGCATCATGCGTGGACCTTCTCGCATCAGACTGCCACGGCGTGCCGACGCTCGAGCACTTCGACGGGCATCCAGTTCCGCATCCGCCGGCCCATCCGGCCGGCCGTGTCCTCATCGTCATAGCTCACCGGCTGAGCTTCACGACCAGAGAATTCGGGAATGCCGACGCCGGCTGCGTTGACGGTCGCACGCTGTTCGCCTCCTGCCTCCGCTATCGCCGCGATGTAGCAGCCGCAGCTTGCACAAAGCAGAAAGTCGGCGGTCTTCAGCCCGAACTGGTAGCGCCGGACCATGCCGGGCGCTGCCCTTATCGTCAGCATCCCCTCAGGGTCGGCGAGCGTTTTGGCGCCGTGACGGCGGCAGAAGCTGCATTGGCATGCGCGCAGCGCTGTTGCCGACGGCGAACCTGCAAGCCGAAGCACCACCGACACGGCGCCGCAATGACAAGCGCCTTCAAGTTCAGCCGTCATGTGCGGGTCACCGATAGCTCACGCTCTTCACCGCCTCCACCACCTCCTTGACGGACGGCAGCGCCAGCTTCTCAAGGTTGGCGGCGTACGGCATGGGCACGTCCTTGCCGGTGACGTTGATCACCGGCGCGTCGAGATGGTCGAAGGCCTTTGTCATCAGTTCGGCGGAAATGTGCGAGCCGACGGAGCTTTGCGGCCAGCCCTCCTCCACGGTCACGCAGCGATTGGTCTTCTGGACGGAGCGGATGACCGCGTCGATGTCCATCGGGCGGATGGTCCTGAGATCGATCACCTCCGCTGCGATCCCTTCCTCCGCCAGCGCCTCCGCCGCCTTCAGCGCATAGCTCATGCCGATGCCGAAGGAGACGATCGTCGCGGCGTCGCCGCTGCGGGAGGTCTTGGCCTTGCCGATCGGCAGCACGAAATCGTCGAGCTTGGGCACGGCAAAGCTCTGGCCGTAGAGAATTTCGTTCTCCAGGAAGATGATCGGGTTGGGATCGCGGATCGCCGCCTTCAAGAGGCCCTTGGCGTCGGCGGCGCTATGCGGCTGCACGACTTTGAGGCCCGGCACCTGGCTGTACCAAGCCGCGTAATCCTGGCTGTGCTGCGCGGCGACGCGGGCGGCAGCGCCGTTCGGCCCACGGAACACGATGGGGCAGCCCATCTGACCGCCGGCCATGTAGAGCGTCTTGGCGGCGGAATTGATGATGTGGTCCATCGCCTGCATGGCGAAGTTCCAGGTCATGAACTCTACGATCGGCTTCAAGCCGGCAAAGGCGGCGCCGACGCCAAGCCCGGCAAAGCCGTGCTCGGTGATCGGAGTGTCGATCACCCGTTTGGCGCCGAACTCGTCCAGGAGCCCCTGCGTCACCTTGTAGGCGCCCTGATATTCCGCCACTTCCTCGCCCATCACGAAGACCTCGCCATCGCGGCGCATCTCTTCCGCCATGGCGTCGCGGAGCGCTTCGCGCACGGTCAGCTCGACCATTTCGGTGCCTTCCGGGACTTCGATCTGCTCTTCGGCTTGGCTCGGTTCAGCAGCGGCCGGGGGCGGTGCGGCGATGTCGGAGGTGTCCTCGCCGTTGGCTGCGGCGGGCGTATCCTGCGGTGCAGCCGCAGGCGCCTCGACCGCAGCCGACGCTGCGGCGGCTTCGGCGGCGGAGGCATCCTCGCCGTCGCCAAGGATGACAGCGATCGGTGTGTTCACTTTCACGCCTTCGGTCCCCTCACCCACCAGGATCTTGCCGAGCCGGCCCTCGTCGACGGCCTCAACTTCCATGGTCGCCTTGTCGGTCTCAATCTCGGCGATCACGTCGCCGGCGGCCACCTGATCACCTTCCTGCACCAGCCATTTGGCAAGCGTGCCGTCCTCCATGGTCGGCGAGAGAGCAGGCATCAAGATATTGGTGGGCATGTCAGCTCCTGGTGCCGGAAATCGCTAGGCGCGCCCCGTGTCACGCTTCGGCGTAGACATCGGTCCACAGATCGGAAGGATCGGGTTCCGGATCAGCTTGCGCGAACTCTGCAGCCTCGTTGACGATGCGGCGGATATCCTTGTCGATCGCCTTCAGATCGTCCTCGCTTGCCCAGCCCTTCTCCTGCAGACGATGGCTCACCTGCTCGATGGGGTCGTTCTCCGAGCGCATCTTCTGCACTTCCTCGCGGGCGCGATACTTGGCCGGATCGGACATGGAATGGCCGCGATAGCGGTAGGTCAGCATCTCAAGGATCATCGGACCGTTGCCGCTGCGCGCAAATTCGAGTGCCTTTTCGCCCGCCGCCTTGACCGCGCGGACGTCCATCCCGTTCACCTGCTCGCCGGGAATGCCGAAAGAGAGACCGCGATTGGCGAGATTGGTCGTGGCGGAGGCGCGCTTCAGGCTCGTGCCCATGCCGTATCGGTTGTTCTCAATGACGAACACCACCGGCAATTGCCAGAGCTTTGCCATGTTGAAAGTCTCGTAGACCTGGCCCTGGTTGGCTGCGCCGTCGCCGAAATAGGTCATGGAGACGTTGCCGTTCTCGCGGTACTTGTTGGCGAAGGCGAGACCCGCGCCGATGGGAACCGGCGCGCCGACGATGCCGTGCCCACCGTAGAAATGCGTCTCCTTTGAGAACATGTGCATGGAGCCGCCCTTGCCGCGCGAGTAGCCGCCGCGGCGGCCGGTCAGCTCGGCCATGACGCCCTTCGGATCCATGCCGGTGGCCAGCATATGGCCGTGGTCGCGATAACCGGTGATGTTCTGATCGCCGTCGATGGCTGCCATCTGCATGCCGACCACAACGGCTTCCTGGCCGATATAAAGGTGGCAGAAGCCGCCGATCAGCCCCATGCCGTAGAGCTGGCCGGCCTTTTCCTCAAACCGGCGGATGAGCAGCATTGAGCGGTAGGCGCTGAGCTCAGCGTCCTTGGAAAGCTCCGGTACTTTGGAGTCATCCGCTTCTGCGTCGGCAACCGGCTCAGGTCGTACTTGCACCTCTTCGCCGGCCTGACGCGCGGCCGCCTGACTCTGGGCCATATGCTTCCTCCGGTAGGCTTCTTCTTCGTGACATATAATTACGCCATCTCGAACGCAAAAAGGCCAGATGCGCGCACAAATCCCTGTGCAAAGCAGCTATGCAGCGGACGGGTAGCTCAGCCCAAGAGCCCTTTTAAGGGCGCCGGCCCCGCGCCTTGTCGACAGCTGATCAGACGGCCGCCGGCCACGAAAAGGCCGGTTCGGGGCTCTTGTTCTTTGATTTTGGAGCCAGGACCGGCCTTGTTTAGCGCGGGCGAACGTCCGATTATCCGACCGCGCGCCGTGAGGTCGATTGTTCAAGCAGGCTCTACCTTAGCGGGCGGGACGCCTGTCGGAGGGGCCAAGAAAGATCACTATATCCTTGGCATTGGCCATATTGAGCGCCTCGCGGGCGCGCTCGTCGATCATGTCGCGCTCCAGGCTCTCAGGACGCATCAGCGTCACGTGTGCCTCCATGCGCTCACGCGCAGCACGTGCGGTCTCCAGCTCCGCCTCAAGCCCTGCGACGCGCTCTTTGAGCTTCCCCAGGGCGAAGAGCCCGTAATCGCCTTCGACGGCATGATAAGCGAAGTAGCCGACGATCAGGAGGCAGGAAAACGGCAGCAGCAGCGGCCGGACCCTCGACTGCTTGCGCTGGCGTGTGGACATGGGCCGCCGCTGTGTCTCCAAAGGAGGGAGTGGGACGGAACGCGGAACCAGTCTGCGCCCCACCGCCGTTTTGGTATCCGAACACCGTAAAAAAAGGGTTTGGCGGAGGCCTCAGGAATTGTGTCAGTTCGGAGCGGATTTCTTTCCGCATTGTTTACCCGCACTAACGTCGCCACCCCCACGATTCGTTTTGCCGGCAATGGCGTCGAAACTTTGTCGCCGCCGTGATCACCCCGTGATCAATTGCGAACGGATCGCGGCAAATGCGACTTGTCTGCTAAACACTTCGACGGCAGCCCCGCTGCCGCCTACCCAAACGTGCCAAAGCAGGCACCTACAACCCAGATAAGCAGGCTCCCACAATGCTGTTCGGTATCGACCCCCTCCTTGGCCCCGACCTCCTGATGATCCTGCGGGCCATGGGCCATGGCGACGAGATCGTCATTGTCGACGCAAACTACCCCGCCACCAGTAACGCCAAGCGGCTTGTGCGTCTCGACGGCGTGGATACCAGTCAGGCGTTGGCGGCGGTGCTTTCGGTAATGCCGCTCGACTCCTTCGTGGAGAGCCCGGCAAACGGCATGCAGGTGGTGGGCAAGCCAGACGAGGTCCCCGCCGCATTGGCGGACTTTCAGACCATCATCGACCGCTCAGCCGGCTTTCCGGTGGCGGTCGGCCGCATCGAGCGCTTTTCCTTCTACGAGCGCGCCAAGACTTGTTTCGCCGTCGTCGCAACGAGCGACCGGCGGCTCTACGCCAACATCATCCTGACGAAGGGTGTGATCGGCGGGGACGGAAAGATTGTGGCGTGAGGGGCTCCGCACGCGCTAACAAGCCGTATCTTTGGAAAGGGCCATGACTGAAACACACACAAGCGCCGACGCGGCGCCGGAGCGTCAAACGATCCGCCTCCACCCCGACGACAATGTCGTGGTGGCGACGATGTCGCTGCGAAGCAGCACCGCCTTGGCGGAGACCGGCGTGACCGTCGCCAAGCCCGTTCCGCGCGGCCACAAGGTGGCGACCGCCGCCATTCCGAAGAACAACCCCGTGGTGAAGTTCGGGCAGATCATCGGCTACGCCACGGAAGACGTTGCCGCGGGCGAGCACGTTCACGTCCACAATTGCGCCATGGGCGAGCACGACCAGAACTACGAGATCGGCGTCGACTACCGGCCGGTCCAGTACCGCGATCCATCAGAAGCAACGTTCAAGGGGCTGCGCCGCGCCGACGGCCGCGTGGGCACCCGCAACTACATCATGCTGTGCTCCACGGTGAACTGCTCGGCGACCGTCATCCGCATGATCGCCGACCGGGTCAATCGCTCCGGTATGCTGGACGCTTATCCGCATATCGACGGGGCATTCGCGCTGTCACACGGCACCGGCTGCGGCCTGGCCGATTCCGGCGACGGGTTCGACAACCTCGATCGCGTGCTGTGGGGCTACGCAACGCATCCCAATGCGGCGACGGCCATCTTCGTCGGCCTTGGCTGCGAGGTCATGCAGATCGGCCGCCTGAAGGAGAAGCACGGTTTCGGCGAAGACCAGTTCCACACGCTGACCATCCAAGAGACCGGCGGCACGCAGCGCACGGTGGAGACCGCCGTTGCCATGATCAAGGATCTGCTTCCCGGCCTGCCGGTGATCGAACGGAGCGACATCCCCGCCTCGGAGCTGATGGTGGCGCTCCAATGCGGCGGCTCGGATGGCTATTCCGGCGTGACGGCCAACCCGGCGCTTGGCTACGCAGCGGACATGCTCGTTCAGTATGGCGGCACGGCCGTTCTCGCCGAGACGCCGGAAATCTACGGCGCGGAGCAGCTTCTGGTACGGCGCGCCGTGTCGGAGGAGGTCGGCCACAAACTGATTGAGCGCATTCGCTGGTGGGAGGATTACACGCGCCGCAACGGCGGCAGCATGAACAACAACCCCTCGCCCGGCAACAAAGCCGGCGGGCTCACGACGATCCTGGAAAAATCGCTCGGCGCTGCCGCGAAAGGCGGCACGACGCCGCTCGCCGACGTGGCGCGTTACGGCGAGAAGGTCACCGCCAAGGGCTTCGTCTTCATGGACAGCCCCGGCTATGACCCGGCCTCCGTCACCGGCCAGATCGCCTGCGGCAGCCAGATCGTGTGCTTCACCACGGGACGCGGCTCCGCGTTCGGCTCCAAGCCGGCGCCGACCATCAAGCTCGCCACCAATTCCCGCCTTTATGAGGCGATGCCAGGCGACATGGACATCAATTGCGGCGATGTCGTCGACGGCGACGCCACCATCCAGTCGAAGGGCGAAGACATCTTCCGCCACATCCTGGCCGTCGCTTCCGGCGAACGCACAAAGAGCGAGGAACTGGGGCTCGGCGACAACGAATTCGTGCCTTGGCAGATTGGGGCGGTCATGTAGGGCGCTTCCGGATTGTCAGTGAGAGCGAGTATTTTCCTAGGGGGGAAGCATGACGATCAAAGTGTTTGAGCCGGACGTCGACGTCATCGACAGCCGTTTCGGCGCGATGCTGCAGGGCAATGCGCGCATGGAGCAGCTTTGTGACGGCTGCCGCTGGGCGGAAGGGCCCGTGTGGTTCGGCGATCGCAACGCGCTGATCTGGAGCGACATTCCCAACAACCGCATGCTCGCCTGGATCGACGGCTTCGGCGCCGGCATTTACCGCGCGCCGTCGAACTATGCCAACGGCCATACACGCGACCGCGAAGGACGGCTTGTCTCCTGCGAGCACGGCACGCGCCGTGTGACGCGCACCGAGCCGGACGGCTCAATCACCGTGCTTGCTGATCGCTACAAGGGCAAGCGGCTCAACTCGCCGAACGACGTCGTGGTGAAGTCGGACGGGACCGTGTGGTTCACCGATCCGCCCTACGGCATTCTCACCGACTACGAGGGCTACAAGAGCCCGCTGGAGCAGCCGGGCTGCTACGTCTACCGAGTCGACACCGGCAAGAAGGGCACCATAGAAGCAGTCATCACCGATATGGTGAAGCCGAACGGCATCGCTTTTTCACCGGATGAGAGCGTACTCTATGTCGCCGACACCGGCGCATCGCACGATCCCGATTGCCCGCGCGCGATCTGGTCCTATCCGGTGAAGCGTGGCGGCAAGCTCGGCAAGGGCAAGCTCTTCGCTGAGCTCGACGAGGGCGTCTATGACGGCTTCCGGCTCGACACGGACGGCAACATCTGGACGAGCGCCGGGCGCGGCGTGAATTGCTACGCGCCCGACGGCACGTTGCTCGGCCGCATTCATGTGCCGGAGGTGGTCGCTAATGTCGCCTTCGGCGCGCCGCGCCGCAATCGGCTCTTCATCACGGCGACGACTTCGCTCTATTCTCTCTACGTCTCGGCCACGGGCGCGCAGCACCCCTGAGGGAGGAGCCGTAAGACGTGGAGCACCGCGCATTCCTCGCCACAATTCCGCTGTTCGCGGAACCGCTCGACGATGAGCAGCTGAGCTTCCTGGCAGCGCAGAGCCGCCCTGCCCTTTTCCGTGCCCATACGCGACTGATGAGTCAGGGAAGCCTGGGCGGCTCCATGTTCGTCATCATCAAAGGCGAGGTCAGCGTGAACTTTGTCGACGAGCACGGACGCGAGCAGATTGTCGCGACGCTCGGGCCCGGCGAGATCGTGGGCGAGATGTCGCTCTTCACCGGCGATCGCCGCACGGCCACCGTCTCCGCAGTCAGCAATGTGGAGGCGGTGGAGATCACCAAATGGTCGCTGGAGCGCGTCTTCGCCAAGGCGCCTGAGCTGGTCGACACGTTCGCAGCACTCCTGGCGGAACGGCAGGCGGAGCTCAGTCAGCTCTCCGGCGCCAGCGCGTCGGGCGCGCGCGATGCGTTTCTCGGCCAGGCGCGCAAGACTTTTGCAAGCCCCTTCGGGCGCTGAAACCGGCTTCTAGAGCCTTGTCCATTCTGATTGAATCAGAATGGCGGCTCTATCTCTTTGTTTGAGCATGATCTTATCCGACCTTGCTTCGCCCGCCGAAGCGGGCTTCGCGAAGGCGGGAAACCGGTGTCCACTTTTCGGGATCATGCTCTAGCGGCGCTACGCGCCGAATGGGATTGCCTGGAGGGCGTCTGCGGAGAGAACACCTTCCCTTGCCCCTCCTCGCCGGCGCACATACCTTTCCGCCGCTATCAGGGACCCTCCATGCCGATCACCCCGTCCGTTCTCGACCTCATTGGCAACACGCCGCTTCTGCGCCTCAACCGTGCCTCCGACGCGACCGGCTGCAAGATCCTGGGGAAGGCGGAGTTCCTCAATCCCGGCCAGTCGGTGAAGGACCGCGCCGCCCTTTGGATCGTGCGCGCGGCGGAGCGCGCCGGAACGCTGAAAGCCGGCGGCACGATCGTGGAGGGCACGGCCGGCAATACGGGGATCGGGCTCGCCCTCGTCGCCAAGGCGCTCGGCTACCGCTCCGTCATCGTCATTCCGGAGACGCAGTCGGAAGAGAAGAAGGTGGCGCTCAGGCTCGGCGGCGCTCAGCTCATCGAAGTGCCGGCGGTGCCCTATCGCAATCCCAACAATTACGTGAAGGTCTCCGGCCGCATTGCCGATGCGCTCGCCCAATCCGAAGCCGGCGGCGCCATCTGGGCCAATCAGTTCGACAACGTCGCCAACCGCCAGGCACATATCGATTCCACCGGCCCGGAAATCTGGGAGCAGACTGCGGGCAACGTCGACGCGTTCGTCTCCGCCGTGGGCACCGGAGGAACACTCGCGGGCGTCGGCGCGTTCTTGAAGGGGCGCAACGCGGACATCAAGATTGGGCTGGCGGACGTGCCCGGCGCGGCGCTTTATCATTATTATGCGCACGGGGAACTTAAGGCGGAGGGCTCGTCGATTACCGAAGGGATTGGGCAAGGCCGCATCACCGCCAATCTTGAAGATGCGCCAGTGGACATAGCCTGGCACATCCCCGACGCGGAGTCCGTCGCGCAGGTCTTCGACCTTGCGGAGGAAGGATTGGTAATGGGCGGCTCCTCGGGCGTGAACGTCGCCGGCGCTATCCGCATGGCACGCGAGCTCGGCCCGGGCCATACCATCGTCACCGTGCTTTGCGACTACGGCAATCGCTATGCGTCGAAGCTGTTCGACCCCGCTTTTCTGAGAGAAAAAGACCTGCCGGTGCCGAAATGGCTGGTGGAGCAACCCAAAATCGATGTGCCTTTTGAGGATGTTGAGTGATGGCGTTTGAGACCGAGCCGCTGTTTCGCGACGACCCATACCAACGCGATTGCGAGGCTGAGATCGTCGCCGTCAACGATCGCGGCGGCATCATCCTCAATCGCACGATCTTCTACGCCACCAGCGGCGGTCAGCCGGGTGATGTCGGCCGGCTGGTGGTAGACCACAACGCATTGCCGATCGCGACGACCGTCTATGGCGAGGGCAAGGCGGAGATCGTGCATGTCCCGGCCGAGCAGGAGCGCCTGCCCGGCGCCGGCGCAGCGGTGCGTGCGGAGATCGATTGGGGCCGCCGGCACAAGCACATGCGCATGCACACGGCGCTTCATCTGATGTGCTCGCTCATCCCCTACCCCGTGACCGGCGGCTCGATCGGCGCGGAGGAGAGCCGACTCGACTTCGACATTGCCGAAGCCGGCGCCATTGACAAGGACGACCTCACCGAACGGCTGAACGCGCTCGTGACTGCCGACCATGCCATCGCGACGCGCTGGATCAGCGACGAGGAGCTCGCCGACAATCCCGATTTGGTGCGCACGATGAGCGTGAAGCCACCGACCGGCTCCGGCCGCGTGCGGCTCGTCGCCATCGGCGCCGACGGCGCGGTGGACTTGCAGCCCTGCGGCGGCACGCATGTGCGCTCAACCGCTGAGATCGGCCGGCTCATGGTCACCAAGATCGAAAAGAAGGGCCGGCAGAACCGCCGCGTTCGGCTGGCGCTCGCCGAGGGGCAATGAGCCGCTTCCTGGTCACGCCCGATTGGTTGAAGGAACGGCTTGACGAGCCGAATACGAAGGTCGTCGACGGGTCGTGGTATCTGCCGGATCAGAACCGCGACGCCAAGGCGGAGTTCCTGGCCGGGCATATCCCCGGCGCGGTCTATTTCGACATCGACGTAATCGCCGACCGCTCAACCGACCTGCCGCACATGCTGCCCGACGCGGCGTCCTTCTCCGCGGCGGCTTCGGCGCTTGGCCTTTCGGAGAGTGATACGATCGTCGTCTATGACGGGATGGGCATCTTCTCTGCCGCGCGCGTTTGGTGGATGCTCAAGATCTTCGGCGCGTCGGATGTGCATGTGCTGGACGGCGGGCTGGAGGCCTGGAAAGCAGCCGGCTTTCCGCTCGAGAGCGGCGCGGCGGCGCCTCAGCCAGCGCGCTTCAGCACCACCTTTGATGCAGCCGCGGCCGTGGATTTCGAGACTGTCGGCGCAGCGCTGAGGGCGGGCTCAGATGTTGTGGTCGACGCGCGTTCAGCGCCGCGCTTTCGCGGCGAGGCCCCGGAGCCGCGCCCGGGCGTGCGCGCCGGGCATATGCCGGGCGCCAGGAACGTGCATTATGGCAGCCTGCTCGACGATGCGGGCCGTATGCGCGCGCCGGACGAGATCCGCGCGCTCTTCCAGGATGCGGGTGTCGACCTCACCCGCCCGGTGATCACGACCTGCGGATCCGGCGTGACGGCGGCCACTTTGCTTCTGGCGCTGGCTGAGCTCGGCAAGGACGATGTGCGCATCTATGACGGCTCGTGGTCGGATTGGGGGAGCCGGCCGGACGCACCGATCGTTACGGGCGAGGCATGAGTGGCCAGATCGTCACGACGACGATCACCTATCTGGTGCTGACGGAGCGCCCCGCCCGCTTCCCGCCTATGCCGACATCACCGCGGCTGGCGCTGATGAAGGCGGAGGCCATCCCGCTTCATTTCTATCGCTATCTCTACGCCACAGTGGGGGTGGATTGGCTTTGGGTGGAGCGGCTCGACATGAGCGACGAAGCGCTGGCGGCGGAGGTGCAGCGTGAGGATGTCGAAGTCACGGTGCTCTACGCCAATGGCACGCCGGCCGGCTATTACGAACTCGATTTCGCGACACCAGAGAGTCCCAACCTCGCCTATTTCGGAATTACGCCGGAATGGACGGGCGCCAAGATCGGGCCATGGCTTCTGGGTTGCGCGATCCGGGATGCATTCTCCGGCGCCGCCACGCAACTCACCGTCAACACCTGCACCTGCGACCACCCCGCCGCGCTGCCGCTTTACCAGCGGCTCGGCTTCCAGCCGGTAAGGCAGGTGCGGCGCGACGTTCCCGTTCCACCCCATATGCGTGTGCCCAGCCATATTGCTGCCCGTATCGAGCGATGAAAGTAAAGTGGTCGCCGATTCGGGACTCAGAGCTATGGTCTTTTATTGAATCGCCAAAACGCTCTATCTTCTGTTGGAGCATGATCTTGCCCGAAAACCGGCATCCACTTTTCGCGATCATGCTCCAGACATGACCGAGGGGGCTTGGTCAGAAGGACGATCACCATGCGATTAGACCGCCTGTTGCTGGCTGGGGCGCTTGCGCCGCTGGCGCTTTGGAGCCCATTGGCGCTGGCAGAGCCCGGCACGCGCAATGCGCCCGCGGTTATCATTCTCGCGCAGGCCGAGGACGCGCCGTGCACGGAGGAACCCTGCGACCCACCGCCTCAAGAGGGAGCGTCGGATGTGCCAACGCCGGAAGGGCTGCTGGACCGTGCGCAGGAGCTTCAGGAGGAGCTGCGGCGGCGCAGGGAGGGCGGCACATCCGCAGATGAGGAGCCGCTCGCACCCGAGCCGGAGCCCGAGCCCTCTCCGGAGCCTGAACCCGAGCCGGAGCCCACGCCAGAGCCGGAGCCTGAGCCCGCTCCAGAGCCTGAACCCGAGCCGGCACCCACGCCAGAGCCGGAACCCGAGCCCGCTCCAGAGCCTGAACCCGAGCCGGCACCCACACCAGAGCCGGAGCCTGAGCCCGCTCCAGAACCCGCGCCCACGCCGGAGACCGAACCTGAGCCTGCCCAGGCTCCCGACACGACCGTGGAAGAGCAGCTTGAGGCGCAAGGCGATCGCGAGGAGGCCAACCGCGTGCGCAACCTGCGCGAACGGATGCTGGATCAGTTCCGGGACGTCATCGGTGCACCGCCCGCCGGGCTGAGGGGCGTGGGCCCGCAAGGCCGCGGCCAGGCCGTGGAGCGCCGCGGCGGTCGCGTCATCTTCGATCTCGGCGAAGGCAACATCTATGTGGAGCCGGACGTTCCCGACGAAGGCGGTCGCCTGCTTTATGGCGCGGAGGACGTCGAGGTGCAGGAGCTGCGCGGCGGCCGCACCCGCACCGTCGTCTATCGGCGGAACGGCGTGCAGGTCATTACCGTGCGCGACCGTTTCGGTAACATCCTCAGTCGCGTCAGACGCCTGCCCGACGGCACCGAGATCGTGCTGATCGATAACCGCCCCCGCGACGGCGACGTTGCACCGCCGATCGTGCGGGATCTGCCCCCGCCTCGGGTCGGCATCCCGCAGGACGATTATGTGGTCGATCTCGGCCGTGCGACGCGGCGCGAGCTGCGCCGTGCGCTGCTTGCACCGCCGGTGCAGCGGATGGAGCGGCGCTACACGCTCGACGAGGTTCTGCGCAATGAGAACGTGCGCGCCTACTCGCCGCGCATCGATCTCGACACGATCACCTTCGCCTTCGGCAGCGCCACGATTGGCGTCGATCAGATGCCGACTTTGTTCGCGCTCGGCCAGATCATGGAAGAAGTGCTCTACGAGTTCCCCGATGAGGTCTACCTCATCGAGGGACACACCGACGCGGTCGGCTCCGATTACGACAACCTCATTCTGTCGGATCGGCGCGCCGAAGCGGTGGCCGTGGCGCTTTCGCAGAATTTTGCCATCCCGCCGGAGAACCTGATCACCGAGGGCTATGGCGAGCTTTATCTGAAGGTCCCGACGCTTGCGCCGGAACGGCTGAACCGCCGCGCCACCATCCGCCGGCTGACAGACCTCCTGCAAGCGCAATATTGACGGCGGCCAATCCTGACCATCGAAACCCGGGCCCCGGCCCGGGTTTCGTCGTTTCATGCACCGGAACGCCTTGCCTTTCCGCTGCCCTGTCGCCTAGACGCTGCCTCCATGCTGCAAATCAGCGACCTCACGCTCCGCATTGCCGGGCGTCCCCTCTTGGAGGGGGCGAGCCTCAGCCTGCCGCTCAAGGCCAAGGCGGGCTTTGTCGGCCGCAACGGAGCCGGCAAGACGACTTTGTTTCGCGCGCTTGCCGGCGATGTCGCGCCTGATTCCGGCGGCATATCGCTTCCCAAAGGCATGCGTATCGGCCGCGTGGAGCAGGAGGCGCCGGGCGGGCCTGAACCCCTCATTGAGACGGTGCTCGCCGGCGACCGGGAGCGCACGCGGCTTCTGGCGGAGGCGGAGCAAGCGACCGACGCGCACCGGATTGCGGAAATCCATGCCCGGCTCGCCGACATCGACGCGCACCGCGCCGAAGCCCGTGCCGCGCGCATCTTGGCCGGGCTCGGCTTTGACGCGGAGGCGCAGCAGCGCCCTTGCGCGGAATTCTCCGGCGGGTGGCGTATGCGCGTGGCGCTCGCCGGCCTGCTCTTCGAGGAGCCCGACCTTCTGCTCCTCGACGAGCCCACCAACTATCTCGACCTGGAAGGCACGATGTGGCTGGAGCGCTATCTTGCGCGCTACCCGCACACGCTCATCGTCATCAGCCACGACCGCGACCTTCTCAACAGCGCCGTCGATTCCATCATCCATCTGATCGACCGACGGCTGACGCTCTGGCGCGGCGGCTACGATTCCTTTGAGCGGCAATATCGCGAGAAGCGCATTCTGCGGGAGAAGCAGCGGCAGAAGCAGGAGGCGGAGCGCAGGCACATGCAGGCCTATGTCGACCGCTTCCGCTACAAGGCCACCAAGGCGCGGCAGGCGCAGTCTCGGCTGAAGGCCATCGCCAGGCTCCAGCCGATCGTGGAAATCACGCAGGAAAACGCCATTCCCTTCCGCTTCCCCGAGCCGGAGCGGCCGCTCTCGCCACCCATCATCCGCATGGAGGGCGTGTCGGTCGGCTACGCGCCGGGCAAGCCGGTTCTGTCAAATCTCGACCTTCGCATCGACGAGGACGACCGCATCGCGCTGCTCGGCAAGAACGGCAACGGCAAATCCACCTTCGCCAAGCTGGCGGCGGAGATGCTGAAGCAGGAAACCGGCATGACCACGCGCGCGCGCAAGCTCCGCGTCGGCTTCTTCGCCCAGCATCAGCTTGAGCTGCTCGACCCGGCGCGCTCCGCGCTGGCGCATGTGCGCGCCCTCATGCCGGACGCGCCGGAAGCGCGCGTGCGTTCGCGCGTCGCCCAGATGGGGCTCGCCACGGAGAAGATGGATACGGTCGCAGGCAGTCTCTCGGGCGGTGAGAAGGCCCGGCTGATGATGGGCCTCGCCGCCTTTCAGTCGCCGCACCTGTTGATCCTCGACGAGCCGACCAACCATCTCGACATCGACAGCCGCGAGGCGCTGGTGCGCGCGCTCAACGATTTTTCCGGCGCGGTGATCTTGGTGACGCACGACCGCCATCTGATCGAGGCCTGCGCCGACCGGCTGTGGCTCGTGGATGGCGGCACCGTCACGCCCTTCGACGGCGACATCGACGATTACAGGCGCATGGTTCTAGGACGGTCGGACGGCGCGGAACCGAAGGACATGGCTCAAGTGGCGCCGCCGCAGGTCTCGCAGAGAGACCAGCGCCGCGCTGCCGCACAGCGCCGCGAAGCACTGGCGCCGCTTAGGAAAAAGATCAAGCGGCGCGAAGTGTTGATTGAAACGCTTCGCAAAGAGATTCAAGTGCTCGACAGCGCCCTCGCCGCGCCTGACCTCTATTCCAGCGATCCGGAGCGGGCCACCACACTTGCCAAGGAACGGGCGGAGAAGGTGCACGCCTTTGCCCGCGCAGAGTCTGAATGGCTCGATCTGTCGGAGGAATTGGAGGCGGCTGAGGGCTCGGAGGCCGCGGAGTAAGGCAAACGACGACGAGTAACGTCCGCTACCCCTGCTTCGCCCATTTGCCGCTGTCGTCCTGCCGCCAATAGGTGGCGTCGTGGCCGGCGGCCTGAGCGTCCTTCCAGGCTGCGCGCGCCTTTGCAACGCCCGCATCATCTGCGGCATCGAACAGAAACACGGTGCGCTCGTAGCCTGTAAGGTCGGCGGCGTCGGCGCCATCGACGAGGAAGCGCACAGCCGCACCGTTGGGATTGTCGTCGCCGGTGGTGAGCCAGATGGGCTGCGCCTCGGCATGGCCGTCGGCGCTTGCGCCATGCGGCAGGAACGACCCGTCATCATAGGTCCACAGATGCGCGTTGAGCGCCTCCAGCCGCTCCTCCGACCCCACCTTGACGATGGCGTGCCAACCGCGCTCCAGGCTGCGCTGCAGCAGCCCCGGCAGCACGCCCTCCAGCGGCCGGCGCTCAAGATGGTAGAACAGGATCTCGGGCATGGCTGCGCAACACCCTCCGTCGTCATGCCCGGACTTGATCCGGGCATCCAGACGACCCCACGTCGCATTGTAGACCCTTATGGCATGGATTGCCGGGTCTGATCACGGATCAGGTCCGGGACGGCAATGACGACTTAAAAAGAGCGGCCAGGCCCGCGGCGCAAACGCGCCGCCTTTTCGACCTACCCGCAAGGGGGAGGTGTGGGCCCTGCCCCGCCTCAAGGTCCGAGCCCTATTTCCCCTCAAATTTCGCCCGAACATATTGATCGAGAAGGCGAACGCCCCAGCCGGAGCCCCAGGAGCGGTTGGTCTCCGTTGAGGGCGAGCCCATCGCGGTGCCGGCGACATCAAGATGCGCCCAGGGCGTATCGTCCTCCACGAAGCGCTGCAGGAACTGGGCGGCGGTGATCGACCCGGCCCAACGGCCGCCAATGTTCTTCATGTCAGCGAACTTGGAATCGATCATCTTGTCGTATTCGGGCGCCAACGGCATGCGCCAGACATGCTCGCCCGTGGCGAGGCCGGCCTTGGTCAGCGCATTTGAGAGCGCGTCGTTGTTGGAGAACATCCCGGCATTGTGGTTGCCAAGCGCCACGATGATGGCGCCGGTCAGCGTCGCCAGGTCCACTACTGCCGCCGGCTTGTCGTTCCTCTGCACGTAGGTCAGGAGATCGCAAAGCACGAGCCGGCCTTCCGCGTCGGTGTTGATCACCTCAACCGTCTGCCCGGACATGGAGGTCACGATATCGCCGGGGCGTTGCGCCTTGCCGTCGGGCATGTTCTCCACCAGCCCGACAATGCCGATGGCGTTCACTTTAGCCTTGCGCGCGGCAAGCGTGTGCATCAGCCCGGAGACGGCCGCAGCACCCCCCATGTCACCCTTCATGTCCTCCATGCCGGCGGAGGGCTTGATGGAGATGCCGCCGGTATCGAAGACGACGCCCTTGCCGAGGAAGGCGACGGGCTGATCCTTGGCCTTGCCGCCGTTCCAGCGCATCACGACAACGCGCGGCGGCCGCTCCGACCCCTGTGCCACGCCGAGAAGCGCATTCATCTTGAGTTTGCGCAGGTCAGGCTCGCCGAGGATCTCCATATCGACACCGAGCTCCGCAAGGCCCTTCAGCCGGTCGGCAAACTCCACCGGCCCCAGGACGTTGGCGGGCTCGTTGACCAGATCGCGCGCCAACGCCACGCCTTCCGCCACTGCTTGCGCGGCCGTCCATGCACGGTTCGCGGCGCGCGGATCGGGCACGGCGAGCGTGTATTGGCGTGACTTGGGCGTCTTGTCGTCGCCGTTGTCCTTTTTCTTGGTCTTGTAGCGGTCAAAATTGTAGCTGCGCAGCACGATGCCGAGCGCCACGTCGGCCGCTTCCGCCGCCGTGATCGGCTTGCCGGCCGGCTTCTCAAGGAGCACCGTGGTCTCGCCCTCGCCGCCGGCAGCGCCGGCAATCGCTCCTCCGAGCTTCAGCCAGTCCTGAGCCGTCACCTTCCTCAGCTCGCCAAGGCCGACGACCACGAGCCGATCCAGGTCGATTCCGGCCGGGGCCAGAAGCTGCAGCGATTTCGTCGCTTTGCCTTTGAACTTGGCGGCGGCAGCGGCGCGCGAGAAGGCGTCCCCGATCTTGCCGACCAAAGCGCCGCTCACTGAGCCCAGCTTGAGGTTCTGGTCGGTCAGGAGCACTACTGAGCCGGATTTCGGCTCGGCAATCTTCACGAACTTGATCTCGGCGCGCGCGGCCATTGTCATGCCTCTTCGGTGGGAGCAAGCGGGCAAGACATGACGGATAGCAGGGCTTCGCTACCCCGCGTCAAGTCATGTTGGCAGTTGATAGGCGCCAGGCTGCGTGACGACGCGCGAATTGCGTCTAGAACCGGTAGCCGAAATGGACGCCGACATGGGTCAGGCCGTCATTCTCGCCGTCGCAGAGGTCGGCATGCGAGGAATGGTCGGCGGCGGCAATGACACTCCAATGGTCGCCGATGTTCAGGCCAAGGCCGATGCTCTCGCGGAACAGGATACTGCAGCCGAGCGACACCTCCGCGCCGGACAGCGGGCCGTTATGGACCGTGCCGCCGAACGAGGCGTCGAGGAAGAAGTTCCACCAAAGCGGCACCGTCCAGGTGACGCCGGCGAAGAGCTGATCGGTGCCGTCAGGTGAAGCGGAACCGCCGATATGCGGCCGCGGGCGCAGGAAGACGTTGAGGAACCAGTTGTCAAAGGGTCGCACGAACGGGTCGAAAAGCACCTGACCGGATACGTAGACGCCCTCCTCCGACTCCGAATTGTCCTGCCAGAAACCAAGAACGCCCAGGCGGACCTCGCTCAAAATCCCGCCGGCGCTGTGATCCTCATAGCGCGCATAGGCCCGATCAAGGTCCGGTGCGCCCAACGCCATTCCCGAAGGCGGCGGCACAACAAAGGCACCCGTCGCCTGCAGCGGCTCGCCGGCTTTCTCCCACGCTGTCTCCGGTTCCGCGGCCATAGCCGAGGAGACCATCAGCGCAGCCAGACCGGCCCCGAGCAGATTCCGACGTAGCGCCTGCATGCACCCCCCTTTATTGAGCCGGATACTGCCCGTTTGGCTCCCAGGTCACAATCGTCTGCATCCGCAAACAGCACGTGTTTTGGCGTCACGGCGGGCTGTGTTGCCGCTCGGCAACGCAGCCGGCGGCGCCGGCAATGGCTGCGCCGGCTGGCGTCAGGCGGCCCGAACCTCTAGGACCACGCGGATGCGACGACCGGCCCGTAATCGATCCTCGGTAAGTATCGCCCACGCGTTGTGGTGGCAGGTCCGTGCGCAACCGCTCGTCGCCACCGCCACACTCCTGGTGCTGGTTTCGTTGCTGTTTGTCGCGTGGCCTGGCCTGGACCTCGCGGTGAGCGCCTTGTTCTTCGACCCGGCGGAGGGATTCAGCGCGCAGCGTTCGGCGGTTCAAGGCGCCGTGCGTGAGATCGGTAGCATCGCAGTCTGGGTCGTCGGCCTGGCGCTCGCCGCGCCGCCGCTCATCAAGCTGGTCGCGCCCGACAGCCGGCTCCTGGTGACGCCACGCGCAAGTCTCTTCGGCCTTGGGGGGCTGATCCTCGGCCCCGGCCTCATCGTGAACGGCATCTTGAAGGAATTCTGGGGGCGCGCCCGGCCGCGCGAGATCACAGAATTCGGCGGCGAGGCGGTCTTCTCCCAAGCCTGGGCGATATCCGATCAATGCGCCCGCAATTGCTCGTTCGTCTCCGGCGAGGCCTCGTCGGCATTCTGGCTGGTGTCGCTGGCCTTCGTGGTTCCAAGACACTGGCGGACGACGATTCTGGCGACGACGTTGGTGATTGCGGTCGCGGTCTCCTTCACGCGCCTCACCTTTGGGGGGCATTTCCTCAGCGACGTGCTGATCGCCTGGCTTTTGACGCTGCTCGTCCTCGTCATCCTCGACAGACTCGTCCTTCAGGGGCGGCCGCCGGCGTTCGACGGCGTGGTGGAGGCAGCACTTGCGCGCCAGGGACGGCAGATTCGCCGCTGGTGGGCAGGCGCCTGATCCCGTGCCCACGACCAAAGTCTGCCCGATTGTGCCGCTATTTTGCGCGATCTGCTAAGGATCAACGCGACTCCCTAGTGTGGTGGGTTTGAAGTTCCTGTCATTGTTCCAGCGGGCTCATCATAGGAACTTCAAACCCTAAAACCACACTGTAGATTCAATATCTTGCTAGTGTCCTTGTCGAATCTGAAGTTCGTTCGGAGCGAGCTGAACAATGATGCGAACTTCAGATTCGGGACACTAGCGGTGGAGCGAGCATGCCGCTGATTGAACGATATGTCCTGCGCCGCACGACTCAGGTCTTTCTCCTGACGCTCTGTGCGATGACCGCTGCGTTGTGGGTGACGCTGGTCCTGCGCGAGCTCGACGTCGTCACCGCCAAGGGGCAGGCGATCTGGGTGTTCCTGCTGATGACCGGGCTGGGTCTGCCGGCTCTGGTGCAGATCGTCACGCCGATCGCACTGCTTGTTGGGATCATCGTAACGCTGAACAGCCTGACGAGCGACAGCGAACTCCCCATCATCTCGGCGGCCGGCGCGTCGGGCAAAGCCATCAGCCGCCCGGTCCTCGCCCTCGGTGCGGCGCTCTTTGTGGTGCTGATCGCATTCCACAATGTCGTGGCGCCGGCCAGCCTTGCAGGTTTCCGCACCATCCTTGCGGGCGTGCGGGCCGATGTGATCGCGACGCTGGTCCAGGACGGCGGGTTTCGCGAATTGGAGGCAGGACTCACCATGAGCTTCCGAGAGCGGTCGGCCGACGGCGGCTTTCGCGATGTCTTCATCAGCGATGTGCGGGACACGCAGGAAGCCCGGACGTTCTCCGCGCGGCGCGGTCTACTGGTTCAGCAGGCCGGCGGGCCGTTCCTGGTGCTGCAGAACGGTGATCTCGTGCGGGACGATCACGGCGGAGGCGACGCCGGCGTTGTCACATTCGAGACCTATGCGCTCGATCTTCGCCAGTTCGGACCGGCCGATGCAGTGCCGGTCTTCAAGGCGATGGAGCGCTCCACCCTCTTCTTGCTCGACCCACCGACGGAAGACCAATATCTCGACCGCTTCCCCTTACGCGCACGCGCAGAGCTTCACGACCGCATCACCGCGCCGCTTTATGTGCTGGTGTTCGCGCTTGTCGCGCTCGCCTTCCTCAGCCGGCCGCGCACCAACCGGCAAAGCCGAAGCCTCACGACCGTATCCATCGTCGTGCTTTGCCTTTTGTTTCGCGCCGCCGGCTATGCGGCGTTGTCGGCGAGCCGCAACGTGGCGACCGCAATCCCGTTCCTTTACGCCATACCGCTGTCGGGGATCGCGTTCGGCATCTACGCCAATTTGCATGACACGCGCGCCTGGTTCATGCCCCCTGTGGAGCGCATGGCGGACGCCGTTTCCGGTGCTGTGCGACGCCTGATCGGTCGCCGATTGGGCGGTGCCCCAGAGATGGTGGAAGAGACGGTGGAATCGCCATGATCGTGCGCCGGCTCAGTCTCTACATTGCGCGGCGGTTCTTCGTCACGCTGGCGATCATCGTGGTCGCCGTCGGCCTGATTGCGCTTCTGGCGGAGTATCTTGAGGTCGTTCGCCGGCACGCCGACCAGGAGGATTTTACCGCCTTTCTCGGGCTGAGACTGGCCGCAATGCATGGGCTCATTCTGCTCGACGGCCTTTTGCCGTTCGCCTTCCTTTTCGGCGCGGTGATCAGCCTCATCGACCTCTCCCGCAAGTCGGAGCTGGTCGTGGCGCGCGCCAGCGGCGTGTCCGCGTGGCGGTTCCTCAGCGGGCCCTTTGCGGTGGCGCTCGCCTTCGGTGTCCTCTCCACTGCCCTCTTCAATCCCCTCGCCGTTTCCATGAAGGAGCGGGCCAAGGTGATTGAAGCGGAACTGTCCGGCCAAGCACCGCGGGTGGAGGGCGTCTGGTTCCGCCAGACCGCCGAAGGCCGGCAGTCGATCATGCATGCCGGCTCCGCCAGCGCCGACGGCGACACGCTGTTTGGCGTCACCGCCTTCGTGTTTGACCAGGACGGCGACTTTCTTGAGAAGGCGTCCGCCCCCCGTGCGGCATTTGAAGGGGATCGGTGGGCTTTGAAGGATGCCCTCCTCATGTCGGCCACAACCGCGCAGCAGCAGGTGGAGCGCTATGACGTTCCCACGCGGCTTCGCGCGGAGGAACTCAGGCGCAGCTTCGTTTCGCCGGAGGCGATCTCCATCTGGTCGCTGCCGGGTTTCATCGAAACGGCCAAGCGGACGGGCGTTGATCCGGCAAGTTTCACAGTGGCTTATCACGCGCTTCTGAACCGGCCGCTCATGCTGCTTGCCATGGTTCTGATCGCTGCAACAGTCAGCCTGCGTCTGACCCGCCGCGGCGGGGTCTGGTGGCTTGTCCTTACTGGTGCCGTTGTCGGGTTTCTGCTTTATGCTTTGAGTGAGATCGTCAGCGATCTCGGGAGCAACGGCATCATCAATCCGGTGCTGGCGGCGTGGCTGCCGCCGAGCGTTGCGCTTCTGTTGGGCGCAACCGCGCTGCTCTATCAGGAGGACGGGTGAGGCTCTTCGTTGCGTGTGTGGGTCGGGACTTGATCGCCCGTCTATCCGGCGCCTGCGGCCTGATAGCGGCGTGCGCGGCCGGCCTCATCCTCGCCGGGTTGAGTGCGCAGGCGGCAGCACAGGGCCTTAGCGACGGCGCGGTCGATCCCGCAACGCAGCGGCTGCTCCTTGAAGCCGACGAGCTTGTCTACGACTTCGATGGCGAGACGGTCACCGCGATCGGCAATGTCCAGCTCTATTATGGTGCCTATGTCGTCGACGCGGAGCGGGTCACATACGACCAGAAATCCGGCCGTCTGATCGCCTCCGGCGGCGTGCGCATGCTGGAGCCGAGCGGGCATGTCATCACCGCCGAACGACTGGATATCACGGACGATTTCGGCGAGGGGTTTCTGGAGAGCCTCAACATCATCACGCCGGAGCAGGCGCGCTTCACCGCGGAAGAGGCGGAGCGCCGCGACGACAATGTCACGATCTTCCGCCGCGGCACCTACACAGCTTGCAAGACCTGCCTGAAGCATCCTGATCGACCGCCGCTTTGGCAAATCCGGGCGGCGCGCATCATCCACAATCGCCAGGAGCGCACTGTCTATTACCGGCATGCGCGGCTTGAGTTTTTGGGCATACCCATCGCCTATGCGCCCGCGTTCTTCCATCCCGATCCAAGCGTGCGGCGCAAGACGGGCTTTCTGCTTCCCTCCGTCGTCAACGGCGACGCGATCGGCTCCGGCGTCACGGTGCCTTTTTTTTGGAATCTGGCGCCGAATTACGACATCACCTTCTCGCCCACCTTCCTGACGCGGCAGGGCGTGCTCGCTCAGGCGCAATGGCGGCATCGCCTGATGAACGGCGCCTACTCGATCCGGCTGGCGGGGATATTCCAGCGCGACAAGGACGCTTTCATCGAAGACGGCGAGCCCTTGAGCGGCAACCGCGACTTCCGCGGCAGCCTGCGCACCACCGGCGATTTCGCCTTAAGCGACAATTGGGGTTTTGGCTGGGACCTCCATGCGGTCACCGACCGCACATTCAACCGCGATTACGGTATATCGGGCGCCGGCAGCAGTGACCTCGCCTCCACCATCTATCTGGCCGGCTCAAGCCAGACGAACAATTTTGAGCTCCGCGGCTACGGCTTTCAGGTGCAGCGCGAGAACACGGTGGAAGGGTTGCCCGACGACGGCGATCCCACGACCGTCGACGAATTTGTGCACAACGACCAGGAAGAGCAGCCGCTGGTGCACCCGGTTCTCGACCACAATTACCTCGTCGGCCGGCCGATCCTCGGCGGCGAGTTGCGGGTCGACACAAACTTCACCAGCCTGACGCGCGACCAGAGCGATCTGCGCAATCCGCCTGCGCCGTTTGCGGCATTCTATGCCGGCGTTGCGGGAACCTTCACCCGCGCCACCAGCCGCGTCAGCTGGCGGCGGCGGTTCATCGCCCCAGGCGGCCAGCTGATCACGCCGTTCAGCTACTTGCAGGCCGATTCATACTGGGTGGCGTCAGACGATCGTGCCGCGGGACTTTCCGACAGCCGCGTTCTGGCGCGGGCCATGCCGGCGGTCGGTGTGGAATATGAGTGGCCGTTCCTGGCGACGCTTGGCTCTACGGTGCACACATTCGGCCCGAAGGCGCAGATTATCGTGCGGCCGGACGAAGCCCATCCCGGCGACCTGCCGAATGAGGATTCCCAGAGCCTGGTGCTCGACGACACCACGCTGTTCCGCTGGGACAAATTCTCCGGCTACGACCGCCAGGAGGGCGGTGTGCGCGCCAATCTCGGCTTCGTCTACCAGGGTCTCTTACCCAACGGCGCCTCCGTAGACGCCCTGCTCGGCCAGTCCTTCCAGCTTGCCGGGGAGAATTCGTTCGCCTTGCAGGACCACGCTCAGACGGGCGTGGGCTCCGGCCTTGAGAATGACGAATCCGACTTCGTCGGGCGCGTGACCGTCAATACCGGGCTTGGCGTGGCGGCAACCGCGCGGGCGCGGCTCGACAGCAGCGACTTTGATGTGAACAGCGCGGAGATCAGCGCCACGGGCGCCTATGGCGCAAGCACGGCGTCCATCGGCTACGCCTATTATCGCACCAGCCAATCGGCCGGCATCTTCGAGGAGCGCCAGCAGATAAGCAGCTCCGCCTCCATCGAGTTCGTGGACAATTGGTCGGTGCTCGGCTCGCTGGTCTATGACATTGAGCGCAGTTCGGCGGTTTCGCGTAGCCTCGGCCTTGCCTATGGCGGCGACTGCTTCGACTTCTCCGCCGTCTATTCGGAGACGACGGACCCCTATTCGGACCTCGCCTCGGAGCAGCAGATTTTCTTCCGTTTCAACCTGCGCACGTTGACCGGCAGCACATTCAGCTCACAATTGCAGCCGGATTCAGAGTAACCCAGCCATGCGCAAAACGCCGGATTTTCGACAGAATGGCGGCTAAAGTGGCGGCCCGATTCGCATTTTCAGCGCCCGGAGCGCTCGCATGACCACGTTCACTCGCCGGCCCACCAAAGCGGCCGGACATTCCACACGCAAGGTCGCGCCGCTTGCGGCTGCGCTTGCCGGCCTCGCCGCCCTACTGATCTGGGAGCCGAGCCCCGCCTGGAGCCAAAGCTCCATTCGCGTGCTGGTGAACGATCAGCCCATCACAAGCTACGACGTGCAGCAGCGCACTAGGATGGTGCGGACCTTCACGCGCGGCCAGCAGGGCGAGAAGGCTGCGATTGAGCAACTGATCGACGAGCGGCTTATGGTGCAGGAGGCGCAGCGCCGGCGCGTCCAGGTCTCCGATGACGAAGTCGAGGCGGAGTTTGCCAACAGGGCGCGCGCCGCCAAGCTGTCTCCGGCGCAGTTCAGCCAGGCCATGCGTCAGTCGGGCTTTGATCCTCAGACGTTCAAGGACTTCTTGCGCGCCAATCTGGGCTGGTCACGGATCGTCCGCAGCCGCTTCCGCGCCACCGTGAACATCACTGACCAGGACGTCGCGGCGGCACTCACCGGGCGCGAAGCGGAGGAGCAGGACCGGAAGGCCACGGAATACCTCGTGCAGCAGATCGTCTTCGTCGTCCCGGAGGGTGCAGGCTCCGGCACACAGGCGCAGAAGCGGCGCGAAGCGGCCGCGTTCCGCAGCGAGTTTCGAGGCTGCGACCAGACGCTGCAGCAGGTCGCCGGCAGGCCGGGGATCGTTGTGAAGCAGCCTGTACGGCGCGAAGAGAGTCAGCTTCCGCCCAACCTTCGTGACAAATTGGCGGAGCTTGATGTGGGTGGCATCTCTGAGCCGAACCAGATCAAAGAGGGTTATGAGCTCCTCGGCGTGTGCGCCAAGAACGAGATCGCCGGACAGACGGAGGCGGCCGTGGAGGCGAGACAGGAGTTGTCCAGCGAGCGCGGCGCTTTGCTTGCCCGCCGCTATCTGCGGGACCTACGCTCCGACGCCGTCATCGAGTACCGGTGAAGAATGGGCGCAAGCCGCTGGCGCTGACGGTCGGCGAGCCCGCGGGTATCGGCCCCGACATCACGATCATGGCTTGGCTGGCGCGGGAAACCGCGCATATCCCGCCGTTCATCTTTGTCGGTGACAGCGACGTGCTGGTCCGCCGTGCGAAAAAAATGGGAAAGACCATCCGTGTTGCCGCCGCCTCCCCCGCCGAGGCGGCGACCGTCTTTGCCGAAGCGATCCCCTGCATGGCCGAGGCGCCCCGCCTGGCCGGCGCGCCGGGCCAGGTCGATTCCGGCGACACGGGCGCCGTGGTGCAATCGATCCACAAAGCGGTCGCGCTGGTGCGCTCAGGCGCCGCGGCGGCCGTCGTCACCAATCCGGTCCAGAAAAAGGCGCTCGATGCGGCCGGTTTCGGCTTTCCCGGGCACACGGAATATCTCGGCACGCTGACTGAAGAGCTCTTTGGGCGCACCGCCACGCCGGTGATGATGCTGGCCGGTCCTGCGCTTCGCGTCGTGCCGGTCACTGTCCACATCCCGCTCGCGGAGGTTCCTGAGCGGCTGACAATCAAGCTGATTGTTGAGACGGGCACGATCGTCGCACGGGAGCTTTCCAGCCGTTTCGGCATCGTGCGCCCGCGCCTGGCGCTGACCGGGCTCAATCCGCATGCCGGCGAAGAGGGGATGCTCGGCGACGAGGATCAGACCATTGTGCGTCCGGCGGCGGAGGCGCTCCGCCAGGCCGGTATTTCAGCGAGCGGCCCACGCTCCGCCGACACCCTCTTTCATGATGAGGCGCGTGAGAGCTACGACGCCGCGCTATGCATGTATCACGATCAGGCCCTCATCCCCATCAAGACTCTCGCTTTCGACGAAAGCGTCAACGTGACGCTTGGGCTGCCGTTCATCCGCACTTCGCCCGATCACGGCACGGCGCTGCCGCTTGCCGGCACCGGCAGGGCGCGCGCCGGTAGTTTGATTGCTGCGTTGAAAATGGCGGACATGCTGGCGCGCGCCGAGGCGAATTCTTGACCGACGCGGATGCGCTTCACGCGCTCCCGCCGCTGCGTGAAGTGATCGCCACGCATGGCTTGGCGGCGCGGAAGGCGCTTGGCCAGAACTTTCTGCTCGACCTGAACCTGACGCGCCGGGTCGCGCGGGCCGGCGGGCCGCTCGATGGCGCTCATGTGGTTGAAATCGGCCCCGGGCCCGGCGGCTTGACGCGCGCGCTGCTTATTGAAGGCGCGGAGCAGGTGACGGCGATTGAGCGCGATGGACGCGCGCGGCCGGCGCTTGAGGCCATCGCCGCCGCCGCGCCGGGACGTCTGGACATACGGGAGGGCGATGCGCTCGACTTTGACTATGCGGCGCTGGCGGGGGCTCGACCGCTCCGCATCGTCGCCAACCTGCCCTACAACATCGCCACACCGCTGCTTATCGGGTGGCTGTCGGCGGAGCCTTGGCCGCCCTATTGGATGAGCATGACGCTGATGTTCCAAAAGGAGGTGGCGGAGCGCATCGTCGCAACTCCCGGGTCAAAGCATTATGGCCGACTGGCTGTGCTGACGGGGTGGCGGGCCGACGCGGCAATCCAGTTCCAAGTGCCGGCGCGTGCCTTCACGCCACCGCCCAAGGTGACTTCGGCATTGGTGCGGCTGGAGCCGAAACCGGACGCGGAGCCCTTACCGGTCGGCGCTGTGGAAGCGGTGACGGCTGCAGCCTTCGGCCAGCGGCGCAAGATGCTGCGATCGAGCCTCAAGACGCTCTGGCCTGAACCGGAGGCAATCCTGGAAACGGCGGAGATCGACGCCACGCTACGCGCCGAGCAGCTGCCGGTCGAAGCGTTTCTAAGGCTCGCTGCCCTCTTCGCCGGGCTCCACGGCAGGCTCGCCGACGGGCTCCGCGTCGGGAGTTGATCCGGGCTCCGCGTCGGGAGTTGATCCGGGCTCCGCGACGGGTTCCGCAATGGGCTCCGCTGCGGCTGATGCAGGCCCCTCAATCATCTCGCCGGCCTGTTGAAGCAAGCCGTCGACAAACTCCGAAAGCCCGACGACCCGCTCGCGCCGCATTCGTTCCGCCCTGAGGATCGCCCGCAGCATGGGGAAGGTCTCGCCGAGATCCTCGTTGACGATGACGTAGTCGTACTGCGTCCACTTGCCGATCTCAGTGCGCGAATTGCCGAGCCGCTTCTTGATCGTGTCGGTGCTGTCCTCCGCGCGGCGCTCCAGCCGCGCCTTCAACTCGCTGAAATTAGGCGGCAGAACGAAGACGCGAACCAAGTCGCCGGACAGGGACTCGTTTGCGGCAAGCTGCTCGGTCCCCTGCCAATCGATGTCAAAGAGCACGTCCCGGCCCTCCGCGAGCGCCGTTTCCACCGGCTCGCGCGGCGTGCCGTAATAATTGCCGTGCACCTCAGCGGATTCCAGCAGCTCGCCGTTGTCGCGCATGCGCAGGAAAGCCGGCTCACCAATGAAGTGATAGTGCTGCCCGTCGACTTCGCTCGGCCGCCGCTGGCGCGTGGTGACGGAGATAGAGAGGATCAGCTCCCGCTCCTCCGACAGAAGCAGCCTTGCCAGCGTCGACTTGCCGGCGCCCGACGGCGAGGACAGGACGAGCATCAGCCCCCTGCGGGAAAGCTGAATCGGGTCGGTGCTCATGCCAAATTCTGCACCTGTTCGCGGAACTGGTCGATGGTCGCTTTCAACTCCAGCCCGAGAGCCGTCAATCTGCGGTCAAACGCCTTTGAGCACAACGTATTGGCTTCGCGGTTGAATTCCTGAGCCAGGAAATCAAGGCGGCGGCCGACCGCGCCGCCGGTATCGATCATCTCCCGCGCGCCGGCGATGTGGGAGCGGAGCCGGTCGAGTTCCTCGCGCACGTCGGCGCGTGTGGCGGCGAGCACGGCCTCCTGATGGAGGCGCTCCGGCGTGAGGCCGTTCTTTTCCTCCGTCAGGAGCGCAACCTGCTCGCGGATGCGCGCTTTCAGAGCCTCCGGTGCTTCGGCCGAAACATCCGAGGCCTCCTCCACCATGCGCTCAATCGCGGCAAGCTGATCCTCAAGTACGGCGGCAAGCCGCTTACCCTCCTCAAGCCGCGCCGCAACGAGGGCCGTGAGCGCCTCGGCGAGCGCCTTGAGGATCGCGGCGTCGCGGCGTTCCAATGCCTCTTCGTCGAGCGGCGCGCCGGTGTCCTGCAGCACACCGGGGATGGCGAGAAGGCCGTCGGCGGTCGGCGCGGTGATGCCCTCCACGGCTGACAGGCGCCGCGCGGCGGCGACAACCAGAGCCAGCGCGTCCTCATTCACGCTGAGTTCGGTGCGTGCTTTGCCGGCGTCCCTTTGCAGGACGAGGAAACAGCTTCCGCGCCCGACTTCGCGGCGCACCAAGGCGCGCGCGTCGCTTTCCAAGCGATCGAAGCCGGGCGGCAGCCGAACGCGCATCTCCAGGCCGCGCGCGTTCACGCTCTTCAGCTCCCAAGTGAACTTCGCCTCGTCCACCTCAAAAGAGATGCGGGCAAAGCCGGTCATGCTGGACAGCGACATCGTTCACCGGTGGTTTTTGGCAGAGCCATCGATTCGGCCGGGCCGGTCAACCGCAGGCCACCGGCGCCTGTGGACCGGCTTGCTACTCCGCGGCTTCCTCGGCGCCGCCGGTCCCCTCCTCGGCGGCCCCCGCCTCTGCCGCTTCGGCCGCCTCAGCTTCCGCGGCCTCCGCTGCCGCACGCCGTTCCGCCTCGATCTGACGCCACCGCGCCACGTTGCGATTGTGCTCATCCAATGTAGAGGCGAACGCGTGCCCGCCGGTGCCGTCGGCGACGAAGAAAAGCTCGTCCGTGCGCGACGGGTTGGCTACAGCTTCAAGCGCTGCGCGGCCCGGATTGGCGATCGGCCCGGGCGGGAGGCCGGTGAAATGATAGGTGTTGTACTCCGTCTTTTTGTCTATCTCCGAACGCAGGATGACGTGGCCCGACGGCGGCCCGGCGCTGCCGTAGATGCCGTAGATGATGGTCGGGTCGGAATCGAGCCGCATGCCCTGGTTCAAGCGGTTGATGAAGACGCCGGCCACGCGCGGCCGCTCATCCGCCCGTCCGGTCTCCTTTTCCACGATCGAAGCAAGCGTGACGAATTCCTCCGGCGTCTCGACCGGCAGGCCCGGCACCCGGCGCGCCCAGATGTCCGCGACAGCCCGCTCCTGCATGCGCATCATCTGATCGATCATCTGCTGGCGCGTGGCGCCGCGGGTGAACTTGTAGGTGTCGGGCATCAGCGAGCCTTCCGGCGGCAGCTCGGCGATTTCGCCGGTCAGGATCGGATCGAGCAACAGGCGGTCGACGATCTGCTGGCTCGTCAATCCTTCAGGAAAGGTGATGGCGTGCAGGACGGAGCGTCCGGACACCAGATCGTCGAGCACCTCACGCATGCTGACGCCTGGCTGAAACAGGTACTCGCCCGCCTTCAGATCGCTTTCTGAGCCGAAAACCCGCACCGCAGCGGAGAAGATGAACTCGCTTTCGATGACATTCTGCCGCGACAGCAGATTGGAAATGGTGTCCAGACCGGCGCCCGGTTGGATGAGCACGCTGGTGGTTTCCGTCAGCGGACCCTGGCCGTCGAACTGCCGGCTGCCGAAATAGAAGGCGCCGGCCGCACTGAGCACGATCAGCACGGCGACCATTACGAAGAAGTTCAGAACCACGACGAGCGGGTGGCGAGCCTTTTGAGAACGCGGCGGAGGCGGAGGCGCGGCCTCCGGCTGCAAGACCTGGCGCGGGCTCTTGGGCGCGATACGGCGGCGCTGGGGCTGCTCTAGGAGCTCCTCCCCCTCCACAGGCATGTCCAGCGGCGACACGGCCGGCATGTCCGGTGGGTCGTAGTCGCCGGGGCGATTGCGTTGTCTGGCCATTCGCTCGTTTGCTGTTTACCGCGTTCAAGCATCTCGCCGCGCGCGCGGCAACTCACACGGCATGCGTCACACGCGCCGGAAGACCAGCGACGCGTTGGTGCCGCCAAAACCAAAGGAGTTGGAAAGCACCGTATCGATCTGCTTTTCCTTGGCCTTCAGCGGCACAAGGTCGACCGGGGTCTCCACCGACGGATTGTCGAGGTTCAGCGTCGGCGGCACGACATTGTCGCGGATGGCGAGCAAGCAGAAGATCGCTTCAACCGCCCCGGCGGCGCCCAATAGGTGCCCGACCGCAGACTTGGTGGACGACATGGTGAGCGCGCCGGCGGCATTGCCCATGACCCGCTCAACGGCGCCCAGCTCAATCTCATCGCCAAGCGGCGTGGAGGTGCCGTGGGCGTTGACGTAATCGATCTCGGAGGGATCGAGTTCGGCACGTTTCAGCGCGGCGCGCATGCAGCGATAGGCCCCGTCGCCGGTCTCCTCCGGCGCGGTGATGTGAAAGGCGTCGCCCGACAGGCCGTAGCCAATCACCTCGCCGTATATTTTGGCGCCGCGCGCCTTGGCGTGCTCAAGCTCCTCCAGCACCACAGCGCCGGCGCCCTCGCCCATAACGAAGCCGTCGCGGTCCTTGTCGTACGGCCGTGAGGCCTTTTCCGGCGCGTCGTTGAAGCCGGTGGACAACGCGCGGCAGGCGGCAAAGCCGGCAAGCGATATCCGGCAGACCGGCGATTCCGTGCCGCCGGCGACCATCACGTCGGCGTCGCCCAGTGCGATCAGCCGTGCGGCGTCGCCGATCGCATGTGCGCCCGTGGAGCAAGCCGTGACGACGGCATGGTTCGGGCCCTTCAGCCCGTGCTTGATGGAGATATAGCCGGACGCCAGGTTGATCAGCCGCCCGGGAATGAAGAACGGCGAAATACGCCGCGGACCCTTCTCGTGGAGCGTGATCCCGGCGTCCACGATGCCGTCGATGCCGCCGATGCCGGACCCGAAGAGCACGCCGGTCGTGTAGCGCTCCTCGTCCGATTTCGGCTCCCAGCCGGAATCAGCCAGCGCCTCATCGGCCGCGGCCACGCCGAAGATGATGAAATCGTCGACCCTGCGCTGCTCCTTCGGCTCCATGGCTGAGTCGGGATTGAACGTGCCGTTCGATCCGTCACCGCGCGGAATGCGGCAGGCGATCTGCGCGGGAAGGTCGGAGACATCGAAATCGGCAACGCGGGATGCGCCGTTCTCCCCGGCGATCAGGCGCGACCAATTGGCTTCAACGCCGCTGCCGAGCGGCGCCACCATGCCCAGCCCGGTGACGACGACACGCCGCATGATACGGAACTTCCGCCGCTAGGCCGTGTTTTTCTCCAGGAACGTCACCGCGTCGCCGACGGTCAGGATGGTTTCGGCCGCATCGTCGGGAATCTCGACGCTGAATTCCTCCTCAAACGCCATAACGAGCTCAACCGTATCCAGGCTGTCGGCGCCGAGGTCGTCGATAAAACTCGCGTCTTTGCTGACCTTGTCCTCTTCTACGCCGAGATGCTCAACGACGATCTTCTTGACGCGCGCCTCGATGCTGTTGTCGCTCATAATCTATTCCTCGTTCAGGATCGTACGGGACCCACATACAGATGTGAAGCCGAGCCGGCGCCGGCGGTGACAGCAGGCTGCGGGAGGGCGTTGGCGCGGGTCGTTATCACGTTTCCGGCGGCTTGGCCAGCAGCCGCGACGCCACGCCAAAAGCCCGCCGATGCGGCAGTTTCGTGCCGCGGTGGGCCCCACTCAGATCATCGCCATGCCGCCGTTCACGTGCAGCGTCTGGCCGGTGACATAGGCGGCCTCGTCGCTGGCGAGATAGGCGACCGCCGCAGCAACGTCGGCGCCCGCTCCGAGCCGGCCGGCCGGCACGGCAGCGAGTGCCGCCTCGCGCTGCTTGTCGTTGAGCGCATCGGTCATGGCGCTTTCGATGAAGCCGGGCGCCACGCAATTCACCGTAATGCCGCGGCTTGCGACCTCCTGGGCCAACGCCTTGGACATGCCGATCATTCCGGCCTTTGAGGCGGCATAATTGGCCTGGCCGGCATTGCCGGTCACGCCCACAACCGACGTGACGCCGATGATGCGGCCGAAACGCTGCCGCATCATGCCGCGAAGCGCCGCGCGCGCCAGGCGGAACGCTGCCTCCAGATTGACGCGGAGCACGATCTCCCAGTCTTCGTCCTTCATGCGCATGGCGAGGCCGTCGCGGGTCAAGCCGGCATTGTTGACGAGGACGTCGAGGCCGCCCATCTGCGTCTCCGCCTCCGGCACCAGCGCATCGACGGAGACGGGGTCGGAGAGATTGGCCGCGGCGACATGAGCGCGGTCGCCGAGCTTCGCCTTCAGCGCCTCAAGGGCCTCTATGCGTGTGCCGGATAACGTCACCGCCGCGCCTTGCGCGTGCAGCGCCTCGGCGATGGCGCTGCCAATGCCGCCGCTTGCACCGGTGATCAGGGCACGTCTGCCCTCCAGATTGAACATGCCGCCTCCTAATCCAACAGTAACGCCGCCAGGGCCGCAACCTCCTCCGGCGTGCCGGCCGTGCTTGCCGCCGCATCGGGCAGCATGCGTTTGGCCATGCCGGTCAGCACCTTGCCCGCGCCGATCTCCGCCACGCGGTCAACGCCGTTGGCGCCGAGCCATTCCATCGATTCTCGCCAGCGGACGGTGCCGGTGACCTGCTCCACGAGGTGCTGGCGAATCTGTGTCGGGTCGGTGATGGGCACCGCCAGCACATTGGCGATCAGCGGCACGGCCGGCGCATGGATGTGAACGCCGGCGAGCGCATTGGCCATGACCTCCGCTGCCGGCTCCATCAGCGCGCAATGGAATGGCGCGGAGACGGGGAGCATCATGGCGCGCCGCGCGCCCTTCTCCTTGGCGATCTCCGTTGCGCGCGCGATTGCCGATGCGTGCCCCGAAACGACGACTTGGCCCGGCGCGTTGTCGTTGGCGATCTCGCAGACCTCATCGGCGGTGGCCGCCTGGCACGCGACGGCGGCGGCGGCGTCCAAATCAAGCCCGAGAAGTGCGGCCATGGCGCCCTGGCCCTCCGGCACGGCCTTCTGCATGGCCTCGCCGCGCGCGCGCAGAAGCCGCGCCGTATCGCCGATCGTGAGGCTGCCGGCGGCGGCCAGCGCGGAATATTCGCCAAGCGAGTGACCGGCAACGAAGGAGACATGCTCCGCAATCGACACGCCGTCCGCTTCAAGTGCGCGCAGCGTGGCCATGGAGACCGCCATCAGAGCCGGCTGCGCATTGCGGGTGCGCGTCAGCGCGTCCTGTGGCCCCTCGAAGATTGTGGCGGACAATTTTTCGCCCAACGCCTCGTCGACCTCGTCGAACACGGCCTTGGCGGCTGGGATCGCGTCGGCGAGAGCCTTGCCCATGCCGACGCTCTGGCTGCCCTGGCCGGGAAAAAGAAAAGCTGTTGTCATGAAACACCCTGTTGCCGCGCGCCGATCCACACCGTCCGGCTGCGTGAAGTCAAGCCGCCGGCGGCTCAGCCTGTGGGTCGTGCGGCCCGCCGGCGGAGTTGAACTTTTTACGCAAACCCTCTAGATAGCGCGCTTCGCGACCGGCTTCGGCCGGGGGCTGAACGGAAAGACGAGCGCTTTCGGGCGCGCGCCAGGAGCGGCAAGATTGCTCCGGTTTCCGGTGTCTCCGCTCTCGAAGGCGTCACACGAGCCTTTCCGCGGCATATGCCGCGTATCGAGGCTTCGACGAGGCTCCGCGCCAAGGCGGGTCGCATAAGGAAAGGCTGAAGCCAACATGGCACTTTACGAGCATGTGTTTCTCACCCGGCAAGACGTCTCCTCGCAGCGCGTTGAGGAACTCGTCGAGCAGTTCAAGGGTGTGATTGAGTCGGGCGAAGGCACGATCGGCAAGACCGAATATTGGGGGCTAAAGAGCCTCGCCTTCCGGATCAAGAAGAACCGCAAGGCCCATTTCACGCTGATGAATATCGACGCGCCGCATCAAGCGGTGGCGGAGATGGAGCGCCAGATGGGCATCAACGAGGACGTGCTGCGCTTCCTCACTATCCGCGTGGAGGGGCTGGAGGAAGAGCCTTCCGTGCAGATGCAGAAGAAGGAGCGCGACGAGCGCCGCCGCCGCGACCGCGAGCGCCGGCGCGAGGACGAGGAAGGAGCGCCCGCCAGTGGTTGATATTGCACAATTGCCGACGCGCCGGCCGTTCCACCGCCGCCGCAAGACCTGCCCCTTCTCCGCGCCCAGCGCGCCGAAGATCGACTACAAGGATGTGAAGCTCCTGGAGCGCTACATCTCCGAGCGCGGCAAGATCGTGCCCTCGCGCATCACGGCGGTCTCCGCCAAGAAGCAGCGCGAACTGGCACGCGCCATCAAGCGCGCCCGCTTTCTCGGGCTCCTGCCCTACGTCGTGAGCTAGGGAGGGCATGATCCCGAAGCCCCCCATTTCGCTCACGCTTCATGCGGGCTACGCGTAATCGCAGGGCGACGTAGCCCGGATGGAGCGAAGCGCAATCCGGGGCAGGATTAGCCACTGACGCTGGGACGGCGGAGAGCCGCCCCTAACCGCATATCGTGGGACAGCAAGGAGACAAAGATGGACGTCATTTTGTTGGAGCGCATCGCCAAGCTTGGCCAGATGGGCGACGTGGTTCGCGTGCGCGACGGCTATGCGCGCAACTTCCTCCTGCCGCAGGGCAAGGCGCTCAGGGCCAACGACGCCAACCGCCAGCGCTTTGAGCGCGAGAAGGTGCAGCTTGAGGCGCGCAACCTGGAAGCCCGCAAGGAAGCCGAAGCCGTGGCGGAGAAGCTCGGCGGGCAGAGTTTTGTCGTCATCCGCCAAGCCGGCGAGACGGGCCAGCTCTATGGCTCCGTGGCCACCCGCGACGTGGCGGAGACGGCGGATGCGGCCGGGTTCTCCATCGAGCGCCGGCAGGTGCGCCTTGACCGGGCGATCAAGACCATCGGCATGCACGAAGTGATGATCACGCTCCATCCTGAGGTGGAGGTGGCCGTCACCATCAACGTGGCGCGCTCCAGTGACGAAGCGGAGCGGCAGGCGCGCGGCGAGGATTTGACGCGGCCCGACGCGCTGCTTGAGGCTGACGAAGCGGCCGAGGGCGACGAAACGGCGGAGGGCGCCGCGGAGGTTTTCGATCAGCCGCCGGAGGGTGTGGCCGCGGATGATGGCGGCGTGGCCGCCGCGCCAGAGGCCGCGGCCGAGGACGACGCCACGCCAACGGGCTGAGGCCCCCTTCCCGCATTCCGCTCGCGCTCCAACCTCGCGTTTGTCATCCCGGTTCGGCCGTCAGGCCGAGACCGGGACCCATGAACACCCACGCCGACTTGGTGGTTATGGGTCCCGGACAACCTCGCTTCACTCGGTTT
>JANQKG010000031.1 GCA_028281235.1 Afifellaceae bacterium | reverse complement strand
TGACACTCCTTCCAAGGCACCTTTGCTCTCCCCGCAAAGGCCCAAAAGTGTCACCCATGTCTCCGGTAAACTCTGTTACCCATCTCTCAGGAAGGGCACGACTCGATTTTTTTCGGCGCAGCTTCTCTCAGTTCGACAACAGCCGTTGGAACGCGTCGCGCAGTTGGCTGTGATGTCGCTGTCCCTGCAGCACCGTCTGCAACGTGCCTTCGGAGTCGAACAAAAGAAGCGTCACGTGCTGCACGCCATGTTGGGCAGCAAATCGACTCCCTTCCGCCGTCCTGATGTTGGCGACGACATAATCCAACGCACCATCGTCAAAGTGCTTCAGGGCCTTCCGCGTCTGTCGTTGAAGGCCTCTGCATAAAGAGCATTGGGGATCGTGAATCTGGACGATCGTCGGCGTCCCGTTTTCAACGCGCGACAGGTCCTGCTCTTCAAGCGCGCCGCTGACGCTGCGCGCAAGCACGATACCGCCGCCGCCGATGATAAAGATGCCGATGGCGGCGTTTCTTGCCTTCCTCAAAATGTCCCGCCGGGTGTTTTCGGCGGGAGCCGCCGCATTCGGTTTGGCTTTCGCTTGGCTCTTTCGCGCCGAAGGGCGCGTCTTCGTCGATTTCCTCATGGGTCTCGTTCCTTCTGGATACGTCGTGATGCGGCTGTGGCGCGGAAGCCGGGCTCACACCACCAGGATTGGCGCATTGGGTTTCACGCGGTCGTAGAGGTCGATGACGTCCTGATTGATGAGCCGGACGCACCCGCTTGAGACCGCTCTGCCGATGGAGTGCGGTTCGTTGGTCCCGTGCAGGCGGTAGAGCGTATCGACGCCGCCTTGGAAGATGTAGAGAGCACGCGCGCCCAGCGGGTTGTCCAGGCCCGGCGGCATGCCGCCATTTCTGACGCTCCACCGCTCAAGTTCGGGTTCCCGGGCGATCATCTCGTCAGGCGGCGTCCAGGTTGGCCAGGGTCGCTTCCAGGCCACGCGCGCACGGCCGGACCACTCAAATCCCTGGCGTCCGAGCCCGACGCCATAGCGCCAGGCGGTGTCACCGCTCTCCACGAAGTAGAGATAGAAGGTGCTCGTATCGACGATCAGACTGCCGGGCAGTTCACCGGATGTGAACGCCACGCGTTGGCGTCTGAATCTCGGTGCCAAGGCTGTCGGTTCGACCGCAGGGAGGGGAAAGGGCTCCTGCGGTCGTGCGCTGTATTTCTTGGCAAAGCTCTCGTCGACAATTGGCCTCGGCTCAAGCACGGCCCCGCGCTCTTCGGTGGTTGCGCAACCGGCAAGCGTCAGCCCGGCAAGGCTGATGCAAGCGCCGACGAAACGCCGTCGCGTCAGGTGATCCTCCATTGCGGTCACGTCCGGATCTGCGGCCTAGGGACGATCACCTGCGCGCCGCTGAGGGGAACACGATTGCAGAGATCAACAGTGTGCCGCGCTTGCACGCGCGGGGCTTGCAGCATGGCGCGAAATGCCATGCCGCCAAGCAACGGGTCTTGTCTCGTAAGCAAAGTGCTACTCCGAGTTTCCGTCAGATTCCAATCGGGCGAACCGCTCGCGTGGAGCGGCGGCGGGAATCAGGAAATCGGAGGACGCAGGTCGACGGGCGCCTTGTAGAGCGTCGCAGCCTTCGGATAGGGCCGGCTGTGATAGGGAAGCGCCTCAGGCGGTACGGGGGAAGCCGCCGCCATCACGATTTTGCAATCGGACTTGCAGGCGGATGGCCTCTCGCTCACCGCTTCCGTCTTGTGGCAGCAATTGCCGGGGGCGGCCTCAAGAACGGACGTGATCGTTTCTTGCAAAATTGCTGCGCTACGCCCCTCCATCGCGACGTCGGCATCGGCCATATTCGTCTGTGCGAAAACGGCAAAGAGGAGGGCGACGGCAGCAAGGCGCAACATGCCGTGACATTAGGCGCGAAGGTTAAAGGAACAAACCCACTCGCTCTCACTCTCATGTGAGGCGTGCGTGACAAGCCTTTGAGCGTGCGCGCAGCATCTGGGACGCCACGCCGCTTACCGGGCGACCGCCTGAGCGATGGCCCGGAAGACCGCCACGCTTTCATGGTCACGGTCGTCGAAATCGGGATCGGCGCTGGTCTTGACGATAATTACGTCGCGCACCGCGTCGATGTAGATGTACTGGCCCCAGATGCCGATGGCGAGATAGTCGCCCTGCGGGTCTTCGGGCACCCACCAATGGTAGCCATAACCAAAGGTCCAGAAGGAGTCCGGGTTGTCGCCGGGCTCAAGATGCGGCGCGCTGGGCGCCGTTGAGGCGGCGATCCAATCCGCCGGCACGATCTGCACGCCCTGCCGCGAACCGCCCTCCAGGTAGAGCCTGCCGAAGCGCGCGTAGTCGCGCAAAGTGGCATTCAGGCAGCAGAATGTCAGGACCGGGCTGTCTCGGCCGGTGTTCCAGAAGGCGTCGGCCTCTGCTCCCATCGGACCCCAGATGCGGGTGGCAAGATAATCTTCCGCAGGCAGGCCTGTTGCCGCCTCCAGCACCAGACCAAGGGCGATGCTGTCGGAGCTGATATAGTCGTTATAGGTGCCGGGCTCACGCGCCCGTTCAAGTGTGCCCAGCGTCTCTTCCATCGGCGTACCCATGGCCAGGTTGATGAAAAGCCGGTTCACGTCGGAGAAGGTGTCGTCGTAATTCTCGTCGAAGGCGACGCCGGACGACATGGTCAGCGCCTGTTCAATCGTCACGCCGTCATAGCCCGATCCCGCCAGTGCCGGCACGTAGGTCACCAGAGGGTCATTGAGGCTCTTGATATGGCCCTCGGCCAGCGCGATGCCGATCAGTGCCGAAAGCACGGATTTGGCCTTGGACCAGGATGTGAAGGGCGAGGTCTCGTCCGCGCCGAGCCTGTACTCCTCGTGCGTGATGTCACCGTCATGGACGACGAGGAGGCCCGTCGTCACGGTCTTGTTCAGGAAGGCGGCAAGCGCTCGTGTCTCGCCCTCAAAGACATAGGTCTCCGGAAGCGGCTTCGGATTGCTGGAGAATGCCCAGACCGCGCCGCTTCGGGGTACTTCGCGATAGGGGAAGACGCCGTCCATGGCACGGAAGTTCTCGATGCGCCGGTCCTCGGCGAAGAGCGTCATCCCGGCCCAATAGGGTGTCGTGCGCAGCCAGAGAAATCCCGCAACGGCGACGATGACCAGCGTTGCAAGAGCATAAAGAGCAATGCGAAGAACGCGCCGTGGCATTGTGATCCCCCTTCCAACAGGCTCAACGCCGTCGACATATTTAGGAAAGAAGCGGGTGATCCGCATGACCCGGAAAGGGGCTCAGCTCGCGCTCCAACGTCGCAGGCATCTGCGTTGCAGCGGCCTGAGGGGCCGCAATCAAGCTCGGCGCAGCGCCTAGCAGCCGAGCGTCGCCACGGCTTCAGCGATCGCGCGGCCGAGCTTGGCCTGCGCATCGAGATCGAGGTGAATGCCGTCATAGGCGCTCGATTCAATCACTGCGCCGGCATTAAGGAAGGCGGCGCCGTGGGCATTGGCGACCGTCTCATAGGCCGGCGCAAGCCGCAGCGACTTCTCGTAGCCGCCGGCGAACATGTCGGCGAGGTCGGGGCGCGCGCCGTGATGGCTGAGGATCGGTGCGGGACACACGACGAGGACTTTGGGTACGCCGTCTCCCGGTCCTGAGGCGGATTGCGCGATGATCGTTAAAAGAGCCGCGATGCCGTTGGCGATGTCGGTCGGCGTGACGGAGAAGCGCAGCTTGAGATCATTGGTGCCGAGTGCCAGGACCACCGCGTCAAGCGGCCGGTGCGTCTTCAGACACGGCATCAAATAAGCGGAGCCATCCAGCCAGCGCCCCTCGATGGGATCGGGATGCACGGTCGTGCGGCCGCTCAGCCCTTCCTCAATCACTCGCCAGCCATCGCCAAGTCTGCTTTGCAGCACGCCGGGCCAGCGTTCGTCATGTGCGTAGCGGGTGTCGGCGCGGTCGTGCGTGCCGCTGCCCCATGTGTTGGAATCGCCGTAGCAAAGGATCGTCTTCATCACATTCCGAGTGCCGCCGTGTTGTCGCCGGACCTAAGAGATGGATTTGTCGGTGACGGCGGCCGGGGTCAAGTCGGCGTGTGCGGGTGGTCAGAGGTGGGGAAGGACTATCGGCGGCGCTCTATAGCATCAGGCGGATAATTCTGATCGCCTGATGCTATAGGTTTTTGGTGGTCGCGCCGGTGATAGCGAAAAACCGGAGGCCACTTTTTCGCCCGGCGCTCTAAGCGGTCCGAAATGCTCTCAAAGGCGAGGCGGGATAGGGCGCCGATGGCGAGGAGGGCGAAAGGTGGGGTGGCCACGATGGGCAGGAAGGCGCCGCAGGGAACGATCAGCGGATCAAGCGGTGTTGCGGAGGCTAAGGTGACGGCGGCGATGATCAGCCAAAACATCACCCATACAGCGGACAGCGTCATCCAGACGCGGAGCATGGATTGCCGTGCCTCAAGCACGGCTGCGCGTGTGGTCGTTCGCATCTCTTGATCCTCCGGCGGGCCTGCCCGCTCCGTCCCATGAGGGCCGGCGGCGTCGATTTCGTGCCCCAAGCCGGCCTGTCATGGCGGCGTCATAGCAAGGCGCTGTTTCCGCCGAATGTCTCGAAATGTTGCGCTGCAACAGGCGAGGCAAAGTGGACGAAACAGGTCTGTAACACTGACCTATATGAATCGGCCTATATGGATGGGCCGATCCGCGCCCGGAGCCTTTTCCATTCTGACTGCATCAGAATGGAGGCTCTATGCCTTTGCTGGAGCATGATCTTATCCGACCTCGCTTCGCCCGCCGAAGCGCGCTTCGCGAAGGCGGGAAACCGGTGTCCACCCCGGATCGGCGTCCGGGGCATGCTTTTCGGGATCATGCTCTATCGGGAGGGTGTGTCCTTGTCGGCGGGGGCCTGCAAGGCCGCCGGCGGGATGCCGCGATTGATCACCTGGCGCAGCGAAAAGCTCGACTGGACGCGCCCCACATGCGGCAGGCAGGCAAGCTCGGTGCGGTGGATGCGCTCAAAGTCGGCAATGGAGCGGGCGGCGACGGTGACGATGTAGTCGTCGCTGCCGGACATCAGGAAGCAGCGGACGACCGACGGACTTGCGGCGAGCGCCTCCTCAAAGGCGCGGAGCGCGTCCTCCGCCTGGCTGTCCAAGGTGATGCGAACGATGACGGTGGCGGAGAAGCCGAGTTGATCGAGCCCAAGCACCGCCTCATAGCCGGCGATGATGCCGGCCTCCTCCAGGGCGCGCTGCCGGCGCGCGCAGGAAGTAGGCGACAGGCCGATGCGCGCAGACAGCTCCGCATGGCTGATGCGGCCATTGCGCGTCAGCTCGTTGAGGATGGCGCGGTCGATGCGGTCCAGCGTCATTCCGTGCAGCTTATAGGCCTGTTTCTCCAATTTTGTGAAGAGATCAATCGTGAATAAGAGAAATTGTATTCGAAATTGCTGAGAATGGACGTGAAGCTTCTTGTATTCTCCGGCGCCATGTAGCCCAACGGCGATGGCAGGAGGCAATTATGAGGATCGGTGTTCCCAAGGAGATCAAGCCGCAGGAATACCGGGTCGGGCTGACGCCGGGTGCGGTGCGCGAATATGTGGCGGCCGGGCATGACGTTCTGGTGGAGGCCGGCGCCGGCGCCGGCATCAAGGCCGATGATGCGGCTTATGAGAAAGTCGGCGCGCGTGTTGCACCGAGCGCAGACGCTGTCTTCGCCGAGGCGGAGATGATCGTGAAGGTCAAGGAACCGCAGGCGGTGGAGCGCAAGCGGCTCTTAGAGGGCCAGATCCTTTTCACCTATCTGCATCTGGCGCCCGATCCTGAGCAGACCGACGATCTGATGCGCTCGGGCTGCTCGGCTGTGGCGTATGAGACGGTGACCGACGCGCATGGCCGGCTGCCGCTTCTGGCGCCGATGAGCGAGGTCGCCGGACGGCTGTCGATCGAGGCGGCCGGCAGAGCGCTGCAGCGCTTCAATGGTGGGCGTGGGTTGCTGCTTGGCGGCGTGCCCGGCGTGCAGCCGGCACGCGTGGTGGTGCTGGGCGGCGGCGTGGTCGGCACGCATGCGGCGCGCATGGCCATCGGGCTCGGCGCAGAGGTCACCATCATCGATAAATCGCTGCCGCGATTGCGCGATCTCGATGAGCTTTTTGAGAGCCAGGTGCGCACACGTTTTTCCTCACTGGAGACCATCGAGGAGGAGGTGTTCAACGCCGATGCGGTGATCGGCGCGGTGCTCGTGCCGGGCGCCAGCGCGCCGAAACTGGTGACGCGCGATATGTTGAAGCACATGAAGCCGGGCGCGGTGGTCGTCGATGTGGCGATCGATCAGGGCGGCTGCTTTGAGACATCGCGGCCGACGACGCATTCCGATCCAATGTTTGAGGTGGACGGCGTCGTTCATTATTGCGTCGCCAACATGCCGGGCGCCGTGCCGCTGACGTCGAGCCAGGCGCTCAACAACGCGACGCTGCCCTTTGGCCTGGCGCTTGCCAATAAGGGGCTCGGCGCCGTGCTCGACGATCCGCATCTTCGCGCCGGGCTCAACGTGCATCGCGGCGCGATCACGCATCCAGCCGTGGCGGAGAGCCTCAACCTGCCGCTCCGCGATCCGGCGGAGGCGGTGCGGGCGGAACTCGGCCGCAACGGCCCGCGGCTGGCGAGCTGAGCGGAAGGCTCTCTCGGGCATTGGGATAACCCTCCCCTTGAGGGAGGGTCGAAAGCGGCGAAGCTGCTTTCGGGGAGGGGTGAGCTTTAGAGCACAAGGGCTAGGTCGCCCCCCTCCTTTACTGCGGCGGACAAGCCGCCTTGCAAACTTCGACCTCCCCTCAAGGGGGAGGTTAAGCTTGCTCTACGTTGCGTCTTCACCAGGAAACGGAATGGATGCCCGGATCAAGTGCGGGCATGACGACGAAGATGGCTGCCGGGGTGGTTACATCTCCCCTATGGGGAGAGGTCGGCCGCGCAAGCGGCCGGGTGAGGGGGCGGACGCTGGCTTCTCCCCCCTCTCCCGACCCTTCGCTGACGCGAAGGGCCACCCTCTCCCACCAGGGGAGAGGGCAGGCGGTGCAATCCTCAATGAAAGTTCCGGCCCTTCGGCATGACCGCATGGGTCGCTTCGTATTGCTGCCGCATCTCTTCGGCCAGCTCCGGGTCGGCGGCGAGCATGCGCGCCATCTGCGAGCGCGGCTTGGGCTTGTGGCGCAGCGTGTTGATGGGCCGACGCATCTCGTCGGTGGGCGCGACGTGATTGTCGCCGAGCGGGTCGGCGGACAGGAGCGACAGAAGCGGACTTAGATCCTCCAGGTGCTCCGCCACGACATGGATGACGCTTTGCTCCGATTGGACGCGGCCGGTGACCTTGATCAGCCGCGCGCCCATGACGATGGGGCGGAAGCGCTCAAACACCTTTGGCCACACGATGACGTTGGCGATGCCGGTCTCGTCCTCCAGCGTGGCGAAGATCACGCCCGACGCGGTGCCGGGGCGCTGACGCACCAGCACTAGGCCGGCGACGGTGATGCGGCGGCCGCTTTTGATCTCCGGCAATTGCCCCGCCTCGATGATCGATTGCGCAGCGAGCGTGTCGCGCAGGAACGAAACGGGATGCGCCTTCAACGACAGTTTGAGCGTGCGGTAGTCGTTCACCACGTGCTCGCCAAGCGGCATCAAAGGCAGCGTGACGGGCTCTTCCATTTGAAGGTTCTCGGTGCGGGTGGCGAAAAGCGGCAGGCGCTCCGCCGCCGCGGCGAAGTCGAGTGAGTGCACCTCCCACAGTGCCTGGCGGCGGTCGAGGCCGATGGAGCGGAAGGCGTCCGCCTCGGCGAGGCGTTCAAGCGCAGCACGCGTCAGGCCTGAGCGCAGCCACAGATCGCGCACGCTGGTGAAGGGCGCGTCTCGCGACGTCACGAGCATTTTTGCATCGTCCTCATGAAAGCCTTTGATCTGGCGCAGGCCGAGGCGAACGGCGTGGTGTGTGCGGATGGCGGGCGCCTGCTCGGCGTGACGGGGGTGTATGTGGCCTTTGCCGTCGCGGGGGAGGGTGAGCGGATTGTGGGGGAGGGCTGGGGAGGAAGAGGAACCGGCCGTTACGTCGTGTAACCTCCCCCTTGAGGGGAGGTCGACGTTTGGTGAGCCCTGCGAAGGCAAACGTCGGGAGGGGGGTGGTATGTCACGATCCTCTTCGTGCTCAATGCTTATTGAAAAGCTGCGCCCCCCTCCCGAAACCGGCTGAGGCCGGTTTCGACCTCCCCTCAAGGGGGAGGTTAGGGCGCCGTGCCAAGGGGGAGGTGGGGGCGCATGTCGAGTCGCAGTGCTTCCCCCCTCCGATGGCTGTTTCTTTCCCCCCTCCCTAGCCCTCCCCCACAAGGGGGGAGGGGATTCTTTCTCCAACGGCTCCAACGTGGAATCCCAATCGGAGAAATTGATGTCGATGGCGCGCACCTCAACGCCGTGCTCGCGCGCGTCGCGCACCAATTGCGCGGGCGCATAAAAGCCCATGGGCTGGGCATTGAGCAGGCTGGCGCAGAAGACATCCGGGTAATGGCACTTCACCCAGGCGGAGGTGTAGACGAGAAGCGCGAAGCTGGCGGCATGGCTTTCCGGGAAGCCGTAATCGCCGAACCCCTCGATCTGGCGGAAGCAGCGTTCGGCGAAGTCGCGCTCATAGCCGCGCTTCACCATGCCTTCGACCATCTTGGTCTGGAACATGTGGATGGTGCCCACGCGGCGGAAGGTGGCCATGGCGCGGCGCAGCCGGTCGGCCTCGCCCGGCGTGAATTTTGCGGCCTCAATGGCGATGCGCATGGCCTGCTCCTGAAAAAGCGGCACGCCGAGCGTCTTGCCGAGCACGCGTTCCAATTCGTCCGGCGGCCCGTGATCGGGATGCGGGGCAGGAAAGACGACACGCTCAAGGCCCTGCCGGCGGCGGAGATAGGGATGCACCATGTCGCCCTGGATGGGGCCGGGGCGCACGATCGCCACTTCAATGACCAGGTCGTAATAATTGCGTGGTCTGAGCCGTGGCAGCATGGTCATTTGCGCGCGGCTTTCGATCTGGAAGACGCCGATCGTGTCGGCGCGGCAGATCATGTCGTAGACCTCCGCGTCCTCCGCGGGAACGCTCGCCAGCGACAGCGTCTCGCCGTAATGGTTGGTGAGGAGATCGAGCGATTTCTTCATCGCCGTCAGCATGCCGAGCGCGAGCACGTCGATCTTCAGCATCTTCAGCGCGTCGAGATCGTCCTTATCCCATTCGATGATGTCGCGGCCGTCCATGGCGGAATGCAGGATCGGCACGACTTCATCCAGGCGGCTCCTGGTGATGACGAAGCCGCCGACATGCTGGGAGAGGTGGCGTGGGAAGCCGATGATCTCGCTCGTCAGCTTCAGAACCTGCGCGATGCGTCCTTCGTCCGGATCAAATCCGGCGCGGCGCGCATCCTTGGTATCGACGCCACCGCTCGACCAGCCCCAGATATTGCCGGCCAGCGCGCCGACGGAATCGTCGGACAGGCCGAAGGCCTTGCCGACTTCGCGCACGGCGGAGCGCGAGCGATAGGTGATCACGGTGGCGGCGATGCCAGCATGCTCGCGGCCATATTTGTCGTAGACATATTGGATCACCTCCTCGCGTCGCGCATGCTCGAAATCGACGTCGATGTCAGGCGGCTCGTTGCGTTCCGGGGAGATGAAGCGCTCAAAAAGAAGGTCGCCGCGTTTGGGGTCGACATCGGTGATCCCGAGGCAGAAGCAGACGGCGGAATTGGCGGCGGAGCCGCGGCCCTGGCAGAGAATATCCTTGGAGCGGGCGAAGCGGACGATGTCCCATACAGTGAGGAAATAGGCTTCGTATTGAAGCGCCTTGATGATCTTCAGCTCGTGCTGGATGACCTTGGCGACATTCTCCGGCACGCCGTCGGGATAGCGCGTGGCGGCGCCTTCTTTGGTGAGGCGCACGAGCTCGTCGAAGGGCGTGGCGCTCTCACCGGCCGATTCCAGGGGATATTCGTAGCGCAGCTCGTCGAGTGAGAAATCGAGGCGCTCCAGCACGCTGAGCGTCTCAGCGACGGCGCCGGGCAGATCGCAGAAGAGGCGCTCCATCTCAGCGGCGTTCTTCATGTGCCGCTCGGCGTTCATCTCAAGCAGCCGGCCGGCATTGTCGAGCGTCTTGTGCTCGCGCACGCAGGCGAGCACGTCCTGCAAGGGGCGGCGTTCGGGCGCGTGGTAGAGCACGTCGCCGAGCGCCAGGATGGGAACGCCATGCCGCTTGGCGATTGTCGCAATCGCTGCGAAGCAGCGGGCATCGTCGCCGCGATAGAAGCAGGTCGCGCCAAGGCGCAGATGGTCGGGGAAGGTTTCTGTCAGCGTCGCGAGCGTCGTCTCCAGCGGGCATGGCGCTTCTCCTCTCCCCCTGGGGGAGAGGGTGGCCTGGCGAAGCCCATCGGGCGAAGACAGGCCGGGTGAGGGGGGCGGTTCAGTCAAAGCCCCCTCACCCGCCGCATGCCTGGCGGCCTGCGTCGACCTCTCCCCAGAGGGGAGAGGAAGCGTGCCCGACTCGCTGCTGAGCCCCCCTCTCGAAACCGGCTGAAGCCGGTTTCGACCTCCCCTCAAGGGGGAGGTTAAGGCGCCGCGGCTCGGGCTGACGTCCGACACATGCTCCGCCGGTGTTGGCACATCGATGTAGCGGCCGGGCAGAACCGCCATCTCCATGCCCTCGCCCCATTCGACAAGATCGGCCAGGTCGAGATGGCACTCGCCCTTTACGGCGCGGAGATTGCCGGTTGTGAGCAGCCGGCAAAGCCGGCCATAGGCGGCGCGGTCGCGCGGCCACACGGCGATGTCGGGCGTGCCGTCACGGAAGGACAGGCGGCAGCCGACCGCGTAGCGCAGGTCGAGCTGTTTGGCAGCGAGGTGGCCTCGCACGATGCCGGCCAGCGTGTTGCGGTCGGTGACGGAGAAGCCGGCCAGCCCAAGCTCCGCGGTGGCGGCGGCCAGCTCTTCGGGGTGCGAGGCGCCATGCAGGAAGGAAAAATTCGAGGCCGCCAGCAATTCCGCATAGGCGGGCTCGCCCGGCCTTCTGAGGCGTCGCTTGATGCTGCCGGGCGCGGGCAGCAAAGTTTTGTGCCGGTCGTGGCTGTAGGGTGATTTCTCAGGCATGAACGGGCCGGTCGCGGCGGAGCATTCGCCACGGTCTGGACAGTGTCTTTGATGATGTTCTTATTATGTTCTCATCGGGAGACCGAGTCAAATTCAGGTCGCCGCGCGACGGAATTGACCAGGCGCCGTCGTTCCTCTGCTGGGTCTCGCCGAAACCCTTGAAGCCGCTACTGCTCGGCGTGCGGCTCCTGCGGCCCGGTAAAGGCGATGCCGGCTTCCAGCCCGCGTTGCCATTTGAGTTCAACGGGCGCGATTGTCTTGTCGCTCACATTGTGAAGACGAAAGGCATCCGGCAGCGAAACCGGCCCCCCGAACACCAGATGCGCACCCCCTTGCGACACATCGCGTATCCGGCAGTCCACGGTCGAAAAATCCGACAATACGGCACGCGCCTGCTTCAGCGTACGCCGGCGATGTGTTTGCCGGCCGTCATCGTCGTCGTTCGACGCGGACGCCAGCGCTTCGGCCTTGTTCCTTTGCTCGTTCATTATCCCGCCCTCTATGCCGCAGGCCCCAGAAGTCTTCATGCAGCGCTCAACAATCGCTGCGTCCTTGGCAAATCGGGCCGTCTGGCGGCTAAGGCGTGATTTAGCGCGTCATGGTTAGCGAAACCTTGCCGCCGACCCGCCGTGCGTAACCTTGCGAAGATGCCGCCGCCGGCCCATCTCCAGGTAAGGGAGACGATTTATGGCGAAAGATATTCCCGATATTGAGATTCTCGGCCCGGAAGACGCCGATAGGGAGGAGGCGCGCGTGCGTGCGCGTTTCTGGCCGACGGTCAAGAAGGCGCTTCGCACCATTCCCTTCATCGACGAGGTGGTGGCCGCCTATTACGCCATGCTCGATCCGGCGACGCCGACCGGCGCGCGGCTGACGCTCATTGCCGCACTGGCTTATTTCGTGACGCCGTTCGACTTTGTCCCCGACATCATCCTGGGCGTCGGCTTCCTGGACGATGCGTCGGTGCTGGCGGCGGCGATCGCTGCGGTCAGCAGCTCAATCAAAGAGGAGCACAGGGAGGCGGCGCGGCGCGCCCTGGCCGATGCCGCGGAGGCGGATTGACCGCAGCCGGCAGCCACAGTCTTGCCTCTATTTTTGTGCGAATTTCACGACGTTCCGATCACCGGATCGCTTTAACTGCGTCGGCCTTGACGCTTTGGTAACCAAAGCGAGGAAATCTGCAGGCCGCCGCATCGGTCTCCGGTGAGGGGCGCGACCCGTTCACACAACGCGCATGACGAGAGAGTTCAGACCGCGACCATGATCAAAGCGCGATTCCTTCTCATAACAGCTCTTGCCCTGTCGGCCGCCACTCTTGCCCCAATGGGCATGACGGGCGCGCTGGCGCAAGGCGCTGCCAAGCCGACACTGCTCGGCACCTTCAAGGATTGGACCATGTGGTCCTATGACGGCGCCTATGGCTCAAACCAGGGCAAGGTCTGCTACATCTATTCGGAGCCGGACAAGATGCGGCCGACGAGGCTCGACCATGGCCGCGTCAGCTTCTCCATTACGGTGGTGCCCGCGGAGGGCACATCGACGGAGGCCAATTTCGTCGCCGGCTACCAGCTCAAGGAACAGTCGAAGGTGACGGTGGAGATCGGCGGCAAGCAGTTCACCATGTTCACCGAGGGCGACAGCGCCTGGCTGGTCAACAAGGAAGACGAGGCGGCGCTGCTTGACGCGATGCGCGCCGGCTCGCGGATGGTCATCAAGGCGACGTCGCGGCGCGGGAATGACACGTCCTACGATTACTCGCTCTCCGGCGTGACGGCGGCCTCCGACAAGATGAAGACGGATTGCACCGGCGGTTGAGCTGCGCGACCTGACAGATCGTTTAGACGGACCGCCGCGGCGGTCCGTTTTCTTTGCAGCGTCTGCGCGTGCTAGAAGCCTCCGCTATGCCGGCTTTGCCTTTGACCGACCTTCCACCTGCGCCGCCCTTTGAGGCGACGGGCGAGACGCCGTCGCTGGTCGGGCTCACGCGCGCGGCGTTAGGCGATGCGCTCCAGAGCGCCGGCGTGCCGGAGCGCCAGATACGCATGCGCGCCAGCCAGATATGGCATTGGCTCTATTTCCGCGGCGTCACCGATTTCGCGGCGATGACCAACATGTCGAAGGCGCTGCGCGGTGCGCTTGCCGAACGTTTCACGTTGACGCGGCCGGAGATCGTCACCGAGCAAATCTCCGAGGACGGTACGCGCAAATGGCTCCTGCGGTTTCCGCCGCGCGGCGCGGGACGGCCGGTGGAAGCTGAGACGGTCTACATCCCGGAGGAGGGGCGCGGCACGCTCTGTGTTTCAAGCCAGGTCGGCTGCTCGCTGACCTGCACGTTCTGCCATACCGGAACGCAGCGCATGGTGCGCAACCTGACGGCGGAGGAGATCGTCGCGCAGATTCTAGTGGCGCGCGATCGGCTGGGCGATTTTCCCGATATTGCGACGCCGCAAGGCGCGGTCGTGCCGAGCGAGGGCCGGCTCGTCTCCAACGTCGTGATGATGGGGATGGGAGAGCCGCTCTACAATTTCGACAATGTGAAGGACGCGCTTCTCATCGCCGCCGACGGGGAGGGGATTGCGCTCTCCAAGCGGCGGATCACGCTCTCCACATCCGGAATCGTTCCGATGATCCCGCGCACCGGCGCGGAGATGGGCGTGATGCTGGCCATCTCGCTGCACGCCGTGCGGGACGATCTGCGCGACGAACTGGTGCCGATCAACAAGAAGTGGCCGCTTGCCGAATTGCTTGAGGCTTGCCGCGCCTATCCGGGCCTGTCGAATGCGCGGCGCATCACATTCGAATATGTGATGCTGAAAGGCGTGAACGATTCGCTCGCCGAGGCCAAGGAACTGGTGCGGCTCTTGAAGGGCATTCCCGCCAAGATCAATCTCATCCCGTTCAATCCGTGGCCCGGCGCGCGCTATGAGTGCTCCGAATGGGAGCGGATCGAGGCGTTTGCCGATGTGGTGAACCGCGCCGGCTACGCCTCGCCCATCCGCACGCCGCGCGGGCGCGACATCTTTGCCGCGTGCGGGCAGCTTAAAAGCGCCAGCGAGCGGGTGAGGAAACGCGAGCGGGAGGCCGTCGCGGCGTCGTAGCCGTCCGGCAAGGGCTTGCGCGCGCTCCTTCGCTATCTCGTTTGGGTGCCGGCAGCGTTCATTGTCGCATGTTTCGCTGCGGGCCTTGTCGTCGCGCTGGGGCTTTATGGCGATGGCCCGGACGGGCATGGCGGCTTTGTTGAGCTAACGCAGGTCGCGGCGATCAATGCCGGTATCGCCGCGTTCGGACCGATGCTCATCGCCATCTTCGCCACGGAGGCGCTGAGGACGCGTTCGTTTCTGTTTTGGCTTGCCTTCGGTGGCGTCCTCGGCGTGGCCGCGCAACTTGGCGACGCGGTGCGCGCAGAGCCTGAGCTGACCGGTGCACGCGCCGTGCTTCTGGTCGTCGCCGGGCTTGCCGGCGGCGCGGTATACTGGCTGACGGCCGGACGCTATGCCGGGCTGCCGAAGACGCAGAGCGTCAGAGCGGAAGGACGACCCATGCGCAGCGTGTGGCGGATCATTCTGGTTATCCCGGCGGCGTTCATCGCCGCATCGCTGGCGGCGGCCTTTGTCATTACGCTTTCGGCCGGCGCCCAGCCCATTTCCGGCGAATCGGGCGGCGATTTCGTCGCCAAGCTCATCTTCATCAGTATCATCGCGTCGATGGTGGTCGGCGCCGTCGCCGCCATTCCCGCCTTGATCATGATCATCATGGCGGAGACCTTTGGCTGGCGCTCGCTCATTCTGCACCTTGTGTTCGGCGTCCTGATCGGTCTTGCGGCGTTTCTTCTGGGCATCGGCGGTGCAACGGAGACGCGTGAGGCCGTAACGCTCGGCGGCGCGGCCGGAGCCGTGGGAGGCTTCGTCTATTGGCTTATCGCCGGGCGGAAGGCGGGGCTGGGTCAGGAGCGCCGGGTGCCGGACGGGAATGGCGACCCGGCCTGACCGCTTTGCATTCGCCGGATCGTGCTCTAATCAACCGCCAAGGCGTTTTGGTCCCCAAGGAGTCCTGGTTCATGGACAAGTTCACCTCGCTCACCGCCGTTGCCGCACCCATGCCGCGCGTCAACATCGACACCGATGCGATCATTCCCAAGCAATATCTGAAGACCATCAAGCGCACCGGCCTCGGCAAGGGGCTGTTCTCCGAGTGGCGCTACAATGACGACGGCTCCGACAATCCCGATTTCGTGCTCAACCAGCCGGCCTATAAGGACGCCAAGATCATCGTCGCCGGCGACAATTTCGGCTGCGGGTCAAGCCGCGAGCACGCGCCCTGGGCCTTGAAGGATTATGGTATCACCTGCGTGATCTCCACGCAGTTCGGCGACATCTTTTACAACAATTGCTTTCAGAACGGCATCCTGCCGGTGGTCGTCTCCGCGGACGACCTTGAGAAGCTGATGGACGATGCGTCGCGCGGCGCCAATGCGACGCTCACCGTCGATCTTGAGGCTCAGGAGATCCGCGGGCCGGACGGCGGCGTGGTGCGCTTTGAGATCGACGCGTTCAAGAAGCACTGCCTCTTGAACGGGCTCGACAGCGTCGGGCTGACACTGGAGAAGGCTGACGCGATTGAGGCCTTCGAGGGCAAGCACCAGGAAGACCGCCCCTGGGTGTGAATGCGGGGCGTACGATCTCGCGGCATCGCGTGGTGCATGGGGGAGCAGCCCCCCTCCCGAAACCGGCTGAAGCCGGTTTCGACCTCCCCTCAAGGGGGAGGTTACGCGTCGTGCCGGCCGCCACGCCGCTTGCTACCATGAGCCTTTGAACTCCACTGCCTTTTCCGCCATATAGCGGCGCATCGGTCAGACCGGTCGCTAACCATGCCCATGATCTCGTTCCGCAAGATGAACGGCCTCGGCAACGATTTCCTCATCGTTGACGCGCGGGGCGAGCGCGTGCGGCCCGACCCGGAGATCATTCGCAAGCTCGCCGACCGCGAGAGCGGAATCGGCTTCGATCAGTTCATCACCATTGAGCCGGGCAAGCCGGGTGCCGATGCGTTCATGCGCATCGATAATGCCGATGGCGGCGAGGTGGAGGCCTGCGGCAACGCCACGCGCTGCGTCGGGCTGTTGCTCATGCAGGAAACCGGCGCAAAGCAGGCGGCGATTGAGACGAGCGCCGGGCTGCTTTTCGCGCGGCGTGTTGATGTGAGTGGGGGCCGTGCGGCGGGCACCGAACCTCTCCCCTCTGGGGAGAGGTCGCCGCAGGCCGCCAGGGATGCGGCGGGTGAGGGGGCTACCGCGGAGGCTGGCCCCCTCACCGAAGCCCCGCTACTGGACGCCGGGGAAACCCTCATCGCCGTCGATATGGGCGTGCCGAAATTCGGCTGGGAGGACATTCCGCTTGCTGAGGAGTTCCGCGACACGCGCGCCATCGAACTGCAGGTCGGGCCGATCGATGCGCCGGTGCTGCATTCGCCGTCGGCCGTCAATATCGGCAACCCGCACGCCATCTTCTGGGTCGACGATGTGTGGGCGCACGATTTGGCGCTGCACGGGCCGCTCTTGGAGAACCATCCGATTTTTCCCGAGCGCGCCAACATCTCGCTTGCGCATGTCACCGCCGCCGACGCCATCACGCTGCGCACCTGGGAGCGCGGCGTGGGCTTGACGCGCGCCTGCGGCACGGCGGCGTGCGCGGTGCTGGTCGCCGCGGCGCGCACCAAGCGCACCGGCCGTTGCGCCACAGTCACGCTGCCGGGCGGCGACCTTCTGATTGAATGGGACGCGCGCGACCATGTCTGGATGACCGGCCCGACGGCGCTGGACTTTGAGGGGCTGTTCGACCCGCACACGGGGGATTTCGCGCGGGAGGGTGGGGCGGCTTAGCAAGACGCGGCTATGCCGCGTTTCCTCCCGTCGTTATCCGCGCTAAGCATATGCCTGCGAGGAGGCCGCATGACGATGGAGCATCATCCATGCTGCGCGCGCTCGCCTCGCGACTCTCCCACGCATTTCTCTGGATCATTATCGGTGCGCTGATTGTGATCGCCGCGCAGCTCTATGGGCCGACGCTTCTGGCCGGCGCCCTTCCTGAGGGGCTGCGTCCCGCCGACCATACCAAGCCAGGCCGCATGACGCCCACCACGATCATGGACGCGCTTGAAGAGATCAGGGGCACACTGGAATAACGGGCGTCGCCCCACATTGCACTCATGCTTTATCCGAGCTACCGCAACCCATGCCTCCCACAATCCTCACTTTCGGCTGTCGCCTGAACGCTGCGGAATCCGCGGTGATGGGCGCGCGCGCCGGCGAGGCGGGGCTTGGCGACGCGGTGCTCGTCAACACCTGCGCCGTCACGGGCGAGGCGGTGCGCCAAGCACGCCAGGCGATCCGCAAGGCGCGGCGGGAGCATCCGGACAAATCCATCGTGGTTTCCGGCTGTGCGGCGCAGATCGATCCAAAAATGTTCGCCGCCATGCCGGAGGTCGATCTCGTCCTCGGCAATGCGGAGAAGCTGAGTGCGGAGGCGTATCGCGGGCTGGCGCTGCCCCGCTTGGCCGGCACGGCGTCGTCCTCTCCCCATTGGGGAGAGGGTGGGTGCGAGCGAAGCGAGCAACCGGGTGAGGGGGCGGGCTTTGAGATATCCCCCTCACCCGGCCGCTTGCGCGGCCGACCTCTCCCCCAGGGGGAGAGGACCGAGCCGTGTCATGTCGTTGCAGCTGTACCAAGCGTGGATGGCGACGGGGTGGATTGCCGGGTCAAGCCCGGCAATGACGACAGAAGAGAGGCGCCGGGCGCAAACCCCCTCCCACAAGGGGGAGAGGATTTCGGTCTCGCCGCCACCGAGCAAAAAGTCCGTGTCTCCGATATCTTCGCGGTCAAGGAGAACGCGCCGCATCTCTTGAACGGCTATTTGCTGCCGATGGATCGCGCCGGCGAAGAGGCTGGCAAGCATGTGCGTTCCTTCGTGGAGGTTCAGAACGGCTGCGATCATCGCTGCACGTTCTGCATCATTCCCTATGGCCGCGGGAACTCGCGTTCCGTGCCGATGGGCGCCGTCGTGGAGGCGGTGCGCGGGCTTGTCGCGCGGGGCACGCGCGAGGTGGCGCTGACGGGCGTCGACATCACCTCCTATGGCGCCGATCTGCCGGGCGCGCCGCGGCTCGGCAGGCTGGTTCGCGCCATCCTGCGCCACGTGCCGGAGCTTCCGCGTTTGCGCATTTCCTCCATCGACTCCGTTGAAGCCGATTCCGATCTCTTAGCGGCCATAACCGAGGAGGAGCGGCTGATGCCGCATCTGCATCTGTCGCTGCAGGCAGGTGACGACATGATCCTGAAGCGCATGAAGCGCCGGCACAGCCGTGCCGATGCCATCCGCTTCTGCGACGAGGTTCGGCGCCTCCGACCGGATATTGTGCTCGGCGCCGATTTGATCGCCGGCTTCCCGACTGAGAGCGATGCGATGTTTGAGGAGACGTTGGCGCTTGTGGCCGATTGCGGGCTGTCGTTGCTCCATGTCTTTCCGTTCTCTGCGCGTGAGGGCACGCCGGCAGCGCGCATGCCGCAAGTGCCGCGACCCATCGTGCAGGAGCGTGCGAAGGTGCTGCGCGAAGCCGGCACACGTGCTCTCCGTCAGCGGCTTGCCGCCGAGATCGGCGCGATCCGTGAGGTCCTGGTCGAAAAGCCTGGATTTGGCCGCAGCGCGCATTACCTTCCGGTGACTCTGGACCTTTCGGGGGATCAGAGCGCAGCCGGGGCGATCGTCTCGGCGCGAATCGTTGGGGCCGGCGACGACGCTTTGGTCGCCGAGGCTATTCAAGAAGCGGCTTAGATGGCGGAAACGAAGAAGGGCTTGCTCGGCCGGTTTCTTGGCGGCGGCGAGGCTGTTGTGCCGGATGCGCCGGATCCCTCGCCGAAGCAAGACGAGGCCGCGGGGGCAGCGGAAGCGCCGGCGCGCACGAGCTGGTGGGGGCGGCTCACCTCCGGTCTGGCGCGGTCGTCGCAATCGCTGACCACCGGCATCTCCGACATCTTCACCAAGCGCAAGCTTGACCAAGCGACGCTCGACGATCTGGAAGACCTGCTCATTCAGTCCGATCTCGGCGTTGCCACGGCGTCGCGGATTGCTGACGCTCTGGCGCGCGAGCGCCTCGACAAATCGGTGAGCCCTGAGGAAGTGCGCGCCGTCCTGGCGGCGGAGGTGGAGAATGTGCTGGCGCCGGTCGCCAAGCCGCTCTCAATCGATGCGGCGCACCGGCCGTTCGTCGTGCTCGTCGTCGGTGTGAACGGTACCGGCAAGACGACGACCATCGGCAAGCTTGCCGCGCGGCTCAAGGCGGAAGGCAAAAGCGTCATGCTCGCCGCCGGCGACACGTATCGCGCCGCGGCGATCGAGCAGCTCAAGATTTGGGGCGGGCGCACCGGCGCGCCGGTCGTAGCGCATGAGCAGGGGTCGGACGCTGCCGGCCTTGCCTTCGATGCGATGGCGGAAGCGAAATCCGCCGGCAGCGACGTGCTCCTTATCGATACGGCAGGGCGGCTGCAGAACAAAGCGGAGCTGATGGCGGAACTGGCAAAGGTCATTCGCGTCATCAAGAAGCACGACGACAGCGCCCCGCATGCCGTATTGTTGACGCTTGACGCCACAACCGGGCAGAACGCCCTCAATCAGGTGGATGTGTTCCGCGATCAGGCGGGCGTGACAGGATTGGTGATGACCAAGCTCGATGGCACCGCGCGCGGCGGCATTCTGGTCGCCATCGCAGAGAAGACCGGACTGCCGGTGCATTTCATCGGCGTCGGCGAGGGTATTGAGGACCTTGCGCCGTTTGCCGCGGAGGATTTTGCGCGCGCCATCGCAGGAGCGGCAGAATGACGGCGTTTGAGCGGGCCCCGAACGATCCTGATCGCGCGGAGCTCAATCCGGTCCTGAAGCTCGCGCTTGAGCTTGGGCCGCTCGGCATCTTCTTCTTCGCCAATGCTTATGGCGACCGCCTTGCGGACGCGTTCCCGCCGCTTGCGGCGCTCGGGGGACGGCTCTTCATCGCCACGGCCTTCTTCATCGTGGCGACGGCCATCTCGCTTTCCGTCTCCTTCGCCTTGATCCGCCGGCTGCCGATCATGCCGCTGATCAGCGGCGTCGTGGTGCTTGTCTTCGGCGGGCTGACGCTCATCTTGCAGGACGAGACGTTCATCAAGATGAAGCCGACGATCGTCAACGTGCTGTTCGGCTCTACGCTTCTGATCGGCCTTGCCTTTGGCCGGTCGCTGCTCGGCTATGTGTTCGATTCCGTGTTCAAGCTCGACGACGAGGGCTGGCGCAAGCTGACCTTCCGCTGGGGCGTGTTCTTCTTCGTCCTGGCCGTGCTCAACGAGGTCGTCTGGCGCAATTTCAGCAACGATTTCTGGGTCAATTTCAAAGTGTTCGGCATCATGCCGATCACCATCGCCTTCACGCTGGCGCAGATGCCGCTGATCCAGCGCCATGCGCTGGAGGAGGCTGAGAAGGGGTAGCGCCCTCCGGATCGGGATCGCTGGTGTACATCCTCTCATTTGTCATCCCGGAAGCCGAGTGAAGCGAGGCTATCCGGGACCCATAATCCCGGTGGAAGAGGCTGTAGCGTGAAAGCGCTGTTGCCTGTGGTGTTCATGGGTCCCGGACACGCGCTGCCGCGCGTTCCGGGATGACAAAGGAGAGGGCGGGTACGCCGGCTGATAGCGCAGCTGCATCACGACTTGCGGCTGTCAGGACTCTTCGCCCGCCAACGCCTTCTCTAGCGCCGGCATGAAATCGTTGGCCATGCCGCCTTCGCTGAGCGGGCCGACGAATTTGTGCACGATGATTCCGTCCTTGACGATGAAGGTCTCTGGTACGCCGTAGACGCCCCAGTCGATGGACGTGACCCCGTTGCGGTCAGCACCGTTCAGTGCGAAGGGGTCGCCCAGCGCGCCGAGAAAGCGCGCCGCGTTTTCCGGCACGTCCTTGTAGTTGATGCCGGCCACGCGGAAACGATCGTCCTCGCCAAGCCGCATCAGATATGGGTGCTCCAGGCGGCACGGGCCGCACCAGGAGGCCCAGATGTTCACCACATGCACGCCCTTGGCCAGATCCTGCGCCGTCAGGCCGGCGCCCTCGCCGCCACCGATCGGTGGCAATGTGAAATCCGGCACCGGCTTGTTGATGAGCGCTGAGGGGATGCGCGAGGGGTCGCCCGCGCCGAGGCGATAGTAGAAGAGGGCCGCCAGCGCGAGAAAGAGCACCAGCGGAAGGAGCAGCCAAAGCGTGCGGCGGCGCTCAGTCGCATCCGCGGCGGCCGTTGCGGAGTCGGTCGTCTCGCTCATGGCGCGGTCTTCGCCCCGCGGCGCGCGCCGTTTTCTTCTAATCGCTGCAGCTTCTGCTTCTGCGTGCGAAGATCGAGGGCGACCCACGCCACCATGGCAACAAGCACGATGGCGACCGCGGCATAGGAGGCGAGGATGTAGCCGAGATGCGTCATGCGGTTCGTGGCTCCAACGCGGTCGGGTGCGCCGCCACAAGCTCTGCCGTGCGCACGCGCCTGCGGTAGATCTCGGCCCGCATGGCGGCGAGCCATGCCCAGACAAAGAGCGCGGCGAAGGCCGCCATCATCACGAAGAGCGGCCACAGCATGGAGGAATGGATGGACGGGCCACCGAGTCTCAGGATGCTCGCCGGCTGATGCAGTGTGTTCCACCAGTCGACGGAGAATTTTATGATCGGGAGGTTGATGGAGCCGACCAGGATCAGAACGGCGGCGATGCGCCCGGCGCGCGCCGGATCATCGAAAGCACGCCACAGCGCCATCAGGCCGAGATACATGATCAGGAGCACCAGGAAGGACGTCAGGCGCGCGTCCCACACCCACCAGGTGCCCCACATGGGCTTGCCCCAGATGGCGCCGGTCACCAGGCCAAGAAAAGTGAAGGCGGCGCCGAGCGGGGCGGCGGCCTTGGCGCTGACATCGGCCAGCGGATGCCGCCAGACGAGCGTGCCGAGTGCTGAGATCGCCATCGCCGCGTAGCAGCCCATGGCGAGCGTGACCGACGGCACATGCACATACATGATGCGCACGGTGTCGCCCTGCTGGTAGTCGGGCGGCGAGGTGACGAGCGCCATGACCAGCCCGATTGCGAAGAGAAGGGCGGCGGCGGCCGCCGCCCAGGGCAGGATCGCACCGGAGAGCGCCAGAAAGCGCGTTGGATTGGCAAGCGAGGTCAGGCTCGGCATCTATAAAACCTATTGCCGTCGGCGCTTGGCGGCAATGCGGCAGTTCGGTCTCGGCGCCACGTGGTGATCACTCCAGCGCGAGGCGGAGTGCGGCTGCCGCCACGAAGGGGGCCAGCGCCAGAGCGGCAAGCGAACAGGCGCACAGGAACAGGAAGGGCGCGAGAAACGGCTCCGGATCGGACAGCGCGCCGGTGGTGGCGGAAACGCCGAAGATCAGAACCGGAACGGTAAGCGGAAGCACCAGGATCGCGATCAGCAGGCCGCCGCGCGGCAGGCCGGCCGTGAGAGCCGCACCAACGGTGCCGATCAGCGTCAGCGCCGGCGAACCGGCAAGAAGCGTCAGCGCCACGGCACCCATGGCCGGCGGATCGAGGTTCAGGAGCAGGCCGAGGACCGGCGCTGCCACCACGATCGGCAGGCCGGTCGCCAGCCAATGGCCGACGGCGCGGCCAAGCGCATAAAGCGCCAGCGGCTCTCCCGATACGATGATCAGGTCGAGCGACCCGTCTTCGCGGTCGGCGCCGAAGAGCCGGTCAAGGCCGAGCAGGGCGGCGAGCAACGCGGCGACCCACAGGATCGCCGGCCCGATGCGGGCAAGCAATTTCAGGTCCGGCCCGACGCCAAACGGCACCGCCGTCACCACGGCGAGAAAGAAGATCAGCGCCACGGCCGCGCCGCCGCCGGCGCGAAGCTCCAGCCGCACGGTCTGGCGAATGATGGCGAGGAAGCCGCTCACGTTGTGTTGAGCGTCAGCGTCGTGTCGGGCGGGATTGGCAGCGCCTGATGGGTCGCGGCGACGATCAGACCTTGGCGGCCGATATGGTCGCCCATCAGACGGCGAAGCAGCGACTCGCCCTGGCTGTCGAGAGCGGCGAACGGCTCGTCGAGCAGCCATAGCGGCCGCGGCGACAAGATCAGCCGCGCCAGCGCGGCGCGCCGGCGCTGGCCGGCGGAGAGCACGCCGACAGGCAGGTCGATCGCATGGCCGAGCCCGACGGATTCAGCGGCCTCGTTCAGATCGGAATCGGTGAGGACGCGGCCCTGCTGATAGATCGCGCCCCAGAAGCGCAGCGTTTCCGCCAATGTCATCGCCGGCTTCAGCGCATCGAGATGGCCCAGATAATGCGCCACCGGCTCGTCCTCGCGGCCGCCTTCACAGGCGATGTCGCCCGCGGTCGGTCGCAACAGGCCGGCCAGCAGGCGGAGCAGGCTCGATTTTCCGGCGCCGTTAGGCCCGGTCACGGCCATAAGCGCGCCGCTTGCCAGCTCAAACGAGAGCCCGGAGAACACGAAACGGCCGCCGCGCGAGCAGGCGAGGTCCTGTGCTTTCAGCTTAAGCGCCGGGAAGGCTTCCGTGACTGTCATCGTGATGGCGGGTTCCCGCTCCAAGGTCGATGCCGGCCAGACATCCTTCCAAGGGGCATCCTTAGAATCCGTCCAGACTCTGGCCTCCGCTTACAGAATGGACTATATCCCCGGCAAGCCGGCACGACAGGCGCTCCTTCTCGCCGGCGCACCCGAACGACCATCGTGACGTCAGCGCGCGGGCCGTAAAAAGCGGCGGCGCCCGGCGGACACATGAATGCCGAAGGAGCCTTCCACGTGACAAACCCATCGCTCGACAGCTTCAATTGCCGCCGCACGCTCGATGTCGGAGGCACGTCCTATACGTATTTCTCGCTGCCTGAGGCGGAAAAGAACGGCCTCTCCGGCATTGCGCGGCTGCCTTTCTCGCTGAAAGTGCTTTTGGAGAACCTGCTTCGCTTCGAGGACGGCAAGACCGTCACCGCCGACGATATCCGAGCCGTCGCAGCCTGGCTTGAGACGCGCACATCTGAACGCGAGATCGCCTATCGTCCGGCGCGTGTGCTCATGCAGGATTTCACCGGCGTGCCTGCGGTGGTGGACCTTGCCGCCATGCGCGACGCGACGGCGGATCTTGGCGCCGATCCCAAGCGCATCAACCCGCAGGTGCCGGTCGACCTCGTCATCGATCACTCGGTGATGGTGGATTTCTTCGCCTCGCCCAATGCGGCGGAGAAGAACGTGGCGATGGAATATGAGCGCAACGGCGAGCGCTACACGTTTCTGCGCTGGGGGCAGGAGGCATTTGAGAATTTCCGCGTCGTGCCGCCGGGCACCGGCATCTGCCACCAGGTGAACCTGGAATATCTGGCGCAGACGGTGTGGACACGCGACGTGCGCGAAGACGGCGCAGCGGTCACTTATGCGTTCCCCGATACGCTGGTCGGCACGGATTCGCACACGACGATGGTGAACGGCCTTTCGGTCCTCGGCTGGGGCGTCGGCGGCATTGAGGCGGAGGCCGCCATGCTCGGTCAGCCGATCTCCATGCTCATCCCGGAGGTGATCGGCTTCCGCATCACTGGAAAGCTGCCGGAAGGAACGACCGCCACCGACCTTGTTCTCACGGTCACGGAGATGCTGCGCGCCAAGGGCGTGGTCGGCAAGTTCGTGGAGTTCTTTGGTCCCGGCCTGTCGAATCTCTCCTTGGAGGATCAGGCGACCATCTCCAACATGGCGCCGGAATATGGCGCGACCTGTGGCTTCTTCCCGATCGATAACGACACGATCGCCTATCTCACGGCGACTGGACGCGATGCGGCGCGCGTTGCGTTGGTCGAGGCCTACGCCCAGGCGCAGGGCATGTGGCGGAGCGACGAGACACCCGATCCGGTCTTCACCGACACGCTGGAGCTTGACCTGAAAGACGTCGTGCCGTCGCTGGCCGGGCCGAAGCGCCCGCAGGATCGCGTGCCGCTCGATCAGGCGGCGACGGCGTTTGAGGCGGCGCTCAAAGAGATTCGCAGCGCTGAGGCAGGCGATCCGGACGGCTATGAAGTGGAGGGCGAGGCGTACCGGCTCGCCGACGGCGATGTGGTGATTGCCGCGATCACGTCGTGCACCAACACCTCCAATCCGAGCGTGCTTATCGGCGCGGGGCTGCTCGCCAAGAAGGCGCGTGAGCGGGGCCTCAAGCCCAAGCCCTGGGTGAAGACGTCGCTGGCGCCCGGCTCGCAGGTTGTGACTGACTATCTCGCCAGAGCCGGCCTGCAGGAGCATCTCGACGCGATCGGCTTCAATCTGGTGGGCTATGGCTGCACCACCTGCATCGGCAATTCCGGGCCGCTACCGGAGGCGATCTCCAAAGCGATCGCGGAGCATGATCTCGTCGCCTGCTCGGTGCTGTCCGGCAACCGCAATTTCGAGGGCCGGGTCAATCCCGATACGCGGGCCAACTATCTCGCTTCGCCGCCGCTGGTCGTCGCCTATGCGCTGGCGGGGTCGCTCAAGGTGGACATCACGCGCGACCCGCTCGGCGAGGATAAGGACGGCAATCCGGTCTACCTCAAAGATCTGTGGCCGAACTCGGCGGAGATCGCGGAACTGATCCGCCAGGTCATCTCGCAGGAGATGTTCCGCAGCCGCTATGGCGACGTGTTCCGCGGCGACGAGCGCTGGCGGCAGATCGATGTCGATGGCGGCCTCACCTATACGTGGTCGGATTCCTCAACCTATGTGCAGAACCCGCCCTATTTCGACGGCATGACGCCCGAGCCGGAGCCGCTCACCGACATCGTCGATGCACGGGTGCTTGGGCTTTTTCTCGATTCCATAACGACCGACCACATCTCGCCGGCAGGCGCCATCAAGCGCGACGGTCCGGCGGGTGACTATCTGGTCTCGCATCAGGTGCGGCCGCGGGAGTTCAACTCTTTCGGCGCCCGCCGCGGCAATCATCAGGTGATGATGCGCGGCACGTTCGCCAATATCCGTATCAAGAATCAGATGGTGGCGGGCGTTGAAGGCGGCATCACCGTTCATCACCCCTCCGGCGAGCAGCTGCCGATCTATGATGCGGCGATGCGTTACCAGGAGGACAGCGTGCCGCTGGTGATCTTCGCCGGCAAGGAATACGGCACCGGCTCGTCGCGTGACTGGGCGGCCAAGGGCACGCGGCTCCTTGGCGTGCGGGCGGTGATTGCGCAATCGTTTGAGCGCATCCACCGCTCCAACCTTGTCGGCATGGGTGTCCTGCCGCTGGTCTTTGAGGATGGCACGAGTTGGCAGAGCCTCGGCATTCAGGGCGATGAGGTCGTCACGATCCGCGGCGTCGCCGACCTGAAGCCGCGCCAATCTACGACCGCGGAGATTGTCTTTGCCGATGGGCGCAAGGAGAACGTGCCGCTCCTGGTGCGGATCGATACGCTCGACGAACTGGACTATTTCCGCAACGGCGGAATTCTCCATTACGTGCTGCGCAACTTGGTTAAGGAAGCGGCCTGAGCCGTTAGGACCAATCGACCTTCAGGTTTCGGGCGTGGCGCGCCGCGTCCGGTAAGGATTTGGCTCATACCACGCTCCAAATCCTGAAGGTCGATTGGTCCTAGTCCTTGACCGGCTAAAGGTTTTAGCGATTGTGGGGATCGTGTGCCGGCGAGATCGCCGGCATTCGGGCTCTTCAAATACGTGTGTGTGTATGTGTTGTGAATAGCCTCGGGGGGCAGTGACGGCGTAGCTGAACGATTATGGGACGGGTATTCAGCTTCATTGCTGGGCTTTTCGCCAGCATCCTTGTCGCTGGGCCGGCGAACGCCGAGCCCAAGGCTCTGGTTGAGCTGTTCACCAGCCAGGGCTGTTCGTCGTGTGTCTCGGCCGATGCTTATTTTGCTGAGCTGACGATGCGCGACGATATTGTCGCGCTCTCCCTGCATGTCGACTACTGGGACTATCTTGGCTGGCGCGACACGTTTGGCCATGCCGCTTATTCGCAGCGGCAGCGCGACTATGCCGCCGCGCAAGGCTCGCGCCGTGTCTACACGCCGCAGATGATGATCAACGGCATCAAGGGCTATGTCGGCAGCGATCGGCGGGCCATTGAGGCGGCGATTGCCAATGCGTCGCTGCAGGTTCCCGTCCGCCTCAGTCGCGGCGACGGTACGATTGAGATCGAGGTGGGTGCGCAGCCGGAGACGAGCGTCAATCACGCCACGATACGGCTTGCCCTTTTGACCGCCGAAGCCAAGGTGGCGATCCAGCGCGGCGAGAATGCCGGCCGCACGATCGGCTATTACAACATCGTGCGCGGCATGCGCTCCGTCGGCATGTGGGACGGCGAGGCGGTGAAGATCATGCTTCCCAAGGACGAGATCATCGCCGACGGCATCGATGCGTGCGCCATCATTGTCCAGGAAGACCTGCCGAACGGTCCGGGGCCGATTATCGGCGCAGCCATTCTGCGCGGCTGGTGAGGTCAGCTCTCCGTGGCCACTTCGCGGAGAAGCGTCTCCAGAGCAGGTAAGATCGCTTCAACGATTTTGGCGATTCCTTCGGCGTTGGGGTGAATGCCGTCGGGCTGGTTGAGCCCTGGCTCGGTCGCGACGCCGTCGAGGAAGAAGGGATAGAGCGCCACCCCATATTCTTCGGCGAGCTCCGGATAGATGGCATCGAAGGCGGTCGCGTAGTCGGCGCCGAGATTGCGCGGCGCCAGCATGCCGGCCAGGAGCACCTTCTGGTTCCGCTCGCGCAGCTTCGCCAGAATGTTGCTGAGCGATTCGCGCGTGATCTCAGGGTCGACGCCACGCAGGGCGTCGTTGGCGCCAAGCTCCACGATGACGATATCGGCCTCCGCCGGAACCGACCATTCCAGCCGCGCCAGACCGCCCGATGAGGTGTCACCGGACACACCCGCATTGACCACGCTGACATCGTGACCGCGGGCGATCAGCGCCGCTTCCAGCTGCTCGGGAAAAGCCTCGCCCGGTGCCACTCCATAGCCGGCCGTCAAGCTGTCGCCGAAAGCAACGATTTCAACGGGCGCAGCGAACGTGGCGTAGGCTGAGGCTGCCCAAAGCGCTACCGCGCAGGCGAATGCTCGTAAAAATTCCATTTTGAAGGTGCCCATCGACGACCCATATTCCCAAGTTCCTGGGTGATATAGGCAACGCCATGGCAAGTGAACCGGTCATCCTCCTCAACGACGTCGATCTCACTTTGGGGAGCGGCCCGGCACGGGTGCATGTGCTGCGGCAGGTGAATTTCGAGGTCAGCCGAGGAGAGAGCATCGGGCTTGTGGGGCCGTCAGGCTCCGGAAAGTCGACGCTTCTCATGGTGATCGCCGGCCTGGAGCGGATCGACAGCGGTCGCGTCATGGTCGCCGGGCAGGATTATGCCGGGCTCGACGAGGATCAGATCGCCCGCTTCCGCGGCCGGGAGGTCGGGTTCGTGTTCCAGGCCTTCCATCTGATGCAGACGATGAATGCGCTGGAGAATGTGGCGGTGCCGCTGGAGCTCGCCGGCCGCGACGATGCGTTCGATCGCGCCCGCTCGGTGCTTGGCCAAGTTGGGCTGGCGGAGCGCCTGTCGCACTATCCCGCGCAGCTTTCCGGCGGCGAGCAGCAGCGCGTCGCCATTGCGCGCGCGCTTGCCGTTGAGCCGTCGATCCTCATCGCCGACGAGCCCACCGGCAATCTGGATGGTGCCACCGGCGGCGAGATTGCCGATCTTCTGCTTTCAGTCGTGGCCGATCATGGCACCACGCTGGTGCTGGTGACCCACGACGTAGACCTTGCCGAACGCTGCGACCGCACGGTGCGGATTGCCGGCGGCCGCATTGAATCGGCGCCGCCCAGGCTTGTCAGCGCGGCGGGCGCCTAAAATATGGGCGACCTGCCGCTTGCGGTCCGGCTGGCGCTGCGCGAGCTGCGCGGCGGGCTCTCCGGCTTTTATGTCTTCGTCGCCTGCATCACGCTCGGTGTCGCGGCCATTGCGGGGATCAATTCCGTCTCGCGCGCGCTGACCGATGGCATCGCCGCCGAAGGCCGGGTGATCCTTGGCGGCGACATTGCCTTTGAGCTGCAGCAACGCGAGGCGACGCCAGCGGAGCTCGACTACTTTCGATCCAAGGGCGCGCTGGGCATCATCGCCGATCTCCCCGCCATGGCGCGTCATCCCGACGGGAATAGCCAGACGTTGGTGGAGGCGCGCGGCGTCGACAACTCCTATCCGCATGGCGGTACGCTGGTGCTGGAAGACGGTGCGACGGACGGCCAGACCCGATTGGCCCCGACTGACGGCGTGCACGGCGCGCTCGTCGCTCAGGAGCTTCTGGACCGGCTGCAACTGGGTGTCGGCGACATGGTCGCGCTTGGCTCCGAGTCGCTTGAAATCCGCGGGATCATCCGCTCCGAGCCGGACCGGCTTGCGGCGGGTATGGGCTTTGGCCCGCGCTTCATCGCATCCATCGATGCGCTGCGCGCCGCCGGCCTCGTGCAACGCGGCAGCCTGATTGAATGGACCTACCGCATCCGCTTGCCGGAGGGCGCCAACAGCCTGGCGGAGATCGGCTTCATTCGCGGCGAGGCCGATCGTCTGTTTCCGGAAGCGGGATGGAACAAGCGCTCACGCGACAATGCAGCGCCGAGCCTGAGACGCAACATCGAGCGCTTCTCTCAGTTTTTGACGCTGGTCGGACTGACTGCACTGATCGTCGGCGGCGTCGGCGTGGCGAACGCGGTGTCGAGCTATGTCGACCTGAAGCGGCCGGCGATTGCCACGCTGAAATGCCTCGGTGCGCGCGGCGGAACGGTGTTCCAGGTCTATCTGATCCAAATTCTGCTGATCGCCTGTCTCGGTATCGCTATCGGGCTGGCGGTGGGGGCGACGCTGCCGTTCGCAACGCGTTTTGCGCTGGCCGATCTTGTGCCGACGTCGGCGATCGGCATCTATCCGCGTGAGTTGGGGCTCGCCGTTGTCTATGGACTTTTGGTGACGCTCGGCTTTGCGCTTGGGCCTTTGGGGCGAGCGCGGCAGATGCCGGCGTCGAGCCTGTTTGCCGACCGCGCCATCCATGCACCGCTCAAGCCGCCGCCCAGCTATCGGGCAGCGCGCGCGCTGGTGCTCGTCGCGCTCGCGGCCATGGCGGTGCTGCTTGCCGGCGATCGCGAGCTGGCGCTCTTCTACGTGGGTGCGGTCATCGCCGCCTTTGTCGTGCTGCGCGTCGTCGCGGTGGGGCTGATGGCGGCGGCGCGGCGGGTCGGCACGCTGCGCGGCACGGCGCTCAGGCTTGCCGTGCGCAACGTGCATCGGCCGGGAGCGCTGACGCCGGCCGTGGTTCTGTCGCTCGGTCTCGGGCTGACGCTGCTTGTGACGCTGGCACTGATCGACACCAATCTGCGCTCACAGCTTTCCGGCGCCATCAGCGAACGCGCACCGGACTTCTTCTTCGTCGATGTGCAAAACGAGGAGCGCGACCGCTTTGCGACGCTGCTTTCGGAGACATCGCCCGGCGGTTTCGTCCAGACGGTGCCGATGCTGCGCGGCCGCATCATGGCGGTGAACGGCGTCCCCAGCGCTGAGGTCAAGGCGCAGGGGCGTTCAAGCTGGGCGCTCAACGGCGATCGCGGTATCACCTACTCAAGCACTGTGCCGGAGAACTCGACGCTTGCGGAAGGCGACTGGTGGCCCGCCGATTATGACGGCGCGCCGCTTGTTTCGCTGGAAGACGAGATTGCCACCGATCTCGGACTGGCGATCGACGACACCATCACCGTCAACATTCTCGGCCGCAACGTGACGGCGCGCATCGCCAATCTTCGCGATCTGGAATGGGAGTCGCTGTCGATCAATTTCGTCCTCGTCTTCTCGCCTAATACGCTCGCCGGCGCGCCGCATACCCACCTCGCCACCTTGCAGATGCCTGAGGACGCCGGGCGCGATGACGCGCGGGCGGTGCTCTCCGCCGTGACGGCGGCCTTTCCCGGCGTGACCACCATCAGCGTGCGCGACGCCATTGATGCGGTGAATGCCGTCATCGCCGATCTGGCGCTTGCCGTGCGGGTGGCAGCCTCGCTGGCGCTGGTCGTCTCCATGCTGGTGCTTGGCGGGGCGCTTGCCGCCGGTCACCGGCAGCGCCGGCAGGATGCGGTGATCTTGAAGACGCTCGGCGCGACGCGGCCGGTGCTTCTGTCTGCCTTCTCGCTGGAATACGGGCTTCTTGGCATTGCCACCGGCCTGTTCGCGCTCGCCGCTGGCACCGCGGCGTCGTGGTACGTGATCACGCAGGTGATGGATCTCGACTTCACAATCTATCCCAGCGTCGCAGCAACCGCGGCGGCGACCGCACTCGCCGTGACGCTCGGTCTTGGGCTTGTGGGAACCTGGCGAATCCTCTCCGTCAAGCCGGCGGCGCTTCTGAAGAACCTTTAAGAGCCCGGTTGAGAATGCTGGCCGCGCGCAATGTCGATGGCCGATCAGACGGCCCTCTGCCGGGCGAAGGCCGGTTCCGGGCTCTTGTTCTTTGATTTTGGAGCCTGAACCGACCCTGTTGGCGCGAGCGAACGTCTGATGATCCGGCCGCGCGCCGTGAGGCCAATCTTTCACACAGGCTCCAGGTCTTAACCAAGAAACCGCCCGATTCCGGGCTTTTACGGGCGTCGCAAGGCTTGTGCGGGAGGCGGAACATCGCCATATTCGCGGGCGACGCTCCGCCCGCAACGGAGCAATGCGAAGGAGAACCTTCTATGGCTGAATTTGACCGGCGGTACGCGACAACCGCTCGTGCAGGTGCCGATGCGCGGACGGCGGCCGTTGACGAGGGTCTGCGCGCCTTCATGCTCGGCATCTACAACAACATGGCGCTCGGCCTGGCGATCACAGGCATCGTCGCCTACGGCTCGTTCCTGTGGGCCATGAGCAGCCCGGCTGTGGCGCAGACGCTTTACGTGAGCCCGCTGCGCTGGGTGATCATTCTGGCGCCGCTCGCCTTCGTCTTCGGGCTCTCTGCGGCTGTGCACCGCATGCAGCCGGGAACGGCGCGGCTTGTGTTCTTCGCCTTTGCGGCGGTGATGGGATTGTCGCTCTCGTCCATCTTCATCGTCTTTACCGGCGAGAGCATCGCCCGCACATTCTTCATCACGGCGGCGTCGTTCGGTGCGTTGAGCCTTTACGGCTACACCACCAAGCGCGACCTCTCCGGCTGGGGCTCGTTCCTGTTCATGGGACTGATCGGCCTCATCCTGGCGATGATCGTGAATTTGTTCCTCGGCTCATCTGCGGTGCAGTTCGCGATCTCGGTGATCGGCGTGCTGATCTTCGCCGGCCTCACCGCCTACGATACGCAACGGCTGAAGAACACCTACGATTTCGTCGCCAACGATCAGGTCGCGGCGGGGCGCGCCTCCATCATCGGAGCGCTGCAGCTCTATCTCGACTTCATCAACCTCTTCATGTTTCTGCTTCAGTTCATGGGCAACCGGAACTAGAGCATGATCCCGAAAAGTGGCCACCATCTTTTCGGACAAGATCGTGCTCCAGCAAAGACATAGAGCCTGACAGACCTTCTTCAAACGCGGCGCTTCGGCGCCGCGTTTTTCTTTTGACCGGCCGGTTCGGCCTGGCGCCATGGCGGTTCTGCCTCCTGCCGGAAGCGGCCCGCAACGCATCCTCCCTCGAAGGCGAGGAGTGGCCCGAACCGGATATCTTTCCGGCATGAGCTGAAACGCTCTAGAATTTGTCATGACCAGTTTCGTTCTGCGCCCCGCCGAAGAGGTTGACCTGCCGGCCATCACCGCGATCTACGGCGAGTCGGTTCAGACCGGCACTGCGTCCTACGAACTTGAGCCGCCGAGCCTTGAGGAGATGATCCGCCGCTGGCGCGCGCTCGTCGCCGAGGCCTATCCCTATATCGTCGCTGTGCACGACAATGACGTGCTCGGCTATGCCTATGCCGCGCCCTATCGCGCGCGGCGTGCCTATCGGTTCCTGGTGGAGGACAGCATCTATGTCACGCCGAATGCGCAAGGCCGCGGCGTGGGTCGGGCGCTGCTGGTGGAGCTGATTGCGGCGAGCGAGCGTCTCGGCTTTCGTCAGATGGTGGCGGTCATCGGCGGCGGCACGGAACACGCCGCGTCCGTCGGCCTGCATCGCGCGCTCGGTTTTCGCGAAATCGGGGTGATAGCGGCCTCCGGCTTCAAGCACGGGCGCTGGCTCGACACGATCTTCATGCAGCGCGCGCTGGGGGAGGGCAGCACGACGCTGCCTGATTAGGCCCTGCGACGCAGCCGATCCCATCGCGCGCGGACGATCGCCGCAAGGTCGGTGACGTTGCTGAGCACCGGCCAGGGCGTCACCGGATGGGGCTCCGGGGCCACTGCCAGCCCGGCGGCAAGGATGGCGCCGTCTTCGGTCGTGTCGCGCACGATCAGCTCCACCGGGCCGATCGGGACGCGGTCGCCGATCTCCGCGCGGCCGCCGAGCCTTCGCAGCATGTAGGTGCCGATCGGCGTTGACGGGTCTTCAAACGGCGCGATGCCATAGGCGGCAGCGAGCTCGCCGAGCGTGTGGTCGGTGTCGATATAGAACTCGCCGAAGAAGTCCTTGTCGTCCTCCTCCAGGCTGGCAGGGCTGGCGAACAGCCGATCGAGCAGCCGGATGTTGCGCGGCGAGGCGAACAGATAGACGTAATCGTCGGACTCGATGCGGCCGGCATATTGCGGTCGCATCGATTGGCCGCGCCGTATCACCAGAGAGGGACGCGCCCAGCGCGGAATGCGCTCGCCGCGCGCCACGGGGCTGTCGGGCACGACGTGATAGACCACCAATTCGTGATTGGCGGTGCCGGGCAGCTCCAATTCCACCTTGTCCACCGGCCCGATGGTCGGCGGGATGATGAGACCGAGCTGGCGCGCCATGGGGCGGATGGTCCAGCCCTGAATGAGGAGCGACGCAAGCACGATGATGAAGGCGGCGTTGAAGATTTCCTGGCCTCGCGGCAGCAATGCGATCAGCGGCAGGACGGCAAGCAGCAACGATACCGCGCCCCGCAGGCCGACCCATGCGATGAAGGCCGTCTCCTCGCGCTGGAAGCGGAAGAGCGCCAGTGACAGCCAGATCGCGACGGGCCGCGCCACGAAGATCAGAAAGATCGCCAGCGCGACGCCTTGAAGCGCGATCTGCGGAAACTCCGATGGCGTGGCGAAGAGGCCGAAGACGACGAACATGGCGATCTGCGCCAGCCAGGTCGCGCCGTCCTGGAAGCGGCGCAATGTCAGCGCCTCGCGCAACCGCCGGTTGCCGGCGATCAGTCCGGCGACATAGACGGCGAGGAATCCGCTGGCGCCGATCGCGCCGGCAATGCCGAAGAGCACCAGCGAAGCGGCCAGCACGACGACGGGATAGAGCCCCGATTCCAAGTCAAGGCGATTGACCAGCCTGACGATCACAAAGCCGCCGGCGAGCCCCAGCACAAACCCTAGGCCCATTTGCTGAGCAAAGGCGAGGGCGAAGGTCGCAGTCAGCCCGGCCTCCGGCGTGTGCGTGGTGATCAGCTCCAGAAGCGTCACGGTGAGGAAGATGGCCATCGGGTCGTTGCAGCCCGATTCCACCTCCAGCACCGCGCGCACGCGGTCGCGCAAATGAATGCCGCCGACGCGCAGAAGAAAGAAGACCGCCGCCGCGTCGGTGGAGCTGACGATTGCGCCGAGCAGGAAGGATTGCAGCCACGGAAGCCCGAAGACGATGCGCGCGGCGACGCCGACAAGCGCGGTGGTCAGCACCACACCAAGCGTCGCCAGCACAATGGCCGGCAGCGCCGCCTGCCGGAAAGCGGCGATCTTCGTACCGAAGCCGGAATCAAACAGGATGATGGCGAGCGCGATTGAGCCGAGGAAATAGGCGGCCGGCGCATTGGCGAACGCCAATCCAAGCCCGTCCACGCCGGCCACCAGGCCGACGACGAGGAAGATCAAGAGGATCGGCGCGCCGACGCGAAAGGCGATCCAGGTCGTGAACACCGCGGCCATCACGAGGCCGGCGCCGACCAAGATCGTCAGATACATCGTCTCAAGCATGCCGCCGCCTTCGGTCAGGACCGATCTTCAATAGGGGCTGATGCAAGATGCGGTCCAGCACCGTCGTCGCGTACCTGCCATGCAGGCATCTGTCGAGCCGGCCGGTCTCAGATGGTGATCTGCGCGCCGATCTCCACGACGCGCTCCGCCGGGATGTGGAAATAATCGGTGGCGGAATCGGCCGAGCTCGCAAGCGCAATGAACAGCTTGTCCTGCCAGATCGGCATGCCGGAATGCATGGAGGCTTTCAGACTGCGGCGCGACAGGAAGAACGATGTCGACATGATGTCGAAGGTGAGCCCCTGCTTGCGGCACAGGGCGATGCCTTTCAGCACATTGGGCGATTCCATGTAGCCGTAGGTCATGGCGACGCGCTGGAAGGTCGGCGACAGCTCCTCGATGGTCACCCGATCGTCGGGCGGGACGCGTGGCGTGCCTTCCGTTCGGATGGTGAGGATGACATTGCGCTCGTGGATGATCTTGTTGTGCTTCAGATTGTGGAGGAGGGCGGTGGGGGCGCCGTCCGGGTCGCCGGTCAAAAACACCGCCGTGCCGGGCACGCGGTTGGGTGGCTTGGCGTCGAGCCGGGTCACCAGATCGCCCAGGGAGACCTCCTGCCGCACGGCTTTTTCAGACAGGATCGCGGTGCCGCGCCGCCAGGTGAGCATGGCGGTCATCAACACGGCCGCGAGCAAGATCGGCACCCAGCCGCCGCTGACGAGCTTGACGCTGTTGGCGGCGACGAAGTTGAGCTCAATGAAGAGGAACGGGCCGATCGTGGCGGCACAGGCCGCCACCGGCCAGCGCCACATATATCTCAGCACGATGAAGGCGAGGATGGAATCGACGACCATGGCGGCGCTGACGGCGATGCCGTAGGCGAAGGCGAGCTTGGCGGAGCTTCCAAACAGGAGCGTCAGCACGACCACGGCGGTGAAGAGCAGCCAGTTGATGCGCGGGATGTATATCTGGCCCGTCGTCGTCTCCGACGTGAAAAGAATGCGCATGCGCGGCAGGAGGCCGAGCTGGATCGCCTGACGGGCAAGCGAATAGGCGCCCGTGATCACCGCTTGGCTGGCGATCACCGTCGCACAGGTCGCCAGCGCCACGACCGGGAAGATCGCCCATTCGGGGAAGAGCAGGAAGAACGGGTTCTCCGCGGCCGCAGGATTGCTCAGCACCAGCGCCGCCTGGCCGAGATAATTGATGATCAGGCAGGGGAAGACGACGGCGAACCAGGCAAGCCACATGGGGCGGCGGCCGAAATGGCCGAGGTCGGCGTAAAGCGCTTCCGTGCCGGTGACGGCGAGAAACACCGCGCCCAAAGTGATGAAGCCGATCAGCTTATGGGTCGCCAGGAAGTTGATGGCGTAATGCGGGCTGATGGCGAAGAGCACCGTCGGATCGTGCGCGATGCCGCCGATGCCGGCGACCGCCAGGACGAGGAACCACAGCGCCGTGATCGGGCCGAAGAAGGCGGACACACGCTGCGTGCCGGTGCGCTGGAAAGCAAAAAGCGCAACAAGGATGACCAAAGCGATCGGCACGACGGCCGGCTGGAATTGCGGCGCGCGAACGGTGATGCCTTCCACCGCCGCCAGGACGGAGATCGCCGGCGTGATCGTCGCATCGGCGTAGAACAGGGCGGCGCCGAGCATGCCCAGGACGGTCATCCATCGCGTGGCCTTGTTCATGCCGCGCCGCCGCACCGCGCGCTGCGCCAACGCCATGAGCGAAAGCGTGCCGCCTTCGCCCTTATTGTCGGCGCGCATCAGGATCATGACGTATTTGATGCTGACGATGAGCGTCAGCGCCCACAGAATGAGCGACAGCACGCCAAGGATGGTGGCACGGTCATAATTGCCGTCAGGGCCCACCGCGGTAGAGGCGGCGATGCGGAACGCATAAAGCGGGCTTGTGCCGATGTCGCCGAAGACGACGCCGAGCGAGCCCAGCGCAAGCATGTAGAGGCCAGGATGCTTGGCCTCGCTTGCACCGTTCGGTCCGCCGTTGGACGCGTCGTCCGCGGCGGTGGAGTTCATGGCCATTGCGATGCCAACCAACGCATGGGTCGCGTGCTTTACCAGAGCCGGGGCGCGGATGCACGCCCTCGATGTGCGACCCTTCGACGGCCCGTCAGATAGCGGCTAACTGCAAGGAAAGACACGCGATTCCTCTGCCGGTTGTGCCGATTCATCCTCTCAGGGTTGCGGCTTGATCGGCGCGGCGAGCTTGGCGCTCACCGAAGCCAGGAGCATCGCATAGGCGCGGTCGACGATCTCGTCGAGCGAGCGGGTCTTGGCGAACATGGCGCGCGCTTCGGTGAGAATCTCCTCGCGGCTCGGCAAATGCGGCAGATGCCACGATGCCAGCACGTCCGTTGCGCTGCTGCGTGCGCGGGTAAGCTTCTCCTGCAGGGCTGACAGCTCCGCCGCATGCAGCGCCGTGGCGATCGCCTGGGCGATGCGTTCGGAGTTGAAATGTGCGACGAGGTCTTCGGCTGCGCGGTTGATGACACGCGAGCCGAGGCGCTGATCGTTGCGCAGCACGGCTTCCGGCGGCGTCTTCAAGTCCCAGACCAGGCCGACCCAGGAAAGGGCCCGCAGAATGTAGAAGGTCGGGTCAAACTCCCACCAGCGAAAGCCCTGGCGCACGCTGCTTTGATAGGCGTGGTGGTTGTTGTGCCAGCCTTCGCCCATCGTGATGATCGCCAGAAGCCAATTGTTGCAGGAATCATCGCCGGTGACGTAGCGCTTGGAACCGCTCACATGCGCCAGTGAGTTGATGGCGAACGTGCCGTGATAGACGAGCACCGTGCTCCAGAAAAAGCCGACGACGAGCCCCGGCCATCCGGCGATGAGAAAACACAGAACGGCGAGGACCAAGGCCGGAACCTGCTCGTAGCGATGCAGCCACATCAGCTCCGGGTAGCGCGCGAAATCGGCCACCTTGTTGAGGTCGGCCTTGTCGTGACGGCGCGAGAAGATCCAGCCGAGATGGCTGTAGATGAAGCCGTGGCGGCGCGGCGAGTGCACGTCGCGCTCCGTGTCGGAATGGAGGTGGTGGTGGCGGTGCTTGGCCGCCCACCACAGCACACTCTTCTGCGACGTGCTTTGCGACAGGACCGCCAGCACGAACTGGAAGGCGCGGCTTGTGGAATAGGCGCGGTGTGAGAAGTAGCGGTGGTAGCCGGCGCCGATGGCGAAGATGCGCAGCCAATAAAGGCCGATGCCAAGCGCGACGGCCTGCCATGTCACGCCGCTCCAGAACACGGCGAAGCACGCGAGGTGCACCAGCACGAAAGGAATGGCCGACGGGTACATGATGTCGTCGTGATGGCCGTCACCATCGGGGCCATAATTGGGGCAAGTGACGTCGGGGGGCCGCTGCGACATGCCGGTCGCTCTCCTCTCCTCGGATCGGTCGCCTCCGTGTCTACCGCGTTTCGATTGTCACATGCCAGACACCTGGGACGTGCAGCGCATTGGTGTTCACCTGACCAGAAGAAGGAGTGCGGTCAGGCTTAGCGCCGTCAGAGTCGCCGCCATTCCCGCGACGCGCAGGTGGCCGGCGGCCTGCGAAATGCCCCAGGCATGCAGCAAACGCCCGGCAATAAGCGTGACGCCGAGGATGTGGAGGCTGACGGGTGTGGCTCCCCCTAACTCGGCCAGAGCGAGCAATAGGAGTGTCAGCGGCACGTATTCGGCGAAATTTTCGTGCATGCGAATGCGCCGCTGCAATGTCTCGTCGCTGCCGAAGCCAAGCGCGACGCCGGCGTGACGCCGGGTGCGAATGACCACGGCCGACAGCGCGACATACATGAGAGCGAGAGCCGCGGCGTAGACTGGGACGATGGTGAGCAGGGGCATTGGGGTTGGAGCTCAGTTCGCAGGAGGCGCGTTGTATTCAGCTGCTGTTACGCGGGGAGCGTGCCAGTGGATCAGCGCGGCCGATCACGTAGAAGCGAGGTGGTCGGCGGCACGGGCTCGCTCGTTATTCGTCGTCCTTTTTCTCCAAGCGCTTGAGTTCATAGAGCCGCTCCAGCGCCTCCTTGGGCGACATGTCATCGGGGTTCATCGCCGCAAGCGCCATCAGCGCCGGGTGCTCCCTTGCCTCATCGGCTTCGCGTTTGGTGACGGAGAAGAGCGGCAGATCGTCAACGATCGGCACGGGCCGCCCGCGCTCGCCCTTCTCCAGCATATCGAGCACCGTCTTGGCGCGGCCTGTCACAGCGCCGGGCAGGCCGGCGAGCTTCGCCACCTGTATGCCATAGGAGCGATCGGCGGCACCGGGAGCGACCTCGTGGAGGAACACCACGTCGCCTTTCCACTCTTTCACTTTCATCGTGGCGTTGACGAGCCGCGGCAATCGTGACGCCAGCGCGGTCAGCTCATGGTAATGCGTGGCGAACAGGGCGCGTGCGCGGTTTGATTCGTGCAGATGCTCAATCACCGCCCAGGCGATGGAGAGGCCGTCAAAGGTCGCGGTGCCGCGACCGATCTCATCGAGGATCACCAGCGATCGCGGGCCGGCCTGATTGAGGATCGCGGCGGTCTCCACCATCTCCACCATGAAGGTGGAGCGGCCGCGCGCCAGATCGTCGGCGGCGCCGACGCGTGAGAACAAGGCGTCGACCACGCCGATATGCGCAGAGCGTGCCGGCACAAAGGCGCCGGCCTGCGCGAGGATGGCGATCAGCGCGTTCTGGCGCAAAAACGTCGACTTGCCGGCCATGTTCGGCCCGGTGAGCAGCCAGATGCGGCCTGCGTCGTTTAAAATCGTTCCCCGCCTCGCGATTCCGTTTCGGACATCGAAGCCGGCACGGCTGCTTCCCTCTCCCCGCAACCCGGATGTTTCCGGGTTGCTACTCGTTGGTGCCGAAGTCGGGAACACCCGACTTCGGTCGGGAGAGGGTGGCTGCGCAGCAGCCGGGTGAGGGGGCTGGGCGTTCAGAAAGTCCCCCTCACCCGGATCGCTGTCGCGATCCGACCTCTCCCCATTGGGGAGAGGAGGGGCGGCTGCCGTGGCCATTCTGTCCCTCTCTCCTGACCTTCGGCTGTCGGAGTCGCTCGGCCCGAGGCCGCAATCGTTGCCGACGAAGCTCTCGCCTTCGCTCTTCAACGCCAATTCGACGACAGGATGCCGCCCGCCCTTCACATCAAACGCCAGGCTGCCGTCTACCTTCGGCCGCACGTAGCGCTCCGCCACCGCCAACTCAGCAAGCGCTGTCGCAACATCGAGCGCGGCGAGCGCCTCTGCAGCGGCGCGTATGGCGGCCTCTTCGTCCGCAACCTTCAGCACCAGCTCGTCGAAGATTTCCAGCTCGATCGCGAGCGCACGGTCGGCGGCGCTGGCAATCCGCTGCTCCAGTTCGCCCAACTCAGATGTCGTGAAGCGCATGGCGTTGGCCATGGTCTGGCGGTGGATGAACGTCGCCTCGCGGCCGTCCGTCTTAAGGCTCGGCGCCTGCGCCGCCGTCACCTCGACGAAATAGCCGAGCACATTGTTGTGCCGCACCTTGAGTGAGCGAATGCCGGTTTCTTCGGCGTAGCGCGCCTGCAGGCCGGCGATCACCTGGCGGCTTTCGTCGCGAAGCGCACGCGCCTCATCGAGCCCCGCATGGTAGCCGCCCCGCACGAAGCCGCCGTCGCGCTTCAGAAGCGGCAGCGAATCGGCGAGCGCTGCGCTGAGGGTCTCTTCGAGGGTTGGCGGAACGTCGTTCAGGCGGGCGGCGAGCGTATCTGTCGGCAATGGGCGGGGCTTTGACATGCCGTCGGTCGCAGGCGCCGCCCCATCATCGTGGTCACGGAGCGTCCGGCAGATGCTGCGCGATGCGTCTGCGCCGGCGCGGATCATGTCGAGGTCGCGCGGTCCGCCGCGCTCCAGCCCAAGTCGCGCCAGGGCGCGCAGCATGTCGGGCACGGTGGAGAGGACGGAGCGAATTTCCGCGCGAAGCGCGGCGCGGTCCACGAAATACTCGACGAGGTCCAGCCGCTCGGAGATTTTCGTTGGGTCCGTCAGCGGGCTCGCCAGGCGTTCGGTGAGGAGGCGCGAGCCGGCGGCCGTACGCGTCCGGTCGATGGTGGCGATCAGGCTTCCCTGTCGGGCGCCGGAAAGCGTGCGGAAGAGCTCAAGATTGCCGCGTGTCGCGCTGTCGATGCGCATGCCGTCGGCATCGCTTTGCCGCCGCGGCGGCTCAATCGGCGGGCGCTTTGTGATCTGCGTCTTGTCGATATAGGCGATGAGCGCGGCACCTGCGGAAAGCTCCGCGCGGGAGAAGCTGCCGAACGAATCCATCGTCTTGACGCCGAAGAGGCCTGCCAGGCGCGCCTCCGCCTCGCCGGCATCGAAGAACGATGCGGGAAGCGGCGTCAGCGCCGCGTCGACCATGCTGAGAGCGCTTACGATCAGATCGTCTTCAGCGAGCCTTTCGGCGACCAGCACTTCACGCGGCTCAATGCGCGCCAGGAGGGGCCCCAGGCCGCCGGGTCCGCATTCCGCCATGCGGAACGTCCCCGTTGAAATGTCGGTCCAGGCGAGCGCGTGACAATCGGCGCCGTCGCTGCCGGCGATCCGCGTCAGCGCCGCCAGATAATTGTGGCGGCCGGATTCCAGAAGCCGATCCTCGGTGATCGTGCCCGGCGTCACCAGACGTGTCACCGCACGGCGGACAACCGCCTTGGAGCCGCGTTTTCTGGCGTCCTTTGGGTCCTCCGTCTGCTCGCAGACAGCGACACGGTGGCCGGCGGCGATCAGCTTCTGCAGATAATCGTCGGCTGCGTGCACCGGCACGCCACACATGGGGATGTCCTCACCCAAATGCTTGCCGCGTTTGGTCAGCGCGATGCCCAGCGTGCGCGATGCGGTGATCGCATCGCCGAAGAACAGCTCGTAAAAGTCGCCCATGCGGTAGAAGAGCAGGCAATCGGGATTGGCCGCGCGGATTTCGATATATTGCTCCATCATCGGCGTGACGCGGCCGGACGGAGAATCGCCGTCTTGCGGCTTGTGGTTAGGCGGCTTGCTCTTGTTCATAAGCGGAAGCTAGAGCCTCTCCATTCTGATCGAGCCAGAATGGGGGCTCTATCTCTTTGTTTGAGCATGATCTTATCCGAAAAGATGGTGTCCACTTTTCGGGATCATGCTTAGCAGAGCCGGCCGGGTACCGGCCAGGACGGCCGCTTGTGGCCGGTCTGGCTTGCGCAGCGCTTGCTTGCGATCCCCCGGCGCCCTAAGTGCGAGCGCGAGGACTTGGAGAATCGAGCCATGGATACCGAAGCGATCTTAGAACGCCGGCGCCTGAGGAGGCGCGCGAGCTTCTGGCGTGTGTCGGCCATCATCATCCTCCTCGCGGCGATTGCCGGGGCTGCGCTGACGGTTTGGGACATTGAAGCGCTCGACGGCGAGGGAGTGGTTGCGGAGATCAAGATTGATGGCTTCATCACCACGCGCCCCAACGCGGTGGAACTCATCAACGAAGCCGCGGAGGCAGATAGCGCCAAGGCGATCCTGCTGCATATCAATTCCGGTGGAGGCGCGGCGAGTGGCGGCGAGGCGCTTTACCGGTCGATCCGCGCGGCAAGCGAAGAAAAACCCGTGGTTGCGATCATTGATGGCCTCGGTGCTTCGGCGGCCTATATGGCGGCGATCGGCGCTGACCGCATCGTCGCCCGCGAAACGGCAATCACCGGCTCCATCGGCGTCATCTTCCAATACGCGCATTTTGAGGAATTGCTGCGCAAAGTCGGCGCGGAATATGAGGAGATCAAAAGTGCGCCGCTGAAGGGCGAGCCCTCGATCTTTGAGGATCTGAGCCCGGCGGCGGAGGCCATGATCAAATCCGTGGTGGACGACACGTTCGACTGGTTCGTCGATCTCGTGGCGGAGCGGCGCGACATGGCGCGCTTCCAGGCGCAGCGACTGTCCGACGGCAGCATCTATACCGGCCGCCAGGCGTTGGAGCGCAAGCTGATCGACGAGGTCGGGGGAGCGGAAGAAGCACGCGCCTGGCTGGCGGCCGACAGGGGCGTTTCGGAGGACCTTCCGACGCGGGAATGGGAGAAGGACGACGCGTTCACGTCGGTCTTTTCCACGGATGCTCTGGGGGTGTTGGCGCGGCTTCTCGGGCTGAACCCGGACGCGGCTCCGATCTTGCCGCAAAGACTTGTAGTTGACGGTCTTTTATCCGTTTGGCAGGCTCCGGAGATCGGTGGGCGCTAGGGGGGCCGGCGGTGATAAAATCCGAACTTATCGAGCGGATCGCGCAGCGTAATCCGCATCTTTACCAGCGTGATGTCGAGCACATCGTCAACGCTATCCTTGAGGAGATCGTCGCAGCGCTCGCGCGACGCGACAGGGTCGAATTGCGCGGTTTTGGCGCTTTTTCGGTGAAGAACCGACCGGCGCGCATCGGCCGCAATCCGCGAACCGGAGAGCAGGTCGTCGTCTCTGAGAAATATGTGCCGTTCTTCAAGACCGGCAAGGACATGCGCGAACGGCTGAACGCCGGAGGTCAAGTTTGATCGGCAGGCTGGGTACGATACTGAAATGGATCATCCTGCTTCCGGTGCTGATCGTCGTCGTGCTTCTGGCGGTCGCCAACGATCATTCCGTTACCGTTCATCTTAATCCGTTCGACGCCGACGATCCGGTGCTGAAAGCCGATTTGGCGCTTTATCAGGTCGGCTTTGTGGTCTTCGCCGCCGGCGCAATAATCGGCGGGCTGGTGGCGTGGCGCGGCCAGCGCAAGCATCGCAAACGAGCGCGCGAGCAGCGATCGGAGACGGCACGGTGGCAGGCGCGCGCCGAGACCTCGGAGCGCGAAGCGGCGCGCAGTCGTCCGGAGCCGGCGGCCGGCTTCCTGCCGCGCCCTGAAGGGGGCTAGTTGCGGCACGGCATGGGCGCATCTTCGATGAGTATCGTGCGTATGTTCTTGACGCTTGGCCTTGTCGCGGCGGTGGCGGCGGGAAGTGCGGCTTGCCGCTCGTCGAAGGAAAAGACATACAGTTTCGATCCGGCAGCGCATCAGCGGGCGGTTGAGCTGAAGTCCGAGGCGCTCGGGCTGGTGGCCATCTCCGGCGAGCCCTTCGGTCGCCACGCCGAAAGCGTCCAAGCGACCAACGCCAAGCTGGAACAAGCCTACGAGCTTTCCGCCGCAGCACCCGACAATGAAGTGGTTGCCGCCCAATGGGCGGTCATGAAGGATCCCGGGCGCGACCTCTATGCCGGCTTTGTGAATAGCTGGCGCGGGGCCGGTCGGATCGATGAGGCGACGCGCCAGGCGGCAACCGGCCGGATCACGGCGCGCTTCGATTACATTCTCTGTCTGGAGGCGGCAAAGCGCACAAAGGCCGGGCGCTGTAAATCGCCTGATGCGGCGCCGGATTCCGCCGCCTCGCCCGCGACGGCCGAAGACGCTTCGCCGCCGGCTTAGTTTTTCGGCTTTTTCGTTTGGCCGCAGGCGGCAGAGTTCCGGAGGAAACTTGCCGGCGCGGTGGCGACCACGGCCTTCAAGGTGCTCATCTGACGCCTGAAATGGCTTGAATCGCCGCAGACGGAGGACTATATCGGCTGAACACATCTCGAAGTTCAATCGAGAGTGGGTCCCCGCGGGGCCCGCTCTTTTTTGTTGGTCGAGGGGAGTGAGAGCGGACCCGCCCGCGGGGAGCATTTGAGCGGGTCGGGACGAGGATCGGGACCGAACGAGGGTTAATGACCACGCCGCGTGTCACGCGTGAAAGCGGGCTGGAGGCCCGTATCGCCCATATCGTGGAGCCGATCGCCGTCGATCTCGGCTTCGAGTTGGTGCGCGTCAAGGTCTCCGGACTGAACGGCATGACCGTTCAGATCATGGCGGAGCGGCCCGACGGCACGATGAGCGTGGATGATTGCGAGCGGCTGTCACGCGACATCTCGCCGGCCATGGATGTGGCCGATCCGATCAACCGGGACTATCATCTGGAAATATCATCTCCCGGCATCGACCGTCCGCTGACGCGCGCCAAGGATTTTGAGACCTGGGCGGGCTACGAGGCAAAGATAGAGGCTGAGCAGGCCATCGACGGCCGCAAGCGCTTCCGCGGTGTTCTCCTTGGCGTGCGCGACGGCACCGCCGGCATACGGCTGATCGATGGCGCGGGCGATGACGATGTGTGGTTGCCGGTTGAGACGATCGCGGAGGCCAAGCTGGTGTTGAGCGATGCGCTCATCAAGGCGCCGACGCAACCCAATGCTGCGCAAGAGAACGGATCGGACACGCTATGAATCTACGTCAACGGAGCTGAGGCAAATGGCTGTCAGTGCAAACAGGCTGGAACTTCTGCAGATCGCCGATGCGGTGGCGCGGGAGAAGTCGATCGATCGAACGATCGTCATCACCGCCATGGAGGACGCCATCCAGAAGGCGGCCAAGTCGCGCTACGGCGTGGAGACGGATGTCCGCGCGGAGATCGACGAGAAGACCGGCGACATCCGCCTGCAGCGTCTGCTGGAAGTCGTGGAGGTCGTGGACGAGCCCGCCGCGCAGATCAATGTGGAGGATGCGCGGCTGCGCAATCCCGCCGCGCAGGTCGGCGATTTCATCTCCGAGCCGCTGCCGCCGCTGGAATATGGCCGCATCGCCGCGCAATCGGCCAAGCAGGTCATCATGCAGAAGGTGCGCGAGGCGGAGCGTGACCGGCAATACGAGGATTACAAGGATCGCATCGGCGAGATCGTCAACGGCACCGTGAAGCGGGTGGAATACGGCAATGTGGTCGTCGATCTCGGGCGCGGCGAGGCGATCATTCGCCGCGACGAGATGATCCCGCGCGAGACCTTCCGCTACGGCGACCGCGTGCGCGCCTATGTCTACGACGTGCGTCGCGAGCAGCGCGGGCCGCAGATCTTTCTGTCGCGCACGCATCCGCAATTCATGGCGAAGCTCTTCACCATGGAAGTGCCGGAAATCTACGACGGCATCATCGAGATCAAATCGGTGGCGCGCGACCCTGGCAGCCGCGCCAAGATTGCGGTCGTGTCGCGCGACACCTCCATCGATCCGGTGGGCGCGTGCGTCGGCATGCGCGGCAGTCGCGTGCAGGCGGTGGTTGGCGAGCTCGCCGGCGAGCGCATCGACATCATCCCGTGGAACCATGACGCGGCGACATTCATCGTCAACTCGCTGCAGCCGGCGGAGGTCGCCAAGGTCGTGCTTGACGAAGACGCGGAGCGCATCGAGGTCGTCGTGCCTGACGATCAATTGTCGCTGGCGATCGGCCGACGCGGCCAGAATGTGCGGCTCGCCTCGCAGCTCACCGGTTGGGATATCGACATCCTGACGGAGGACGAGGAATCGGAGCGCCGCCAGAAGGAATTCCAGGATCGCACGCAGCTCTTCGTTGATGCGCTCGACGTCGATGAGATGGTCGGCCAGCTCCTGGCGTCTGAGGGCTTTGCCACGATCGACGATGTCGCCTTTGTCGAGCTTGACGAGGTGGCGTCCATCGAAGGCTTCGACGAGGAGACCGCGGAAGAATTGCAGACGCGGGCGCGCGAATATCTGGAGAAGCTGGAGGCGGAGCAGGACGAGGAGCGCAAGAAGCTCGGCGTCGCCGATGAGGTGCGGGACATCCCCGGCATCACGACGGCGATGATGGTGGCGCTCGGCAAAGAGGACATCAAGACGCTGGAGGACCTGGCCTATTGCGCCACCGACGATCTCGTCGGCTGGGTGGAGCGCAAGGACGGCGAGAGCGTGCGCTATGACGGCGTGCTGTCGGGCTTTGAGGTCTCCCGGCAGGAGGCGGAGGAGATCGTCATGGCGGCGCGGTTGAAGGCCGGCATTGTCACCGAAGCTGATCTCGCCCCGCCGGCGGAGGAAGAAGAGACGGCTGAAGGCGAAGAGGAGGCGGCTGCCGTTTGACGGGTATTGCTGCGGAGATCAGCGCCGGAAGCAGGCGCCGCGAAGGCCGCACGCGCATGTGCGCGGTCACACGCGAGGTGCGTCCGGAGCGTCAGCTCATCCGCTTCGTCGCGGCGCCGGATGGGGCCGTCCTGGCCGATTTGAAGGCAAGGCTGCCGGGCCGCGGCATGTGGCTTACGGCCGATCGCGCCCTGGTGGCGGAGGCGGTGAAGCGCAACGTGTTCCAGCGGGCCTTGAAGCAGCCCGTCAGGCCGCCGGCCGATCTGGCGGCCCAGGTCGCCGCGCGGCTCAGGGAGGCTGCGCTGGGCCGGCTCGGCCTTGCCCGCCGCGCCGGCGCAATGGTCGCCGGTTTCGCCAAGACCGAAGCGGCGATCGGGCGTCAGGAGCTGGCGGCCGTGCTCGTTGCAGCCGATGCGGCGGAGGACGGACAGCGCAAGATCGGCCAGGCGCTCCGCCGGCGCTATGGCGATCACGTGCCGGTGCCCGTTATCCGTCTTTTTGCTTCAGAGGAAATGGGTTTGGCAATCGGCCGCGCGGATGTGATACATGCTGCCGTGCTCCAGGGCCCGGCTGGCAGAAGTTTCGTGGAGGCGGCCAACCGCCTGCGCAACTATGACAGCGCCGATGGCGCTGTCACGGGGATTGGAGCGGCCGCGCCGCGGGAAATGATGAATGAGTGATACGACCAGTAAGGACAAGACGCTGCGCGTCGGGCGCAAGACGCTGTCGCTGAAGCGCGACACCGATACTGTGCGCCAGAGCTTCTCCGGCGGCCGGACCAAGGCCGTGGTGGTGGAGAAGAAGCGCCGCCGTGTGACCAGCCCCGGCGCCGACGCGGCCGCACCGGCAGAAGAGCCGAAGGCGGAAGCAGCGCGCCCGCGCACAACGGCGCGCCGCAAGCCGGCGGAGGATCAGGCGCAGCAGCAGACCGGGCGGTCGCGCGGCGCCGGCATGGTGCTGCGCACGCTCACCGACGAGGAACAGGACGCCCGCAAGCAGGCGCTCAGCGAAGCGCGGGTTCGCGAGGCGGAGGAACGTCGCCAGGCTGAGGTCGAGGCGGTCCGCCGTGCTGAGGAAGAAGAGCAGCAGGCCCGCGAGCGCGAGGAGGCGGAGCGCCGCCAGGCGGAAGAGGAAGCCCGCAAGAATGCCGAAGACGAGGCGCGCCGGCGCTCGGAGGAAGAAGCGCGGCGGCGGCTCGGCGAAGAGGAGAAGCCGGCGGCTGCACAGCGGCCGGCGACGCCGGCTGCGGCGGATGCGCGCCTGAGGCAGCGCCGCGTTGAACTGCCCAAGCCGACGCGCACCAAAGCGGCGCCCGGCGAACGGCGACGCGGCCGTCTGACCGTCACCAACGCGCTTGATGCGGCGGACGAGCGGGAGCGCTCGCTCGCGTCCGTGCGCCGCCGGCGCGAGAAGGAGAAGCGTCAACTTCACGGCTTCTCGCCGCCGCAGGAGAAGATCGTCCGCGACGTTGTGATCCCGGAGGCGATCACCGTGCAGGAGCTCGCCAACCGCATGGCGGAGCGCGCCGTCGATGTCATTCGGCTCCTGATGAAGTCCGGCCAGATGGTCAAGATCACCGACGTGCTGGATGCCGACACGGCGCAGCTTGTGGCGGAGGAGATGGGCCACAATGTGCGCCGCGTCGCCGCCTCCGACGTGGAGGAGGGCCTGTTCGACCGGCCCGACGCGCCGGAAACGCTGAAGCCGCGCCCGCCGGTCGTGACCATCATGGGCCATGTCGATCACGGCAAGACGTCGCTGCTTGACGCCATCCGCGCCGCCAACGTCGTGTCGACGGAGGCCGGCGGCATCACCCAGCATATCGGCGCCTATCAGGTTGAGCAGAACGGACAGAAGATTTCGTTCATCGACACGCCGGGCCACGAGGCGTTCACCGCCATGCGGGCGCGCGGCGCGCAGGCGACCGATATCGCCATTCTGGTCGTTGCTGCCGATGACGGGGTCATGCCGCAGACGGTGGAATCTATCAATCACGCGCGCGCCGCAGGCGTGCCGCTGATCGTGGCGATCAACAAGATCGATGTCGCCGGCGCCGACCCCAACAAGGTGCGCACGGAATTGCTGCAGCACGAGATCGTCGTGGAATCCATGGGCGGTGAGACGCTTGAAGTGGAAGTCTCCGCGCTCAAGCAGACCAACCTCGACAAGCTGCTTGAGGCTATTCTGCTGCAGTCGGAAATCCTCAACCTGCAGGCCAATCCGGAGCGTCCGGCGGAGGGCATCGTGGTGGAGGCGCAGCTCGATCGCGGGCGTGGTCCGGTCGCCACCGTCCTGGTGCAGCGCGGCACGCTCCATGTGGGCGACATCGTCGTCGCCGGGGCGGAATGGGGCCGCGTCAGGGCGCTGATCAACGATCTCGGCGAGCAGGTGCGCGAAGCCGGTCCGTCGACGCCGGCCGAAGTGCTCGGCTTTCAGGCAACGCCGGAGGCTGGTGATCGCCTCGGCGTCGTTGAGACCGAGGCGCGCGCCCGCGAAGTCACAGAATACCGGCAGAACCTCCGCCGCGAGCAGATGGCGGCGTCGGCCGCCGGCGCGCGCGGCTCGCTGGAGCAGATGATGAGCCGCCTGCAGGTGCAGGGCAAGCAGCTCTTCCCCATCGTCATCAAGGGCGACGTTCAGGGCTCGGTGGAAGCGATCGTGCAGGCGCTCGACAAGCTCGGCACTGACGAGGTCGCCGCGCAGATCATGCATGCCGGCGTGGGCGGCATTACCGAATCCGACGTGAGCCTCGCTTCCGCCTCGGAGGCGCCGATCCTCGGCTTCAACGTGCGCGCCAATGCCCAGGCACGCAATGCAGCGGAGCGCGAAGGCATCGAGATCCGCTACTACAACATCATCTACGACCTGGTGGACGACATCAAACAGGCGATGTCTGGCCTGTTGTCGCCGGAGCGGCGCGAGACGTTCCTGGGCAATGCGGAGATTCTGGAAATCTTCAACATTTCCAAGGTCGGCAAGGTGGCCGGCTGTCGGGTGAGCGAAGGTAAAGTGGAGCGCGGGGCCGGCGTGCGCCTCATCCGCGACGACGTCGTGATCCACGAAGGCAAGCTCTCCACCTTGAAGCGCTTCAAGGACGAGGTACGCGAAGTGCCCGGCGGGCAGGAATGCGGTATGGCCTTTGAGAAATACGAAGACATGCGCGTCGGCGACGTCATCGAGTGCTACCGCGTGGAGGAGATCGCGCGGTCGCTTTAGGCGCGTCCGTCGTACCGCGCGGGCCGGGCCGTCTCCGCCTTTCCGGAGACACCGGCTCTATCGATAAGACTCAGATTCGTATGGACTTTTGGTGATTGGCGGATGTCCCGCTTTGCGTCTCAACGTTCCGGCCAGCCCTCGCAACGCCAGTTGCGTGTCGGCGAGCTTGTTCGCCATGCGCTGGCGGAACTCTTCGCCCGTGGCGAAGCGGGGACCGCGTTTGATGGTGTGCTTCTTTCCGTCGCGGAAGTGCGCATGTCGGCCGATCTCAAACATGCAACGGTGCTTGTGGCACCGCTGGCGAATGACGAGCCGGACGCATTGATCGATCAGCTCAACGCGCAGGCCCGTTTCCTGCGCGGCCGCATCGCGCCGGCGCTGAAGCAGATGAAGTATATGCCCGACTTAAAGTTCCGCCTGGATACGCGCTTCGACGATGACAGCCGTATCGATCAACTGCTGAAGTCGCCTGAAGTGGCGCGCGATCTTGTCGGTGCGTCGAAGGCGGAAGGCAGCGACTGATGGCGCGGCGCGCAAAAGGCCGCAAGGTCGACGGCTGGCTCGTCCTCGACAAGCCGGTCGGCATGACCTCCACGGAGGCCGTGGCGCGTGTGAAACGGCTCTTCCAGGCGGCCAAGGCGGGGCATGCGGGCACGCTCGATCCGCTTGCCTCGGGTTGCCTGCCGATCGCGCTGGGCGAGGCGACCAAGACCGTCGCCAATGTCATGGATGGGCGCAAGCTTTACCGCTTCACCGTCCGTTGGGGCGCGGAGACGGCGACGGACGATGCGGAAAGCGACGCCGTGGCGACCTCCGATCAACGCCCGGATGAGGCGGCGATCCGCGAGATCCTGCCCGATTTCACCGGCAACATCATGCAGGTTCCGCCGCGCTTCTCCGCCGTCAAGATTTCCGGCGAGCGCGCCTACGATTTGGCGCGTGACGGCGAGGAGGTGGTGCTGGAGGCGCGCGAGATCGCCGTTCACAATCTGCACCTCGTGGAACGCCCCGATCCGGATCACGCAATCTTTGAGGCGGAGTGCGGCAAGGGCGCCTATGTGCGGGCCTTGGCGCGCGACATGGGCCGACGGCTTGGATCGTATGGCCATGTGGTAGCGCTCCGCCGCTTGGCGGTCGGCCCGTTCGGCGAAGAGCAGATAATTTCGCTGGAAAATCTCAGCGACTTGCGCGATAAGGCGGGGCCTTCCGGCGGCTTTGCCGGGGAGGCGTTGCTTTCGGTTGCGACGGCGCTGGACGGCATCCCGGCGCTTGCCATGACCGAACGGGATGCGGCCCGCCTCAGACGAGGCCAGGCTGTCATCTTGAGAGGACGGGATGCGCCCGTCATGTCCGGACCGGCCTATGCGATTTCCGGCGGGTTGCCCGTCGCGCTGGGCGAGGTGGACAAGGGCGCTTTCAATCCCAGGCGTGTGTTCAATTTGTCCGACGGTCGTGATCGGCCCGGAGAAGGAAGCTTTAGAGGATAGACGATGTCGATCACTGCTGATCGCAAGCAAGAGCTTATTAAGGAATACGCCACGAAAGAGGGTGACACCGGTTCGGCCGAAGTTCAGGTCGCCATTCTTTCGGAGCGGATTTCCAACCTGACCGAACACTTCAAGAGCCACGCGAAGGACAACCATTCGCGGCGTGGCTTGCTGAAGCTGGTCTCCCAGCGTCGGCGCCTGCTCGATTATCTGAAATCGAGGGATACGGCGCGCTATCAGACGCTCATTTCGCGGCTCGGGCTGCGCCGCTAAGGCGTTTCCGCGACGGGCGGAGGATTGAGGAGCCGCCCGCTAGAAAAGCCCATCCGGTAGGAGTGGCCATGGCAGGATCGCCGGTTGCTTGTGTGCTGAAGTCGCAGCCCGCCAGCACCCCGTCATCTTGCACATGGCCCGTCCTGCTTTCCGATCGTTGAAAGGACGAACCATGTTTGACATTCAAAAATCCGAGATCGACTGGGGCGGGCGGAAGCTCGTTCTGGAGACGGGCCGTATGGCGCGTCAGGCCGACGGCGCCGTGCTCGCCACTTATGGCGAGACGGCGGTGCTGGCCACCGTGGTGTCGGAGCACGAGCCGAAGCCCGGCTTCGACTTCTTCCCGCTCACCGTGAACTACCAGGAAAAATACTTCGCAGCCGGCCGCATCCCCGGCGGCTTCTTCAAGCGCGAAGGCCGGCCGACGGAGAAGGAGACGCTGACCTCGCGCCTTATCGACCGGCCGATCCGGCCGCTTTTCGCGCCGGGCTACAAGAACGACACGCAGGTCATCATCACCGTGCTCTCCCATGATCTGGAGAACGACCCCGATATCGTCGCCATGGTTGCCGCGTCGGCGGCGCTGACGCTTTCGGGCGTGCCCTTCATGGGGCCGATCGGCGGCGCTCGCGTCGGCTACATCAACGGCGAATATGTGCTCAATCCGCTGGTCGACCAGGTGAAGGATTCGCAGCTCGATCTGGTGGTGGCCGGTACGGCCGACGCCGTGCTGATGGTGGAATCGGAAGCGCATGAGCTTTCTGAGGACGTCATGCTCGGCGCCGTCATGTTCGGTCATCGCGGCTTCCAGCCGGTGATCGACGGCATCGTCAGTCTGGCGGAACGCGCCGCCAAGGAGCCGCGCGAGCACATCGTGGAGGATCGCTCCGCGCTCTTCGAGCAAGTTCGCGGGATCGCCGCCGACGAGCTCGGCAACGCCTACACGATCACCGCCAAGACCGAGCGCCAGGACGCGGTGCGCGCGGTGAAGGACAAGGTGAAGGCGGCGCTTTGCCCGCCGGACGCGGAGGACGCGCCGTCGCCGCAGATCGTCGGCGATCTCTTCAAGAAGCTGGAGAGCGACATCGTGCGCGGCCGCATCCTCGATGACGGACAGCGCATCGACGGCCGCGACCTGTCGACGGTTCGTCAGATCGTGGCGGAGGCCGGCGTCCTGCCGCGCACGCACGGCTCGGCGCTGTTCACGCGCGGCGAGACGCAGGCGCTGGTCGTCGCCACGCTTGGCACCGGCGAGGACGAGCAGATGATCGACAGCCTTGAGGGCACCTACAAGGAGGCCTTCATGCTGCATTACAATTTCCCGCCTTACTCGGTGGGCGAGACCGGCCGCATGGGCGGCGCGGGCCGACGCGAAATCGGTCACGGCAAGCTTGCGTGGCGCGCGATGCGGCCGATTCTGCCGCCGGCGCATGAGTTCCCGTACACGCTGCGCGTCGTCTCGGAGATAACGGAATCCAACGGCTCGTCCTCCATGGCGACCGTCTGCGGCACCTCGCTGTCGCTGATGGATGCCGGCGTGCCCTTGAAGGCGCCGGTGGCCGGCATCGCCATGGGGCTGATCAAGGAGGACGAGCGCTTCGCGGTCCTCTCCGACATTCTCGGCGACGAAGACCATCTCGGCGACATGGACTTCAAGGTCGCCGGCACGGAGAAGGGCGTCACCTCGCTGCAGATGGACATCAAGATCCAGGGCATCACCGAAGAGATCATGCAGGTGGCGCTCAACCAGGCGAAAGACGGCCGTCTGCATATTCTCGGCGAGATGGCCAAGGCGCTGGGTGAGGCGCGCGCCGAGCTTGGCGAGCATGCGCCGCGCATTGAGGTGATCAACATCCCGGTCGACAAGATCCGCGATGTCATCGGCTCCGGCGGCAAGGTCATCCGCGAGATCGTGGAGAAGACCGGCGCCAAGGTCGACATTTCCGACGACGGCACCGTGAAGGTCGCCTCCGCCAATGCGGAATCCATTCGCGCGGCGATGAAGTGGATTCAAGGCATCACCGCAGAGCCGGAGCCCGGCCAGATCTACCAGGGCACGGTGGTGAAGATCGTCGACTTCGGGGCGTTCGTAAACTTCTTCGGTCCGCGTGACGGTCTGGTCCACGTGTCACAGCTTGCGCCGCAGCGCGTCCAGAACGTCAAGGATGTCGTCGCTGAAGGCGACAAAGTGTGGGTCAAGTTCATGGGGAGCGATGATCGCGGCAAGGTCCGCCTCTCCATGAAGGTGGTCGATCAGGAGACCGGCAAAGAGATTCCCCGGAAAGACAAGGGCGAGGGCGAAGCCGCGGCTTAGCGCCTCTAGCCGACTGATCAATCAATGCGAAGGGCGCCTCAGCGGCGCCCTTTTCGTTTGTGTCCTTTGGGTTTGTTCTAGCCGGCGGCGGCCAGCTTCTTCTTCTGCGAGGCTGCTTCGTGTTGCTCCAGAAGCTTCTCCAGCGGCATGGGGGCGGCGAAGTAGTAGCCCTGCGCCTCCGAACAGCCGGCAGCGCGCAGGATCTGTGCGTGCTCGATCGTCTCGACGCCCTGGCCGGCGACGCGGAAGCCGAGCGAATGGCCGAGGCTGCAGACGGCCGCCAGGACGGCACCGCTCTTCTGCTCGTCGTTCTCCGTCAGGAAGGAGCGGTCGATCTTGATCTTGTCGAAGGAATAGCGCGACAGCATGCCGAGGCTGAGGGCGCCGACGCCGAAAGCGTCCATCACGATCCGCAAGCCGGCATCGCGAATCGCTTCCAGGCGGGAGAAGGCCAGCGATTCGTTGCGGCCGAGGATGGTCTCGTTCACCTCAATCTCGATGCGGCCGGGATCGATTTGATGGCTCTTCAGCGTCTCAAGAATGAAGGTGTCGAAGCCGTCGCGCTTCAGCTGCGGTGCAGAAAGATTGATGGCGACGCGGCATCTTGCGGGAAGCAGCGCGCAGTCGCGTGCGACCTGGCGGATCACCCATTCGCCGATCGGCACGACAAGCCCGGTCTCCTCCGCGATCGATACGAACACCGCCGCCGGCACCAGCCCCTTGCCCGGCAGACGCCAGCGCAGCATCGCCTCGTAACCCACTGTGCGCCCGGTCGCGAGCTCCACCTGCGGCTGATAGAGCACCTGAAAATGATCGTTCTCCAAAGCGTGGCGCAGGCCGTCCTCAAGCGTGCGCCGGCTCTCCAGGTCTTCCGCCATCTTCGGGTCGAAGAAGCGCCACGTCCGACGCCCCTCGCTCTTGGCGCGGTAGAGGGCGAAATCGGCATTGCGCATCAGCGTTGGGATATCGCCCCCATTGTCTGGGGCGACGGCCAACCCGATGGAGCAGCCGATCTGGATCTCGTGCCCGTCAACGCGGAACGGACTTGAGAGCAGCTTCAAGACGCGCTCAGCAAGCGGCGCGAGCATGGCCGGATCGACCACTCTGGGGACGACGATGGCGAACTCGTCGCCGGACAGCCGGGCGAGCATATCGCCGCTTCTGAGCGATGCCTTCAGCCGGCTGGCACATGCCTTGAGCAGACTGTCGCCGACCGGATGCCCGAGCGTGTCGTTGACCGCCTTGAAAGCATCCAAATCAAGCACGAACAGCGCCGCCTTATGGTCCTCCTGCTCGATCTTGGCGAATGTGGTCGCCATAAACTCTTCAAATTGCTTGCGATTTGGCAGGCCCGTGAGCTCATCGTGCAGCGCCAGAAAGCGAATGGCTGCGTTCTCGGCGGAGAGCTGGCGCTGGCGGTAGCTGAAGCCGGCCATGAACGAGATGAACGTGATAAGGGCGACGCCGCCGCTGAACAGAACCTCACGAGCGAAGCCGGAAATCGTGTCCGCGGCGGTCTGCGATTGGTCGACGCGCACCGCCAGGCGCGTGCCGCCTTCCCTGGCTGGCGGCAGGAGCACCCAGCTATGGTAGGAGGCGCGGTTCGGCCATTTGACGGAATCCAGCGTGAAGGCGCCGCTCGGTTGCGCGTAGACGGGCATGTTGGCGCCGGTGGCCCCGGCAAGGATTCGACGCAGCTCTTCAGCGGACTCCGCGCCGTGGATCGTGGTCAGCTTGTGGCTCGGCGAAACGAGCACGAGCCGGTCGATATTGGTGATGTCCAGCGTGGAAGCGAGTGCGTCCTTGCTGGCGCCGGCCAGCGTCGCCTCAAGATCGGCTCCGTCCTTGATGAGCGAGCGCGACCAAATCTCCGCGGTGGCGACGGCATCGCCCGACAACATGCGCTTGAGGGCGAACTGGCCGAGCATGAACACGCTCGCAAGGATGGCGCAGCCGAGCAGCAGCATCCATGCGATCGCCGTTATCTGCTTGCGGCCAATCTGTTTCAACCCGCGCGACCTCCGTTACCTGCGCAGCACCCGCCGCCGCCTCTCATTGGCGCTAACCCATCCCCGGCTTGCCTATTTGCCAAGGGGCGCACGAGTGCGCCACTCAGCCGGCCCGCTCGACCGGGTCCTGCATATCCGCCGCGTGGAGGTTCTCAGCCTCCATCTGTGCCGCATTCGCGGCCACCGCCGCGCCCCGCTGCGGTGCGCCAAAGCGGAAGCCCTGAACAATATTGCAGCCGGCTGCTCTCAGCAGCGTCACCTGCTCCTTGGTTTCGACACCCTCCGCAGTGACGTCGACGCTGATGGAGCGCCCCAGCGAGACGATGGAGGTGACGATGGCCGCCACGTCGGCGTCCTCTGTCAATTGCCCCACAAAGGAGCGGTCGATCTTGATCTTGTCGAAGGGGAATTGAGCCAGTGAGGCGAGGCCGGCATAGCCGCAGCCGAAATCGTCCATCGCGATGCGCACGCCCAGCGCCTTGATGCGGTTGAGCGTTTCCATCACATCCTGCGCGCCGTCGAGGAACAGGTTCTCCGGCACCTCTATCTCAAGGCGGTCCGGCGCCAGGCCGGTGTCCTGGAGGACGCCAGCGATCGTCTTGTCGATCTCCTGCGAGCGGAACTGAGCGGACGACAAATTGACAGCGACGGAATCCGCCTCCAGCCACTCGGCGGCGTCCTGACAAGCTTTGCGCAGCACCCAGTTGCCGATCGGCAGGATAAGCCCGGTCTCTTCGGCGACGGACAGGAAGTCGCGCGGCGAGAGGATGCCTTCGCCCGGCCGCTCCCATCGTACCAGGGCCTCGTAGCCGCGCAGGCGACCGGAGGCCAGTTCGATCTGCGGCTGATAGTAGACGACGAACTCGTTGCGCTCGATAGCGGAGCGCAAATCGCGCTCAAGCGCCTCGTGGCGCTGCATGCGCTGCTTCATCTCCGTATCGAACACGGCAAGCGCGTTGCGGCCCTGCATCTTGGCTTTGGCCAGGGCGTTGGAGGCGGCGCGGAAGAGCATCTCGCCATTGTCGGCGTTGATGGGGTAAAGCGCGCCGCCGATGGAGGCGCTCAGCATGATCGACGCGCCGTCGACCTCGAACGGCGCGCTGATGACTTCGCGAACGCGTCCCGCGAGTTCCTGCATGGAGCGCGTTTCGGCGCTCTCCACGATCACGGCGAACTCATCGCCGGAGATGCGGGCCACACCGAACGTATCGGTGGCGATGTTTTGCAGCCGGCCAGCGGCCATCTGCAGAACCGTGTCGCCGATCGCATGTCCCCAGATGCCATTGACGGCGCTGAAGCGGTCCAGATCGATCACCATCAGCACAACTTGATGGTCGGACTCCCCGGCGCGCTCCATCACGTCGTCGAGGATCTCTATCAAGCCGGCGCGCGTGGCCACGCCGGTGAGCGCGTCCTGGGGCACCTTCGTGGGGTCGAAGTTCTTGCGCTGGCGGAAGCCACGACCGCGCGTGACGACAAAGGCGACCGCCACCACCGCCAGCACCGCCATGCCCACCGTAACGATGGCGACGACGGAGAAGGCACGCGTCAGCGAAGCCAAAGCGCGGCTTTGATCGACGACCACGAGGAGCGAGCCAATCAGCTCGCCATCCGTGGTGACGGGAACGACCAGCCGTTTGACGGCCGGGGTGTTGGTGCCCATGAAACCGAGAAGGGGCGACGATTCGTCGATGAATGCCCCGCCGTCTCGCACAATCTCCGACGGGTTCACCCCTTCTGGCACTTTGAGCTGCGAGCCTTCGCCGTCGGTACCAGACGATGCGCTTTCGATCACGGCGCCGTCGAGATCGAAATAGGTGTAGCGAATCACCGAGGAGAGCGCGGCGCTGGTGTCGATCGACCGACCAATGCCGAGATCGGCGGCCAGCTCTTCAGCCGCCAACATGGCGTCGTTGTTCAGGACTGACCGAACGAACAGCCGAGACGCCAGGAAAACCGACGCTCCCAGCGCGAAGCCAACGACAAAAACGATGATCGCGGCGCGAAATTTTGGAATGGACATGCGAGTTCCCAGCCAGAGGCAGCCAGGAAAACCAAATTCCTGTAAAGAATTTCCTTACTAGAAGCGCAATTTCCGCGGGATTCCGGCTCTATATCTTTGTTGGAGCATGATCTTGTCCGAAAACCGGTTCCCACTCTTCGGGATCATGCTCTCAGGCGCCAGATTCGCCCGTGGCGCCGGCTTCTGATTTGCTGTCGTGCTGCTTGAGTTGCTCTAGGCGCGGCATCGCCACGACGTTGTAGCCACAATCGACATAATGGACCTCGCCGGTGACGGCGCGCGACAGGTCGCTGAGCAAATAGAGTGCCGCGCCGCCCACATCGTCCGTCGAGATGTCGTATTTCAGCGGCGCGTTGGTGCGCTGATAGTTGAACATGACCCGCGCATCGGCCACGCCGGCGCCGGCGAGCGTGCGGATCGGCCCGGCGGAGATGGCGTTGACGCGCACGCCACTTTGCCCGAAATCGGCAGCCAGATAGCGCACGGAGGCTTCCAGCGCAGCCTTTGCGACGCCCATCACGTTGTAATTGGGCATCACTCGTGTTGCGCCGCCATAGGTAAGCGTCAAGAGGCTGCCGCCCTCCGGCATCAGCTCAGCCGCCATGCGGGCGACTTCCGTAAAGGAGAAGCAGGAAATCAGCATGGTGCGCGAGAAGTTCTCGCGTGAGGTGTCTGCGTAACGTCCGCGTAAGCCCGATTTGTCGGAGAAGGCGATGGCGTGCACGACAAAATCCAGCGTGCCCCATTTCTGCTTCAGATCGCCGAAAACCGACTCTAAAGACGCTACGTCCTCCACGTCGCAATGGTAGAGGAGGTCGGCGCCGACCGATTCGGCAAGCGGCTTCACGCGCCGGCCGAAATGCTCGCCCTGATAGGTAAAGGCAAGCTCCGCCCCATTTGCGCTGAGCGCCTTGGCGATGCCCCAGGCAATGGAATGGTCGTTCGCGACGCCCATGATCAGGCCGCGCTTGCCGGCCATCAAGCCACTCATGCCGGCGTCCTAACTTGCGTAGCGCTCTACGGCCAAGGTCGCGTTGGTGCCGCCGAAGCCAAAGGAATTGGAGAGAACGCAATTGAGGCTGACATTGTCGCGGCGCTCCTGAACGATGGGCATGTCCGCGAATTTCGGGTCAAGCTCGTCGATATTAGCGCTGGCGCAGATGAAGCCGCTTTGCATCATCAAAAGACAGTAGATGGTCTCCTGCACGCCGGTAGCGCCCAGCGAATGCCCGGTCAGCGATTTGGTGGCGGAGATGGGCGGGGATCTGTCGGCGGAGCCGAACACCTCGCGGATGGCGTCGATCTCACGCTCATCGCCAATCGGCGTGGAGGTCGCGTGCGGGTTGATGTAGTCGACCGGCGCTTTCACCGTCGACAGCGCCATCTTCATGCAGCGCACCGCGCCCTCGCCGGAAGGCTGCACCATGTCGTAGCCGTCGGATGTTGCGCCGTAGCCGGTGATCTCGCCGTAGATTTTTGCGCCGCGGGCCTTGGCGTGCTCCAGCTCCTCCAGCACCACGACGCCGGCGCCGCCGGCAATGACGAAGCCGTCGCGATTGGCGTCATAGGCGCGTGAGGATTTTTCCGGTGTGTCGTTGAAGTTGCTCGACATGGCGCCCATGCCGTCGAAGAGGTTGGAGAGCGTCCAATCAAGCTCCTCACCGCCGCCGGCGAAGATCATGTCCTGCTTGCCGAGCTGAATGATCTCGTAGGCATTGCCGATGCAATGGTTGGATGTCGCACAGGCTGATGAAATGGAATAGTTCACGCCCTTGATCTTGAAGGGCGTGGCCAGCGTGGCGGAATTGGTGGACGACATCGCTTTGGGCACGGCAAAGGGGCCGACGCGCTTCGCGCCCTTTTCGCGCGTCACGTCGGCTGCCTCCACAATGGCGCGCGTGGAGGGTCCTCCCGACCCCATGATGATGCCGGTGCGCTCGTTGGAGATGTCGTCTTCCTCCAGGCCGGAATCCTGAATGGCCTGCTGCATGGCGATGTAGTTCCACGCCGCGCCGCGCCCCATGAAGCGGGTCGTGCGCCGCTCAAGCGCATCAGCGGGGTCGGGATCGGGTGCGGCATGCACTTGGCAGCGGAAGCCGAGCTCCTTGTATGTCTCTGCGAAGGCAACTCCGGAACGCCCTTCGCGCAGGCTCGCCAGCACCTCCTGGGTGTTGTTTCCGATGGATGAGACGATGCCCATACCGGAGACGACGACCCGTCTCATGGCGCTCTCCTTCTTTTGCTCACGCGGTGCAGCATTTGAGAGATCCGCACGGTCCGCCCGCGCACTCAGCTCTTGAACAGGCCGACCCTGAGATTGGCCGCCTGATAGATAGTCTCACCGTCCGCCTTCAGCCATCCGTCGCCGATGCCCAGTGTCAGTTTGGCGCGCACGATGCGCTTCAGGTCGACGCCGTACTCGATCATCTTGATGCTCGGCAGCACCATGCCGGAAAACTTCACTTCGCCGACGGAGAGCGCACGGCCGCGCCCCTCGCCGCCCAGCCAGCCGAGAAAGAAGCCGAGCATCTGCCACAACGCATCAAGGCCGAGGCAGCCCGGCATGACAGGATCGCCCTTGAAGTGGCAGGAGAAGAACCAAAGATCGGGCCGGACGGCCAGTTCGGCCCGCACCTTGCCCTTGCCGCTCTCTCCGCCTTCCTCCGAAATCTCCGATATCCGGTCGAACATCAGCATCGGCGGCAGCGGCAGTTGGGCGTTGCCCTCGCCAAAGAGCTCGCCGCGCCCGCATGCCAGCAACTCCTCGTACTCATACCGCGACTGGCGCTCAGTCATTTTGTCGCTTGGGCCTCCCGCCGCTCTGCCTCACGGTTCGTTACAGTACCTAACACAGGCCGGCGGCGCGCGAAACGCCCGTCGCATACCATCAGGTTGTGTCCGGCCCGGCGGTCCTCTATAAGATCGGCCGTCGAAAACAAGCTTTTTCAGGCGATGGAAGACCCGGCGAAACAAGGCCTTGGCACCGGCATGGCGGCGCAGCTCCGTGGCGCGGGGCTTAGGCCGACACGTCAGCGTATCGAGCTGAGTTCCTTGCTGTTTGCCAAGGGGCATCGCCATATTTCGGCGGAGGAGCTGCATGCGGAGGCGCAGGCTGCGGGCGTGCGCGTATCGCTGGCGACCGTCTACAACGCGCTGCATCAGTTCACCGAAGCGGGCCTGCTTCGTGAAGTCACGATCGACGGCAGCCGCATCTATTTCGATACCAACACGTCGGAGCACCACCATTTCTTTGTGGAGGGCGAGGCCCGGCTGATCGACATGGAGGGCAGCCTGGAGATCGACGATCTCCCGACGCCGCCGCCGGGTATGGAGATCATGTCGGTCGATGTGGTCGTCCGCGTGCGCCGGCGCCAGTAGCGCTATTCGCGAAACACCTCGTCCGGATAGACGCCCCACAGGCGTTCCTGCTCCAGCCACCCTTCGTGGCCCTTGACGCTGAGCTGGCACCAGGAGCCGTTGCACTCTTCCAGGTCAACGACGACGCCTGGCTCCAGATAGGCGACGATGGCGGCCTGCGCGCTGTCGCTGCGCCTGGCCGGAAAAGGGCCGCCCTTCTCCCATGGGGCTACGAGCGCGGTGCGCTTCCCCGACAGCAGGCTGTGGAAGATCCAGCCCTCCGCACCCTCTGAATCGCGTATCTTCCGCCAGGTGTCGAATTCCTGAGTGATCTCTACCGGCAGACCCTCGCGGACGAACTTGAAGGCGATCTCATATTCCTGTCCCGGCCCGCGGCGGACATTCACGTCGTCGGATTTGAGGCTGACAAAGCGCGGCAGCGGCAGGCCGGTGCCGCGCCGCTCGTCCTGGGCAGCGGCGGATTGCGGGAGCGCTGCCAAGAATGCGGCGACAACAAGCGCGGCGAGAGTGCGGTGCGGGATGCGCGTGGATCGAATCATCGGTGCGACCATAATGCCGAAGCGTTGCTCCTCCTACTTGGAGGCGATTTATTGCGTTTGACGGGCCATTCGTTAAGAGCGTTTATGGTGCGACATTTGCGGCCGATTTCGGTGAGCGGGAGTGCGTAATCCTATGACGAAAGCCAAACCCTTGGTGATCGTAACGCGCCGGTTGCCGGAGCCCGTCGAAACGCGCATGCGGGAGCTGTTTCAGACACAGCTCAACATCGAAGACAAGCCGTTGTCGCAGGCGGAGCTGGTCAAGGCCATGCAGACCGCCGATGTGCTGGTCCCCACCGTCACCGACAGGATCGACGCCGCCATGCTGGCGCAGGCCGGCGAGCAGCTGAAGCTGATCGCCAATTTCGGCAACGGCGTCGATAATATCGACGTGGACGCGGCCGTGACGCGCGGCATCATCATCACCAACACGCCAAACGTACTGACGGAAGACACCGCCGACATGACGATGGCGCTGATCCTTTCGGTGCCGCGGCGGCTGGCGGAGGGCGCGCGGGTTCTGCGTGAAGGCCACGAATGGTCGGGCTGGTCGCCGACATGGATGCTCGGCCATCGCATCTGGGGCAAGCGGCTCGGCATTATCGGCATGGGCCGGATCGGTACGGCGGTGGCGCGCCGTGCGCGCGCCTTCGGCCTCTCCATCCATTATCACAACCGCCGGCCCGTTGAGCCGAAGGTGGAGGAGGAGCTTGAGGCGACGTTCTGGGAAAGCCTCGACCAGATGCTGGCGCGCGTCGACATCGTCTCCGTCAATTGTCCGGCGACGCCGGCGACCTATCACATCCTGTCGCGCCGGCGGCTGAAGCTGATGCGGCCGGTCGCCGTCATCGTCAACACGGCGCGCGGCTCCATCATCGACGAGGAGGCTTTGATTGAGATGCTGGAGGCGGAGGCGATCTCCGGCGCCGGGCTCGACGTGTTCGAGCACGAACCGGCGGTCGACCCCCGGCTGATCAAGATGGCCAAGACCGGCAAGGTCGTGCTGTTGCCGCATATGGGTTCCGCCACTTTGGAGGGGCGGATCGACATGGGCGACACGGTGATCATCAACATCCGCAACTGGATGGACGGCCACAAGCCGCCGGACCGCGTGCTGCCGAGCTATGTGTGAGGGGAGCGGGCAAGCTGGACGGCTGCCCTTACCGCTATTCACAGCGTTTCGACTCTGACCTATTCTGGCCACTACCTCACGTAGCGGAGTCGCATCGTGTGGAAGTATCTACGGGATAAGAACAACCGCGAAATCCTAGGATGGATCGGCGGCGGAATTGTCGTCGTGGCAGGGGCCGCTTGGACTGTCTTCGTCTTTTTCTGGACGCCCTCCCCATCGCCAAATGGCGGCCAGCCTAACGTCGAGGCGAGCGGCGGTGGCGTGGCGATTGGGGGTGATGTCAGCGGCACCACGATTGAAACCAAAGCCGCCCCGGAGTCCGAATGAAGCCGCCTCGATGAGAGCACTCTTTCTCATTGCGCTGATGATGTTGCTCGTCCTAGAGGCCGCGCCTCTGGACGCTCAAGAACCGTCGGTCAGTGCAGATGAAGGGGGCGTGGCCATCGGCGGCGATGTCCGCGACAGCGAGATCACTATCGGCGTCCCGCTGGGTCAAGTCGATGAACTCGTCCGAGAACGAATAAGGCCGCTCGAGGCGTTGACCGAGTCTCAACGGGACACGATCGGCCTCTTGAAACAAAATCTGGAGCTGACGCAAGGCCAGGTCCGCGCGGCGTTGGAGATAGTTGGCGAAAAGGACGTCCCGTCAGAGAAACTTGCAGCCAAGCTCATCGCGATCGCTCAGCAGTTTAGGGAACTCCGCGCCACAGCGGCCGCTGAGCCGGGCGACGATGCCGAAATCGCAGCGCTGAAGACCCAGGCACAGGAGGCGATCGACGCTGGCGATCTCAGCCGCGCCGACGAGTTGCTCGTAGAGATACTGACGAAGCAACTTGCACAGCGGGATCGCCTCGCGTCGAACGCCGCAACGACGCTGGCGAGGCGTGGAGAAGTCGCCCTTGCCGGCTTGGAGTACGTGAATGCGGCTGAGCACTTCGCTGGTGCGGCTCATACCCTGCCGCTTGGTGAAGAGTATTCAGATCGACGTTTCGACTACCTTCAACGCGAGGCGAATGCTCTTTTTCGGCAGGGCGACGAGTTCGGGCAGAATGAACACCTTTTGGGGGCTGTCGATCGCTATCAGGATGTCCTGCAGATCGTAGTTCGTGCGCGCATGCCGCCCGAGTGGGCGGCGACGCAGAATGATCTCGGCTTCGCACTACTGAGACTCGGTGAGCGAGAAGGCGGCGCGGCGCGGCTGGAAGAGGCGGTTACCGCCTTCAGGGCGGCGCTAGTGGAACGCACTCGGGAGCGCGTGCCGCTTGATTGGGCGGATACTCAAAACAACCTAGGCCTTGCTCTTCAGATACTCGGTGAACGTGCGAGCGGAACGGCGCGGCTGGAGGAGGCAGTTGCAGCCCATCGCGCGGCGCTGGAGGAGCGCACCCGCACGCAGGCGCCAATTGGCTGGGGGCACACGCAGAACAACCTCGGCATAGCGCTTATGAGACTCGGCGAGCGCGAAAGCGGAACGGTGCGGCTGAACGAGGCAGCCGAAGCCTATCGCGAAGCGCTAAAGGAGCTTACTCGTGCGCGAGTGCCGCTTGATTGGGCACAGGTGCAGAGCAATCTCGGTATTGCTCTGTGGCAGCTAGGCGAGCGTGAGCGTAGCACAGTGCGGCTGGAGGAGGCGGTGACGGCCTATCGCGCGGCGCTGGAAGAGCGAACCCGCGTGCGCGTGCCTCTTGGCTGGGCGCAGACGCAGAACAATCTCGGCATTGTGCTTATGCGACTCGGACAGGCCAGGTTCAGACTCGGCGACGACGAGCGTGGCATGGCGCGGCTCGAGGACGGGGTCGCGGCCTTTCGCTCGGCGCTGGAGGAGCGCATCCGCGAACGCGTGCCGCTCGACTGGGCGATGACACAGTACGATCTCGGCAGTGCGCTTCAGACCCTCGGCGAGCGGGAGAGCGGCACGGCGCGGCTGGAGGAGGCGGTAGTCGCCTATCGCGCATCGCTGGAAGAGCGCACCCGCGAAAGCGCGCCGCTCCAGTGGGCGAGGGCGCAGCACAATCTTGCGATCGTCCTCTTGGTCTTGTTCGACCGGACGTCGAATCGACCATTTGTCAACGGCGCGCTTGAAGCGGTCAACGATGCGTCTGAAGAATTTCGCAAGGCTAAAGCCGCTTATGAAATAGACAAGGCCGAGCGCCTTCGCGCCGAAGTCCTCCGCCGAATGCGTTGAGGTACGACGACAGCGCGTATGCCCTCACGCCTTCCGCTTGTACCGGATCTCATCGAAGCGCTGCGCCAAGCCGTCGTAAAGCATAAGCCGGCCGATCAGCGGCTCGCCGATGCCGGTGATCAGCTTCAGCACCTCCAGCGCCTGGATCGATCCGATGACGCCGGTGAGCGCGCCCAAAATGCCGGCCTCCGCACAGGCCGGCAGAAGGCCGTCCGGCGGGGGTTCGGGAAAAACGTCGCGGTAGGACGGGTTGTCGTCCTCATAGGGCTTCAGCACCGTCACGGAGCCGTCGAAGCGGCCGACCGCCGCCGTCACCAGCGGCACCTTCATCTCCGCGCACGTGTCGGCGACGAGAAAGCGCGTGCCAAAGTTGTCGGAGCCGTCGGCGATGATATCTGCGCCGGCAATCAGCTCGTGCGCATTTTCCGCCGTCAGCCGCGTCTGGTGCGGCGCCACCTCTACATGCGGGTTGACCGCCTTCAATGTATCGCGGGCGCTCTCTGCCTTCGGCGCGCCGACGCGATCGCTGGCGTGGATGATCTGGCGCTGCAGGTTGGAGAGGCTGACCACGTCATCGTCGACGATTGCGATCGTGCCGACGCCCGCCGCTGCCAGATAGAGCGCGACCGGCGCGCCGAGCCCGCCGGCGCCCACGACGAGCACACGCGCCGCCTTCAACCGCTGCTGTCCCGCGCCGCCGATTTCGGCAAGCACGATATGGCGGGCGTAGCGCTGAAGCTCTTCGGGTGTAAGCGGCTGGTCGGGCATCACGCCACAATACTAAGCCGCAGGTTGCGGCCCATCATAGCCCTCTATGATGATGAGGTCGCTGTCGGACGCCTGTTCGCGGATCGCCTTGGCCTTCTGGTAGGCCGGGTCGTTATAGCAGGCGAGGGCTGCGTCGTAGGAGGGGAACTCAATCACCACGTTGCGGGAACGTGCTTCACCTTCGACGGCCTGGTACTCTCCGGCCCGTACCACGAACTTCGCCCCGTATCGCGAGAACGGATCGGCGTTGGCCTTGACGTAGTCTGCGTAAATATCCGCGTCGTGGACATCGACTCGTGCGATCCAGTAACCCTTTGCCATCGTGCATCCTCCTAAGCTGCCGTTTCGATTTCATTCATTACGGCGCGCGCTGCTGCCGCCGGATCGTCTGCCGCTGTGATCGGCCGCCCGATGACGAGGTAGTTCGCGCCGGCCTTGATGGCATCCGTCGGCGTCATGATGCGCTTCTGATCGTCGGCGGCCGCACCGGCCGGGCGGATACCGGGTGTGACGATTGCCATGTCCGGTCCGACAATGTTCCGCACCGCGGCGATCTCCAAAGGCGAGCAGACAATGCCGTCCATGCCTGCTCGGCGCGCGTCGGCCGCGCGTGTGGTAACGAGCTCAGCTGCCGGCTGCGCGTAGCCGGCCGCGTGCACGTCATCATCCTCCATCGAGGTCAGAACCGTCACGGCGAGCAATCCCAGCCCGGCTGAGTGTTGTTCTGCGCGGCGCAGCGTCTCCACTGCCGCACGCATCGCCTTCGGGTAGGCGTGGATGGTCGTGAAGGTCACGCCAAGCCTGGCGATGCTATCGACGCCGCCGGCGATTGTGTTGTCGATATCCAGGAGCTTCATATCGAGGAAGATGCGCTTGCCCTCGGCGACGAGTTGGCTAATCAACGGCAGGCCGCCGGCGAAGACAAGCTGCATGCCGATCTTGTAGAACGACGCTGCATCGCCGAGCGTCGCGACCATTTTCTCTGCTTCGTCCACCGAAGCGAAGTCGAGCGGCACGATCATCCTGTCGCGGGCATCGCGGGGAGTCAGGTCAGCGCGCATTCTCTAAAGCTTCTTTGCTGGAGCATGATCTTATCCGACCTTGCTTCGCCCTCCGAGGCGGGCTTCGCGAAGGCGGGAAACCGGAAGCCACTTTTCGGGATCATGCTCTAGAGCTTCCTGAGCGCGACATGCTTCACGGCGTGGTCGGTGTCCTTGCTGAGGATCAGATCGGCGCGCGGCCGCGTCGGAAGGATGTTGTCGCGCAGATTGAGCAGGTTGATGCGCTCCCACAATCCGCGCGCGACGTCCTTGGCTTCGTCGTCGGAGAGCGATGCGTAGCTGTGGAAGTAGGATCGCGGATCGCGGAAGCGCGTTTCCTTCAAGTCCATGAAGCGCTCCACATACCAACGCTCCAAAACGTCTTCGTTGGCGTCGAGGTAGACGGAGAAATCGAAGAAGTCGGAGACAAACGGTATGGCCTTGCCGTCCTTCGGCAAGTCTTGCGGCTGGAGGACGTTGAGGCCCTCCAAAATCAGAATGTCGGGGCGGTCAACGACAATCGTCTCGCCGGGAACGATGTCGTAGGTGAGGTGCGAATAGACAGGTGCGATGACGCTGGGCCGGCCGGCCTTGATGTTAGTGAGGAACGACAGTAGCGCCGCAACGTCGTAGCTTTCCGGAAAACCCTTACGCTCCATCAGGCCTTCCGCCTGCAATACGGCATTGGGGAACAGGAAGCCGTCCGTGGTGACGAGCTCGACCTTGGGCGCCGCCGGCCATCGCTTGAGAAGCTCACGCAGAATACGAGCGGTCGTTGACTTGCCGACTGCAACAGACCCGCCGATGCCGATGATGAAAGGCATCTTGGTCTCGTTGGTGCCGAGGAACGCCTGCGTGGCGTGAAAGAGCCCCTGCGTGGCGGTGACATAGAAGGAGAGGAGGCGCGAGATTGGCAGGTAGACCCGCTCAACCTCTTGCATGGAGACCGGATCGCCGAGCGAGCGCAGCGCGGCAACCTCCTCCTCAGTCAGCGTCATGGGCGTGTCGGCACGGAGCTCCGCCCACTCCTCAATGGAGAAGACCCGGTATGGCGACAGGCTTTCGCGGGTCGCCTTATCCATCAGGTCGACCCTCGCCGCGCCTTCTCCTGCAAGCCCGTCTCGGCGGTGCGACGCTGCAATTCGTCGGTCACCGCATCGAAGGGCACGCCGGCGACATGCAGGAGGACGACGAGGTGATAGAGCACGTCGGCCGCTTCTTTCGTCAGGGCTGTGCGGTCCTCCTGGATTGCGGCTATCGCTGCCTCCACGGCCTCCTCGCCGAATTTCTTGGCGCAGCGCGCAACGCCGTCGCGGGCGAGCTTTGCCGTGTAGGAAGCCGGATCGCCGGAGCCGGCGCGGTCTTTGACGATTCCTACGAGGTCCTCGAGGGTGAAGTCCGGCATGAGACTGGCTGAAGCGTCCTTTGGGGCGTCCTTCTTAGAGCATCGGGCGATTAATCGAAATCGCCCGATGCTCTATCTCTTTGTCTGAGCATGATCTTATCCGAAAAGATGGTGTCCACTTTTCGGGATCATGCTTTAGGCCGAAATGCGGCGCACGGGTATACCCGCTTCGGCCATATGCGCCTTGGCTTCCGCGATCGTGTGGGTGCCGAAATGGAAGATAGAGGCGGCGAGCACGGCACTGGCGTGGCCATCGCGCACGCCGTCTACGAGGTGATCGAGCGTACCGACGCCGCCTGAGGCAATCACCGGCACGTGAACCGCATCGGCGACGGCGCGCGTCAACGCAATGTCGAACCCGGCCTTGGTGCCGTCGCGATCCATTGAGGTGAGTAGGATCTCGCCGGCGCCGAGTGCGGTGACCTCGCGAGCGTAGTCGATGGCGTCGATGCCGGTGGGCCGCCGGCCGCCATGGGTAAAAATCTCCCAGCGTGGTGCGCCGTCCGTTGTAGCGACCTCTTTGGCGTCGATTGCCACGACGATGCATTGATCGCCGAACTTGTCGGCAGCGCGACCCACGAAGGCGCGCTCAGCCACGGCCGCTGTGTTGATCGACACCTTGTCAGCGCCGGCCAGCAGAAGCTTGCGGATGTCGTCGGTAGTGCGCACGCCGCCGCCGACGGTGAGCGGCATGAAGCAATGCTCGGCGGTCTCCGTCACCACGTCGAAGATGACGTCGCGGTTTTCGTGGCTGGCGGTGATGTCGAGGAAGCAAAGCTCGTCGGCGCCGGCTTGGTCATAGGCCTTCGCAGCCTCCACTGGATCGCCGGCATCGACCAGGTCGACGAAGTTGACGCCTTTGACGACGCGGCCGTCTTTCACGTCGAGGCAGGGAATGACGCGGGCTTTGAGCAATCTCGGCTTCCTGGTGTTGGGGGTGCAGGCCGGGCGCGGTGTTATAGCCGCAGCGTCACGCGGCGAACAAGGAACGCGGCGCTAGTCCTTAGGCTTCGGCCAGCCGCCTCAGCGCCGCCCGGGTATCGATGCGCCCATCATAGAGTGCGCGGCCGATTATGGCGCCCTCAAGCTTGGCCGCGTCTGGCTTTGTCATCCGCTCAATGTCGGCTATTGAGGCGAAGCCGCCTGAGGCAATGACCGGGATCGACACGGCGTCGGCCAGCGCCAGCGTTGCGTCCCAGTTGACGCCGGCGAGCACGCCGTCGCGGTCGATGTCGGTGTAGATGATGGCCGACACGCCGGCGTCCTCGAACATCTTGGCAAGCGTCAGCGCCTCCATGTCGGAGGTCTCCGCCCAGCCTTCGACCGCCACCTTGCCGGCGCGCGCGTCGATACCGACGGCGATGCGGCCGGGATCGGCGCGTGCGGCTTCGCGCACCAGTTCGGGGTCGCGCAGCGCCACTGTGCCGAGTATGACGCGCGTGAGGCCTTTCTCAAGCCAGCGCGCGATGTGGTCGCGATTGCGGATGCCGCCGCCAAGCTGCACCTGCATGTCGTCGCCGATCGCACCCAGGATCGCGTCGATTGCGGCGGCGTTCTTCGCCTCGCCGGCGAAGGCGCCGTCAAGATCGACGACGTGCAGCCAGGAAAAGCCGATGGCTTTGAAATCACGCGCCTGCGCGGCCGGATCGGCGTTGTAGATGGTCGCCTCGTCCATCGCGCCGCGCTTCAGGCGCACGCACTGGCCGTCCTTCAGATCGATGGCGGGGAAGAGGATCATGTCAAGACGATAATTGATTGCGCCCGTCATCGCCGGACTTGATCCGGCGATCCATCCCGTAGCGACGAGATCGGCATGAACGGTCCGGAACGGACGCCCGGGTCAAGCCCGGGCATGACGACGAAGTTAAACTCAAGGCTTCCACTTCAGAAAATTGGCAATCAGCGCGAGCCCCAGCGCCTGGCTCTTCTCCGGGTGGAACTGTGTACCGGCGACATTGCCGCGCGCCACGACAGCCGTAACCGGGCCGCCATAATCGGCGGTGGCGACGAGGTCGTCGTCGTTGCTCTGCTTCAGGTGGAAGGAGTGCACGAAGTAGGCGTCGAGCCCGTCGGGGCCGGTCGGCACGCCGGCGAGGAGCGGCGCGTCGCGCGCCACGTTAAGCGTGTTCCAGCCCATATGGGGGATCTTCAGCTCCGGGTCGCTGGGCTCGATCTTGACCACATCGCCGGCGATCCAGCCGAGGCCCTCCGTCACCTCCTTCTCCAAGCCGCGCTCGGCCATGAGCTGGCAGCCGACGCAGATGCCGAGAAACGGTTTGCCGCGCGTCGACACATGTTCGTGGAGCGCCTCCACCATGCCGGGCACCGCGTCGAGCCCGCGCCGGCAATCAGCAAAAGCGCCGACGCCCGGCAGAACGATCCGGTCGGCGGCCGCAACGTCTTCCGCATCGGAGGTGACCATGATGCGGTCGCCGGTCTCCAAGGCGGCGCGCTCAAACGCCTTGGCCGCGGAGTGCAGGTTGCCGGAGCCGTAATCGATGATGGCGACGCTCATGTCAGAAGCCGCGAAGATCGGCGCTCATCGGTCGGGCTCGGGAAAGAGCCCGAGGATCGGCTCGTCAGCGTCGGCAACGGGCGACGCGACTTTGTGCGCGGCGCCGGCGAGAAGTGCTTCGCGCTTCAGCGGCGGAAGCTTGGCCCAGCCGGCGAAGAAGCGGATCTCCGCTTCGGCAAGATTGCGCCCCGCGGCTTCGCCGATCTCGCGCCAGTCGCGCGCCTGAAGCGACAGGCGGCGGATGGCGTTGCCCTCCAGCCAAAGTATCAGAGCGCCGCCAATGCCGGCGATCAATGCGTAAGGCTCGCCGACGAATTGGTCGATCGCAACGACCGCCAGACCGAATGCGATATAGCCGAGCAGCACCACCCACATGCGATGCCACAGCATCCACAGAAGCGGGATGAAGAGTGCCGGCCAGCAGATGCCGTCCTTGACGAAGGCGAAGCGCTCCGGGCTCGGGTCGCGCGGCAGCCCGTGAACCGTGTAGGCTCTCATGTACTTATCCGCTCAGCGTGCCCTTGGTGGAGGGCACGGATTTGGCGTTTCTCGCATCGATCGCCAAGGCGGCGCGCAGCGCACGCGCCAGCGCCTTGAAGCAGCTCTCGGCGATATGGTGGTTGTTGCGGCCGTAGAGGTTCTCCACGTGCAAGGTGATGCCGGCATTTTGCGCGAACGCCTGGAAGAATTCGCGCACCAGCTCGGTGTCGAAGTCACCGACCTTGCCGCGGCTGAACTTCACCCGCCAGACCAGATAGGGCCGGCCGGACACATCGACGGCGCAGCGGGTCAGCGCTTCGTCCATCGGCAGATGCACGTCGGCGTAGCGCGTGATGCCCTTCATTTCGCCAAGCGCCTTCTTCAGCGCCTGGCCCAGCGCGATCCCAACATCCTCCGCCGTGTGGTGCTGGTCGATATGCAGGTCGCCGGCGGCCTTGATCCTCATGTCGATCAATCCGTGGCGCGCCACCTGCTCCAGCATGTGGTCGAAGAACCCGATTCCGGTGGCAATATCCGCCTTGCCGGCGCCGTCCAGATTAACGGCGACCGCGATATCGGTTTCCTTGGTTTTGCGCTTTATCTCGGCCTTACGCATCGTATCGCGTGTCCCAATTCGCGAGCGCCTTCTAACAGCGGTGATGGGTAATTGCCACAACAGCGGGCAAGTTCGCCGGGCGTGCTTGCCATGCTTTGCGGCCTGTGCAGATAATCGGATAGGTTGTAAGGGTTGGCTATATGAAATCGAGCCGCGTCTCGGCCGGCGAGGTGGATGGCGCCGGCGGGGAAACTCCCCGAACGTCGCATCTTCTTATCGTCGCCGGACCCTCCGGCGTCGGGAAGTCGACGCTGATGGCACGCCTTGCGCGACATGACATTCCGCCGGCGCTTCTCGCCCATCTGCCTGGCGACGTATCGGAATGGCCACAGCTCCTTGCCGCCGACATCAACAAAGTGACGCCTGAGCAGGCGGCCGGGTTCGCCGATGGGCTTGTTCTTCACTACAATCTGACGCGCTGCATCGAGTTCGGCGGGTTCCGCGGCGACCCGGCGCTCTCCTTGATTGAGCGCGCTGATCGGGTGACCGTGGTCAGCCTTGTCGCTTCGCCGGAGCGCGTCGCAACGCAGCTTGTGGAGCGCTACATCCGCGCCTCGGCAGGTCGTTCACGGCTGCGGGTCCATGCTGCCATCCTCAGGATCAGCGTCTTGAGTGCGCTGATCAGCAAGCTGCAATGGTTCACGTGGCTTGTCGACGAAGCCGAGGCGTTAGCTCGCAGCCACCGCGTTCCCGATCTTTGCGTCGGATGGCTGCGCCGGTATTGGCTCCGCGCCTGGCTGGCCGGCTGCTATGATGAATGGCGCGCGTTTGCCGTTGCCGTTATCCCGCCGGAGGCGCAGCACATTTACCTTGAACCGGCCCGTTCATTGCCGTTTGCGCGCTACGAGTGGCGTTTGCGCCTACGCTGAGCTTGCGCGACTGCGGCCGGCCGTGGCCCCTTGCGGCAATTGCACATGCCACGGGCGGCACCTAAATAGCGGACAACGCGATCAGGGGTGGGGCCGGCGCTTCGTCAGGGGGCCGGCTTTATTCGCTGAAGGAGGCGATATTGAGCGAGCAATCTCCCGCCGCGTCCTGGCACGCCACGACCATCGTCACCGTGCGCAAGGGCGGTAAGGTCGTCATCGCCGGGGATGGCCAAGTGTCGATGGGCCAGACGGTGATCAAGCACAATGCGCGCAAGGTGCGGCCCTTGTCGAAGGGCGACGTCATCGCCGGCTTTGCCGGTGCGACCGCCGACGCTTTCACGCTCCTGGAGCGGCTGGAGGCGAAGCTGGAGCAATATCCCGGCCAGCTGATGCGCGCCTGTGTGGAGCTTGCCAAGGATTGGCGCACGGACCGCTTCCTGCGCCGTCTCGAGGCGATGATGATCGTCGCCGACAAGTCGACCACTTTGGTGCTGACGGGCACCGGCGACGTGCTGGAGCCGGAACACGGCATTGCGGCCATCGGATCGGGCGGTAATTACGCGCTCGCCGCGGCGCGGGCGCTCGGCGACAGCGACATGGATGCTGAGGTGATCGCCCGGCGTGCCATGGAGATCGCCGGCGAGATTTGCGTCTACACCAACACCAGCGTCGTGGTGGAAAGCCTCTCGGAATGATCGACCAGCGCGTCCTTCATAAGGCCGTCGCCGATGGCGTGATTGACGACAAGCAGGCGGAACGCATCACGACGATCGCTGCTGAGATTGAAGCCGACGGTGCGGACCGGGGAGACGCTACGGAGGTGCCTGCCCGGACGCCGGCCGAGGCCTCCCTTCCGCGCGACCCGGAGAGCGTGCGCTTGGTGCGCGGCTTTGCCGACATCTTCGTGACGATCGGCATTGCGCTGGTCGTCGGTCCGGCGATCTATTTCGGCTATCTGCAATTTGCGGACAAAGGAATGGTGGCGGCAGTGGTCGGCGCCGGCGCCTGGTTGTTGGCTGAATACTTCACCCGCATTCGCCTGATGGCGCTGCCCAGCATTGTGCTCTTGGTGGTCTTTGCCGGGGCGGCGGCGGTTTTCTTCCTTGACCTGGTTGGCGGGTTGCCGGCGCTTGCCGCCATTCTCACCGGCATCGCCGTCGCCCTCTATTATCGCCGCTTCCGCGTGCCGATTGCCGTGGCCGCCGGTGTCGCGACTTTGGTGGCACTGGTCGTTTCGGTCGCGGCCATGGTTGCGCCGGAGCTGACGGGTGCCAACATTCGCTGGCTGTTGTTGGCTTGCGGCCTTGGCGTGTTTGCGCTCGCCATGCGCTTCGATATGTCCGACCCTGAGCGACTTACGCGGCGGACCGATATAGCCTTCTGGCTGCATGTGCTGGCTGCGCCATTGATGGTTCACACGGTGCTTACCGGTGTGCCGGATGGAGCGCCGGACGGACTTGCCATCGACGATGCGATCCGTGTGCTTGCGATGTTCGCGGCGATCGGGCTCGTCTCCGTGGTGATCGATCGGCGTTCGTTTCTGGTCGCGGGCCTCGCCTATGCCGGATTTGCCTTCCGCTCGCTGCTTGGCGATGCCGGCATGTCCTCCTCCAGTATCTTCTTCACGACGCTTCTCATTCTCGGCGCGCTGATCCTTGCGCTCAGCATCGGCTGGACGATGTTGCGCCGGATCTTGATGAGCCTCGTGCCGCAGAAGCTGGCAGAGCGGCTGCCGCCGACCCGGATTGTGCACGCGGGAGCCGGGCCTGCAGGAGCCGGCTCATGAGCGCGACCACGGATCAGACCGGGAGGGCTCAGGGCGGCTATGGCTTTCGCCTCGTCAAGGCGGCCGACCTGCCACTGCTTGAGCGCTGGCTGAATGCTGCGCATGTGCGCCGCTGGTGGCCGGAGCCGGCGCGGCAGATCGCCGACATCGCCAGCCATATCGGCAATCCGACAATCGATCCCTATATCGTGAGCTTCGGCAGCCTACCGTTCGGCTATATGCAGACCTACGATACGCATGACGAGCCCGATGGGCCTTATCGCGATCAGCCGGCAGGAAGCCGCGGCATTGATCAGTTCATCGGCGATGCCGATATGGTAGGGCATGGACACGGACCGCGCTTCATTGAGGCCATGTGCGCCAGGCTCTACGCCGCTGGTGCGCCGCGCGTGATCACCGACCCGGAGCCCGCCAACACAAGCGCCGTGCGGGCCTATGAGAAGGCGGGTTTCACGACGATCGACAACCGCATGACCAAGGACGGCCCCGTGGTGCTGATGGCCCGGGACCGCAGCTGAAAGAGAATCATGACGCATAATTTCGCCGCGCAGCTCGACGCACAGTCCCAAGGCCAGGAGGCCTCCGCCGCGTTCTCACCGCGCGAAACCGTGTCGGAGCTCGACCGATTCATCATCGGGCAGAAGGACGCCAAGCGCGCGGTTGCTATTGCGCTGCGCAACCGCTGGCGCAGGCAGCAGCTTGAGGGCCCTATGCGCGAAGAGGTGCTGCCGAAGAACATCCTGATGATCGGCCCGACCGGCGTTGGCAAGACGGAGATTTCGCGCCGCCTGGCCAGGCTTGCCAACGCGCCCTTCATTAAGGTTGAAGCGACCAAGTTCACCGAGGTTGGCTATGTCGGCCGCGACGTTGAGCAGATCATCCGCGATCTGGTGGAGGTCGGCATCGGGCTGGTGCGCGACACCAAGCGCCGCGAAGTTCAGGCCAAAGCGCATCTGCAGGCGGAGGAGCGAGTGCTCGACGCCTTGGTGGGCGAGCATGCCAGCCCGACCACGCGTGAGAGTTTTCGCAAACGCCTGCGGGCCGGCGAACTCGACGACAAGGACATTGAGATCGAAGTCCGTGACACGTCCAATCCGATGGGCGCGTTTGAAATGCCGGGCATGCCGGGCGCGTCCATCGGCGTCATGAATGTCGGCGAGATGCTCGGCAAAGCGCTCGGCGGCGGGCGCACCAAGACGCGCAAGGTGACGGTCGGCGAATCCTATGACCTGCTCCTTGAAGAAGAAGCCGACAATCTGCTCGACGAGGATCAGGTCGTGCAGGAGGCGATGAAGTCAGTGGAGAATGACGGGATCGTCTTTCTCGACGAGATCGACAAGATTTGCGCGCGCGAGGGCCGCGCCGGCGATGTGAGCCGCGAGGGCGTGCAGCGCGACCTCCTGCCCCTGGTGGAGGGCACGACGGTGGCGACGAAACATGGGCCGGTGAAGACCGACCATATTCTGTTTGTCGCGTCGGGTGCCTTCCACGTTTCCAAGCCGTCCGACCTGTTGCCGGAGTTGCAGGGCCGCCTGCCGATCCGCGTGGAACTGAGGGCGCTGACGGAGGAGGATTTCCGCCGCATCCTGACGGAGACGGAGGCGAGCCTCATCAAGCAATACAAAGCGCTGATGGAGACGGAAGGCGTGACGCTGGACTTCACCGAGGATGCGGTGGACGCGATTGCGCACTTCGCGGTGGAGATCAACGCGGCGGTGGAGAATATCGGCGCGCGCCGGCTGCAGACGGTGATGGAGCGCATCTTGGACGAGATTTCGTTTACCGCGCCCGACCGCGCCGGCGAGACGATCACGATCGACGCGGCCTTTGTGGAGAAGAATATCGGCGATCTGGCGCGTAACGCCGATCTCAGCCGGTTCATTCTCTGAGGCGTCTTGTCTGCCGCCCGTCCAAACGCCGCATCCCGGCAGCCCGCGGCGCTGACGGCGCCCCCAAAGTCATCCGGCTGGCTGACATCGGTTCCGGCTCACGTTCCCGATGAGCTAATCCGCTATTACGTCTATTGGCGGATCTTCTACGTCCTCGCCGGCATAGCGCATTTCTTTTCGCTGGTGATGTTCTGGCAGGCCGGCGTCACGTTCATGGCGTTTTTCAACGTCTTTAGCGTGGCCATCTTCATCGCTGCATCGTTCCTGCTCAGAGCCGGCTTCTATCGCGTTGCCTATTGGGGGGCGATCTCGGAGTTGGTGCTGCACGGCGTCGCCGCGACCGTGTGCACCGGCCTTCAATACGGCTTCCAGAACTATGCGTTCCTGGTCACGATCCTGGTGTTCATCCAGCCATTCTATTCGTGGCGGATTTCGATCGTGCTTGCGGCGTTTGTGATGGCGAGCGCCGGCGTCGTAACGGGCTATGCGCTCAACAATCCGCCGATCTACACCGTCACCGAACAATTGGCGGAGTCGATGATCATCACATCGGTCGTAACATGGCCGCTCTATGTGCTGGTCATGGTGCTGCCGTTCGTGCGGGCGTCGGAGCGCGCTGAAAAGGACCTCGCCGCAGCCTACGGCGAAAGCGAAAGCCTGCTTCTGAATATTTTGCCTCAGCCCATTGCGCGGCGGCTGAAGAGCACGGCCGGCATGATTGCCGACGATCACGACCGCGTGGCGATCTTGTTTGCAGATATTGTCGGCTTCACCTCAATGTCCGGTCGGCTGCCGCCGGCGCAGGTCGTGACGGTTCTGAACGAGGTGTTCAACGCCATCGACGAGCTTGTCGCGGGATACGGCGTTGAGAAAATCAAGACGATCGGCGATGCCTATATGGTCGTGGCCGGATTGCCGGAGCCCGTCGCGGATCCGGACGAGACGATCGCCAATCTGGCACTCGACATCCAGGCGGTTGCAGCGCGCTTCAAGCAGCCGGGATCGGAGATTCCGGTTCAGCTCAGGATCGGCCTCAACGCTGGGGCCGTCGTGGCGGGCGTCATCGGCAATCGGAAGTTCGCCTATGATTTGTGGGGCGATGCGGTGAATGTGGCGGCGCGCATGGAATCCTCCGGCGAGCCGGGCTCTATCCACGTGACAGACGCCTTTGCCGAGGGGCTGCGCGACCGTTTCACCTTCGAGCCGCGGGGCAAGATCGACATCAAGGGCAAAGGCGAGGTTGCGACGAGCTTCCTGACCGGCCGGCTCGTCATGCGGCGTCAAACCGCTTGAGTCAGGCGGTCCCCGGGCCGATAACAAGGCAGCATGAACCCCGCACGTTACCTCATGGCGCCGTTCTGGGTCGCGGCATTGGCGACCGGCGCCAAGTCGTTTCGCGACAACCCGGTCATCGGCTCTGAGACTTTGAACCGGCGCGGGCTCCACACAAGCCGCGTCAAGCTTGCCCATGCCATGGCCTGGAGCCGGCGCAAAAGATTGGCGCACATGATCTCGGCGGAGGATCGCGCAGCTTTTGGCCGTGACGGTTTCGTCATGCGTTCCGATTTTCTGCCGCGCGACACGTTTGAGCGGCTACGTGATGCGGTGCTCGCGCATCCGGCGCCGGCGCGCGAGATGATTCAGGGTGACACCGTCACGCGCCGCTTCGCTGTCGATCCGGATTTCATTGCCGCGGTGCCGGAGATCAAGAGGCTTCTGTCGAACGCCGATTGGCGCGGCCTCAACCGCTATGTCGGATCCTTCGACCAGGAACCGCTCACCTATATCCAAACTATCCTCAGCCACATCCGCCAGACCAATCCCGATCCGCAAACCGATCTTCATCTCGACACGTTTCATCCGTCGGTGAAGGCGTTCTACTTCCTCACCGACGTGGCGGAGGATGAAGGGCCTTTTACCTACGTGCCCGGCTCGCATCGCCTTACGCCTGAGCGGCTTAAATGGGAGCACGAGCAAAGCATCGCGGCGGCGACCGGCGCCGACCGCCTGGCGGCGCGTGGCTCATTGCGCGCCACGCCGGCGGAGATCGCTGCGATGGGATATGGCGCGCCACGGCCGCTGGCAGCCCCCGCCAATACGCTTGTGGTCGCCGACACGGTCGGGTTCCACGCCCGTGGCTTGTCCGTCCGACCTTCGGTTCGCGTCGAGGTGTGGACCTATGGGCGGCGCAATCCGTTTCTGCCGTGGACGGGCCTCGATCCATGGAGCAGGCCGGGACTAGCGGAGCGCCGTATCCCGTTCGTCTGGGACGTGCGTGACTACCTTCACAAGAAAGGCCTGATGCGCCAGCCGTGGCGGGATGTCGGCGTGCTTAAGCCGCAAGACCCGCCTGGCTTGCCAATTGGCTGAGCGATTCCAGCGGCCGCGCGCCGATATGCGATATGACCTCCGCCGCGGCGAGCGACCCCAGCCGGCCGCATGCGTCAAGCGCGTGGCCTTGTGCTAGCCCATACATGAAGCCCGCCGCGTAGAGATCGCCGGCGCCGGTCAGGTCGACGATGCGCTCCACCTTGGCGGGCGGAACGGGGATGCGTTGTCCGCCTGAGAGGATCAGCGAGCCTTCCTCGCTCATTGTCACGGCGGCCATCGGCACATCCTCCTCCATGCACGCCAGCGCCGTTTCAAAGTCGCTCGTCTGGTAGAGCGCCAGCGCCTCATGTCGGTTGGCGAAGACCAGGTCGAGCTGGCCGGTGCGCATCAGTTCAAGGAACTCGTCGCGGAAACGGTCGACGCAAAACGAATCGGAGAGCGTCATGGCTACCTTGCGGCCGGCGCCGTGAGCGATCTTGGCGGCCAGGCGGAACGCTTCCTTGGCCTTGGGCGGGTCCCAAAGATAGCCCTCCAGATAGGTGATGGCGGCGCCTTCCACCGTTTGCCGCTCAATGTCATCGGAGGTCAGCTCCTGGCAGGCGGAAAGCGAGGTGTTCATTGTGCGCTCGCCATCCGGCGTGATCAGGATCATGGAGCGCGCCGTCGGCGTGCTGTCGTCAACGGGAGCGGTGGGGAAGGCGACGCCAAGCGCGTTCATGTCGTGGCGGAAGAAGCGGCCGAGCTCGTCGTCGGCGATCTTGCCGATGAAGGCGGCGCGGGCGCCGAACGACGCCACACCAGCGGCGGTGTTGCCGGCGCAGCCGCCGGAGATGAGCTGCGCCGTTCCCATGTGGTCGAAGAGCCGGTCGGCTTCCTCGCCATCGATCAGCCGCATGGACCCCTTGACCAGCCCCTCCTGGACCAGAAAATCGTCTTCCGCATGCGCCAGCACATCGACGATGGCATTGCCGATCGTCAAAACATCATAGGTCGCCTCGGCCATTCATCCCGCCCCCAACACATAACTGACCCGCCCGCCTAGCGAATCGCGGGTGGGTTGGCAAATGCCGATAGCCGGCGGCGATATCGTAGCTCTCCTTTGTCACCCCGGCTTGGCCGCGAGGCCAAGGCCGGGGCCCATGAACACCCCAAGCGCAGCGCCGGGTGCGTCGTCCGCTTGTCCGATGGTTATGGATCCCGCACAGCCTCGCGTCGCTCGGCTTGCGGGATGACAAAGAGAAAGAGACGGCGCGCCTCAGGATGAGGGATGACAAGGCCGGCGTGAACACCTAGCTGCGCTTCAACACCAATGTCGGAGCTCACCCATGCTCTCAGCCGCTGCGCTGGCGTTGCAAGACGTTCTTTCACCGCCCTTTCGTGGCGTGATGGTGAAGTCGCTCGCCCTAACGATCGGCCTCCTCATCGCGCTATGGATCGTACTGGTCTGGTTCGTCGCAAGCTGGGTGGTGCTGCCATGGGCGTGGGCCGACATGGCGGTCTCGATCCTGACCGGCATCGGCCTGGTCATCGGGCTCGGTTTTCTCGTGGCACCGGTGACGGCGCTCTTCGCCGGTCTCTTCCTCGACGACATTGCGGAGTTGGTGGAGCGGACGCACTATCCGGCCGATCCGTCGGGCCGGCCATTGCCCATCATTCGCGGTGCGGTGACCTCCCTGAAGTTCCTCAGCGTCGTGCTTCTGGTCAACGCCATTGCATTGCCGCTGGCGCTCTTCGTCGGCTTCGGCTTCGTGATCTTCCTGGCGGCGAATGCCTATCTGCTCGGCCGCGAATATTTCGAGCTCATCGCGCTCCGCCACAAAGACGCGCCCACGGCACGGCGTTTGCGGCTCAGCAATTCCGGCACAATCTTTGCGGCCGGTCTCTTTATTGCCGGCGTCCTTGTCATCCCGATCGTCAATCTCCTCGCTCCGCTCTTCGCCACCGCCTTCATGGTGCATGTCTACAAGCAGATTGCGGCTTCGGCGCCGAGCTGACCGACGTTACGCGCAATTATCCGAAGAGCGGCTTCAGGCCGGCGGGCGCTTGCCGGCTGGCCCAGGTATCGAGGCCGAAGATCCGGCCGGCGCCGGCCGCGGCGAGATAGAAGAGAATGAACGCATAGATGAGATGGAAGTCGATGATGAAATTGTCCGGGCCGCCGACATAGGGGAAGTCCATATAAGCGGCCCAATAGAGCACCATCAGCATGCCGCCGATGACGGCGCTCACGCGCACCATCAGCCCGATGAGCAGCGACAATCCGATGAGAAGGTGTCCCCAGGCCACAAGGAACGTGACGATCCCGGCAACGCGCGCGCCGGCAAACACGCCATAGACGTCGCCAAAGGTCTTCGTCGTGTCCAGGAAGTCAGCGACGCTCCAGCCCGGGTTCAGCACCTGCGTTGAGGCCGCATAGAGGAAGGTCCAGGCCATCGCCAGGCGGAAGATCAGGATGAACACCGGCTGGGATTGCGGCGCGTGCATGGCTTCTCCCGCTGAGGGGTGCCCTTATTAGGTCGAAGGGCTGGCCGCATTGCAATAGTTGAGCATCAGCGCTATATACGGAAGTCCCGTATAGTGGGGCCTGTATGGAGTTTGAATGGGACGCCGACAAAGATCAGTCTAACAGGGCGAAGCATGGTGTTTCGTTCAGCGAGGCCATCGCGGTGTTTGCCGACCCCGATATTGTTCTGATCGACGCTTCACGAGAGCAGGACAACGAGCGACGCACAAAAGCCATCGGGCAGATTGAAGGCCGGCTGTTCGTTGTCGTGTTCACTGAGCGCGGCCGTGCGATCCGGCTCATTTCAGCGAGGCGAACCAATAGGGTTGAGGAAGAGAGCTATGGCCGTCGTCAAAGCGAGGCTTAGCCGCAGCGAGCCGCCCCGTCTTTCGAAAGACACGAAGGCGCGCATTGACCGGCTGAGCGACGAAGAATTGACTCAAGCGGCGCTCTCCGATCCGAACAATCCGCCCTTAAGCAAGCGGGAGCTGGCGCGCCTGCGTGCGGCTCGCGCGGTCAAGCGCGCGCGGGCCGCTACGGGTCTCAGCCAAAGCGCTTTTGCGAAGCGTTTCCGTATCAATGCCGCGCGGCTCAGGGATTGGGAGCAAGGGCGCACCACGCCCGACAGTGCCGCACTCGCCTATCTTGCTGTTATCGAGCAAGAACAGGCGGCCGTAGAAAGGGCGCTGACGGACTAGCAATGCAAGCGGCTTCGGGCGACTTGCGTGCCGGCACACCCTGTCGTCTGTCATCCCGGTTCGGCCATCAGGCCGAGACCGGGACCCATGAACTCAGAACGTGAAGGGCTGCGACGAATACCGGGCGGCATGGTCCGTCCGGACCCGATTGGTGGCTATGGATCCCGGACAGCCTCGCTGCTCGGCTTCCGGGATGACAATGGAGGGGCATTCGCAGGCGCCAGCACGTGTCACCCCAGCCCGTGTCACCATTGTCCGGCGGCGCTTAATGCGCCTCTTCCCAATTGTCGGCGGCGCGGGCGTCGACGTGCAGCGGCACTTTGAGCTTCACGGCCGGCTCTGCGGCACGTTCCATCACATCGCAGATGACGGGGATGGTCGCGTCCACTTCGTCGTCGGGCACTTCAAAGACCAGCTCGTCGTGCACTTGCAGGAGCATCCGGGCGCCGAGCTTTGACGCATCCAGGGCCGCGTCCATGCGGATCATGGCGCGGCGGATGATGTCTGCGGCGGAGCCTTGGATCGGCGCGTTGATGGAGGCGCGCTCATTGAACGCGCGCAGGCTCGGCTGTGAGGCCTTGATGTCGGGATAGTGCGCGCGCCGGCCGAACAGCGTCTCCACGTAAAGATGCTCGCGGCAGAACGCCTTGGTCGATTCCATGTAGTCGCGGATGCCGGGGAAGCGTTCAAAGTAGCGGTTGATGTAGTCGGCCGCTTCGCTCCGCGGAATGCCGAGCTGCGCCGCCAATCCGAAGGCGGAGATGCCGTAGATGATGCCGAAATTGATCGCCTTGGCGCGGCGGCGGATCATCGGGTCCATGCCCTCCACCGGCACGCCGAACATCTCCGACGCCGTCATGGCGTGGATATCGAGACCGTCTTCGAACGCCTTTACGAGCTGCGGGATGTCGGCCATATGCGCCAAGACGCGCAGCTCAATCTGGCTGTAATCGGCGGAGAGCAGCTTTGCGCCTTCGGCAGGAACGAAAGCGCGGCGGATGTGGCGGCCCTCCTCGGTGCGGACCGGGATGTTCTGCAGGTTCGGCTCCGACGAGGAGAGGCGGCCGGTGGACGTTGAGGCAAGCGAGTAATCGGTGTGCACACGGGCCGTGTCGGGATGGATGTAGCCAGGCAGCGCGTCAGTGTAGGTGGATTTCAGCTTGGTGAGCTGGCGCCAATCAACGATCTTTCGTGCGATCGGAACGCCTTCCTCAGCCAGATCCTCCAGCACCTTCACGTCCGTCGACCACTGGCCGGTCTTGGTCTTCTTGCCGCCGGAAAGCCCCATCTCGCCGAACAGCACCTCGCCGAGTTGCTTGGGCGAGCCGATATTGAAACTCTTGCCGGCGAGGTCGTAAATCTCCGCCTCCACGGCACCGGCCTTCTGGGCGAAGTCGCCGGAGAGGCGCGACAGGATCTGCCGGTCGACCTGGATGCCGCGGTGCTCCATTTTCGCGAGCACGGGCACCAGCGGCCGTTCCAGCCGCTCATAGACGCGCGTCACGCGCTCCGCGGCAAGGCGCGGCTTCAGCACGCCCCACAAGCGGATCGCAATGTCGACGGCCTCCGCGGCGTAGGCCGTAGCCTTGTCGATCGGCACGCCGTGGAACGGCACCTTGTCACGGCCGCTGCCGACAACATCGCGCAGCGCGATCGGCTCATGCGCCAGATGGTCCTTGGCGAGCGTGACGAGCGTATGGCCGTGCATGTTGACGCCCGCATCGAGCGCGTAGGACAGAAGCATCGTGTCGTCGAGTGATGCGACTTCGATGCTGTGGCGGGCGAGCGCCAGCCAGTCGGGCTTGACGTTGTGACCGACGATCAGAACGGCGGGGTCTTCCAGAACGGGCTTCAGCGCGTCGAGCGCGTCCTGCAGCGGAATCTGATCCGCCTCCAGTCCATCGCCGAACATGTCGTCGTCACCGGCGCGATGGCCGAGCGGCACGTAGCAGGCGGTTCCTGGTTCCAGCGCTAGCGCAATGCCGCAAAGCTCCGCCTGCATGGGTCCTGGTCCCACGCTTTGCAGCGCAATGGCTAGGCGGCCGCGCGCCCGCGCCTCCTCCAACCAGCGCTGCAGATCGGTAAGCGTGCGGACGCTTTCGTATGTGTCGGTCTTGAGTGGTGTGGCCTGCGCCTTTGTCTGGCGCGCTTCGGCGAGCGCCTGCGGCGTGCCCAATGCCGCGCGGTCCTCCGGTGGCGCGCTCTCATCGCTCGGCCCTTGCGGCTTTGAAATCCCCATATCGGGGCCGTGCGCGGGCAGTCCGCCGCCGGGCGGCCAGCCCTCGATGGTCAGCTCCGCGGGCGTGACGGCGTCGATATCGGCGCCCGTCTTGTCGGCGACACGCTTCATCAAGGCGTTGAAGTCCATGGCCTTGCAGAAGGCGACGGCCTTCGGTCCGTCGACCGGTTCAACCGCAAGATCATCAAGCGGCACGTTGAGCGGCACGTCGGAGGCAAGCTCCACGAGCTTGCGCGATATGCGCGCCTGCTCGGCGAACGCAATGAGGTTCTCGCGGCGCTTGTTCTGCTTGATCTCGCCGGCGCGGCCAAGCAGCGTCTCCAGGTCGCCGTATTCATCGAGAAGCTGAGCGGCGGTCTTGGCGCCGATCCCCGGCACGCCGGGCACGTTGTCGGTGGAGTCACCGCAAAGCGCCTGCAGGTCGATCATCTTCTCAGGATAGACGCCGAATTTCTCTTTCACGGCTTCAGCGTCGATCGCCTGGTTCTTCATTGTGTCGACCATGATGACCGACGGCCCGACGAGCTGCATCAGGTCCTTGTCGGAGGAGACGATCGTGACGCTGGCGCCGGCTTTGCTGGCCTGGCTTGCATAGGTGGCGATCAGATCGTCCGCCTCCCAGCCTTCCTGCTCCAGGCATGGCAGGTTGAAGGCGCGTGTCGCCTGGCGGATCAGCCCGAGTTGCGGGATGAGATCGGAGGGCGGCTCCGGCCGGTGCGCCTTGTAGTCGGCGTAGATGTCGCGGCGGAAGGTCTTTGCGGAATAGTCGAAGACGACGCCGAAATGCGTCGGCTCGTCGCTCTTCTCTTTGGTCGGTCCCTCCTGCAGGAGCTTCCAGATCATGTTGCAGAAGCCGGAGACCGCGCCGACCGGCAGGGCGTCAGACTTTCGCGTCAGCGGCGGAAGCGCGTGGAACGCACGGAAGATGAAACCCGATCCGTCAACCAGGATCACATGGTCGCCCGCCTTGATCGGCGGCTTTGCAACAGGCTTTCGGGTCTTCACGGCTTTCTTGGGGGCATTGGCCATGGCGTTGGTTTCGCCTGCCATGCCCCGTTTTTCAAGCGATTACTCGGTCGTGTGTACGTTCGACCTATCCGCGCTCGCGGCCTATTCCGCCGGGACCATCGCCTCGCGCGGGCGGCGTCCGGTGCCGTCAATACGCGCCCAGTTCGGCCGCTCGAACAAGAAGCGCCCGACATTCGACCATTGGATCAACGCGTAGAGAATGACGGGCCCGACCAGGCCGGCAAGCGTCACCAGGACGGAGATCGTTCCGACGTCGGGGATCAGTCCGAGCTTCATAAGCACGGCGCGGCTCACCGCCATTGGCAGGAAGAAGGCGAGATAGACGACGATGGAATGCTCGCCCAGCCAACGGAGCGGCGCTGCCGCAAGGCCGCGCGCCAGAAGCGTTGCGCCGGTGACGATCGCCAACGCGCCGGCAAGGCCGAGCGCCAGGCTGACAAAGGGCAGGTCGGCATAGCCGTTGAAGACGACCAGGCCGTTGAGCGTCGCCCAAAGCGCCAGGCCGGTCATCGCCATGGTGCGGTCGCGCGTGGTCTCCTCCGCGAAGCGGAAGATGTGCGCGGCGAAGATATAGCCGGAATAGAAGTAGACGAAGCGGGAGGCGAATTCGTCGATCAGCACGGAGCCGGTGTGGATCGGCGCAATCTCCAAAGCCGCCGCCACCAGCCACACGACCGGCCAGGGAATGGTCTTTACCAGCCGCGCCACGACCATGAACAGCGCCAGATGGTAGATGAACCACAGCGTGCCCCAGGGATCGACATAGGCGAAGAGATACTGGCCGAGCGCCCCCTGCCAGCCAATCTCGGCTACGAGCCCCGGCGCCTTGAAGGCAAACTGGATAGTGAGCCACAGCACGTAGAAATAGATGAAGTGGAGGACCTTACGGTCGAGATAGAGCCGCCACGGTGCGTCGATGCGGCGCGCCAGGAAGAGACCGGCGATGAGAAAGAAGTCCGGCATGCGGAAAGGGCGAGAGAATTCAACGACATAACCCATCCAGCCGGTGGCGCCCGCGACGCGCTCCACGCCCAGCGTGGAGTGCATCATGACCACCATCACGATGCAGAGGCCTTTGGCGATATCGACCCAGTCGACGCGGGTCTGCATGGCGGGTATCCTCGTTTTGCCGCTTTCCCCGCCATTTCTGCGGCAATAGGGACCCGCTGTCGCCCAAATCCTTAAGTAAGGGTAAATGCTAAACGGGGTTTTAACCGCTCCTTAAATCGACAAAATTAGCGTTGAGAGGGCCAGCCAGACACGGTTGGACGAGGTGAGTATGGCGCGCCGCCAGCGAGGTCGACGAATCGAGCCGAATTTCGCCGGCGCCGAAGCGCGCGGCCTTGCCGCGCATCCTGACGATCGGGCCGATGAGCCGGGGGGTGGCAGGACAAAGAAATTGCGCGGCAAGGGGTCTCAAAAACGTCGTCAAAGCGGGCGCAAATCGGATCGCGGCCGGCGGCGTCGCCGTTCGGTGACGCGGCGGCTCTTTGGCGGCACGATCTACTGGCTTTTCGTTCTCTGCCTCTGGGTCGGTATCGCCGGCGCCGGGCTGGTGGCCTATTACGCCGCAGAGCTGCCGGGCGCATCGGAATGGCGCGTGCCGGACCGTCCGCCCAATATCGAGATCATCGCGGTCGACGGTCAGCTCATCGGCAATCGCGGTGACACCGGTGGCGAATCAGTCGACATCGAGCTGCTTCCGCCGCACGTGTCGAATGCGGTGATCGCCATTGAGGATCGCCGTTTCCGTTCGCATTTCGGTGTTGACCCGATGGGCTTGGCGCGCGCGGTTGCGCGTAACGTCTTTGCCGGCGGCGTCGTGCAAGGCGGCTCGACGCTCACCCAGCAGCTCGCCAAAAACATGTTCCTCACCCAGGAGCGCTCGCTGAAGCGCAAGGTGCAGGAAGTGGTGCTGGCGCTGTGGCTTGAGGCGAAGTTCACAAAGAACGAGATTCTCGAGATGTACCTGAACCGGGTCTATTTCGGAAACGGCGCCTACGGCATCGACGCCGCGGCGCGCCGCTATTTCGATCTGGAGCCGGCGGAGCTCGATATCGGTCAGGCGGCCTTGCTGGCGGGCGTATTGCCGGCGCCCAGCCGCTATGCGCCGAACCGCAACCCGGAAGCCGCAGAGCGCCGCGCCGCGCTGGTGCTCGCCGCCATGGCAAGCGAAGGCTACATCACCGCCGCACAGGCGCAAGAATATCGTGAGCGTCCGGCCAAGGCCTCCACTTACCAAGTATCGCGCAGCGGCAACTATATCGCCGACTGGGTGCAGGAGGTGCTGCCCTTCCATATCGGCTCCGTTGAGCAGGACATCGTCGTTGAGACCACGGTGGATCTGACGCTGCAGCGCCTGGCGGAGCGGGCGTTGTCGCAGACGCTCGACGAAGAGGGCGAGGAATATGAGGTCGGCGAAGGCGGCATGGTGGTGGTCGACGGCACTGGCGCCGTGCGCGCCATGGTCGGCGGGCGGTCCTATGCCGACAGTCAGTTCAACCGCGCGGTCGACGCCAAGCGGCAGCCCGGCTCATCGTTCAAGCCGTTTGTCTATCTCGCGGCGGTGGAGAAGCTCGGCTACCGGCCCGACACGATCATGATCGACGAGCCGGTGAATTTCGGCGAATGGGCGCCGCGCAATTACGACGGCAAGTATCGCGGGCCCATGCCGCTGAAGGACGCCCTTGCGCAATCGATCAACACCGTGGCGGCGCAGCTTGCCGATCAGGTCGGGCCGGACGTTGTCGTGCAGACGGCCAAGCGGATGGGCATCAACTCGCCGCTTGCCGCCAATCCGTCCATTGCGCTTGGCACGTCAGAAGTGTCGCTTCTTGAGATGACCGGCGCCTACGCGCCGTTCTCGAACGGCGGCTATGCGGTCTTGCCGTTTGTCATTCAGCGCGTGCGCACGCCGCTCGGCGATGTGCTCTTTGAACGTTCCGGTTCCGGCCCGACGCGGGTCATCAGCCTGGAGAGCGTTGCCTTGATGAACGACATGCTGCAGGCGACCGTGGAGGTCGGCACCGGGTCGCGCGCCAACATTCCCGGCTGGCCAAGCGGCGGCAAGACCGGGACCAGCCAGGAATTCCGCGACGCCTGGTTTGTCGGCTACACAGCCAATCTCACTGCTGGCGTCTGGGTCGGCAATGATTCCAACGCGCCGACCAAGCGCGCGTCGGGCGCCAACTTGCCGGCGATGATCTGGGCGAAGTTCATGGTCGACGCGCATAGCGGCGTGCCGGTGGCGCAGCTGCCTGGTGCTGACCTTGTTCCCTACCTTTTGGCGCAGCCGGCGCCGGGATCGCAATTCACCGGCTGGGGAAGTTTTGCGCGCGCGGCGACGCCTGAGGAACAGGCCGCCAATGACGCGCGCATGCGCAATTGCATCTTGAACCGCACGGCCGATTGCGCGCGGCAGCCGGTCGCCGTGCAGCCGCGAGCGCCACAACGTGAGGGGAGCGGCGGCTTCTTCCGTCGCTTGTTCGGCGGGTGAGCTAGAGCGTTATCGCGCTTCGCTCCACGCTCTACCTTCTTTTTGTGTGGAGCATGATCTTATCCGAAAACCGGTTCCCACTTTTCGGGATCATGCTCTAACTCCGCCGCCCGATGGCGGAGAGCGCCGGGCCCTCGCGGTTCAGCCAGTCGCGCGCTTCGTACTGATCCGCACAAAGCTTCTCCACAAGCGCCCAGAAGCGTGGCCCGTGGTTCATCTCCTGGAGATGGGCGACCTCGTGTGCGGCCAGGTAGTTGAGGATGCGCGGTGGCGCGAGAATCAGCCGCCAGGAGAATGTCAGCACGCCTTCCGGCGAGCATGAACCCCAGCGGCTCTTGGGGTCGGTGACGCGCAAACCCGTGACTTCTCGACCAATGGCGCTGGCGTGGCGCATCGCCGCGACTTCAAGGTCATGCCGTGCCTCGCGCTTCAGCCAGTTGGTGACGCGGCGCGTCAGAAATTCGGGCTCACCGGGCACCGTCAGCAAAGTCGTGCCGCCATTGGCTTCCAGGCGCACCAGACCGCGGCCGCCGCGATGGCGAATGCGGCAGGGCTCGCCGCGCAGCGGAAACACGCTCCCGTCGGCCAGCGGGGTGGTCGGCGCCATGCCGCCGATCTGGGTTTCAAGCCAGGCGAGATGATCGGTGACGAAGCGCTCGCCGCGGGCGAGGCCCGTGCGGGCGGGAAGCGTCAGAACGGGGTGGCCGCCGACATGATCGACCCGCAAAATCAGACGCTTTGCCCGAGGGTTACGCCGAACGGCGACCACAATCCGCCGTCCGCCGATCTCGACCAAGAGACGTTCAGGTGCCCGTTTTGCCGCCGCCCTCATAAGGCGAGTATGGCCCACACTTCGCCTGGAAGGGAATGCAAAAAAGCGGGGCCAAGGACCCCGCTTTTCGACCTTTTAGGCTCCGGCCTGGTCTGGTCAGGCGCTCGGCTCGTCAACGCCCCCGGCGGCGCCTCCGGTGCGGCCGCGGAAAGAGGCCATGAAGCGGTCGAACTCCTCCTGGTCCTTTACGCGGCGAAGCTCCTTCAGGAAGTCCTCAAACTCGCTGCGCATCTCTTCCAGCTTGCGGCGCTCTTCGGCGAGCCGTTCCAGCTCGCGCGCCCGATACTCGTCGAAGGCGGCGTTGCCGGTGTTGGCGAATGGGGTGCTGCCGCTGCCTGTGACGCGATCAGTGGCGTCGCGGAACTGGCCCTTAAGAGCTTCAGCCTTGGCGCTGATCTCGTCGCCCCAGATGATCCAGGCAAGCATCGCCAGGCCGAGCGGCCAGAAAACGGCAAAGCCGATGACCATCAGGATGATGTTCAGCGCGGTCCAGCGACTGCGTGCGCCGGTGCGCGTCAAGGTGGGTGTGGCGGTCGCTGTGTGGCTCATGGCTCCTTCCTCTCTTAACGATGAATTTGAGATAGGGAGTGCCCGACACCGTTCAAGAAAAATCGTTGCGGGCGAGCGCGAAGGAGCACGCTCTAAGAAGCGAAAAATGCAATGTTTGCAATGGGATGGAGCGGGCGCGAATTGTGCGCCAATGGGTGCGCGCCTACTCGGTCTCCGCCAGGAGGCGCCGCGCCTGGCCGAACCAATCGTCGCGGCTTGGCCGCCCGCTCAGCCGCGTATCAAGCGCACGCATTGCGTCGTCGGTCATTTCGGCAAGCTGCTCGACCTCGAAGATGCCGAGTTCGTTGAGGTGCTCAAGCATCTTGGGTCCGACGCCCGTGATCTCCGTCAGTTCCTGCGTGAAGCCTTCGGTGATCTCGCGCAGGTTCTTGCCGGCCAGCGCCGTCACGCCGGTGGCGTCGGCCCAGCGTTTCTCGATGCGTGTGTCTTGGCCGTTGATCGAAGCCAGCGGCGCGGCATGCTTTGTCGGCACGTTGTGCTTGGCGACGAAATTGGTGATGCGCGGGACGATCTCGGCGCGGAAGCGGGAGCCGTTAAACACGCCATAATGGCCGACGCCCATGGCGAGGAAGTGCTCCTTCTTCTCATCCGGCAGGTTGACGCACAGATCGTGCGCCGCCTTGGTTTGGCCGACGCCGGAAATGTCGTCGCGCTCGCCTTCGATGGTCAAAAGCGCGGTGCGCTGGATCGATTCCGGCCTGACCGGCCGGCCGCGATGCGTCATCGTGCCGTTGGGCAGCGCGTGGCGCACGAAAACGGTCTCGACCGTCTGCAGATAGAACTCCGCCGTCATGTCCATGACCGCGAGATATTCGTCGTAGAAGTCGCGATGCTTCTCCGCTGAATCGCCGTCGCCCTCGACGAGATGCTGGAAGAAATCGTGATGGGCGCTGAGATGACGGTCGAGATTGAGGCTCATGAAGCCGCTGAGCTGCAGGAAGCCCGGATAGACCTTGCGCATGAAGCCGGGATGGGGAAACGGCACGGTCATGACGGCGTTGCGGCGGAACCAGTCGGTGCCGCGTGTCTCCGCCAGCTTGTTGACCTCCGTCGGGGCCTCGCGGGTGTCGACCGGGCCGCCCATCAGCGTCATGGAAAGCGGCTTGTTGGGGTCCTTGTCCTCCGCCATCAGTGATATGGCGGCAAGCACCGGCACCGACGGCTGGCACACCGCCATGACGTGCGCGCCGGGGCTCAAGAGGTGCAGCATCTCGATGACGTAGTCGATGTAGTCATCCAGATCGAAGCGGCCGTCGGACAACGGCACCATGCGCGCGTCCGTCCAATCGGTGATGTAGACGTCATGATCGGCGAGCATCGCTTCAACGGTGCCGCGCAGAAGCGTGGCGTAATGGCCCGACAGCGGCGCGACGATCAGGAGCTTCGGATCGGGTTTGCGTTTCGCCGGCAGCTCGCGGCGAAAATGCAAGAGCGAGCAGAACGGCTTTTGCCAGACGACGTCCTGCCGCACGGGAACCGTCTCGCCATCGACGAGGGCTTCGGTGATGCCGAATTCCGGTTTGCCGTAGCGGCGCGTCGTGCGCTCAAAAAGCTCTGCCGCGGCGGCCATAGAGCGGCCGACCATTGTCTCCGTCAGCGGATTGAGAGGGTGCTGGAAAGCGAGCCGGGTAGCGTCGGCCATCGCGCGCCAAGGCGCCAGAGCCGCGTGGTTCAGTTCATAGAGCTGGTAGAACGACACCGTCCGGGTCTGCCTCTAGATCTCCGTTGCAGGGATTGTGCGCTGCGGCGAGAAGTGTGCACTGCAAACTTAGCGCCTGAATCCGCCATGGCAAGGGGCCAGGCGAGCGTTGCACCCCAATTCCTAACGAAATGTTAACCTTAACGAATCGCTATTCGCCGGTCTGCATGAGAGCGCCCGTCCACCGGGCGGAGCGGAGGAGCCAGGCAAAAACCATTGAGGCGGCAAAGAAATAGATGAGATTGAGGCCCAGCGCCGTCAGCATGGCCGTCCCGTCGAAGCGATTCTCCAGAAGGAGCGCCCGCAATCCCTCAAAAACGTGCGTGGGGGGCAGCGACAGCGCTATCCATTGCAGCCAGTCCGGCAGAACCGAGACCGGGTAATAGACGCAGGCCAAAGGCAGAAGCACGAAGGTCATGCTCCAGGCGAGGCTTTCAGCGCCCAATCCCTTCTTCAGGACCAGGCCCGAAGCGATAAGGCCGAACGACCAACTGGTGATGATGAGGTTGGCGAAGAAGGCGCCGACCGCAAAGCCAAGGCCCCACAGATTGAATCCGAAGAAAAGGATGGCCAGTCCGGTGACCGGTATGAGCCCGATGAGGAGCCGTATGACGCTCATCACCATGAGCGCTGCCACGAACTCCGCCGGCCTCAGCGGCGTCATCATTAGGTTGCCGAGATTGCGCGACCACATCTCCTCCAAGAACGAGATGGAAAAGCCGAGCTGGCCGCGGAAGAGAATGTCCCAGAGGAGCATCGCGCCGATGAACACGCCGCCGACGCGGATTGCGAAATTGCTCTCCTCGGTGATGTAGAGCGCCAAGAACCCCCACATCAGCATCTGCACTGCGGGCCAGTAGATCAGGTCGAGGAGGCGCGGCCAGGATTGGCGCAGGAGATACCAGTAGCGCAACACCATCGCTGCGACTCGGCGCACGGAATAGGTCTGGTAGGCGATGCCATCGCTCATTCGGTCGTCTCGCGCTCGCCGCTGCGGCGGCCGCGCGCCACATCGAGGAACACGTCCTCCATGGTCTCACGCCCGTAACGGGCGATCAGCTCCGTCGGCGTGCCCTGGTCGACGATCTTGCCGGCCTTCATCATCAAGACGTCGTCGCAGAGCCGCTCAACCTCCGGCATGTTGTGCGACGCCAGCAAAATGGCGGCGTGCCGGTCGCGGCGATAGCTCTCAAGGCGAGAACGTACCCAGTCGGCGGTGTCCGGGTCGAGCGAGGCGGTGGGCTCGTCGAGAAGCAGGACGTCGGGCCGGTTGATCAGCGATTTGGCGAGCGCCACGCGCGTCTTCTGGCCGGAGGAGAGCTTTCCAGATTGCCGGTCGAGCAGCTTGGTCAGATCAAGCGTCTCGGCGATCTCCTCGATGCGGGATGCCAGGTCGGTCACGCCATAGAGCATGCCGAAGACCTTGAGGTTCTGGCGAACCGTCAGGCGCATCGGCATCTCAACATAGGGGCTTTCGAAATTGATCCGATGCAGCACCGCGTGACGCTCGCGCGCCATGTCAGCGCCAAGCACGCGGGCCGATCCGCCGCTTGGCGTGACCAGACCCATGATCATCGCAATGGTCGTGGTCTTGCCGGCGCCGTTGCCGCCGAGCAGGCCGACGATCTGCCCGCGGTCAACGGAGAAGTTGATCCCGTCGACGGCCTTCACGTCGCGGTAGGTCTTGGCGAGATTGCTGACGACGATGGCTGCGGATTTCACGCGCATCACCTGTCCATATCGCGTCACCGCATCCGCGGCCAGGGTTGATCTGTGCCGGCATGGCGGCCCCCACGCTTGTCGACGCTCCACTCGCCCCGTAGGTTCGCTCCAAGGGAGGAACAACAAACATGATGGATCGCGTCAGTTCAAAGAGCGCCGCGTCGGTGACGGACCAGGAGGCGCTGGACTTCCACGCCCGCGGACGGCCCGGCAAGCTGGAGGTCGTCCCGACCAAGCCGATGGCGACGCAGCGCGATCTGTCGCTTGCCTATTCGCCAGGTGTTGCCGTCCCCGTCCAGAGCATCGCCAAGGACCCAGCGCTCGCCTTTGACTACACCGCGCGCGGCAATCTGGTTGCGGTCATCACCAACGGCACCGCCATATTGGGCCTCGGCAATCTCGGCGCGCTTGCCGCCAAGCCGGTGATGGAGGGCAAGGCGGTGCTCTTCAAGCGCTTCGCCGATATCGATTCCGTCGATCTGGAAGTGTCGACGGAAGACGTCGATGCGTTCGTGGAATGCGTGCGCCATCTCGGGCAGACCTTTGGTGGCATCAACCTAGAAGACATCCGCGCGCCGGATTGCTTCCACATCGAAAGCCGGCTGCGTGAGGCTCTCGACATTCCGGTGTTCCATGACGACCAGCACGGCACGGCCATTATCGCGCTGGCGGGTCTGCTCAATGCGCTGCTTCTCACCGGGCGAGACATCACTAAGACGCGGCTCGTCTGCAACGGAGCCGGTGCGTCGGCGATCGCCTGCGTGGAGCTTATCAAGGCGTCCGGCATGCCGCACGAGAACGTGACGCTCTGCGACACCAAAGGCGTCGTCTACAAGGGTCGCAGCGACGGCATGAACGAATGGAAGGCGCGCCACGCCATCGACACGGAGGCGCGCAGCCTGACAGATGCGATGGCCGGGGCCGATGTTGCCATCGGGCTGTCGGTCAAGGGCGCCTTCACCGCCGACATGGTGGCGTCCATGGCGGAGAGGCCGATCATCTTCGCCATGGCCAATCCGGACCCGGAGATCACCGTGGAGGAGGTGATGGCGGTGCGCGACGACGCCATCATGGCGACGGGCCGCTCCGATTATCCCAATCAGGTGAACAACGTTCTGGGCTTTCCCTACATCTTCCGCGGCGCGCTCGATGTGCGTGCCACGACGATCAACGATGCCATGAAGATCGCCGCGGCGGAGGCGCTGGCCGCGCTGGCGCGCGAGGAGGTCCCCGACGAAGTGGCCGCCGCCTATCACGGCCGGCGTCCGCGCTTCGGGCCGGGCTACATCATCCCCGTGCCGTTCGATCCGCGGCTCATCTCGGCCGTGCCTGCGGCCGTGGCGAAGGCGGCAATGGAGTCCGGCGTGGCGCAGCGGTCCATTGAGGACATTGAGGCCTATTGCCTGGAGCTGTCGGCGCGCCGCGATCCGGTCGCCGCCACGCTGCAGCACATCACCGAGCGCGTGCGCGCCGACCCCAAGCGCGTCGTCTTTGCCGAGGGCGAGGAGGAGCAGGTCATCCGTGCGGCCGTGAGCTTCGTCAATCACCGGCTCGGCACGGCGATCCTGGTGGGCCGCGAGGAGCGCGTAAAGGCCGCCGCCGATGAGGCGGGCATTGAGCTGAAGGCCGGCATCGAGATCTTGAATGCGCGCGTGTCGGAACGCCGCCACGCTTATGCCGATTATCTCTACGAGCGGCTGCAACGGCGGGGCTTTCTGCACCGCGATTGCGTGCGGCTCACCAACACCGATCGCAATCATTTCGCCGCCTGCATGGTGGCGCTCGGCGACGCCGATGCGCTGGTGACCGGGTTGACGCGCAATTATTCCACGGCGCTGAAGGACATTCGCCGCTGCATCGACGTGAAAGAGGGAAGCCGCGTGATCGGGGTGTCTATCGCGCTCTGCCGCGGTCGCACGGTCGTGGTCGCCGACACTGCGGTCCACGAGATGCCGGGGGCGGAGGAGATCGCCGACATCGCCATTGAGGCGGCAGGGGTGGCGCGGCGGCTCGGCTTCGATCCCCGGGTGGCGCTTCTGGCCTATTCCACGTTCGGCAATCCCGCCGGCGATCGTGCCGACAAGGTGAAGCAGGCGGTGAAGATCCTCGATGAGCGCGACGTCGATTTTGAGTACGACGGAGAGATGAACGCCGATGTCGCGCTCAATCCGGCGGTGATGGCAGCTTATCCGTTCTGCCGCCTGTCGGGGCCGGCCAATGTGCTGGTCATGCCGGCGCGGCACTCCGCGGCCATTTCCACGAACATGCTGCAGGAGCTCGGCGGCTCCACCGTGCTGGGGCCGCTGCTGGTGGGCTTCGACAGTCCGGTGCAGATCCTGCCGATCTCCGCGCGCGACGCAGACGTCGTCAACATGGCCACGCTCGCCGCGTTCAATATCAGCGGGTAGGGGGCGACGGGCGCCTTGTCGCTACTTAGAACTCGCGCCTAGAGCTTTAATTATGGAATCGAGGAGGTTGAAGAAGACTTCGATCGAGTAGCCGGTGATGAATGCTACGGCGGCTGGTGAGATGCTGGTAAGAATGCCGCTTGGCTCTTGGCCGAGAAACCAGCCAATAATTGGCCGGCGACGACCCCGAGGATGATGCGCGGCCAATAGTTTGACACGTCGCTTGCACGAAAGGACAGTTCCTTATGACCCTGCCCCTTAAGTGTCCCCATTTATAGGGAGAGTCTGTTCAGGTTCTGGTCCATCTGGGACTGGTTGGCAAACTCGTTTGGGGTGAGGCCGCTGAGGCTCGTGTGCGGCCGGTCTGTGTTGTAGTCGATCCTCCAGGCTTCGATGATATGGCGGGCCTCCTTGAGGCTGCCGAAGAGATGCTCGTTGAGGCACTCGTCGCGGAAGCGGCCGATGAAGCTCTCGGCGAAGCCGTTCTCATGCGGCCTGCCGGGGGCGATGTAGTGCCATTCAACACCGCGCTCTTCCTGCCAGCGCAGGATCGCATGCGAGGTGAGCTCCGTGCCGTTGTCTGAGACGATCATCAGCGGCCGTCCCCGCATCTCCACGATGCGATCGAGTTCGCGCGCCACCCGGACGCCTGGGAGCGAGTTGTCGACGATGAGCGCCAGGCATTCGCGGGTGAAGTCATCAACCATTGCGAGGATACGGAAGCGGCGGCTGTCGATGAGCGCGTCGGAGACGAAGTCGAGCGACCAGCGTTGGTTCCGACCTTGCGGGATCGCCATCGGCGCGCGGGTGCCGAGCGCCCGCTTGCGACCGCCGCGGCGCCGCACCGTCAGCCGTTCCTCCCGGTAGAGGCGGAAGAGCTTC
>JANQKG010000022.1 GCA_028281235.1 Afifellaceae bacterium | reverse complement strand
TGACACTCCTTCCAAGGCACCTTTGCTCTCCCCGCAAAGGCCCAAAAGTGTCACCCATGTCTCCGGTAAACTCTGTTACCCATCTCTCAGGAAGGGCATGCTTGCGCTGGGTCAGCGAGACTGTGCGTCCGAGGGCAGCCCACTTCGCTTGACTTGCCCCTCCGGCGACCTTATCTCCGCGTCCACTGCGCCAGGGGAATTTCCCCGGCCTCGCGGGGGTGTAGCTCAGTTGGTTAGAGTGCCGGCCTGTCACGCCGGAGGTCGCGGGTTCGAGCCCCGTCACTCCCGCCATTTCCATTGATTCGCTTCTTCCTCTGTTTCAGCCTGCGCAGCCGATTGCGCGCCTGCGCCGCGAGGCACGGCGTTTTCCTCTCCCCATTTGGGGAGAGGTCGCCGAGCGCCGTCAGGCGGGCGGCGGGTGAGGGGGCTTGGACGCGCTCCCCCTCTCCCGACCCTTCGCTGATGCGAAGGGCCACCCTCTCCCACGAGGGGAGAGGGCAAGCCGCGTCGGCGAGCCGCAACGATTGGCGTTGACCGGGCCTCGCGGGCGAGTAGATTGGCGGCGATTTTTGCGGCGCAGCGGGAGCGCGCATGGACGCCCTTCTCCAGAGCTATCTGCCCATCGTCATCTTCATCGGCGTGGCGCTCGGCATCGGGCTTGTGCTCCTGGTGTCGCCCTTCCTCATTGCCTACAAGCAGCCCGATTCGGAGAAGCTTTCCGCCTATGAGTGCGGGTTCGCCGCGTTCGACGATGCGCGCATGAAGTTCGACGTGCGTTTCTATCTGGTGGCCATCCTGTTCATCATCTTCGATCTGGAGGTGGCGTTCCTGTTCCCTTGGGTCACCGTGTTCCACGACATCGGCTGGTTCGGCTTCTGGTCCGTGATGATCTTCCTCGGCGTCCTGACCATCGGCTTCATCTACGAGTGGAAGAAAGGCGCGCTGGAATGGGATTGATCCAACCCACCGCACCGGCTGCTCTTCAACCGGGCGAGGCGGCGCGCGACAAGGACGCGTTCTTCACCGAGGTCAACAGCGAGCTTGCCGACAAGGGCTGGCTCGTCACCTCCACCGACGAACTCATCACATGGGCGCGCACCGGCTCGCTGATGTGGATGACGTTCGGGCTCGCCTGCTGCGCGGTGGAGATGATGCAGGCGTCGATGCCGCGCTACGATCTTGAGCGCTTCGGCTTTGCGCCGCGCGCCAGCCCGCGGCAGTCCGATGTGATGATCGTTGCCGGCACTTTGTGCAACAAGATGGCGCCGGCGCTGCGGAAGGTCTACGACCAGATGCCGGAGCCGCGCTACGTCATCTCCATGGGCTCCTGCGCCAATGGCGGCGGCTATTATCACTATTCCTATTCCGTCGTGCGCGGCTGCGACCGCATCGTTCCCGTCGATATCTATGTGCCGGGCTGCCCGCCGACAGCGGAGGCGCTGGTCTATGGCATCCTGCTCCTGCAGAAGAAGATCCGCCGCACAGGCACGATCGAGCGCTGAGCATGAACCGATATTCGCCAACCCAGCGCGGCCTTGACGATATCGCGTCGCGCGCCGCTGAGGTCTTGGGCGCGCGCATCCTCGGCCAAGAGATCGCTTATGAGGAGCTGACCATCAGTGTCGCGGCGGAGGCGATCGTGGAGGTCGTCACGCTTCTCCGCGACGATCCGGAGCTGCGCTTCATCTCTTTCGTCGACATTTGCGGCGCCGACTATCCGGAGCGCGAGAAGCGCTTCGACGTCGTCTACCATCTGCTCAGCCCGTATACGAACCACCGCATCCGCATCAAATTGATGACCGACGCGGCGACGGCTGTGCCATCGCTGAGCGACGTTTTTCCCGCCGCGACCTGGTACGAGCGTGAGGCCTACGACTTCTACGGCATTCTTTTTTCCGGCAATCCGGATTTCCGCCGCATCCTCACCGACTACGGGTTCCGCGGTCATCCGCTGCGCAAGGACTTCCCGCTAACGGGCTTCGTGGAGGTGCGCTACTCCAACGAGGAGCGCCGCGTCGTCTACGAGCCGGTGAAGCTGCCGCAGGAATATCGCGACTTCGATTTCCTCTCGCCGTGGGAGGGGACGGACTACGTGCTGCCGGGGGATGAGAAGGGGAGCGAATGAGGCGAGTGGGGAGTAGCGAATGGCGAGTAGGGAATAGGGAGTAGGGAATAGGGAGTCGGCAGTCGGAGATGATGTTCGCATGCGCCGTCTATTGCCGATTGCCTATTCCCGACTGCCCGATATTTGCCATTCGCTACTCACTATTCGCTACTCGCTGACGAGGACGCCATGACCCAACCGATGAACGCACGCTGCCTTTGCGGCGCGGTGACCTTCACCGCAACGCCGAAAGCCATGGAGATGGGCGTGTGCCATTGCGGGATGTGCCGGCGCTGGTCGGGCGGCGTGTTCATGGCCGTCGATTGCAGCGGCTCTGTGCGCTTTGCCGAGGGTGCACCGATCGGCAGCTACAAAGGCTCGGCCTGGGGCGAACGCATCTTCTGCCGCGAGTGCGGCGCGAACCTCGTCTGGCAGACGCAGAACGGTGAGCACCAATCCGTGGCGCTCCAGGCCTTCGACGATCCATCGGCGTTCAAGTTCACGAGCCAGATCTTTATTGACCGCAAGCCTGAGAGCTACGCGTTCGCCAACGAGACCGCGATGATGACGGAAGCGGAGGTGTTTGCGATGTTTATGGGAGAAGAGGGGCAGTAGGCAATCGGCAGTGGGCAGTAGTGAGCGGCGAGTAGCGAATAGTGAGTGGCGAATAGAGGGGCAGGAACGATCGGCGGCAGCGCGATCAGTTCGTACCGCGACCTTAAGGTCTGGCAGCGGGCGATGATCTTGGCGGAAAGCGCTTACGCGCTGACAAGAGGTTTTCCTCGCGAGGAAGCCTACGGGATGACAAGCCAGGTCCGTAGGGCGGCCACGTCGGTTGCGGCGAACATCGCTGAGGGTCACGGTCGGGAAAGCAGCGCGTCGTTCATCCAGTTTCTTCGCGTGTCGCAAGGCTCGTTGAAGGAGCTTGAGACGCATATCATACTGGCCACCCGGGTCGGGCTGGCTACGGAGAAGGAAACAACCCCGATGCTTGAGGAGTGCGAACAGCTCGGAAAAATGCTGCGCTCACTTATTCGCTCGCTGCAGCGCAAGGCTTCGGAGGGCTGAGATGATCTGCTTGTCGCCACTTCCTACTCCCTACTCCCTACTCACTATTGGCTACTCGCTACTCGCCGTGCGCGACTGCCGATTGCCTATTGCCGACTGCCTTTTGTTGCGGAGCTCCCCATGACCGCCACCGCTGACGTCCGCAACTTCAACATCAATTTCGGCCCGCAGCATCCCGCGGCGCATGGCGTCCTGCGCCTTGTTCTGGAGCTTGACGGCGAGGTTGTGGAGCGCGTCGACCCGCATATCGGCTTGCTTCATCGCGGCACGGAAAAGCTCCTGGAGACCAAGACCTATCTCCAGGCGATGCCTTACTTCGATCGGCTCGACTATGTCGCGCCGATGAACCAGGAGCACGCCTTCTGCCTGGCGGCGGAGCGGCTTCTGGGGCTTGAGGTGCCGAAGCGCGGGCAGCTCGTCCGCGTGCTCTATTCGGAGATTGGGCGGCTTCTGTCGCATCTCCTCAACGTGACGACGCAGGCCATGGATGTTGGCGCGCTGACGCCGCCGCTCTGGGGCTTTGAGGAGCGCGAGAAGCTGATGGTCTTCTACGAGCGCGCGTCGGGCAGCCGCATGCATGCTGCGTATTTCCGTCCAGGCGGCGTGCATCAGGACCTGCCGCCGGAACTGGTCGACGACATCGGCGCGTTCTGCGATCCGTTCCTCAAGGTCTGTGACGATCTGGAAGGGCTCCTGACCGACAACCGCATCTTCAAGCAGCGCAATGTCGATATCGGCATCGTCGAGCTTGAGGATGCGTGGAAGTGGGGATTTTCGGGCGTCTTGGTGCGCGGCTCGGGCGCGGCGTGGGACTTGCGACGGGCGCAGCCCTACGAATGCTATGACGAGATGGAATTCGACATCCCCGTCGGCAAGAACGGCGATTGCTACGACCGCTATCTCATCCGCATGATTGAGATGCGCCAGGCGACGCGCATCATGAAACAATGCGTGGAGAAGCTCGCTTCGGCGGAGGGCGCCGGGCCGGTCTCCGTGGTCGACCAGAAGGTGGTGCCGCCCAAGCGTGATGAGATGAAGCGCTCCATGGAGGCGCTGATCCATCACTTCAAGCTCTACACCGAAGGCGTGCACGTGCCGGAGGGGGAGGTCTATGCGGCGGTGGAGGCGCCGAAAGGCGAGTTCGGCGTCTATCTCGTCTCCGACGGGTCGAACCGCCCCTATCGCTGCAAGATCCGCGCGCCGGGCTTCGCCCATCTCCAGGCCATGGATTTTCTGTGCCGCGGCCACATGCTGGCGGATGTGTCGGCCGTGCTCGGCTCCATCGACATCGTGTTTGGGGAGGTGGATCGGTAGGCGGCTCACGGCCGTTCGCCTCCGCCCGCCGTTCGCCGCGGGAATTGGCCACAAGTAGGTTCATTGCGGCCCATTTTGTCGCGCTGCAGCACTGGCCTTTCGCGCCCCAAATGCTAGAACCGCCGCAGCCTCACGACCTGAGCGGAATCGCATTTTTATGGCCGTCCGTCGTCTCGCCGAAACGCAGCCGGAGAGCTTCGCTTTCAGCCCGGATAATCACGCCTGGGCGGAGCGGGAAATCGCCAAATTTCCCGAAGGCCGGCAGGCCTCGGCGGTGATTGCGCTTTTGTGGCGGGCGCAGGAGCAGGAGGGCTGGATCACCAAGCCGGCGATCGAGCAGGTGGCGGAGATGCTGTCCATGCCGACAATCCGCGTCCTGGAGGTCGCCACCTTCTACACGATGTTCCATCTGGAGCCGGTCGGCGCTAAGGCGCATGTGCAGGTCTGCGGGACGACGCCGTGCATGCTGCGCGGCGCCGGCGACATCATCCAAGTCTGCCGCCGGCGGATTCACGCCGAGCCGCATCATCGCTCCGCTGACGGGGCGTTTTCGTGGGAGGAGGTGGAGTGCCTCGGCGCCTGCGTGAACGCGCCGATGGTGCAGGTGTTCAAGGACACCTACGAGGACCTCACGCCGGAGAGCTTTGAGGCGGTGCTCGATGCATTCGATCGCGGCGAGATGCCGATTCCGGGTCCGCAGAACGGGCGCCGCCACTCTGTGCCGATCAACGGGCTGACCTCCCTAACGGAGATCGACTATTCCGACGCCGCTGCCAAACCGATGGCGGCGTCGGCCGAGCCCGCCGAAGCAGAGGCCGCGAGCGTGGCGGAAGCGGAGCCTGAGCTTCTCGCGGCTGCGCCGGAAGAAGGCGCCGACGATCTGCAACGGATTTCCGGCGTCGGCCCGAATCTGGAGAGCCTGTTGAACGCCATGGGCATCTACACTTTCGCGCAGATCGCGGCGTGGACGCCTCAGAACATCGCCTGGGTGGACAACCGTCTTAAGTTCAAAGGCCGGATCGACCGCGACGACTGGCTCGGTCAGGCGCGCAGATTCGCCGCCGAGACGTCAGGCAAATAGGGGCGCGGCATGCTTTCCGACAAAGACCGTATCTTCCTCAATCTCTACGGGCTGCACGACCCGATGCTGAAGGGCGCGCGTTCGCGTGGCGCTTGGGACGGCACCAAGGCGATGCTGGAGCGCGGCCGCGACGCGATCATCGAAGAGGTGAAAGCATCCGGGCTTAGGGGAAGAGGCGGGGCCGGCTTCCCGACCGGCCTCAAATGGTCGTTCATGCCCAAGGAGATCGGCGAGCGGCCGCATTATCTGGTCGTCAATGCCGATGAATCGGAGCCCGGCACCTGCAAGGACCGGGAGATCATGCGGCACGATCCGCATCTTCTGATCGAGGGCTGCCTGATCGCCTCCTTCGCGATGGGGGCGCACACGGCCTACATCTACATTCGCGGCGAGTTCATCCGCGAGCGCGAAGCGCTGCAGGCGGCGGTCGACGAGTGCTACGAGGCGCGCCTCATCGGCGAGAACAATGTCCACGGCTGGGATTTCGACATCGTCATCGCGCACGGCGCCGGCGCCTATATTTGCGGCGAGGAGACCGCGCTTTTGGAGAGCCTGGAAGGCAAGAAGGGCATGCCGCGGCTGAAGCCGCCATTCCCCGCCAATATGGGCCTCTATGGCTGCCCCACCACGGTCAACAATGTGGAATCGATTGCGGTGGCGCCGGAGATCTTGCGGCGCGGTGGGAACTGGTTCGCCGGTCTCGGCAAGCCCAACAACACCGGCACCAAGCTCTTCTGCGTCTCAGGGCACGTGAACGCGCCGTGCACGGTGGAAGAGGAGATGGGCATTCCGCTGCGCGAGCTGATCGACAAGCATTGCGGCGGCGTGCGGGGTGGCTGGGACAATCTCATGGCCGTCATCCCCGGTGGGTCGTCAGTGCCTTGCCTGCCGGCGAGCGTCTGCGACGACCTGCCGATGGATTTCGATACGCTGCGCGACTTGAAGTCCGGTCTCGGCACGGCGGCCGTCGTCGTGATGGACAAGTCCACCGATATCGTGCGCGCCATTGCCCGCATCGCCTATTTCTACAAGCATGAGAGCTGCGGCCAGTGCACGCCGTGCCGCGAGGGGACCGGCTGGATGTGGCGCGTCTTGGAGCGCATGGCGCGGGGCGAGGCGGAGAAGCGCGAGATCGACATGCTGCTTGAGGTGACCTACCAAGTCGAGGGTCACACGATCTGCGCGCTCGGCGATGCGGCGGCCTGGCCTATACAGGGGCTGATCCGCCATTTCCGCCCAGAGATCGAGCGTCGCATCGACGATTATGCAGCGGCGCAGAAGACCGGCGGCGCGATCATGCAGGCGGCGGAGTGATCGATGCTGAGCCGCCGGGAGTTTTCACGCCAAGGCGGGAATGCGAAGGGATTTGATATGCCCAAGACCAAAGGCAAGCGGCAGCCGCTGGTGCGTACGCAAAGAGCTAAGAAGGTGCGGCCCGGCGCGCCGCTCTTGGAGACGCGTGCGCGTTCGATCCTGTCGACGATGGTGACGGAAGTGGCGGCCGAACCTACGGAGGGGGCGAGCGATCTGCGGCTGCCGGAGCCGCCTGCGCCCGTGCCGGTGGAGGCGTCCGATGCGCAGTTCGGCTCGCCGCTTGACGACCTGCCGGCAGATGATCTGGCAGAGATTGCACGGCAGGGCGCCAGCCTTGAGCTGGACGGATCGCGATACGAGGCGGTTGAGCTTGTTTCGCTGGCGCAAAGCATGCAGGACGAGGCGCATCTGCGGATCAGCAACAGCGGCACGTTCACGGCCAAGGAACTGGCGCTGATCGCCCGCGCCACGTCGGGTCAGGTGATCTTCGCGTGAGCGGGACAGCATGATGATGGAAGCGATATGAGCGACCTTCGCAAGCTGATCGTTGACGGCCGGGAAATCGAAGTCCCGCCGTCCTACACGCTGCTGCAGGCGTGTGAGGAGGCGGGCGCGGAGATCCCGCGCTTCTGCTTCCACGAGCGGCTGTCCATCGCCGGCAATTGCCGCATGTGCCTGGTGGAGTTGAAGGGTGCGCCGAAGCCGGTGGCGTCATGTGCGTGGGGCGTGAGCGACTGCCGCCCCGGCCCCAACGGCGAGCCGCCGGAGGTGCTCACACGCTCCGCGCTGACCAAGAAGGCGCGCGAGGGTGTGATGGAGTTCCTGCTCATCAACCACCCGCTGGATTGCCCGATCTGCGACCAGGGCGGCGAGTGCGATCTGCAGGACCAGGCCATGGCCTATGGCGTCGACACGTCGCGTTATCACGAGAACAAGCGCGCCGTGGAGGACAAGCATATCGGTCCGCTGGTGAAGACCTTCATGAACCGCTGCATCCATTGCACGCGGTGCATCCGCTTCGCCACCGAAGTCGCCGGTGTGCCGGAGCTCGGGGCCACGGGCCGCGGCGAGGACATGGAGATCACGACCTATCTGGAGCACGCGATGGTCTCTGAGCTCCAGGCCAATGTCGTCGATCTCTGCCCGGTCGGCGCGCTGACGTCGAAGCCTTATTCCTTCAAGGCGCGGCCCTGGGAGCTCGACAAGACGGAATCCATCGACGTGATGGACGCGCTCGGCGCCAACATCCGGGTCGATGCACGCGGCAAGGAGGTAATGCGCATCCTGCCGCGGCTCAATGAAGACGTGAACGAGGAATGGATTTCCGACAAGACGCGCCATTGCGTCGACGGCTTGCGCGCGCAGCGCCTCGATCGGCCGTATCTGCGGGTCGACGGCAGGCTGCAAGCCGTGTCCTGGCCGGAAGCTTTTGCGGCGATTGCGGACCGGGTTGGCGCAACGAGCGGCGACAAGGTCGGAGCGATTGCCGGCGACCTTGCCGGCGTTGAGGAGATGTTTGCGCTGAAGCGCCTGTTGGAGAGCCTCGGCTCTTTGAACATGGACTGCCGGCAGGACGGCGCGGCACTCGATCCGGCGCTGGGGCGCGGCAGCTACATTTTCAATGCCAGTGTCGCCGGCATTGAATCGGCCGATGCGATCCTGATCGTCGGTTCCAATCCGCGCAAGGAAGCGCCGGTTTTGAACGCGCGCATCCGCAAGTGCTGGCGTGCCGCCCAGCCGCCGATCGGCGTCATCGGTGAGCCGGCCGATCTCACTTATGATTACGACTATCTCGGTGCCGGTCCGGAATCGCTGTCGCATCTTCTCGCCGGCGAAGGGGACTTTTATCAAGCGCTGAGCGCGGCGGAGCGGCCGCTGATCATCGTAGGGCAGGGGGCGCTTGTGGGTGACAATGGCGCTGCCGTTTTGTCCGCTGCGGCGCGGCTTGCCGCCGATGTCGGCGCGATGAGCGACGACTGGACCGGCCTTTCGGTCCTGCATAGTGCCGCCGCACGGGTCGGGGGTCTCGACATCGGCTTCGTGCCGGCTGACGGCGGCAAGACTGCGCACGAGATGGTCGCCGCCGATAGCGGGCTTGACGTGCTCTTCCTGCTTGGCACCGATGAAATCGCGATGCCGCCTCAAGCCTCCCTCGGGGGTCCGTTCGTCGTCTATATCGGCACGCATGGCGATGCCGGTGCGCATCGCGCCGACGTGATCCTGCCGGGCGCGGCCTATACGGAGAAATCGGCGACCTGGGTGAACACCGAGGGCCGCGTGCAGCTGGGCAACCGCGCTGCCTTCCCGCCGGGCGAGGCGCGTGAGGATTGGTCTATCCTCCGAGCGCTGTCGGGTGCGCTTGGCCGGACGCTACCGTTCGACAGCCTTGCGGCGCTCCGCGCAGAGCTCTACGAGGCGCATCCGCATCTTGCCGAGATCGACACGATCAAGCCGGCGGAACGGGCGGATTTCGGTCGTGTCGCGGCCATTGGCGGGGCCATTGCCGGTCCGCCATTCGCTAGTCCGATCAAGGATTTCTATCTGACCAATCCGATCGCACGGGCGTCGGCCACTTTGGCCGAATGCTCCGCCATGCATCTCGGCCCGGCGGCTGAGGCAGCCGAATAAGCGGAGCGACGAGCAAGCCGATGAACGCCTTTTTCAGCGACTACGTTCTGCCCGGGGCTCTGATCGTCGTTCAGAGCGCGGTGCTGATGGCCGCGCTGCTGCTCCTTATCGCTTATCTGCTTTATGCCGACCGCAAGATCTGGGCGGCGGTGCAGTTGCGGCGCGGGCCCAATGTCGTCGGTCCGTGGGGCCTGTTTCAATCCTTTGCCGATCTTCTCAAATTCTTCCTGAAAGAACCGGTGATCCCGGCGCCGGCCAACAAGACGATCTTTCTTCTGGCGCCGCTTGTCTCCGTGCTTCTGGCGCTTTCGGCATGGGCCGTCATCCCGGTCAATGCCGGGTGGGTGATCGCCGACATCAATGTCGGGATTCTCTACGTCTTCGCCATCGCCTCGCTGGAAGTCTACGGCGTGATCATGGGCGGCTGGGCGTCGAACTCCAAATACGCCTTTCTCGGCGCGCTGCGCTCCGCCGCGCAGATGGTCTCCTACGAGGTCTCCATCGGCTTCGTCATCATCGCCGTGCTTCTGGCGGTGGGCTCGCTCAACATGACCGACATCGTCATGTCGCAGACCGTGGGTCTTGGCACCATGATGGGCCTGCCCAACAGCTTCCTTGACTGGCATTGGCTGGCGCTCTTCCCGCTCTTCGTCATTTTCTTCATCTCCGGGCTGGCGGAGACCAACCGGCCGCCCTTCGATCTGCCGGAGGCGGAATCGGAGCTCGTGGCGGGCTTCATGGTCGAGTACGCGTCGACCCCGTACATGATGTTCATGCTGGGTGAGTATGTCGCGATCACGCTGATCTGCGCGCTCACCACGATCCTCTTCCTGGGCGGCTGGCTGCCGCCTTTCGATTTCGCACCGTTCACCTGGGTGCCGGGTGTGGTGTGGTTCGTGCTCAAGGTGTGCGCCGTCTTCTTCATGTTCGCCTTGGTGAAGGCGTTCGTGCCGCGTTACCGCTATGACCAGCTCATGCGGCTCGGCTGGAAGGTGTTTCTGCCGATCTCGCTGGCCGCCATCGTTATTGTGGCGTTCGTGCTGCAGCTCACGGGCTGGGGCGGCGTTCCGGCGGCGGGCTAGGGCGATGTCTCTGGCGCTCATCGGTGGCTTGGTGGGGCTCGCCTTTGCGGTCGTGGAATATTTCATCTTCGGCGCTTTGATTGCGCGTGCCGAGAAGCGCGGCGAAAGAGGGCGGGGGCCGCACGTCCTCGACCTGGCGCGCAAGGCGCAGCTGATCCTGTTCCCGGTGATCGGCGTCATCGTCGGGTCGATCCTGGCGGGTGATGAGGGCATATAGCCATGGCTGTCCGGGCGATACGCTTCTGTGCTGTGACGACAGGGCTGACGATGATGGAGCCGGCGCGATGAACGCGGCCGTCAGTTTGCCGATCACCGGGCGCTGCTATTGCGGCGCGGTCACTTTGACTGCGACACGCGCGCCACAGGCCGTCGCCTATTGCCATTGCGTTGATTGCCGCCGGGTCACCGGCGCTCCGGTGAGCGCATTCGCCGCGTTTGATGAAGCAGCGGTGACGTTTGCGCCGGACGAAGGGCGTAACGTGTCAGCGAATTCCGGCGTGTCGCGGTCGTTCTGTGCGTCCTGCGGATCACCGCTGGCTTCACGATTCGACTATCTGCCGGGCCAGGTCTACGTTCCGGTCGGCTTGCTCGATCAAGCGAGTGAGCTTGTGCCGCAGATTCATAGCTACGATTCGCAGCGCCTGCCGTGGCTGCACATAGAGGACAGCGCGGAGCGGTTCGCGCGTTCGTCGCGCTCCAGGCTTGCTGATCACGGTGAGGAACGCGGCACTGCCGCCTCAGGAAGGGCATAGAAATGGGCGCGATCACACAAGCCGCTAATGCACTGCTCCTGAGGGAGTTCGCGGCTGCCACGTGGCTGTCCATGAAATATTTCTTCAAACCCAAGGCGACGGTGAACTATCCGTTTGAAAAGGGGCCGGTCAGCCCGCGCTTTCGCGGCGAGCATGCGCTGAGGCGCTATCCCAATGGCGAGGAGCGCTGCATCGCCTGCAAGCTCTGCGAGGCGATCTGCCCGGCGCAGGCGATCACCATCGAAGCCGGCCCGCGGCGCAATGACGGGACACGGCGCACGGTGCGCTACGACATCGACATGGTGAAGTGCATCTATTGCGGGTTCTGCCAGGAGGCGTGCCCGGTCGATGCGATCGTGGAGGGTCCGAATTTCGAGTTCGCCGCGGAGACGCGCGAGGAACTCTACTATGACAAGCACAAGCTTCTGGAGAACGGCGACCGCTGGGAGCGCGAGATCGCCCAGAACATGACGCTTGACGCGCAATATCGGTAGGAAGTGCGGCAATGGAGATGCCGAGGTTCAGCGCGTGCTCACCCCCTCCCCCTTGTGGGGAGGGGGTGGCCGCGAAGCGGCCGGGGGAGGGGTTCTGTTCAAGCCTCAAACTTAAAAACCCCTCACCCAGCCGGTCCCTCGCTTCCGCCTTCGCCCTTCGGGCTTCGGCGGACAAGTCGCTCCGGCCCGGCTACCCTCTCCCCACAAGGGGGAGAGGGTCGATCCAGCACCTTGCCATCCCTGGTGTCATCCCGGTTTGCCGCGCCAGCGGCAAGACCGGGACCCATGGACACCGCCCTTCTAGGTTCCGGCTGCCTAGGGTGGCCAATGGCATGCGACAATGTTCATGGATCCCGGACAGCGTGATCCCTTCGGGCTCCCACTTCCGGGATGACAGCATTTCGCGTTGTGCTCGGCCGTCGGAGCCGCGCGCGGCATGGACGCTCGGCGCACGCTCCGTTAAGAGGGCGGTGGCCAGGCCATCAACCTCGGCCCCCCGCCGGACGAGTCGATGATCCTGCAGCCGCTTTTCTTCTATCTGTTCTCCTTTGTCTGCGTCGGCGCGGCCTTCATGGTGATCGCGGCGCGCAATCCTGTTCATTCAGTGCTTTTCCTGATCCTGGCTTTCATCAATGCGGCCGGGCTCTTCATCCTGCTCGGCGCGGAGTTTTTGGCGATGATCCTGGTCGTCGTCTATGTCGGCGCGGTGGCAGTGCTCTTCCTGTTCGTCGTGATGATGCTCGACGTCGATTTCGCCGAATTGCGGGAGGGATTTCTGCAATATCTGCCGGTCGGCGCGCTGGTCGGCATCATCCTTCTGATCGAGCTGGTGCTGGTGCTTTTCGGCACGATCGTCGCGCCGGAGAGTGTGGCGACGGGTGCTGCGCCCACGCCGCCGGTGGAGGAGGTGTCGAACGTCGCCGCGATCGGCGCGCTCCTCTACACGCGCTACATCTTCTTCTTCCAGATGGCCGGGCTCGTTCTTCTGGTGGCGATGATCGGCGCCATCGTGCTGACGCTGCGCCACAAGGAGGGCGTGAAGCGCCAGAGCATCGCCGCGCAGGTCGCGCGGGACCCGGCAACGGCCGTTGAGGTCGTGGATGTGGAAAGCGGGCGGGGGCTTTCTGGATGACGATCGGTCTCGGCCATTATCTGACCGTCGGTGCGATCCTCTTCACGCTCGGGGTCTTCGGCATCTTCCTCAACCGGAAGAACGTCATCATCATCCTGATGTCGGTTGAGCTGATCCTCTTGGCGGTGAACATCAACCTCGTCGCCTTCTCCTCCTTCCTCGGCGATCTCACCGGCCAGATCTTCGCGCTTCTGGTGCTGACCGTCGCAGCCGCGGAGGCGGCGATCGGGCTTGCCATCCTCGTTACGTTCTACCGCAACCGCGGCACGATCGCGGTTGAGGACGTCAACATGATGAAAGGCTGATTCGAATTGTATTCGGCGATCGTCTTTCTGCCGCTGCTCGGCGCCATCATCGCGGGAATCATCTCGCTCATTGGCGCTGGCATCCGGCATCCCGGCAGCGAGCCCGATGCCGGGCATGGCGCGCACGGACATGGCGGCGGCGGTGACCCGCATCACGACGACACGCATGGGGACGGGCATCATCCCGCGGCGCAGGGTTCGCGCGCGGCAGAGCTGATCACATCCGGGCTGCTTGTCGTCTCCGCGCTTTTATCGTGGGTGGCGTTCTTCAGCGTGGCCTATGGCGACGGCGAGGCCTTCACAGTCCCGGTTCTGACCTTCATTGAGTCCGGCGCGATGGTCGCCAACTGGGCGTTCCGCATCGACACGCTGACGGTGGTGATGCTGGTGGTGGTGAACACCGTATCAGCGCTCGTCCACATCTATTCCATCGGCTACATGGCGCACGATCCGCACAAGCCGCGCTTCTTCGCCTATCTGTCGTTCTTCACGTTTGCGATGCTGATGCTGGTGACGTCGGACAATCTCGTCCAGATGTTCTTCGGCTGGGAGGGCGTGGGGCTCGCCTCCTATCTCCTCATCGGCTTCTGGTACAAGCGGCCATCCGCCAACGCAGCGGCGATCAAGGCGTTCATCGTCAACCGCGTCGGCGATTTCGGCTTCGCGCTCGGCATTTTCGGAGTCTTCTGGCTGTTCTCCTCCGTCGATCTCGGCACGATCTTCGCCAATGCGGAGGCGGTGGCTCAAGGCGAGGCCGTCGCACTTGAGATGTTCGGCCAGTCCTATGACGGACAGGCGGCGATCACCATCATCTGCCTGCTTCTTTTCATGGGCGCGATGGGCAAGTCGGCGCAGGTGCCACTGCATACCTGGCTGCCTGATGCCATGGAGGGCCCGACGCCGGTCTCCGCGCTCATTCATGCCGCCACCATGGTGACGGCGGGCGTCTTCATGGTGGCGCGGCTTTCGCCGATCTTCGAACTGTCGGAGGTGGCGCTTTCCGCGGTGATCATCGTCGGCGCCATCACGGCGTTCTTCGCGGCGACCGTGGGATTGGTGCAGAACGACATTAAGCGCGTCGTCGCCTATTCGACCTGCTCACAACTCGGCTACATGTTCGTGGCGCTCGGCGTCGGCGCCTATCCTGTGGCGATCTTCCATCTCTTCACGCATGCCTTCTTTAAGGCGCTGCTCTTCCTCGGTTCCGGGTCGGTGATCCACGCGGTGTCGGACGAGCAGGACATGCGCAAGATGGGCGGGCTCTACCGCATCATCCCGGTCACCTATGCGATGATGCTGGTCGGCACATTGTCGCTGACCGGTTTTCCGCTGATGGCGGGGTATTTCTCCAAGGACGCCATCGTGGAATCGGCGCATGCGGCGCATACTGGCGTCGCCTTCTTCGCCTTTCTGCTTCTGGTGCTCTCCGCCGCCTTTACCTCGTTCTATTCGTGGCGGCTTGTCTTCATGACCTTCCACGGGAATGCGCGCGCGCCGAAGGACGTGATGGAGCATGCGCATGAAAGCCCGCAGGTCATGCTGGTGCCGCTTTATGTGCTTGCCGCGGGCGCCGTGCTTGCCGGGTTGATCTTCTACGGCCCGTTCATCGGCGACAGCGTGGTGCCCTTCTGGAAGGAATCGCTCATCGTCGACAAGCACCTGCTTGAGGAGATGCACCACACAATTTTCTGGATCAAGGTGCTGCCGACACTGGCAATGGTGATCGGATTCCTCGTGGCCTACCAGTTCTACATCCGCAGGCTCGAGATACCGGCACGGCTGGCGGAGGAGCAGCGGGTGCTCTACCGCTTCCTGCTCAACAAGTGGTACTTTGATGAGCTGTTCGATGCGATCTTCGTGCGGCCTTCCATGTGGCTCGGCCGCTTCCTGTGGAAGCGCGGCGACGGCTGGCTGATCGACGGGTTTGGGCCGAACGGCGTGTCGGCGCGCGTGATCGACGTAACCCGCAACGTCATCCGCCTGCAGACCGGCTATCTCTATCATTACGCCTTCGCCATGCTTTTGGGCATCGCGCTGTTGGTCACCTGGATCATGTTCGGGGGCTGAGATGGCGAAACGAAACACCCTAGCGGTTGTCATCCCGGTTCGGCCGAAGGCCGAGACCGGGACCCATGAACACGTTTCCCTCTGGCTGGGCTCCGTGTCTGATCAGCGAGCTTTGGGTGTGTATGGGCCCCGGACAGCGCCGCTTCGCGCCGCTTCCGGGGTGATAAAGGAGAAGTTTGCACCAGCTTCAGCGGGATTCGACGGGCGATCAGGAAAACCACTGTCGTCATGCCCGGACTTGATCCGGGCATCCATTCCGCTCCCGTCAGCGTCTGGTGCAACGGTGATGGAATGGATTGCCGGGTCAAGCCCGGCAATGACGACATGCAAGGAGGCCATGCCGCGATGAGCTGGCCCATCCTCTCCGCCGTCACCTATCTGCCGCTGGTCGGCGCGGCGATCATCCTGTTCTTCCTGCGCGGCGACGGAGAGGCGACACGCCGCAACATCCTCAACGTCTCGCTCGGCGTGACCACGCTCACCTTTCTGGTGTCGCTGCTGATCTGGTGGAACTTCGATACCTCAAATCCGGGCTTTCAGTTCGTGGAGGAGGCTGCGTGGACCGGCGGCTTCATGAGCTACCGCATGGGGGTGGACGGCATCTCCATGCTGTTCGTGATCCTGACGACGTTCCTCATGCCGTTCTGCGTGCTGGCGAGCTGGAAGGTGGTGCAGACGCGGCTGAAGGAATACATGGTCGCGTTCCTGGTCCTGGAGACGCTGATGATCGGCGTCTTCACGGCGCTCGATCTCATTCTCTTCTACGTGTTCTTCGAGGCCGGCCTCATTCCGATGTTCCTGATCATCGGCGTGTGGGGCGGCGCGCGGCGCGTCTACGCCGCCTTCAAGTTCTTCCTCTACACGCTGCTCGGCTCCGTGCTGATGCTCTTGGCCATGATGGCGATGTATTGGGAGGCGGGCACCACCTCCATTCCGGATCTGTTGAACCATCCGTTCCCGCCGGAAATGCAGACCTGGCTGTGGCTGGCCTTCCTCGCCTCCTTCGCGGTGAAGATGCCGATGTGGCCAGTGCATACGTGGCTTCCCGATGCGCATGTGGAGGCGCCGACCGCCGGCTCCGTCGTGCTGGCGGCGATCCTTCTGAAGATGGGCGGCTACGGTTTTCTGCGTTTCTCGCTGCCGATGTTCCCGCTGGCGAGCGCCGACCTTGCGCCGCTCATCTACGCGCTGTCCGTCATTGCCATCATCTACACGTCGCTGGTGGCGCTGATGCAGGAGGACGTGAAGAAGCTGATCGCCTATTCCTCCGTCGCTCATATGGGCTTCGTGACGATGGGCATCTTCACCATGACGGCGCAGGGTGTGCAGGGCGGTATCTTTCAGATGCTCTCGCACGGCATCGTGTCGGGCGCGCTGTTCCTGTGCGTCGGCGTCATCTACGACCGCATGCACACGCGCCAGATCGCCGATTATGGCGGGCTGGTGAACCGCATGCCTTGGTATGCGTTCGCCTTCATGGTCTTCACGATGGCCAATGTCGGGCTGCCGGGCACGTCCGGGTTTGTGGGCGAATTTTTGACGCTTGTCGGGGCGTTCCAGGTGAACACCTGGGTGGCGCTGCTTGCGACGACCGGTGTCGTGCTTTCCGCCGGCTACGCGCTGTGGCTCTATCGCCGCGTCATCTTCGGCACGCTGGAGAAGCCGAACCTCACCGGCATTCTCGATCTGAGCCTACGGGAGAAGGTCATCCTGGTGCCGCTCGTCGCGCTGACGATCTTCTTCGGCGTCTACCCGGCGCCGATCATGGACGTTACGGCGGCCTCGGTGGATCAGCTCATTACCAATTACCAGGCCGCGATCGCCGGCGGTGCGGAAACCGCGCAGGTGACGAAATGAGGTTGGCGGCGATGACGGCACGCACGTTAACCTCCCCCTGGAGGGGAGGTCGGCGTTCGCGGGACGCGAACGCCGGGAGGGGGGAGGCGATTTCAGGCTGCGGCTCCACCGCTCACCCCTCCCCGAAAGCGGCTTTGCCGCTTTCGACCCTCCCTCAAGGGGAGGGTTGGGGCGCGCGCGATGTTTCCGCAATCCTGCCCACCTTTGCTCACGGCGTTCATTGGTCCCGGACCGGCGCTCGCGCGCCCTCCAGGATGACAGATGAGAGGCGGCGTGATGTCGGCGATGCCTGAACTCCACGCCATCGTGCCGGAGCTGATCATGGCGATTGGCGCCATGGCTCTTTTGATGGTCGGCGTCTATTCCTCTGAACGTGCGTCGCGCAGCGTCAATTGGATGGCCATTGCAGTCATCGCGGTCGCAAGCATCGCCGTTGCCGGAACCGAGAATGCCGGGGCCGTGCTCAACGGCGCGTTCATGGTCGATGGCTTCGCGCGCTTCATGAAGATCGCCGTGTTGATCGGCTCGGCGGTGGCGATCCTGATGACGATGCGCTTCGCCAGGAACGAGCGCTTCGAGCGCTTTGAGTTCCCCATCCTGGTGGTGCTCGCCACGCTCGGCATGATGGTGATGATCTCCGCCAACGATCTCATCACGCTCTATCTCGGGCTGGAGCTGCAATCGCTGGCGCTCTACGTCGTTGCCGCCATCCATCGCGATAACGCCCGCTCGTCGGAGGCAGGCCTCAAATATTTCGTCCTCGGCGCCTTATCGTCGGGCATGCTGCTTTACGGTGCGTCGCTGGTCTACGGCTTCACCGGCCACACAGGATTTGCGCAGATCGCGGAGGCGCTTGCCGACGGCCGGTCCGTGGGCCTGGTCGTCGGGCTGGTCTTTGTGCTTGCCGGCCTCGCCTTCAAGATTTCCGCCGTGCCGTTCCATATGTGGACGCCCGACGTCTACGAAGGCGCGCCGACGCCGGTGACGGCGTTCTTTGCCTCCGCGCCCAAGCTTGCGGCGATGGCGCTCTTCATCCGCGTGGTGGTCGACGCCTTTGCGCCGATCACGCCGGACTGGCAGCAGATCGTGGTGTTCATCGCCATTGCGTCCATGGCGCTCGGCTCCTTCGCGGCCATCGGCCAGGAGAACATCAAGCGGCTGATGGCCTATTCCTCCATCGGCCATATGGGCTTCGCGCTGGTCGGATTGGCGGCGGGCAGCCAGCAGGGCGTGCAGGGCGTCATCGTCTACGTGGTCATCTATCTGGTGATGAATCTGGGCGCCTTCGCCTGTATTCTCGCCATGCGCCGCGACGGCGAGATGGTGGAGGAGATCAGCGCGCTGTCCGGGCTGGCGCGCACGAAGCCGGGCATTGCGCTCCTGCTCGCGGCGATCCTCTTCTCGCTTGCCGGCATCCCGCCGCTCGCCGGATTCTTCGCGAAATATTACGTCTTTCTCGCCGCCATCCAATCCGGCCTTTATTTGCTCGCCGTCATCGGCGTCGTCACTAGCGTTGTGGGCGCCTATTATTATCTGCGCATCGTCAAGATCATGTATTTCGACGAGCCGGCGGACAGCTTTGAGCCGGTGCCGGTGGAGCTTCGGGCCGTGCTGGGTGTCTCAGGCGTGCTGGTTATTGTCTTCGCGGTAATCGCCGCACCGCTGGTCGACGCCGCAGGCGCGGCGGCGGCGAGTCTCTTCTAAGCCATGGCGTTTGCGCTCGGCTCCAAGGCCGTTGCGGCCGGCTATCGGCTCGCCACGTTCGATGTGGTCGGTTCCACAAGCACCTGGGCCATGGAGCAGGCCAAGGCCGGTGATCCCGGCCGGCTCTGGGTGGTCGCATATGAGCAAAGTCACGGGCACGGGCGTCGCGGACGGCCCTGGCAGGCGCTGCGCTGCAATCTGTTCGCGAGCCTCCTCATGCCGGTGAGCCACCAGAGGGTGCCGACGGCGACGTTGGGTTTCGCCGCCGGGTTGGCGCTGGAAAGCGCCATCGGCAACGTTGCTCCGGCGGCGGTGCAGGACGTCGCGCTCAAATGGCCGAACGACGTGCTCCTCAACGGCGCCAAAGTCGCCGGCATTCTGTTGGAGGCGGTGAGCGCGCCGGATGCCGCGGCAAAGGTGGTCATCGGCATCGGCGTCAATGTCCGCCACGCGCCGGAGGGGCTTGCTTTTCCGGCCACTGCTCTAGCTGCCGCCGGCGCGGACGTTACGGCGGAAACACTTTTTGAGGCTCTCACCAACGCATGGGTCGAGCAGCAGGCCTTGTGGGACGGAAATGGCGGCTTTGCCGCCATCCGCAACCGCTGGCTCGACCGTGCTGCAGGTCTTGGCGCGCCGATCGCCGTGCGCATGGGCGAGCAGGAGTTTCGTGGCACGTTTGAGACCATCGACGCGGAGGGCCGGCTTGTTGTGCGCGAGCCCGGCGGCGCGGCTCGCTCCATCAGCGCCGGCGATGTCTATTTCGGCAATGCAGCTACAGCGGGGCGCTGATGGCGGGGCGTGATGATCTCGTCTTCGTCGCGCTCGGCGGTGTCGCCGAGATCGGCATGAACCTGGCGCTCTACGGCTACGGAAGCGGGCGCAACCGATCCTGGCTTGCGGTGGATATGGGTGTTGCCTTCGGCCACGAGGAATATCTGCCGGGCGTCGATGCCGTGCTGCCCGACATCGATTTCTTGCTGGAGCGAAAGGATAGGCTGCACGGCATCGCTATTACGCATGCGCATGAGGATCATTACGGCGCGCTCTTCGATTTCTGGCCCAAACTTGAGGCGCCGGTCTTTATGACGCCGTTTGCTGCTGCGCTGATGGAGGCGAAGCAGGCAGGTGAGCCGAGCGCGCCGAAAGTGCCGGTGCAGATCGTCAAGCAGCGCGAGACGGTGAGCGCCGGACCGTTCGAGATTGAATACATCCCCGTGTCCCATTCCATCCCTGAGCCCAACGCGCTCGCCATCCGCACGCCGGCGGGAACGGTGCTTCATACCGGGGACTGGAAGCTCGATCCCGCGCCGGGCATTGGCCTCGCCACTGACGACGATCGCCTGGCGGCGCTGGGGGAGGAGGGGGTACTGGCGCTCGTCTCCGATTCCACCAACGCCATCCGTGATGGCGTCAGCCCCAGTGAAGGCGAGGTGGCGGTGACGCTGGAGCGGCTGATTGCCGAAGCGCCGGAGCGTGTCGCTGTCACCACCTTCGCCTCCAACGTGGCGCGCCTGAAGGCGGTCGCTGCCGCTGCCCATCGCGCCGGACGCGATGTCGTGGTGATCGGCCGCGCTCTGCATCGTGCGCTCGATGTCGCGCGCGAGCTCGGCTATCTCGACGGCCTGCCGGAATTCCTCGACCAGGACGCCTTCGCCAATTTGCAGCGCAACAAGGTCGTGGCGCTGATGACCGGCAGCCAGGGCGAGCCGCGCGCGGCGTTGTCACGCATCGCGTCGGGCGACCATCGCGCCGTCAAGCTGGCGCCGGGCGACCGTGTGATCTTCTCGTGCCGGACCATCCCGGGCAACGAGCGCGCGGTGAACACCATCATCAACGCGCTGGTCGATCTGGGGGCGGAGATCGTCACCGACCGCGATGGCCTGGTGCATACATCCGGTCATCCGCGCCGCGATGAGCTGCGCCAGCTTTATGACTGGATCAAGCCGGAGGTGGTCGTGCCGGTGCATGGCGAGGCGTTGCATCTGCATGAGCAGGCAAAGGTCGCGCGGTCATCCGGCATTCCGCGCGTCGTGGAAGCACGCAACGGCCATCTGGTGCGGCTGGCGCCGGGACCGGCGGAGATCATCGATACGGTCCGGCACGGACGCCTTTACCGCGACGGACGGCTGCTTGTGTCGCACGAGTCAAGCGGCGTTGCCGATCGTCGGCGTCTTGGCTTTGCGGGAATTGTCAGCGTGTCGATTGTGCTTTCAGACAGCGGCGACGTGCTGGAGGACCCCAAGGTGGCGCTTTTGGGGCTACCGGAGAGCGACGGGGAGGGCGAGATGCTCAGCGCCATCGCGGAGGATGCGGTGGACGATGCGCTCGACGGGCTTCCCAAGCGCCGACGGCGCGACGCCGATGAAGTGCGCCGGGCCGTTCGGCGCGCGGTGCGCGGCGAGATCGACGCCGCCTGGGGGAAGAAGACCCAGACCGTCGTGCATGTTACGCATGTCAGCGATTGACGCCGGCCGGGTGCTGCCGGGGCGCCTTGGCGCGATGGAGAGCCTTTAGATGATCGCTCAGGAGGGGGGATGCCTTTGCGGCGGGCTCCGCTATGCGGTTACCGCGCCTCCGGCGCGTGTGACAGTCTGCCATTGCCGCTTTTGCCAGCGCGGGACAGGCACCGCCTATTTCGTTGAGCCGATCTTCAACAGGGCGGATTTCAAGCTGACCGCCGGCGAAGCCACCACATACGAGCACCGCTCTGAAGGCAGCGGCAAGATCGTCAAGGTGCATTTCTGCGCCACATGCGGCACCAAGATCTGCCTGACGTTTGAGCGCTTTCCTGAATTTATCGGCGTGTTCGGCGGCACATTCGACGACCCGAACTGGTTTGAGCGCTCGCCGGGGAACACACGGCATATCTTTCTGGATTCCGCGCAACGCGGCACAATCGTGCCGCCCGGCTATCGGACCTATCGCGAGCATGCGATGAGCAGGGAGGGCGGGCACGTCGATGCCACGATCTTCGATCATCCGCATGTGATCGAGCCGGGTGAATAGCAATCTTGTCGCGATGCAAGCGCGGCTCCGCTCAGGTAATCTCAGACGATGCTCGGACGACTGAACCATGTTGCGATTGCCGTGCCGGATCTCGCAGCGGCAATGCGGCTCTATCGCGAGACGCTTGGTGCAGACGTCTCTGCGCCGCAGGCCTTGCCGGAGCATGGCGTCACGGTCGTGTTCGTCGACTTACCCAACACGCGCATTGAGCTTCTGGAGCCGCTCGGTGCGGATTCGCCGATCGCCGGCTTCCTGGCGCGCCAGCCCGATGGCGGCATCCATCATATCTGCTGCGAGGTCGAAGATATCCGGGCGGCGCGCGACCGGCTCGTCAAAGACGGCGCGCGGGTGCTTGGCGATGGCGAGCCGAAGATCGGCGCGCATGGCCATCCGGTCGTGTTCCTGCACCCGAAGGATTTCTGCGGCACGCTGATTGAGCTTGAGGAGGTGCCGGCGTGAGCCTGATCAGTGCGGTGGCGATCTACTTTGTCCTGTGGTGGCTGTGCCTGTTCGCGGTTTTGCCGTGGCGGGTCCGCGGCCAGCACGAGGACGGTGCGGTAGAGCCGGGGACCGATCCCGGCGCGCCGGTCCGCCCGCTGCTTCTCAAGAAGGCGCTGGCCACGACAGTGCTCGCGGCGATCATCTTTATCGGCGTCTATCTCTACTTTGGTGTGTATGAATTGACGCTGGAAGACCTGATGATCTGACGCCGCTGGCGTCCGCGATTTCTGGCCGGTGATTTCCGATTGTCCAAGAAAAAAGAGCAAGGCGGCGCCTTGCTCAGAACTTCGCGATTAGCCGTTCATCATCCAGCGATCAAGGCGCTGCTTGACGAAGTCCTCCCAAGACTTGGACCGCGAGCAAGTCGGTGCCGAGGCACCCTTTTGATTGCCGGGGACCATAACTCATCGGATTCGACCTGTCACTCCCTCTTCAAAGAAGCTGCTGAAAAAGTTGGCATCTTGCCCGAATGTGGCGCAACTCTTCAGGTGTGAAATGAGACCGCCGGGATGGCGCCCTTGCCAAGCCCGGAGCGATACGGTCATGTCGCGCGAAAACCCGGATGATTCACCGACTATGCTGCTTTCCCGCTATTTCCTGCCGATCCTCAAGGAGACCCCGAAAGAGGCGGAGATCGTATCCCACCGGCTGATGCTCAGGGCCGGAATGATCAGGCAGCAGGCGGCAGGCATCTATTCCTGGCTGCCGCTCGGCTATCGCGTTCTCAAGCGCATCGAGCAGATCGTCCGAGAAGAACAAAACCGGGCCGGCGCGTTGGAGGTCCTCATGCCGACGATCCAGTCGGCGGACCTTTGGGTGGAGTCGGGGCGGCTCAACGATTACGGCCCGGAAATGCTGCGCATTCAGGACCGGCATGACCGCTCCATGCTGTTCGGCCCGACCAACGAGGAGATGATCACCGACATCTTCCGTGGTTACGTGCGCAGCTACCGGGAGTTGCCGCTCAACCTTTACCATATACAATGGAAGTTCCGCGACGAGATACGGCCACGCTTCGGCGTGATGCGCGGACGCGAGTTCCTGATGAAGGATGCCTATTCCTTCGACCTCGACTACGAAGGCGCGCGGCACGCCTATAACCGCATGTTCGTCGCCTATCTGAGGACATTCGCTCGCATGGGCCTGAAGGCGATTCCCATGCGCGCGGAATCCGGTCCGATCGGCGGCGATCTCAGCCATGAGTTCGTGATCTTGGCGGAGACCGGCGAAAGCGCCGTCTATTGCGACAATTCCCTATTGGAGCTGGAAGTGCCGGGGGCGGACACCGACTTCCGTGCCGACCTGACCCCAATCGTCGACGAATGGACCGGTTCCTATGCCGCCACCGATGAGATGCATGATCCCGGCGCTTTCGAGGCGTTGCCGGAGGAGCGGCGCATCACTGCGCGCGGTATTGAGGTCGGCCATATCTTCTATTTCGGCACAAAATATTCAGAGCCTATGGGCGCTGCGGTCGCCGGTCCCGATGGCACGGAGCACCCGGTCCATATGGGCTCCTACGGCGTGGGCATCTCACGCCTCGCCGCGGCAATCATCGAGGCGAGCCATGACGATAACGGCATCATCTGGCCGGAGGGGGTAGCGCCCTTTTCCGTCGGGCTGATCAACCTGAAGCCGGGTGACGCCAAGACCGACGAGGTGGCCGCGTCGCTTAGCCAGCGGCTGGAGGCGGCCGGTCTCTCGGTGCTTCACGACGATCTGGATGCGCGGGCGGGGGCAAAGTTTGCGTCCATGGATCTGATCGGCCTGCCGTGGCAGCTCATTGTAGGCCCGCGCGGCGTGGCGTCGGGTGAAGTGGAGGTCAAGAGGCGCGCAACAGGCGAGCGCGAGACGCTTTCCTTCGACGCGGCCGTCAATCGCCTGACAGCGGAGGCCGGGTAATGGCGCGCGCCGACGCAATCCGGGCGACGCCGCCATTTGCGGCGTTTGAGTGGATGCTGGCGCTGCGTTACTTACGTCCGCGCCGCAAAGAGGCCTTCATCTCGGTTATCGCGGTGTTCTCCTTCCTCGGCATCCTGCTTGGCGTGGCGACGTTGGTCGTGGTGATGGCGGTGATGAACGGATTTCGCGCCGAGTTGCTCGACAAAATCCTTGGCATCAATGGCCATGTCATCGTGCAGCCGATCGGCAGCGACCTCACCGACTACGATGACGTGGCGAAGCGCATCGGAGACGTCCCCGGCGTGACCCTGGCCTTGCCGATCATCGAAGGCCAGGCGCTGGCGTCGGGGCCAAGCACCGGCAGTTCCGGCGTACTGGTGCGCGGCGTGCGCGGGCCCGACCTGTTGAGCATGGAGAAGGTTGCCGGCTCCGTGGATGACGGCGGCGGGCTTCTTGATTTCGACAATTCCGGCGGCGTGGCCATCGGCACGCGCCTGGCGCAATCGCTCGGTCTTCTGGTCGGCGACAAGCTGACCTTGATCAGTCCGCGCGGGGCGATCACGCCGCTTGGCACCGCGCCGCGGGTCAAGACCTATCCGGTCGCCGCCATCTTCGAGATCGGCATGGCGGAATACGATTCCACCTACATCTTCATGCCGCTGGTGGAGGCGCAGCTCTACTTCAATAGCCCCGAGAAAGCGCAGGCGATCGAAGTCTATATCGAAGACCCCGACCAGGTCGGGGCGATGCGCGAGCCCATTGAGGAGGCAGCCGGACGGCAGGTCTTCTCCACCGATTGGCGCATGCGCAACGTGACCTTCTTCAATGCCCTGCAGGTGGAGCGGAACGTGATGTTCACGATCCTCACGCTGATCGTGCTGGTGGCGGCGCTCAACATCATCTCCGGCCTGATCATGCTGGTGAAGGATAAGGGCCGCGACATCGCCATCCTGCGCACCATGGGTGCCACCAAGGGCGCGGTCATGCGGGTCTTCTTCCTCACCGGCGCCTCGATCGGCACGGTCGGCACGCTGGCGGGTCTGGCGATCGGCTGGGTCATCTGCGCCAACATTGAATCGCTGCGTGCCTTCACCTCGTGGGTGACGCGCACGGAGATTTTTTCGCCTGAGCTTTATTTCCTGTCGACGCTGCCGGCCCAGATGGACCCGATGGAGACCGGCGCCATCGTCGCCATGGCGCTCGGCTTGTCTTATCTCGCGACGCTTTATCCGGCGTGGCGGGCAGCGCGGCTCGATCCGGTCGAGGCATTGCGGTACGAATGAGCGACGGACAAATCGCGGAAGAGGCTCCCGTTGATGCGGCACCGGCCGGATCGCTGAAGGCGGAGGCGCGCAAGACAGCGCTTGCCCTGGAGGATGTCGCGCGCGTCTATCCGGCGGGCAGGGGGCCGCTGGAGGTCCTGCGGCACGCCAGCTTGTCGGTGGCCGAAGGCGAGATGGTGGCGCTGGTCGCGCCGTCGGGGGCGGGGAAGTCGACGCTCCTTCATGTCGCCGGCCTGCTTGAGAAGCCCGATGGCGGCGAAGTGCTGGTGGATGGGCGCGCCGCCTCCAAGCTCGGCGACGAGCAGCGCACCGCGCTCCGGAGGCGGCATATCGGCTTCGTCTATCAGTTCCACCATCTGCTGCCGGAATTCTCTGCATTGGAGAACGTGGTGCTGCCGCAGATGATCGCCGGCCTGAGCCGCTCTGAAGCGACACGCCGCGCGCGCGAGGTGCTGACCTATCTGCGCATCGAGACGCGCGCGACGCATCGCCCGGCGGAGCTTTCCGGTGGCGAGCAGCAGCGCGTGGCGATCGCGCGCGCCGTGGCCAATGCGCCGAAGGTGCTTCTTGCTGATGAACCCACGGGCAACCTCGATCCCACAACGGCGAGCCATGTGTTCGACGCGCTGAAGGTTCTGGTGCGGGAGTCGGGCCTCGCGGCGTTGATTGCGACGCACAATTATGCGCTGGCCGCGGAAATGGACCGCACGGTTACGATCGAGGACGGCGCGATCATGCCGGTGATTGTGGAGTAGCGGAGCCGATTGTTGCAAAGTGCAGAGTTAAGCGACGCGACGTCCCGTCTTTGAAAGCGAGGCTTCCATGACTGACCGCATCAATCCCGACACGCTTTATAACGCCGTTCAATGGGGCTTCTCTCACGCAGCGGTGTCGGAGCCAGGGCGGCTTCTGCATCTTGCCGGGCAGGTGGCATGGGACAAGGATTGCCAACTGGTCGGCGGCGACGATTTGGGCGCACAGGCGCGGCAATGTCTGGCCAATCTCAAGGCGGTTCTGGCCGATCAGGGCCTGGGCCCGCAGCATCTGATCCGGCTGCGCACCTATGTCGTGAACCACACGCCGGAGAAGCTTGAACCGGTCGGGATGGCGCTCGGCGAGTTCTGGGGCGACGTCACGCCGGCTCCCAACACCTGGATCGGCGTGCAGGGGCTGGCGCTGCCCGATTTTCTGATCGAGATCGAAGCGACCGCGGCGCTGCCGTAACGCCCGACATCGCGTTTTCCGGTGGATAAGCCGGTGCGGGCTGGACGGCGGATGGCCCCGCGCGCCAGTCTCTGAGCCGAGGCGAGAGAAGGCGTCGGCGATTTGGCGAACGGACCGGGCTTCATTCATCTGAACTGCCATTCGGCCTATTCGCTCCTGGAGGGCGCACTGCCGCTCGGCGAGCTGGCGAAGCTTGCTGCGGCCGACGGCATGCCCGCCGTCGGTGTCGCCGATACGGCCAATCTGTTCGGCGCGCTGGAATTCTCCGAGAAGGCGGCCGCCGCTGGCGTGCAGCCAATCATCGGCTGCAAGCTTCCGGTGCGTTTCGAGCCGGAGGACGAGTTCGAAGCCCGGCGGCCGGGGCCTCGGCCGTCGCGACGCGCTGCGCCACTCACATTGCTTGCCGCTACGGATGCCGGCTATCGCGCGCTGATCGATGTGGTGACGGATTTCTACCTGGGCGAGGCGGGCCGCGCCGAACCTGTGCCGCTGGAAACGCTCGCCGAGGCCTCCGGCGGCCTGATCGCGCTCACCGGCGGGCATGACGGGCCGCTCTATTCGCTTCTAGCGGAGGGCGAGGCCGGCACCGCCGAAGCGCGGCTGGTGGCGCTGAAGGAGGTGTTCGGCGACCGGCTTTATGTCTCCGTGGAGCGGCACGGCATGGAGGTGGAGCGCCGCGCCGAGACGGGTGTCGTCGATCTCGCCTATCGTTTCGAGCTGCCGCTGGTGGCGACCAACGAGCCGTTCTTTCCGCAAGCGGAGGATTTTGAGGCGCATGATGCGCTGCTTGCCATCGCCGATGGGCGGCTTCTCTCCAGCGATGACCGCCGGCGGCTGACCCCGCAGCATCATTTCGCTAGCCGGGACGACATGGTGCGGCGATTCAGCGATCTTCCGGAAGCACTTGAGAACACGGTCGAAATCGCCATGCGCTGCCGGATGCGGCCGCATATCACCGACCCGATCCTGCCGCGCTACGTGACCGGGAGCCAAGACGCCGCCTCGGCGGAGGATGGAGAGGCGAAGGAGCTTCGTCGGCAGGCTGAAGAAGGGCTCACCGCCCGGCTGGCGGCGCTCGGCACGGCACCCGGCTTTGGCGAGACCGATTATCGCGAGCGGCTCGATTTTGAGCTCGGCGTCATCACACAGATGAAATATCCGGGCTACTTCCTCATCGTCGCGGACTTCATCCAGTGGGCCAAGGCGCGCGGCATCCCGGTCGGGCCGGGACGCGGCTCCGGCGCCGGCTCAGTCGTCGCCTGGGCGCTCACCATCACCGACCTCGACCCGCTGCGCTTCGGCCTCCTGTTTGAGCGCTTCCTCAATCCGGACCGCGTGTCGATGCCGGATTTCGACATCGATTTCTGTCCGGAGCGGCGTGACGAGGTGATCGCCTATGTGCAGGAGCGCTACGGCAGTGACCGCGTGGCGCAGATCATTACGTTCGGGACGCTGCAGGCGCGCGCCGCCCTGCGCGACGTGGGGCGCGTTCTGGAGATGCCCTACGGGCAGGTCGATCGCCTCTGCAAGCTCGTGCCCGCCGACCCGGCGAACCCGATCTCGCTGGAGAAGGCGGTGGAGGGCGAGCCGCGCTTTGAGGAGGCGCGCAAGGAGGAGCCGGTTGTCGAACAGCTTCTGACGATCGCCATGAAGCTGGAAGGGCTTTACCGCCACGCCTCCACCCACGCCGCCGGCATCGTCATCGGCGACCGCCCGCTGACAGAGCTGGTGCCGCTCTACCGCGATCCGCGCTCAACGCTGCCGGTCACCCAGTTCAACATGAAATGGGTGGAGCAGGCGGGCCTGGTGAAGTTCGACTTCCTCGGCCTGAAGACGCTGACGGTGCTGCAGAAGGCGCTGGAGCTGATCAGCCGGCGCGGCATTGAGGTCGATCTCGACCAGATCGCGCTCAGCGACAAGCCGACCTTCGCCATGCTCGGCAAGGGCGAGACAGTCGGTGTGTTCCAGGTGGAAGGGCAGGGCATGCGCCGCGCGCTTGCCGGCATGAAGGCCGACCGGCTGGAGGATCTGATCGCGCTCGTGGCGCTCTATCGGCCCGGTCCGATGGACAACATCCCGCTCTACAATCGCCGCAAGCACGGCGAAGAGGATGTCGACTATCTGCACCCGCTTCTAGAGCCGATCCTCAAGGAGACCTACGGCGTCATCATCTACCAGGAGCAGGTGATGCAGATCGCCCAGGCGCTGTCCGGCTACAGCCTGGGCGAGGCCGACCTGCTGCGCCGCGCCATGGGCAAGAAGATCAAGGCGGAGATGGACGCGCAACGCGAGCGCTTCGTCGACGGCGCGGTGGAGCGCGGCGTTGAATATGCCGACGCGGTGATGGTCTTCGACCTCGTCGCCAAGTTCGCCAGCTACGGCTTCAACAAGTCTCACGCCGCAGCGTACGCGCTGGTCGCCTATCACACAGCCTATCTGAAGGCGAACCATCCGGTGGAGTTCCTGGCAGCGTCCATGACGCTCGACCTCAACAACACCGACAAGCTCAACGAGTTCCGCCTTGAAGCGGAGCGGCTCGGCATCGAAGTCGTGCCGCCCGACATCAATCGCTCCGGCGTTCATTTCGATGTGGCCGACGGCAAGATCGTCTACGCGCTCGCCGCGCTTAAGGGCATTGGCGCGCATGCAGTGGAGCATCTGGTGGAGGTGCGCGGCGACAAGCCCTTTGCCGATCTCGCCGATTTCGCGTCGCGCATCGATCCGCATCTTCTCGGCCGCAAGCCGCTGGAATGCCTGGCGCAGGCCGGGGCCTTCGACGCCCTGGAGCCGAACCGCGCCAAGGTTCTGGAGAATGTCGGCCGGGTGCTCGCCGCGGCGCAGGAGCGGGCGGAGCGGAGCGCCAGCGGCGTCGGTGACCTTTTTGGCGATGCCGACGCGCCCACCGAATTGTTCCTGACGGAGGCCGATCCGTGGCCGCAATCGGAGAAGCTGCATCGCGAGTTCGCGGCGATCGGTACCTATCTCAGCGCCCATCCGATCGACGATTACGCGGAGTTGGTGGCCAAGCGCGGTGGGCTGACCTGGAAGGCGTTCATGGAGCGCCTGCGCAGCAGCCATCAATTCACCGCGCAGGTGGCCGCCTCCGTCGTGCAGCGCCAGGAGCGCCGCACCCGCACCGGCGGGCGGATCGGCATCATCACCTTTTCCGACCCGACCGGACAGTTTGAGGCGACGGCCTATCAGGAGAAGCTCGCCGATTGGCGCGAGCTTCTGGAGCCCGGCCAGTCGGTTCTCATGCAGATCAGCGGCGAGTACGAGCCCGACACGGAGGATTTGCGCGCACGCATCCAGGGCGTGGAGGCGTTGGAGGCGGTGGCGGAGAAGAAGAGCCGCTCCATCCGCGTCTTCCTCGATGCGCCGGAACCGATCGATCGCCTCGCCAGCCGCCTCGACGCGGGCGAGGGCACCGTGTCGGTCGTGCTGATGCTGAAGGAGCGTGAGGTCGAGATGCGGCTTCCCGGCCAATACCGGGTCACGCCGCAGGTCGCCGGCGCCATCAAGGCGGTGCCGGGCATCGTCGACGTGCAGTTGGAGGCGGGCTGACGGCCGACGCGGCGCTGCACGGCCCACACCTCCTCCTTGAGGGGAGGTCGGACTTTCGGCGAACGCAGTGAGCGATGAAAGTCCGGGTGGGGGTGAGCGGGATCGCCTGCACATCCTCTCGTTTGTCATCCCGCAAGCCGAGCCACGCGAGGCTATGCGGGACCTATAACCACCGCGGCCCGCGTGGGTGTTCATGGGTCCCGGCCTTGGCCTGGCGGCCAAGCCGGGATGACAGACCAGAGGTCGATCGCACTTCCCGGCAAGGGGCCGCAAGGGGAGGTGTGGGCCGTGCCAGATTCGCGAAGTTGCAGCTTGGCACGGAGTCGTCCTCTCCCCTAAGGGGAGAGGTGAGGTGCCATGCCGATCCGCTTCGAAACCCGCCGCCCCTGCTGCATTGCAAAAGGCCGGCATCTCCCCTATATCCGCGCCATCTCACAGGCGGGCATGAAGCTTTGACCGGCTTTCCGGTGGCGCTGTCCTTATGGGCAAAGCGTCAAATCCCGCCGAGGACGAACCGGAGAACTTTTGATGGCGCTTCCCGATTTTTCGATGCGCCAGCTGCTTGAGGCTGGCGTGCATTTTGGGCACCAGACCCACCGCTGGAACCCGAAGATGGGCCCGTATATCTACGGCGCCCGCAACAACATTCACATCATCGACCTGGCGCAGACCGTGCCGATGCTCTTCCGCGCCTTGCAGCAGGTCAGCGATACGGTCGCCCAGGGCGGGCGGGTGCTCTTCGTCGGCACGAAGCGGCAGGCGTCCGACGCCATTGCCGACGCGGCGCGCCGCTGCGCCCAATATTACGTGAACTCCCGCTGGCTGGGCGGCACGCTCACCAACTGGAAGACGATCTCGCATTCCATCGATCGGCTGAAGAAGCTCGACGAGATGCTCGACGAAGGCGTGCAGGGTCTGACCAAGAAGGAGCTGTTGTCGCTGACGCGCGAGCGCGAGAAGCTGGTGCGCTCGCTCGGCGGCATCCGCGACATGGGCGGCGTGCCCGATCTGCTTTTCGTGATCGACACGAACAAGGAATCGATCGCCATTGCCGAGGCGCGGCGGCTGAACATCCCGGTGGCGGCCGTCGTCGACACCAATTGCGATCCGCAAGGTATCACCTATCCCGTCCCCGGCAATGACGACGCCGGGCGGTCCGTGGCGCTCTTCTGCGATCTGGTGGCGCGCGCGGCGATTGACGGTATCTCGCGCGGTCAATCCGATCGGGGCGTCGACGTCGGCGAGGCGGAGGAGACGCCGGCCGAGGAGACACTCGCCGCCGAGAAGGGTGCGGCCGAGCCCGAACCCACGGCTGAGGCAGGCGCGGCGGCCGAACCGGAAGCCGCTGCTACCACCGAAAAGGCTGCCGAACCGGACGCGGCTGCGACCGGCGGGGCCACTTGAACAGTTTATCGAAGCTAGACGAGTTGAAAGGAACAGCCTGATGGCCATCACAGCGCAGATGGTGAAGGAGCTGCGTGAGAAGACCGGCGTCGGCATGATGGATTGCAAGACGGCGCTGAAGGAGACCGACGGCGACATGGAGGGCGCCGTCGATTGGCTGCGTGCCAAAGGTCTTGCCAAGGCAGCTAAGAAAGCGGGCCGCGTCGCGGCCGAAGGATTGATCGCAATCGCCGGATCGGGCGGCAGCGCGGCCATGGTGGAGCTGAACTCGGAGACCGACTTCGTCTCGCGGAACGATCAATTCCAGGCCCTGGTCCGACGCGTCGCAGATGCGGCGCTCACGACCGACGGCGCGACGGAATCAGTCCTCAAGGCGGGGATTGAAGGCGGCTCCAGTGTGGAGGCTGCCGTCACCGACGCCGTCGCCACGATCGGCGAGAACATGAACCTGCGCCGCGCCGCCAAGCTTTCGGTCGATGACGGCGTCGTGGCGAGCTATGTCCACGCCGCGGTGTCGCCGGGGCTCGGCAAGATCGGCGTGATCGTCGGGCTGAGTTCGTCGGGCGACAAGGAAAAGCTCTCTGCGCTCGGGCGGCAGATCGCCATGCATATCGCGGCGGCGAGCCCGCTTGCCGTCGACGCCGACGGTATCGACGCTGAGACGGTGAAGCGCGAGCGCGCCGTCTTTGCCGAGCAGGCGCGCGAATCAGGCAAGCCGGATAACATCATTGAGAAGATGGTGGATGGGCGGATGCGCAAGTTCTACGAGGAATCGGTGCTTCTGAAGCAAGCCTTCATCATGGATACGGAGCGCAGTGTGGAGGCGGTGCTCAAGGATTCCGCCAAGGATGTCGGCGCGCCCGTCACGGTAACGGAATTCGTGGCTTTCCGCCTCGGTGAGGGGATCGAAAAGCCGGCTGATGACTGAAGCCGAACCCGACCGGTTGGGGATTTCAAGGGCGCCGAGGTGACTTGTCGGCGCCCTTGTTTTATGCCGACGGCGCGCCGCTTTCCGCGGTGGCTGTGAGGTCGAAGATGCCGCCGAGGCCGAAGCCCAAGAGAATCCTGCTCAAGCTGTCGGGCGAGGCTTTGATGGGCGACCAAGCCTTCGGCATCGACGACAAGATTGTGGCGCGCTTTGCCGGCGAAATCGCCGAGGTGGCGCGCACCGGCACCGAGGTCGCCCTGGTCATCGGCGGCGGCAATCTGTTTCGCGGCATGGCGATTTCCGCCAAGGGCGGCGACCGAGTCACCGGCGACCATATGGGCATGCTGGCGACGGTCATGAACGCGCTAGCTTTGGAGGCGGCGCTGGCGCGCGAAGGCCTGGAGGCGCGGGCGCTCTCGGCGATCGAAATGCCGTCCATCTGCGAGACCTATGTCCATCGCCGCGCCTCCTGGCATATGAGCCGCAAGGTAATCGTGGTGCTTGCCGGGGGCACGGGGAACCCGTTCTTCACCACCGATAGCGGGGCGGCGCTGCGCGCGCTGGAGCTGGAATGCGACGCTCTTTTGAAGGGCACGCAGGTCGACGGCGTCTATTCAGCCGACCCGCAGAAGGACCCGGAAGCAGTCCGTTTCGAGCACGTCACCTTCCAAGAAGCCATCGCCAAGGGCCTGGCGGTCATGGATACGGCCGCCTTTGCCCTTGCCCGCGACAACGGACTGCCGATAATCGTCTTTAACGTGCATGAGCCGGGGGCTCTGGCGCGGATTGTCGCGGGGGAAGCGGTTGGCACCCTTGTTTCGGCAGGCTGAGCGCCGGGCCCACCAGCCAACGAGACGGGAAGAAACGCCATGGAAGACGGGCTCGATTTCAAAGATTTCACACGACGCATGCAAGGTGCGGTATCCGTCCTGAAAACGGAGTTTGGCGGCCTGCGCACAGGCCGCGCTTCTCCCAGCCTTCTCGACCCGGTAACGGTTGACGCATATGGGACGCAGATGCCCATAAACCAGGTTGCCACAATCAGCGTGCCGGAGCCGCGCATGCTGTCGGTTCAGGTCTGGGACAAGGCACTCGCCGGAGCTGTGGATCGCGCCATACGCGACGCCAATCTCGGCCTCAATCCGATCATGGAAGGGACGCTTTTGCGTATCCCGATTCCCGAGCTGAACGCCGAGCGTCGCCAGGAAATGGTCAAAGTTGCCCACAAATACGCTGAACAGGCCCGTATCGCCGTGCGGCATGTACGAAAGGACGGTATGGATACGTTGAAGAAGCTGGAGAAGGACGGGCACCACAGCATCGACGATACACGTGCTGAATCGGACCAACTCCAGAAGCTGACGGACGACATGGTCAAAGAAATCGACGACGTGCTCGCGACCAAGGAGCACGAGATCATGCAGGTCTGAATGGGTCTGCCGCGCCGCGCTTCGTCCCTCGCCGCCGACGCCCAGCCCGCGCCCGAGCCGGAGCGGGTGCATGCGCATGCGTCGTTTGAGCCCTTGCCGCGGCATGTGGGGATCATCATGGACGGCAACGGCCGCTGGGCGCATGCGCACGGCATGCCGCGCGGGGAGGGGCATCGCCGCGGGGTGGATGCACTGCGGCGCGCGGTCTCTTTTGCGACGCGGCGCGGTCTCGGCTACCTGACGCTCTTCAGCTTCTCGCTTGAGAACTGGTCGCGGCCGACCGACGAGATCGAAGGGCTCTTCAACCTCGTCAGGCACTTCATCCGCAACGACCTTGCCGAGCTTCACCGGACCGGTGTGCGCGTTCGCGTCATCGGCGGGCGACAGGGGCTGCCGGCCGACATTTGCGACCTCATCACGGAGGCTGAGACGCTGACGCGCGCCAATCAGGGCCTGCAGCTCATTGTGGCGTTCAATTACGGCGCCCGCGACGAGATCGTGCGCGCCGCGCGGCTGCTTGCAGCAAGCGTGGCAGAGGGCCGTCTGGCGCCCGACGACATCGACCAGGCGGTCTTTGAGCGGGCGCTCGACACGCTTGGGATACCCGATCCGGACCTGATCATCCGCACCTCCGGCGAACAGCGGATCAGCAACTTCCTGCTCTGGCAGGCGGCCTATGCGGAGCTGATCTTCCTCGATGTGCTGTGGCCGGACTTTGACGACGACGCTTTTGAGCAGGCGCTCAGCGAGTTTGCGTCGCGGGAGCGCCGCTACGGAGGCGTGGTTGGCGTCTGAGGCGCAGGCGCCAAGTCGCCGAAGCGAGTTGCGCACGCGTATCATCTCCGGCGTGGCGCTCGGCGCTGCCGCGTTGGCGGCGGAGCTTCTCGGCGGCATCCTTTTCGCCGCGCTTGTCGCCCTGGTTGGGCTGCTCGCCTATCTGGAATGGACCGCGATATCGGGAGCGCGCGCCCCGACTTGGGCGAGGGGCCTGGGCGGCGGCTGCCTGGTCGTCGGCTTGCTGTTGCTTGAAATCGGAAACGGCGCGCTCGCCGTTGCGCTGATCGCCGCTGTAGCGGGGTTGGCGCTCGCGGCCGGCGCCGGCGACCGCGCGTTTCGTTGGATGGGGCTCGGCCTGATCTACACGGCCGTGCCCTGCGCCGGTCTGATCGTGCTGAGGCAGGCGGAGCCGTTCGGCTGGGCGGCGATCCTGTTTATTCTGCTCGTCGTCTGGGCGACCGACATTGCCGCCTATTTCGGCGGGCGCGGGATTGGCGGGCCGAAATTGTGGCCGGCGGTCTCGCCGAAGAAGACATGGTCGGGTGCGTTGAGCGGGTTTGCGGCAGCCGTTGCGGCCGGCGGCGCCACGGCGGGGCTGACGATGGGCAATGCGCGCGCCGGTCTTGTACTGGCGGTGCCGCTCTCCATCGCTTCGCAGGCGGGCGATCTTTTGGAATCGGCAGTGAAGCGGCGGTTTGGCGTGAAGGATTCCGGTCAACTGATCCCCGGCCATGGCGGCGTGCTTGACCGGGTCGACGGGCTGTTTGCCGCCGCTGCCTTGGCTTTGCTCATTGCGCTTCTCGGGCTCGGCGGTGATATCCTGGTGATGCCGGGTGCGGGCGGCACAGCAGGCGTGGCGCAATGAGCCGCCGTGTCACGCTTCTGGGCGCCACCGGCTCCATCGGCACAAGCGCCGCTGACGTTATTGCAGCGGCGCCGGATTTGTTCGACGTGCACGTCGTCACCGCCCGGTCCAATGGGGCCAAGCTCGCCGAGGTGGCCCGCTCGCTCGGCGCGCGGCGTGCGGTGGTGGCGGACGAGGCAGGCCTCGGCGATCTCCGCGAAGGGCTCGCCGGCAGCGGCATCGATGCCGGCGCCGGGGCTGAGGCCATGGAGGAGGCCGCGGCCGAGCCGGTCGACTTGGTGCTTTCGGCGATCGTCGGGGCGGCGGGTCTGCGGGCAACGGCGGCCGCCATTCGCTCCGGCAGCGACATTGCGCTGGCCAACAAGGAGTGCCTGATCTGTGCAGGAAGCGCCTTCATGTCGCTGGCGCGGCAGCACAAGGTGCAGGTGCTCCCCGTCGATTCGGAGCACAACGCCCTTTATCAGCTGCTCGACAAGCGCGAAGCGGCGGATATCCGCACCTATACGCTGACCGCTTCGGGCGGCCCGTTCCGCACCTGGTCGGTAGACAGGATCGCGCAGGCGACGCCGCAGCAGGCGGTCGCCCATCCGACCTGGTCGATGGGCGCCAAGATTTCCGTCGATTCTGCCACCCTTATGAACAAAGGGCTGGAACTCATTGAGGCGCATCATCTTTTTTCGCTTGCGCCAGACAGCCTGGACGTCATCGTCCATCCCCAATCTGTGGTGCATGCGCTCATAACCTTCCGCGACGGGTCAATCCACGCAGAGCTCGGGCCGGCGGATATGCGTCGTCCGATCGGCTATTGTCTGCACTGGCCGGATCGTGTGCGTGAGCCGGTTTCGTCGCTTGATCTGGCGGAAGTGGCGCAGCTCACCTTCGAGCCGCCGGATCTTGAGCGCTTTCCCGCACTTGGGCTGGCCATGTCGGCGCTTCGCAAGGGCGGTGGCGCCGCGACCGTGCTGAACGCGGCCAACGAAGTGGCCGTGGAGGCGTTTCTCGCGGGTAAAGTTGCTTTTACCGCAATCCCTCAAATTGTAGAGATCGCCTTGACGGCGGCCGATTCTGAGGGATTGCTGGCGACGCCCGCCTCCATCGATGAGGCACTCGCGCTCGACGCCGTTGCGCGACGCCTGGCTCAAGCCGATCTCAAGCGACGACGTGCGGTCGCCTGAGCGGAGACAAGAATGGAATTCGCTGCGCAGTTGCCGATGGTCTTGCTGGTCTATGTCGTACCGGCGCTGATCGTGCTGACTGTGGTCGTATTCGTGCACGAAATGGGGCATTTCCTCGTGGCGCGCTGGTGCGGCATCCGTGTGGCGGCTTTTTCCATCGGTTTCGGGCGAGAGATATCCGGCTTCACGGACCGACGGGGCACGCGGTGGAAGCTGTCGCTCATTCCGCTTGGCGGCTATGTGCGCTTTGAGGGCGACGAGAACGCCGCCAGCATTCCCGATGCGGAGGCCTTGGCGGCGACGCCACCGTCGCAGCGCAACGGATTGTTCCATTTCGCGCCGTTATGGCAGCGCTTCGCCGTGGTCGCGGCAGGCCCGGCTGCCAATTTCCTCCTCGCCGTGCTGATCTTCGCAGTCGTCTTCACCGTCGTCGGCCGCCCGAACGTCTTGCCGGTCGCTGTGTCGGTGGTGGAGGGGAGTGCCGCGGACAAAGCGGGCTTTCAGCCTGGCGATCGGATTCTCTCCGTCGACGGCAGAAACATCCCCTCATTCACCGAGCTGCAGAGCCTGATCATGCTCTCCGCGGGTGAGACGCTGACGATCGTCGTTGACCGCAACGGCGAGGAGGTGACGCTCACCGCCATTCCGGAACGGCGCGAGCAGCCGGATCGGCTGGGCGGCACGCATCGAATCGGCGTGCTCGGCATCACGTCGGGCGAGTTCAGCATTGAGCGCGACCCGCCGGTGCAGGCGGTGGTCCAGGGCATGCGAGAGACCTGGCACATCGTTGACCGGACGATGACCTATATCGGGCGGCTTGTGAGCGGGCGGGAAAGCGCGGAGCAGCTGAGCGGCCCGATTCGCATCGGTCAGGTCTCCGGAACGGTAGCGAGCAATGGCGGAATACCCGGCCTGGTTTACCTCATGGCCGTGCTTTCCGTCTCTATCGGGTTGTTCAACCTCTTCCCGGTTCCGATGCTCGATGGCGGTCACCTTCTGTTCTATATTATCGAGGCTGTTCGCGGCCGGCCATTGAGTCAGCGCGTGCAGGATTTGGGTTTTCGGATCGGCTTTGCGCTGGTGCTTATGTTGTTCATCTTCGTGACTGTGAACGACATCGCCAACCTCTAGCTGATTCTTATTTTATCTGAGCCGGTTAGCGGACGTTGCGCAAAGGCAACTCGACTGTAAAAAAGCGGGTGCGCAACGAGGCTACAAGATTGAAAGCGCGGCCAAACCCTGCAATAGCTTAGCGGGGGGCCGGCAGTGGGCGGTATCCTGTAGACCTTTCGTGTGCCTGATAAACCGGACAAAAACGGACAATGAAACAATTCTCGATCCGGCGGGCCCGCCAGGCTCTGCGTTTCGTATCGCTGCTGATTGCGGTCCTTGTTCTTTCCGCACCCGTGCTTCCATCCCAAGCGGAGGCCGCTGTCGTCAGCCGAATCGTGGTGGAGGGCAATCAGCGCGTCGACGCTGACACAATCCGCGCCTATCTCGTCATCCGTCCGGGTGTGGAATATTCCCGTCGCGACGAGGACGAATCGCTCAAAGCGCTGTTCGATACCGGGCTTTTCGCTGATGTCCGGCTCGATACACGCGGCGGCACACTCTACGTCATCGTGGCGGAAAACCCGGTGATCAAGGAAGTCGGCTTCGAGGGGAACCGGAAGTTCAAGGACGATCAGCTCTCCTCTGCGATCCAATCACAGCCACGGACGGTCTTCACGCGCGCCAAGGTCCAGACGGATGTCGCCCGGCTCCTGGAGGTCTATCGCCGCACCGGACGGTTCCAGGCTTCGGTGACGCCGCAGGTCATCGAGCTTCCCAACAATCAGGTGAACCTGGTGTTCGTGTTCACCGAAGGGCCGAAGACCCGCGTCTCGGGCATCACCTTCATCGGCAATCAGACCTTCGGCGACGGCCGGCTGCGTAATGTGATCGCTACACGGCGCTCCGGCATTTTGAGCTTCTTGCGCAGTGGCGATAGTTACGATCCGGATCGGCTGGCCGCCGATGAGGAGAAGCTGAGGCAGTATCACCTCGACCGTGGTTTCGCCGATTTTCAGATGATTTCAGCGGTCGCCGATCTCGATCGCGAACGGAACGCCTTCTTCATCGCGTTCACCATGAGCGAGGGGCCACGCTATCGCTATGGTCCGATCGCCGTCGATACGACCATCCCCGGCGTCGACCCCGCCGTATTGCAGCGGCAGGTCCTGACCCGCGAGGGCCGCATCTTCTCAGCCACTGAGGTGGAGCAGTCGCTGGAGGAGATCACTTTATACCTCGCGGCGAACGGCTATCCGTTCGTGCAGGTGCGGCCGCGTCTGGCGCGCGACTACGACACCCAGACCATCGCCGTGGATTACATCGTCGATGAAGGCAGGCGCACATATGTCGGCCGTATCGAGATCCGCGGCAACACGCGGACACGCGACTACGTCATTCGCCGCGAGTTCGATATCGCCGAAGGCGATGCCTACAATCGCGTCCTTATCGATAGAGCCGAGCGGCGACTGAGGCGGCTTGGCTTCTTCGCCGATGTTCGTATCTACACGCAGCCCGGCGCAACGGAAGACCGCGTCGATGTCATCGTTGAGGTGACCGAAGAGCCGACCGGTGAGCTTTCCTTTGGCGTGGGCTACTCAACGTCCGACGGTGTGCTCGGCGACATCTCGCTGACGGAGAAGAACTTCCTTGGCCGCGGATATCGCCTGAAAGTCGGGGTCGGCGCCGGCAGCAATGCCAGGACCTATGAGTTCGCTTTCACCGATCCCTATTTCCTGGGACGGCGTATCTCTGCAGGGTTCAACGTCTTTCGTCGCGAGTATCAGGAATCGAACTTCCGCTCATACGATTACGAGACGACCGGCGGCGGCATAACATTTGGGCTCCCGATCACCGAAAACTTCTCGGTGCAGACCGGCTACAGAATCGAACTGCAGGACATTCAGCTCGACGCCTCCGACTGCGACGGCGGCGCCGACGACGTGTCCCTGGCGATCTGCTCGGCGGCGGGCGAGACCCTGGTGTCCTCCGTCTTCTACACGCTGATCTACGACACGCTGGACAGCTTCCGCGATCCGCGCGACGGCATCTACGCTAAGTTCACCCAGGAAGTGGCTGGCTTGGGCGGCGACGTGGCGTTCCTGCGCACCACGGGCAGCGCCTCCTATTATCGTGAGCTGGTCGCCGACCGCGACATCATCGGCCTGGTCAATGTCAAAGGCGGTCACATCGTGGGCCTCGGCCAGTCGGTTCGTTTGCTTGATGCGTTCCTTAAGGGGGGCGAGACGGTCCGTGGCTTTGAGGCTTCCGGCTTCGGCCCGCGTGACCCGGGTACCGGCGACGCCCTAGGCGGCAACATCTTTGCCGCGGGCACGGCGGAAGTGCAGTTCCCGCTTCCGGTCTTCCCATCCGAGATCGGGCTGAAGGGCGCCGTCTTCGCCGATGCCGGCACGCTGTTCGACACGGACGCGGCGGTTGCGGCTGGCACGCCGCTCGATTCCTCCTCGATCCGTTCCTCCGTCGGTGGCTCGATCCTTTGGGCGTCGCCCTTGGGTCCGCTGCGGGCCGACTTCGCCCATGTCCTGACATCGCAGCCGGAGGACAGAGAGCAGGTCTTCCGGTTCGGCGGGGGAACGCGCTTCTGATATCGTGACGGCGGCCGGCGATGGTCGGCCCCCGCACCGGTCCTTGCTGTTATGCGTGATACCCGCTTCATCCCGGCTCCGACTCCCATGCGCGTCGGCGAGGTGGCGGAGCTTGTCGGGGCCGAACTCCTGCGCGGCGATTCCGATACGCTGATCGTCGGTGCAGCGCCCCTGGAGGCCGCGGGGGAGGGCGAGATCAGCTTCCTCGACAATCCGAAATATGTGAAGCACCTTGCCGATACGCGCGCGGCCGCCTGCCTGTGCCAGGAGCGCTATGCGGCGCGCGTGCCTGAACACGTCGCGGTGCTTAAGACGGCTGAGCCGTATCAGGCCTACAGCTCCTACATGCGCGCAGCCTATCCGTCGGTGATGCGACCAGCGGGCTTCTTCGGCGCTTCAGAACAGACCGGTATCATCCATCCCGATGCGGTGCTGGAGGACGGCGTCAGGGTGGAGCCGGGCGCAATTGTCGGCGCGCGCGCGGAGATCGGCCGCGGCACAATCATCTCCGCCGGTGCGGTCATCGGGCCAGCGGTGGCGATCGGCCGCGACTGCTCCATTGGCGCAAATGCCTGCATACAATTCGCGCTGATCGGCGATCGCGTCATCATTCATCCGGGCGTCAGTCTCGGCCAGGACGGCTTCGGCTTTGCCATGGGTCCGACCGGGCACAGGAAGGTCGCGCAGATCGGACGTGTGATCATTCAGGACGACGTGGAGATTGGCTCCAACTCCGTGGTGGAGCGCGGCTCGAACCGAGATACGGTCATCGGGGAGGGCACGAAGATCGGTGGCGGCGTCCAGATCGGTCACAACGGCAATATTGGACGCCATTGCGTGCTCGTTTCGCTGGTCGGTGTCGCCGGCTCCGTGACGCTTGGCGACTTTGTCGCGATCGGCGGGCACACGGCCATCAACGGGCATGTCCATATCGGCGATGGGGCACAGATCGCCGGGTCAAGCACGGTACACGGCGATGTGCCGCCCGGCGTGCGCTGGGGCGGCACGCCGGCACGTCCGGTCGCGGAGTGGTTTCGTGAAATCACTATCATGCGTAGACTGGCAAAACGGCAAGGTAAGGATTGAGGAAGACGATGCGGCCGTGACAAAGCCGCAGAGGTTGGCGATGGATCAGGAGACGAGGACCCTGGAGGGGGCCGACATCCACAGGATCATGGAGGCGTTGCCACACCGCTATCCATTCCTGATGGTCGACCGCATCCGCGATATCGACGGCGACGAATCGTGCGTCGGCCTGAAGAACGTCACGTTCAACGAACCGCATTTCCAGGGTCATTTTCCCAGTCAGCCGGTGATGCCGGGTGTGCTCCTGATTGAGGGCATGGCGCAGACGGCAGGCGCGCTTTGCGTCATCGCGCAAGGCGCTCAGCGCCCGAAGCTCGTCTACTTCATGACGGTCGACAACGCGAAGTTCCGCAAGCCCGTCATTCCCGGCGACACGGTGGAGTACCATGTGCGCAAGATTCGACGCCGCTCCAATATCTGGAAGTTCGCGGCCGTCGCCTGGGTCAGCGGAGCCAAGGTCGCCGAGGCGGAAGTGAGCGCCATGCTGGTGGAAGCCTGACTTGGCGAACATCCATCCGACAGCCATCGTGGAGGACGGGGCGGCGCTGGCCGACACGGCTTCCGTCGGACCTTATTGCGTTGTCGCCGCGGGCGTCAGGCTCGGCGAAGACGTGACGCTGCACAGCCACGTCGCGGTGGGCGGGAACACGACGATCGGCGATGGTTCGGAGATCTTTCCCTTTGCCAGCATTGGCCTGCCGCCGCAGGACAAGAAGTATCGCGGAGAGGAGAGCCGACTGGAGATCGGCCGCAATTGCACGATCCGTGAGCATGTGACCGTCAATCCCGGCACCGATGGTGGCGGTCTTGTAACGCGCATCGGCGACAATTGCCTGCTTCTGGTGGGAAGCCATGTCGCGCATGATTGCCGGATCGGCGATCACGTCATTCTCGTCAATCACGCAACGCTGGGCGGCCATTGCGACATCGGCGATTACGCGATCCTCGGCGGTCTCTCCGCCGTGCACCAATTCGTGCGTATCGGCGAAAGTGGCTTTGTGGGCGGCATGTCGGGCGTGGAGAACGACATCATCCCGTTCGGCTCAGCACTTGGAAACCGCGCGTCGCTCGGCGGGCTCAACATTGTCGGGCTGACGCGACGCGGCTTCTCACGCGAGGCGATCCATCAATTGCGGCGCGCCTATCGCACCCTCTTCGGGCCGGACGGCACGCTGAAGGAGCGGCTCGCCGACGTGGAGGAGGAGTTCGCCGACGACGAGAACGTGCGCAAGATCGTCACGTTCATCCGCGAAGGCGGCGACAGGTCGATCTGCACGCCGCGGGCGCGCGCCGCCGACGCTTGATCGAACCCAAAATGGCCGCAGGCGACAGCGCAAGACCGATAGCCATTGTTGCAGGCGGCGGGCGGATGCCGCGGCTCGTTGCCGAAGCGGTGGAGCGGGGCGGCCGGGCGCCGATCGTGTTCGCCATCGCCGGAGAGGCGGATACGGCCGGCTTCGGCAGCACGATTGTGCATGAGGTGCGCTGGGGCGAGCTGGGGCGATTGCTCAAGCTCGCGAACGAGGCAGGATGCTGCCAGGCGATTTTTGTCGGCACGATTTCGGCGCGGCCGAACCTTACGCAGATTCGCCCCGATCTGGGCGGGCTCAAGCATCTCCCGAAGGTCGTGAAGCTCTTGAGCAGCGGCGACCACAGTTTGCTTGAGGGCTTGGCGCAGATCTTTGCCGATAACGGCATCACTTTGGTTGGTCCGCTTGAGGTCGCGCCGGATCTCGCCTTGCCGGAGGGCTGTCAGGTCGGGCGCGTGCCCGACGGCGCGGCCGCCGACATTGACGCCGCCACCAAGGCGGCGCGTCTGATCGGCAGCCTCGACATCGCGCAAGGTGCGGTGGCCGTCGGTGGCCGTGTGGTGGCGCTGGAGGATGTCGCCGGCACAGACGCGCTGCTTGAGCGTGTCGCCGCCTATCGCGCGGCCGGGCGGATCGGCAAGGCGGGCGGTGTGCTTGTCAAATGCCTGAAACCGCAGCAGGACGGGCGGCACGATACGCCGACCATCGGCGCGGAGACGGCTGCGGCCGCGGCGCGCGCCGGACTTGCGGGCGTTGCGGCGGAGGCGGAGCACACCATGCTCGCCGGGCGCGAGGAAACGATCGAAGCGTTCCGCGCCGCCGGTCTTTTCCTCCTCGGCCTGAAGCGGCCGCAATAGATCGATGACCAAGCGCCCGCTCCGCTTTGCGCTGGTGGTCGGCGAGGAATCCGGCGACCAGCTCGGGGCGGGCCTGCTTGACGCGCTGAAGCGTGCGCGGCCGGACGCGACCTTCATGGGGCTGGCCGGTGAGCGCATGAAGGCGCGCGGCATGGAGAGCGTTGTGCCGCTTGGCGATGTCGCGGTGATGGGGCTTGCGGCGGTGGTGAGCCATCTGCCGCGTATCATCGCCCGCGTCTATCGGCTCGTCGATGCCGTGCTTGAAGCGGAGCCCGACGTGCTCGTCATCATCGACAGCCCGGAACTGACGCATGCGGTGGCGCGGCGTGTGGCGCGCAAGCGCCCGGAGCTGCCGATCGTCAATTACGTGTCGCCGACCGTATGGGCGTGGCGTGCCTATCGCGCGCGCAAGATGACGCGCTACGTGGACCATGTGCTGGCGCTTTTCCCGTTTGAGCCGGAGGCGCATCGGCGGCTTGGCGGTCCGCCCTGCACCTATGTCGGTCATCCGCTGATTGAGCGACTCGACGTGCTGCGCCCCGCACCGGGCGAGCGCCCGCCGGTTGGCGAGAAGCCGACGCTGCTTGTTCTGCCCGGCAGCCGGCGCACGGAGATTTCGCGGCTGATGGCGCCGTTCGGCGAGGCGGTTGGACAGATTGCTGCGGCGCGGCCCGACGTGGAGGTACTACTGCCGGCCGTACCGCATCTGGCGGAGGAGATTGAGGCCGCGTCTGCGGGCTGGCCGCAGCGGCCGGAGATTGTGCTCGGCGAGGCGGAGAAGTTTGCCGCCTTCCGCCGCGCGCATGCAGCCCTGGCCGCGGCCGGCACGGTGTCGCTGGAACTTGGCCTTGCCGGCGTGCCGAGCGTCATTGCCTACCGGATCGATCGCGTCGCGCGGCTTCTGAAATACATCATCGACATTCCGTCGATCGTGCTTGCCAATCTCGTGCTTGGCGAAAACGCCATGCCGGAATTCCTGGATGATGACGGCCCGCCCGACGTGCTGGCACGCGAGACGCTGGCGCTCCTCTCCGACACGCCCGCGCGGCAGAAGCAGGCCGACGCGCTGGAACGGCTCGTCGACGTCATGCGGCTTCCCGATGACGCGCGCCCAAGCGACATGGCCGCGGAGATTGTGCTCGAAGCGGCAGAGAAGGGGTGGGGGCGAAGGAGGCGGTAGAGCATTGGGCAGGGATTCGCGTGAAATCATCCGTGACCTTAAGGCGGACGGCTGGGTGCAGGTGGCAACCAGCGGCAGCCATCACCATTTCAAGCATCCGCGAAAACCGGGTAAGGTGACGGTTCCGCACCCGAAGCGGGACTTGCACCCTAAGACGGTGCGGTCGATCTATCGTCAGGCGCAGTTGCCGGAGCGACGGTGAGCACGATGGCTGGTTACATCGCACTTGTACATAAGGACGAAGGGACGAGCTACGGCGTCAGCTTTCCTGACGTGCCCGGTTGCATTTCGGCGGGTGATACGCTTGAAGAAGCAGTCGAAAACGCTGCGGAGGCACTTGCCGGACATTTTGCGGCCATGAGGGCCGACGGGGAGGCCATTCCGGAGCCGCGCGACTACGAGCAGCTTAGGCGCGATGCCGAGTTTGTGGAGGATAGCGCCGACGCTGTCCTTGTGATGGTAGCGCCAGCTTTGGCCGTCGAGGCCGCGGAGTAGGGTTAGGCCCTTTCATGCAGGGTGATGGGCCCCAGAAGGGCATGCGGCCATGCCAGCGATCAGTCAGTAAGGCTCTTCCTCTCTCGTGAGAAGGTGCTGTATTTCGTGAGGATGGAGCTTCCGCTTCTGCCGGATGCCATAAGTTCTGACCGCTCGCTCGGCGACAGCGTAGGGGACTTTGCAGACGTACATTATTTCAGAGAGGTTCCTGATAGATTCCGCCGAATGACGCGGGACCGTAATATACATGGAAAGGGCGTCTGCTTGCTCTTCAACACTCATGTCGGTTGAGTTGGTTAGGAGTATTCGCTCTTGAACTCCGTCAAGAAGAGATTTGGGTTGGCAGTCGTGAAGAACAGCATGAGAGAACTCGTGCCAAAGCTGGAAGGAAGCCTTAGGATGTTCTTGCGCTGCTGCTAGGTAGACGTTTTCGCGCACTTCAATGCGAGTTGGATCATAGCTGGTAAGGGCGACGTTTCGTGGAAGTTCGGCTTCTGATCGCGGGATTAGTGCAAAGTGCGGTAGGAGCTTTGGAACTTCGTTTTCAAGAAACGGAACAACGTTAATGCTCATGCCGCGGCCTATGTTTGCATGGCCACGCCACGCCAGGCCTAGCTTCTCGAGTTCATCAGAGCTTCGACTGTGATCAAGATAATCTGCTCTCTGCATTTGAGAGGCCTTTCTCAAGTAAAATGCGTAGCCCCCTTATCTGCGCCGGTGTAAAGCTGCGTAGCTTGGCAAGCTGGCGGCCCATGAATAAGCTCTGCCTCCTATTGAGACCTGGTAGCGTTTCTACATGTCGCGGGCGCGCAGCAAGTTTGTAAAGCTCCTGTTGCTGGAGTAATCCGAGCTGGATTACCTTACAAAACTGCTTGACGTACTTAGGATCGATAGGTGATTCGCTGACTTCGAGTCGAGCGATTTCTGACGGCCGCATGTTGAGTTGGCGCGAAAGATCAGCCACTGTCAGACCTGCGGCGCTCCGATACTCTCTGCAGCGGAGTCCGAATGAGTTGAGTGCAGTCTTTATCGCCACGAGCCTACGAACACCCGCTGGTTGCCCCACACGTGTCGCACTTCAAGCATGTGCCGTTCCTGACCATCGTAAAATTCCCGCATTCGCCGCAGGCTTCGCCTTCGTAGCCCTTCATGCGCGCTTCCGCCGCCATCTGTGCCTTGCTTTCTTCCTTTGAGGCGGGGCGCGGCGTTGCGTCGGGCTGCGCTTCGACTTGCGGCGCGTTGGCGGCGTAGCCGGCCGGCTCCTGGTCTGCCTCCGGCTCAGGGCTCTGCTTCAGCGCCGTGGCGCCGCCGGTGTTCGATCCGCCTGCGCTGCCGGCAGCCGGCGAGATCGCCGCCACCAGGCCGGATTGCATCGCCTTGGCGGGGCCGCTCTTGCCGCCCTCGGCGGTCCCGCTGCCGCCTGTGTCGTTCTCCAGAAGGCGGAAGCGGCCGGCCTGCCCGCGCACGAAGCCGTTTGACACGGGCGGATCGTGCAGCGGCTTTTCCGCCTCCACGCCGCGGCCGATCGTGGTCGACGTCACGTCGTCGGGCTGCACATGCGCCAGATCGTGGCGCGCGAGATAGGAGATCGCCAGCTCGCGGAAGATATAGTCGAGGATGGACGTGGCGTTCTTGATCGCCTCGTTGCCCATCACCATGCCGGCCGGCTCAAAGCGGGTGAAGGTGAAGGCCTCGACATATTCCTCAAGCGGCACGCCATATTGCAGGCCGAGCGACACGCCGATCGCAAAGTTGTTCATCATGGCGCGGAAGGCCGCGCCTTCCTTGTGCATGTCGATGAAGATCTCGCCGAGGCGGCCGTCGTCATATTCGCCGGTCCTGAGATAGACCTTGTGGCCGCCGACGATGGCCTTCTGGGTGTAGCCCTTGCGGCGGCCGGGGAGTTTTTCGCGTCCGCGCACCTCGCGTTCCACGATCCGCTCCACGATGCGCTCTGCGGCAATCGCGGCGCGCTGCGGCGCGGTCTGCTGGATCAACGTCTCCAGTGCTTCTTCCTCATCCTCCTCCTCGTCGGCGATGAGGGCGGCGGACAGCGGCTGCGAAAGCTTTGAGCCGTCGCGGTAAAGCGCATTGGCCTTCAGCCCCAGCTTCCAGGAGAGCATGTAGGCGGCCTTGCACTCCTCCACCGTGGCGGTGCCCGGCATGTTGATGGTCTTGGAGATGGCGCCGGAGATGAAGGGCTGTGCGGCGGCCATCATGTGGATGTGCGAATCGACGGAGAGATAGCGCGTGCCGAGCCGTCCGCACGGATTGGCGCAGTCGAAGACCGGCAGGTGCTCGTCCTTCAGATGCGGCGCGCCTTCAAGCGTCATGGCGCCGCAGCAATGGATGTTCGCCGCGTCGATCTCCTTCTTGGAGAAGCCGAGTGCGGAAAGGATGTCGAGCTGCGGGTCGGCAAGCTGCTCCTCGTCGAGCTTCAGGACGTCGCGGCAGAAGTCTTCGCCGAGCGACCATTTGTTGAAGGCGAACTTGATGTCGAAGACCGAGGCGAGGCCCTTCTCAAGCTCCTCGAGCTTCTCCTCGGTGAAGCCCTTCTCCTTCAGCGTCTCATGATTGATGCCCTTGCCGTCCTCAAGCGGCGTGTCCTTCAGCGTGCCGCGGCCGACGGCGTAGGAGATCATCTCCGCCGCCTCCGACATGGAATAGCCGAGCGAGGCGAGCGCCTCCGGCACGGCGCGGTTGATGATCTTGAAATAGCCGCCGCCGGCGAGCTTCTTGAACTTCACCAGTGCGAAGTCCGGCTCAATCCCCGTCGTGTCGCAATCCATGACCAGGCCGATCGTGCCGGTCGGCGCGATCACCGTTGACTGGGCGTTGCGGTAGCCGTGCTCTTCGCCAAGGTTTACCGCCTTGACCCAGGCCGACTTGGCGCGCGCGCCAAGATTGGCGCCGTCCTTGCCAAGGGCTCCTAGCGCTTCATGGTCGAGCGGCACGGGGTTGGTGCGAAGCGCTTCGTAGCCGTCGGCGTGGCCATGGGCGGCGCGCGCATGGTTGCGGATCACCCGCAGCATGGAGTCCTTGTTGCGCTCATAAGCGGGGAAGGCGCCGAGTTCGCCGGCCATCTCCGCCGACGTGGCGTAGGCAACGCCCGTCATGATGGACGTGATGGCACCGCAGATGGCGCGGCCTTCCGGCGAATCGTACGGAATGCCGGAAGTCATCAACAGCCCGCCGATATTGGCGTAGCCGAGGCCGAGCGTGCGGTAGTCGAAGGAGAGGCGTGCGATCTCCTTGGAGGGGAACTGCGCCATCAGCACGGAGATTTCCAGGACGATGGTCCACAGCCGCACGGCGTGCTCGAAGCGTTCCGTGTCGAAGCGCGCCGTCTCTCCTGAGGCATCGCGGAAGCGCAGAAGGTTCAGCGAGGCGAGATTACACGCCGTGTCGTCGAGGAACATGTATTCCGAGCACGGATTGGAGGCGCGGATCTCGCCGTCGGCGGAGCAGGTGTGCCAGTCATTGATGGTCGAGTGATACTGGATGCCGGGATCGGCGGAGGCCCATGCGGCGAAGCCGACATGCTCCCACAATTCGCGCGCCGGCAGGGTCTTGGACACCTCGCCGGTGATGCGGAAATGCAGGTCCCACTGGTCGCCGTTCTCAACCGCTTCGAGGAACTCGTCAGTGACGCGCACCGAATTGTTGGAGTTCTGGCCGGAGACGGTGAGGTAGGCCTCAGAATCCCAGTCGAGATCGAAGATCGGGAACTCGATATGCGCGTAGCCCTGACGCGCGAACTGGATGACGCGCTGGATATAGTTTTCCGGCACGTTGGCCTTTTTCGCCGCACGAATCTCACGCTTCAGCGCCGGGTTCTTGTTGGCGTTGAAGCAATCGTCGCCGGGGCCTTCGCAATTGATGCAGGCCTTCATGATGAGATTCAGGTGCTTGGCGCAAGCCTTTGATCCGGCGACGAGAGCAGCGACTTTCTGCTCCTCCTTCACCTTCCAGTTGATGTAGTCCTCAATGTCGGGGTGATCGATATCGACCACGACCATCTTGGCGGCGCGGCGCGTCGTGCCGCCGGACTTGATGGCGCCGGCGGCGCGGTCGCCGATTCTGAGGAAGCTCATCAGGCCCGACGACTTGCCGCCGCCGGACAGCCGCTCGCCTTCGCCGCGCAGGCGCGAGAAATTGGAGCCCGTGCCGGAGCCATATTTGAACAGCCGCGCCTCGCGCGTCCAAAGGTCCATGATCCCGCCTTCGTTGACGAGATCGTCCGACACGGACTGGATGAAGCAGGCATGCGGCTGCGGATGCTCGTAGGCCGTCTCAGACTTCACCAGCTCCTTGGTCCAGTGATCGACGTAGAAATGGCCCTGGCTCGGCCCGTCGATGCCGTAGGCCCAGAAGAGCCCGGTGTTGAACCATTGCGGGGAATTGGGCGCCGCGGTCTGCGTGGCGAGCATGTGGCAAAGCTCGTCGAAGAAGGCCCGCGCATCGTCCTCGGAGGTGAAGTAGCCGGCCTTCCAGCCCCAATAGGTCCAGGTGCCGGCGAGCCGGTCGAAGACTTGGCGCGCGTCGGTCTCTGAGCCGTAGCGTTCTTCCTCGGCAAGCGCGGCGAGCGCCTCTTCGTCGGCCACGGAGCGCCACAGCCACGAGGGGACCGAATTCTCTTCAATCTTCTTCAGCCGTGCGGGGACGCCGGCCTTGCGGAAATATTTCTGCGCCAGCACGTCGGTCGCCACCTGACTAAAGGCAGCGGGCACCTGGATGTTGTCCAGGCGGAAGACGACCGACCCGTCGGGATTGCGGATCTCGCTCGTCGCCGTGCGAAACGCGATCGCTTCGTAAGGCGACTGGCCGTCCTTCGTATTGTGCCGCTCAATGCGCATTCTGCCCCGCTCCATTATCCTACGTTCAGCCGGGCGGCGACCCGGCCATCCTAGCACCGCCACGTTGCGTGTCCGGTGCCATCTAAAAGAAGGTTTCTGACCCCGATTCCGGACCGTCCGCCCACGGTCACAAACTTCAACATGTAGGGGTTAACAACGCGTTAGTCCACCACATATTGTTAATCTACGCACAATTTCTCCCCTCCCGTCTGAGGCTTCCGACAGGCAATCAAGACCCGAGAACTCTGGAGAACGCTCGCTGGCGTCAGTGCGACTCTCAGCGACCGAGGGCGACGCTAAAGGCGAGCCGGAGAGATGGTCAAGACTTGACAATCCGGACGGGTGATCGGGAGGGCGATGGCGTCGTTTGCGGGATAGGCAAAGGGGAAAGCGGGGAAAACAGGCCTGTCTGGCTGGCGCGCATGGTGCGACTCACCTCCCGCGGAAGATAGTCTCGATCAATCATGCACGACTTTTTTTTCAGGCGCGTGACGGTCGCATTGCGCCACTCGCCAAACCCCCTATAAGGCGGGCGACGGGCCGCCGAAGGCCGGATTAAGGGCAAACGATCGGCCGATGGCGTCTTCCACAATCCACATTCTGAACGGGCCCAACCTCGATCGGCTCGGGAATCGTGAGCCGGATGTCTACGGCACTGTGACGCTGGCCGATATTGAGGCGCAGGCGCGCGCGCATGCCGCGGGGCAGGGCTTTGAGGTCGTGTTTCGCCAGACAAGCCGTGAGGGCGAGCTCGTGGAGTGGTTGCACGAGGCGTCCGATTCGGCGGGGGTGGTATTGAACGCCGCGGCCTATACGCACACATCCATCGCCATCCGCGATGCGATCAGCCTGATCGAATCCCCGGTGGTGGAGGTTCACATTTCCAACGTCTTCGCGCGTGAAGCCTTCCGTCACCACTCCACGTTGTCGGCGGTCGCCAAGGGGGTCATTTGCGGCTTCGGCGCGCAATCCTATCTTCTGGCAATCGACGCAATCGCCGCCACGGCATCGCAGGCGGGCAAACGGACGTAAGCATGGCCGACAAGAAACACGGCATCGACAAGGAACTGATCCGCGACCTGGCGACCCTGCTCAGGGAAACGGAGCTGACGGAAATCGAGGTTGAGCAGGACGATTTCCGCGTCCGCGTCTCGCGCGCCGCGCCGCCGGCGGCAGCTCATGTGACCTATGCTGCGCCGCAGAGCCCGGCGCCTGCCGCACCCGCGGCGCCGGTTGAGGCCGAGACGTCCAGCCAGGCGGCCTCGCTTGCCGATCCCGCCCGTCATCCGGGCGCCGTCCCGTCGCCGATGGTGGGGACCGTGTATCGCGCGTCCGGCCCGGATGCCCAGCCATTCGTGGATGTCGGGGATCAGGTCAGCGCCGGTCAGACGATCCTCATCGTGGAAGCCATGAAGCACATGAACGAGGTCACCGCACCGCATGCCGGGCGGGTGGTAGAGATTCTGGTCGGCGACGGCCAGCCGATTGAGTTCGGCGAACCGCTGATGATCATCGAGTAGCGATGTTCTCCAAGGTCCTGATCGCCAATCGTGGCGAGATCGCGCTCCGAGTGCTGCGGGCTTGCAAGGAACTCGGCATTCAAACGGTCGCTGTGCACTCTACGGCTGATGCCGACGCCATGCATGTGCGGCTGGCGGACGAAAGCGTGTGCATCGGCCCGCCGCCCGCCACGGAAAGCTATCTCAACATCCCAAGCATCGTTTCCGCCTGTGAGATCACCGGCGCTGAGGCCGTACATCCCGGTTACGGGTTCCTGTCGGAGAATGCGCGGTTCGCCGATATCCTGGAGGCCCACGACATCACCTTCATCGGCCCCTCCGGCGACCACATCCGTGTGATGGGCGACAAGATCCGCGCCAAGGAGACGGCAGCGAAGCTCGGCATCCCTATCGTGCCCGGCTCGTCCGAAGGCGTGGAAGATGATGAGGCGACTGCCGCGCTCGCCAAGGAGATCGGCTACCCGGTGCTGATCAAGGCCGCCGCCGGGGGCGGGGGGCGCGGCATGAAGGTCGCGGATGGCCCTGACGATCTGTCGCGCGCTTTGTCGACGGCCAAGTCGGAAGCGCTGAAGGCCTTCGGCGACGATGCCGTCTATCTGGAGAAATATCTCGGCCATCCACGCCACATTGAGATTCAGGTTCTGGGCGACGGAAAGGGTGCGGCCGTGCATCTCGGCGAGCGGGACTGCTCGCTGCAACGGCGACATCAAAAAGTCTGGGAGGAGGCGCCGTCACCGGGGCTCAATGCATCTGAGCGCGTTCATATCGGCAACGTTGCGGCCAAGGCGGTCGCGGATATGGGCTATTCGGGCGCGGGCACGGTGGAGTTCCTCTACGAGAATGGCGAGTTCTATTTCATCGAGATGAACACGCGGGTTCAGGTGGAGCATCCCGTCACGGAGGCGATCACCGGCATCGATATTGTCGTGGAGCAGCTGCGCGTTGCGGCCGGTGCGCCTTTGGCGCTGCGCCAGGATCAGGTCACCTTCAGCGGCCACGCCATTGAATGCCGTATCAATGCGGAGAACGCGCAGACCTTCGCGCCGTCGCCGGGCCAGATCACCTATTACCACCCTCCGGGCGGGCTTGGCGTTCGCGTCGATTCCGCGGTTTACCAGGGTTATACTGTGCCGCCTTATTACGACAGCCTGATCGGCAAGCTCATCGTGCATGGGCGCGACCGGGTAGAGTGCCTCATGCGGCTGAAGCGGGCGCTCGACGAATATGTGGTGGATGGCGTGCAGACGACGATCCCGCTTTTCCAGGACCTTGTCGGCGAGCCGGCCGTCGCCGACGGCGCTTACGACATCAGGTGGCTGGAGCAGTTCTTAGCGGAGCGCGCCGCGCCGGCGAGCTAGGCGGATGTCGCGCGCCTTTCGCGACCGCGACCAGGACATCGTCACACCTTCGCTTCTTCTGCGCGCTTATGCCTGCGGCATCTTTCCGATGGCCGATTCCGCCGATGACCCCACGCTTTATTGGGTGGAGCCGACAATGCGCGGCGTGCTGCCGATGGACCAGTTCCATCTGCCGCGCCGGCTGGCGCGCACGGTGCGTTCCGATGTGTTCGAGGTTCGCGTCGACACCGACTTTGAGGGCGTCATCGCCGGCTGTGCAGCACCGCGCAGCGGGCGCCAGGAGACCTGGATCAACGAGCCGATCCGCAGATTATACGGTGCGCTTTTCCGCACCGGCCATGTCCACACCGTGGAGGCTTGGCGAGACGGGCGGCTGGTCGGTGGGCTTTACGGCGTGACGCTTGGCGCGGCGTTCTTCGGCGAGAGCATGTTCTCCGAGGAGCGCGACGCCTCCAAAGTGGCGCTGGTGCATCTTGTGGCGCGCCTGAAGCGCGGCGGATTCAGGCTTCTCGACGCGCAATTTCTGACCGCGCATTTGGCGCAGTTCGGCGCGGCGGAAGTGCCACGCGACGAGTACGTTCGCATGCTCGACGAAGCGCTGGAGGGGGAGGGTGTGTTTGGCAGCGCTCAGTCTGCCGTCTCACTGTCCGGCGCGGAAGCGTTGGCGGCGTTGGGCTGATCTCTAGTTCTGCGTCGGCCCGTCAAGATCGGGCAGCGTGGGTGTCCCGTCCGTCGCTGGTTCCGCCTGCGGCGTCTCCGGCTCGCCCATCTCGATCTTGCAGTCGACCAGCCAGACATCATAGACGGGATGCTCCACTGCATGCAGGCCGGGGCTCGCAGCAAACATCCAGCCGGTGAAGATGCGCTGGATCTCGTTGGTGAGCGTGATCTCTTCCACCTCCACAAACGCCGTCGTTTGCGCGGGCTCGGTCGGCGGGCGCGTGTGACAGGTGCGCGGCGTCACGCGCAGGGCGCCGAACTGCACGGTCTCATCGATCAGTACGTCAAACGTGATCGTGCGGCCGGTGATCTTGTCGAGGCCGGTGAATTCCGCGACCGGATTCTTGATCGGCGCCGCCGAGGCCGGCAGCGCCGCAAGCATGGTCAAAACAAGCGCACCAGATAGCCGCATCAATAGAAACTCGCCGCGTATTTAGCTCGGCGTCCAGGGTTCGTAGTCGCCCGTCACCTCCGGGCGGCGCTCCGGCGTCAGGATGGAGCCGGGTGGCCGGTAGGCGGCGGGCGTGCCCGTCAGGTTCGGCTGATGCGGCTTCTCCCAGTCACGCTGCTCGTAGCTTTCTTCGCTGGGAGGTGTATCGGTGCGGTGGTGCATCCAGCCATGCCAGCCCGGCGGGATGCGCGAGGCCTCCGCATCGCCGTTGTAAATGACCCAGCGCCGCTTGCCGGTTTTGTCGCGATAGTACCGGTTGCCGCTTTCGTCCTCACCGACGAGCTGGCCGTTGCGCCACGTATGAAAGCGCGTGCCGAGCGTTTGCCCGTTCCACCAGGTGAAGACCTGCAGGAGAAACTCCTTCATCGTCGTTCTCGTCTCGCCCTTTGTTCTCGCCGGTCGTCCGTCCTAGAGCCTTATCCATTCTGATTGAATCAGAGTGGAGGCTCTATCTCTTTTGTGGAGCATGATCTTATCCGAAGACCGGTACTTACTTTTCGGGATCATGCTCTAGCACACTGTGAGGCCACATTCGCGCATCGCCGCCACGCGTTGCTGCAATCCGTCGAACCCGATGGCGCCGGGGATGATCTCCTTGCCGATGACATAGGACGGCGTGCCGCTGATGCCCAGCGCATCGGCGATTTCCCGCACCTCAGTGATGCCCTCGGTGATGCTGCTTTTGGACGCTGCCGCTTCAACCGCGTCCGCATCGAGGCCCAGGTCGCGCGCCACCTCCAGCGCCTTGGCAGCATTCGCTTCGCCAGGGCGGGTGAAGACCTCAATGTGGAAGTCCAGATAACGCTCCGGCGCCAGCTCCGATACCGCAACGCCGATCCGCGCCGCCTCCACGGAGCCTTCGCTCAGAATCGGGAATTCCTTCAGCACGATGCGAAGGTCGTCGTTGGTTTGGAGAAGGGCGGTCATGTCCGACAGAGCGCGTCTGCAATAGCCGCAATTATAGTCAAAGAACTCCACCAGCGTGATGGCGCCGTCAGGGTTACCCAGCACGATCTGGTGCTCAGAATCGAAGATCCGATCCCCGTAATCCTCAATCGCGCTGGCGCGCGCCAAAGCCTCCTCCTGCTCGCGCTTCAGGCGGAGAACCGTGATCGCTTCCTCAAGCACTTCGGGGTTGGTGAGGAGGTATTCCCGAATCACCTTGCCGATCTCCTCCTTCTCCGCCTCCGTCATTTCCGCGCGGGCGGGAAGGGCTGCGACGAGGAGAGCCAGCAAAGCCACGGCAATGCGGATCAATTGGGGCATGGTCGTTCCTTTCGGTGTCGTCGCCGCTCAGTTCGTCCCACGGGCCAGCGATTCATACGTGATGATGTCCTCAGCTTTGAGCCAGCCCGGCGAACCGCGACTGAACTTCGCCTGCGCACGCTGGGCGAAGTTCCTGGCGCTGTCGATATCGCCGTCAATCAGCAAACCCTCCGCGCTGGCGAGCTCCGCCTGCGCCACCTTTCCCTGCTTCTGATAGGCGGTCGCGAGGTGTCGGTACCCGACAGAGGCGAGCGGCTCCTTGTTGAGGCCGGCGATCAGGTTCGCGATCGCTTCGTCGAGCAGGCCGGCATTGTCGGTTTGCAGGAGGGCGTGGCCAAGCATGATGCGAATGAGGCCGGCGTTGGGCGCCAGCGCAACAGCTTGGCGAAGCGGGGCAACGGCGTCGGCGGCGCGGCCGGACTCCAACAAAATCTGCCCCTTCAACTCGTGGAAATAGGGATAGTTCGGTACACGCGCGATCAACGCGTCGACGGCGCGGATAGCGGAGCGCATGCCGCCGGTCCGGTAGCCGACGATAGCGCGTGCGTATTGAGCGGGCAGGCTGTCATCGGAGCGTGGGAAGCGCCGTCCGACCATCTGCGGGCTCTCGGTGAAGCCGGAGAGCTTGGCGCGCATCATGTCGTGGCGGATCTGAAGCTGTGGGCTGTCGACGGCGTCCCAGTGCGGGCTTTGGCGCGCCGCCTGCTCAAGCTGGTTGAGGCGTTGGCGCGCCATCGGATGCGACTGCGCGTAGGGGTCGGCGTAGCGCGCGGAGAACATCTGCTGGTCGGCGAAGCGTTCAAATGTCGTCACCATCCCCTTGGCGGATTGGCCGGAGGCGTTGAGGTAGGTGAGGGCTGCACGGTCGGCGGCAAGCTCCTGCGCGCGGCGGTAAGTAAGCAGCGTGCGCAGCCCCACACCCGGTCCCGCCGATGTGGCGGCGGCGCCCAAATGGGTGGCGGACGAAGACCCGGCGGCTGCACCCGCCATCATGCCAGCGACGCCGAGCGCACTGACGACGGCGCCGATAGCCTGGGCGCGCGCCACCTCGTTGCGCAAGCCTTCCAAATGGCCGCCGGCCAGATGGCCGGTCTCGTGCGCCAGGACGCCGATAACCTCGTTGGGTGTCTTGGCCTGAAGCAACACGCCGGTGTTGATCACCATGCGGCGGCCGGTGGCGACGAAGGCGTTGAATTCCTTGCTCAGCACCAGAACGATTTCCGCGTCACCTGAGCTGATGCCGGCGGCGGAGAAGATTGGCTGCGCATAGTCGCGCAGTAGCACCTCGATTTCAGCATCGCGGATGATCGGGGCGCGGCGGTTCTGCGCTTCGGCAATTGGTGGCAGCGCGATCGCGGCCGCGCAGACGAGCGGCAAGGCGCCGGCGCGAAGTGCGGCGAGGCTGGACTTCACCTGCAGCATGCGATTTGGCATAGCTTTGTTATACGAGCGCTGAAATGCGGCAAATCTGACCCTCCCGGCCTGCCTAACCAAAGCACGCAACGAAAGAAACGCAAGTTATGTTGAAGGCTTCGCGAAGAAGCGCGGTTGAGCCGTTTCTGGCCATGGACGTGATGGCAGCGGCGGCGGAATTGGAGGCCGCCGGACGGCATATCGTTCACATGGAGGTGGGCCAGCCGGGCGCGCCGGCGCCGAAGGCTGTGCTGGCGGCAGCGGCTGAGGCGCTTGCCGATGGGCGGCTCGGCTACACCGAAGCGCTGGGCATACGGGCGCTCAGGGAGCGCATCGCCCGGCACTATCGAGAGGTCTACTACATCGATCTATCGCCGGGTCGGGTGATGGTGACGACCGGCTCGTCGGGCGGCTTCAATCTCACATTCCTTGGGGCCTTCAATCCCGGAGATCGGATCGCCCTGGCGATGCCGGGCTACCCTGCCTACCGCAACATCTTGAAGGCGTTCAGTCTGGAGGCGGTGGAAATCGAGGTGGGCCCGGAGACCCGCTGGGCGATTGCCGCGGAGCAGTTGGAGGACCTGCATAAACAGTCGCCGCTCGCCGGCGTGCTCGTGGCGAGCCCGGCCAATCCGACCGGCACGATGACGGAGGGCGGAGAGCTTGGACGGATCGCAACGTTCTGCCATGCCAATGGCATCCGCTTCCTGTCTGACGAGATCTATCACGGCCTGACCTATGCCGGTCAGGCGGAGACGGCGCTGCGCTTCTCCGACAGTGCCATCATCATCAACTCGTTCTCCAAATACTACTGCATGACGGGATGGCGGGTTGGGTGGCTGGTGCTGCCTGAGGATTTGATGCGGCCGTTCGAGCGGCTGTCTCAGTCGCTCTACATCTCCGTGCCGGAACTGTCGCAGCGCGCCGCAATTAAGGCGTTCGACTCCAGTGAGGAGCTTGAGGCCGTCAAGGCGGGGTACGCGCGCAACCGCGCTCTGCTGCTGGGGCGTCTTCCGGGGCTCGGCTTCGACGAGTTCCTGCCGGTGGATGGCGCCTTCTATGTCTATGCTTCCGTGGCGCGGTTCACGAATGATGCGCTCGATTTCTCCAAGCGCATGCTGAACGAGGCAGGCGTGGCGGCGACGCCTGGTCCCGACTTCGACCATGCGCGCGGACATCGCTATGTCCGCTTCTCCTTCGCCGGCACGGAGGCCGATATCGCAGAGGGGATCGATCGGCTGGCGCACTGGCTGAGATGAGCTTGCTATCGGCCGGGCTCAACGGATTTCTGCTCAGCGCCGGTCTCATCATCGCGCTCGGCGCGCAAAACGCCTTCGTGCTTCGGCAGAGCCTGAAGGGCGAGTTCGTCTTTGCCGTCTGTCTCATCTGCTCCATCTCCGATGCGCTTCTGATTACGGCAGGCGTTGCCGGCCTCGGCACGCTGGTGCGTCAATCGCCGACGGCGCTTCTGGTCGTGACCGGGGGCGGCGCTTTGTTTCTGTTCGTCTACGGCCTGCTCGCCTTTCGCCGCGCCATGCGCCCTGCTGTGATGAAGGCGGAGGGCGATGCGCGCGGGCTGGGCGCGGCGATTGCAACGTGCCTGGCGTTCACGTTCCTCAATCCGCATGTCTATCTCGACACGGTACTGCTTCTGGGGAGCCTGTCGGGACGCTATCCGGGCGAGCTGCGTCTCGCCTATGGTATCGGCGCGGTGCTTGCCTCGTTCACCTGGTTCTTTGCGCTCGGCTATGGTGCGCGATTGCTGGCGCCGTTCTTCACCAAGCCGCGCGCTTGGCAAGTGCTCGATTTTGGCATTGGGATCGTGATGTGGATGATCGCCGCAGGTCTGGCGATGAGCCTGGTTTAGGCTGCCTCAGCGGTGCATCCTGCGCGTGTGCAAGCTCACCAGAAATGTTGCCGGCTAGCAACAGTGCAGCCGTGAATCCGGGAGATGCCAGCGTTTTTCCTGGTTTCGTGCGTGCTGAGGCGTGATTCCACGACCTGGCGGATGTAGGAAGACTGGGAGAGCTGACGAGGGAGTGTATCCGACATGATCCGCAAATCGTTGCTGCTTGCAGCCGGTGCTGCGTTTGCTTCAGGCGCTGCGGCCGCCGCCGATCTACCAGTGGGCGAAGTAAGCGACGTCGTGATGGAGCCGGCGGGACCGCAGGGGCTGCTTTTCTCAGCCGTTGCCGATGTCTGGGGCGGCTATGTCTGGATGGTTCCTGACCTCACCACCGGCAATGACAATCCCAACGACACCGGGCGTGTCGGCGGTCAGATCAGGGTCAACATCCCGCTCGGCGATCGGTTCTCCGTGCAACTCGACGGTGTCGCGGAAGGCGACTTCGACAATGATTACCCGGGCAACACGGAAGACTATGAGGGGCAGGTTCTGGGCGGCGGCCATCTCAGCTTCCGCGACCCGAACGCATACCTGATCGGCGTCTTTGGCGGGTACGGCCATGTGTTCATCGGAGAGGGAACCGGCCCGGAGGAGGAGGACGAGCAAGGCTGGATGTTCGGCGGCGAAGGCCAAGTCTACCTTGGCAACACGACGCTCTATGGCCAAGCGGGCTATTTCGACAGCTCGGCCAACGACAACGAAACGCTGGTCGATGCGTGGTTTGCGAGAGCCCAGGCCCAGCATTTCCTGACGCCCAATTCCATGGTCGTTGCCGATTTCATCTACGGAGCCGGCGAGAACAATGTGACGCCGCGTGACGACATCGATTTCGCCGGCTGGGAGCTGAAATACAAGCGGCAGCTCATGGCGTTTCCGGTCGCATGGCACGCCGCCTATGAGGGCCACTATGTCGCCGTCGACAAGCCCGACCCGACCGCCACTGACGAGGACCTTTTCGAGCACATCGTCAAATTCGGCGTGAGCTTTGCGCTGGGCGGCGACAATATCCAGGACCTCTATCGCCGCGGTCCGGCGCTCGATCTGCCGCTGGAGCCGCTGCGCGCCGCCGGCTACACGAACGACATCGTCGACTGATCGATCTGATCGACATGCTGCGGCGCGGCTTGCTGCGTTAAGCCGCCCGCTGCTGCATAGGCTTGGTTCGGTAGGTTAGTTCGCCTTGGCGAGCGCCCGCACGTCCGGGTCGTCGCCGATCTTTCTCAGCACAACCACCGACGTACGCGCGAGGCTGAGAAAGTGCGGGTTGACTTCGTCGCCCTCGCTCACCGCCATGCCCTCGGCGGCCGGCTGAACCTGCAAGAAACGATCGCCGCTCTCGTCGGCGAGATGAACCATCGCGGACGGCCCCGATCCGTCGGGCGCCGGCAGCATGAAGAGGAGGTCCGCCCCGACCGTTGCCGCAGCTTCGGCAATCCGGTCGGTCAGATCGCCGCCCGCCGTGTCGGCAAGCTCCAGCGCCAGCTTCAATTGCGCGCGGGGCAGATCGGCGCCGTCGGCATTGACCAGTCGCGGCTTGGTCGGCTTTGGTCCGTCGTGGGTCATGATCGCCATAGCCATCAGGGTTATCGTCGCAAGTGGCAACACTTTGGTGCAAATAAGGTTTCTTGCGCCGCAAGCATGACCGGGGCCGGCGGGTCGGCGATGTCGTCGGTTCCCTCAGGAATCCGGGGCCCGGCGCGCGCATGCTCGCTTGCGCGGCTACGTAATGCGGCGAGAATGCGCCGATCACCGTGCGTGAGTGTGGCCAAAAGGGCTGGTCAGGCCCGGCGAAATCTCTCAGCATCCAATCCAAAGAACAAAAGCAATCGGGATATCGCGGAGAGGAACGCACGATGCGCGGACTCATGCAGGACTGGCCGCTGCTCTGTCATAAGATCCTTGATCATGCAGCGCTTCATCACGGTGGGCGAGAGGTGGTCTCGCGCTCGGTGGAAGGACCGATCCATCGCACGACTTACAGCGCCATCCATTCCCGTGCGCGTCGCGTTGCCAAGAAGCTCCATGCAAACAATTTCGGGATCGGCCAGCGCGGCGCAACGCTGGCGTGGAATACGTGGCGGCACATGGAGGTGTGGTACGGGCTGATGGGCGCGGGTGGCGTCTATCATACGCTCAATCCGCGGCTCTTTCCGGAGCAGCTTGCGTGGATCGTCAACGACGCGGCCGACCGCATGCTCTTCGTCGACCTGACGTTCCTGCCGCTGGTGGAGAAGCTGCGCGACCAACTGAAGAGCGTCCAACGGATCGTGGTGCTGACAGACGCTGCGCATATGCCCGATACGCCGCTTGATGCGGAGCCGTACGAGGAATGGCTGGCGGCCGATGACGATTTCGCCTGGTGCGCGGTCGACGAGAACGCAGCCGCGGGCATGTGCTACACCTCTGGCACGACGGGCAATCCCAAGGGCGTCGTCTATTCGCACCGCTCCAATGTGCTGCATGCTCTGGCCGGCAACATGCCGGACATGCTGGGCTTGGCAAGCCGCGATCGTCTGATGCCGGTGGTGCCGATGTTCCACGCCAATTGCTGGGCGTTGGCCTATGTCGCGCCGCTGGTCGGCGCTTCGCTCGTCATGCCCGGCAGCAAGCTGGACGGTGCGTCGATTTATGAGCTGCTTGATCAGGAGCAAGTGACGATCACCGCGGCCGTGCCGACGATCTGGATGATGCTTCTGCAGCACCTTCAAGAGACCGGCCACGAATTGCCGCATCTTGAGCGCGTCGTGATTGGCGGCGCAGCCTGTCCGCGCTCGATGATCGAAATCTTTGAGAGCCGTTACGATGTCTCCGTCCTGCACGCCTGGGGCATGACAGAGATGAGTCCCATCGGCACTATCTGCACATTGAAGCCGGAGCTCGTTGACCTCATGGGTGACGCGCGACTTGATGTGCAGGAGAAGCAGGGCCATGCGCCGTTCACCGTTGAAATGAGGGTCACCGACGACGACGGCAACGAGCTGCCGCGGGACGGCAAGACGTTCGGGCGGCTGAAGGTGCGCGGGCCGGCGATCGCGCGCGCCTATTTCGGCAACGAGGCGGAGGTCCTCGACGAGGATGGCTATTTCGACACCGGCGACGTCGCGCATATCGATGCGCATGGCTATATGCGCGTCACCGATCGCTCCAAGGATGTCATCAAGTCCGGCGGCGAGTGGATATCCTCCATCGAGCTGGAGAACCTCGCCATGGGCCATCCCGGCGTGGCGGAGGCGGCGGTCATCGGCGTCCACCACATGAAGTGGGATGAGCGGCCGCTGCTCATCGTGGTGCCGAAATCGGAGGATGCGCCAACGCGCGAAACGCTGCTCGATTACATGCGGCCGCAGGTCGCCAAGTGGTGGGTGCCGGACGATGTGGTGTTCGTGGACGAGATCCCGCACACGGCGACCGGCAAGATCCAAAAGACGGCGCTGCGCGAAATGTTCAGGGACTATCGCTTGCCCGACGGCTGAGGCTACGGATATCTGTCAGCCGTCGAGTTCGGGAAGCCGGCAATGAGACGATCTTACGTGTTGCGCCGGTCGCGAGCCGCAGACTGGGCGCGGATTTGCGGCGGTTTGGCGGTGCCGGTCCTGGTCCTGGCGGCGATCGGCACGCGCGTGTCGCTGGTGCCCACGGCAGCGCTTGTGCCGGTGCTGACGGTCGGCTTTTTGCTCGGGCTCGCAGCACCGGGCGTCGCCATCTATGCGCTCACCGATGTGTGGAAGAACGGTGCCACCGGCGGCGGCGCGGCGATTGCCGGCATCGTCTATGCGCTGCCGACGCATGTCCTGCTCGGCCTCATTGCAGCGGCGGCGATCACCTATCCGCGGCTTACGGACGTCTCGACGAATTTGGCCGAGCCACCGGAATTCATCGCCGCGGCCAGCCAGCAACGTTCGCCGGCAGGCGAGAGCCTCGCGCAGCAGCAGGATGCCTATCCCGATATCATCACGCGCTTCTATCCGATGCCGCTCGGTGATGTTTACGCTGCCGCGCGCGAGATCATCGAAGGCCGCGGCTGGACGATCACGCGGGATTCGCGGCCGACGGTGATGCCTGAGGCCAGTCCTGAATCGGAGGACGCCCCGGCCGGCGAAACGGAGGAGATTCTTCGCGCACTGGCGCGCAAGAGCGTGATGACGCAGTCGCGCGGCACGCCCTTGCCACCGGGTGCTGAGGCAAGCGGTGACCGGCCGCTGCCGAATGTGGGCGGTCAGGCGATCATCGAGGCGACGGCCCCGACGCTGGTCTTCGGCTTTCCCGACGACGTGGTCATTCGCATGCGCGGCTCCTTTGAGAGCACCGATGTCGACATGCGGTCGGCGTCACGCAGCGGGCAACACGATCTCGGCCAGAATGCGCGGCGGATCAGGTGGTTCTTCGGCCGGCTCGACGCCGCGCTTCAGCTCGACCCGGACGCCAGATCGTCGTCGGGGCTCGCCTCCTTCGGGCGGTAGCGGGCGGACAGAATCGGAAGATTGTCTGCCGTCACCATGCGGCGCGCTATCAGGTCCTCCAGATGCGCGAGCGTCGACAGCGCAGCGGCGGGAGCAAGCCGCGAATCCAGTCCCTGATAGACCGCGCTGACAATCTCCGGGATCGTGCGGTCGCCGCGCCGGATTGCGTTGAGGATGGCGGCCTCGCGCTCCGTCCTGTGCCCCTTGAGCGCTGCGACATAACGAGGGCCGTCGCTGATCTCGCCGCCATGCGACGGCAAATAGCGGCGCTCCGGCCGGGCAAGAAGGCGGTCGAGCGAGGCCATATAGGCGGTCATAGCGCCGTCCGGCGGGGCGACGATCGTCGTCGACCAACCCATGACGTGGTCGCCTGAAAACAGCACGCCCTCTTCGAGCAGTGCCAGCGCGACGTGATTGACCGTATGGCCGGGCGTTGCGATCGCCTGAAGGCGGGCGCCGGAAACCTCCACGGTGGCGCCGTCGGCGAGCGTTGCATCGGGTGTGAAGTCGGTGTCGCCGGCGGCCTCTATCGGCCTTTCCTCGCCCTCATGCGGCGGACGCGCAAAGGCATGCGGCCCGGCGGCGAGCACGCGCGCGCCAGTCAGGGCCTTCAGGCGCTCTGTCCCCGCTGAATGATCGCGATGGGTGTGGGAGACGAGGATATGCGTGACCCGGGCGCCCCCGATGGCCCGCCGCAGCGCCTCGAAATGGTTGGGGTCGTCGGGCCCTGGATCGATGAGGGCAAGCTCGGATGTGCCGACGAGAAAGGTGTTGGTGCCGGCGAACGTGAACGGGCCGGAATTGGCGGCGGTGACGTGCCGCACGCCAGGCATCAGCTCTACGGCTTCGCCGTGACGTGGGTCGAATTCGCGGTTGAACGCCAGCGTCATCGGCGAGATCAGGCGGGCTTGGGGCCGTCGTCAGGCACCCATCCTTCCGCGACGCCGTGGCACGCATGCTGGGTGGCGCCCGCCGCGACGAGTGCCGGCGGCTTTTCCCTGCAGATATCGCGGGCATATTGGCAGCGCGGGTGGAACGCGCAGCCGGCCGGCGGGTCGAAGGGGGAGGGCAGTTCGCCTTCCAGCTTGATCTTTGTGCGCTGGCGCTCCGGGTCAGCGATCGGCGTGGCGGACAGCAGCGCCCGCGTATAGGGATGTTGCGGCCGGTGGAAGATGTCATCGACTGGAGCGATCTCCACCGGGCGGCCGAGATACATCACCATCACGTCGTCGGCGACGAAGCGCACGACGGACAGATCGTGGCTGATGAAGAGATAGGTCAGGCCGAACTCATCCTGGAGATCGGCCAGGAGATTCAAAATCTGCGCCTGGATGGAGACGTCGAGCGCCGATACTGGCTCATCGAGTACGATGATCTTGGGCTCCAGCATCAAGGCGCGCGCCACGGCGATCCGCTGACGCTGGCCGCCGGAGAACATGTGCGGATAGCGCGCATAATGCTCTGGCCTAAGGCCGACGCGGCGCAACATGTCGAGGGCCTTTGCGCGCCGCGCCGCGGCGTTGAGGCTGGTGTTGATGATGAGCGGCTCCTCCAGGATCGATCCGACCTTCTGACGCGGATTGAGCGAGCCGTAGGGGTCCTGGAAGACGATCTGCACTGTGCGGCGCAGGTCCTTCAGTTTCGCCGGCTCGCGTGCCACGTCGACGCCGTCGATCATCAACTTTCCGGCCGATGCCGGCTCAATCATCGTGATGAGCCGCGCCAGCGTCGACTTCCCGCAGCCGGATTCGCCCACCACGGCCAATGTCTTTCCCGCTTTGACCGTGAAGGTCGCGTCCGCAAGCGCCTTGACGGTCGCCGGCTCACGAAAGGCACCACGGCTGACGCTGTAATGGCGCGCCAGATCCGTGGCATCGATGACATGGCTCATGCCGCGTTCTTCCTGGCGTTGCGTGGATAGTGGCAGAGGGCTGAGCCAAGCACGTCCGGTTGCTTCGGCGGCGGGACCTTGCGGCACATATCAGTGGCGTGGTCGCAGCGCGGATTGAAGAGGCAGCCGTCGGGCTGATCGCCCTGGCCGGGGACGACGCCGGGAATGGCGGGCAGGCGATCGTTGGTGGCGCGATCGGGCAGCGCGGCGAGCAAAGCCGTGGTGTAGGGATGGTGCGGACACTTGAAGAGACCGCGGACGTCGCGTCGCTCTACCTGCTGGCCGGCATATTGCACGACCACGCGCTGCGCGGTCTCCGCCACCACGCCCATGTCATGTGTGATCAGCACCAGGCCCATGCCGGTCTCGCGCTGCAATCGAAGAAGCAGGTCGAGGATCTGCGCCTGGATGGTGACATCGAGCGCGGTGGTCGGCTCATCGGCGATCAACAGCTTCGGCCGACAGGCAAGCGCCATGGCGATCATCACGCGCTGACTCATGCCGCCGGAAAGCTGATGGGGGAAGGCGGACAGCCGCCGTTCCGGCTCGGGAATGCCGACTTCATCCAAGAGCTCCACAATGCGCTGGCGCCGAGCGCTGCGGTCCATGCCGAGATGCGTCCTCAGGGACTCGCCGATCTGGAAGCCGACCGTGAAGCAGGGGTTCAGGCTGGCGATCGGCTCCTGAAAGATCATGGCCAGATCGCGTCCGATCACCTGGCGTCGGCGGGCGGGCGGAAGCGTCGCGAGATCCTCGCGGCCAAAACGCATCCGTTCCGCCGTCACCGTGGCGGCGCTTGGCAGGAGCCCCATCACAGCGAGCATGGCGACGGACTTGCCGGAGCCCGATTCTCCAACGATCGCCAGGACTTCGCCGGTATCGACGTCGAAATCGACGCCGTCGACCGCCGTGAACGGGCCGGCCGCGGTGGCGAAGGTGACGGAGAGCTTGCGGACTTCAAGAAGGGGCATGAGCTGCTCCTTCCGGCCTTTTGGGTCCGCTGAGCGTTGTCACACCTCAGCTCCGCTTCAGTTTCGGGTCGAGCGCGTCGCGCAGCCCGTCGCCGACCAGGTTGATCGCCAGCACCGTGATGAGGATGGCCAGGCCCGGGAAGGTCACGACCCACCAGGCGCGCAGGATGAACTCACGCGCTTCGGCAAGCATGGTGCCCCATTCCGGCGTCGGCGGCTGTGCGCCCATGCCGAGGAAGCCGAGTGCTGCGGCGTCGAGAATGGCGGAGGAGAAGGACAGCGTCGCCTGCACGATGAGTGGAGCAAGGCAGTTGGGCAGGATCGTGCGTACCATGAGGCGCAGCGGCCCGGCGCCCACCACCCGCGACGACACCACATAATCCTTGGTCTTCTCCGCCATGACAGAGGCGCGCGTCAGCCGAACGAAATGCGGCTGATAGACGAGCGCGATGGCGATCATGGCGTTGATCAGGCCGGGCCCAAGCACGGCGACGAGGACGAGTGCGAGAAGCAGCGAGGGAAAGGCGAGGATCACATCCATGACCCGCATTATCACGATGTCGATCCATCCGCGGAAATAGCCGGCGATCAGACCGATCGTGATGCCGACGGTCAGGGCACCGATGACCACGACCACGCCGATGAACAGCGAGAAGCGCGCGCCATAGATCAGGCGTGAAAGCATGTCCCGGCCGACCGGGTCGGTGCCAAGCAGATAGGTCGTGCTGCCGCCTTCCTGCCAGAAGGGGGGCAATAGAAGCGCGTCGCGATTTTGAATGACCGGATCGTGCGGAGCGACAAACGGTGCAAGAAGGGCAATTACGACCAATGCGATGAAGACAAAGAGCCCTGCCACTGCTCCTTTGTTTTCGGAGAAGTAGTACCAGAACTCGGCGAGCATGGCGCGCCATGGGCTCCATTGTCCGGAGCGGCCGTTGCTGAAATCGTCTGCGCTGGACATCGGTCCCGCCTCAGTTGCGCCTGATGCGCGGGTTGATCAATCCGTAGAGGAGGTCGACCCCCAGATTGACCAGCATGATGAGCGTCGCGATCAGTACCAGGCCGCCTTGCACGACCGTGTAGTCGCGCCGGAAAACGGAATCGACCATCCATTTGCCGATCCCTGGCCAGGAGAAGATGGATTCCGTCAGGATGGCGCCGGCCATCAACACACCGACTTGGAGACCGATGGTCGTGACCACGGGGATCAGGGCATTGCGGAGCGCGTGCAAACCGATGACCCGCCACGGCGGCAGGCCCTTGGCGCGCGCCGTGCGCACATAATCCTCGCCCAGCACTTCCAGCATGGCGGAACGCGTCTGTCGCGCAATGACGGCAAGCGGGATGGTTCCCAGCACGATCGTCGGCAGGATGAGATGGCTGACGGCGGATCGAAACGCGCCCTCTTGTCCCGAAAGAGCGGAGTCGATCAGCATGAAGCCGGTCACCGGAGGGAAGAAATAGAGGAAGGAGATGCGGCCGGAGACCGGCGTCCATCCGAGCACGCCGGAGAAGAGAATGATCAGCAGCAGGCCCCACCAGAAGATCGGCATGGAGAAGCCGACGAGAGCCGTCCCCATGATGCTCTGGTCGATGATCGAGCCGCGTTTCACCGCTGCCAACATGCCGGCCGGTATGCCGAGAAGTGCTGCAAAGACGATGGCGCAGAACGACAGCTCCAGCGTTGCCGGGAAGCGTGAGAAGAACTCTTCAAGGACTGCGCGCTTGGTGACGATCGATTCGCCGAAATCGCCGGTCAGCAAGCCAGCGAGATAGTCGAGATATTGCACGACAATCGGCCGGTCGAAGCCATAGGCGGCTTGCAGCTCGGCGTAGCGTTCCTCCGTCAAGCCGCGCTCGCCGGCGATCAGCAAGATCGGGTCGCCGGGAAGCAGGCGGATGAATGCGAAGGCGATGATGGAGACCCCGATAAAGGTCGGGATCAGCACGATCACGCGGCTGAAGAGGAAGCGGAGCATCCTGCGGAAAGGATCGGGGCGGCCTCAGTTCGGACCTGGGGCCGCCCCGACGATGCTTTGGCTATTCGGTCAGGTCGACGCCATCGAACTGGTGAATACCGAGCGGATCCATGACATAGCCGGTCACGTTAGCGCGCATCGGCATATGCACGACCGAATGCGCGATGGTCGCCCAGGGCGCCTCGCGTTTGAAGACTTCCTGCGCTTGTTTGTAAAGCGCGGCGCGTTCCTCCTGAGAGCCCAGGGTTTTGGCCTCCAGGAGAAGGGCGTTGAACTCCTCGTTGCACCATTGGGCACGATTGGCGCCGCCCACTCCGTCGCAGCCGAGCAGCGCGAGGAAGTTGTCGGGATCGCCGTTGTCACCGGTCCAGCCGAGGAGCACCGCACCGTCGCGGTCAAGCGCCTTGGAGCGCTCCAGGTACTCACCCCACTCGTAGGAGACGATCTCCGCCTCAACGCCTATGGCTGCAAAGTCGGCCTGGATAAGCTCAGCCATGCGGCGGGCGTTGGGGTTGTAGGGGCGCTGCACGGGCATCGCCCAGACGTTGATTGACAAGTCCGACACACCGGCATCGGCAAGCATCTGCTTGGCGGCATCAGGATCGTACGGGTCGTCCTCGATGTCGTCATTATACGACCACATCGTGGGCGGGAGCGGGTTCTTCGCGGCCTGTCCGGCGCCTTGGAACACGGCGTCGAGAATGGCCTGCTTGTTGATCGCCATGTTGAGCGCCTTGCGCACCATGGCATTGTCGAACGGTGCCTGCTGCGTATTGTAGGCGAGGTAGCCGACATTCAGACCTTCCTGCTCCATGACCTGTAGGTCGGGATTGGCCTTCATGCTCTCAACATCTGCCGGGTTGGGGTAGGGCATGACGTGGCACTCGCCGGCGATCAGCTTCTGCTGGCGCACCGCCTGGTCGGTGGTGATCGCAAAGACCAGATCGTCGATTTGCGTCTTGCCCTTCCAGTAATCGGCGAACGCCTTGTAGCGAATGACGGCATCGGGCTGATAGGCAACGAATTGAAACGGGCCGGTGCCGATCGGCTGCTGGTTGAACTGCTGCTTGTTGCCGGCGGCCTCAAGCTGATCGGCGTATTCCTTCGACAGGATGGAGGCGAAATCCATCGCCAGATTGGCGATCATCGGCGCTTCCGGCCGGCTCAGATTGAACCGCACAATCATGTCGTCGACTTTCTCGATCGACTCAATCAGGCTCGGCATCGACATATAGTTGAAATACTCCCAGCTCGCGCCATCCACATATTGGTGGTACGGATTGTCCGCGTTGCGCTGGCGTTCGAACGAGAAGATCACGTCATCGGCGTTGAAGTCACGCGACGGGGTGAAATAGTCGGTGGAATGGAATTTCACGCCCGGGCGCAGCTTGAACGTGTAGGTCAGGCCGTCGTCTGAGATCTCCCAGCTTTCGGCAAGCGCCGGCTCGACTTCGGTGGTGCCGCGCACGAACTCCACAAGCCGGTTGTAGAGCGGCCTTGATGATGCATCGAACGTGGTGCCGGCCGTATAAAGCGCGGTGTCGAAGCCTTCCGGGCTGCCTTCAGAGCAATAGACAAGCGTCTTGGCTGATGCGCCAAAGGCCGCTATCGCGGCCAGGCTGACACCGAGCAGCGCCGCCTTCATTGTGCGTCCGAGAACCATCGTGAACCTCCCGAAGATAGATCGGGCGTGCGCCGGCGGCGCCGCCCATCTCGGCGTAGGTAACGACGGAATCGGAGCGGAAATCAATGGGGGACGGCCCCCGCGGGTGCTAGCGCTGAAGCGCCGCCAGGATGACGATACCAAGGCCCGTCTGGGTCTTCGGGCCGGCCGTGTCGGCGCTTGCCGCCGTCCAAGCGGTCCCGGCAAGCAAGGTCACGATGCAAAGTCCGTAAAGTATGCGGTACATGGCTACTCCCCCGCGTCATATTGAAAGGAGTAGCGCTAGCGGCTTGAACGGGTGCTGAGCCCGCCGTTCAGGTGGCGTTCAATTTGGTAAATCGGGGTGCGGCGTGGCTGGGACGAAGCGATGACAACCCGCTCTATTGCGGTGCACAGCGAGGAGGCCGCCAGGCTATCCGTGCGGCGCGGAATGGGCATGTTGTCTGCTGAAAGCTGGTCGGAGCGGCAGGATTTGAACCTGCGACCCCCTCGTCCCGAACGAGGTGCGCTACCAGGCTGCGCTACGCTCCGCCAAGGCGGCGGATATAAAGCCAGGCCGGCCGGGCTGCAAGCTCAGGTGAGCGCCGCGGCGCCGCCGGCGGGTGGAATGAGGCGGCCGTTCGCCGCGCAGCCATTGCATCGCTGGCCGTGCCGCCCACATCTCATCCAGGTTCGCTTCATTGCTGCGAAAGGATGATGGGGCTATATCCCGCGCGGCCTGGCCGTCGCATTGGGGCGTAGCCAAGTGGTAAGGCAGCGGGTTTTGGTCCCGCGATCCCAGGTTCGAATCCTGGCGCCCCAGCCATCCATCACGCTTGCCCAAAAGGCGGTGACGGCCGCGGAAGGACGGCTCGGAGGCTCATGGCTACCCCAACGAAGGATCAGGTTCTCAACGCACTGAAACAGGTGAAGGGGCCGGACCTTTCCGGTGATATCGTCGCGCTGGGGCTTGTGGGCCCGGACGATGTCGCGGTGTCTGACGGCAAAGTCATCCTGGCGGTCCGCATTCCCGCAGAACGGGCGCGCGAGCTGGAGCCCATGCGCCGGGCGGTGGAGAAGGTCGTGGCGGCCGTCCCCGGCGTTTCCAAAGTCACCGTGGCGCTGACGGCGGAGCGGCGGGCGTCTGCGTCGCCGCCATCCGCAGGGGGGGTGGGCGCAGGCCAGGGTGCACCCGGGCCGGCCAGCGACACGGGAGCCGGCGACTTGGGGGCAGGCGTCAAGGGCGTCTCCGCCATCATTGCCGTGGCGTCAGGCAAGGGCGGCGTGGGTAAGTCCACTACCGCCGTCAATCTGGCGCTCGGGCTCAAGGCGGGCGGCCTCAATGTCGGTCTCCTCGACGCGGATATTTACGGTCCCTCCATGCCGCGTCTTCTGAAGATCAGCGGCCGGCCGGAGCCGGTTTCAGGGCGCGTCCTCAGGCCCATGGAGAATTATGGCCTTAAGGTCATGTCGATGGGTTTTCTCGTGGACGAGGAGACGCCGATGATCTGGCGCGGGCCGATGGTGATCTCCGCGCTCACGCAGATGCTGAACGAGGTGCTCTGGGGGCCGCTCGACGTGCTGGTCGTCGACATGCCTCCCGGCACCGGCGACGCGCAGCTCACCATGGCGCAGCAGGTGCCGTTGGCCGGTGCGGTGATTGTGTCGACGCCGCAGGACCTGGCACTGATCGATGCGCGCAAGGGGCTTGCTATGTTTCAGCGTACCGAGGTGCCGGTGCTCGGCATCGTGGAGAACATGAGCTATTTCCTTTGCCCGCGTTGTGGCGAGCGGTCGGAGATCTTCGGCCATGGCGGAGCGGAGAGCGAGGCGGCGCGCATCGGCGTCCCGTTCCTCGGCGGCGTGCCGCTTGATATCGCGGTGCGCGAAACGTCCGATGCGGGCACGCCCGTCGTCGTGTCGGCGCCCGATAGCGGCGTGGCGAAAGCCTATCGCGGGATTGCCGATCGCGTGATTGATCGCCTGAAGCAGGAGCGCCAGGCGGCGGGCCGCAAGGCGCCCAAGATCGTGATGGAAACGTAGCGAGGGGAGTGCTCGACGCCTTGCACGACCTGACAAACGCATTCGCCGAGACGTTTGGGCTGCTCGTCTCGCTCGACGCGGACCTTCTGGAGATCGTCGGCCTGTCCTTGTGGGTGAGCGGCCTTGCGGTGCTGATCGCCGGGCTGATCGGCGTGCCGCTTGGCGCGCTTGTGGCGGTCGCGCGCTTCCCCGGCCGCTGGGCAGTCGTGGTGCTTCTCAACGCGATGATGGGTCTGCCGCCCGTGGTGGTGGGGCTCGCCGTCTATCTGCTCCTGTCGCGCGCCGGGCCGCTTGGCCCGCTCGGCATTCTCTACACGCCGACGGCGATGGTTATTGCGCAGGCGATTCTGGTCCTGCCGATCGTGGCGGCGCTGTCGCGCCAGACCATTGAGGACATGAAGCTGGAATATGAGGACCAGCTGCGGGTCTTCGGCATGGGCCCTAGGGGGATGATCTCCACGCTGATCTGGGACGCACGCTACAGCCTCATGACGGCGCTGCTTGCGGGTTTCGGTCGGGCGGTGGCGGAGGTCGGCGCGGTCATCATCGTCGGCGGCAACATCAACCACGTCACGCGGGTGATGACGACCACGATTGCGCTGGAGACGTCGAAGGGCAACCTGGCCTTTGCCATGGCGCTTGGTCTCGTGCTGGTGACGATCGTCACCGCCGTCAATGCTCTGGTCTTCAGCCTGCGGCACACGGCAACACGGTCGGCCTATGCTTGAGCGGGGGAACCTGTCCATCGCCGGTCTCGCCTTTGAGGAGGCGCGGCCCGAAGTCCGGCCCGTGATCGGCCAGAACATCCGAATTGCACGCGGCGCGCGCCTGCTTCTCGATGTTGAAGAGCTCATCGTCAGCGGTTCGGGCGTGACGGTGCTGATGGGGCCGAACGGCGCCGGCAAGAGCCTGCTTCTGAGATGCCTCGCCAATCTCGTTGCGCCCGACTCAGGAACCATAACCTGGGGCGGCTGCCCGCCTGACAGGGCGCGTGCAGCGCGGCTGGGGTTTGTGTTCCAGCGACCGGTGCTTCTCAGGCGTTCCGCGCGCGCCAATATTCGCCACGCCTTGCGCGCTGCCGGCGTATCGCGTGCCGAGGCGGCGGCGCGGGCCGATCAGGCGCTCGCGGCAGCGCGGCTATCGCATCTGTCGCGCATGCCGGCGCGCATGCTCTCCGGTGGCGAGCAGCAGCGGCTGGCGATTGCGCGCGCCCTGGCGCTCAGGCCGGAATGTCTCTTCCTCGATGAGCCGACGGCGAACCTCGATCCGGCCTCGGTGGCGGCAATTGAGGCTACCGTGATTGCCGCCGGCCGCAGCGGCACAAAGGTGCTGTTCGTCACGCATGACGCGGCTCAAGCGCGGCGCATCGCCACGGACATTCTTTTCATGCATGAAGGACAGATTCTGGAGCGCCGAGATGCCACGAGCTTCTTCGATGTGCCGAAAAGCGCCGCGGCGCGCGCCTTTCTTGCAGGCGATCTTGTGAGCGAGGCGGGGACGGATTTGGACGGAGCCTTCGGGAGCGGGGCTTGATCAGCGACGGACGGCTTAAGAGCGCTGCCATAGCGATCGGCGTTGCAATGGGATTGATGAATGCTCCGGCCGCCGCCGGCGATTTCATTGTCGTGCAATCGACGACCTCGACCCAGAATTCCGGTTTGCTCGATGCGATCCTACCGCTCTTCACGGCGAAGACCGGGACGGAGGTTCGCGTTGTTGCCGTGGGCACCGGCCAGGCGATCAAGAACGCCGCAAATTGTGATGGCGACGTGCTCCTGGTGCACGCCAAGGACGATGAAGAGGCCTTTGTCGCTGATGGCGGCGGCGTGGAGCGCTTCGACGTGATGTATAACGACTTCGTCATTGTCGGGCCCGATCGTGATCCCGCAAAGATTGCCGGCCGCGACGTGGAGCACGCTTTGCGCATGATCGCCGAAGCCGAAGCGCCGTTCGCCTCGCGCGGTGATGAATCCGGCACGCACAAGAAGGAGCGCACTTTGTGGCGCGATGCCGGTATCGACCCGGCGGCGGCCTCCGGTGCGTGGTATCGCGAGACGGGCTCCGGCATGGGCGCTACGATCAACATAGCTGTCGGCATGGACGCCTATGCGCTCACCGACCGCGCCACGTGGATCGCGCATGAGAACAAAGCGGGCCTGCGCATCCTCGTTGAAGGGGATGATCGGCTCTTCAACCAGTATGGCATGATCCTGGTCAGCCCTGAGCGGTGCCCGACGGTGAAGGCTGAAGCGGGCCAGGCGCTTATCGACTGGCTCCTTGGCGAGGGGCAGGCGGCGATCGCCGCCTACAGGGTCGCCGGCCAGCAGCTCTTCTTCCCCAATGCAGCCGGCTCCATGTAGCTCTCGCGCGCCGGTTTCGCGTCGATTCTCGTGCCGCGATAAGTATGCTCCCTACCACCCCTTCCAGTTTTCGCCGTGACGCGCGAAAATCCCCCTTTCCGCGATAGGGCTGGAGTAGCGAATGGCCGAAGAGGCCGACTTTCTGACACTGGTGGACGACGAGGAGGTCGCGCCCGATCGCGCGGCGGCGGCGACCTGGAAGGTCGCAGTGGTCGACGACGATCAGGCTGTGCATACCGGCACGACCTTCGCGCTGCAGGATTTCCAGCTGCACGGCCGCCGGCTTGAGCTTCTGTCGGCACGCTCCGCGGCAGAAGCGCGTGAGCTCTTTCGCGCGCATCCCGACCTTGCCGTCATTCTCCTCGACGTCGTGATGGAGACGGAAGGCGCGGGCCTCGATCTCGTGGGGTTCGTTCGCGAGGAGCTGAAGAACGAGACTGTCCGGATCATTCTGCGCACGGGGCAGCCGGGGCAGGCGCCGGAGCGACGGGTCATCGTCGATTACGACATCAACGACTACAAGGCCAAGACGGAGTTGACGGCGGAGAAGCTGTTCACGGCGCTGACGGCGGCGCTGCGCAGCTACGAGCAGCTTCTGCGGCTCGTCGAGACGCGCCGCGGACTGGAGATCATCGTCGACGCCGCCGCGGCGTTGTTCGACCAGCGTTCCGCGCAGCGTTTGGCCGAAGGGGTGCTGGCGCAGCTTTCGTCGCTCATGGGCGTTGAATGCGCGGGGCTCTTGGTCCTGCGCGAGGCGGAGAGCCCGTCGGGCCTGACGGTGCTGGCGGGCTCCGGTGGCTATAGCGATCACGCGTCGGAGCCGCCGCAAGCTTTGGCGCCTGAGCTTTGCGAACTCATCGAGGGCGCCTTTGAACGGCGGTGCCACGATTTTCCGGCTGGGCGAAGCATCCTCTACATGGGAACGAGCAGCGGACGCGAACTCGTTGCGCTGATGGATTGCGGCCGCGCGCTCTCGCCGACCGACAAGGCGCTGGTGGAGGTGTTTTGCAGCCGTCTCGCGGCCGCCTTCGACAACGCCACGCTCTATGAGCGCCTGGAGCGCGCCAATCAGCGGCTGGAAGAGAAGGTGGTCAAACGCACCGCACAGCTTACGGCGGCCAAGGAACGGCTGGAGAACCAGAGCGAGCGGCTGAAGCGTGCCAACGCCTTCAAGAGCGAGGTGCTGGGCACTGTCGCGCACGATCTGAAGAACCCGCTCGGGGTGATCCTCGGCCGCACCGAGATGCTGAACGAGATGTTCGCGCTGACGCCTTTTCCGGAGGAGAACGCGCGCGGGCAACTTGAGCACATCAAGCAGACCGCGCGGCGGCTGACAGATATGGTAGAGGACCTGATCGCCGATGCGCGCGCCGACGCCGTGGACATCTCGGTGCGTGCCTACGAGCCCGATTTCGGCGTGCTGGTCTCGGAGGTTGCGGAGAACAATCGCAAGCTCGCCGCTGCTAAGGACCAAGAGCTGGTGGTGAACGTGGAGCCTCATCTCCGGGTCAGGGCCGATACGGAGCGGCTGCGCGAGGCGGTCGACAATCTGGTGTCGAATGCGGTGAAGTACAGCCCGGTCGGCGGCCGAATCGAGGTCACGGCGCGCCGCGAAGAGGGGGATGCGGTGGCCCGTATCGCCGATAACGGGCCGGGTCTTTCGCCGGAGGACAACGACCGGCTGTTCGTGCGTTTTCAGCGTTTGTCGGCCAAGCCGACGGGCGGCGAAAGCTCCACCGGGCTGGGGCTTTCCATTGCCAAGCGCATCATCGATCTTCACAAGGGGCGGATATTCGTCGAAAATTCCGGTGAAACAGGCGGGGCGGTCTTCACGATCGCGCTGCCGCTGCTTGATAAGGCGGACGCACAATGAGCCAGCAGCAGAACATATTTGTCGTCGACGACGAGGCCGCAGCACGCGACATGATCGGCGATTATCTTAAGATGCATGGCTTTGACGTGACGCTGTGCGACGGCGGCCCGTCGCTGCGCACCGAAGTGGAGAAGGTCCGTCCCGATCTCGTGGTGCTCGACCTCAACATGCCGGAGGAGGATGGGCTGTCGCTCGTGCGCTTCCTGAAGCAATCGGGGAATGTGCCGGTGATCATGCTGACGGCCACCGCAAGCCCCATCGACCGCGTCGTCGGGCTGGAGCTTGGCGCCGACGATTATCTCGCCAAGCCTTGCGAGCTGCGCGAGCTTCTTGCGCGCGTGCGCTCCGTGCTGCGGCGGAGTGCGGTCGCTGCCGCCGGTCCGGCAGGCGAGCCGAACCGCACCGTCAAGATGGGTACCAAGTGGCTTGACCTCGACGCGCGCACGTTGCGCGATGAAGACGGCAATGAGCATCCGCTGACGGCGTCGGAGTTCGGTCTTCTGAAGGCGTTTGCGGAGAATCCCAAGCGGGTTCTCACCCGCGAGCGGCTGCTTGACCTGGCGCAGGCACGCGACGCAGAGGCGTTTGACCGGGCGATCGACGTGCGAATCACACGCATACGGCGAAAGATCGAGCCTGAGCCGTCGCATCCGCGCGTGATCAAAACCGTGCGCGGCGCCGGCTATGTGTTCTCGCCGGAGGACCCGCAGGCCTCCTGAGCGGCCGGGAATCCCCGTTCCAGCCGAATTGTTTCGTCGCACACCGGTGGCAAGAAACATTACCGCGGGTCGACGAAACGCTTTCCCGCTGTCGCGAAAAACGTCGGAAAAGGTCGAGGCCTATCGTGTGTCTCATCGGACGAGCCCAGGGCAGGGGCTCCGGAGGGACGTGAAGATGACCCAGTCGAAGACGCTTATCGCCGCCGCCGCTCTGTTTGGCTCTGCACTGGCCATTGCCGGTATGATCGCCGCGCCGTTCAATGGCGAAGCCCGCGCCGCGGCCGGCCAGCCCGGCCCGGAGCTGATCGCTGAGCGCATCGGCGGCGCCTTTGCCTCAATCGATCTCGCCGATGTCGACCAGGCGACCCGCGCCGCTTTGGTGCGTCTGCCCAAGGGTGACCTCGGTGTTGCCGGTTGCGAGGGTCAGGCCTGGCCGAACATCAGCGCCGATTGCCTCGTCACCGCAGACGGCTCGACGGCCGACAATGTGCGCTTCGTGACCTTCGGCTACCAGGCCGGAGAGGCGGAAACGGTGCTGCTTCGCGTGCCCACTTCACAGACAGCGGCGCGCTAGACGCCCTGTCAGGCGCGATGCGCCTCGCCCGGTATGAATCATCGTCCCGCCGCGCTGGATCCACCGCCAGACGCACGAACCGGCCCTCTCGCCAGCCCGCTGCTCTCTGATAAGATCGGAGCGCGCCGGGCGCGCAGTGCCGGTTCGGGTGTGGGAATGCGAATTACCTATCGGGTCCTTCTCGTTGGCGGCATCCCTATCACGATTGCGGCGGCTATCGCGCTCGCCGCTTTCATACTTTTGAACGAGGCCGACCGGGCACGCTCCGGCGCGGTGCTTGCCGGCACGATTTATCGCAATCTGCTTTCCGCCGGGACGGCGCGCGACGACTTCCTGGAAACGACGCGTAGCGACCGTACGCAGCATTACGAGCTTTTTCGGACCTACACCGAACAGGCGCGCTTCGACCTCAGACGTCTCGCCGGCATCGTGCGCGAAAGCCAGCATGTGGAAGCCGTCGACGAAGCGGCGGGCGCGCTGCAGCGCTACACTGAGGACATGCGTCGCCTGCTCGACGTGACGGGACGCAACGACCAGCTTGTGGTCAGCATGGCGGGGCGCACCGACAGTCTCGTCGGCATGACCGACGAGGCACGGGAGCGCCAGCATCGCTCCAACGCCGATGTCGTCCAATCGCTGGCGGAGAGCGACCGCAAGCTGCGCGTCGCGCGCGAGATCGTCGACCGTGCGCACGAGTTCTCCGCCGCTATTTCGGCCGTGCAATTGTTCCGCGCGGCGGCCGAGGATGCCGCACCTGCGGCGCTGACCGGCTCCGTACGCTTCAGCTTCGAGGTCGGCCGGATGCGCAGCGGCGGCATGCGGCTGAGCGAGGCGCTTGCCGCCGCCGACCGCGACGAGTCCGTGCGTGATCTCAGCCGGCTCCTCCTCGCCTATGAAATCAGCATGACGCCGACGCCGGATGCCGCGCTGTTGGACCAGGCGCCTCCAAGCGCCACGGAGGCTGGGCGCCGGCTGACGGACTGGGTGGAGCGGCTGATCAAGATCAACGCCACCGAGCAGCGCGCTCTGCACGACCAGGTGGCTGAGCTTCTGACCTATTCGGTGCTTTCGTCGGAGACGGAGCGGGCGACACAGGAGATCGCCATTGAAGCGCTGAAGCGCAGCAACCGCACGGCCGAAGCGCTGACCGCGCGCGATGCCGAAGCCGTGCAACGTATCTATGACGAGAGCAGCAATCTCGGGGCCATCATCGCGACGCTGCCGATCTCGCCGCTCATTCAAACGGAGATGGTGGATGCGGTCGCGCAATGGCGAACCGGATTGGCCACGACGATTGAGGGCCTTACCGAGCAGAACCGCATTCTCAGGGAGATGGATGCCACAACGCGGCGCATGATCGGACGCTCGCGGCTATTGAACGAGACGCTGACGCGCGACGCGGAGCGGATCAGCGATCTGGTCGGCCGCATTCTTATTCTCGGCGCCGCCGTGGGTCTGCTTCTTGGCTCGGTGACGGCGCTTGCGGTGGCACGCTCCATCACGCGGCCGCTCAGCCGGTTGCAGCAGAGCATGGTGGAGTTGTCGCAGAACACGCGCTCCGGGCTGATCGCTGATTTCGACCGCCGCGACGAGTTGGGTGACATGGCGCGCGCGACGAATGTGTTCCTCACCGAGATCGGCCGGCGTGAGCAGGCGCTGCGAAAGTCAAAAGAGCGCGCCGATGCAGCGCTAGCGGAGCTGCAGCAGGCGCAGACCGACCTGATCCAGGCGGAGAAGCTCGCCTCGCTCGGACAGCTCGTCGCCGGCGTCGCGCACGAGATCAACACGCCGCTCGGCATTGCGCTTACGACGTCGACCCTGCTGGGTGATGAGTCCAAGCGCTTTGCGGAGGCGGCGGAGAGCGGCAAGCTGCAGCGCTCCGTGTTGCGGCGCTTCATGGAGCGTATGGGCGAGGGGACGCAGCTTCTTTTCGCCAATCTGACGCGCGCGGCCGATTTGGTGCACAGCTTCAAGCAGGTTGCAGCCGACCAGGCGAGCGGCGAGCGGCGGCAATTCGTCATGGACGATTGGCTGCACGACCTTCTGACCAGCCTCAGCCCGGTCTTGCGCAAGACGAAGCACGAGGTGGCTATCGACTGCCCGCCCGACCTTAATCTCGACACGTATCCCGGCGCGCTCGGGCAGGTGCTGACCAATCTCCTCACCAACGCGCTGACGCATGCCTATGGCGAGGGCGATGCCGGCCATCTTGAAATCCGCGTGAGTGAGCCGAGCATCGATTCGGTACGCATCGTCTTCTCCGACGATGGCAAAGGCATCCCGGAGGCCGATATCGGCAAGGCATTCGATCCGTTCTTCACGACGGGACGTAGCACCGGCTCGACAGGCCTCGGCCTGCACATCGTCTACAATCTGGTGACCAGCCGCCTGCAGGGCCACATCAGCCTCTACAGCAAGGTCGGCAAGGGCACACGCTTCACCATCGACATACCGAAGGCCGTCAGCGATCCGCCGGCGGAACCTGCGTCGGCACGGAGCCGTCAGTTTGAAAGGGTATAGACACATGCGAAGAGCGACCGTCGGCGTGCTGGCCGGCTTGATGGCGTTGTCAGTCGGCGCAGCGCGCGGCGATACCTTCGTCTATTGTTCTGAAGGCAATCCGGAATCGCTTAATCCGCAGGCGATGACGACCTCGACGGCGATCAGTGCGGGGCGGCTCTTCTTCAACAATCTGGTGGAGTTCGTGCCGGGCACGACGGAGATCATGCCGTCATTGGCGGAATCTTGGGACATCTCCGACGACGGAACCGAATACACCTTTTATCTGCGCCGCGACGTGCCGTTTCAGTCCAACGATCTGTTCACGCCCAGCCGGCCGATGAACGCCGACGACGTCATCTTCTCCATGCATCGGCAGTGGAAGGAGGATCATCCGTACCATGATGTCGGCGAGTCGAGCTACGACTACTTCAAGGATATGGGCATGCCGGAGCTGCTTGAATCCGTAGAGAAGGTCGACGACCACACGGTGCGCATACGCTTGTCGCGGCCCGAGGCACCGTTCCTGGCCGATCTGGCGATGCCGTTCAACGTTGTGCAATCGGCGGAATATGCAGAGCAATTGATGGAAGCAGGCATGCCGGAGGCGTTCGACAAGAAGCCGATCGGGACCGGGCCGTTCGCCTTCGTGGATTTCCAGCCTGATGTCTCGGTCCGCTATCGGGCGTTTGAGGATTATTGGCGCGGCAAGCAGCCGATTGAGACTTTGGTCTTCTCCATCACCCCAAACGCCGCCGTACGGCTGACCAAGCTCCGGGCGGGGGAGTGCCATCTCAGCGCCTTTCCCAATCCCGGCGACCGCGACGGCATTGAGGCGGACCCCTCGCTGAAGCTGTTGACCCAGGAAGGGCTGAATATCGGCTATCTCGGGATGAACACGCAGCGGCCGCCTTTCCACGACGTGCGTGTCAGGCGCGCCATCAATCTGGCGATCGACAAAGCAGCGATCATCGAGGCGGTCTATCGCGGCGCCGGCGTTGCCGCCAAAAGCGCCATCCCACCGACCATGTGGTCCTACAATGACGACATCGATCCCTATCCGTACGATCCGGCGGCTGCGCAGCAGCTTATGATCGAGGCGGGACTGGCGGAGGGCTTTGACACGGACCTTTGGTACATACCGGTCAGCCGTCCGTACAATCCCAACGGAAAACGCATCGCGGAGCTGATCCAGTATGATCTGGCGCGGATCGGCATTCGCGCGACGCTCATGAGCGACGAATGGCCGGAATATCGCGCCGCCCTTCAAGCCGGCAAACCGTCGATGGCGCTCTACGGCTGGACGGGCGACAACGGCGACCCGGATAATTTTCTGCACGTGCTTCTGGGATGCACGGCCGCCCGGCCCGGCGGCAACAACATCGCCAAATGGTGCGACCCGGATTACGACGACCTGGTCACGCAGGCGAAGCGGGTCAGCGACCAGGAGGAGCGCGAGAAACTCTATCGCGCGGCGCAGCAGATCTTCCACGACCAGGCGCCTTGGGTGCCGCTGGCCCATTCCATCGTGCTGATGGCGGCGCGATCGAACGTTGAGGGTTACAAGATGGATCCGCTCGGCCGACAACCTTTTGAGGGCGTCGGGTTTTCGGAGAAATAGGCGGAACTAAGCTTAAGCGGCGGCTTTGGCGCGTCGGCGGCGATCGCGTTTCGGCTGCGCGTAGTAGTCGTTCTTGTCGATATACATGGCCGCGTCGGCTCGTTGCATGACCGCTTCAAGGCGTTCGCCGGGTCGCGCCGTGGCCGCACCGACCGACAGAGACAGGGGAGCGGCAGAATAGAACGTGTTGTTGAGGGCGAGAAGCTTGCGGATCGTCGCCACAACGACGCGCGCGTCCTCCTCATCGGCGTTCGGCAGTAGCAAGGCGAACTCGTCGCCGCCGATCCGCGAAGCACTGGACGGTGTGTCGATGGCTTCCATCAGGACCTCACCGGCGCGCCTGAGAAGCGAATCGCCCGCGGCGTGACCGAGCCGGTCGTTCACAGATTTCAGCTCGTTCATGTCGGCAATGATGACGGAGACCGGGCTCCGGTTGAGGCGCTCCAGGCGGTTCATCTCTTCCACGAAGAAGCGCCGGTTGCACAGCTTGGTCAGCGGATCGTGCTTGCCGAGGAACTCAAGATAAGCCTCCGCCTTCTTGCGGGCGGTGATGTCGGTTAGCGCCACCTGCACCTGAGACCAGGTGCGCTCGTGCCCCGGCAGAACCGAAAACTGCAGATGAACATGCAGCATGCTGCCGTCGAGTGCATAGTTCACGACCTCGCGCTGCTGGAAGAGCTTGCCGTCCCAAAGGTCGATGAGCTGCTCGCGGAAATGCGGCTGCATGTCATCGCGAAACACCTCGTTGATGCGATCCAGCAATGCGTCTTTGTCGGGCGCCTTGAACATCTCTAGCGTATGACGGTTCACGTCGATGACGCGTATCTCGCTCATGCAACGTTCGACGAATTCCGGGTGCACGTCAGTGAAGACGCGCAGATCGGTGATGCCCTGGCTGCGCACCTCTTCCAGCAATTGCTTGACCTGGCTGAAATCCTCCACCCAAAGGGATACCGGCGAATGCGCAAACAGCCCGCGCGCATATTGCTCGCTTCCGGCCAGGTCACGGCGGGCGCTTTCCCGTTCGGTGACGTCCAGGACGGCGACGAGAACGCGGTCCCAGGTCTCTTCGTGGCCGGGGAGGATGCTGCCGCTCAGCTCAATATCGAGCCGTCGCCCCGACAAAGTGTAGTTGACCGTGTTGGAGAAGAATTTGTGCTGCCCCTCCCACATCTGCACGAGCTCGTCGCCATGCGTGTTCAGCATGTCGTCGCGGAACACTCTGTCCAGATTGGCGACGAGATGGTCCAGGCTTTCAGCTTCAAAAAGCCTCAAGGTCCGCTGGTTCACCTTCACCAGCTTGATGCGATCGGCGCATTGCTTAGCGCGTTGCGGGTCCGCCTTAAGGTAGGCGCCCAGGTCGGTAATGCCGTCGGCGCGCCATTCCTCAAAGAGCGCCTTCAATTCGCTGTAATCCTCCAGCCAAAGCGACACCGGAGCGAGGTCAAACATCTTTTCGTCGTCGCCGGGGCTGGGCTGTGAATGCGGCTCTGCGCCGGAGGAATTGTTCTCGCTTGTCATGTGGGCTTGGGCCCTCCCAGGGCCTCAACCGGTCTGAAGGCGATGCCAACATCAGATGCACCGGTTAAGAAGCCACAAACAGAGGGGGATAATAGGGGGCTATCAACAGCAGCTCGACTTTAAGTAGGGCCCAACACCGGGCTTGCGGGCGTCGGGCATCGCGGCTTAGCTGTTGCGGCCCAAATGGACTTTCCGCATGAAGCCGACCAACACCGTCTATACCGGCCTGCCGACGACCATCTTTGAAGAAATGAGTCGGTTGGCGATCGCTCATAAGGCGGTCAATCTCGGCCAGGGCTTTCCTGACGTCGATGGGCCCGACGACATCCGCCGTGAAGCGGCGGAAGCGCTGATGACAGGGCCCAATCAATATCCGCCGATGATGGGGGTCATGGCGTTGCGCGAGGCGGTGGCGGCCAATTGGAAACGCTTCCACGGGCTTGATGTCGACCCCGCGCGGGAAGTGCTCGTCACGTCGGGCGCGACGGAAGCGCTGTCGGACGCCATCAACGCGCTTGTGGAGCCGGGCGACGAGGTGATTCTCATCGAGCCGCTCTATGATTGTTATCTGCCGCTGGTGAAGCGCGCGGGCGGCGTGGCCAAGCGCGTGCGCATTACACCACCGGATTGGGCGCTCGACGAGACGGCGTTGAGAGCCGCGTTCTCACCGCGGACCAAAGCGCTTCTCCTCAACAATCCGCACAACCCGGCCGCAAAGGTCTTCACGCATGACGAGCTGAAGCTGATCGCTGACCTTGTGGTTCGCCATGATTCCTATGTCATCGCCGACGAGGTCTACGAGCACATCGTATTCGATGGCTTGCAGCACACCTCCATGCTCAGCCTTGAGGGGATGCGTGAGCGTGTGGTCGCAATCGGTTCCGCTGGAAAGAGCTTCTCGCTGACGGGGTGGAAGGTCGGATATGTCACAGCCGCGCCCAAGCTCATCGATCCGATCGTCAAGGCGCACCAATTCACCACCTTCACCACGCCGCCCAATCTGCAGATCGCGGTCGCCTACGGGCTTGCCAAGGATGACGCATACTTTAAGGCGCTGGCCGCTGAGCTTCAGGAGAAGCGGGACCGGCTGGCGCGGCAATGCGCCCCGCTGGGGCCGCGCGTCATCCCATGTCGGGGGACGTATTTTCTGACCCTTGACATGAGCCCGCTTGAGCTTGAGAGCGATGACGCGGCGCTTGCCAAGCGCATGACGGTGGAGGCCGGCGTGACCGCCGTGCCCGTCTCCGCCTTCTATGCGTCGGACGCGCCGAGGAGCTTCTTGAGACTGTGCTTCTCCAAACGGGACAACGTGCTCGACGAGGCAGCGGAGCGGATAAGTACTTGGCTGCAAAGCGTGCGTGAAACGGCGGCCTAGGGGAAAGGACCGAGATGACAATTCGCGCTCTCGTCTGGGGCGAGAACATACACGAGCGTGAAAACGCGGAAGTCGCCAAGCTCTACCCCGACGGCATGCACAGCACGATCGCAGCTGCCCTGCGCGAAGGCGGTGAGATCGAGGCGGAGACGGCGACCCTGCAAGAGCCGGAGCATGGCCTGACCGAGGCGCGGCTGGAGCGGACCGACGTTCTCCTGTGGTGGGGGCACCGGGCGCATGGCGATGTGGATGACGCAATCGTGGAGCGGGTGCAGGCGCGTGTCTGGGAGGGGATGGGGCTGATCGTGCTCCATTCGGGGCATTTCTCCAAGATTTTCAAGCGCCTCATGGGGACCCCGTGCAGCTTGAGATGGCGCGAGGCGGGCGAGCGCGAACGGCTTTGGGTGATCAATCCCAGCCATCCGATCGCCGCGGGGCTCGGCGAGCACATCGAGATTCCCATGACGGAGATGTATGGCGAGCCGTTCACCGTGCCGGAGCCGGCGGAGACGGTGTTCGTCTCCTGGTATGAGGGGGGCGAGGTGTTCCGCTCCGGGCTGACCTTCCAGCGCGGGGCAGGGCGCATCTTCTACTTCTCGCCCGGCCACGAGACCTATCCGATCTATCACCAGGGGGACGTGCAGATTGTGCTGCGCAACGCGGTGCGATGGGCGCACAATCCCGCGCCGCGGTGGCGCGATATCGGCGAGGCGCCAAACGTGCCGACCAAGGAGGCGCCGGAGGCGCTTGAGGAGCGTGGCCCTAAGCTGCACGCCGAAGGCGAGGCCGGCTTCCGATGAGCGCATCTCCGGTCCGCATCCTGATCCTCGGCACCGGCGCGATGGCTGAGCGGCACGTGCACTTCTTCGGCGAGATCGAAGAATGCCGCGTCGTCGCCGCCGTCGATATCGCCGAAGCGCGCGTCAAGGCGTTCTGCGCCGAGCACGACATTCCCACCTATTTCACCGATCTCGATGCAGCGATCGCCTGGGGCGAATTCGATGCCGTGTCCAACATCACGCCGGACCCGGTGCACCATCCCACGGTCATGAAACTGGTGGAGACCGGCAAGCCGATCCTGTGCGAGAAGCCGCTCGCGCCGACCTATCCTCTCGCGCTGGAGATGACGGAAGCGGTGGAGCGACGTGGCATCGTCAACATGGTCAATCTGCGCTATCGGGGCCTGCCGGTCATGCAGAAGGCGCGGGCGCTCGTGCAGGACGGCGTGATCGGATCGGTCCGGCATATCGACGCTGCGTTTCTGCATTCGTGGCTGGTCGGCAATCATTGGGGCGACTGGCGCACGGAGGAGCGCTGGCTCTGGCGGCTCTCCAGCGCGCATGGCTCAAGCGGCGTGCTCGGCGATCTCGGCATCCACATCCTCGACTTCGCCTGCTTTGTCGCCGATCAGATGCCTGGATCGGTTCACTGCCGGCTGAAGACGTTCGCCAAGGCGGAGAACGACCGGATCGGCGAATACGGGCTCGACGCCAACGATAGCTTCGTCATGTCGCTTGAGTTCGACGGCGGTGCGCTCGGTCTGGTGCACGCGACGCGCTGGGCGCCCGGCTATGCCAACGCGCAGAACGTCGCCGTCTACGGATCAAAGGGCGGGCTCGAAATCTGGTTTGAGAGCGAGGAGATGGGTCTGCGCCTATGTGCGGGCGAAGACGTGCACACGCAAACATGGCGCGACGTGGAGTGCCCGCCCGTGCCCAACACCTATCGCGAGTTTGTCGATGCGGTGATGAGCGGTGACAACCGGCAGCCGAGTTTTCGGCACGCCGCCGAGCTTCAGCACGTGCTCGATCTGGCCTTTGAGTCCGACCGGCTGGGGCGGACGCTTGAGGTGGAGCCGCCGCCGCAATTGAAGGAGGCGACGGGCTGATCAGGTGATGGTCAGGCTGCTGTTTGCGACGCCGGAACGTAATCGGGGAAATGGCGCGGTGTGAGCTCGATCGTCGCCTCTGAATAGATCACGGTGGCGACGAAGGCATCGTTGGCCTCTGAGACGCGGATGCTGCGGATGTTGAGAGGCCCGTGCGCGCTGAAGTCGCGCAGCCAGCGTGAGGCGGCCTCCCGCGCAATGTTGGGGCTGGAGCCGCGGAAGGTTTTCTTTTCCTCAGGCGCGTCACCGGGCGAGCTCATCGGCGAATCCCCTTGTGCCTATTGTCCCGACGTCACAGATGATTCGCCGCAATAGTTTAACTTTTGTTAACTCAGCCGTCGCGCTCGCCCGCGTATGGCCGTGAATAACTTGATCGCCTCAAACTCAGCCAAGATGAGGACATCACCGATCGCCGCCACATTGGTCTCAATTGTGGAGAACCGGATCAACCACGTTCGTCACTGAAGCCGGCCCTGGCGAGCAGGTTCGCCAAGTCCGAATCGGATCGCTGCTCCAGAGCGAGGAGGGTATCGTAGGGGTCGCCGCCGGTCCTCAGCGCCGCAGCGAAGGCCGGTTCGGTCTTCAGGCCGGCTTGGCGATGCGCGATCACGGCAGCGCGGAGGGGCTCGCCGCCGAGGCCTAAGAGCCGCCGCTCAACGCAGAAATGCCGCCAGCCAGCCTGCTCACGCACCGGACGCGGGTGGCCGAAGAGCTCAATCGTCCAACCATGCGCACGAAAAGACGCAACGATCGGCCGCTCGCCGTGGCTCCATTGCTGCATCGCAAAGCCTGCCTGGTCGCCGAACGCGTCCCAAACGGCGGCGGCGAAGCGGTCGGCGTCGGGCGCGTGGCAGAGCACATCGATGTCGCTTGATGGCACATCAAGTCCGAGCGGCGGTGTGCCGGCCACATGCGGGTCGAAGGCGGCAAGCCGCGGCAGCAGCGCCAGGCGTTCAAGCGCTTCGATATAGGTGCAACGGGTCATGTGAGGACTTTTGTCAGCATCGGGCCGGGGGCACTTTCGTTGTGCGAGAGCGCCTCCCATATAGAGCCTGGCGGGCGGTAATATAGGCGTTCGCTGCGATCTGCTGACGTTAATGAGGTTCAAAGCCATGGCGCAAATGGTTGAGGCCGTTGCAGCCGAAGACAGTCGGAGCGAGGTGCATTCCGGCTATCGCGTCGTTCTCATCCCGTGCGGCCACAGGGTCCAGGCCATTGTCGGCGGTCAGGTCGTGGCGGACAGCAAGCGCGTTCTGATCATGCACGAGACGCGGCTGCGCTCCGTCTTCTACTTTCCGCGCGACGATGTCGACATGTCGTTGCTCGCCAAGACCGGCAATCGGACGCACTGCCCGTTCAAGGGCGACGCCTCCTACTGGACGATCAAGGCGGGCGGCAAGACAGTTGAGAACGCCGTGTGGAGCTATGAAGAGCCCTATGACGAGGCGGCGGAGGTCAAGGAATATCTGGCCTTCAATTGGGACGCTATCGATGACTGGGTGGTCGGCGGTGAACGCTTGGTCGAGCAACCTGGCGACGAGGCGGCGGCTGAGGCGAACCCCTTCGTCGACTGGCTGGTGCAGCGATCCTGGCGGCCGAAGACGCTCGGCGATTCCGTTCAGCAGCTCTCCGAGGCGTTGGTTGAGAACGGGCTCCCTCTGTGGCGGCTGCGTCTCTTGATCCGGACGCTGAACCCACAGCTCTTCGGGATGGCCTATACGTGGCAGCGCGATCAAGACGAGGTCAGTGAGTTTCAGCTGCCGCATGAGGCGCTGGACGATCCACGATATCTAAACAGCCCGTTTGCTCTCATCATCGATGGCCAGGGCGGCGTGCGGCGGCGACTGGAGGGCGCCAATCCGCAGCTCGATTTTCCCATCCTGGAAGACCTTCTCAAGGAAGGCGCCACCGATTACGTCGCGATGCCGCTGCTCTTCTCCGACGGGCAGATCAACATCATCACGCTGGTGTCGGACGCGCCCGGCGGATTTTCCACGCATGACCTCGGGCAGATTTACGAAGTTCTGCCCAATCTCGGCCGCCAGCTTGAGACGCATGCGCAGCGCCTCTCATCGCGCACCTTGTTGCGGACCTATCTCGGCGGCAGCGCCGGCGAGCGGGTCATGAACGGCTCGGTGAAGCGGGGTGACGGCGAGGAGATCCATGCCGTCATCTGGTTCTCCGATCTACGCCGTTCGACCACGCTGGCGGACACGCTGTCGCGCGACGACTATCTGGCGACGCTCAACCAATATTTCGACAGCGTTGCCGGTGCGGTGATTGAGCAGGGCGGCGAGGTGCTGAAGTTCATCGGCGACGCCGTGCTGGCCATATTTCCGATCAAGGGGGCGGAGGGCGCAAGCTCGGTCGCCTGCCGACAGGCGCTTGATGCGGTTCGCGATGCGCAGGGGCGGATCGACGCCGTCAACGAGGAGCGAGAGGCCGCCGGCCTGCAGCCGCTCGCGTTCGGAACGGGCCTGCATTGCGGCAACATCACCTACGGCAATATCGGAACGTCCGGGCGTCTCGATTTCACGGTGATCGGCCCGGCGGTCAATGAGGCCGCGCGCATCGAGGGCATGTGCAAGTCTCTCAACGAGCCGGTGCTGGCGTCTTCCGTGTTCGCCGAATGCGTTCCCGGTGAGCTTCGTTCGCTCGGCCAGCACGAACTGCGGGGCGTTCGCGCGGAGGAAGAGATCTTTGCCGTGCCCCCGGCTGAACCGACAGCGACGGACGCGCGTTCCGGCGCGGCTCAGCCTGCCTAGAGCGTTTTCGCGTTTCGTTGAATCGCTCCAACGCTCTATCTCTTTGTTTGAGCATGATCTTATCCGAAAAGTGGTATCCACTTTTCGGATAAGATCATGCTTTAGATCAGCCGTTCGCGAAGACGCCACGCGGCGGCGTCGGCATAGCCGGAATCGATCTCAATCCCGATACCGCGCACCTCAAGCCGCTGCGCGGCAAGGAGCGTCGAGCCGATGCCTAGAAACGGGTCGAGCACGACGAAAGCCGTTGCAGCGTCTGCATTCGCATTGCCTTTAGAGTCGCCCCGTCCGCTGCGAGCGTTCGGCAAGCCGGCGAGCTTGATGCAGCGCTCCGGCAACGCCACGGGGAAGGGGCTCGGATGGTGGTCACGCTGCGACTTGGAGCGGATCGTCTCGTAGGGGATGAACCACACATCACCAGCGCAGCGCCGGTCCTCGGTGTGGCCCCAGCGCGCGATGTTGGACTTGTCCTTGAACGGCACGCCCACGGCCAGGCGGTCAAGCGGCGTGCTGCCCTCCTTGGTGAAGTGGAAGACGTGCTCGTGCGTGTGATTGAGATAGCGCTTTGAGTTGACCGGCTTGAAGTGCCCAAAGGTGTCGTCGCCGATCGAGAGAGATTTCACCCAGATGATGGCGTTCTGCAGATGGAAGACGTCGCGCATGGCGCCCGCCGCATCCGGCGCGATCCACGGGTCGGAGCTGGTGCCCGCAATGTTGAGGAAGAACGAGCCGTCGTCTTTCAGGACACGCTTCAGAAGCAGCGCGACATCTTTGAGCCAGGAGAGATAATCCGCCCGGCTGCTATTATCGTCGTAGGAGGCGTATTTCAGCCCGATATTGTAGGGCGGCGAGGTGACCACCACGTCGACGGATTTCTCCGGCATGGCGGCGAGCACGGTCACGCAATCGTCGACATGGATCGTCTGGTCGCCGATATGGATCACGCGCGGCCGCTTGGTGCGGGCCCGGGCCACGCGATTGGTGGATGTCGCGTGCTGTTGCAGCATGGGCGACGCCTCCGCCCGTCTGTGGCGCCGGCTTCTGGCGCCCATTCTTGGCCGCACTCTGCCGCATTCCAGCGCCGAGCGCACGGGTCGCGGACGGGTAATCCAGTGGAATCTCGCGCCGGGGCACCGCTTCTCGTTTGTCATCCCGGTTCGGCCGCCAGGCCGAGACCGGGACCCATGAACACTCACGCCGTTTTGGTGGTTATGGGTCCCGGCCCTCGCTACGCTCGGCCGGGATGACAAAGGAGAGGGTGTGCGAGAGAGCCCCGCATTCCGCTCACGCTCCATGCTGGCTACGGACGATGGCGATGCCTCGTAGCCCGGATGAAGCGAAGCGTAATCCGGGACGCGGTCACCGTCGAGCCAGTAGGCTGCCGTCCAGTGTTAAAAATCCTCGCCCAGCACACCGAAGCCAGGCAGCAGAACGGCGAAATCGTTGAAGCGGACGCCCGCCACCAGACCGCCGAGATTGATCTCAAAGCCCTCGCGCGGGCCGATTTTCGCGCCGGCGAAGCCCCCAAGCGACACCGCAAGGCCGCCGGACGGCGTGCGCGCCAGCCACGGGCCGGCCGGATAGTCGCGGCCGATCGCCGTGGGCGGCAGTGCTGCATCAAGTTCCGGCACGGCGGAGAGGATCGTAGCGACGAAGGTGTTGGAGTTGGGCCCCGGCCAAATCCGATACGTGCCGCGCTCCGACCACCGATAAGTGCTGATGGCACGCTCCACTTCCGGGATGAGCCGCTCCGCGTCCGGGCCTTTCAGCGTATAGATCGCGCGCGGCTCGTTGGAATACCAACGCCCGTCCGGCGGCTGGCCGTTGCGCCGCACGGGGCTTCCCCAGCCGACAACTTCGTAGCGGTCGTAGGAGGCGGCGCCGGCGCGCTTCAGCACCAACCACGAATGCACGGAAAAAGCGCCCTTCAGGCCGCCGGTGCGCGCTGCCATGATGCGGATCGATGCGTCGTGTTCCTCAGCGGGGCGCGGCAGCGTGCCGGCGCTCGACCAGTCGGCGCTCCGCCAAGAGTGCGGGCGATCCTCGGCAAGCCACAGGGCTGCGTGGATGACGGCCGGCACGACGAACAAAACGACGATGCTAAGCAGAGTGAGGAGAAGCATCTTGCTCATGGTGTGGCGCATGAAGGTTCCCGATTGCGCGGCTCTATCTCTTTGTTTGAGCATGATCTTATCCGACCTTGCTTCGCCCGCCGAAGCGGGCCTCGCGAAGGCGGGAAACCGGTGTCCACTTTCGGGATCATGCTCTAGGCTCGTTCAGGCCTGTCAGTTGATTAGGACATATGGATGGCCAACCCGGTTCTTGTCGAGGTCATGCGCGGTCACCGCGTCGAGAGCAGCCATCGCGGCGCATTAATCGTCGCGGATGCCCACGGCAAGGCCGTGCTGGCGCTTGGCGACGTGGAGCGTCCCGTCTATCCGCGCTCGGCGGTGAAGGCGATCCAGGCGCTGCCGCTGGTGGAATCCGGCGCCGCTGATGCCTTCGGCTTTGGCGCCCGCGAGTTGGCGCTCGCTCAGTCGTCACATAGCGGGGAGCCGGCGCATGTGGCTGGCGTCGCCGCTATGCTTGCCGCGATCGGGCTTGACGCCGGCGCGCTGGAATGTGGCACGCATGCGCCGGGCGATCCGGAGGCCGCGGCGGCGCTCGTCAAGAGCGGTGATACGCCCAGCGCGCTGCACAACAATTGTTCCGGCAAGCATGCGGGGTTCTTGGCCGTGTGCTGCCATCGCGGCTGGGACCATCGCGGCTACGTTGCGCCGACGCATCCGATGCAGGGGGAGGTGCGGACGGCGCTGTCGGACGTGACCGGCACGCCTTTGAGCGCCGGCGATTGCGGCACCGATGGGTGCTCTGTCCCGACCTATGCGGTGCCGCTGAGGGCGTTGGCGCAGGGCTTTGCGCGCTTTGGCACGGGCGAGGGGCTTGCGGCGGATCGCGCAGCTGCGGCGCGGCGTATTCGTGAGGCAGCCATTTCTGACGCGTTCTATGTCGCCGGCTCGCGGCGCTTCTGCACGGACGCGATGACGATGATGGCCGGTGCGGCGATGGTGAAGACGGGGGCGGAGGGTGTGTTCTGCGGCGCGCTGCCCGACCTCGGTCTCGGTGTTGCTTTGAAATGCGATGATGGCGATGGCCGCGGCTCGGAGGCGACGATGGCGGCGGTGCTTGCGTGGCTTCTGCCGGAGCACGCAGATGCGCTCAGCCGGTGGACCGACGCGCCGGTCCTCACGCATCGCGGCATGCGCGTCGGATCGGTGCGGGCATTGGGGGAGGTTTTTCCGCGGCGATGATCCTTCCGAGGCTGTCATCCCGCATTTCGCTTGCGCTCCATGCGGGCTACGGCGTGGGCCGCAAGTCTCGTAGCCCGGATGGAGCGAAGCGCAATCCGGGGAACGTGATCAACCCGTCGCTTGTCCGAACACGAAATGGTGCAGTGCGATGCCGCTGGCGGTCGCCACGTTGAGGGAATCGAGGCCGGGCGCCATCTCAATACGCACCGCGTCGCAGCGCGTGACAAGCGCTGCGTCCAGCCCGGACCCCTCCGGCCCGAAGATCAGCGCAGCACGCCCCGGCCTTGCTGCTTGCGCCAAGGGCGTTGCGCCATCGGTGGTCAGTGCGATCGGTTGATAATGTGCCGCGAGGAGAGGCGTGAGCGGATCGACGCCGGTCGACAGCCGCGCGAAGGGCACCAGAAGCGTTGCACCGACGGAGACGCGGATCGCCTTGCGGTAAAGCGGGTCGCAGCATTCTGAATCGAGGATCACGGCGCTCGCGCCGAAGGCGGCGGCGTTGCGGAAAACGCCGCCGACATTGTCGTGGTTGGCCAGGCCCACGAGCATGACGACAAGCGCCGGCGCGCCGGAGGCGTCGTCTGCTGCGTCTTCCAGCAGCGCGTCGACGGAGGGCGATGCGCGCGGGCGGCCAAGCGCCAGGATGCCACGATGGATGTGAAAGCCGGCGATGGCGTCCATCACGTCCTGCGCGGCGGCATAGACCGGCGTGTCGTCGGGCAAAGCGGCAAGCGCGTCGGCAAGCGCCGGCACGCGCTTCTCGGCAATCAGCAGCGACAGCGTGTCGTGGCGTGTGGAGCGCAGAAGAACGCGCACGACAACCTCGCCTTCGGCGATGAACAGGCCTTGCCGCCCGACGAGGTCGCGCTCGCGCACATCGCGGTACGCGGCGATCCGCGGGCCTTCAGGCGAGGTTATGGGGATGATCTGGGGCAGGGGAAGCGCGCCGTCAGCCCGCAGCGCGTTTCCGTGGACGGCCGCCGAGCCTGCCATTGGCGCGGCTTGACGCGGCCTTCGCCTTGCTGCGCGCCCGGCCGCCGGCCGACCCGAGATGAGCCGCCATCCACGCGCGCGAGCCAAAGAGGCCGGCGATCAAGCTCGGCAGGTAAAGGTCGGCGTCGACTTTGGGGAAGTGCAGTCCGAGGCCCGAGGGGCTGATTTCAATGGTCTTGAGGTCGGCCGGATCCGCACGCTCCAAGCCTTCTGCGATCTCCGGCGCGAAACCGATATCCAGGCCGTTGTCCAACGTGATCACGATCCGCTTGGTGCGTCCGTCATAGCGCGCGCTGACCGCCAACGGGCCAGCCTCGCGCCGCTCCGCCGCGCGCGCTGTTGCTTCGTCAAACGCGTCATGTCTCGCCATGGATGCGTCTCCATTCATTGCACAGGCCTGGTAAGGCTTCACTCAGCGCTTCTTGGATGCGCGCTGCCTCCCGGCGGCCGAACCCGTAGTTCTCACGAATCTCGGCCGGGCCCAACGGACAGTTCAGGTCGAATACGGCTTCGTGTCCGCCACCGATCACGTGCACATGCGCCGGCTTATGGTCGTTGGGATAGACAACGACTCTGAGGCCGCCGAAGCGCATGATCGTCGGCATGGCGCATTCTATCAAAACCTAAGCGCTTTGGATAGTGTTCAGGCGTGCGAACGACAGGTCGCCGCGCGCTAACTCACTCGGTTCCCCACCACGCTGACGCCGGGCACCGTCTCGCCGCCTTCGCCGAGCTCGCCAGTCGCCACGTCGGCCCAGCGCATGCCACGGATCGCGCCTTGCTCGGCGTCGGCGATCAGATTGTTGGCGATCAGCGCCGGGCCGGCGCCTTCCACGACAGACACGCCGATGCCGATATTGGTGCGGCGGATGACATTGCCGGAGGCTGTGACATTGCGCAGATGCGGTCCCCAGCCAAGGCCAAGCCCCCACATTGCGTCCTCAACCACATTGCCGGTGATGGCGATATCGGCCTCAGCCGCGATGCCGGAGCCGATCTGCAGATTGCCGTCCGGATAGGCCGGCCCGCCAATGATCCGGCGGACGACATTGCCTGAGACCGTGCCAAGCCGGCCGCCATGCTCGAAGAAGTTGGTAAGCGAGATGCCGCCTACTGCGCCGTCGATCAGATTGTTGGCGACGACGGCGCCCTCGAATGCGAACTCGACATAGAACGCCATTTCGCGAAGGCGCGTAGCGACATTGCCGGTGATGGCGAGGCCGTCTGAGGAGAAGCATCGAATGGCGGAGAAGGCGCAATCGTCGATGCGGTTATCGGAGACGATGACGCCGTTCGCCTTGTCGAGGTTGATGCCGTTGCCGTTCTGGCCGGTGCCGCCGGAATCGGCGCGGATGCGCTCCACGCGATTGCCGGAAATGATGGAATTGTCGGTTGCTTCGGAATCGCGCTGAATGAGAATGCCCGTATTACCGCAATCGGCGATGCGATTGCCGGTCACCTCCATGCCACGCGACTGGTCGACGTCGATTCCGACATCCGCGATGTCGTGGAACGTGGAAAGCGTTACCCGGCCGGCGCAATCGCGGAGCGTCACGCCGGAATTGCCGCTCGCCATGATCCGACAATCGTCGATCGCTGCGTGCTCTACGCCTTCAGCGTCGAGGAGTGCTCGTGCATCGAGCGGCAATGCCTGTCCGTCCAGTGTCACGCCATCGAGCCGCAGACGCTTGGCGCCGCGGGCGCGCATCATGAAAGGCCCACCGCGGAAGGCCAAGCGTGTCTCTCCGGGTACGCCGATCAGATGCGTTGTGGCGGGGAGCGTCACACCTGCGATCTCGTAACGGCCCGGCGGCAGAAATAGCGGCCGGGCCGCGGTTGCGGCTTCTTCCAGCGCGCGGGTCATTTGCCGGCTTTGGTCGTCGGGCGAGCCCGGGATGAGCGCCGGGTCGGAGGCGGCGAAAACGCCGTCTGCAAGTGCGGCTTGGGCTCTGCCCCCGACACCGGCCACTGCACTGGAAGCGGCTACGGCCGCGCCGGCGGAAAGGGCTCTGAGCGCGCAGCGTCGCGAAATTCCCGGTGTCTTGCCCGACATTTGCCAATGGTCCCTGTGATTCAATGGACACACCTGCCGTGCCCTCGCGCGTGGCGGCTGGGGCCCTCCACTGGTCAGAGTTGTGCAAATATCTTAGAAAGAGGTTGAATTTCTTGATCGCTTTGTGCGGGAGGGCGGCGATGGCCGACCCGAGGCGGGGCAAAGTTTTTCATCTTGTACTCGTCAAGCCGACCCACTACGATGATGACGGCTATCCCCTTCAATGGCGCCGATCCATCATCCCATCCAATGCTTTGGCGAGCGTGCACGGCCTGGCGCTTGAATGCGGCGAGCGCAAGATTCTCGGCGACGATGTCGAACTCCACATCACGGCGATTGATGAAACCAACTTCCGTGTGCGGCCGGACGAGCTGATTGCCACGATCCGCCGTGGCGGCGGGCGCGGCATGCTGGGGCTCGTGGGCGTGCAATCGAACCAGTTCCCGCGTGCCATCGACATTGCGCGGCCGTTCCTGAAGGCCAAGGTGCCGGTGTGCATGGGCGGCTTCCATGTCGCGGGATCGCTGGCCATGCTCGACGACACACCGCCGGAGATCGCTGCAGCGGCGGATATGGGCATCTCCTTCTTCATCGGCGAGTCGGAAGACGGGCGGCTCGAAGAGGTTCTCGTCGACGGTTATGCCGGCAAGCTGAAGCCGCAATACAATTACCAGGACCAGATGCCGAACCTGCAGGGCGCGCCGGTGCCGTTTCTGCCGCGCGAGCAGGTGGAGCGCACTTACGGCAGCTATGGCAGCTTCGACCTGGGACGCGGCTGTCCGTTCCAATGCTCGTTCTGCACGATCATCAATGTGCAGGGGCGGGTCAGCCGCTTTCGCTCCGCCGATGATCTGGAGCGAATCGTGCGCGCAAACCACGCGATCGGCGTGCATCGTTTCTTCCTGACGGACGACAATCTGGCGCGCAATCGCAACTGGGAGGCCTGCTTCGAAAGGCTGATTGAGCTGCGCGAGAAGGAGGGGATCCGCGTCTTCCTCCAGATACAGGTCGACACGCTGTGTCACCGCATTCCCGGCTTCATCGAGAAGGGCGTGCGTGCCGGCGTGGACAACGTCTTTATCGGGTTGGAGAACATCAATCCGGACAATCTGGCGGCGGTTAAGAAGACGCAGAACCGGCTTCTGGAATACCGGGAGATGCTTCTTGAGTGGAAGAAGCACCCGATCGTCATCACCGCCGGCTATATTCTCGGCTTCCCGAACGATACGCGCGAGTCGATCCTGCGCGACGTCGATATCATCAAACGCGAGCTGCCGATCGACCTCATCTATTTCACCAATTTGACGCCGCTGCCCGGCTGCGAGGACCATCAGCGCCTGACGCGCGAAGGCGTGTGGATGGATTCAGACCTCAACAAATACGACCTCAATCACCGCGTCACGCATCATGAGCGCATGTCGGATGCGGATTGGGACCGCGTCTATGCCGAGGTGTGGCATCGCTTCTATTCGTTCGATCACATTGAGACGATCTTCAAGCGGATGGTGGCGCTCGGCTCCAATAAACGCCTTTCCACGCTGAACCGCCTGCTGTGGTATCGCGACTTCCATCGGCTCTACGGTTGCCATCCGCTTGAGGGCGGGCTCGGGCGGATGAAGTTCCGCAAGGACCGGCGTCACGGTATGAAGCTGGAGAACCCGCTGGTCTTCTATCCGAAATTTTGGGGCTCGGAAGTCCGCAACATCCTTTCTATGGCGTGGACGTATCGGCGCATGCGCGGCATCCTCAAGCGCATCATGGCTGATCCGCAATCGCGCAATTACCGCGATATCGCCATCACGCCGCCCGGGCTCGACGAGCTGAGCCTCGGCATCTACTCCGAGACGCGCGGCACGGCCGACGCCATCGCCAAGCGCAAGCGGCAGGAGAAGATCAAGGAAGACGCCCGCGCCAGAAGCGAGGAGCCGACGGCGCCGCTTGCCGCTGCGGAATAGAAGGCAAGGCCTTAGGCTGGACCGATTCCGGCCATCCGAGAATGGACTATTCCAGGATGACGGCGGTTCCCGACGCTGAGACCATCAGCATGGAGCCCTTATCGCCGACCGTTTCGTAGTCGAGATCAACACCGATCACGGCGTTGGCGCCGAGTTGCTCGGCCTCCGTCTCCATCTCGCTGATGGCGATCAGCCGCGCCTCGCGGAGCGCGTTCTCGTAGCCGCCGGAGCGCCCGCCGACGATATCGCGGATGGAGGCGAAGAAGTCGCGGAACACGTTAGCCCCCAGGATGGCCTCGCCCATAACCAAGCCGCGATACTCGCGGACGCGCCGGTCTTCGACAGAGTGAGTGGTCGTTACAAGCATGGTCCGCATCTCCTGGACATAAAGAGGGTCATTCAGCTGCCGGTCTTTGGGCGTAGCCGAGGCGCTGGTTAAGTGCGTCAAGCAGCCTGGCGGCCGCTTCGGCGATCGCCGTGCCCGGCTCGAATATCGCTGCGACGCCGGCAGCGTTGAGCGCTTGATAGTCCTGGTGGGGGACGACGCCGCCGACCACGACGAGCACATCGGAGCGGCCTTCTGCGGCAAGCGCCTCAATCAGCGCCGGCACCTGGGTCAGATGGCCGGCGGCGAGCGTGGAGACGCCCACGACGTGGACATCCTCTTCACGCGCCTGGCGTGCGACCTCCTCCGACGTGGCGAAGAGCGGCCCGGTCACCACGTCGAAGCCGAGATCGCCGAAGGCGGAGGCGATCACCTTCTGCCCGCGATCATGGCCGTCCTGCCCGATCTTGGCGACAAGGACGCGCGGGGGGCGGCCTTCGTTGCGGGCGAAATCGGCGGTCATTGCGGCAACGCGCGCCACCAGCTCATTGTCCGGCGGGATTTCGCGCTTGTAAACGCCGGTGAGCCCGCGCACTTCAGCCACGTGGCGACCGAACACGCGCTCCAGCGCCGTGCTCATCTCGCCAAGCGACGCGCCGGCGCGCGCCGCCTCCACGGATGCGGCAAGGAGATTGGCGCTGCCGGCGGCTGTTTCAGACAGCGCGGCAAGCGCTGCAGCGGTCCGCGCCTGGTCGCGCTCCCTGCGCAGGCGCTCCAGCTTGGCGCGCTGCTCGGCGCGGACAGCGGCGTTGTCGACCTGCAGGACATCAACGGAGGCGGCGTCGTCGCGGCGATATTTATTGACGCCGACGATCACGCGCTGACCGGTATCGATGCGGGCCTGCGCAACGGTCGCCGCCTCTTCGATGCGCTCTTGCGGCAGCCCCGCCTCAATGCCCTGCGCCATGCCGCCGAGCTTCTCGACCTCGGCGATGTGACCGCGCGCCTTCTCCGCCAGATCGGCGGTCAACCGCTCCACGAAATACGATCCGCCCCACGGGTCGATCATGCGTGTGGTGCCGGATTCGTGCGCCAGCACGAGTTGCGTGTTGCGGGCGATGCGGGCGGAGAAATCCGTCGGCAGCGCCAGCGCCTCATCGAGCGAATTGGTATGCAGCGATTGCGTGCCGCCCTGCGTCGCGGCGATCGCTTCAATCATGGTGCGCGCCACATTGTTGAAGACGTCCTGCGCGGTGAGCGACCAGCCGGAGGTCTGGCAATGGGTGCGCAGCATCAGCGAGCGCGGATCGTTCGGCTGAAAGTCCTTGGCGATCAGCTCCGCCCAGAGCAGGCGCGCGGCGCGCAGCTTGGCGATCTCCATGAAGACGTTCATGCCGATGCCGAAGAAGAAGGAGAGCCGCGGCGCGAATGAATCGATCGGCAAGCCGGCGGAAAGGCCGGCGCGCACATAGTCGAGCCCATCGGCGAGCGTGTAGGCAAGCTCCAGGTCCGCCGTCGCTCCGGCCTCCTGCATATGATAGCCGGAGATGGAGATCGGGTTGAATTTCGGCATGTGCTCCGCCGCAAAGGCGAAGATGTCGGAGACGATCCGCATGGAGGGAAGCGGCGGGTAGATGTAGGTGTTGCGGACCAGAAATTCCTTGAGCACGTCGTTCTGGATGGTGCCGGAAAGCGCCTCCGGCTTCACGCCCTGTCTCTCGCCGGCCACGATATAGAGCGCCATGGTCGGCAGGACCGCGCCGTTCATGGTCATCGACACGGTCATCTTGTCGAGCGGGATGCCGTCGAACAGCTCATCCATGTCGAGCATGGAATCGATGGCCACACCGGCCATGCCGACATCACCGGCAACGCGCGGATCGTCGGAATCGTAGCCGCGGTGCGTCGGCAGGTCGAAGGCGATCGACAGGCCTTTCTGCCCGGCGGCTAGGTTGCGCCGGTAGAAGGCGTTGGAGTCGCGCGCGGTGGAGAAGCCGGCATATTGGCGGATGGTCCAGGGACGCTGGACATACATGGTCGGGTAGGGGCCACGGAGATAGGGCGGCACGCCGGGGGTGCTTGCCACAGAATCGAGTTCGGCGATGTCCGATGGGCGGTAGTGCGGGCGGACGGCAATGCCCTCCGGCGACATCCAGTCGGCTGCCGCTGCCGGCCGGTCTGCAGCGGCCGGGCGGCGCCAATCCGCCTTCGTGAAATCCGGGATACCCATCACGCCGCCGCCTTTGCGAAGTCTTCAAGCCGGATCGGCGCAAGGCCAAGCGCTGCAAGTGTCTCGGCTTGCTCAGGCAGTGGTGAGGTTGCGGTCGTGTCTTCGCTGGCGGGCGCGGGATGAAGCGTGGCGCCGATCAGAGGTGTCGTGCTGTCGGCAACGCTTCTCTCAAGCGCGGCGCGTGCTTCAGCAATGCGCGCGGGGAATGCGCCGGCGCGCAAGCTTGCCACAATGCCGCCCTCGCGCTCGATCGCCTGGAAAGCGCTCCACGCCCGCTCTGCAAGCGCTTCGGTCAAGGCCTCTACCGCACCGGCGCCGGCTGAGGCATCGGCGACGCGGTGGACATGCGCTTCGTCGATCAGGAGCCGCTGGATGTTGCGCGCCAGCGCACCGGCGTTGCTGTCGGGCCGGCCGAGGGCAGCCGTGTGCGGCAGCACCGTGATGGCGTCGGCCCCGCCGATCGCGGCGGCGAAGGCGGCAAGCGTCGTGCGCAGAAGGTTGGTGTCGATATCGACGCGCGTCAGCATGCGCCGGCCGGTTTCGGCGTGGAGCGCCAGAGGCTTTCGCTCTACGTTGCAGAGCTCCTGAAGCCGCGCCCACAGAAGCCGCAACGCGCGCAGCTTGGCAATGGAGAGGAACTGGTCCTGGTCGACCGAAACACTCGCGCTCAACACAGGGAAGGTTTCTGACGGCGACATTCCAGCCGCATCGGCGGCACGCAGCCACCACACCGCCGCCGAAAGGATGCCGGCAAGCTCTTGCGCTTCCGTGGCGCCAGCCTCGTGAAAGGAACGGCCGTCGGCGATGGCGAGTGGGCTTTTGAAGCGGGCGGCCGACAGATCACGGATCAGTGCGGCGAGCGCTGTCGGGTCGGGATCGGTATCGGCTTCGGAGCCGGCGGCGATTGTCACGGGGTCGAGGCCGAAGGCGATGTGGGTGAGTTCAGGCGCCGTGCTGGTCCCCTCAACAAGGTCCGTCAGCCATGTGGTGATCTCCGCGGCACGCGGGTGCGGCTCAAGCCGCAAATGGATGGCTGTGAGATCGATGCCTTCCAGAGCGATGCGCAGTGCCGCAGCTTCCAGCGGCAAACCGAGTCCGTTGGCTGTCGGAGCACCGGCAAAGCGCAGCGACAGACCGTCTGCGCCGCCGTCGAGGTCCGTCAGCGCCTGTCTGTTGGCGTCGTCGGGGTCGGGGTTGTCAATGATTTGAACGACCGACCATGGCGCTGCGCCTCGGGCGTCGAGCGCTGCACAATCGGTGCGGCTGGTGTAGAGCGGCTCCACGACGATGTCGTCGCGGGTGCGGCTTCTGAGGGTCGATGGGTCGCGATCACCGAGAGCCTTGCGGACCAATCGGCGCCAGTCCTCCAGGCGGAGGGGCTCGCTTTGGGACGGCCGGCTTTCTGCATCGCTCATGGCAGTCTTCTAGAGCCTTTTCCATTCTGATTGAACCGGAATGGAGGCTCCATCTCTTTGTTGGGGCATGATCTTATCCGACCTTGCTTCGTCCGCCGAAGCGGGCTTCGCGAAGGCGGGAAACCGGAATCCACCCCGGATCGGCGCCTTATCGGGTTCGGGCGGCATGCTTTTCGGGATCATGCTCTAGGTCCGCCGGACCGACCCAGCAAGGCCGCAATACGTCTAGGTTCAGTAGTCCATGCCGGGCCGCAGCGATTTTGCCGCAACAATCCAACCGGCGACGCGCTTCTCACTGGGAAGCAGGTCGACACGCTTCTTCTTCTTGTTGATGTCTTCCATGCGCGCCGTCAGATTTTTGGCGTTGCGGCGGCCCAAATCCTTGACCGTGTCGACGCCTGCGGCAACGAGCAGCTCTGCATAATCGAGGGCAATGCCGCGAACGCGGGTCAGGTCGGCAATATTGGCCCAGTCGACGATATGGTGCATGGGAATATCCGCCGCCTCTGAAAGCTCCTTACGAAGCTTCGGCGTGGATGTGCGCTGAAGCAGCGTCGTCGTTGACCTGATGCCGTTCAGTTTCAACTTGGTCTTATAAAAGGATGCGATCGCCTTCATCTCTGCGATCGGATAGGACGCCATAGCCGCCTCCAGCTCCCAAATCTTCCTAGGACAGAAGCGGCGTTGCGGCTAGTGGTCCGCTTCCGACATTTGCTACGCGTTGCAGCCATGCACGGGCAAATGTCGGAATCATTAGGACCACTAGCAAGTTCATGATGCTCGTGGAGCTTTTGAATTTGACATTTGAGCACGGACCCCGCCGGATATGGGATTCAAATGTCAAATTCGCTCCACTAGAGCGCCGCGTGGGCCACCCGGAAGCGTGGCAAAAATGTCTCGATTAGACGAACTGGCCGAGGCCGGGGATGGAGGCGATTACGTCGTCGACGAGCTGGTCGCCGGCATGCTGACGGGCGAAGCCCACAATGTCTTTGGTGACGGTTTGGATGTCGCCCATGCCCAAGCCGATGCCCTGCAGCTCGCCGGCAACCGCCATGACGCCACCGCCCACGAGACCGCCGAGACCCGATGACAGCAACGAGCCGGCATCGCTGGAGCCTATGAGCTCCTGGGCGCCGGGGAGGGCACTGATCAACGCGCTGGCCTTTTCCTGATCGCCTTCCTGCTGGAGGAACGACAGGATGATGCCGATTGCCTTTTGGGCCGTGGCTTCGTCGATGCCGGCACTGGCGGCGATCTGGGCGATCAGTTCGTTCATGTGGCCTCTCCTTGAGCGGGTGCCGTTTAGCCTCAGCGCCGCCGCGTGGCAAGGGCGATGGCGCTTGCACCGATTGTCCGCGCTCGCGCGCCCACCTATAAGGTCGGCCGGGACAACAAGATCGGGGAAGGGCCAGTGCTGCGCGACGGGTTTGTCTATCTTGGAACGAGCCGTGACATCAACGACGCGCTCGGCGATCCGCAATATCTCGATCTGAAATATGCCAACCGGCATGGGCTGGTGACCGGCGCGACCGGAACGGGCAAGACGGTGTCCTTGCAGATCATGGCGGAGAGCCTGTCGCGCGCGGGAGTTCCGGTGTTCTCGGCCGACGTGAAGGGCGATCTCTCCGGCATCGCGGAAGTCGGCGAGGAAAAGGATTTTTTGCAGAAGCGCGCTTCCGATATCGGCTTTGCCGATGACTATAAGCTGGAGCCGGCGCCGACCGTCGTCTGGGATATTTTCGGCAAGAAGGGACACCCCATCCGCGCGACGGTCTCGGAGATGGGGCCGCTTCTCCTGTCGCGCCTCATGCAGCTCAACCCGACGCAGGAGGGCGTGCTCAACATCGCCTTCAAGCTGGCGGACGAGGAAAACCTGCTGCTTCTCGACCTGAAGGATCTGCAGGCGCTTCTGGCGAATGTCGCGGAGCGGTCAAAGGAGGTTTCCGGGCTCTACGGCAACGTCTCGAAGGCTTCCGTGGGCGCCATTCAGCGCCAGCTTCTGGTGTTGGAGCAGCAGGGCGGCGAGGCCTTCTTTGGTGAGCCGGCGCTCGAAATCACCGACCTGATGCGCACGGACCTCACCGGCCGGGGAGTCGTCAACGTGCTGGCGGCCGATCAGCTCATGCAGTCGCCGCGGCTCTACGCGACGTTCCTTTTGTGGCTGCTTTCGGAGCTGTTTGAGGCGATGCCGGAGGCCGGGGATGTCGACAAGCCGCGGATCGTCTTCTTCTTCGACGAAGCGCATCTTCTGTTCGACGACGCGCCCGATGCGCTGATCGACAAGGTGGAGCAGGTCGTCAAGCTGATCCGTTCTAAGGGCGTCGGCGTCTTTTTCGTGACGCAGAATCCGCTCGATCTGCCGGAAAGCGTCCTGTCACAGCTTGGCAACCGCGTGCAGCACGCGTTGCGCGCCTATACGCCGCGTGAGCAGAAGGCGGTGAAGACAGCAGCCGAGACGTTTCGGCCCAATCCCGCGTTCGACGCGGCGGAGGCGATCACGCAGCTTGGCGTCGGCGAAGCGCTTGTCTCCACGCTCGGCAAGAAGGGCGTGCCGAGCGTGGTTGAGCGAACGCTGATCCGTCCGCCATCGTCGCGGCTCGGTCCCATCACGCCTGAGGAGCGCGCCGCGGTCATGAAGCGCAGTCCGGTGCACGGCAAATACGACGCCACGCTGGACCGGGAGTCCGCCTATGAGGTTCTGGCCAAGCGAGCTGAGACGGCGGCAAAGGCGGAAGCTGAAGCCGAGGCGGAGGCGGAAGCTGAGGCGCGCGCGGAAAAGGCGGAGCGAAGTCGCCGTCGCCGCACGACGTCGCAGCGCCGCACGCCTGACTATGATGAGCCCGCACCGCGGCGGAGGCGCACGCGCCGCTCCAACCGCCAGACGGTCGCCGAGGCAGCGATGAAATCGGTCGTGCGCTCAGTCGGGAGCTCGCTTGGGCGGGCGCTGGTGCGCGGCATCCTCGGCTCGCTGAAGCGTTAGCGTCATGGCTCAGCTGGACGCCATTCTGGCGCATATCGATTCAGAGCTTGAGGGAAGTCTGGAGCGCCTGTTTCAGCTCCTGCGGATTAAGTCGATCTCCGCCGATTCAGCCTACGCCGATGATTGCCGCGCGGCGGCGCGTTGGTGTGCGGATACGCTTAGTGCCATGGGCATTGAAGCCGCCGTGCGCGACACGATCGGGCTGCCCATGGTCGTGGGCCACTATCGCGGCGCCGGCGAAAGCGCGCCGCATGTCCTGTTCTACGGCCATTACGACGTGCAGCCCGTCGATCCGCTGGAGCTTTGGACACGCGATCCGTTCGATCCCGCAATCGTCGAGGTGGACGGTGAAAAGCGCATCCTGGCGCGCGGCGCGGCCGACGATAAGGGTCAGCTCATGACCTTCTTTGAGGCGGCGCGGGCGTGGTTGAACGTCGAGGGCCGGCTGCCGGTCAATCTCACCGTGCTTTTGGAGGGTGAGGAGGAATCGTCGAGCCCCAGCATGGTGCCCTTCCTGACGGAGAACGCCGACGAATTGAAAGCGGACGTGGCTCTCGTCTGCGACACGAATATGTGGGACCGGCGGACGCCGGCGGTCGCCACCATGCTGCGTGGGCTCGTTTACGACGAGGTGATCGTTGAGGCGGCAAGCCACGATTTGCATTCCGGCCTCTATGGAAGTGCGGCGCGCAATCCGATCCATGTGCTCGCCGATATCCTCTCAGGTCTGCACGACAGCGACGGCCGGATCACGATCCCCGGCTTCTATGACGGCGTGGCTGAACCGACGGCTGAGCAGCGGGCTCTTTGGCAGGCGCTCGACTTCGACAGTGCGGCGTTTCTCGGTGATGTCGGCTTGTCGATCCCGGCCGGTGAGGCGGGCTACTCGGTGCTGGAGCACATCTGGGCGCGGCCGACGGCAGAGGTGAACGGCGTGGTCGGTGGCTATGCCGGCGAGGGCGCCAAGACGGTGATCCCGGCGGAAGCCTCAGCGAAGGTGTCGTTTCGGCTTGTCGGCGAGCAGGATCCGGACCGCGTTCGCGACGGCTTTCGCAATTTCGTCAAGGATCGCCTGCCGGGCGATTGCCGGGTGCGCTTCATCGATCATGGCGGCGACCGGGCGATCAGCCAGCCGAGCGACGGACCGTGGATCAGAACGGCGCAGCAGGCGCTCTCGGATGAATGGGGCTGCGAAGCGGCGCTGATTGGCATGGGTGGCTCCATCCCGATCGTCACGCAGTTCAAGCACATGCTCGGCATGGATTCGCTTTTGATCGGGTTCGGCCATGCGGATGATCGCGTTCATTCGCCGAACGAGAAATACAATCTCGACAGCTATCATCGCGGCACGCGCTCCTGGGCGCGCGTGTTGGCAGCGCTTGGGGCGTAGGGCCGAGATCGGCGGCTGATAACGATCCCGGATTGCGCCACGAGAGCGCGGCGGCCATCCGTCGCCCGCATGATGCGGGAGCGAAATGCGCGGCCTCGTTCGCACTCCCTCTCGTTTTGTCATTCCGGAAAGCGCGGGAAACGCGCTTGTCCGGAACCTATAGCCACCGGAGCAAACTGATGTCGCATCCGGCCGGAGCTTCCCGTGCCGTCGGTGTTCATGGGTCCCGGCCTTGGCCTATCGGCCAAGCCAGGATGACAATCGAGAATGATCGTTGCTGATCCGTCTCCCGGATTACGCTTCGCTCCATCCGGGCTACGAGAACGCGGCGACCATTCGTAGCCCGCATGGAGCGGGAGCGAAATGCGGGAGGGGCTGCTAATCGAGCTGCGTCAGGCCCTCCAAAGACCTAAGAACCGCGGACGGCGAGAGGTCGGTATATTCATCCGGCGCGCCGGCACGGTTGACCCATACTGTGCGGAAGCCGTGGACGGTTGCGCCGGCAATGTCCCAGCGGTTTGAGGACTGGAACGACACGGCGTCGGGATAGACGCGAAACTGCGTGGCGACCATCTCATAGACCCGGGGGTCAGACTTGTAGGTCTTGATCTCGTCAACGGACAGGACCGCGTCAAAGATGCCGTCGAGGCCGGCGGCAGAGACCGCGCCGGCCAGCATGTCGGGCGAGCCGTTGGAGAGAATGGCCAGCTGCTTGTTGTCCTGCTTCAGCGCGCGGATGACTTCCGGCACTTCCGGATAGCAATCCAGCCGGCGATAGGCGCCGAGGAGATCGGTGCGGGTGTTCTTGTGGGCACTCGGAACTGCGGCAAATGCAAAATCCAGCGCCTCCTCCGTCAGCGTCCAGAAGTCTCGGTAGCGTCCGGAGAGCGTCCGTACCCAGGAATATTCCAGTTGCTTGGCGCGCCAGATTTCGGAGAGCCGCGCGGCATCGGGCCCGACCGCGTCAGCGTGGCGGCGAACCGCGGCGTGAACGTCAAACAAAGTTCCGTAGGCGTCGAAGGCGTAGACAGTGCAGGTCATGATGGGGGGCAGGTCATGGCTCGTCGCTTGGTGCGGAGTGGCTCAGATGATCCAGCTCGTCGGATTAGGTACCGGATTGCTGGCCGACGCCCATTGGAGGCCCTTGACGCAGCGGATGATCGCCCAGATGAGCACGGCGAAAAGCAAGAGGAAGCCGATGCCGATGAACATGAGGACAACGCATATGGCCGAATAGAGCAGGCCGATCCAGAATGTGCGGATCAGGTAGGTGTAATGGCTTTCCGTCCAGGCTCCGCTCACCTGAGGGCGGTTGATATAGGCCATGACCAGGCCGACGAGCACGGTGAGGCCGATCAGCACGCTTGCGAGATAAAGCACATAGACCAGCTTCACATTGCTCCCGCCCGGGGCCAGGTAGCCGGTCAGCGCGTCCTGCGGCACAGGTTTGTTGCTATCAGACATGGCGTCGCCCTTTGCTTTCGTTCACGGCTTCAAGAGGCGGTCCGGGCACCGCTCGCGGGCTCGGCCGGAGGACTCTTGTCGCCGCACAGGGAGTTGATAAACCAATTCGGGGGCACGTTGCACGCGAAGGAGGTCAAGTCATGACCCATAAGGCCAGGGATTTGCTTGCCGGCTGGATCGCGGAGAATGTCCAGGCCGCTCCGGCCAACGAGCTCGATCGGGATGCGGAGGAGCTTGCGGCGGAGTTTCTGGCCTATGCCAAGGACGCCGGGCTGAGCGCCGATGACCTGGCGGAGCTGCAGGAAGATTTCGGCGATAATCTTGCCGGCCATCTGAGAGACGCCGTGGCGGCCGCCGGCGGGCCGGGGGACGACAACGCCTGACGACAACACCCGGCGGCGGGCCCGGCATTCCTGGCGAGAAGCGCCGAATTGCCAGGAGACAGAAGGGCCAAGACGGGATAATTGACCATGATCTGAGCCGCGATGGACGCGGGAAGAGGTCAGAGATGGCGGAATGGTCGCAAACCTGGACCTACCTTGACGGCGATTGGCACGAGGGGAACGTGCCGATCTTCGGTCCGCGTACGCATGCCGTCTGGCTGGGCTCAAGCGTTTTTGATGGGGCGCGAGCGTTTGAGGGCGTGATGCCCGATCTCGACCGGCACGCGGCCCGCGTCAACGCCTCGGCGCTGTCGCTGGGGCTTAAGCCGAGTGTGGACGTTGAGACCATGGTGGGTCTGGCTGAGGACGGCGCGAAGCGCTTCGCGCCCGACGCGGCGCTCTATATCAGACCGATGTATTGGGCCGAGCAGGGCGGGTTCATGTCCGTGCCGCCCGATCCGGACTCAACGCGCTTTCTCCTGTGCATGCACGAAACGCCGATGCCGCCGCCGGCCGGCCTGTCGCTTTCCGTCTCGCCGTTTCGGCGTCCGACGATCGAGTGCATGCCGACGGACGCCAAGGCGGGGTGCCTCTATCCCAACAACGGCCGTGCCATCACGGAGGCCCGCGCGCGGGGCTTCGACAATGCGCTGGTGCGCGACATGCTGGGGAACGTCGCGGAGACCGGCACGTCGAACATTTTCATGGCGAAGGACGGGGTGGTTCTGACGCCGGCGCCGAACCGGACATTCCTCAACGGCATCACGCGCCAACGCGTGATCACGCTGCTCCGCGAAGCAGGGCAGGAGGTTCTGGAGACGATTCTGACGGTTGAAGATTTCCTCGATGCGGACGAGATATTCACCACCGGTAATTACTCCAAGGTGGTGCCGGTTAGTCGGATTGAGGATCGCGAGCTGCAGCCCGGTCCGATGCATGCCAAGGCGCGAGAGCTCTATTGGGATTGGGCGCACGCCTAAGGAATGCGCGGCGAGAGGACGATTCAGGCGAAGAGCGGGGCAGAGTCGGAGAACGAGATGCGTAGAATCCTTGGTCTAGCCATGATGCTGGCCATTATCGCTCCAATCAGCGTGGCAAGTCCGCTCCACGACGCGTTCGCCTATCAGGCGCCGCGCCCGCCGGTCGCAGGCGATTGCAATCAGATCGCGGCGGCGATCGGACCGGATGCGACCTGGTACGGCGAGATCGCCGGCCGGCGCTGGGACAACGTGCAGGACCAGTACTATCCGTTCTCGGCGCGCGGGTGCTTTCACAGCGAAAGAGAATGCCGCATCTGGCATAACCAGGCCCTGACCTATATGGACCGCGGGCCGATGAACTATGCGATCTGTCGGCGGGGGTTGCGCTAGCTCGGGGTTCGATCGGGCGTGCGGCCCGCACAACAAACCCGGCCTGCGGAGCGCTAAGCGTTTTTGTCTTCTGCGCCGTAGGCCGACACGATCGTGTCGACGCTCGCCTCCACGATCCGATCGATTTCCTCTTCTGCCACGAGCGTGCCTGAAAAGACCGCCGGCCAGAACGCCTGCGCCTTGATCATTCCGAGGAACTGCTTGGCGACGCGATCAGGATCGTCGGCGCGCAGCGTGCCGCTTTCCGCGGCGGCGTGGAAGAAAGACCCGAAAATCCCTTCATGCACGGAGGGCAGATTGAGGCGACGCGCCAAATCCGGGTCGCGCAGAAGCTCGCTTGTGCCCATGCGCATCATGCTCATGAAGTCGTCTGAGCGAAGCAATTGTCCTTCGGCGCGGCCGAGCTCCAGAAGCTGTGGGCGGAGCGGCTTGTCCGAGTCGTAAGTGACCTGAATCGCCTCCCGGACCTGGTCGCGGGCGCGATCGGCGATGGAGCGGAACAGCGCTTCCTTGCTCTCAAAGTGATTGTAGACGGTCCGCTTGGAGACTTCAGCGCACGCGGCGATGCGGTCCATGTTGGCGCCTTGGAAGCCGCGCTGCTGGAACTCAGCGATCGCCGCGTCGATGATCTGCTTCCTCTTGCATTCCAGTGGCGGCATTCGAGCGTCCCAGCCTGATCACGCGGAGTTTATAGGCGGGGCTACCCCTCTAGTAAACTCACCAGTTTACATCGGCGCGTTGGTCGTTACACTGACGAGTATACACGATTCCGCAGGAGGCTCCCTTGGCGACACAGCTCACACTGAACGGCGAGACCGTGTCAATCGACGCGCCGCCCGACACTCCGCTTCTTTGGGCCTTGCGCGATGACGTTGGGCTGACCGGGACGAAATTTGGGTGCGGGATCGCCTTCTGCGGGGCGTGCACGGTGCATGTCGACGGCACGCCGATGCGCTCCTGCCAGGCCTTTCTCGGCGACCTTGAGGGCGCGTCTGTGACGACTATCGAAGGCGCGACGGGCAACGTGGCGGAGGCCGTTCAGACCGCATGGCGCACGCTCGATGTCGTGCAGTGTGGCTATTGCCAATCGGGGCAGATCATGTCGGCGATCGGCCTTCTGGAGAGCAATCCGCGCCCGAGCGACGAAGACATCGACGCCTTTATGAGCGGCAATGTCTGCCGCTGCGCGACCTACCAACGCATCCGCGCGGCCATTCATTACGCGGCCGAAATGATGGAGGCCTGAGGCGATGAATATCGACATCTCCCGCCGTAGCTTCCTCGCAGGCGCGACGGCGCTGGCCGGCACAGGGCTCGTTATCGGATTTGACAGGGCCGGAGCGCTCGCCGGGCAAGGGGCTCAGCAGTTCAACCCGTTCGTGCGCATCGACAGCGACGGCGTCGTGACCGTCCTCATCAAGCATTTCGAGATGGGGCAGGGCACGACCACCGGCCTGACGACACTTATCGCGGAGGAGCTGGATGCCGATTGGGACGCCGTAGAGATCGAATTTGCGCCGGCCCATCCCGATTACAACAACCTCTTCTTTCAAGTTCAGGCCACGGGCGGATCCACCGCCATGGCCAATTCGTTCATGCAATACCGGCAGGCGGGCGCTGCGGCGCGCGCCATGCTTGTTGCCGCGGCGGCGGAGGCGTGGGGTGTCTCAGCCGACGCCATCCGCGTTGAGAACGGCATGATTCGGAGCGGCGATCGGTCGGCCGGCTTTGGCGAATTCGTCGCGGCGGCTTCGGCCATGACGCCACCGGCGGAGCCGACGCTCAAGGACCCGTCACAGTTCACGCTGATCGGCCGGGAGCGTCTGGCGCGCAAAGACAGTCGCGCAAAGACCGACGGCTCGGCAGTCTTCTCGATGGATGTGCGGCTTCCCGGCATGGTCCATGCGGTCATCCTGCGGCCGGCCAATATCGGTGCCAAACTGAAGAGCTTCGACGCCAGCGGTGCGGCCGACTTGCCCGGCTATATCGACGCCAAGGCTCTGCCGACGAGCCATGGCGTTGCGGTCTATGCCAAGTCCACCTGGGCGGCGATCCAGGCGCGCGATGCGATCACGGCGGAGTGGGACCTGTCAGAGGCGGAGACCCGATCGACGGAGGAGATCGCGGCGGCGCACATGGCGCTTCTCGACGCGCCGGAATACGAGACGCGCGAGGGCGGCGACCGCTCGGCGACCGCGGCGGCGATCAGCGATGCGGCAAATGTCGTGGAAGCCGATTTCTTCGTACCCTACCTGACGCATTCGCCGATGGAGCCGTTGAGCTGCACCATCGAGCCGACGGAGACCGGCGTGCGCGTCCATGACGGGTGCCAGATGCCGGGCCTCACACAGCCTTATGTCGCCGGTGTTTTAGGCATTGAGCCGAGCAATGTTGAGGTGAACACGCTCTATGCCGGCGGGTCCTTCGGCCGCCGCGGCACGTTCACCGCCGATTACACCACCGAGGCGGCCATGGCGTTCGCCCTGATGGGCGGCAACATTCCGGTCAAGCTGGTGTGGACGCGTGAGGACGATTTTGTCGGCGGCCGCTATCGCCCGATGGCAGCGCACCGTGTGCGCGTCGGGGTCGATGACGAGGGCGGCATTCTTGGCTGGGACCATCGTGTCGCCACCCAATCGCTGTTCAAGGGAACGGCGTTTGAGCAGGCGGCAGTAAAGGACGGTATCGATCAGACCTCGGTGGAGGGCGTCAACAACACACCCTATCCGATCCCGATGATGTCGGTCGGGTTGAGCGACGGCCAGAGCCCCAACACGGTTTTGTGGTGGCGCTCCGTCGGTCACACCCACACCGCCTATGCCATGGAAGTCGTGATGGACATGGTGGCTGAAGCGGCCGGCCGCGATCCGGTCGATTATCGGCTGGCGCTGCTGGCTGGCGACGACAAGCGGCAGCAGCGGATGGCCGGCGTTCTAAAGCTCGCGACGGAGAAGGCAGGCTGGGGCGAGCCGTTGCCTGAGGGGCGGTTCCGCGGCGTTGCCGTGCACGAATCGTTCCACAGTTTTGTGGCGGAGGTTGCCGAAGTGTCCGTCACCGATGGCCGGGTGAAGATTGAGAAGATCATCTGTGCGGTGGATTGCGGCGTTGCCGTGAACCCGGATGTCATCCGCGCGCAGATGGAAGGCGGTATCGGCTACGGCCTGGGCGCTGCCATGCGCAATCAGGTGACGTTCACCGAGGGCAGCGTGGATCAGTCGAACTTCCACGATTACGAGCCGCTGCTGATCACCGATATCGGCGCGATTGAGGTTCACATCGTGCCCTCCGCCGAGCCGCCCACCGGCGTGGGCGAACCGGGCCTGCCGCCGTCACTGCCGGCGGTCGCCAACGCGATCTACGCTGCGACCGGCCGACGGCTCCTTTCGATGCCGTGGTCGAACGAGGTCGATTTCGCCTGAGAGCAGTGGCCAAATCATCGGCGGCGGGTGAGGGCTCTAATAGTCCTGCACTTCATCCGCCGCCTTCGCGACGACGGCGTCAGGCAGCGCCGGCACGGCCTTCAGATAGGCCGCGATGGCGCGCACGTCGGTTTCCGGGAGGCGCGACAGGTTCCACTGCACCAGCGACATGGTGCCGCCGAGCGTGTCGAAATCCGGTGTGAATCCGGTGATGAACGTGTCGACGATCTCGCTTTCGGACCAGGCTAGGCCATCAGCGTGCGGGGTGATGTTGGGATTGATGCCGGGGCCTTCCGGATCGGGCGCACCGGCGAACCATTGCGCGAGCTTCAGGCCGCCCATGGCGTCGCGTGGCGTATGGCATTCGCCGCAATGGCCGGGGCCTTCGGCGAGATACTGGCCGCGCAGCACTTCTTCAGACGCATCGGCGATGGTCAGCGCCGGCTCCGGCGACAGGTGGAGAAGCTTCCAAACGCCGACGCCGCGGCGGATGTTGAACGGAAAGCCAAGATCGTGGTCGGCCACCTGGTTGGACACCGGCGGCAGCGTATCGATGAACGCCTTCATGTCGATGACGTCCTCGACCTTCATGCGGATATAGGACGAAAAGGGGAAGGCCGGATAATAGTGCGCGCCGCCGGGCGACACGCCGTGCATCACCGCATTGACGAAGTCGATGGTCGACCAGCCGCCCATGCCGGTCTCCGGGTCGGGCGAGATGTTGGGTACGCGGAAGGTGCCGAAATCGGTCTTCAGCTCGCGGCCGCCACCGAGCTTCAGCTTGTCATCGTCCTTCGCGTCAGGCGCGGAATGGCAGGAAGCGCAGCCGCCGGCGTAGAACATGATTTCGCCATTGGCGAGGTCGGGTTCGTGGTCGGGCAGTGCAGCGGCGGAGATGGGTGCAGGCGCGGTGATGAACCATCCCGTCAGCACAACGACGATCGCCAAGCCGACAATGTAGAGAAGTGCGCGCCGCATCACCTGTCCCTCACGTTCCGCTTGTTGCCTCCCGCGTCGTCCCGGCTAAGCGGCCCCTCTCGGTTGTCATCCCGGTTTGGCCGTCAGGCCAAGACCGGGACCCACGAACACCGCCGAGCGCGCGTGAAAGACCATGCGCCTGGGTTCGTTCTATCCTCTTCGGACTATGGGTCCCGGCCCTCCCCCGGATCAAGTCCGGGGTCGGCCGGGATGACAAAGGATAGGACGTGCAGAAGACCAAGGATCGCATGGCGGTGCCATCGCCGGGCTCAGCCTTCGTAAAGCTCAGCCACGTAGTCCCAGTTCACTAGATTGTCGAACCAGGTCTCCAGATATTTGGGCCGGGCGTTACGGAAGTCGATGTAATAGGAGTGCTCCCACACATCGACGCCGAGCAGCGGCTTGGCGCCATGCACCAGCGGATTCTCACCGTTCGGCGTCTGCATGACTTCCAACTTGCCGCCCTTCAGCGCCAGCCATGCCCAGCCGGAGCCGAACTGGGTCACGCCGGCCTGGATGAAGGCGGTGCGGAACGCGTCGACGCCTCCGAGGTCCTCGTTGATCTTCGCCTCAAGCGCGCCCGGGATGGCGCCGCCGCCATTCGGCTTCATCCACTTCCAGAAGTGGATGTGGTTGTAGAACTGGCCGGCCTGGTTGAAGAGTTTTGGGTTCTCTTTGAAGCTCTTCGTGCAGATGTCCTCAAGCGACATCGACTCGTATTCGGTGCCTTCGATCATGCCGGTCATGGCGACGAGATAGGCGTTGTGGTGCTTGTCGTGATGAAATTCCAGCGTCTCCGCCGACATATGGGGGCTGAGCGCATCGTAGGCGTAGGGCAGGTCGGGGAGCGTGAAAGCCATATTGGTCTCCTCAGTTGAGATTGATCGTCTCGTCGGGTGATGATTGGGTCGTGCCGCGCGATCTGTTTCCTTCTAGCGTAATCAAGCAGCCGGGCAACCGCGGAGCGGCGCGTCAAGATGCCGGGCGCGGCACTTCGCCTGCCTTGCCCGTCATCTTCAACGCAAAGGCAAGCTCGATTGCGGTCTCCTTCAGCGCGTCGAAACGACCCGCCGCGCCGGCATGTCCTGCGTCCATATTGGTGCGCAGGAGAAGCAGGTTTCCGTCCGTCTTGGTGGCACGCAACCGCGCCACCCATTTGGCCGGCTCCCAATAGGTGACGCGCGGGTCCGTCAGGCCGGCAAGGGCAAGGATCGGCGCGTAGGGCTTGGCAGCGACGTTGTCGTAGGGTGAGTAGGCGCGGATCGTCTCATAATCCTCCGCGCTGGCGATCGGGTTGCCCCATTCGGGCCATTCCGGCGGCGTGAGCGGCAGCGTGTCGTCGAGCATGGTGTTGAGGACATCCACGAAGGGCACGTTGGCGATAATGCCGGCGAAGAGGTCGGTGGTCATGTTGGCGACTGCGCCCATCAGCATGCCGCCGGCGGAGCCGCCCTCCGCCACGATCTTGCCGCGCGCCGTGTAGGATTCGCGCGCAAGGTGCTCAGCAGCGGCGATGAAGTCGCCAAAGGTGTTCGGCTTGGCTTTGCGCTTGCCGGCCTCGTACCAGCGGTAGCCCTTGTCCTTGCCGCCGCGAATATGGGCGAGGGCGTAGACGAAGCCACGATCCACAAGCGACAGCCGCGTCACGGAGAACGCGGCCGGTATGGTGATGCCGTAGGAGCCGTAGCCGTAGAGCAGGCACGGCGCCGAACCGTCGATCGGCGTGTCCTTGCGGTAGAGGAGCGAGACGGGAACCGTCTCGCCGTCGGCTGCCGGCGCGAAGATGCGGCGCGTGACATAGAGCGCCGGATCATGGCCGGAGGGCACCTCCTGTTCCTTGCGCAACACGCGCTCGCGCGTCTCCATGTCGTAATCGTAGACGCGCGCCGGCGTCGCCATGGAGGAATAGGTGAAGCGCAGTGTGTCGGTGTCGAACTCGTAGCCGCCCGCCAGCCCCAGCGAATAGGCTTCCTCCTCAAACGCGATAACGTGCTCCGCGCCGTCGGCAAGGCGACGCACGACGATGCGCGGCAGGCCCTCTTTACGCTCCAGCCGCACCATGTGACGCTTATACACTGTGAGCGAGAGGATGAGCCGCCCGGGCTCATGCGGGATCAGATCGACCCAGTTCTCGCGGCCCGGCTGGTCGATCGGTGCGGTGACGATCTTGAAGTCCTCCGCGGCGTCGGCGTTTGTCAGAATGAAGAAACGGCCATCGGCTTCGTCGAGGCCGTATTCGGTGGCCGTCTCGCGACGAGCGATCAGTGCCGGCTCCGTCTCCGGGGCGTCCGCGGGGATGATCCAGGCCTCCGCGGTCTCGTGGTCATGGGCGTGAATGACGATGAAGCGGTCGGATTGCGTCTTGCCGATATGAACGAAATATCCGGGATCAGGCTCCTCATAGACCAGCACGTCGTCATCGACGCTTGTCCCAAGCTTGTGGCGGAAGACCTTTGAGGGCCGGTGGTTCTCGTCGAGCCGCACGTAGAAGACGTGCTTGGAATCCGCTGACCACACGCCGCCGCTTCCGGTATCGGGAATGATCTCCGGCAGGTCCTCGCCGCTTGCCAGGTCGCGCACGCAGAGCGTGAAATATTCCGAACCGGCGGCATCGTGCGCCCAGGCGAGCTGCTTGTGATCAGGCGAATGCGAGGCGCCGGCGATCTTGTAATAGGCATGGCCTTCGGCAAGCGCGTCGCCATTGAGCAACACCTCTTCGCCGCCGCCTTCGCGCTTCTCACGCACAAAAAGCGGATGCTGGCCGCCTTCCACGTAGCGTGTCGCATAGGCATAACGCCCGTCGGGCGCGGGAACGGTGGAATCGTCCTCCTTGATGCGCCCACGCATCTCTTTGAAGAGTGTCTCCTGCAGACCCTCCGTGTCGGCCATCTGCTCGGAAAAATAGGCGTTCTCCGCCTCAAGGTAATCGCGGATTTCGGGCGACAGCACCGAAGGATCGCGCATCACGTCCTGCCAATTGTCGGCGCGCAGCCAAGCGTAATCATCGACGCGGGTGTGGCCGTGGCGAGTGTGGGTGACGGGGTGCTTTTTGGCGCTGGGGGGGCTGAGTGGCTTCTGCATGGCGAAGCGGAGGTAGGCAGAATTCACCGCAAGCACAAGCGGCTTCTGCCTGTTTCGTGGGTCGGGCCGTCGGTCCTGCTCAGACGTAGGAAAGGATCAGGACCATCGCCAGAACGACGGTGGTCCAAAACGCCATGTTGCCGGTGGGCCAGGTGCGGGCGAGCGCCCCTTGCGGCCCGGATTGGCGATAGATCGCGGCGTGTATCTGCCGCAGCACGCGCGTTGCGGTGCGAAGTGCGTGGGCCCGTCCGCGCCGGCCGATCGCCAACATTGCCAGCCCAATGGCGGGCAGGGCTTTGCGGTAGCTCCATTCGGCGTCGATGTTCACGCCGGGGAGTTCCGGCGGATAGAGGTGCGTGAGGTTGAGCCACACAAAGGCGAGCGCGGAGAAGAAGAGGAGCTGACTTTGGGTCAGCACGTGCTCGGCCGTGTAGGGCGCGTAGTCCACGGGGAATGGCAGCATCGCGTAGAGCGGCCAGGGATAGACGCCGATGAAGATGCAGATCGCCGCGGCGAGCGCCATGGCGATCAGCATGTTGGGCGGCGCTTCTTTCGTGCGGATGCCGGAATCGTGCGCAAAGAACGCGAAATAGGGAATCTTGATGCCGGCGTGGTGGAAGACGCCGGCCGACGCAAACAAGAGCGCCAACCAGACAATCGGATGACCTTCCTTCAGCGCCGCCGTCAGGACCATGGACTTTGAGATGAAGCCGGAGAAGAGCGGGAAGGCGGAAATGGAGGCGGCGCCGACGATGCAGAAGCCGGCCGTCCACGGCATGGATTTATAGAGGCCGCCGAGCTCCGAGCCGTTGATCTTGCCAGTGCGGTAGAGGACCGCGCCCATCGACATGAAAAGCAGCGCCTTATAGATGATGTGCGAGAAGGCATGAGCGACCGCGCCGTTGAGCGCGAGCGCCGTGCCGATGCCGATGCCGCAGACCATGAACCCGAGCTGGTTGATCAGGCTGTAAGCGAGCACGCGGCGCAGATCGTTCTCAATCACGGCGTAGAAGATCGGGAACATCGCCATGACCGCGCCGATATAGACGAGCAGCGTCTCGCCGGCGAAGCAGCGCGCCAGCACATAGATGGCGGTCTTGGTGGTGAAGGCGCTGAGGAAGACGGTGCCGGTCGGCGTCGCTTCAGGATAGGCGTCGGTCAACCAATTGTGCAGAAGCGGGAAGCAGCATTTGATGCCGATGGCGAGGAAGATGAGCCAGGCGGAGAGGCCTTCCAGCGCGATCGGCTCAACGGTGGTGGAGCCCGTCTCCCACACGCGGATGAGAATGCCGGCAAGAAGGAGGAAGCCGGAGCCCACCTGGATGAGCAGGTAGCGTATCGCGGCCTGGTTCGCGCGCTGGCTTTGGCGCGCCAGAATGAGGAATACAGAGGTGACCGCCAGAAGCTCCCAGAAGACGAAGAGCGTGATCAGGTCTCCGGCGAAGATGACGCCCAAGGCGCTGCCGGAATAGAGAATCGCCGCAACCGGTTGGATGCGGTCCTTGACATGCAATGAGAAGATCACGCCGAGGAAGGCAGCGAGGTGGAAGAGATAACCGAAGAGCAGGCTGAGCTTGTCGGCGTTGACCAGAATCAGCGTGTAGTCGAAGAGCGAGACGAGCCCGCCAGCGCCCGGTTCCGTGCCAAGCAAGTTGACGGCGCCAACCACCGGGATGGCGAGCAGGATGATTGCGCGCGGCACGCCCGACGTGACAGCGACCAGAAGCGCGCCGACGAAGAAGACGAGGAAGGGCGCGACGCTACTCATCGTAATATTCTTCCCGGCGCATCAGCACCCTGCGCATCTCCTTGGCGAAGAGCACCAGGATGACGCAGGCGACGAAGCCATAGATTCCGTAGAAGCCGAACAGCGCCTCCCAGGAATGCACGACGTGGCGGTGGATGAAGAATTCGGCGAGGATTGAGACCGCGCAGATCGCGTGAAGCGCGTAGATGATGCGCCAGACATTCTTCGGATTGTCGAAGATGTGTCGCCTGCCGTCGGCCGGCTTGCCGTGGTCGTTCTGGTCAGATGGCGTGGTCATTGCGGGATCGTCCTATCGCAACGGAATGGCGGCGGCGAGCGCGTGAAGCGGTTCGGCGAAAAAGAACAGCAAGACGCAGCCGAGTGCCGTGACACTGAGCGCAATCAGGCAGGGTAGTGGCGCTTCCTGGAAGCCGCCGGTGCTGTGCGGGCTTCCGTCCGGCGCCCGGCCGAAGAAGCCTCTGAACGGAATGGGCAGGAGGTAGGCGATGTTGAGGAGCGAGGAGAACACCAGCACGACCAAGATGGCGATGTGCTTGGCCTCAAGCGCACCGAGAAGCAGGAACCATTTGCTCCACAGGCCGCCGAAGGGCGGCAGGCCGATGATCGACAATGCGCCGATCAGAAACGCGCCGAAGGTGACGGGCATGACCCGCCCAAGCCCGTCGAGCTCGCTGACCTCGACCTTATGGGCGGCGACGTATATGGCGCCGGCGCAGAAGAACAAGGTGATCTTGCCGAAGGCATGCATGGCGATCTGCATGGCGCCGCCGATGACGCCGAGCTGGGTGGCGAGCAGCGCGCCGACAACGATGTAGGAGAGCTGCGAAACGGTGGAGTAGGCGAGGCGGCGCTTCAAATTGTTCTGCGTCATGGCGATCAGCGACGCCAGGAGCACAGTGAATGCGGCGACGTAGAGGAGGATGTCGGCGGCGCTCAGTTCTTGCAGAAGGTCGATGCCGAAGACGTAGACCATCACCTTGAGAATGGTGAACACGCCGGCCTTTACGACGGCGACGGCGTGCAGAAGTGCCGAGACCGGCGTGGGCGCAACCATCGCCGCCGGCAGCCAGGAATGCACGGGCATCACGGCCGCCTTGCCGATGCCGAAGACATAAAGAAAGAGCAGGAGCGCCAGCGTCGCGCCGCTTGCCGTGCCGGTCAGGATGCCGCCCGCCTTGAAGTCGAGTGTGCCGGCCAGCGCGAATGTCGCGAAAATTGCCGGCAGCAGAAGCGCCATGGACGTGCCCAGAAGCAGCAGCAGATAGAGCCGGCCAGAGCGCATCGCTTCGGCGTCCCGCTTGTGAGTGACAAGCGGGTAGGTGGAGATGGTCAGCGCCTCGTAGAACAGGAAGAGCGTGAAGAGGTTCTGCGCGAAGGCGATCCCGATGGCGCTCCCCACGGCGATCGCGAAGCACACATAGTAGCTCGTCTGGCGCGGCTCATCGCTAGCGCGCATGTAGCCGATGGAGTAGATGGAGTTGACGATCCAAAGCGACGAGGCGACGAGCGCGAAGAGCATGCCAAGCGGCTCAACGCGAAAGGCGAAGGCGATGCCGGCGAAGACGTCGATCCCCACGGCCTGAAGCTCTACGCCCTCAGAGAGAGAACCGGCGATTGCCGCGACGGTGACGAAGAGGAGCGCTGCCGTAACGAGGGTCACGGCTTCGCGTACGTTCGGGTGGTTTGAGAAAAGCGGGATCAGCACCGCGCCGATAAAAGGGATAGCGAGCGCGGCAATGAGGAGGGCGTCCGGCGTCATTCGGGCGCTCCGGCGGGCAATTCCGCAGTCGGTAGTGCGCCTGTCAGCATCTCCGCGGCGCGGCTGGCGAGGCCTGCGGAGGCGCTTGTCTCAATGCCGAAATAGACGACGGCAGCCGTCAGCGCGATCAACGGCAGCAACATCGACAGCGGCGGATCGGATGCCTCAATGACGGCTTTGGAGGTCGGTTCGCGGAACCAGACGATTTCCACCACCCGACCGACATAGACGACCGAGATCACGGAGCTTGCGACGATGGCGAACACCAAGAGCCACGATCCGCTATCGAGCGCGCCTTGCGCCAGATACCATTTTGAGACGAACCCGACCGTGCCCGGCGTTCCGATCAATCCAAGGCCGGCAATGGCGAAGGCGGCCATGGTGATCGGCATGCGGCGCCCGAGGCCGGTGACGTCATTCAGCAGGCACGACCCGACGCGGAAGAAGACGCAGCCAAGCGCGACGAAGAGCGCGCCTTTCATCACGGCGTGGTTGAAGAGATGCGCAATGCCGCCGGTGAGCCCTGCCTGGTTGGCAAGGCCGATGCCAAGCGTGACGTAGCCGATCTGGGCGACCGACGAATAAGCGAGCATGCGTTTCAGATTGTTCTCAAACACCGCAATGGCGGAGGCGATGAACATCGCCGCCACCGACAAGACAATGATCACCTCGCTGATCGGCAGCGCGGCGTAATCGATGGCGCCGCCGAAGACGGAATAATAAAGCCGAATAATGAGATAGACGGCGACCTTCGTTGCGCTCGCCGCCAGGAAGGCGGTGGCGAAGGAGGGGGCGAAGGCGTAGGCGTTGGGGAGCCACGCGTGCAGCGGAAAGAGCGCGAGCTTGATGCCAATTCCGGCGCTGACGAAGGCGAGCGCGGCGACCATGGCGCTGAATTGCTCCGGTCCGACATTCGCCAAGCGGTCGGCGATGTCGACAAAGTTCAGGCTGCCGGTCAGGAGATAGAGGAAGCCGACGCCGATGACATAGAACGTCGCGCCGACCGTGCCCATGACGAGATATTGGAACGCGGCGAGAAGGGCGCGCCTGTCGAGGCCGTTGGCGATCATCACATAGGATGACAGTGACGAGACTTCGAGGAAGACGAAAGCGTTGAATGCGTCGCCGGTAATGGTGATGCCGAGAAGCCCGGTGAGGCATAAGAGATACATGCAGTAGAACCAGGCCTCGCGGCTCTCGTCGATCTCCAGCGTCACGCTTTGCCGTGCGAACGGCATGATCGCCGCGGCGACGCCTGAAACCAGGAGCAGCACGAAAGCGCTCAGCAGATCGACCCGGTACTCGATGCCCCAGGGCGGTTCCCATCCGCCCATCGCATAGGAGATCGGACCGGTCTCTATGACCTGCCAGAGCATCGCGGCGGCAATGATGGGCATGAGCCAGGTCACGGCGAGCGCTACGGCAAAGGCGAGCGCGCCGCGCCGCAGGAAGGCGGCGATCACGGCGCCGAACAGCGGAATCACGACCTGCAGCGCGGGGAGGTGCGGGAGCACCGAACTCATCCGCCGTCACCGTTATTGAGGATCTCGTCCTCTTCGATCGTTCCGTAGGCCTCGTTGATCCGCACGATGAGGGCGAGCCCGAGCGATATCGTGGCGACGCCGACGACAATGGCGGTCAGGATCAGAACGTGGGGCAGGGGATTGGAATAGATGGAGAAGTCCGGGTCGATGATCGGCGCCGTGCCGCCGACGATTTTCGACGGCTCGATGAAGAGGAGGTAGACAGAGGTCTGGAAGATCGACAGGCCAACGAGCTTCTTCACCATGTTGCCGCGCGCAATCACGATGTAGAGACCGGCGACCATCAGGAAGATCGTGGCTGCGTAATTGTAGCGTTCGGCCAGGTCGAAAAGGATGTCCATCAGCGACCTCGCTCCACGAAGGCATAGAAGAGCGAGAGCATGGTGCCGGCCACGGTGACCAGCACGCCGAACTCCACCAGGAAGATGCCCCATTCGTGCCCATGCACGGGATCGTGGGCAAGGACGGAATAATCGAGGAAGTTGCCGCCGAGCAGCATCGCGACCGCCCCGGTGCCGGCGAAGATCAGGATGCCGAGCGGCACCATGCGCTCAGCGACGATCCTCGGCACAACCCGCTGTGCGGCGCGGATGCCGAAGGTGATGGCGTAAAGGATGATCGTGCCGGCGGCGATGACGCCGGCCTGGAAGCCGCCGCCCGGCCCGTAATCGCCGTGAAACTGCACATAAAGCGCAAAGAGCAGGATGAACGGCAGGATCAGCTTGGTGCCGACGCGCAGGATGAGGTCGAGGCTCATTGTTCGGCCCCTGAACGGCCTTCATCGCGCCGGCGAAGGCCGCGTAGAAGCAGCATCACGCCGATGCCGGCGGTGAAGATGACGGTGACTTCGCCCAACGTGTCGAACCCGCGATAATCGGCCAGGACGGCGGTGACCACATTGGGGACGCCGGTCTCGGCGATGGATTGACTGAGGTAGCGCGGCGCAACGTGCGCGTGAATCGGCGAGTCCGCCGTGCCGAACGGCGGAAGCCCGAGCGTGCCCCAGACGATCAGCATGCCGACGACTATCGACAAGAGGAGCGGGATGGCGGTCGGCCGCAGGGAGTGGATTTCGATGGTCTTTGTAAGATGAAGCGTGGCGAGGAGAACGACGGTCGAGATGCCGGCGCCGACGGATGCCTCCGTCAGCGCGACGTCGACGGCGTCCAGGACAAGCATCACGCTTGCCATGAGGAAGCTGTAGGCGCCTGCCAGAATGACGACAGCGAACAAGCGACGCTGTTGAATGATGCCGATCGTCACGAAGATGAGCAGCGTCAACAGCGCGGCGTTGATGAAGGATTCTATTGCTGCCTCCCGGGCGCGTCGTGGGCGCGGGAGGCGCGCCGATCTTCGGTGAGGAGCGGCTCGATCTTCTCATGCAACGCAGCCTGGGCGAGGGCGTGCGTCACGACCGGACCAAAGATGAACAGCAACAAGAAGATGAAAAGGAGTTTCAGCGCAACAAGATCAAAGCCGGCCTGCAGGATCAGACCGGCGATCAGAAGACCAGCGCCAAGCGTATCGATGACGCTTGCGGCGTGCATGCGCGTGAAAAGCTCAGGCATGCGCCACAGGCCCAGAGCGCCGACCAGGATGAAGAACGCGCCCGCGGCGATGAGCGCCCAGCTGGCGATATCGACAAGTGTCGCGATCACCGCGCGTCCTTCTCTTCAACGTCGTAGGCAAGGTCGCCGTGGCGAAAGAACTTCAGTACGGCGAGCGTGCCGATCAGATTGAGCAGGCCGTATGTCAGCCCGATATCGAGGAATTCCGGCCGCTCGGTCAGAAAACCAAATACGGCAAGCAGCATGACGGCGAGGGTTCCCACGGTGTTGCCGGCAAGCACGCGGTCAAACAATGTGGGCCCAGAGATGGCGCGGGCCACGGCAAGCGCCAGCGCGGCGAGAATGGCGGCAGCGGCCACAGCGAACATCATGCGTGGCCCTCAAATCGGGTGACACGGGCGTCCATCTCGCCGGCTTCCAGTTCGCTTGCGTTCTCGCTGACCAAAGCGTGGACAGTGAGCTGGTCGCCGCTCGCGCCGACAGTAATCGTGCCGGGTGTCAGGGTGATGGAATTGGCATAGGTGGCCATGCCGGCGGTGGTCTTTTGGCCGGCAGTCACGACCGTCATGGTCGGTGAGATCGGCAGCCGGGGATTGAGGATGATCCGCGTGACACGCCAAGCGGAGAGGGCGATCTCCTTGGCCAGCCAGGGGAAGTAGAGCGGCGCGCCGGGGAGCATCTGAACGGGATGGCCTTCCATGTCGGCCACGCCCATGCGGCGCGCGACGTACACAACGGCGAGCGTGCTCACGACGCCCATCCCGATAAGCCACGCCGTATAGTGCCCCGACAGCGCAAGCCAGAACACCATGAGGAAGCCCGCCAGGCTCACCACGCGCATGCGCCACCCTCCCGTCCTGGTGATTTCTAATGGAACCCACCGGGAGATTCCAACCCGCACGCGCATGCCACTTTAGTCGCCCGCGCCGTTCTTTAGTTGTGGTTTGCGTCGTTGCTGACTGTGCGTTTGCAATTGCTGTGGGCTGTTACTATAGCTCTGCGTCTGTTGTTCCTTCTTCGGCGGACCAGAGGGACGAGTGAATCGAGGCCATGCAACAGAATCATCTTATCGAACTCACGGCTGACATCGTTGCGGCTTACGTGAGCACCAACAATATCGCTTCAGACGACCTGACGATGCTTATACAAGACGTCCACAAGGCTCTGCATCGGACGGCAACCGGCGCAACTGAGCCGAAAACGCCGCCCTTGGCCCCGGCGGTATCGGTGAAGAAATCCGTGACGCCGGATTATCTAATCTGCTTGGAGGACGGCAAGAAGTTCAAGTCGTTGAAACGGCATCTGCGCACGCAATACGAGCTGACGCCTGAGGAATACAGGCACAAATGGGGCCTGCCGGCGAGCTATCCCATGGTGGCGCCGAACTACGCCAAGGCGCGTTCCGCGCTCGCCAAGAAGATGGGGCTTGGACGGAAAGCCGCGCGCTGATTGCCGACCGGCTTCAGCCGTGCCTGCCTCTCAATGCTGCAAGGCGCCGGCCTTCGGCTTCGTGCGCCTGATGAAGCGCGATGTGCCGATTGAGGTCATACGTCCAATGGCCTGAGCGCGCGCGATTGCGTTCCGCGCGGAGGGCCCGCTGCAGCCGCATCACGATGGATTGCAGCACTTCAGCCGTCTCCATTTCGCCTGAAGGCGGCTCTGTGCGGATCAGGGCCGGCAGGTCCCGGCTACGGTCGTAGGCGCGCGCGCCGGCTTTGATGATTCCGTTGATCGCTTCGCCTGCCGCGCGGCGAGCGAGCTTGTTTGTCACTTGCGGTTCTACCTTGTCGCGCGCTTTCGCCATGACGTCCTCGCCAATTGCAGGGCGCGCATGCTGATGGCCGCGGGGGCGGCGGGGATATCTTTTTTCGTCCGGACGAAGCGCGGCAGGCAGGGATTTATCCCCGCGGCACCTGCATGGAATATAGGAATTCAATCCTAGTTTGCAGGAGGCGGGCATGACAATCATCGATTGCGGAGATTGCAACGTTAGGCACAGATTTGTGGACCAAGCTGGGCGCGAGGGCGTCTGCCGGTTCATTGAGACGCTGGTTGCAGCGGCACTTGGCATTGGTTTGGCGGAGTTACGGGCGCAGGGTCGTGGTCGCGCGGCAGCGGCTTTTGCTCGCCAGACGGCGATGTATCTGGCGCATGTGCATCTCGGGATGAGCTTGTCGGAGGTCGGCCGGACATTCAGCCGTGATCGAACGACGGTGGCGCATGCCTGCGCGCGCATCGAAGACAGCCGCGACGACCCGAAGTTCGACCGCATTCTCGCCTGCCTGGAAACGACGCTGGACGGCTGGCAGCGAAGTTTTGCGATGGCCGGGCGCTCGGCGTGAAGCGGCGCGGCAGCGACGAGACCGAAGCGGTTCTGGGGGCGCTCTGCAAAGACCGGCGGGCGCGGCTCAGACCCAATGGCGAGGGCGATTATGTGTCCTCAGGACCGGCGGGTGCAAAGGGGCGGCGCTTCTCCGGCGGGTCTATCCGTGACCTCCTGGGGCGGGGTCTCCTCGCCAGCGAGGACGGCAAGAACGGACTTTGCATCACGGGCGCCGGCGTTGCTTGGCTGAAGAGGCGCCGAAGCGGCGGCCTGCCGTTTCGCGAGCAACATCACGCAATGGCCAAAGTGCGTGCGGAGCCGGGCGGGCAGAATGTCCTTGCAACCTTGGAGGAGAGCCCGGTCGCGTCGCTGGCGCGGCGTGTGGGGCGATCCGGCAAGCCGTGGCTGCTCCCGCATGCAGCCACGGCCGCCGAGCGGCTTCGGCGCGACTTTGAGATCGGCGGGCTGCAGCCGCGCATCACCGCCAATTGGTCGGCCAGTGTGAGCGACGGACGCCGCTCCGGCGACAATAGCGGCCTCGGCGATCTGACCGACATGGCGCTCGCAGCCCGGCTGCGCTTCGACAAGGCGGTCGGTGCGGTCGGGCCGGAGCTCTCCGGCGTGCTTATCGATATCTGCTGCTTCCTGAAGGGCCTTGAGACGGTTGAGCGAGAGCGGCAATGGCCGGCGCGCTCGGCCAAGCTGGTGCTTCGGCTGGCGCTGGAGCGCCTTGCCCGCCATTATGGCCTCACGGCGGAGGCGGCCGGGCGGCCCGGCTCAGCGGGCGTGCGTCATTGGGGCGCCGACGATTATCGACCTGAGGTCAGTTGACCGCCTCGGCACGTGCTGCCTGCGCATCGGAGCGGATGCGCGCCACCATCGAACTCAGCCCGTTGGAGCGCTGCGATGTCAGATGTTCGCGCAGCCCGATGCGCGCGAACACGGCCTCCGGATCAATCTGGAGAATCTCGTCTGGCGCGCGACCGGAGTAAAGCGCGAAAAGGATGGCAATCAGCCCGCGCACGATATGGGCGTCGCTGTCGCCGTGAAAACAGAGCCGTGGTTCACCCTCGCCGCAGGGTTCGCTGACGAACCAGACTTGGCTGGCGCAGCCCTGCACCTTGTTGGCATCAGTTCTGTCGGCATCCGGCAGCTCGGGCAGGCCTTTGCCAAGCTCGATCACGTAGCGGTAGCGGTCTTCCCAATCATCGAGGAAGCCGAAATCCTCAACGAGGCTGTCGATCGTTGTGTGTTGTACGTCCATGACCTCCCCATAGCACAGTGGAGGCTCTTGCTAAGCCTCACAATGCGCCGCGAAGGTCGTCGCTGAGGTCTTGACGCCTATTGGCTGTTGGGAGTGGCCGTCCAGGCCGGCATCAGGTCGGCCGTCGTCAGCGTGCCGTGATCGGCGTTTTGTTCAGCGAAGGTCTGCCCAGCCGTCAGGCCGGCGGACACGATGTCGGCGCCGGTCTCCAGCTTCTGCGTCAGAAGAACAAGCGCTTCGCGGCTCGTTTCGCACGCTGCGGGATGACGCTCGCAGACGCCCGTCACGTCCTGCAAGAGGACGCGCGCCGCGTAAGCGGTGTGCAGCAAGCTGACGCGCGGCGAAGTCTCGTCGCTGTTGGCGGAAGGCGGCAACAACAGAACCACCGTCGCCAGCCAGAAAAGCGAACGCGTTATAAACATGCCCGACCCTGTCATTTGTCTTTTTTAGTGGCGACACTGAACCAGAGCGGAGTGAAGGGCGGGTTGCCAAAGGCGTGGGCGCGGATGAGGATTTCGGAAACGCGCTTAATGGAATCTAAGCGGTGACAAAGCAGTCGCCCGGCGAAAGCATCCCTTAACCCTGACGCTATCTTTCCCAGCGTTTCCAGCCGATTCCGAGCGGTCGGCCGGTCATGCTTCAGCCTTCCTTAAAGGCGCCTCTCGAATGTGCGAGCCAGGGTTTACGCCAAGCAAAGGCTGGCTGATGGCGCGTACTGCCGAGCAGATGCCAACACGTTCCGCTCCGTTCGATTTGGGTGGGGTCCTCCGAGAGACGCTGGTCCCTTGGCGCGGGTCGAATGCGTTGGAGGGAGACGATGGAGCGGCACGCGCAATTGCGTGCGCCGGGGCGGTCGCTTTGGTCGCGCTTCCGTTTCTGCTTCTGGCCTCCGTGGTGCTCGCAGCTCCGTTCGCCGCGCCGGCGGCGATTGCGGCGGGGTATTTGCTGATCCCGCGTGCGGCGGGTTTGGGCGCGTCGCGGGGTGTCACGGTTGCAAGCGTTGTCGTGCCGTTGGCCTTGGTGATGTGGTCGCTGGGCTATCTGCTTCTGCTCAGCAATCCTTCGCAGGTCGAACTGGCGGCTGCGCTGCTTGCGCCGTTCTTTGCCGCCGCGCCGGCGGTGGCGCGCCAGGTGGTTACAACGCGTGACGAGAGCGCCGTGGTGACGGCGCAGCGGAACGCCGCCTGCCTTGACCGGCTTGCGCGCGCGGAAGCGGTGCTTGTCGTGCGCGGCGACGGGACATTGCTGGCGGCCACCCAGGCAGCGCGTGCGACGCTCGGACTTTCGCAGGAGACGAGCGGCGGCGACGTCGGGCGCTGCTTCGGTTTGCTCGACAGGCCCAAGCTTGCGGAGGCGATCGGGCATTGCCTGCGGGGCGAGGGGCGGAGCGAAGTCACGCTGTCGTCAGCCGATGATCGAAGCGGTCGCGCGGGCTACACGGCAGACGTCTCGGACGCCGGAGGCGGGGCCGTCTCCATCCGCCTGCGCGAAGTGCAAGCGGAGGTGCCGGTTCAGCCGGAGGATTCAAGCCCGATGCTTGGCGTAGTGGAGTCCGAAGCGCCAAGCCGGAACGACAGCGAGGCGTGCGACGTCACGGAGGCTGTCGCCTTCGCAACGCGGTGTGCCGAGACAATGGCAGAGACCCGGGGCGTGACGTTGAGCGCTGCTGTTGAAGGCGATTTATGGGCGCGATGCGACCGGCAGGTCTGCCGGCGCATCCTTCATCTCATGATCGATGGCGCGCTGGCCGAAAGCCGTCCGGACGGTGCAATCGCGTTGAGTGGGCGAGGCCTGCGGGGCGTTGTTCTCCTCAGGCTTGCTCTTCGCTTCGCATCAGATGACGCGGATGCGCCGGGCCGTGCGGCGACATGGTCGGGCCTGCGTGGCGCGGTGGAGGAGGTCGGTGGGACGCTTGTCGTGGAAGAGACGCCGGCGGAAACGCGGCTCAGCGTTCGGCTTGAGCGGACCGAGCCGCCGCCAGCGATCGCCGGGAGCGAGAGGAATGAGGACTTGAGGGACAGTGATTGATGGGTGTTCAAGTTTTGATCAAGCCAATGATGCGGCCGCCCGCGCTGGCGGCCGGTGGACTTGTCGTGGTGTTTGCTTTGGTTGCCGGCAACGCACTCCTGCTGCAGCCGCAGCCACATCCCGCGCCGCTGGTCAGCACGCGCACTACACCTGACGAGCCAACGCGATATCTCGATGCGTCCACTTTGACGGCCGAGCCGGAAGCCATCGAGCGGCGCGCCGACGACCTCGTGCTGGCTGTTCAATCGGCGCTACGCCAGAGCGGCCATTATGGCGGCCCGCTCGACGGCTTGTCCGGGCCGCAGACCGAGCAGGCGATACTCGTGTTCCAGGCTGCAAGCAGCCTGCCGGCGACCGGTGAGCCGAGCCTGGAGCTTCTGGCGGAGATCAAGGCGGCGAAGGCGCAGGATCAAAGTTCGTTGGCCGAACTGGCGGCGGCCGAGCCGGAGCCGACGCCCGATCCGCGGGTGGCGGCGGTGCAGCACGCGTTGGCGATCTCCGCCTACGGGCCGTTGCGCATGGATGGATTTCTCGGGCCGCAGACGCATGATGCGATCAGGCGCTTTCAACAGGACCACGGCTTGCAGCCGACCGGCGAGATCACCGACGCGTTGATCGTGGAGCTGCGTGCGGCCGGCGCGCTCACGGACGACTAGTGTGGTGGGTTTGAAGTTCCTATCATTATTCCAGCGGGCTCATCATAGGAACTTCAAACCCTAAAACCACACGAGCTTCAATAAGTTGTCTAGTG
>JANQKG010000058.1 GCA_028281235.1 Afifellaceae bacterium | reverse complement strand
TGGTTGTTTCGCCGGATGAGACCTGCCACCATCAGCACCTCCCAGCATCAAAAGCCCGGCGATGGGAGTACGCCATACCCATATCAGCCCGTGCGACTGTCGGGTCACGACCGACCGGTAGGGTACCGGAGGGCGGGGATGATGCGAATGGCTTTGACCACAGGCGGCAACCGGGGAATTGGGTTCGAAGCCTGCCGCCAGCTGGTCCGAGCGACAAAGCCGCCAAGCGCGCCATCAGCCTAGTGTCCCGATCGCGAGATTCGATACCTAGTGTCCCGATCGCGAGATTCGATACATTGAATCTCGCGTGAATCCGCACACTGACTTGTTGATTGTCGTGCGATTCAGCTTCCGAAGTCGGGCACACATAATGTGCCGAACTTCGGAAGCATCACACTAGGGCCTACACCGCGACAACCGCTTGGATAGCGGGGAGATTCGAACCCCGCGGCGGCGCTTAAAATACTGGTAGGTCGATCATTTCGACTAAATCAACCCTAAGTTTACAAAATTTTAATTGCAAATCGCTTGCATTAGCACGCGTTCATTCATGTCAGGAGTGCGACCGGGAACCAGACGGCCGCCAGACGGCGCACGCAGCGCGAGGATGGCTGGGCCAGGAGGAGAGGGAATGTTTTCCAAACTTCAATCCAAAAGCGGATCGCGAGCATCTTTCGATCGTGGAACGCTGCAGCAGATGATCGATGGCATGCCAGTGCCGGTCATGACCATGGATCTCTCCGACTTCACCATCAACTACGCGAACGAGGCATCCATCGAAGCCTTGCGCTCGATCGAGCATATCCTGCCGGTGTCTGCCGACAACATCGTCGGGCAATGCGTGGACATTTTCCACAAGCACCCGGACCATCAGCGGCGCCTGCTCTCGGACCCCTCCAACTTGCCGTGGGAAACGCAGATCGAGGCCGGCGGCGAGTATCTGGATCTGCTGGTGACGCCCATGACCGGCCGCGGCGGCAAGTACATCGGTCCCATGCTGTCCTGGAAGATCGTCACCGATCAGGTGCGCAAGCGAGAAGAGACCGAGCGCCTGATGAACATGGTGGATCAAATGCCCATCAATGTCATGCTGGCCGACAAGGAAACGCTTGAGATCACCTACCTCAACCAGACCAGCATCGACACCCTGCGGTCGCTCCAGTCCCTGCTGCCGATTCCCGTCGATGAGCTGAAAGGCGCCTGCATCGACGTGTTCCACAAGAACCCGGCCCGTCAGCGTGGCATTCTGGCCGATCCATCCTCACTACCACACAACGCAAAAATCGAACTCGGCGACGAGACCCTGGACCTCCGCGTATCCGCCGTAACCGACGCAAAAGGCGAGTATATCGGCCCCATGGTGACCTGGTCGGTGGCCACGGATCGCGTGCGCCTGGCAGACGATTTCGAGTCGAGCGTCGGCAGAGTCGTCGAGACCGTCTCGGCAGCGGCCAGCCAGATGCAGAGCAACGCCAACACGCTGTCCAGCACGGCCGACGAGACCAGTTCCCAGGCTAATACGGTGGCGACCGCCGCCGAAGAGCTGACCGCGTCGGCACAAGAGATCGCCCGGCAGGTTACACAGTGCGCCAGCATTACGGCCACGGCCGTCAACGAGGCGGAACGTTCCAGTGAGTTGGTTAACGGACTGTCGCAAGGCGCGCAGAAGATCGGCGACGTGCTCTGCCTGATTCAGGACATCGCCGAGCAGACCAACCTGCTGGCGCTCAACGCCACCATCGAAGCGGCGCGTGCCGGAGAGACCGGCAAGGGCTTTGCCGTCGTCGCCAGCGAAGTGAAGGCCTTGGCTAATCAAACGGCCAAGGCGACCGAGGAAATCGGCAGCCAGGTCTCGGAGATCCAGGAGTCGACCAACGGCGCGGTTGGCGCGATCAAGGCCATCAGCGACGTCATCGGAGAGATCAACAAGGTGACGACGGCGATCTCGGCGGCCATCCAGGAACAGGAGGCGGCAACGCAGGAGGTTACCGGCAACATCGACGGCGTCTCCAGCGCCTCCGCCGAAACCGGCAACGCCGCCGGGCAGGTACTGGGTTCGGCCAACGAACTGGGCGAACAGTCCCAACAGCTCAAGGAAAGCGTCGACAAGTTCCTTGTCGAAGTTCGCAAGCTCTAATACCACCGAGCGTTTGAAGCGACACACCGGGTCGTCGGCCCTCGTGCTTCGACGAAGCTCAGCATGAGGGCCTCATCCTGAGCAACGTCGAAGGAGAGGCCCGAGCCCCTTCGAACGTT
>JANQKG010000019.1 GCA_028281235.1 Afifellaceae bacterium | reverse complement strand
GCTGAAAGGTTCAGTCCGAATGCGGGGAACCCGAAATAGACAAAGAATATCTGCACAAGCGCCGGCGTGCCACGAACGAAATCCGTATAGCCGCGCGCGAACCAGCGCAGCGGAGCAATCGGAGATATCCGCGCCAGCGCAACACTAAGTCCCAGTATCGTTGCGACGACGAGCGAAGTTACCGAGTAAAAAATCGTTGCCCGAGTTCCAGCCCAGAACTCGGGCAACCGGTCGACGATGAGACCGAAGTCAAATCCGAACACGCGACCCCAAACCTAACTGCCGCTCGGCAAGTCCATGGAATATCCAAACCATTGTTCTTGCAGCTTGGCCAGTTCGCCATTGTCCTTCACCTTCTGGAGGAAGGTGTTGACCTCATTCAGAAGATCCTCGTCCTGCTTGCGGATCGCCACGCCAACATAGTTGTAGATCGGCAGCTTCAGCGCAACCTCGAAAACGCCCTCGTTGGCTTCGAACAGCACGCGGTTGTTCAACTGGGTGCTTGTTACGACATCCGCATTGCCGTTTCTCAGGTCGAGATACGCCCCTTGAAAACTATCAAACGACTTCAGCTCGATGTCGAGGTCATGCTCTTCGATCAATTGCTTGGCCTGGAACTCGGCGGCTGAATTGAGCTGTGTGCCGAGAACGAGGCCATTCAGATCGGCGATCTCCTTGACGCGGTCATCGCCGGCACGAACGATGAACTCAACCTGGTCACTCGCATAAGGCATCGAGAAGTTGACCGCCTCTTTGCGAGGTTCGGTGATCGTCATGGCCGACCAGATCAGGTCGAACTTGTTCGTATAAAGCGAAGGGATGACACCCGACCAGGCGGTGTCCAGAAACTCCACCTCGACACCGAGATACTCCCCGAACATGTTCGACAGATCGATGTCGAATCCTTTGAACTCGCCGTCTTCGATATATTCGAAGGGCGGATTTTGGGCTTCCCCACCGTTCACCAGCTTGCCGCGCTCCTTGATCCTGGCGACAAGTCCGTCTTCAGGTGCGGTGTATTCCGGCAGAAGCTGCCCTTCTAATTGCGGTTTATCCTGGGCCACCGATTGGCCGGGAACAAGATAACCGACAAGAGCCGCAGCAACCGCCGCGAACAGCACTTTGAACATGTCGAACTCCTCCATTTCCGAACCACCGCGATCGGGTCGCGAGGCCGGTGCTTTGTCAGAGAAGTCCACGCGATCACAAATCTTTAAAGTTCGCAATATCCAGTCCTCAGTTTCCTTTCAAACAAAAGAATGCGAAAGGCGCAGCAACACCTCCACACGTCCATAAGGAGCAACGAGAAGCCTCTTTAGTATTTGAAAAATATGGATTATATGAAATCTGTGAGCCGCTCGGACAACTACGGATCGTGCCTTCAATTTTCTTCGAATTGATCAGCGCGTTGGTGCATCAGGGCGTTGGCGTGCCCTACTCGCAGCGGTGCGCCTTATCTCCGCGGCACCTCTTTCGTTTTCCTTTCAATTTCTGTCGGAACGTCAAGCAGTGATGACGTTTAGGCCGGATTGGCGGAGCAATTTAACAGTGTCTTGCGGTGCCTTGCCGTCTGTGACGAGCGTGTCGGCTTCGCTGAGGCCGGCAATATGGGCCGAGGCTATATGTTTCAGCTTCGAATGATCTGCCAGAAACATGGCCCTTTTTGCCGACCTCATCATGGTCTTGGCGACATCCGCGTCCTGCCAGTTGCTATTGGTGAAGCCCTTCTGCGGATCAACCCCGGCACAGCCGAGGAAGGCGATATCGGCATTGACGTGCGAGAGCAGGATGTCGCCAAGGGGCGCGGCCAGTGAGTAAACACCTGTTCGCAGCGTGCCCCCCGTTACGATTATGGTCACGCCGGGATGACCATCTAACAGGTTGGCCACATTTAATGAATTCGTTGCGACAACGATGTCCCGAAGCGCCAGGGGCAGTTGTCGGGCGAGCGCCTCCACGGTTGAGCCACTGCTCATGATCACTGTCTCGCGATCGTTAATCATCTCAGCCGCCACGGTCGCGATCGCCGTTTTCTCGGAGGCCTGGAGCGAAGCGTTGATGTCCACCGGTCTTTCGAAGCGACTGGGATATACGGCGATGGCACCGCCGCGGATGCGGCGCAGCAATTGGCTTTGCTCCAGGTGCGCAAGATCCTGACGGACAGTCACTGCGGAAACACCGAGCTTGTGAACCAACGCGTCGATCTCAATTCGGCCGTCCTGCTGCAATTGGCTCAGGATGGTCTGATGTCTTTCGGTGGCTTTCAATGATGGCATATGCTAAAGAAATCCTGTTCGGACATTCACCATTGCGTTCCGGTTTGCGCAGGCATGGTGATTGACGGAGAGCGTCGGCGGCGCGGGCCGGGCAAACCCAACGATCGATGAAGTCTACATCGGCTGCGGTCCTTCGCAATTGCCTCGGCGGAGGGCCGCCCGGCTGAAGTCGTATCGTCAACTCTGATTGCAGGAAAAGCCAATGGAAAGATTTCGCACGCCGCTGCTCGAAACGGGCTCTCCGCTGGACGGGCCGGCCAAGGAGTTGATCGAAGAGCTCTTTCGAGATGAGCTTGAACTCATGTCGAACCTTCCCACCGACGATCCGCTTGATGCCAAGCGGAGGCGCCGGGTGGAACTGACATTTCAGGAGATCAAGGAGCAGCCGGATTGCATTCGCTCGACGCTGGACACGGAGCGAGGCGCGATAGAAGACGCCGCCGCATGGTTGGCATCGCTTTCCATTGACCGTATCTACCTGACGGGCTGCGGAGATTCACTTGCGGTCCATGTTGCTGTGCGGCTGCTTCTCGAGACCTTGACAGGTGTGCCCTGCGAGCCCGTGGAGGCGCTTGACCTCGCCTATTACTATAACAAGAGCCTGGGACCGAATTCCGCCGTCATCGGGTTGAGTTCGAGTGGATCGACCACCCGCACTGTCGAAGCGATGCTTATAGCCCGCGCAATGGGCGCGCCGACCCTTGGGCTTTCCAACACGCCCGGATCGGCGATCATGTCCCGGACCGACAAGAGCCTTCTGATTCATGCAGAACGCAAGGGATGGCCGACGCAAGCGAGCACGGCTGCCCTGGCGCTTATGGCGCAGCTCGCCATTCTCGTTGGACGCGCGCGTCAATCGCCGCTCGCAACGTGCTATCAGGAAGGGCTCGATTTGATTCCGGACATGATGGCCGAGGTAATCGATATCCATGACAGCGAGATCGCGGAGATCGGTGAGAAGTTCGTCGACGCCAGCATGTTCACGTTCAGCGCGTCAGGTCCGGCGCTCGCTTCGGCGATGTTCGGAGCCGCAAAAGTGAAGGAATGCTCGCCGAGCCATGCAATGACCGTTTCACTGGAGGAGTTCCACCACTACAACACGCAGAAGAGGGGCGAGCCATTGTTCATCGTCGCCCCGGACGGTCCCTCCATCGCTCGGGCCCACGATACGGCCATCCAAGCCCGCCATTGGGGCGGGCGGCTTGTCGGCATCGTTTCGGACGGCCAGAGCATATTGGACCCTTACTGCGAACACGTGCTGCCGTTGCCGGCCGTGCAGGAGGCGCTGTCACCGCTCGTCTACACCATACCGGTGCAGCTTTTCGCCTATCATCACGCGATGGCGCAGTTCCGGCGCGCCGAGTTGGGAAGCGCTGAGAGCGGCCGGTAGATGCTGGTCTGCCTGGGGAATCTCACCATTGACGACATCGTGCTGCCCGATGGCAGCGAAAGAACCGGCTGCACCGGCGGCGATGCGCTCTATGCCACGCTGGCGGCGCGTCCGTTTGCCGACACGGACATGATTGCCCCCCTTGGCTGTGACCTGTCGCCGGAGCTTCTTGCCCGACTGCGCGACATCGGCATTCGCCTTGACCGCCAGCCGAAGCGGACTATTCCAAGCCTGCGCAATCGTGTCGAATATTTCCGCGATGGCTCACGCCGGTGGACGCCTTACTTCTCGGAATCGGAGTTCGATCTTCTCTCTCCTTTTCCTGAAGACCTGCCTGCGGACCTGCTCGATGCTCGCGCATATTTGGTGCTGGCGATGACGCTTTCAGCACAGGAGCGGATGGTTCGCTATCTGAGGCAGAACACCTCGGCCCTGATCGCGCTTGATCCCCAGGAGGACTACATCCAAGGCAATGAAGATCGGCTGCGACAGTTGATTGCTTCTGTCGATGTCTTCATGCCGAGCGAAGCGGAGGTCGTGCAGCTCTCAGGCTCAAGGGACTGGAGCGCTGCCGCGCGAACGATGGCCGATCTCGGACCAGAGATCGTCGTCATCAAGCTGGGCGAAGACGGCGCGCTTATCTACGATCGGCCGAACGACAGAGAAGTTCGCGTGCCGGCATATGTCGGGAGCGAGGTGGTTGACACGACGGGCGCTGGGGACAGTTTCTGCGGGGCGTTCGTGGCCCGTCTTCTCAAGAACAGCGGTGAACCTGAGATGCTCATGGCCGCCGGCCGGGCGGCAAGCGTCGCAGCATCGTTTGCCGTGTCGCAATTCGGCGCGGATGCGCTGATTGAAGCCGGTGATTGGACGATTCTACAGCGACTGAAGAACTGGCACACCGTTTAGTGCCTGACTGCGGGCCGCTCTTGAGCATGCGCGCCGCAAGCTGGACGCTAACAAGGGCGGTGACCGGCAGATGATGGCACCCCTCTCCCGCCATAGGATCTGAGTGTGTTGGGACCCCGCTCCACAGACTTAATAATGAGCGCGAGTTGATTATCGCTGAACCCGAGGCTTCCCTCGCACCGGTCGATGTCGTAGCGCCACGCATCCTGCAATGACCCGTTCGGGACCGGTTGGCAAACGTCCTCGGTGTGACGCCTCCCGGGGGTTCGTCGAGTTCATGGACCTTATCGCCGTGGAGGACTGTCGAAGCGGTCTCCATAGGGACGGAATTCTCCCTCGCCGAGGTAGCGCTCGTGCCCGATCAGGAGTCTTTCGGGGTCCACCTCGACCCCGAGGCTCGGCGCCTCGATTCGCGCCCAGCGCGGACCGGTGGCAATTGGAATGAGCTCGGCCAGGATGTCGCCGTCCAGCATCGCCGCGGTTTGCTGGCTGCCAGCCGCAACATTGGGCAAGGTCAGCAGGATGTGCTGGCACGCTGCCTAAGTCCACGCCCGCTTTGAAGTCGAAGGTGCTGCAACCCCTTTCGCGCCCGTCGCGACACTGCGCCCGCAGCTCCGAATCCGTGCCCCAGGCGAGGTAGTAGAAATAATCCACCTCCTCGCGAAGAGCGCCGCCAAAGAGCTTGTAGAGCGGCTCACCGGCTGCCTTGCCACAGATATCCCAAAGTGCAATGCCGATGCCGGCAAAAGCGAAGCTGCCGGTCATCGACTGCCGTTGCCAGCCGCCATGCACGAAGTAGTCGCACATGATCGCCTCCGTCAGCCATGGGTCCCGGCCCAGCACGAAGGGACGCGCCGCCTCCACCGAGGCGGCGGTCGTGGCAACGTCGCAATTCATGCAGGCCTCGCCCCAGCCGACCAGGCCGTCATCGCTCTCAAGCCGCACGATGACACCGGAGACACCGCCCCGGACGATGATCGCGCTTTGCTCCAGATGGCGATTGAGGGTGATCAGAAGCGTGCCGGCGACGCCGAGTGCCGCAGCCTCCGACGGTGTGGCGATGCCGGAATAGATGCCGCCGAGGACCAGCACGATGAGGAAGGCGACCGGCGCGAGGTCACTGAGCGTGGCAAGGCGCTGCCGCCACGAGATGTCTGTGACTTCCGGCGGAGCCAGAGCAGGCGAGAACCGGCAACGCATGTAGATGTGTGCCGAGTAGCACGCGCCTAGGAGCAGCCCCGGCAGCAGCCCGGCGGCAAAAAGCCGGGCGATCGAGGTCTCGGTGATCAGCCCGTATATGATCATGGTCAGAGAGGGCGGGGTCATGGTCCCGATGGAGCCGGCCGCCGCAGATGTCGGCGCTAAGTCGGCGTTGGTCGATAGATCGCGCCCCTCTGTGCTACCGGCTTCAGCATGTCGTTTTGCAGATAGTCCGGCGGTGCGTCCGGATCGATCGGGCGCCGCTCTTGACCAGGGTATCCAATGAGATCGCGTACGTCAGGGTCCATGTAGTAGGCCGCTGCCGCGATCAGCCCGATTGTGGCAAGCGCCTCCGGGTCCTCCTCGTTCATCTTCCGTGCCGCCGTGGCCGGCTCCTCGCCGGCGGCAGCGCGAACACCGCGGAGGAACGCCTCCCGCAGGTCATCGCGAAGCGCAAGAATCCGGTCAAGCGGCTCTCCGCCAACACTGGCCCCACTGGCGGGGGGCATGGTCTTGTACGCAGGGATCAGAACATCAGCCAAGCCAACGAAGGTCGACCGGAGGTCGTCATCAATCATCGTGCTCATGCCGCTACCTTCTGGTCACCCCGCGTTGCGATCAAGTGCCTTACGCTACGAAGCGCGACTGCGCAGATTGTGCCGGTCGGATTGAAGCCTGACGAGGTCACGAACACGCTGCCGTCGAATATGAACAGGTTCGGCACGTCGTGCGCCTGACCCCATTCGTTCACCACGGACGTCGCCGGATCGCGGCCCATCTTGCAGGTCCCCATGAGGTGACCGGTCGCCAGGAGACTGGCCCCGGTATTGTGCTGGCTGCGGTCGGTCAATGGCGGACGTACTGTCACGTCGACGGCGCCGGAGGCTTCCATCGCCTCCTTGGCACGCGCCAGATGGAAGGTGGACAGTCGCTTCGTGTTCTCCGAATTGTTGTAGACGATCCTTGGCGAGGGAACGCCGTCGCTGTCAGTCAGTGTCGGGTCGAGTTCAACGCGGTTCGCTTCCTCAGGCAAGTCCTCCGCCAAGATCCCCCACTCGAACGAGCAGCCGAACGTCCTCTCGCGCTCCCGATGGAACGCCTCACCCCAGGCCTCGTCGAAGGGTGCACCGGGCGTTGGCGGGCCGCCGAGCGGCCCTCCGGTGGGCAGAACGTGCCACTTGGCGCCGCGCACGAAGCCGCGCCTCGGATCGGTTTCATAAAACTGCATGGATTGGATCGGCTGCCCGGCGGGGCCGAGCCAGCTGTCCAGACATTCGTCGAAGTGGCCGACAACCGCGCAATAGGGATGCAGCATGAGGTTCTTGCCGACCAGGCCGGACGAGTTTGCAAGGCCGTCGGGAAACTTCGCCGACTTCGAGGCAAGCAGGATGCGCGGCGTGCCCACGCCATTGCAGCAGACGATGATTGCCTGCGCCAACTGGCGCCGCTCGCGTCCATTGCGATCAAGATAGACGGCGCCGGTGGCAAGGCCGGCGTCGTTCACGAGTATCTCCCGAACCCGCGCGCCGGTCACGAGACGCAGGCCGTGCTTGAGAGCGATCGGCAGATGGGTCAGGTCAAACGAGGCCTTGGCGCCTTCCACGCAACCGTTTCGACAGGTGCCGCGCAGGGTGCATGGATCGCGCCCCTCGTAGGGCCGCGAGGCGATGGAGTTCGGTGCGGGCCACCAGTGCCACCCAAGCTTGTTCATTCCTTCCGCGGCCTTGATCCCTATCTTGCCGAGCGGAAGCGGGGGAAGCGGCGGCGCTTTGCCGGGTGGATAGCAAGGATCGCCGCCAAGCCCGGAAACACCGACCTCGATGTCCATCTCGTCGTAATAGGGCTCTAGATCCTCGTAGGTGAAGGGCCAATCGTCGGCCACACCGTCCAGCGTCTTGACCCGAAAGTCGGAAGGCATGAACCGCTGCCAGTGCGCGCCAAAGAGAATCGTCGTGCCGCCGACTGCGTTGTACATCAGGATCGGAACGTCCGACTCCGATGTATCGATCGGATAGTCGCTCTCCAGGTCGCGAACATTCGGATTTGGATGCCAGAGTTTTTGGGTCATCAGATCGAACTCAGGCTTGTCACCCCAAAACGTGCCGTGATCGACCTTCTGTCCCTGCTCGAGGCAAACAACGTCGAAGCCGTTCATCGTGAGGTGTTTTGCTGCGACAAGTCCCGAGGCGCCGGCGCCGATAATGAGAACGTCGGCGACTTTGCCGCCTTTGTCGGATGATCCCATCTCTCTCCCTCGTCCTTGCGCGCTCGCGCCGCCCGAGTACGCGCAAGCTGTCGTCTCTTGCAGACGGTTTTGATTGCCCATGACCTTGCCAGACGAAGCTCGCCCCTGCAATATGAAACAGAACTTGGTTCTCATTTAGGAACTTGGTGCTCCTGTGCCGCGGGAAAGAAACGCTCACAAGCGAGGGCTCTTTATGCACATCGCCGTAATCATCCGCTTGGTGCCCCACACAGATTCAGAGCTTGAGATCTCCGATGACGGGACGGACATCGACCGGGAATGGATCGACACAAAGCTCAACGAGTTCGACGACCACGCCCTGGAGGAGGCAATCCTCCTAAAAGAGATTGTGGGCGCCAGGGTCACGGCGCTTGCTGTCGACACAGAAGGGGCCGACCGGCTGCTTCAAACCGCGATCGCGCGCGGCGCCGATGAGGCCCACAAGATCAGCATGCCGGCCGATGTGGCACTTTGCTCACGCACTATGACGCTGCCCGTCGCCGCGGCCGTGCAGAAGCTCGGCGCCGAGCTGGTGCTGACGGGCGTACAGACACCGCACGACATCTACGGCCAGCTTGCGCCCTATCTCGGCGGCGCGCTCGACTGGCCCCAGGCGAGCGCCGTCAGTGGCATCGGGGCCGACAATGACGGTATCCTGGTTCAGCAGGAACTGAGCGGAGGCGTTTCCACCACGCTACGGCTGGCACTTCCGGCGGTTGTTGGTGTTCAGACGGCCTCGCAGCCGATCCGCTACGTTGCCGGCAGCAAGCTGCGCCAGGCCATGAGTGCTGAAATCGGAACGCTCGACACCGGCGCGGAGCCGCTGGAGATCGGCGTCAAGCCGACCGGCCTGATCGCCTCAACCGCCGCCGGAGACGTAGAGATGCTCAATGGCGGGGCCGACGCGGTCGCCGCCAAGATTCATGCCCTTCTGAGTGAACGCGGACTGCTTCGGGGTGAGCGGCAGTGAGTGACATTCTGGTCTATGCGGAGATTCGCAACGGCGCGCTTCAGTGCGACACGCTCGAACTCCTGACCGCGGCGCAGCGCCTCGCCGACGTCACGGGCGGCAAGGTCGAAGCTCTTTGCGCGCACGCCGATCCCGACGTCGTACTTCGCGATCTCGCGGCAGCGGACCGGGTGCTGACTGTGAAGCATCCCAGTCTCGGCAATTACGTGCCTGAAGCTCATCTCGCCGTGCTTGAGGAGGTTGTCGCTCAACGCAACCCCGCGGCGGTGCTCTTCTCCTACAACACGGCGGGTTTGGACCTCGCCCCTGCCCTTGCCTTGCGCAGCAGCCGTCCGCTTGTGGCGTATTGTTCGGGTATGGATTGCCAGACGCCGGAGGTGGAAGCAGAGAGTCACATTTACTCCGGCAAGCTGCGCTCGACTTCGAAGGTTGCACTCCCAGCGGTCTTTACGGTCATGCCGGGCGCCTTCCCTGAGGCGCCGTCGAATGCGGAGCGGACACCGGAGACGGAGCTGCTTTCGCCGCCGGAAAAGCTTGAGAGCCTTCGCTCCCGCTTCGTCTGCGAGAACGCGCCGCCGGCAGACGCCTTCGATCTCACCCTGGCGGACAAGATCGTTTGCGTGGGACGCGGCGTCGGAGACAAGAACGGTTTTGAGGAGCTCAAGGAGCTTGCCGGCATGCTCGATGCGGAGATCGCCGGCAGCCGGCCGGTAATCGACCAAGGATGGCTGCCCAAGGAAAGGCAGGTCGGAAAGTCAGGCTGCAAGGTGAAGCCGAAGCTCTACTTCGCGATGGGTATCTCGGGAGCCCCGGAGCATCTTGAGGGTATGCAGGGCGCTGAGCTGATCATCGCGGTGAACTCCGACGCCGCTGCCCCCATTTTCGGGGTGGCGCATTACGGCGCCAATTGCGACCTCTTTGATCTCCTGCCCGATCTCGTCGAGCGCTTAAGGGTCGGCGACGTCAACTAAGATGGCTGACACCTTCATCCTCTGGCTGCTGCTTGTCGCCGCAGGTGGCTTCACCTGGTGGCGATTCTACCGCCTGCTTCGCCCAATGAAGAGGGCAGCCAGGGCGGCGCGCTTCGATCAGCCTCTGCGGCGGCTCGCAGGCGTCGCGCGCGCCCTCGGTCTTCACGAGCGGCTTCTGAAGATCCGCTATTCCGGAATTCTCCATGCGATGATTTTCGTGAGCTTCATCGCGCTTACGACCTCGATCGTGGAATCCTTCGGCTCAGTGCTCTTTCCGGGGTTCAGCCTTGGCCCCATCGGCGGAACTACATGGATCGCACTCCTTCAGGACATCTTCGCGCTCGTCATGCTGGCAGGCGTCGTGCTCGCGGCTTTTCAACGTTACGTGCTGCGGCCGGCGCGGTTCCGTGGTTCGAACGCCATCGATGCGACAATCATCTACGTCCTAATCGTCACCATCGTCGTCAGCATGATCTTCGAGGCCACGTTCGGAATTTTGGCAGGAAAGGCCGGTGCGGATTGGCGGCCCGTCAGTCACGCTCTGGCTTACGCGTTGTCGCCGCTTCGCCTCTCCGGGGAGCAAGCGGCCACGGCCGTTACCGTCTTCTACTGGCTCCACGTCACATCGATCCTTGCGTTCCTCATCTATATCCCGGGCTCCAAGCACCGGCACATGTTCCTCGCCGCGCCGAATATCTACTTTCGCAGCCTCAAGCCGAAGGGCATGCTGCCGCGCGCCGCCCCGGACAAACCGCCGGCGCCGGTCGCTTCCGTTGAGCAGTTCACATGGAAGGACATGCTTGATGCGTATGCCTGCACGGAGTGCGGACGGTGTCAGGCCGCCTGCCCGGCCTATGCCGCAGGTCTCCCGCTCAGCCCGAAGCTGCTCATCACGGATATCCGCGACCACCTGATCGATGCCGGTGACACGCCGCTTATCGGCGGAGTAATCCGTGAGGAGACGCTTTGGGCCTGCACCACTTGCCATGCGTGCATGGAGGCCTGTCCCGTGCATATCGAGCACGTACCCAAGATCGTCGACATGCGGCGCTACCTCGTCGAGGAGGGGAAGATCGCGCCGATGCTGCAAGAGGCGCTTTCCAATCTGCAGCGCACCGGCAACTCGATGGGCAGCGCCACCCGCATGCGCGCGCGCTGGACCAAGGGGCTTCCCTTCAAGATCAAGGACGCTCGCAAGGAGCCGGTCGACATTCTGTGGTTCGTGGGCGACTTCGCCTCATACGATCCGCGCGTTCAGGACGTCACACGCAAGGTAGCGATGCTCCTTAACGAGGCTGATGTCGACTTCGGAATTCTCTACGAGGCGGAGCAGAACAGCGGCAACGACGTGCATCGCGTGGGTGAAGAGGGCCTTTTTGAGATGCTCGCCCTGCGAAACATCGAGACCATTTCCGGCTGCTCCTTCAACAGGATCATGACCACCGACCCTCATAGCCTGAACGCACTGGCGCAGGAGTACCGTGCCTTCGGAGCGGTGTATGAGGTGATGCACTATGCGAGCTTTCTGCTGGAGCTCATCGAGACCGGCAGGCTCAAGCTCAAGGCCGAGGCCAGGGGAAAGGTCACTTACCATGACCCATGCTATCTCGGCCGCTACAACGGCGGCTTCGACGCGCCGCGAGCACTGATCGAGCGCGCCGGCTACCGGCTCGCGGAGATGCCGCGCTGCCGCGAGAACTCGTTCTGCTGCGGTGCCGGCGGCGGACAAATCTGGTCAGACGACTCAGGCGTCGAGGAAAGGCCGAGCGAGAACCGCATCAAAGAAGCGCTATCGCTTGAGGGCGCACGCTACTTCGTGGTGTCCTGCCCCAAGGACAAGGTGATGTACGCGGCGGCGGTTCAGTCGCTCGGCGCGGAAGACGCAATCGAGGTCGTAGACCTCGCCGATCTCATTGCACGAGCGCTTGCGCATTAGCGACCGTCAGCGTGACCGACAAAAGAAAGAGGAGCCCGGCGACAAGTGTCACCGGGCTCCCATGTCGCGTCCGTGTTCCGTTTTGGCCGATCCGGAGCGACATATCCGGCCAACGGGAGGAAGTTGGCCGGCGGAACGATCAGGCCCCGTTACGACCCAGGGCGGCGAGCGGCTCAAGCTCCTTCCAAAGCTCCTCGGGGATCGGCTGTTCGGCGAGCTGCTGGGTATGTTCGATACGACTCGGATCCGACATGCCGACGATCGTTGACGTCACTCTCTCGTCGCGCATGGAAAATTGCAGCGCCGCAGCCGCAAGCGGCACGCCATGCGCTTTGCATAGCTGCTCCATGCGGCGCACGCGGTCGATCGTCGCTTGGCTTGCGGGCGCATAGCAGTAGGTCGGCACCGCATCGGGCCCCTTGACCAGCATCCCTCCGCCGTAAGGCGCTGCGTTCACGAAACCGACGTTGCGGCGCTTTGCGTCGTCCATTAGCGGCTCGGCTGTCTGGTCGACGAGCGTAAACCGATTGTGGCTGATGACGGCATCGAACACTTCCGTCGCGAGATATTGCAGCATGAGGTCGATCGGCCCTCCAGCGACGCCGAGAAAGCCGATGACGCCCTCGTCGCGCAGCTTGACCAGTGCTTCCACCGCACCGCCCGGCGCGACACCCTCCTTGAACGTCATCTTCTCAGGATCGTGCAGATAGACGAGCTGAAGCTTCTGCAGTCTCAGCCGCGTCAGGCTCTCCTCGACCGACCGGCGAACGCGGTCCCCGGAGAAATCACTGGAGCCGGGGAGCGGATCGACTTTCGTGGCAAGCACGAGCCCTGCCGGCAAGCCTCCCTTTTCGGCGAGCGCCGCACCAATTCGCCGCTCGCTGTCGCCGCCGTTTCCGTATTCGTTCGACGTATCCAGGAAGTTGAACGGGCCGGCCAACACCCGACGCAGGGTGGCCAAGGCTGCCTCTTCATCCACCTCATAGCCGTACTGGGCAGGGAAACTGCCCAACGCGCTCGTGCCGACGCAGATGGGAGTCACTGCAAGGCCGGTCTTTCCGATTTCGCGCGTGCTCGACACTCGTTGTTGCATTGACAATACCTTTCCCTTCCGCCTGACGCCGCCGCGCCAACGGTCTGATCGTCAACTCCGAGAACTGGGGGTCAGCTTCTCTCCGCCCCTCCCCGTTTGCGGCCACCGAAGAGCCCGGACAGAGTCGCCGATATCCGCCCGACGCCGCCGGCGCTCGACAGAAAGACGGCAACGATGATCACCGCGCCCTTGATGACGAGCTGGGGCTCGGACGAAATGCCCACCAAGTTCATGATGTTGATGATGGTGGCGAGAACGAAGACGCCGATCACCGAGTTGACCGGACTGCCGTTGCCGCCCATCAGCGACGCGCCGCCAACGACGACGGCGGCGATCGCATCGAGTTCGCTGCCCCGTCCCACAAGTGAACTTCCCTGAAGAAGCTGCGCCGCAGCGAGCAGGCCCGCGAGACCGGCCAGGAAGCCGGACAATGAATAGGTTATGAGGAGGTCACGGCTGACGGGAAGACCGGAGAGGCGTGCAGCTTCGCGATTCCCACCGATCGCATAGAGCCGCCGCCCGAACGTCGTGTAGCGGCTTGTGAAAGCCGCAGCTACCGTCACGACGAGGAAGATCAGGACAGGATTGGGGATGCCGACCAGCCGCCCGTCTGAGAACCACACGACGAACGTCTCGTTCTCAATCTGGATCAGGCTGCTCGACTGGATAATGTAGCTGAATCCCTGCACGACGCTCATCATTGCAAGCGTCGCGATGAACGGTGGTATCCTGAGCCATACGACGAGCAGCCCGTTGCCCAGACCGAAGATACTGCAAACACCCAATGTGAAGATGGTGGCCACGCCGGCATCTACGCCCGTCTGAAGTGTCAGAGCGGCGACCACCGTGGAGAGCGCCAGTATCGCGCCGACCGACAGATCAATGCCGCCGGTCAGGATGACGTAGAACTGGCCTACGGCAAGGATCGCGATGATCGAAGAGAACGATACGACATTACTGAAGTTGCGCAGCGTAAGGAAATTCGGCGTTACCAGATGGCCGATGATAATGATGCCTAGAAGCACCAGCACGAGGTAGCTTTGCGGCAAGATCCGCTTGATCGCGTCGAGCAAATGCCCGCCTCCCTGACCGTCTTTATCTGCCGGCGCATCCGTCACGCTCGCTATGCCTCCGTCTCTTTGAGCGTCCATCTTGTTCTTCTCTCCCATGAGACCCCTCCGGCCAGGGAGTTTCGTCGTAGTCAGGCAAATCGCCTGAGTACCTCTTCCCCGTCGCCATCGATTTCATCGTGATCCAGCTCTGCAACGACCTGACCGCGGGCCATGACGAGCACGCGGTCGCAAAGCACGGCCTCCGATATCTCAGAGCTGGCGATGATGACCGTGCCGCCGCTCCGGGCGAACTGGGAGAGGAGCGCATACATCTCCTCCTTAGCCCCCACGTCGACACCGCGCGTGGGCTCATCGCAGATCAGGAGCCGGACCGAGCGCATCAGCCAACGCGCCAAGATGCCCTTCTGCTGCGTCCCGCCGCTCAGCGTCTTCATTATCTGGCCGACACCGAATATCCGCATCTCCAACCGAGATGCGAAGTTCTGTGCCTCGCGGCTGATCTTCCGGTCGTTGAGCAGACCGAGGCGGCTGAACATCGGCAAGCTCGCCAGGCTCATATTGTCAGCGACACTCATCTCGGGAACGAAGCCGTGCGCCTTACGATCCTGTGGCAGCAAACCGATCCCAGCCCGGATCGCGTCGCGCGGCGAGGATAGGTGCACCGCCTTTCCCGCGAACTCGATCGACCCGCCGGACTTCTGCCTTGCGCCTGCAAGCAGACCAACCAAGGCGGACTGGCCGCTGCCGACGAGACCGGTTACCCCCAAAACCTCTCCCTCATGAAGGTCGAAGCTGGTCGGTGCGATCTTTCCTGCCTCATGCAGGTCGCGGACCGACAACAGCACCTTGTCTCCACGGCCTTTGCCCAGCCGAGGATGAGTACCGCTGCTGAGCGAACCCGCCGATATCGAACCTGCCAGGGACTTCCCCAGCATCGCCGAGACGACGTCCGCGGGTTCGCTACGCTTGGTCGAAAGCTCCTCCGCGTTCTGGCCGTCGCGCAGTACGGATACCGTCTCGCAAAGCTCGTAGAACTCATCCATGCGATGCGATATGTAGAGCATGGTCTCGCCCTGGCTCGCCAGTGTCTTCAGGACTTTGAAAAGCCTGCGCACGTCAGGCGGCGGCAGGGCAGAGGTCGGCTCGTCGAGCAGGATGATGCGAGCATTCTTGCGCAGCGCCTTTGCCAGCTCCACCGCTTGCTGCTCCGCCACGGAAAATGATGCCACCGGCTTGCGGACGTCGAGATCGACGCCGATGCGCGCCAGCGCCGACGACGCTTCGCGCTTCATCTCCGCCCAGTCGACGATGCGTGGAAACGCTCTCAGCGGCAAGCTACCGAGGAAGATGTTCTCGGCAACGGAGAGCTGCGGCACCAAGCTGAGCTCCTGATAGATCGTCTGGATACCGGCGCTTTGTGCATCGTGGGGGCTGCGGAAGCGAACGCGGTTCCCGCCGAGAAAGATGGCGCCGCTGTCAGGCTCCTCCGCGCCCGCCAGTATCTTGATGAGCGTCGACTTCCCTGCTCCATTTTGGCCGGCAAGGCCGTGAATGGTGCCCTTCTTCACCGTGATAGAAACGCCGTTCAGGGCCTGAACGCCGGGATAGCTCTTGGTGATCCCTTCAATTCGAAGCTCCGGGACCGTCGCATTGACTGCTTGCACTGTCATCTAGGCATTGCTCCCGCCTAGTCGCGATGGTGAAACAGCACACCGACAAGGCCAACAGCGGCCCAACGCCCGCCGGCGGCCGTTGGGCCGCTGAGATTTCACCTCCCGGGGCGCACGCGGTGACATTCAGAGCCACCCCGCCGCCCCGGGTGTGCAGGCTAGTCGCCTGCACGCATGTAGGTATCTTCCGGTTTGTAATATTGCGCGGCCGTATCAGGCGTCACGACCGATGTCTGGACATAGTTGGTCATGTCCGCGCACGCATCGGGATCGTTGTTGTATGCAGCCACGGCCATCTTGACCGCAAGCACTGCCTGGTCCCAGGGCTGGTTGGACGCGACCGCCTGCATCGGGCCGTTCGGATCATCCATCATCTGCTTCAGCACCACCATGCCGCCGTCATAGCTGCCGATAAGGATATTGTCTCCCCAGACGCCGGCCTGTTTCAGGCCCTGAGTGATGCCGCCGTTCATGACATCACTCATGGAGAAGATGATCTTGATGTCCGGGTTTGCCGTCGCCATGTCGCGGATCGGCGTGAGCGCCTTGTCGGGCTTCCATTCACCGAATTTCATCGGCAGCTCGTCGATCGTCACATCGGGATATTGATCCAGAACGCTCCTCAGTCCCTTCATGAACCCACTGTAGCGCAGGTCGCTGACCACATCGCCGGGGAACCCGCCGATGCTGCCAAGCTTCCAAGTGCCGCTCGTGCCGAACTTCTCAATTGCTTTCTTACCGATCACCTCCCCGGCAAGCGCACCGGTCGCCTCCTGATCTTCGGCGACGTAGCAGTACATGTCGTCGACGAGCTTGGGATCGAGGTTCGAGTTGACCGTGACGAGAGGGATGCCGGCCTTCTTGAGCGCTTTGACGGATGCGGCAACGCCGATCGGGTCATTTGCGTTCATGATCACAACGTCGACCCCCTTGCTGATCAAGGTCTGAACGTCCTGATTCTGCCGGGTCGTGTCGCCATTGGCGTCGAGCACATGGATAGTGGCCCCAATCTTCTCCGCCTCCGATTCGCCGCCCGCGATCAGCGTTTTCCACCAATCGCTTCCCGAAAGGCCACGCTGGCTCCATCCGATGACGAGCCCCTCGCCCGTCGACTTGTCCGCTGCTTCTGCGGCGCCGGCAAACGCTATAGTCGCAACCGTGGCTGCGCAGAGCAGCCCGGCGATGCGTCTATTCCTAACCAACTGTCTCATGACGATTCCTCCGTTTGTTTTCAGTTGCGCCAAATCTGCTCACACCGCCGACGGGGGCGTGAGCACGCCCCTTTCGACAAGCGTCTTGATCGTGTTCGCGCGTGTGGTCTCCTCGCGTTTCAGCCATCCTTCCTGCGGAGGCTGATCCAGGTACTGGTTTTTCGGGTAGATCGGCTTTTCGTAGATCGCCGCGTATTGCTCGGTGCGCAGGTCCTTGAACTGGTTGAAGAGTCCGTTGGCCATCCGAGCCTTGCGCAGCGCTTCAATGTCGATGATGGTGGTGACGAAGGAATCGCCGGATGCCCATCCAGCTTGCTGCGCAACGATCGTCCCGCGATTGTTGACGATCATCGAGCGACCGCCAAACAAGTCGACGATGCCGCCGTCCTTCTGGATTTCCGGACCGAGGTTCGGCGCTACGACATAGACCTGGTTGAACATCGCGTGGGCGCGATTCTGCAGCTCCCACATGCCGGTCATGACAGCCGGCTCGATCAATGTCGGGCGGATAATGATCTCGGCCCCGTTCATCGCCAGGCCGCGCACGACCTCCGGGTAGATGCCTTCGTGACAGATAGCGATGCCGACGTTCCCGATCTCCAATCGTGCGACCGGGAAGATCGCATCCATGATGCTGCCGTTACCCTTCTTCGCGATCCACTCGTCCCATACGTCATGGGGATTGGAATTTCCGAGCATGCCGCCTTCGTAGGCGTCGCTGGTCGCCTTGTAACGTTTGTAGACGAGCTCTCCTTCCGGACTCACGATGAAGCCCACGTTGAAGTAGCGGTCGGGGAAGTCTTCATCGCGAACCATGTAGAGCTCCGCCGCGATGTAGGCGTTGATGGCCTTAGCCTTGCGGCACAGCTCCTCCGTCTCAGGACCAGGCATCTCGACGGCGTACTTGGCCTCCGCGGCGCGGTTGCCGGGCGTATTCGCAATCATGCCCTGGATCGCCATTTCGGGGATGACCACCAGGCGCGCAGGAGCGCCTTCCCAAGCGCCCACCATGCATGCCGTATCCATGAAGTCGCAGATACGCTTGACGTTCTTCAGAGCGTCCTCGCGCCTTTCGATAGTGAACGTGCGTGGCGACAGCGCTACGACCGCGTATGGATCGACCATCTCTCTCGCTTCCTCCAATGCTGAAATGGGAACCTAGTTCACATTTCGCACGCACGCAATAGGTTTCGGAAACGAGTTTCTATATAGGAACTCGTTGATGCGAGAAGGATGCTTTTGAGTGTGTCTTACGAACGAGGCGTAACGACGAGGACGCTCTCGACCTCCCGCGCCGCTCGCAATAGCGGCGCGGCAAGCTGCTCGAGGCGTTTCATCGAAGCCCGCTGTAAGGGAAGCGAGAACGACATGCTGGCGGCCGGCCAGCCGGGGACGTCAATCGCCACCCCGACGCAACGGACACCGGCATATGCCTCTTCTAGATCAAGGGCGAAGCCGGAACGCCGTATGTCCTTCAGCCGGGCCTGAAGAGCCTTGCGTGTCTTGACGGTATTGGGCGTGAGGGTCTTGAGCTTGTCCGGCAACGCCGCGACCGCTGCCTCCCCTCGCACCGCCAAGGTCGCCAGCCCGCCGGATGAACAATATGCTGGGGTCCGCCTGCCGATGGCGAGACGTATCACCTGGTGCGGCGGGTCGACACGCTCCAGAATGATCTCCTCCGCCCCGTCGAGCACGCCGATATGTCCGGTCTCGTTGTGCTCCTCAACGAGCCTGTGCATGACGGGAGACACGATGCTCAAGATGTCGACCGGCCGGGCGGCGCCAGCGGATATCTCATAGGCAGCCCAACCCATAGAGTAGCGCCCGGTCTCCTCATCGCGACGCAGAAAGTTCAGTGATTCCAGGGTGAAAAGCAGCTTGTGCAGCGAGGCCTTCGGCAGCTTGAGCTTCGTCTGAAGATCGACAAAACTCTGGGGCTTGTCGGCACGCGAGACGTCGACAAGGATACCGAGAGCGCGCACCACGCTTCGGTTCACCCCTTGAGGCAGCGATTTGCTTGGACTCGACGAACCTTCGCCCAGATCCGCGGTTCTCTTCAAAGCGCGGGCCCGGTTGTTTGAGGTCAACTTCGAACTCCTTAGCTGCATCTGGGACGCCGCTTATGACAAACGCTAGAGCACGATCCGAAAAGAGGGAACCGACTTTCGGATAAACCGTGCGCTAAACAAAGAGATAGAGCGTTTGAGCGATTCAAGGAAACACGACAACGCTCGTGTGCTCTGATGGGGTTTTTCGAACGTGCGCGATAGAAGCTGAAGGCCGCGAATCATTCCCACTCGATGATCTTGATGCACCGTAATGCTTTGATTTTTAAGAACAATATTTATCTGTGGATTTCGGCCATCCGACAGTCGGACAGTCAGATTTTTCGGCTGTTGGTCCCAAAGGGAAATTTGCTCGATCCGACAAAAGCGAGGTGTCGAAGACTGTCGGTGTCGATCGGCCGATTTCCCAGCAGCCGATGCATGAGGGCAGAACACGCGCCGAGCGCTAGTCTAGAAAACACCGTCAAGGCTGCATGGCGTATGGCGGTGTTCCGTTAAGAGCAGGCTCCGTGCCCCTGTCGCAGGCACGCTCCAATGAGCCCGCAGCGTGATCGCCGCGGAGTGGGTGTGTTGGTGTGTTGATCGGCGAGCGGATGCCAGGCTAGCATCAGGGCGCTTCAATGAAGCTGCGGCTTCGTCACCGCAAAGCTACAAGAAAGGAATCAGCAGCGCCGGGTCACCTCGGCGATGATCGCATCGACCGTGATTCCGAATGCGTCGTACAATACCTCTGCAGGCGCCGAACCCCCAAACTTGTCGATGCCGATAAAGGCGCCACGCTCTCCGTGGTAGCGGTCCCAGCTGCCACGCGCGGCGGCTTCGATCGCGACCTTGATCACCTGAGCACCAAGCAGCTCGGTCTTGTAGGCGGGATACTGCGATTCAAAGAGCTCCAGGCATGGCATCGACACGACCCGGGTTCCGATGCCGTCGGCCTGAAGACGCGCGCGCGCCTCAACGGCAAGAGCAACTTCCGTCCCTGTTGCCATCAGCGTGACCCTGTGGGTGTGATCGGCGTCATGCAGGATATAGGCGCCGCGCGCGCTCAAGTTTTCCTGACTGTGCAGACGCCGCAGGACAGGCGTTGCCTGGCGGCTGAGCGCCATGATCGAGGGGCCCTTGTCGTGGCGCAGGGCGAGCTCCCAGCATTCGCCAACCTCAACCGCATCGGCCGGACGAAAGACAAAGGTGTTCGGCATTGCCCGAAAGCTTGCCAGATGCTCGATTGGCTGGTGCGTCGGCCCGTCTTCCCCAAGCCCGATGGAATCATGCGTCATGACATGGATAACCCGTTGCTGCATCAAAGCAGCGAGCCGTATGGCAGGTCGGGCATAATCGGTGAACGTCAGAAACGTGCCGGCATAGGGAATGAAGCCCTTGTGGAGGGCCATGCCGTTCATCATGGCGGCCATGCCATGCTCACGGATGCCGTAGTGAATATATCGCCCGGAAAAATCATCCTTCGATATGATGCCCTGGCCATCCATCAATGTGCTGTTGGCCGGCGTCAGGTCGGCCGAACCGCCGGTCAAGGCCGGGACCGCCGGAACAAGACTGTCAAGGACGTGCCCGGAGGTGAAGCGTGTCGCCTCCGGTTTGTCGCGGCTCAACGCCCAGTCCTTGAAAGAGGCGATGCGATCGCTGAGAGATTTCGGGAGTGCGCCCGACATCGCCTCTTTGAACGCCGCTCTTTTTTCAGGAGCCGTGTTTTCAAGACGCGTTTGCCAGGCGACGCGTTCGCTCCTTCCGGGCTCGGCAAAACGCCGCCACGCGGCACGGACATCGTCGGGAACATGAAAGGCCCCATGGTCCCATCCCAGCGCCTCCCGGGTCCGGGCGATTTCGTCGGCACCAAGGACACCTGAATGAGTTGAAGGATCGCCGGCGCGCGTCGGCGAGCCCCAACCGATCGTCGTCTTGCACCGAACAAGGCTTGGCCGTGCGCTCAATTCCGCACGCGACAAAGCGTCGGCGACCGCCTTTGCATCGTGGCCGTCAACGGTCTCCACGTCCCAGCCATAGGCCTCAAATCGTTTGACCACATCATCGCTGCACGCAAGCCCGATGGGTCCATCGATCGTCACGTCGTTGTCATCATAGATGCAGATCAGGCGGTTGAGACCAAGATGGCCGGCCAGCGAGCAGGCTTCGTGGCTGAGCCCTTCCATGAGGTCACCGTCGCTGGCGATGACATAGGTCCGGTGATTGACTAGATCGTCGGCGAAGCGCGCATTGAGAAGGCGCTCCGCCAGCGCCATTCCAACGGCCGTCGCAAGCCCCTGGCCGAGCGGGCCGGTCGTGGTCTCGATACCGTGGGCCTGATCGACCTCCGGATGTCCGGCCGCCAGCGAGCCGAACGTGCGAAATGTCTGGAGAGATCCCTCCTCAAATCCCGGATATCCCGTCAGATGCAGGACGGAATAGAGCAGCATGGAACCATGCCCCGCGGACAGGACGAAGCGGTCCCGATCCGGCCATTCAGGCTCGCTGGGATCGAATCTCATCGCTGTGCCAAAGAGCGCCACAGCCGCATCGGCCATGCCCATCGGCATGCCCGGATGGCCGGATTGCGCATGTTCGACGGCGTCCATTGTCAGGACGCGGATCGCATCGGCCAGGCGTCGAGGCGACGGGTTCTCCGGAAGCGCACGCGCTTGCGCCTTTTCTGTACTCTTCATGTCGAGTGCTTCTTGGGGAGGCTTAGTCGATTGAAAGCCGGGCGCCGGTCGTGGCGTCGAACAGATGTGCGCAGGAGACGTCCGGGACGAGCGACACGTGATCGCCATGCGCAACGTTCAAACGCTCCGCCGATACGATGCGCGCAACATGCTGTCCCATATCAGCATAAAGATGCGTCTCCCAGCCCGCAGCCTCAACAAGGGTGATCGTGGCAGGCAGCCCGGAGCCGGGCGGTCCAATCGACACGTGCTCCGGCCGCAATCCATAGACGATTTCCGCACCCGGCTTCTCCCGAATGCCGGCCGGCAGCGGCAGCTGAAGCCCGTCCCCGACATCAAGGACGGGTGCGGAGCCGTCTGTCGCGACGGTGCCTTTGATCAGGTTCATCGCCGGCGAGCCGAGAAAGCCCGCCACGAACATCGTCGCGGGATTGTCGTAGAGGTCCAGCGGCGGTCCCGATTGCTCGATGCGGCCATCATTCATGACGACGACGAGATCGGCCATGGTCATGGCTTCGACTTGGTCGTGCGTCACATAGATTGTCGTGCTTTCAAGGCGCTGGTGCAGGGCCTTGATCTCCACCCGCATCTCGACCCGCAACTTGGCGTCCAGATTGGAAAGCGGCTCATCGAAAAGGAACAGTTCGGGCTCCCGAACCAGCGCCCGGCCCATCGCCACCCTTTGCCGCTGGCCGCCGGAGAGCTGGGCAGGAAAGCGCTCCAGGAGCGGCTCAAGATGAAGAATGCCGGCAGCGCGCTCAATGCGCGCCTTCATGACGTCTTTCTTGATCTTCGCCATTTCAAGGCTGAAAGCGAGGTTCTCGCGAACCGTCATGTGGGGATAAAGCGCATAGGACTGGAAGACCATGGCGATGCCGCGGTCCTTGGCCGGGATCCGGTTGACGACCCTCCCGCCAATACTGATGAACCCTGAGGTAATCGATTCCAGTCCGGCGATCATTCGCAAAAGAGTGGACTTGCCGCAGCCCGACGGTCCGACCAGCACAACAAAAGCGTGCTGCTGGACCGCCAGTTCGATCCCGTGCAGGACCTCGACTGCGCCAAAACTCTTGCGAAGGTCGTGAAACTCCACGAAAGAAGCGCTCATTGAACTGGTCCTGAAGGGTCGCGTTTCATGAATGGCCCCGGGGCGCTTGCCTGGGCGGCCGATCGTATGTGCGGTGGAATCGGCGGCATGTCACTTCACCGCACCCGATACGATGCTGTCGACCACCCGCCGTTCCAAAAGGAGATAGACGATGAGGAGCGGAAGAACCGTCAGGATGGTGAAGGCGTTGTAGACAGCATAATCCTGCACGCCCATGGAATCCTTCAGCATGTAGAGCTGGTAGGGCAGCGTTCGCATGTCGGTTTCGTTGATCAGCGCAAGAACGAACGCAAACTCATTCCAGGCTTCGCGAATGCAGAGAACGCCTGCCGTCACGACGCCGGGCCAGGCAATAGGCAGAATGACCCGTCTCAGACGGTTCCACATATTGGCGCCGTCAATGGTCGCCGATTCTTCAATCTCCTTCGGGATCGATCCGAAAAAGCCGACCAAGATCCATGTCGCGAGCGGAATCGCGCTTGCCGTATAGGTAATGAACAGCACCCAGTAGGTGTTCACGAGCCCAAGATCGCTCATCAGATTGTTGAGCGGCACGATCAGGCTGACGCGCGGGATGATGCGCGGAACAAGATAAAGCAGAAGCAGGATATGCCTGAAGCGAAAGGCGTAGCGGGAAAATCCGTAGGCGGCCAATATGCTGATCGCCAAGGGCACGATTGTCGCAACCACGGTGACAAAGACGCTGTTGAACAGCCATTGATCGAAACCGCGCATGGACAGGACCGTCTTGTAGGCGTCCAGGCTCGGATTGGCCGGCAGCAACGTATTGGATTCATAGATCTCAAGCGGGTCCTTGAATGACGCCAAGACAGCCCACACGATCGGGATGGTTGTCCAGATCACCAAGATGGCCAGCGGAACACCGATCAGTACAGATCGACCCAATCGATAGTGGAGGCCATCAATCAGTCCGCCACGTTCGCGCATCAGATGAGGGCTTGTGTCTGAGGTGCTTACCACGATGCCGATTCTCGAACTGTGTAGGGTGTGCGATGCAGGATCATGTCGCGGTCTTGTAGCGGCGGTCGTTCAAGACGAAGAACTTCAGATAGACGAGGCTCAAAACGGTATTGAAGGTGAGCAAGACGACCATCAGGACTGAGCCCTGGCCGAAATCGAGCTGCAAAAAAGCAATCTCGTACATGTAAACGGAGATCAGTTCGGTCGCCCGCAAAGGACCGCCGGCTGTCAGGGCCAGGATGATGTCGAAGGTGCTGAAGCTGATATAGGACACCCAGATCAGACTGACGCCCATCATCGGCTTGATCAGCGGAAGCGTGATCCGGAAGAACGTCTTCAGCCCGGTAGCGCCATCAAGTTTCGCAGCCTCGTATATGTCCCTGTCGATGGTCTGAAGACCGCCGAGAAGGATCAAGGTGGCGAACGGCACCATGAACCAGCAATTGGCGAGAACGGCAACGATGAAGGCAAGGATCGGATCGCCAAGCCAGGAGGGTGCCGGCAGGCCGAAACTCTCCAGGATATAGTTCACGAAGCCGCCGCTCGTGGTGAAGATAAACCGGAACATGACGGCTGCGGCGATGCCGGAAACAAAGTAGGGGACGAGGCTCAGCCCGCGGAAGAAACGGCGCCCAAACCCGACATGGTAGAGCGTCAAGGCAAAGACCATCGACATGACGATGCCAAGCGCGATGGATGACACGACAAAGACGATCGTCTTCCAGAGGGAGCTTTGAAAACGCGGGTCCTCAAAGATTGAGACGTAATTCTTGAGCCCGACAAAGGTCTGGTTCAGGAACATGTCGGTCTCGTTCAAGGAGAGACCGACGCCGCCGACAACCGCATATCCGAGGACGCCCAGAACGAAAGCGAGGCCCGGAATGACCAGGATGTACGGCGCGAGCAGCTTGACGAACTCGGACGCCCGTTCGCCGGCGGTCAAGACATCCAGATCGTGACGCGTCGTGCTCAAGACATCACTGCCCGATGGTTGCTCGGCCGTCCGTCCTCAGAGGTGGAGTGGCCCGGTCCGATCGGCGGTCCGGGCCACATCCGGTTCGCAGTTTCTTGACCGGCCTAGAGGCCTGCCGCGTCGTTCAGCTTTGTCTGAAACTCAGCGGCGAGAGCGGCGGGATCGGCGCCGGGATCGGCCACCATGCGGTCGCGCAGCTCTTCCATGATGTCATAGATTTGGATGGCCTTGGTCGGATGCGTCGGCAGCGAGACCAGATTGGCGGCGATCGGAGCAATGTCGGTGGCCCACGGCTTGGCCGCTAGATATTCCGGATCCTCAGCAACGGCTGAATTGGTCGTCGGCTGATAGCGGATGGCCACCTGCTTGGCGTATTCCGGCCGCGCGAGATATTCCAGCGCCAGCATGGCGGCTTCGGCATCTTCATTGGCCGATGTGACGATATAGGGGAATGCAAAGCCGGACTGAACATGCGGTTCGGTCTGCCCAGGACGCATGGGCAGCTTCTCGAATGCCCACTTGCCTTCCTCGTACGGCACCTGCTTGTGGACCTCGACATAGATGTGCTCGCCCTCATTCATCATGCCGGCTCTTTCGCCGATGAAGGCCGCGCGCATCTGGCCTGAATCCCATGACGGCGTGTCAGCATGAGCGCTGCCCTCGTTCATGAGGGTCTGATAGAACGTGATCCACTCAACGCCGATGTCATTGTCGATCTGCGGGACGCCATCGACGATCTGGCCGCCCATGGCGAGAAACAGCGGTATTTCCCATGTCGGGCTGACGCAGCATCCGATCAGGCTGAAGCCGATGCGGTCGTCGCTGCCTTCGGCGAGAACACGCGCCGCTTCCAGCACCCTGTCGGTCGTCTCAAGGGGATATGCGATACCGGCTTCATCAAGCCAGTCGGTGCGATAGGTCAGGTAGATCGACTGGGCAAACAGAGCCAGCCCGTAGATATTGCCGTCAACGTCGGCCGCGCCTTCCCATGCAAGAGGCGCAAGCTGCGCATAGGTTTCCGGAAAACGTGTCTTCATCTCCTCGATCATGGGCGTGAAGTCCTTGACCACGTTGTTGATGGCCAACTGGTTGATGTCACGCGCGTGAATCTGGACGATGTCGGGCGCATTGCCGGAGCGCAGCGCCAGGACGAGCTGTGCATTCACGTCTTCAAGACGGATGACCTCGAACTCAACGTTAATATCGGGATAGTCGGCCTTAAAGGCAGCAAACTCGTCCTCAGGAACAAAGTTCTCCCGCCCGAACCAGACCTTTATCGATCGGTCCTGTGCGGCTGCCGTTTCAGCCATCACGCCGAACGCCAGCGCCCCTGCCAAGACAGCACCTGACAGCGCAATTCTGGAAGCCTTCATCACACTCATCTGCGTTTCCTCCTTACGGACTTCTCAACTCACGACGCCACACGCGGCATCGCGACCGATCCGCGATGCGGGTGCAGACCCCTTCCCGTTACGTTTTTTCGTGCAGTCCAATAGAAATGAAATTTTCATAAACGTCAACAGATGGAATTTTCATTGCAACTCGAAAGCGGAAAATTGTCATCCAAACACGGAACCTGCTAGAAGGCGGCCATGATCGGAAATCAAGACGCACTCCAAGAACCCGCAAGTTTTCTGGAAATGCGCAGCCGTATCGTCGAGCGCTATCCGGAATTGAGTCCCCAGCTTCAGTCGATCGCCCAGTTCGCCCTGAGCGACCCGGAAACCATGGCCATGCAGACCGTCGTGCAACTGGCCGAACGGTTGAATGCACCGCCATCCAGCATCGTCCGGTTTGCTCAAGCCATGGGGTATTCAGGCTTTGCAGAGATGAAGCGCGGGTTCAGCGCCCATCTGGTCTATCTCGCCAAAGCGCAAAGCCAGCTATTGGATGCCGGAGACGGCAAGGGGCCAGCTCAGGCGGCGCGTGCGTTCCTGGAGATCGCTCGACAGGAGCTGGATGCTCTGGAGCGCGATCTCGACGTTGAGGCCTTTGATCGATCCGTTGAAAAACTCGCCGCCGCCGATGAAATCTATGTCGCGGCTCAGCACCTCTCCTTTGCCATTGGAGGCCAGTTCGCGTGGAACCTCATCGAGGCCGGGCGTCAATGTCTGCTTCTGGACAATATCGGTGGCTTCGCCCTTCGCCAGTCTGAGCTTGCCGGGGCGAATGATGCAACCTTATGCATCAGCTTCAGGCCCTATCAGCCGTCCATTGTTCAGGCGGCCCAGGCACATCTTGAACGCGGCGGAACGGTCATTGCCGTTACCGACACGCCTTTGAGCCCCCTTGCGCCTTATGCAACCGAGCTCCTTATCGTGCCTGGCCTCAAGGCGCTCCCGAACAATTCTCTGGCGGGCGCCGTCTGTCTGATCCGCGCTCTTGCTGAAGCCGTGCTCGTTCAGATCCGCGAGAAGGAGGCCAAGACCGCCTCTCGTCGGGAGAAATCACGCAAAGCGCCCTAGGACAGTCGGCGACGTCTTGCCGATGGCTCCCGCGTGGCCGACCCTCGCCTTGATCTCTGCGCCCCCCAAAGTGCGCCGCCTGTAAGGCATCCACCTGTCCAAGAGCCTTATCCACTCCGGTTCAACCGGAACAGATAGAGCTATCCCTTCGATTTAAGAACGATCTTATCTGAGAACCGGCCCCACCTGGATCTGGGTGCGGGGATGATGCTGTAGGCCCCCACCCGCCTACGGCTTGTGAAACGCGGCGTGAGACGCTAACAGTATCGATAACGATAGTGATAACGATAGCCTGGGAGGAGGCGGTTTGGCGGTCGTCAGCTTCACGCCCGGCACGCTTGCAGGGGGCACGCATGTCGGTGGCACGCACGGACGCGGTCGCGCTGCCCGCAGCGCCGAAATCCGCGAAGAGCTCAAGCGGCTGATCATGCTCGGCGACCTGCCCTCGAACGCGCCGCTTCTCGAACTGGAACTCGCTGCCCGCTTCCAATGCAGTCAGGGCTCGGTGCGCGAAGCACTTCTGGCGCTTCAGGAAGAAGGCCTGGTGAACCGCCAGCCGCATCGCGGCACACGGGTCTCCGAGTGCACGGAGGCGGAGGCGCGCGAGATGTTTCGTCTCCGCCACGCCATCGAGACAAACGCTTTGGCACGCGCGCTTCCGCGCATCGATGGAGAGCTTCTGGACGCCTTAAAGGCGCACGTGCAGGCCATGGAGCAGGCTGCCAAGCACGACGATGAGTTCGGCCTGTCGGAGCTTGACCGGCAGTTCCATCGCCAGCTCCTCGCCGCAGCCGACCTGCCCGCGCTCGACCCGATCCTGCATCGCTGCCTCATTCACAATCAGCGCTTCAAGATGAACCGCCGCGGCGCCGTCCGCGATCTGACCAACACCGCCAAGCGTCATTGGACGATCATTGCCGCGATCGAAGCCGGCGATCGCGACGCCGCCATTGCAGCGATCGGCCATCACGTGGCGACCATCGTCGATCCCGGTCCGGAAATCTTTCCCGCCACCGACGCGGAGCCTCTCACCACGACCGCCCCCATGCAGACAAACGGTGCCGCCATGCCGCGCCCTACGCCGGACATGCAGGCCATCCTCGATCGGCTTGCGGCGGAAGACGCCGATCTGCCCGATCCGACCTCCCTGCCCGCGGCCGACGGCCGCGCCTTCGCTGCGCGCAGAAACGAGCGCTGGCAGGTCGATCAGCCGGAAATGGAAGAGGTTCGCGAAGCCGTCATCCCCGCCGATGAAACGTTCGGCGCCGACGCCGTGCCGGCGACATTGTTTCGCCCGCGCGGCGCGGCGGGCGGCACGATCCTGTTCGTGCATGGCGGCGGTTTCGCATTCTGCAGCCGGCGCACGCACGAACGTTTCATGCGGCTTCTTGCTAAAGAGGCCGGCCACACGGTGGTCGGAATCGACTATCGGCTGGCTCCGGAACATCCCTATCCCGCCGGGCTCAACGATACCGTCGCGGCGCTGCGCGCTGTCCTGCAACGGCCCGAGATTCTCGGCCTTGAACCGGGACCGGTGATCATTGCCGGTGATTCTGCAGGCGCCAACCTCGCGCTTGCCGCCACCTTGCGCGAGATGACGGCCAAGCAGGCGCTGCCGGCCGGCTGCCTGCTTCTTTACGGCACCTATGCCGCCGACTTCGACACGCCGTCTTATGCCGACTTCGCGGAGGGTTTTGGGCTCACGACCAACGCCATGCGTCGCTACTGGGATTGGTACACGCCCGACCCAGCAGCGCGCACCGATCCGTTTGCGGCGCCGCTGCTGGCCCCGAACGCCTGGCTGAAGGACTTGCCGCCGCTCTTTCTACTGACAGCGGAGGTCGATCCGCTCGCCTCCGACACGCTGATGCTCGCGCAGCGTCTACGAGCGCTCGGCCGCAGCGACGCTGAGCACATGGAATCGGGCGTCGTCCACGGTTTTCTCCAGATGACCCCCGCCCTTGCCGCCGCGCGTTCGGCGGTCAAAGCAGCCGCCCAAGCGGCAAGCCTGTTCATCGACCAAGCCAACCGACTAGGGAGGAATACATGATCCGTGGAACCCTGAGAGCCGCCGGCCTGGCTGCAGCAGCCTCGCTGCTCTTGTCTGCGGCGAACGCGGAGACCGTGCGCTTCTGGTACCATTTCGACAACCCCGACAATCCCATGACGGAGCTGATCGAGACGTTCGAGGCGGCCAATCCCGGCATTACCATCGAAGCAGAGAACGTTCCCTGGAACAGCTATTACGACAACCTCTATACCGCGATTGTCGGCGGCAACGCGCCGGACGCGGCCATGGTCAAGCTCTTCGCCCAGCCGCGGCTGATGGAGATGGGCGCGCTGGAGCCGCTCGACGATCGCATTGCCGCCTGGCCGGGCAAGGACGACCTCCTCGACAACATCCTGGCGATCAATGCCGGCTCCGACGGCAAGCAATATTACCTGCCGGTCCAATATGTGGTGCTTTATCTCTATTACCGCGCCGACATGTTCGCAGAGCTGGGCCTCACGCCGCCCACAACATGCGAGGAATTCCGCGAGGCGGCTATCGCGCTCACCCGCGACACCGACAGCGACGGCCAGACCGACGTCTACGGTTTCGGCTTTCGCGGCGGCAAGGGCGGCCACGACCATTGGCTGACCATGGCGCTACCGAAGATCGAGGGCGGGCTCGATGGCGGGAGCCTCACCGGCGACGAAGCAATCGCTGCCAACCAATGGGTGATCGACCTCTTCCAGAACGACAAAGTGTTTCCGCCTTCCGCGCCCAATGACGGGTTCCAGGAGATCATCGCCGGCTTCAAGCAGGGCCGCACCGCGATGACCATCCACCATATCGGCTCCTCCGCCGGCATGGTTGAAGCGCTCGGCGACAAGGTCTCCGCCGCACCCGTCCCGCAATGCGGCGATGGCGCATGGACGGCCTATGGCGATGAATCGCTTGCCGTGTTCTCCTCGTCCGAAAACAAGGACGCCGCGTGGAAGTGGATTTCCTTCCTCGCCACGGGCGAGAACAACGTGCTCTTCAACAAGGCGACAGGCCAGCTGACCGTCACCAAGAGCGGCTCGGAGAACTGGACCTTGCATGAGAGCCGCTTCGTCGACGCCACGGTGGCCTCGCTGCCCTTTGCCGGCGTGCTGCCGTCGAGCCCGGCGACCTCCGACTTCGTCAACGTCGTGTGGCCGACCGCCATGCAGCGCGCGCTCACCGGCGAGGCCGACGCCAAGACGATGATGGAGGAAATCCAGGAACTCTACGCCAACTGACATTTCTTTGCGGTCCCGGACATCAAATGCGTCCGGGACCGCCCTTTTATGCCGAGACCCTTCCCTCCGGTCATGACCGCCATCGCCGCAGACGCTCCGCCCAACCGGATCGGCCAGCCGCTCCTGCCCTATTGGCTCTTGTCGCCGGCCGTCATCGTCACGCTGGTGATCGTCTTCTTTCCGATGGCGGAGGCGGTGATCCTCAGCTTTCACGATTATCTTCTATGGAAGCCGAGCTCCTTCGCTTTTGTCGGGCTGAAGAACTTCCTTGCCGCTCTCAACGACGACGTCTTCTGGATATCGTTCTGGCACACCTTCATCTGGATCGGGCTGACGGTGCCGGCGCAGTTGCTGCTCGGCCTGGTCACCGCCCTGCTTCTCAACCGGAAGTTTCCGTGGCGTGGCCTGGCGCGGGCGCTGATCATCGTTCCCTGGGCGCTGCCAAGCGTCATCACGGCCTTGATGTGGCGCTGGATCTACGACGCCAATAGCGGCGTACTGAACGACGTCCTTATGCGCCTCGACTTGCTGCAGGCTTCCTTCCCGTGGCTTGCTGATCCCGACACCGCCCTTTACGCCATCGTCCTCACGCTCACCTGGCAGGGCTTCCCCTTCTTCGCCGTCATGATCCTTGCCGGATTGCAGGCGATCCCCAGAAGCTATTACGAGGCAGCGGCTATTGACGGCGCCGGCGCCTGGCAGCAATTCCGCTACGTGACCTTGCCGGGAATCGCCGGCGTGCTTGTCACCGCCGCCCTTCTCAGGCTCATCTGGGTGGCCAATTCCATCGACGTGATCTTCGTCATGACCGGCGGCGGGCCGGGCTACGCCACCTATACGCTGCCGCTCTATGCCTTCATCGAGGCGCGGACCAGCCTCGATTTCGGCTACGGCTCGGCGCTTGCGGTCATCTTCACCCTGATCCTGGGCGTCGTCATCCTCCTCTATCTGCGCCGTGTGGGACGGGAGCTCGCAGTGTGACTGAGACCCCCTCCCTTCCCCGCCGCCTGATCACCACCGATCTGCCGATCGCCGTCATCATCGCGTTCGCGCTGGGCCCCTATGTGTGGATGTTCCTGACGTCGGTGACGGCGGAAGCCACGCTGGCCGCCGAAGGCGTCTCCGTGGCGCCGGTCGAATGGGTCATCGACAATTATCTTCGGCTCTTCGGACGCACGACATTTCTCGTCAATCTCGGCCACAGCTTCATCGTGGCGTCCGGCACCGTCCTCCTCGGCCTGCTCGTTGCCGTGACGGCGGCCTACGCCTTCTCGCGCTTCCGCTTTCCCGGCCGGCGTCTGCTGATGCTGCAGTTCCTCGTCATCAACATGTTTCCGGTCGTGCTCCTGATTCTGCCGCTCTTCGTTCTGATGCGGCGTCTTGGATTGCTCGACACGCATGCCGCGCTGATCATCGCCAACGCCACTATCGCCATTCCGTTCTCGGTATGGATGCTGACCAGCTACATGAACGCCATTCCCGAAAGCCTCGACGAAGCGGCGATGACCGATGGTTGCTCGCGGCTCGGGGCGCTGTGGCGCATCGTGCTGCCGCTCTGCTGGCCCGGTATCGTGGCGACCGGTATCTACATCTTCATCACCGCCTGGAACGAATATCTCTACGCCCTGACGCTTGGCGGCCAGAACGTGCGTACCATGACCGTGGCCTTGCAGACGCTGATCGGCGAATACCAGATCGAGTGGGGCTTGCTGACCGCCGGCGGCGTGGTCGGCGCGCTTCCGGTGACCGTGCTGTTTCTCATCGTTCAGCGCCGTCTGATCAGCGGGCTGACCGCCGGCTCGGTCAAAGGCTAGTCTTCAAGTGAAGCAATCATGACCAACCCCATCGGCATCATCTCCATGCAGTTCGCCCGGCCCTTTACGGCGGAGCACTTCGACCGCCTGGCGACCATCCGTGACCTCGGCTTCGACTTCATCGAGCTTCTGGTTCCGGAGCCCGGCGAGCTCGATCTGACGGAGACAAACGACGCGCTTGCGGCAAACGGACTCGGCGTCGTTCTCGCAGCGCGGGTCAACCTGGAGCGCAACCTCGCGAGCGCCGATCCGCAGCGCTCAAACGCCGGTATCGACTATCTCCGCTATTGCATCGACTGTGCCGCCGCCTTGGGCGCGACACTTGTCGGCGGGCCGCTCTATGGCAACCCACTGGTCTTCGCCGGACGTGCGCCCGCGCCGGTCAGCGAGGACGAGCGGCGGGCGCGCAAGGATCGCTGCGTGAGCGGATTGCAGGCCGTCGCGGCGTATGCCGACAGCGCCGGCGTCAAGCTTGGTGTGGAGCCGCTCAACCGCTTCGAGACGGACGTCGTGTCGACCGTTCGCCAGGGCCTGGAGCTCGTCGACGCCGTCGATCGTCCCGCCATCGGGCTGATGCTCGACACGTTTCACATGCACATGGAGGAAGCCTCGATCGCGGAATCCATCCAAGTTGCCGGATCCGCGATCGTGCATTTCCAGGCCAACGAGAACCATCGCGGCTTCATCGGAACCGGCGCGACCGACTGGGTGGCTGTGTGTCGCGCGCTCCGCGCGGTGGGCTATGACGGCCCGATCTCGCTGGAGCCGTTCCGCCGCGACGACGACCGCTTCGGCGTGCCGATCGCGCAATGGCGGCCGCCGCACGAGGACGAGTCGGAGAAGCTGAAGGCCGGCCTTTCGCTCCTCAAAGGCACGCTGGCCATGGCGGAGGCACGGCGATGACGCTGAAGATCGGCTGGATCGGCTGCGGCACGCATGCCGGCCAGATGCTGCTGCCGCAGCTCGTGCGCCTCGATGTGGAGATTGCCGCGTTGTGCGACACCAATGCGGAGCGCCTCGCCGGCATCGCGCGACGCTACGGCGTGCGCGAAACCTATGCCAACGCTGCGGACCTGATCGCGCATGCTGGCCTCGACGCCATCGGCATGGCGGTAGGGCCGGCGGCGCATTACGAAATCGGCCTGAAGGTGCTTCAGCGCGGCCTGCCGCTCTTCATGGAGAAGCCGCCGGCTGCGACCGTGGACGAGGCGGAGCGGCTCGCGGAGGCCGCTTCGCGCGCCGATCTACCAGTCGTGGTCGGCTTCATGAAGCGCTACGCCACGGGCAACCGGATGGCGCACAATATCATCGAAGAGGGTCGGTTCGGCCGCGTGCTCGGGATTATGGGCTGGTATCTGACCGCCCCCACCTACTTTACCGGCGCCGCCGATTATAACGGGTTCTTTCTCCATCATTGTGTCCACTACATGGATCTGGTGCCGTGGATGGCGGGCGCTGCCGTGGAGGACGTCACCGTGCGCAGCGTGGAGAACGGATCGGGTCGCCTGCTCCTGCACGCATCTCTCGCACTCGCCAGCGGAGCCATCGCAACCATCGCCATGGGCACGGTGCAGTCGCGCGGCAATCCAGTCGAGTTATTGCAGATCACCGGCGACCATCACCGCATCGAGGTCAGCAACGTCTCCGACATCGTCTGGTATCGCGACCCGCCCTTCAAGGCCGGCGACCCGGCGGCGACCCTCAACGACGCAGCCGATGCGCTGATGTGGCGGCCCAACCTGACGGCGGCAGCGAACGAAGACCACAAAGGTTATCATGCCATGCTCAAAGCGGCTTTGGCGGCGCTGCGTGGAGAGGTTTCGGACGCGCCGCGCATCGCAGATGGTGTGGCGGCGCTGCGCACACTCAGTCGGATGCAAGATTGCATCGCAGGCGCTGCACGCTGACGCCTCCGCGCGCGATGCGCCCGCGCTTCTTGTCGAGAACACGCGTGCGCAGCGTTGCACTCTGATTACCGGAAGCAAAATCAAGTATCTGGCGCAGGGCAAGCCCTAAGCGTTTCGAGCTGTCCTTGTTCAGGCCATATGAGACTGGGCTGGGTTCCCGCGGCTGATTGATTTGAGATACTCGGCCGGTGTTTGTCCATCGAGGGCGTCGCGCGGCCTGTGGGCGGTTGGGTGACGATTAAAAGATTTCATGTCGACCGACATCTTTTGTCGCTGCGACCAGCCGGCATAGGGCCCGTCATTGTGAACCGGCCCGCGTGAAAAGCTCACGGAACAGAGCCTCGCTACGCGTCATGCCGTCATCGCTCAGGACCACCGATTTCGCCTTGTTTGCCGGATTGTCGATCATCCCCTTGCGATACAACCGGTCCATGACATCCCAGTCGAACGTCTTCCAGGCACGCCGTCCGTCGTGCAGCGTCAGTTGGAACAACGCCAACACGGCGTCATCGATCTTGCCGGTATCCATGTCCCCGGTATCCATGTCCATGTTCGCACTCCATCAAAGAAACGCACGTCAAGCGATTGGACCCGTCACCGCTCACCCAGGCCTTTCAAACATTCAAGGAACCGCGCCTTGCGCGCGTGGCGGTGGCGGATCGCGTCGAGGCGATGGATGAAGGCGGTGCGCGTACCGTCCTCAATGGCGACCGCCTCAAGGTCGGACAAAAGCGCTGCCGCATGCGCGTAGCCCGATGCATTGCGCCGGGCGATCTCGGTCTCGACCTCGGTCCAAACCGCCTCGCCGCGCTGCATCACCTCGTCGAGACGCTTCCGGCGCGTCCGCTCCGCCAAGGCTGCCTGGCGCCTTTGTTCCTCAGCCTTCCGCTCGGCGTCCGCACGCCCGCGCGCATGCGCCAGGGCCTCGGCACGGGCCGCAAGCTCCTCGACCGTGCGCGGCGTGGCGCCGGAACCAGCTTGCTCAGTCCGCGCGCTCTGCCTCAGCGCCGCGCCCACATGCGGATCACCTTTGCCGGCGCGCATGAGGAGGTCCGTCTTCTCAGCATTCGACAGTCCGGCGATCGTCGCCCATATGGAACCGTCCAGTGCCGCAGGATCCGGATCGTGGGAGCGCTCGGCGGCGGCATCAACCAGATCCCGGTCGATGCCGAAAAAGTCGGCCGCCGCCTGAAGCGCGCCCGTCAAGGGGCCAATGCCGGCGAGCGGTTCGTATGCATCCACGTCCAGCACGCCATCCTCCAGCGCCGTCAGCCACAAGAGGTAGAACAGCCTCAGATCGCCGGAAAGCAGGTCGCTGCGCAGCGGCGCCAATATCTCAAGCCAGCCCGAGCCGTCGTCCCAGTCGTTGTCGCCGCCCTCGACCTCGTCACGGCACATGTCGACGATCAGGTGCCCGCCTGCCTCCCAGACCTTGACCCAATCCACGTCAAGCAGGAACGGGTCCAGCCGCTTCCGCTCCATCAGAGGCTTCGGCAACCGCATCATCAGGCGCCGCGTGCCCCAGTTGGTCAGATAGAGATGCAGGTCGAACCAGCGCTCGACGAGCCGCGGCGGATCGCCCTTGAAGTCACCCCACTCATAATGATTGGTGAAGCTCGTCGCCGTGATCTGCGCTCTGGTCGACAGTGCCCTGAGGGCCGCTCGGTCAGCGTCGCTGAGCGGCCGGTCGATCGCCTGGAATTCGTAGTACTGGTATTCGCTCACCGGATGGTCCTCGCCCCGTCAAACGATCGGATGATAGATGCCTTTCGTCTCAAGCAGGGCAAGGGCCTCGTCGAGGGTTACGCCGAGATCAACCGGCCACCATTTTTCCGTGTGGCGAAAATAGGAGAGATCGAACCGGTCGCGGCTGACATATTCGAGTCGCGCGAAGGACGCGATGAATTCGCGTTCGATATACCGGTCCGGCCGATCGTTGCGAAACCTCAGGCCTCTTTTGTCGCCCGCGAGCATAGCGGACTTCCGGCAGAGTCTGGGAGCCAATCCGCCGAAACACGCTTTGCGCTTGGATAGGACTTCAATCAGCCGGACGCTTGTGGACGCATCGTGCTGGTCCGCACAGCAACCTCGATGCCGAGGTCGATAATCGCCGGCGTGCGCGAGTTTTGGTCGAGGCGGCAGACGGCCTCCCCGGCCGCCCGCAAACCGATCTCATAGCGGGGCGTGCGCAGGCTCGACAGCGGAGGATGCGACGCCCGCACCAGATCGGTGTCGTTGAAACCGGCAATTCCCAAATCTTCGGGCACGCGCAGTCTCAGGGCCTGCGCCTCGAAGAGCGCGCCGACCGCGAAGATGTCATTGTTGCAGAACACGGCATCAATGCCGCCGTCGACCGCCAGCAATTTGCGAAGCATCATGCGGCCATGCAATGCGCTGGAGGGGTCGCCGTACCGCAGATCGTCCGGTGCGGATGGGTCGATCAGACGATCATCTGTCATGTCGGCCAACACGCGCGCCGGATCGTAGATGCCCGCTTCTTCGAGCGCCCGGCGCCAGCCGTTCAGGCGCCCCAAACTGCGTTTGTTCACCCATCCGGCCATGAAGCCGATGCGCCGATAGCCCTGCTCGACCAGATGCCGGGTGATCTGGTAGCCGGCGTCGAAATGCGAAAAACCTATGATGCACTCGATCGGGTCGTCGTCGAGATCCATGATCTGGATAACGGGACATTTGGCAGCCTCCAACATGCGGCGCGACGAAGCTGTCTGCTCGATGCCGGACACGATCATGGCGGCCGGCTTCTGACCAAGGAATTCGCGAATGAGCCTCTCTTCCTCGTTCTGGTCATAATGGCTGTTGCCGAGCATGACGCGCAGATTGGTGTCCCGCACCCCGTCATAGATGCCGCGCAAGACGTCCGTGAAGATGTGGATCGTCAGCGACGGCAAGATGACCCCAACCGTATTGGTGCGTATCGAAGCCAGCGTCCGAGCCGCGACATTGACGTGATAGCTGAGTTCGGCTGCGGCAGCGATCACGCGCTCGCGCAATTCGGGCGAGACGATTTCCGGAGAGTTGAGCACACGTGACACGGTGATCGGGCTGCAACCGGCGCGCTGCGCGACGCTGGCAAGCGTTGGGCCATCATGTGATCGGGGGTTGGGCATTAGGCTTTAATCCGCATTGGGTGGTTCCTTTCAATGATTATCATGCAAAAACTCTGTTGATCATTTCATGATGATAGCGCTATCATCACAATTGGTTGCGCTATCATCATCCAAGAAAAACAAGAAGCCCAAAACGATCACGCAACCGTCCGCGTTGCTTTGCAACGATCGAAGGGAGGAATGATATGAACTTATCGAGACGACGTTTCGTCGGCGCGACCGGCGCCGCGATAGCGGGTGCCGGCCTTGCCAGCCTGCCGGGTACCGCTTGGGCGCAGCCGACCGACACACTGAAAGTCGCCTATTCGGCGCGCGGCCTGCGGACGATCGACCCTCACAAATCGATCCAGGGCGTCGACAACAACGCCATCATTCACATCTATGACAAGCTCGTTGACCTGCCGCGCTGGCGTTTCCCGGCCGATCCGTCCGACTTGGTGCCACGCCTTGCGACCGATTGGACCTCGACCCCCGACAGCAAAACTTGGACGTTCCAATTACGACAGGGTGTCGAGTTCCATAAAGGCTACGGTCCGATGACGTCCGAAGACGTCAAGTTCACCTTCGACCGAGTGCGTGATGCGGAGCGTGTGGGCGGTATCAAGCCCAAGTTTCTCAGCATCGTCAACGTGCGCACCGACGGTCCTCATACCGTGATCTTCGAGCTCGATAAGCCCGATCCGTTCTTTCTTCTTGCTGTTCTGAGCGATTACGACGGTGCGGTCATGTCCCGCAAGGCCATCGAGGACAAGGGCGAGGAGCAGATATCCAAGGATCCCATCGGTACCGGACCCTACATGGTCGAAACCGTCTTCGCCGATCCGGGACAAGGTGTGCTCGTCACGGCCAATCCTGACCACTGGGACGGTCCCCCGACGATGAAGAACATCCAGTTCATGTACATTGCCGACACGACCGCCCGGACATTGGCGATCCTGTCCGGCGAAGTGCACATGGTCGACGGCGTAAGGGCGCCGGGCTGGGCTGATTCGATCCGTTCCAGGTCACCGGAGCTGCATTTCGACGTGGTCAGCCCCGGCAGTTTCTTCACGCTGCACTTTAATGTGACAGCCAAACCGTTCGATGATGTGAGGGTGCGCCGGGCCTTGTTCCACGCCATCGATCGCGATGAGATCACCCAAGCGATCGCGCCGGTCAGCAAGCGCACTTATGGGCTGATCCCGCCTTCCTTCCCCGGCGGCTTCACGGCCGAGACGATCCCCGACGACGTTGCCTATAGACACGATCCGGACAAGGCTCGACAGTTGCTTGCCGAAGCCGGTTTTCCCGACGGGTTCACGTTCAACAATGACACCTCGCAGCGCGAGGACTATTCGGCGATCATGCTGATGATCCAAGATCATCTGCGCCGGGTCGGCGTCGGCATGCAGCTCAACATCAAGGACCACACTGCCTTCCATGCCGGGCAGAACGAGGCGACAAACACGCTGTCCCAGATGTCCTCGGCGCTACCGCCGGTCCCTACGCGCCCATTCCGTCAATATCTCGTCTCCGACGCGGTCGTGAAATCCGATTCAAAGGGCGGGCAGAACTTCAGTCGTTACGGCGTGGAGACGCCGGGCATTGACGACATGCTGGTAGAAGCGGAGCAGGAACCCAATCTGGAAAAGCGCTTGGCGCTGGTGCGCAAGATGGAAATCCAGGTGCTTCGAGACGCCGTGATTCTGCCTGTTTCGACCAATGGCTGGATGATGGTGAGGTCGCCCGACCTTGAACTCGGCTTCGAGGTCGAGTCGGGATATGTCAACTGGCCGCTGACCGAAGCAAGAATCGCCGGATAAAGCCGTCCGTTCGGCGAACGAAAAGCACGGGCGTTCCTTCGCCCGTGTCCCCCTTTCCCAGTTGTCATTGTTGCAGGTCGGCTTCATGCGGCCTGCGCTCAAAGGATGATCCAATGCCGTTTGATCCGCAGCTTCGCTTCTCCGATCCAGCAGGCCAGACAGACGCGGCCGCGACCCGCTGGGCGCGTCAAGAGATCGAACGGGCATTGTCCTCGCGCCGGATGAAGAGCGATGTCGAGATCGAAATCGTCAGGGGTACGCCCGACGCCCCGGTCGCATTGCCGCAGGTGCCGGAGGGATACGCGCTCTGGCGATCTTCCGACACGATCAAAGTCTGGGGTCATGACGAACGTGGACTGATCTACGCGTTGACCGAACTCGCTGACAGGGTGACGCATGCGCTGGGCGACGATCCTTTTGCCGGACCAATCCCGATCGCGGAAAAGCCGACCGCGCGCATCCGCTCAATGGCGCGTCTGTTCTGCTCGGAGGAAGAAGACCTCGACTGGTTTCACGACCGCAAACAGTGGCGCGACTATCTCTCGATGCTGGCGACGAATCGCTTCAATCGGTTCGCCCTGACATTGGGCATGGGATACAACTATCCCTATCACAATCCCTGGATCCGAGACGTCTATTTCTATTTCCCCTACCCTTTCCTGATGGATGTTGCCGGCTATGACGTGTCGGTGCGCGAGCTGGAGCCTGCCGAACGGGACCGCAATCTGGAAACCCTTAAATATATCGGTCGCGAGGCGGCCCGAAGAGGACTCGATTTCCAGCTGGCATTGTGGACCCAATCGTATGATTTCGATGATGTTCCGAACGCCAATTACACGATCGACGGCATCGGCACGGACACGTTTGCGCCCTATTGCCGCGACGCCCTCACCAGACTCCTTAAGGAAGTGCCGGAAATCACCGGCCTCACATTTCGGGTCCATGTCGAAGGCGGAATCGCGGAGGGCGATTATGCGTTCTGGAAGCAGGCCTTTGCCGGCGTTGCCGCCGCCGGGCGTCCGGTCGAGATCGACATGCACGGCAAGGGTCTTGACGCCGTCACGATCGAGCTCGCTCGCGCGACCGGGATGCCGATCGCGGCATCGCCGAAATATCTCGCCGAACATATGGGACTCGCCTATCACCAATGCGCGATCCGCGAAAATGAACATCCGCCGGAAACGCCGCGCAGCGAGCGCGAGCAACTCTCGGAAGGAAGCAGGAAATTCCTGCGTTACAGCTATGGCGACCTTCTGACCAAGGACAAGGACTATGCGGTCTTCTACCGCATCTGGGCCGGCACCCAGCGCGTGCTGCTCTGGGGCGACCCGGCGCTGGCAGGCGGCTACGGGCGGCTTTCCATGTTTGCCGGGTCCGACGGCGTGGAGTGGTGCGAACCGCTCAGCTTCAAGGGACGGATGGGGCTCGGCGTGCCCGGTCAGCGCTTCAACTACAAGAAACAGGGGCTGGCCACGCGTCGCGATTGGGAGAAGTACCTTTATCAATACCGGGTCTGGGGGCGCGGGCTATACAATCCCGACGGGCCGCGCGACGGCTGGATGCGGCACCTGAACGCAAGCTGCGGCGATGCCGCGGACGCCTGTGAGGCGGGACTTGCCCATGCCAGCCGCGTGTTGCCGCTGGTGACGCTGACACATGGACCTTCGGCTTCCAACAACCATTATTGGCCAGAGATCTACACCAATCTCGGCCTGGTCAGCGACAAATCCGGCGTGGCCTATATGAAGGACATCGGTGCACCGCGGCGCTTCGGCTGTGCGCCCACCTTCGACAGCCAGCTGTTCGTTAACGCGGCCGACTACGTCGCCGCGCTTTTGGAACAGCACGAAGAGTACCGCTACACACCTCATGACGTGGCCGATTGGCTCGACGGCTTGGCCGCACAATGTGAGGCATCAGTGTCACGAGCGCGGTCGTCCCTTTTCTGGACGACGCCCTCGGTGCAGCGGATCATGATTGATGTTGAGATCTGCGGCGGCATCGCCCGTTTCTTTGCCGAACGCTTCCGGGCGGCCGTCTGGGCTGAACTCTTCGTCGCCACAAAGGCCACTGCGCTGATCGACCGCGTCATGGTCCACGCCGAACGTTCGACGCTGGCCTGGGATCGGGTCGCCGACGTCTCGCAGGCGGTCTATCACGACGATCTGACCTATGGACCGCAAAGCTGGTTGCGTGGATCTTGGCACACACGCCGTCCGCAGATGCGTGCCGAGTTGGACGATCTACGCGCGTTTCGCAGTCTCGATCAGACCGAAAGCCGGGCATTGACGCCGGCCGGCGAGCGCGCCGTGGCAGCAATCGTCGCAAGACGTCCGGTCGAGCAGGCAGACGGCGTGACGGCGCCGGAACGGTTCATCCGCGGCGAACCGGTCACGATCCGCTATGATGGAACTGCCGATGCCCGGCCAGTGCTGCGATTTCGTACCGTAGACCAGTCCAAGCGCTGGCGGTCATTGCCGATGTCGAGTGAGGGGAACGGCTTTGAAGCCACGATCCCGGGCGAGGAAACCGACACCGATCATCACCTGCAGTTCTTCGTCAGCCTGACACGCGACGGCGTACCGTCTCTGGTGCCCGGCCTTGATCCCAACCTGTCCAACCAGCCTTATTTTTTGGCAATGCAGGAATGAGTGAAACGGCCCGGCTTCGAGGAGACGGCGATGACACGCTACATCTTTCTTCGCTTGGTCGACGCGGTGCCGACGGTGCTGCTTGTCCTGACGCTGGTTTTCGTTGCCATGCGGATACTGCCAGGCGATCCGGCTGTTGCCGCGCTGGGCGACTTGGCGACCGTGGAGCAGTTGGAGAGTTTCCGCGAGCGGATGGGGCTCAATGAGCCTTTATGGGTACAATATTTCACATTTCTCGGCAACGCACTCACGTTGGATTTCGGCCAGTCGATGATGACGGGCAGCGAGGTCGTCGACCTGATCGCCTATAACCTACCCTACACGATCGAACTGACCATCGCATCCGTCGTTCTTGGCGTTGTCTTCGGCATTCCGTTCGGCATTTGGGCCGCGACCAACGCAAACCAGTCGCCCGATGCGGCGCTGCGCGGCTTCTCCCTGATCGGCTATTCGATACCCGATTTCTATCTGGGCGCCGTACTTCTGGTCGTCTTCTCGCTTAATCTCGGCCTGTTTCCGATCAGCGGCGGCGGCGAGGGCTTCGTCGACAGGATGCACCATGTCTTCCTGCCGGCGCTGGCGCTGGCCTTCATCAAGGCCGCATTTCTTGGCCGGTTGACCCGCGCGGCCCTGCTGGAAGTGCTTGGGAAGGACTACGTCCGCACCGCGCGCGCAAAAGGGGCCAGCGAACGTCGCACCATCTACCGACACGGACTTCGCAATGCGCTTCTACCGCTGACCACCGGCCTTGGACTGACGACGCTGGCTGCCCTGTCGGGCTCGGTCGCAGTGGAGATGGTCTTCAACAGACCGGGGATCGGCAAGCTTTTGATATCGGCCATCGCCGAGCGCGACTACGCCGTCATTCAGGCGGGCGTGACGGTGTTTGCTCTGTTCGTCGTCGCCATCAACGTGTTGATGGATCTCGTCTATGCGATCGTCGATCCGAGAATACGCACAAAATGAGCGCCGCAGACAGCACAACGGCTCCCACAAAAGCCGACATCGTTCCTCCGCCGCCGCCCTCGGCCTTGACGACACTGCACCTGATGGTCGAGGGCCGTCCGGCCACGGTGGCCGCCTTGGCGGTGATTGCGCTCTTCGTGCTGTTGGGCGTTTTCGCGCCGCTCATCGCACCCCATGATCCGCTGACCCAAAGCGTTCTGAACGTCAATCAAGCGCCGTCGGCGGAGCATCTCTTGGGCACCGATCAATTTGGGCGTGACCTGCTGTCGCGCCTGATCCACGGTTCGCGCAACTCGCTGATCTTCGGCTTTGTGTCGCCGTTTCTCGCCGCTCTAATCGGCACCACGCTCGGCGTAACAGCAGGCTTTTTCGGCGGTTTCGTCGACCGGGTGATCAGCCGAATCATTGATCTCCTGCTGGCCTTTCCCGAGCTTTTGCTCGCGATCCTGATCGCCGCCGCGCTTGGCGGAGGGTTCTGGAACGTCGTCGCCGTGCTCACCATCGCCTATACGCCCGGCTTCGCCCGTGTTGCGCGGGCTTCAACGCTGGCCGTCAAGGAGGAACCCTACATCGAGGCGGCGATCGCGATCGGTGTGCGCCGGCCACTGATGATCATCCGGCACGTCATTCCCAATATCGCCGCTCCGGTGGTGGTGCTGATGGCCCTGTGGGCTGGCTCGGCGATCCGCCTAGAAGCGTCGTTGAGCTTCCTTGGCATTGGCACCCAGCCGCCGAACCCGTCCTGGGGCAACATCATCCGCGACGGTCTCAACAATCTGTTCGGCTCGCCCTGGCCGGTAATCGGCGCCGGCTTTCTGATCACCCTTGTGGTGCTGTCGTTCAACCTGATTGGCGATGCGCTCCGCGACGCACTTGATCCGGACACCAAGACATGACCGGGGCGCCGCTTCTGGAACTGCACGATGTCTCGATCGAATTCGGAAGTCCCGGCCGTGGGCTCACCGTCGTCGAGAGCGTCAGCTTTGCCATCGGGGCCGGTGAAACCGTCGGCCTGGTCGGCGAGAGCGGATCCGGAAAATCGGTCACGTCTCTGGCGATCATGCGTCTTATCCCCGGCTTGGTCGGCCGCGTGGCCAAGGGGGACATTCTGTTCGAGGGTAAAAGCCTGCTTGCGCTCTCCGAGCCGGAGATGGTCGACGTGCGCGGCCGAGAAATGGCGATGATCTTCCAGGAACCGATGTCGTCGCTCAACCCCGTCATGTCAATCGGAGACCAGATCGCCGAAGCACTGATGCTGCATGGGTGGTCCGATCGCAAGGCGCGCCATGCCCGTGCGGTTGAAATGCTGCGTTTGGTCGGCATCCCCAACCCCGAAGGTCGGTTCAAGGCCTATCCGCACGAGTTCTCCGGCGGAATGCGTCAGCGCGTGATGATTGCGATGGCTGTCGCCTGTAACCCCCAACTGCTGATCGCCGACGAGCCCACCACGGCGCTCGACGTGACCATACAGGCGCAGGTTCTGGAGCTGATGAAGAAGGTACGCCAGGAGACCGGTACCGCGATCCTTTTGATCTCGCACGATCTCGGCGTCATTGCCGACATCTGCAAGCGGGTCGTTGTGATGTACGCCGGCCGGATGGTCGAGGAGGCCGACATCGCCAGCATCCTGCGGACGCCGGCCCACCCCTATACGCAGGGCTTGTTGAAGAGCGTTCCCCAGCGTGGCTCGCAATCGGAGCGACTGTACCAGATTGCTGGCTCCGTGCCGATGGCGGGGGCCATTAAGCGGGGGTGTCCGTTCCATCCGCGGTGCCCGATGGCCGAAGCACGTTGCAGCGATGTCATGCCACCCATGTTCCGGTTCGCCGACGGCCAACGCGCAGCTTGCTGGGTGACGGCCGAGCGCGCGGGTGCCCTGGATACGGCGGTGGTCGCGTGAGCGTACTTCTGCAAGCCGACGGGGTGGGCAAGACCTTTGGAGGCCGCGGCAACTTCTTTTCCGGCTACTCCGACGAGGTCCGCGCGGTCGACGGCGTCAACCTGGCGATCGCGCGCGGCGAGACCCTGGCCCTTGTCGGCGAGAGCGGCTGCGGCAAGTCAACTCTTGGCCGGCTCTTGCTGCGCCTGATTGAGCCGACTGACGGGACGGTGACGTTCGAGAACCAGGACATAGCAAGTCTTTCGTCGCCGGAAATGCGGTCCATGCGGAAGAAGATGCAGATCATATTCCAGGACCCGTACGGATCATTGTCGCCCCGCCGGACAATAGGCCAGATCATCGGCGAGCCGCTTGAAGTCTTCGGGGTGGTCAACAACCGTCGCGCCCGCCGCGAGCGCGTCGCTGAACTGTTGCAAAAGGTCGGCTTGCCGCCGGAGACGATGGATCGTTTGCCGCGTCAGTTCTCGGGCGGACAGCGACAAAGGGTTGGCATCGCACGCGCCATTGCCCTCAATCCGGCCTTCATCGTTGCCGACGAGCCGGTCTCGGCGCTCGACGTCTCAGTCCAGGCCCAGATCATCAATCTGATGCAGGACCTTCAGCGCGACGAGGGATTTACCTACTTGTTCATCGCGCATGACCTGGCGATCGTACGTCACATAGCCGACCGCGTGGCGGTGATGTATCTTGGCCGCATCGTAGAAATCGGGCCGAAACGCCAAGTCTATGAGGCGCCACAGCATCCCTATACGCAGGCGCTGCTGTCGGCCGCCCCCGAACCTGAAATCCAGACCCGTTCACGACGTATTATTCTGGAGGGAGATGTTCCAAGCCCCTCCGCGGTACCTCCGGGTTGCTCGTTCCATACGCGCTGCCCGATCGCTCGCGACATTTGCAGGAAAGAGCGTCCGCCATTGGCGAAGGTCGCGCCGGGTCAGAACGCGGCCTGCCATTTCTCAGCGCCGAACCCCATCAAGGCTGGCATCGCGCCAACCGCCGCGAAAACAACGCAATCGGAGACCGCCTGATGGCCGCGCGCCCCTGGTACGAAACCGCCCTGCGCTGGGCACAGACCAACCTGACCGAGATTGATCCCGCGCGCTATGACGGCCCATGGTGGCAGGCGCACTGGAAGCGCACGCAGGTGCAAGGCGCGATCATAAATGCAGGTGGGATCGTCGCCTATTACCCCTCGCAGATTCCGTTTCATTATCGGGCAAAGACGCTTAATGACCGTGATCTCTATGGCGAGATCGTCGCCTCGGCGCGCGATTGCGGCATGGCTGTCATCGCGCGTATGGACTCGAATCGGGTCTCCAGAGCCTTCTTCGAGGCCCATCCAGACTGGATCTGCCGCGACGCGGACGGGGCACCGCACCAGCTCTCGGACAAATTCGTCACCTGCGTCGCTTCTCCGTACTATACGCAGTTTCTGCCCGACGTTCTGCGCGAGATCATCGCACGGAGTGCGCCGGATGGTTTTGCCGACAACAGCTGGGCGGGCCTGCCGCGCGACCATATCTGTCACTGCGACAATTGCCGCCGGAAATTCGCCGCCGCGACGGGTCACGACATTCCGCGCAAGGCCGATTGGAACGACCCCGCATATCGCGATTGGATCGCCTGGAACTACCGCCTGCGCACAGAGCTGTGGGAGGCCAACAACGCCGTCACTATGGCGGCGGGCGGTGCCGATTGCCGTTGGATGGGTATGGTCTCAGGCGATGTCCTCAACAATTGCAGGCGCTTCATCGACATCGCCGCGATCATGGCCCGCACGCCGATCGTCATGGTCGACCACCAGCGTCGAAGCCGGCGAGCCGGGTTCGACCAGAACGCGGAAGCCGGCAAGCGGCTGCACGAACTGGCCGGCTGGGACGTCCTCATTCCCGAAAGCATGCCGCAATATCAGCTCGGCGCACCGGCCTTCCGGCACGCCTCCATGCCCGCGGCGGAGGTGCGGCTGTGGTCCACGGCAGGATTCGCCGGCGGCATTCAACCCTGGTGGCACCATATCGGCGCCAATCATGACGATCGGCGCCAATACCGGACCGCCGAACCGATCTTCCGCTGGCACGAGGCCAATGAGGACATCCTCATTTCGCGTCGGCCGCAGGCGCGCATCGGCGTCGTCTGGAGCCAGGCCAATCACGACTTGTTTGGTCGCGAACGCGCCGAGGAACGCACGCAATCGCCCTATCGCGGCATGGTGAGCGCGCTTGATTGGGCGGCCCTGAACTGGTTGCCTGTCGAAATCGCCACGCTGGCCGATGCCACAGGGCGATTCGATGTGATCGTGTTGCCCAACATCGCCATCCTGCCCGATGCGGCCGTTAGAGCATTACGGGACTTCGTCTCCAGCGGCGGTGGTCTGGTGGCGACCGGCCAGACCGGGATTTGCGACGAGACTGGCGCCCGGCGCGCCGTTCCCGCGCTCGCCGATCTGTTCGGCGTCAAACCCTGCAATGGCATGACCCATGGATGTACCGGCGCGCCCGATACCGACATCGAAACCCATGCACGGCACAGCTATCTGCGCTTGCGTCCGGAAAACCGTAGCGCAATCTGTGGACCGAACGACCCCACGGCGCCAGCCACAATCGGTGAAAGGCATGCTCTGCTGGCGGGTCTTGACGACACTGATTCGATTCCCTTCGGTGGTTACCTTGAGGAATGTGCGGCGGAGCCAGATGTCGATGTTCTCGCCACCTTGATCCCGGACTTTCCGATTTTCCCGCCCGAAACGTCCTGGATGCGCACGCCCTCGACAGACATCCCAGCGCTTGCGGTTCGGGAGATACCAAGCGGTGCGCGGCTTGCGAGGCTGATCGCCGATCTCGATCGGTGCTATGACCGCGAAGGCGCCTCCGAACATGCGCGCATCCTCAGCAACGCTGTTCTTTGGGCAGCGTCCGCCGAACCGGCCGTAGCCGTAAAGGGCGGGCTCGGCCAGATATATGTCAATCACTATCGCCAGGACGAGCGCCATATCGTCCACTTGAACAGTCGGTTGTTCACCCGCGCTACGCCCGGCCGCCAGGACGTTCTTGTGCCCATCGGACCAGTCACTGTTCTGTTCCGCCCGGACGCGCCCGCTGATTGGTCGGTCAGCGCGAGGGTCGGCAAGACCTGGCCTGAGACGACGATGCGCTCCGACGGGACGCTCGCCATAACCGTTCAGCAGATCCTCGATCACGAAGTCCTGGTCCTCGAGCCGAAATCACTGTTGTAGGGCGCGCCCGTTTTGCTGGCTTGGCGCGCTCGGCAAGGCGAGAGTGGTGCGGTGGCGCCGAAGTCAAACGCATCAACGTCTAAGTCTAGTCCGTTCGTGCCGGCCGGAATCCTGTCTTTCTTGGAGCCGACCCGGGTCGCACGGACATTTCGGTGGAGCATCCGTCGATCGCGCACTCCAAATCCAGCCCAGATTGAGCAGACAATCGTCTCCGACAACGGGACGGAACTGAACAGCCGGGCCGTGCTGGAATGGCAGAACGCAACCGGCGTCAACTGGCATTACATCGCACCCGGCAAGCTGACACAGAGTGCCTTCATCGAGGCACTCAACGCACGCTTGCGCGACGAGTTCCTGAACGAAGAGGCATTCACAATGCCTGGCCGATGCTCGGCGAAAGCTGGCCCGCTGGCGTTACGACTACAACACCGTCCGGCCGCATTCAGCATTGGCCAATCACCGGCGATCGCGCGCCGCGTCTTCGAAATCGGCGCGCTCGTCAAACCCGAAACAATGAGCTATTCAGCCCGAGGACTCTCCAAATGAGCAAGGGAGCCAAAGGGCTCAGACCAGAGTTGAGGAGCCGGCCTCGATGCCACCGGTGGCGGTTGTGGTTGGTGCGCCTGGCGAGGACGAAACCAGCTTCGCCGCAATTTCCAACGCGCGCCGGGTGGTTGAGGTTACGCTCGCCCGTAAAGGAGATGCAGTGCCTATTCGGCTGCTTCTGCGATCGGACTGGGAACATAGTTGAGGATGGGCCCCAACCAGCGCTCGACCTCTTCGACCGGCATGCCCTTGCGAACGGCATAGTCCTCGACCTGATCACGCTCCACCTTGCCAACACCGAAATAGTAGCTCTGCGGATGCGAGAGGTAGAGGCCCGACACGGAAGAACCGGGCCACATCGCCATGCTCTCCGTAAGACTGACGCCGGCATTCTTCTCCGCCTCCAGCAAACGGAAGAGCGTCACCTTCTCCGTATGGTCCGGCTGCGCGGGATAGCCCGGAGCGGGACGAATCCCGGCATAGGGTTCGCCGATCAGCTCCTCAGGGCTGAGGTTCTCGTTAGCCGCATAGCCCCACAGCGTCGTGCGCGCGTGCTGGTGCATACGCTCCGCGAAGGCTTCGGCGAAGCGGTCCGCCAGCGCCTTGACCATGATCGAGCTGTAGTCGTCATTGGCGCGCTCGAAGCGCCTCGCGATCGCCACCTCCTCGATGCCGGCGGTGACGACGAAGCCGCCGAGATAGTCCGGCTTTCCGCTTTCGATTGGCGCGACGAAGTCGGACAGGGCCAGGTTTGGCCTGCCATCGCGCTTCGGCAGCTGCTGGCGCAGCGTGAAGAAGGTGAAAAGCGCCTCGTTGCGGGCCTCATTCGTGAACAGGCGGATATCGTCGCCGACCGCGTTGGCCGGCCAGAAGCCGACCACGGCCTTGGGCGCGAACCATTTCTCCGCCAGAATCTGCTTGAGCATCGCCTGCGCGTCGTCGAAGAGCTGTCGCGCGGCGGGTCCCTGCTTCTCGTCGTCCAGGATCTTCGGATAACGCCCTTTCAGCTCCCATGTCTGGAAGAAAGGCGTCCAGTCGATATAGCGCGCAAGCTCGGCGAGGTCCCAGGAGTTGAACACCTTCGTGCCGAGGAGAGTGGGCTTCGGCGGGTCGTAGCTCGCCCAGTCGGTCTTCCAGGCATTGGCGCACGCCCGCGCCAATGGCAGCCGCTGCTTCTCGCGTTCGGAGCGCTCATGCGCCTCCGTCACCTTCCTGTATTCGGCGCACAGCGTCTCGATATAGCCGGGCTTCGTCTCGTTCGACAGAAGGCTGGAGACCACGCCGACCGCGCGGCTGGCATCGGTGACGTATATGGCCTGCCCCCGCTCGTAGCGCGGATGAATCTTCACGGCCGTGTGGACACGACTGGTCGTCGCCCCGCCGATCAGAAGCGGAACGTCGAAGCCTTCGCGCTCCATCTCGGAGGCGACATGGACCATCTCATCGAGCGACGGCGTGATCAGACCCGAAAGGCCGATGATGTCGACCTTCTGTGCCTTCGCAGTCTCGAGGATCTTTGGCGCCGGCACCATCACGCCGAGATCGACGATCTCGTAATTGTTGCAGGCGAGCACGACGCCGACGATGTTCTTGCCGATGTCGTGGACGTCGCCCTTGACCGTCGCCATCAGGATCTTGCCGGCGCTTTCCCGCTCGGCGCCGGCATTCGCTGCCTTCTCGGCCTCCATATACGGCAGGAGCACGGCAACCGCCTGCTTCATGACGCGGGCCGACTTCACGACCTGCGGCAGGAACATCTTCCCCGAACCGAAGAGGTCGCCGACGACGTTCATGCCGGCCATCAGCGGCCCCTCGATCACGTGCAGCGGGCGTTCGGCGTTCTGCCGGGCCTCTTCCGTATCGGCGTCGATGAACTCCGTGATGCCGTTGACTAGCGCATGTTCCAGCCGCTTCTCCACCGGCCAGTCCCGCCACGCGAGGTCCCGCTCCTTCGTCTCCCGGCCGCCGGTGCCCCGGAAGCGCTCGGCGATCTCCAGCATGCGTTCGGTCGCCGTGCCGCCGCTCTTGGGGATACGGTTGAGGACGACGTCCTCGCAGGCCTCGCGCAGCTCGGGGTCGATCGTATCGTAGACGGCGAGCTGGCCGGCATTGACGATGCCCATGTCCAAGCCGGCCTGGATCGCATGGTAGAGGAACACGGCGTGCATTGCCTCGCGCACCGGCTCGTTGCCCCGGAACGAGAAGGACAGGTTCGACACGCCGCCGGAGACGTGGACATGCGGCAGCGTCTTGGTGATCTCGCGCGCGGCCTCGATGAAGTCGACGCCGTAATTGTCGTGCTCCTCGATGCCGGTCGCCACCGCGAAGATATTGGGATCGAAGATGATGTCCTCCGGCGGAAATCCGATCTTCTGCGTGAGGAGCTTGTAGGCGCGCGTGCAGATCTCGACCTTGCGCGCCTGTGTGTCCGCCTGCCCCTGCTCGTCGAAGGCCATGACGACCACTGCCGCGCCGTACATGCGGCAGAGCTTCGCCTGGTGCAGAAAAGCCTCTTCGCCTTCCTTCATCGATATGGAATTGACGATCGGCTTGCCCTGGACGCATTTCAGACCGGCTTCGATCACCTCCCATTTCGATGAATCGATCATAACCGGTACCCTGGCGATGTCCGGCTCGGCGGCGATCAGGTTGAGGTACTCAGTCATCACATTCGTAGAATCGATCAGCCCCTCGTCCATGTTGACGTCGATGACCTGCGCGCCGTTGGCGACCTGGTCGCGTGCCACGTCGAGCGCGGTCGCGTAATCGCCCGCTGTGATCAGCTTCCTGAAGCGCGCCGATCCCGTGACGTTCGTCCGCTCGCCGACATTCACGAAGGGAATGTCCTGCGTCAGCGCAAAGGGCTCCAGCCCGGAAAGCCGCATCAGCGGGGCGCGCCTCGGCACCTCGCGCGGCGGATATTTCGACACGGCGTCCCGGATCGCCTTGATATGCTCCGGCGTCGAGCCGCAGCAGCCGCCGGCAACATTGATCAGCGCTTCGCGCGCGAACGCCTCGATCTGAGCGGCCATGAATTCGGGGCTCTCGTCGTATTGGCCGAACGCGTTGGGCAAGCCGGCGTTCGGATAGGCGCAGATAAATGTGTCGGAGACGTCCGACAATTCGGCAAGGTGCGGCCGCATCGCATCGGCGCCCAATGCGCAGTTGAGGCCGACCGTGAATGGCCTGGAATGCCTGATCGAGTGCCAGAAGGCGGCCGGCGTCTGACCCGAGAGCGTCCGGCCGGATAGGTCGGTGATCGTGCCGGAGATCATGACCGGCAGGCGTACGCCCTTCTCGGCGAATATCTCCTCCGCCGCGAAGATCGCCGCCTTCGCGTTCAATGTGTCGAAGATGGTCTCAATGAGCACGATGTCCGCGCCGCCGTCGATCAGCCCGCGCAGCTGTTCACAGTAGGCGATCCGCAGGTCGTCGAAGGTCACGGCCCGGTAGCCGGGATTGTTGACGTCCGGCGAGATCGAAGCTGTGCGGTTGGTCGGGCCGAGCGCGCCGGCGACGAAGCGGCGGTTGCCGTCCTCCTGGCTCGCCCGCTGCGTGGCGCGCTTGGCAAGGTGCGCGCCGTCGCGATTGAGCTCGTAGACCATGTCCTCCATGCCGTAATCGGCCTGCGCGATACGGGTTGAGGAAAAGGTGTTGGTCGCGACGATATCTGCCCCCGTCGCCGCGTAGCGATAGTGGATCTCCTCGATTGCCTGTGGCTGGGTGAGGATCAGAAGATCGTTGTTGCCCTGCTGATGGCAGTCGCAACCGTCGAAACGCTCGGCGCGGAAATGGTCCTCGCCAAAGCCGAGTTCCTGGATCTGGGTCCCCATGGCGCCGTCCAGGATCAGGATGCGTTCATGCGCGGCAGCCTGCAGAGCGGCGAGGGTCTCAGAACCGTCCGCACTCTCCGAGACCGGCCCAAAAGGTCCGTTCATTGAAAAAATAGCCAAGCGTCTGCGGTAAGGGCTTCAATCGGTCACATAAGGATATCTTTATGTCAACATATACTGGTGCGCGAGTTCCAGCTCCGGAGAATTGCGTCAATGCGGATCGTGTCGGCATCCTTCGTCATCACACGCGGGCGGCTCCCGATCGCTACGGTTTCGCCCGGCACTTTGGTTCCGTCGGTGATGTGCGATTCCGTCGATCGCGTGGCCACCGCCACGGATGTCGATCGGGGAACCAGACGGCGCTCGATCAGGCCGATGATGCCAATCGGCACACCCCCGCGAGAGCGGCCGCGTTGATCTTATCGTCGATGTCGGTGAGATTGCGCGCATAGATGACTTTCGGAAGATGGCGCCGCAGCACGGGTGCGAGAACATCAAAATGCGCGAAGTTATAGACCGTGGGACATGAGTGGGGTCAGCAGAGGCAGTTATCGGCCTCGCAACAGCTCAGATCGTCGAGGAACATGTTGTTGGCGCGATAAATCTCGAGCGGGCTCGTATCGACGCCGAGGCGGCCGGCAATAGTTCGCGCAACGACCGCGAAGCGCTGCCGGAACTTGTAGATGTAGCAGAACAGATGCCCGCGGTGCTTGACCTCGGGGCCGATCAGGAACAAGCCCGGAAACTCGGTTGACTCATCCTGCGGCGTCAGTAACGGGCAGCCATCATTATCGAAGGCGAACCACTCTTCGATCAGGCTCGTACTTCCGGCAAAGCCTGTCGCCAGGATCGGCTGCGATGACGAGGCCCAGGAACGCCCGTCACTCGTCAGAACCCGCACCGAACCGTCGATCCGCTCCAATCCAAGGACATCGGCGTCGCCCAAGAGCTTGATCGACTTGCGGCGGAGCGCCTGATCTAGACGATGGCGTGTGTGGGGCGAGAGCGCCACGCTCGGATCCGTGTCGTTGCTGTCCCAGGCCGGCGTGCGGCTGAGCACTGTGACGGACTTGCCGGCATCGGCGAGGCCGATCGCCGCGTCGATGCCGCTCTCGTAACCGCCGATGACAATCACATCTTCGCCGTCATGATCCGACCAACGCTTGATTCGGCTCGAATGAACGCCGTGCTCGGCGCCGGGGATGCTGCCATCGCTTGGATACTGAAACTGACCGGCTGCCCAGATCACGAAATCGGCGCGAATCTCACCGCCGCTGGTGTGCAGGGCGATTTCGTCGCCGTCGGGGTCAAGCCCCTCTACGTCGACGCCGGTGATGACCGATAGGCCGAAGGCGGCAGCAGCCTGCTCGAGATAGCTGGCGTATTCGGCCCCGCTCAGGTGCTCGCGCTTCGCGGAGAAGCCCGGCGAACTGTCGAAGCTGATGGCGTTGAGGTCGGTCAGGCCAAAGGCATTGCCGGGAAAGGACGGCGAGATGAATCGCATGCTTTTCGGCCACGCCCGGAACGAGGACCCAATGCGCTCGCGCTCAACGATTCGCACATCCGGGATGGCAAGATCGCGCAGGACTCGCGCCATACCGAGACCGGCCGGACCGGCGCCGACGATCACCACATTGGCGTGCATGGGCGCTCTTCGAGCGCGACCGGGCCGGGGCGTTGTCCGATCCGACGCAATGCTCATGCGGCATGTTCCACGTGGGCATGGTCGTCATCCCGCTGTTGATTGCCGCTTCCCAGGAAGCCGAAACTCTGCTTGAGGAATTCGTCGGTCAAATCACGCCCGATCAGGACGATGCGGCTGCGTCGATCATCGGTCGGCCAGTTCCGCAGGACGACCGGCGGATGAAAAATGTGCTGGACGCCGTGGAGAACGAACGGAGCCGGCACACCCTCGACGTTCACAATGCCCTTCATGCGCAGGATGTTCGGACCGCGCAGCAGCAGCAGAGTTTCGAGCCAGTGATCGAAGACGTCTGCAGCAATCGGCTCGTCGACGGTGTAGGCGACAGCCGAAATCCGATCGTCATGCCGGTTTACGTCATGCTCATGTTCGTGATGATGGTGATGGCTATCCCCGTCGTGACGGTGATGCTCATGGTCGCTGTGATGATGCGCATGGTTGTGACCGGGGCCGTCATAGGCTTCCGCGTTCAGCCAAGTCTGGACATCGAGGCTCTTGCTCTTGGGATTGTAGAGTCCGGCATTGAGCAAACGCAACGGTTCGACGGCGCCGTTATGCGCTCGGATGATAGGCGCTCCCGGATTGAGGCCGCGCAGGCGCGCCTTGAGCGCCTTGACGGCATCAGGCGCGACGAGATCGGTCTTGGTCATAAGGATGCGGTCGGCCATGGCGGCCTGCTTGACCGCTTCCTCTTGTGCATCAAGCGTGGCGGAGCCGGCCGCGGCATCCACCGTCACGACGACGCCGTCGAGCCGAGACTCATGCGCAATGAGACTGTCGGTCATCAGGGTATGCAGGATGGGCGCCGGATCGGCTAGACCGGTTGTCTCAATGATCACCCGATCGAACCCCTCGATCTCGCCGCGCTCGCGGCGATCAATAAGGTTATGTAGCGTCTCAACAAGATCGCCGCGGATTGTGCAGCACAGGCAACCCGATTGCAGCAGCACAAGGTTCTCGGTCGCCGCTTCGACCAGTTCGTGGTCAAGGCCGATCTCGCCGAACTCGTTGATGACGACGGCCGTTCGGGCCAGGTCTGGATGCCGCAGCAGGTGGTTGAGAACTGTGGTTTTTCCGCTGCCGAGAAAGCCAGTCAGAAGAGAGACCGGAACGAGATGAGGATGGTCGTGGTCGGCCATAGGCATCGGCCCTCTTCGGTCGGTTTCAGGTGGCTGCGCCCGCGGCCGTCTGGCAAGTTGCGCACATGCCCTGCATTTCGATCACGCGCTTTCCGATCCGGAAACCGAGCGCAGCGGCATCTTGCTCGAACAGCGCATCGACCTTCTCGTTCTCGACTTCGGCGGAGTTGCCGCAAGATTCGCAGATAAAGAACACGCATGTGTGTTCGTGATCCGGATGGGCGCACGGGATGAAGGCGTTCTTCGTCTCGATGCGGGCGACGAATTTCTGCTCCAGAAGGAAATCCAGAGCGCGATAGACAGTGGGTGCGGAGAGCTTTCGATCGAGCTTGGTTTCAAGCTCACGGATCAGATCGTATGCGCCGATCGGTCGATCGATCTCCAACAATGTTTCATGCGCCGCGCGCCGGATCGGGGTGAACTGAACGCCTCTCGTATTGCAGGCTCTCTCTGCGGCGCACAAGGCGTTTATGACCCTATGGCGCTCTCGCGCTCTGGCGCGTCTTGCGGGATGAGGCATTGGCAAATCCTTCTCGCCATCGATCGCGGATCGACCTTGCATGCAATATTATAACATTGCATCATCAAGGACAAGAGTCGGTCGAGGAGTCATGACCAGATGAATGTTGTGGTGCGCGACGCAGCCCTCAATGACGTCAAGAAATCACGGCGGAGGCGACCTCGTCGCGCCGATGTAGAGGCTGCCGTCCGTCTTTTGATCGAATGGACAGGCGACGATCCGGATCGCGAAGGCTTGGTCGACACCCCTGCGCGGGTCGTGCGCGCATATGAGGAGTTCTTCGAGGGCTACAAAATCGATCCAGCTGAACTTCTTGGCCGGACATTCGAGGAGACCGACGATTATGACGACATGATCGTACTGCGCAACATTCGGCTGGAATCGCACTGCGAGCACCATATCGTCCCGATCATCGGTAAAGCTCATGTCGCCTATCTTCCTAACAAGCGAGTTGTCGGCATCAGCAAGCTCGTCCGGGTCGTTGAGGTCTATGCCAAGCGTCTGCAGATCCAAGAGACGTTGACCACGCAAATAGCCAACACGATACAGGACGTGCTCCAGCCACAAGGCGTAGCGGTGGTGACCGAAGCAGCGCATATGTGCATGACGACGCGCGGCATCCGAAAGCCCGGGGTCAGCATGGTCGCGCGCCGGTTCCTGGGAGCGTTTAAGACCGACCGTGACCTACGTCAGGAGTTCCTTGCCTCGCTCGCCGGACCCAGCGAGGTGTTCGGATGAGCACCGCATCTCCCAAGGCGTCGGTCGAGGCGTTCGCGCCGCGCCTATCCGTTGAGCAGGTGGAAGAAGGCGCAATGCTTGCCCCGAAATTCAGCGCCGACGGCTTGATTCCTGTCGTCACCACCGATGCCGGTTCAGGCGAAGTCTTGATGATGGGTGTGATGACGTCCGAGGCTCTGCAGCGCACAATCGAAACGGGCGAAGCGCATTACTGGAGCCGCAGCCGGCAATGTCTGTGGCGCAAGGGTGCAACCAGCGGCCTCATTCAGAAGGTCGTCGAGATTCGGGTCGACGACGATCAGGATGCGATCTGGTTACGGGTCGAAATTGCCGGCGGCGCAAGTTGCCATGTGGGCTACCGGTCTTGCTTCTACCGTGCTGTTCCGCTTCATGCGGCCGCGCGACCCATCGAATTGACCTTCACCGAGACTGAGAAGGTCTTCGATCCGATCGCCGTCTATGGCGATGCGCCAAACCCTACGCAGCTTTAGGACGATGCCGCAAACGCAACGAAGGACGTTTTCAGGCGGCGATTGGGGAGCAACGGAGGACAGAGGGATCGATCATGGTCGCTGGATGGCGGAAGCCATTGATCTGGCCGGCTCGATGCAAGGACGGGTATGGCCCAATCCGCCCATTGGCTGCGTGATCGTTCGTGAAGGCGAGATTGTCGGCCGCGGCCGGACGCAATTTGGCGGTCGGGCACACGCTGAGCGCGTCGCGCTCGATGACGCCGGGCCGCTCGCGCGCGGGGCAACCTCTATGTGACGCTTGAGCCCTGCTGTCATCGGGGCAAGCCCCCGCCCTGCGCGGACGCCATCATCGCCGCCGGCGTGATCGCCGTACATGCGTCCCTGCAGGATCCCGATCCAGGGTGAACGGCCGCGGCCCTTCGATCAGACGCGCGGCGCATCTCGGCCCCGACCACCCGCGACATGCCCTTCGGCCCGGTCGGCAGATCAGCCGTCGAGGTCCGCTTCTTCCATTTGGCAACCGTCTTGGGATTGATCCCGTGGCGCTTGGAAAGCGCTCTCAGGCTCTCTTGACTATTTTGTATTGCTCGACGTGCCGCCTCCGTCGTTGTGGCGCTCCCGTGCAGAACCTGGCCCATAGTGCCTCCTTCCATCCCTGAGAAAAGGCTGCGCCATCAAAACCTGGGACCAAACATCTAGGTTGAGCCGTTGTTAGGTGAGCCTTGTGATAGCTCAATCTCCGCCTGTTCGAACCAGGCAATGACCTGCTTTCGATGCTCCTCACCCCAACTGCCGACGAAGTTCTGCGTGTTGTGGTCTCGGGTATTCCGAAGTTCCTTCAGGCGCGCAGCGACAAAGTCCGCTGTGAGTGGCACCTTGCAGAGCTCGGTAATGCAGTACTTCCAGTCGTCATAGGTGCGCAGCGGCCTCATTAGAACGTCCTTTCAAGCTTGCGGTGGCGACCATCGAGCGTCCACCAAACCCATAGATCGAAACAGCAAGGCCCTGCAGCCAAATTTCCTCCGGCCGCCCCTTGCAAAGTCCGATCAGGCGTCGGAAGAATGATGCAACATTATAACATTGCATCTGATCATGTCCAGACACTCCATTTCCGACGAATGTCTTCCTGTCACTGTCCTCTCCGGCTTCCTCGGAACCGGCAAGACGAACCCGCTGAACCACGTGCTGAACAATCGCGAAGGCCGGAAATTCGCGGTGATTGTAAACGACATGTCCGAGGTCAATATCGACGCCGATCTCGTCCGTGACGGCGGCACCGCGGCGAACTGCTTCAAATATGCTGCAATCGTTGCGCTGCTTGTCTCCGACGAAATGGCGGCATTCGCGGAGGCCGCGCCACGGGCTCTTGATCCGCCGCTCAGCGAACGCACGCCGGGTGCCTTGTGCGAAGCTCGCTCGGGCTCTTGTCCGGAATGTTTGACGTGGCCGTTTTACCGCAATCTTGAGGACGAATGCGGGCGCATCGCGTCGGTCTCGGGAGGCTATCGCAATGCCTGATCCTGCAACCAGCCACGTGCCGAGTTCGCCTATCGAGCGGGCGCTGGCTCGCCTCGCCGCTGGTGTCGGAACCACATTTCTGCTGATTGCAGCCATCGTGGCGGGCTCGATCGTGGGGCACGTCTCGCCTTCGAGCGGCGAGAGCTTTGGCGGCGCGATCGATCACACGGTCCTGCTTCTCGTCGGTCTCTTGATCTTCGAGGTGCGGTTCTCGGCGATCCGCCAGAGCTGGTCGAACGCCCGCTTTCTCGCGATTGCATGGATCACGAATTTCATCCTGGTGCCGACCATTGGATTCGCGATCGCATCGCTGTTTCTATCGGGGCAACCCCTCTTCTTCACCGGGCTTATCATTTATTTCATGGCGCCCTGCACCGATTGGTTCCTCGGTTTCACCCAGCTCGCCAAGGGCGACACGGCGCTCGGTGCCGTCCTCGTGCCGATCAACATGATTACGCAGCTCTTGCTCTACCCCCTATACCTTTCTCTCTTCGCGGGCGGCGTGGCGCCGGTCGACACCTGGACCATCGGCTCGACCTTGCTGCAATGGTTCGTTGTGCCGTTCGCGATTGCCATTGTGCTTCACCAGTTTCTCGCCAGCGTGCTGCCTGCTGCGATGTTTGATCGCCTGCTCGCTTGGACGGGCTATCTGATACCCTTCGTAATCGCCCTTCTGATAGTGCAGATATTCGCGGCCAATATCGGCGTCATCATCGAATACTCTCCGGTCTTCGTGATCATGCTGGCGGCGATTTTTCTGTTCTTCGTTGCGACCTTCGTCCTCGGTGAACTCATCTCCAAGCTCGCCCGACTGCCCTATCCGCAACATGCCCTGCTGACGATGACGACGGCGGCTCGGAATGCCCCGATGATGCTCGGCATCACGGCGATCGCGATTCCGGATCAGCCGCTGATCTATGCAGCGATCGTCATCGGCATGCTGGTGGAGTTCCCGCACCTGACTGCACTGCG
>JANQKG010000039.1 GCA_028281235.1 Afifellaceae bacterium | reverse complement strand
GGTGTTCATGGGTCCCGGTCTCGGCCTCGCGGCCGAACCAGATGACAAACGTGAGGTTGGTTCTTGCCGACCCGTCTCCCGGATTGCGCTTCGCTCCATCCGGGCTACGAGGCCCGGCCATCGTCCGTAGCCCGCATGGAGCGAAGCGAAATGCGGGGAGGCTCAATCACGCTAGATCTTCAGCGATACTTCGCCGAAAGCGCCGACGTGCCGCTGGCGAGCAGCGCAAGGTCGCTGCCGACGGAAACGAAGATGAAGCCTGCGTCGATATAGCGCCGCGCCTGCTCCTCCGCGGGCGACAAGGTCCCGACCGGCTTGCCGACCTGCCGCATGCGTTCCGGCACGCCGAGGATTGCCTCCTGCACCTCCGGATGCGCTGGATTGCCGAGATGCCCCATGGATGCGGCGAGGTCGGAGGGGCCGATGAACACGCCGTCAATGCCGTCGACGGCTGCGATCTCCTCCAGCTGGTCGAGCGCGCGCTTGGTCTCCACTTGCACCAGGAGGCAGATTTCCGCGTCGGCCGCATAGAGATAATCGGCGATGCGCCCATAGCGATTGGCGCGATGCATGGAGGCAACGCCACGCACGCCGGTCGGCGGATAGCGAACATAGGAGGCCGCGCGCTTTGCCTCCTCCACGCTCTCCACGAAAGGGATAAGCAGCGTCTGCGTACCGATATCGAGATAGCGCTTCGCCAGCACCATGTCGTTCCAGGGCAGGCGGACCGTCGTGCTTGTCGTGGTGCGGTCGATGATCTGCAGCTGCGGCATCACACTCAAGACGTCATTGGGTGCGTGCTCCGCGTCGATGACGACATAGTCGAAGCCGGCATCGGCGATCACTTCCGCAGAGACCGGATTTGCAAGCTGCGACCACAGGCCGATCTGCAACTCGCCATTCGTAATCGCGCGCTTAAATCGATTGGCAGGCACGTGCATGAATTGGCTCCACTAACCGGAGGCGCCTTAGGTCATCGCCTCAAGTGCTGCACGGATCTTGCCGGCGGCATCCGCCAGCATCTCAGAATCGGCGATGCCGCCCGTATGCGGCTTCAGCGGCACGCCCTCAAAACGCGGGATGACGTGAACATGCGTGTGAAAAACCGTCTGCCCGCTCGCCGGCTCGTTGAATTGCATGACCAGCACGCCGTCTGAATCGAACGCTTTGACCACGGCACGAGCCATGCGCTGCACGACCAGGATGATGTGTTGCAGATCGGCGGCGCTGATGTCGAGCATGTTGCGTGACGGCGCCTTGGGAATGACCAGCGTGTGGCCCGGCCCCTGCGGCATGACGTCCATGATAGCGATGCAATTGTTGTCCTCGTAGACTTTCTCGCAGGGCAGCTCGCCCCGCAGGACTTTTGCAAAGACGTTCTGGTCGTCATAGGCCGGACTGTTCATTCTTCCCCTCCGTTGTCCCCGCGGCAGCCGCGACTGGGCTCGGTGACGGACCCGCGGCGGAACGGCCCGCGCTCCGCAAGCACCTCGCCCGTCATCGCAACCTCTCGCCGCTCCTCCACCAGATACGCCTCAATGGCGCGGCGGAAGCTGGGATTGGCGATGTAATGCGCCGAGTAGGTGGTTTGCGGCAGGTATCCGCGCGATAGCTTGTGGGGCCCCTGCGCCCCTGCGTCAACGCGCTTCAGCCCATGGGCAAGCGCAAACTCAATGGCCTGGTAGTAGCAAACCTCAAAATGCAGGAACCGAAGGTCCTCCGTCGCACCCCAATGGCGGCCGTAAAGCGTTTCGGAGCCGATGAGATTGAGGGCGCCGGCAATGTAGCGTTCGCCGCGGCGCGCCATGACGAGAAGCAGCCGGTCGGCCATGCGCTCGCCGAGCATGGAGAAGAAGCGGCGGTTCAGATAGGGGCTGCCCCATTTGCGCGCGCCGGTATCCATATAGAACGCGAAGAAGCTGTCCCAGATGGCTTCCGTGATGTCGCTGCCGGTGATCCAATCGATCGCCACGCCGGCCTCAATCGCCTCGCGCCGTTCTTTGCGGATGGCCTTGCGCTTGCGTGAGGCGAGGGCGTCAAGGAAGCCGTCGAAATCGCCGAACCCGTCATTGATCCAGTGAAACTGCTGGTCGGTGCGCTTGAGGAAGCCGAGATCGGCGAGCAGTGACCAATCCTCTTTCGGCAGAAAGGTTACGTGAGCCGACGAGATGGAGTTGCGCCGGCAGAGCTCCATCATCCCGGCGGCGAGCAATTGCTTGCGCGTGGCGGCATCCGCTCCCGGTCGCGTCAGAAGGCGCGGCCCGGTGACTGGCGTGAACGGCACGCTCACTTGCAGCTTCGGATAGTACTGCCCGCCAGCGCGCTCGAACGCGTCCGCCCATCCCCAGTCGAAAACGTACTCGCCCTGCGAATGCGATTTCACGTAGCACGGCATGAAGCCCATCGGCGTATCGCCTTCGCCTTCCAGAACGAGGTGGCGCGATGCCCAGCCGGTTTCAGGCGACACCGCGCCGGACTGCTCCAGCGCGTCGAGAAAGTCCCACGACACGAACGGATTGAACGGCGGCGTGTCGGCGCGTGCGTCTGCGGCTTCCGTCGCGTCGCTCCAGCCCGGATTGGCGCATGCATCCCAATCCGCCCGGCGAATGTCGGCCATCGCGGAGACGATGCGAATGGCCGCGGCCGGTCGTGTGTCGGTGGAACGCATGACCTCGAACTTAGGCCGGCCATCTCCCCGCGCAACTTTATCGTCGAGGGCTAAGGCGCAAATCCCTCAAAAGTGACCTGGTCGGTCCATCGGAGCGCCTCCACCATCTGTTCGCGCGTGCGCACCGTCCAGCAGATCACAGGTATGCCAAAGAGGCGCCGTGCGACAATTGGCATCGGCGTTGGCAGGTCTCCGACGCGATACGTCACGAAATCCACCTCAAGCCGTCGGACTTTGCGCCAGTTCGCCAATGCGCGCCTGTAATTGCCCTTGGCCACCAGCCCTTGCGGCAGCCGCGCATTGGCTGTCCGAAGCTCGGTGAGCTGTGCGGCGGAATACGACATGACGGCCACAGGTCCGGCGTAGTGGCGCAGGCTCTCCGCGACCTGCCACGAAAATGTGCCGTCGCGGCCCCGCACATGCTTCAGCTCAAGCGCGAGCGGCACACGGCCTCCTACCAGGGACAGCAGCTCGTCGAGTGTGGGGATCCATTCCGGCGTTCCCGCCAGGCGCAGGCCGCGAAGCTCATCAAGAGTCACGTCGCGGATGGCGCGTTGGTCGCCGGTGAGGCGCTTCAGGCTGAGGTCGTGAAACACCATTGGGACGCCGTCGGCGGTGGGATGCAGATCGCATTCGATCGCATAATGGGCGGCGATCGCCGCCTCGAATGCGGCGATGGAGTTCTCTGGCCTGCCGCGCGCCAAATTATGGTAGCCGCGATGCGCAATCGGCCGGGCCGTGAGCCAGCGCAGCCGATCTCGCTTCATTGCTGCAATTCCTAAGGTGCGGCGATGATGGCGTCGATCTCGACCGCAGCGCCCAGCGGAAGAGATATGACGCCGATGGCGGCCCGCGCATGTCGCCCACGCTCGCCAAGCGCCTCCACCAAAAAGTCCGACGCGCCGTTTATGACCAGATGCTGATCGGTGAATTCCGTCGTGGACGTGACGTAGCCGGTAATCCGCACGATGCGCTGTAGACGCTCCAGGTCGCCGTCGAGCGCGCGCCTGGCTTGCGCCAGAATGTTGATGGCGCAAAGCCGTGCTGCGTCGCGTCCGCCCTCCACCGACATATTGTCGCCAAGCCGTCCGCAATGCTCCACGCCCGCAGCCCCCATCGGCAATTGCCCGGACACGTAAAGAAGGTCACCGCTGCGCACGACCGGGACGTAGTTCGCCGCCGGCGCGGCCGCATCCGGCAACGCCACGCCCATGCTTTTCAGCCGTGCTTCGATTGTCTCTTGCATGCCCCCTCCACAAGAATCGGCTACGGATCAGCCGTTCTTCTTCAATAGAAGCGGTAACGATTTGCCAAGTACAACACGTCTATCGCTTTCTTTTTGCCGCAGTTTGGAGTTCTTAGAGCCTGTTTGAAAAATCAACCTCACGCTGCGAGACCGGATGATCAGACGTTCGCGCGCGCCAACTTCGTCGGTTCCGGCTCCAAAAATCAAAGAACAAGAGCCCGGGACCGGTCTTTTTGTGGCAGGCCGTCGTCCGGTCAGCTGTCGACACGGGCCGCGGCCGGAGTCCTCAAACGGGCTCTTTGGCGCCATGCGCAGTCATCGGCCCATATCGGCCGCCATAACCTTAGCTTCAGTTGTGCTTGGCGCAACGCAAGCGAGCGGGCAGAGCGCCCCTCATCTGCGCGACATCATCACGCCGCACCGCGCCATCTACGACATCAGGCTCGCCCGATCCGACGAAGGCTCCGGCGTGTCGAGCGCCGCCGGCCGGATGGTCTTCGAGGTGACCGGCAATTCCTGTGACGGCTACACCATGCGCCAGCGGATGGTCGTCAATGTCGGCGACGAGGACGGCAATCTCGGCAAGCTCGACTTCCAGATATCCACGTTCGAATCGGGTCTCGGCGATCTTTATAGTTTCGATTCCCGCACGACCATGAACCAGGAGACGATCGAGGCCGTCACCGGCGAAGCCCGTCGTCTCGGCTCCGACATTGAGGTCACGCTGAAGGCGCCCGCGGAGAAGACGGTTCTGCTTGACGGCAGCGTGTTGTTCCCCAGTCAGCACCTGCAGGCGATCCTCGACGCGGCGCGAGCTGAGCGCCATTTCCTCACTGTCGACGTCTATGAAGGCGCCGGTTCCGGTGAGACCAGCGACGAGGCGACGGCGGCGATCGGCAAAGCGACGGCCACTGCCGATGACGACATGTTGGGCGCAGGCCTGCGCCAATGGCCTGTGTCGATCGGCTATTTCGAGACTGACTCTGTGGCAAGCGATCAGCTCGGCGAGGAGCTCCCCGCCTACCAGATGAGCTTCACGCTTTACGAGAACGGCGTCACCAGCGACCTGCTTCTCGATTATGGCGATTACGCGCTGACGGCCTCGCTGGAGGACGTGGAGCAACTCGCTCGCGCCGATTGCCCCTCACGCTGACGGTTTGCCGCGCGTCTCTTTCGAGGCGAAGGTCAGTCCGAGCTGTAGACCGTCGCGGCCATAGCGATCGCGGATCTCGTCCATCGCTTCCTCCGCCTTCGCGCGCCGGCCGGCATCCGCATCGATCAGATCGGCATCTTCGGCAAGCGCGGCATCGCCGAGCTCGCTGACGCCAACGCCGATCAGCCGGAACGCCGTCCCGTCAAGCTCGCGCAGTAGCAATTGGCGCGCGGCGCGAAAGATGCGGTCCGCCAGGCTGGTGCGTGAGTCGAGGTGGACGCTGCGCGTGCGCAGCCGATGGTCAGCGCTCTTCAGCTTCAGCGTCACCAATTGCCCAGAGATGCCCTGCCGCTTCAGCCGCTCAGACACGCGTTCACTCAGACGCCTGAGCCGCGGCAGCAATTCTTGCGCGTCGCTGTAGTCTCGGTCGAACGTGGTCTCGTTGGAGATGCTCTTGGCCTTGCGGTCCGCCTTCACGCTCCGGTGATCCTCGCCGCGCGCCAGTTGCGCCAGGCGTATCCCGATCGCGCCATAGCGCTTGGCCAGAATCGTTTCGTCTTGCTTCTGTAGGTCGGCGATGCGCCGCACGCCGTCGCGCGCCAGGCGGCTCTGCATGGCTTTGCCGACGCCCCAGATGATCGATACCGGCTGCTCGGCAAGGAAGGTCAGCGTCTCCGCCCGCCCGATCACCGAAAAGCCGCGGGGCTTGTCGAGATCGGAGGCGATCTTGGCCAGGAACTTTGAGTGGCTGAGGCCGACGGAGGCGGTGACGCCGATCTTGCGCTCCACGCGTTGCTGAAAGTCGGCCAGCACCACCGCCGCCGGCGCGCCGTGCACACGCTCCGTGCCGGAGAGATCGAGAAACGCCTCGTCGATGGAGAGCGGCTCCACTGCCGGCGTGAGCGCCAGCATCAATTCGCGCACCTCGCGGCCGACGCGCGCATATTTCTCCATGTCGGGCGCAATCACGATGGCGTGTGGACAGGCCCTGAGAGCCTTGAACATCGGCATTGCCGAATGCACGCCGAAAGTGCGCGCGACGTAGCAGGCGGCGGACACCACGCCACGGCGGCCGCCGCCGACAATGACGGGCTTGTCGGCGAGCGCCGGATTGTCGCGTTTCTCCACCGTCGCGTAAAACGCGTCGCAATCCACATGGGCGATCGTGAGCGTCAGAAGCTCGCCATGCGACACCAATCGCGGCCCCCCGCATTGTGTGCAGCGCTGAGCGGTCCCGGCGAAGCGCGCCAGGCAATCGCGGCAGAGCGTGACCGTTTCAGTGTCCACGCACGGCACTTTGCGGCGCTCCGCCATCTCCGGCAAGCCTGGATATGGCTGATTTGGCGCGGCCGTTGTTTTGCCTATGTTCACCGTAATTCTTGCGCTTCATTGGTGATTCTTTAAGCGCCGTTGACGCAACATGCGTGCGGGCGGCGGAATCAGATACCACCGCCAAAACCGGGCAGACCCCAGAACCGGGCAGACCCCAGAACCGAGCAGACCAAGGAGTGCTGTGGTCGTGGCAAAGACGGTCATGATCGTTGAGGACAATGACCTCAACATGAAGCTCTTCAACGACCTGTTGCAGGCCAACGGTTACAGCACCATGCCCATGCACAACGGCTATGAGGCGCTGGACGCGCTGAAGGAGCAGCGTCCCGACCTCATCATCATGGACATCCAACTGCCCGAGATCTCCGGTCTGGAAGTCACCAAGCGCATCAAACAGGACGACGCGCTGAAGCACATTCCGGTGATCGCCGTGACCGCCTTTGCCATGAAGGGCGACGAAGAGCGCATCCGGCAGGGCGGCTGCGAAGGATATCTCTCCAAGCCGATCTCCGTCGCCACCTTTATTGAGACCGTGAAGTCCTATCTGGACGAAGCGCAGGACTGAGGACCCACATCAGGTGACAGCACGCATCCTCGTCGTCGATGACATCGCCGCCAATGTGCGCCTCTTGGAGGCGCGGCTGCGCGCGGAATATTTCGAGGTGCGCACGGCGACCAACGGTCGCTCCGCCCTCGACATCGCCGAAACCGAACGCGTCGACCTTGTGCTGCTTGACGTGATGATGCCGGACCTGTCCGGCTATGAGGTTTGCGCCAAGCTCAAGGCCAATCCAAGCACGGCCAACATTCCGGTGGTTATGGTGACGTCGCTTGATCAGCCGGAAGACCGGGTGAGGGGGCTGGAGGCCGGCGCCGACGAATTTCTGACCAAGCCCGTCAGCGAAACCTCGCTCCTGGCGCGCGTGAAGAGCCTCGTGCGCTTGAAGATGGTGACCGATGAGCTGGAGCTTCGCGCCGCCACCATGCAATCGGTCGGCATCAATCCGGCGGAAATCCTGACCGACCCCAACGAGATTGCCGGCAATGTCCTCGTGGTCGACGATCGCGAGAATTCTACGCAGCGTATCCGCAAAGCGCTGCAGCATCCCCTCGCTGTCCAGGTAACGGCCGATCCCGCCGACGCCGTTCTGGTGGCGGAGCGCTCCGATTTCGACCTCTTCATCATCAGCCTGTCACTCAAGGCCGGCGATGGCCTGCGTCTTTGCACCCAGATCAAGACCATCGATCGGTTGCGGCAGACGCCGGTGCTGCTCATCACCGATGCCGACGAGACGTCGCAGGTGACGCGGGCGCTTGACCTCGGCGTCAACGACTACGTCATACGCCCGATCGACGAAAACGAGCTGCGCGCGCGCGTACGCACGCAATTGCGCCGCAAGCGCTATCAGGACCGGCTGCGCAACATGGTCTCCAGCGCCGTGGAGCTCGCAATCACCGACCCGCTGACGGGCCTCTACAATCGCCGCTATCTCGACGCGCATCTCCGCTCGGCCGCGGCGCGTGCTGAGGCGACGGCGAAGCCCGTCTGCGTTTTGATTTTCGACATCGACCACTTCAAGGACGTCAACGATACGCACGGCCATGACGCCGGCGACGACGTCCTCAGAGAATTCGCCGACCGCATCAGCCGCGGCGTGCGCGGCATCGATCTGGTGGCGCGCTATGGCGGCGAAGAGTTTCTGCTTGTCATGCCGGAGACGGATCGCGAATTCGCCGCCGCTGTGGCTGAACGGCTGCGAAGCGATGTCGAGAAAGTGCCGTTCAAGACTCGGTCCGGCGTATCGTCCGTGACCGTCAGCATCGGCATCGCGGAATGGCAAGGGGCGACCGATACCGCCGAGACGCTTATCAAGCGTGCCGACAACGCCCTTTATGCTGCCAAGCGCGCCGGTCGGAACCGGGTCGTGGCCAGCGCCGCATAGGCAACAGAATTCGCTTAAAACGTTAGTTTTTTCAAACCGATAGGCGAAGACTGCGACCTTTCGGCCGGTCTAACCTTTCGAATTTCATTATAGTTTTAACCAAGTGTGAACCATTCGGTAGAAAAGCGCCGCTACCTGCGCTTGATTGCGCGTGCGGGGTGGCAGTGAACGTGCGGTCCCGCCGAAACATGCGATACCCCATGGATTTGCTCAGGTCCGCCGCATCTCCTGGGTCCGTGGGGTCGGCCGGTCGGACGTGGTGAGTGGCCTCCTCGTACAGCCACGCTCCGGCCGGCCACTTTGTCTCTAAGCAAAAGATCCGAGGCCCGCGGACAAAAAAAGGCGCCCGTGAGGCGCCCTTTGAACATACGGTGCTTCCGCTTTATTTGATCTTTGCTTCCTTGAACATGACGTGCTTCTTCGCCTTCGGGTCGTATTTCCGAAGCGAGAGCTTGTCGGTCATGGTACGCGTATTCTTCTTCGCCACGTAGAAGAAGCCGGTGCCTTCCTCGCTGACGAGGCGAATCTTGACAGTGGTGGCCTTGGCCATCGCGGGTCCCTATCGGTCTGCAATCTTGACGGTGAGATGACCGCTCAGGCCCGGTAAGTCAAGGCCCTGACTTGTTCAGCTGGCGTTCAGCATCTGCCCGCTGTACTCGTTGACGTACGTCAAGGGAATCGCGGTGCGATCGCGATGTTCTCTCAGACCAACGTCGAACTCATGCCTGGGAGACGGAAGTGAGACTTCGTCCATTGTTCTACGCTGTGAGTGTTGCCGGCGTGATGGCCGCCTCCGCCGCCAGTGCGGCCACCGGCTGGGCCACGGGCAATGTCAACATGCGCGTTTGCCCCAGCACCGGCTGCGGCAAGATACTGACAATCCCCGCAGGCGCGTCGGTGCATGTCTATTCCTGCCGCCGATGGTGCGAGGTCGGCTACGCCGGGCGCCGGGGATTTGCCTCCGGACGCTACATTACGGTAGGCGGCTATCGGCCCGCGCCCCCGCGGGTCTATGTGCCAGCCGTCCCGGTTCCGCACCCGCCGGTCTATCGGCGCCATTATCGGCCGTACTATGATGACTATTACGGCTGGCCGCGCCGGTATGACCGCCGCTACTACCGGCGTCATCGGCACGGCGGCTTCAGCTTCGAGTTCCACTTCTAGGATCAGTCGAAGCGGCGGACTCGGGGGGCAGGGCGTTCCGCCCATCGGCTGGCGGTGCGGCGACGGATGCGTGCTCGCCGCGCTGCGTGACCATGCGAAGCGCCACGATCGCCGCATAAAGCGCAAATGCCGTTCCCAAGACCAGCGGCAGCCCTAATGTGGGCGCGCGTGTCATGGCGTCGCCGGTCACCACGGGCCCGACAAGCATGCCGAGCGCGTAGCAGAAGATGAATGCCGCATTGGCGCTGGCGAGATTGGCGCCGGTGAAGCGCGAGGCGAGGTGCGCCAGCCCGACGGTGTAGATGCCGGCGCTCGCTCCACCCCAGAGCAGAAGCACGGCCATCAGCGGCAACGCCGTGTCAGACACCGCCCAGGCCGCCGCCATACCGCCCGCGCCGAGGAGCCCGCAGCCCAGAAGCACCGCGCGCCGGTCGATGCGGTCGGCGAGCAGGCCGAGCGGAATCTGGAAGATCACGTTGCCCAACACCATGGCCGACGGCAGAAGCACGGCGGCCTCGATGCCGAAGCCGAGATGCCGGCCCCATAGCGGCAGGAAGGCGAATCCGCTTTGCTCCGACATGGCGAAGACAAAGACGCCGATCGTCGCCACCGGAATGGCGAAGATGAAGGCGGCGAACGGCCGGCTCGGCGCTTCGCTGAAGTCCGGCGAGGCGTCTCGCGCAACAAACGCCGGAAGGGCCGAGATCAGCATGATCGCGGAGCCGACCAGAAACGGCAGGATGGATGCCGAGCCCAGCAACGCGATGATCGCCGGCCCGACCGCAAAGCCGAGCGACAGAACGGTGGCGTAGATGCCCATCACGAGACCGCGGCGATGGTCGGGCGTCACCGCGTTGATCCAATATTCCGACAGCGTGAAGCAGAGCGTCATCGCCGCCCCGTAGAGAAGGGCGAGCGGAAAGAGCAGGGCGACCGATTGAATGATCCAGGCGAACGGCATGAGAAGCGCCGCGCAGATCGTGCAAACCATGATCACAGGCGCGATGCCGAACGTTCCGGCAATGCGCGACGCCACCGGCGTGATGCCCAGCGAGGCCAAGGCGATCGTCGCGACCAGCAATCCGATCGTGCGCTCCGAGATGCCGCGCTCGGCCAGATTGAGCGACAGAAGCGGCGGTAAAAGGCTGACGGCGACGCCCACCGTGACCATGGTCGCCATGGCCGCAATCGCTCCGCGGGTCAGACCGAGGTGATGGAACCATCCGATCGGGAAGAACTCTCGGGTCAAGGGCGCTCCGCAGGGTCAACGGCCGAGTGAGAATCGCCGTCTCTCCGGCCAAGCTCCCGCATATATCCGGCCGATGGCATTTCCGCGATAGCCCGTGAGCGGGGCCGGTGCAGACCGGTCGTGGTGGCCTTGTTCGCGCTTCCTCTCCGTTGTCATCCCGGAACGCGCGACAGCGCGTGTCCGGGACCCATACCCGTCAACAGAGCTGGATTTGGTGCAAGTGACACCGCTCACCACACGCGGAATGTGTTCATGGGTCCCGGCCCTCGCTACGCTCGGCCGGGATGTGATCGCTCGATTTTCCCGCGGCAGCGCGGGTCCCGGATTGCGCTTCGCTTCATCCGGGCTACGCCTTCTCCGTCGGTGGGGCGTTAGTGTGGTGATTTTGAAGTTCCTGTCATTGCGCAGCTGACTCCTTCAGGAACTTCAAAATCTAAAACAACAATAGATTCAATATGTTGATAGTATCCTCATCGAATCTGAAGTTCGTTCGGAGCGTGCTGCAAATCCTGCGAATTTCAGATTCGGGACACTAGCGGGAACGCCGGCGTGCGGGCCGTGGCCGCTTTGTCGGGCGTTTCTTGCCGGGCGACGATGATTTGGGCGCATCGCGCAAGAGCTCCAGCCGCAAGCTGCCGGCAAAGGGGAGGGCCTCTACGAGCCGCACCTCAACGGCGTCGCCGAGCCGAAACGTCTCACCCGTCGTGCGGCCGACAAGGCGATGGTGCGTCTCCTGATGCTCATAAAAATCCTCGCCGATCGTGGAGATCGGCACGAAGCCGTCGGCGCCGCTTTCCTCCAGCTCGACAAACAGTCCGGCGCGCGTGACGCCACGAATGCGCCCCTCGAAATGCGTGCCGACGCGCTCCGCCAGCCACGTCGCGATAAGCCGGTCCACCGTGTCGCGCTCCGCCGCCATGGCGCGGCGCTCAGCCACGGAGATCTCGCCGGCAATGCGCTCTAGCGCTGTCTCTTCGTCGGCCTTTAGGCCGCCGGGCCCAAGCGACAGCGCCGCGATCAGGGCGCGGTGCACGAGGAGGTCGGCATAGCGCCGAATGGGCGACGTGAAGTGGAGATAGCGCCGCAAATTGAGGCCGAAATGACCGATATTCTCCACCGCATATTCCGCCTGGCTCTGCGAGCGCAGGATCACCTCGTTGACGATGAGTGCATGCGGCGTGTCGGCGACACGCGCCAGGACTCGGTTGAACTGGTTCGGGCGCAGACTTCCGGCCTTTGGGAAGCGCATGTCGAGTGAGCCCAAGAAGTCGCGCAGCGCCTCCAGCTTCTCCCAGGCCGGCTCGTCGTGGATGCGATAGACGATCGGGCTTCTTTTGGCTTCCAGCGTCTCCGCGGCCGCGACATTGGCAAGAATCATGAACTCTTCGATCAGGCGATGCGCGTCGAGGCGTGGCGGCACGATGATTCGGTCAACCGAACCGTCATCCCTCAGCATCACCTTGCGCTCCGGCAGGTCGATGGCCAACGGCTCGCGCTGGTCACGCTCGCGCTTGCGCGCTTTGTAGGCCGTCCAGAGCGGCCGCAGGACGGGGTCGAGCAGCGGCTTGGTCTTTTCGTCGGGATTGCCGTCGATCGCCGCTTGCGCCGCCTCGTAGGAGAGCTTGGCTGCGGAGCGCATCATCACCCGATGCACGGTGTGATGCGTCTTGTTGCCCTTGGCGTCGATGCGCATGCGGATAGCGAGCGCCGGTCGCGCCTCGCCTTCGCGCAGCGAGCATAGATCGTTGGAGATGCGCTCCGGCAGCATCGGCACGACCCGGCCGGGGAAATAGACCGAGTTGCCGCGGCGCAGCGCCTCGCGGTCCAATGCCGAGCCGGCGCGCACATAATGCGCCACATCGGCGATCGCCACTGTCACGATGAAGCCGCCTGCGCGCTCCGGGTCGGGCATGGCATGGACAGCGTCGTCATGGTCGCGCGCATCGGGCGGATCGATGGTGACGAGCGGCAGGTCGCGCCAATCCTCGCGATGCGCCATGTCGGCCGGCTCCGCGGCATCGGCCTCCGCCAGCGCGGCGGGCGCGAATTCATGGGGGATGCCGTGCTCCTCCAAGGCGATCAGGCTGATCGCTTTTTCAGACGACACGTCGCCGAGGCGTTCCACGACGCGCGCCGTGGCAAGGCCGAAGCGGCCGGACTTCGTCACTTCGACGGAGACCAGCTCGCCGTCTACGGCGTCTTTGTTGGCGCTTGCCGGTACGACAAGCTCCGCGCCGCGGCGGTCGATGGGGATGACCCGCGCCTCAGCGCTCGCGCCCTCACCCTGTATGCGCAGAACGCCGAGCGTCGCCTTTGGCCGCCGCTCCAGAAGCTTGATGATGCGGCCGGTGAAGCCATCGCCATCGGGCGTGAGGCGCGCCAGCACGCGGTCGCCAATTCCCGGCGCCCGGTCGGCGCGCGCCGGTCTCTTGCCGCGGGCCGGAGGCGTCGTGATGACGATGCGCGGCGCTGCGCCCTCTGCCTCGTCCCACTCAAGCGGCACGCCGATTGGCTCGCCGTGATCGCTCAGCCCTTCCACCACAAGAAGCGTCACGGAGGGGAGGTCGCCCGGCCGGCCAAGCCGCTTGCGCCGGCCTTCAATCAGGCCCTCATCGGCCATGTCGCGCAGGAGCTGCTTCAGCGCGATGCGTTGTCCGCCCGTGATATTGAAGGCGCGCGCGATTTCCCGCTTGCCCACCTTGCCGGGGGAGTCCGCGATGTAGTCGAGGATCGCCTGCCGGCTGGGGAGCGCGGGCTCGGCCTTGGCCTTGGTCTTGCGCGCCACTCAGTCCAGTTCCGCCGGCGCATCCGCCCCGGACTTGGTACCAGCCGATTTACGGCTGCGCGCCGCGGGCTTCTTCGCTTTCTTGGCAGGCTTCTTGGTAGGCTTCTTGGCGGCCTTCTTCTTGGCTTTCGGCTTCGTGCCCTTGGCTGCCTTCTCCGCAATCAGCTCAATCGCCTGCTCGACGGTGACGTCCTCCGGCTTCAGGTCGCGCGGCAGCGTGGCGTTGATCTTGCCGTGGTTGACGTAGGGGCCGTAGCGCCCGGAGCGAACCGTGAGCGCACCCCCTTCGGCGGGATGCTCGCCGAGGTCCTTGACGATTGCCGCGGCATTGCGGCCGCGGCGGCTGTTCTTCTTCTCCGCAAGCAGCGCGATCGCGCGGTTGGCGCCGACGGTGAAGACTTCGTCGACGCTGTCGAGATTGGCGTAGACACCCTCATGCGACACGAACGGGCCATAGCGGCCGATGCCGGCTGTGATCGGCTTGCCCGTCTCAGGGTGCGGGCTGATTTCGCGTGGCAGCGACAGGAGCTTCAGCGCCACCTCAAGGTCGACCTCGTCCACGGCCCAGCCCTTGGGAATGCCGGCGCGCTTGGGCTTCTCGCCGCCCTTCTCCGGGTCGGGGCCAAGCTGCAGATAGGGGCCGAAGCGGCCGCTGCGCAGCGTCACCGCGAGGCCGGTCTCCGGATCCTCTCCGAGCAGGACGCCGTCCGGCGAGATGGCCGCCGCGCCGCCGTCGTCGCCGTTGGCCCCGAGTTGGCGCGTGAAGCGACACTCCGGATAGTTGGAGCAGCCGATGAAGGCGCCGTAACGGCCAAGCTTCAGCGACAGCCGACCGCCCTCGCAGGACGGGCAGCTGCGCGGGTCGCCGCCATTCGCCGGGGCGGGAAACAGGTGGTCGGCCAAAAGGTCGTTCAGTGCGTCGATCACCTGCGTGCGGCTGATCTCGCTTGCCTGCTCGACATTGGCGGTGAAGTCGCGCCAAAAATCCTCAAGCACGCTCTTCCAAGAGAGTTCGCCGGCGGAGATGCGGTCGAGCTTCTCCTCCAGGTCGGCAGTGAAGTCGTATTCGACATAGCGGCGGAAAAAATCCTCCAGGAAGGCGGTGACGATCCGCCCCTTGTCCTCCGGCACCAGTCGCTTCTTTTCCAGCTGAACGTATTCGCGCTTCTTCAGCGTCTCCATGGTCTGCGCATAGGTCGACGGCCGGCCGATGCCGAGCTGCTCCATGCGCTTGATGAGCGACGCCTCCGTGTAACGCGGCGGCGGCTCGGTGAAATGCTGGGTCGCCTCAATGGAGTCGCGCGTCGCTGTCTCGCCGGCCGAAACGGGCGGCAGCCGGCCGGACTCTTCATCCTCCTCGTCGTCGCGTCCCTCCTGATAAAGCGTGAGGAAACCGTCGAAGCGGATGACGCTGCCGGTGGCACGGAGCGCCGCATCGCCCTCTGCACTCCTTGCCGCAATGTCGATCGTGGTGCGTTCGAGCTCAGCCGGCGCCATCTGGCAGGCGATGGTACGCTTCCAGATCAGCTCGTAGAGGCGCGCCTGATCACGGTCGAGGAAGGGCGCGACATCGGCCGGCGTGCGTGAGGCGTTCGTCGGCCGGATGGCTTCATGCGCCTCCTGGGCGTTGCGCGCCTTTGCACGATAGCGGCGCGGCGCGTCGGGCAGATAGCGCGCACCGTAATCGCGCTCAATCACACGGCGTGCTTCGCTGAGCGCTTCCGGCGCCAGGTCCACGCCGTCTGTGCGCATATAGGTGATGAGGCCTGCGGTCTCGCCGCCAATGTCGATGCCTTCGTAAAGCCGCTGAGCGATCCGCATCGTGTGGCTGGCGTCGAAGCCCAGCTTTCGCTGCGCCTCCTGCTGCAGGGTGGAGGTGATGAAGGGCGGCTGCGGGTTGCGTTTTTGTGGCTTCGATTCCACCGAGGTTACGGTGAAGGTCGCCGCCTCCAGTAGACGCTTCGCCGCCTCCGCCTCCGCCGCGTTGCCGATCGACAGGCGATCGAGCTTCTCACCGTCAAGGCCGACGAGACGCGCCGTGAAGGCTTCGTTGCGCGGCGTGCGCAAATTCGCAACGACCGACCAATATTCCTGCGGTCGGAAGCGCTCAATCTCCGCCTCGCGGTCGCACACGAGCCGGAGCGCCACGGACTGCACCCGGCCGGCGGAACGGGCGCCGGGAAGCTTGCGCCAAAGCACCGGCGACAGCGTGAAGCCGACCAGATAATCGAGCGCGCGGCGCGCCAGATAGGCATCCACCAACGGCTCGTCGATACCGCGCGGCTGGCGCATGGCTTCCTGCACGGCTTCCCGCGTGACGGCGTTGAAGACGACGCGCTCCACCTTCTTGTCGCGCAGCACCTTCTTGTCGCGCAGCACTTGCAGGACATGCCAGGAGATCGCCTCGCCCTCGCGGTCCGGGTCGGTGGCGAGGATCACACGGTCGGCCCGTTTGACGGCCGCGGCGATGTCCGCCAGGCGTTTCTTGGACTTCGCGTCGACCTCCCAATCCATCGAGAAATCCTGGTCGGGTCGGACCGAGCCGTCCTTGGCAGGGAGATCACGGACGTGGCCGTAAGACGCGAGGACCTCGTAGCCCGCGCCCAGATATTTGTTGATCGTCTTGGCCTTTGCGGGCGATTCGACAATCACCACGTCCATGGAATTCTCCGCCTGCCACTGGCGGCCGGGCCGCCTTCGGAAGGCGTCAATTGGATAACGCACCGCCTCCGGTCAACCCCCGCTGCAGATGCGGCGGTGGTCCATGCACTGTCGTTTGGTCGGAGTCGCAAGGCGAAATCCCGATATCCAACAGATACGCGCTAAAGTTGTTTGACATCTAATCATCAACTAAAGCATGTATATTTTGGACGATCACGGAAACGCGATGGGACGGTCTTTGGCCAAGGGTGAACCGGAAATGCTGCGATCAACGGCCGCTGAGCATATCGCCGTGGAGGCGAGTCGGCTCGCACGCATAGCCAAGCACAACGAATTTCAGTTGCTGGCCTACTTGATCGACATGGTTGTGTTGGAGGCTTGGCGTGAAGCCGGCGAGGGAGGGTCCGAACCGGCCGACCTTGAAGAACTTCGCCGGCTTCCGGGCGAAAGCTGAGCGGCCGCCTATTTCAGCGACACGCGTTGGCCGGCGTGACGTTCCAGGCGCCCGGCAAGATCAAGCTCAAGCAGAAGGACCAGCACCGTCCTCGCCGGTACACCGGTGAAGCGGATGATCTCGTCGATCTCCACCGGCGTCGGCCCGAGCGCCTCCAAGACCAGTTTGCGCTGTTCATCGCCGGGCTCTGCACGCACCTCGTCCGATGGCGGCGCGTCGAGATCGGCCGGCGGCACGCGCGGCGGATTGGCAAGCATCGGTGCTACCGCTTCCACCACATCGGCGGCCGCCGTCACGATCCGCGCACCCTGCTTGATGAGGTTGTTGGCACCGGCAGCGCGCGGGTCGAGCGGTGAGCCGGGCACCGCCAGGACTTCACGGTTCTGCTCAAGCGCCAGCCGCGCCGTAATGAGCGATCCGGAGCGCTTCGCCGCCTCAACCACCACGGTGGCCAGCGACATGCCGGCGATGATGCGGTTGCGGCGGGGAAAGTCGCGCGCCCGCGGCTCCCATCCCATCCGCATCTCGCTGATCGCACACCCGCCGGCATCCAGGATGCGACTGAACAGCGCCTCGTTCTCTGAAGGGTAGATGACGTCAATGCCGCCGGCGAAGACGGCGACCGTGCCGTTCGTCAGCGCCGCGTCATGCGCGGCCGCATCGATGCCGCGGGCCAGCCCGGACGCAATCGCCAGGCCGCTCTCGCCGAGCTCCCTTGCCAGAAGCGCCGCCATTTTGCGGCCGGCCACGGAGGCGTTGCGCGCGCCCACCAGCGCAATTGCCGGGCGGACGAGGTGGCCGGGGCCGCCGCGCGCAGCTAGGAGCGGCGGCGGCGCGTCGGCGTGGCGGAGCCAGGGCGGATAATCGGGTTCACCGGAGCCGATGAACCGCGCGCCGATCCGCTCGGCCGCCTCCATCTCAGCTTCGGCCTCCCGCTGGCCGCAGATGCGGATGGACCGTGCCGCGCCGCCACGTCGCGACATGTCGGGAAGCGCATCGAGCGCCGCCTGCGCGGAGCCGAAATGATTGATGAGCTCGCGAAACGTCGCGGGTCCGACATTCTCGCTGCGTGTGAGCCGGAGCCAGGCGAGCCGCTGCTCATCGCTGAGGGTTACGCCGCCGGCTTCCACGGGCACGTCGCCACTCCTTTTCGCAAAACGTCGATCATGGCGGGACTTCGCCGGCGTAACAAGCTCAGGCGCGACGGCGCCGCCTATGACTTCTCGCCGATCCGCGATTCGGTGCCGGCTTTTAGTCGCTTGAGGTTGTCGGCATGCCGCACCCAGATGAGAATCGTCAGCACGACGCACATCATGGCCGTGAGCGGCTCTCCGAAGAGGAGAAGCGCGGTGGGCGCGGCGATGCTCGCCATCAGCGCCGACAGCGACGAGTAGCGTGTGGCGAAAGCCGTCGCGAGCCAGACCAGAGCGGCAACGACCATCGTCGGCCAATGGAGCCCCAAGAGCACGCCGAGAAAGGTGGCGACGCCCTTGCCGCCCTTGAATTTGAGCCAGATGGGAAAGCAATGGCCGAGATAGGCCCCGAGTGCAGCGGCAAGCGCAGCGCCTGGGCCCCAGCGCCATCCGACCCAGACCGCAAGCGTGCCCTTCAGGGCATCAAGGAGAAGCGTCGCCGCCGCCAGGCTCGTGCGGCCGGTGCGCAAGACATTGGTGGCGCCGATATTGCCGGAGCCGACGGCGCGGATGTCGCCAAGCCCGGCAAGCCGCGTCAGGACGAGCCCGAACGGGATTGAGCCGATCAGGTAGGCGAGGACGAACACGCCGATCAGCAGCGTCCAGGACAGTTCGTTCACTCCTGCTTCAGGCATGGCGAGCGTGAGAAGACCCTCTCTTTTGTCATCCCGCAAGCGGCGCGAAGCGATGCTGTGCGGGATCCATAGCCACCGAAGCGGCGTGGGTGTTCATAGGTCCCGGTCTCGGCCTTCGGCCGAACCAGGATGACAGACGAGAGGTCGGAGTGTAGCCCGCATGGAGCGACAGCGAAATGCGGGAAGCGTGCTCGCACGCCGTTGAGACCATCCCGGATTGCGCTTCGTTCCATCCGGGCTACGGCGCTGCGGCCATAGCCCCCTTGAGGGGCCCCTCAATGGGAGGGTTGAGCGCCGTCCTGAAAAACAATGCGCCCGCCCACATAGGTGCGCACCACCTTGCCGGTCATGCGCGCATCCTCAAAGGCGGAGTTCTGCGAGCGCGAGCTGAGCGCATCTTTCTTCACCACCCAGGGCCGCTCAAGATCGACCATGATGATGTCGGCCGGTGCGCCGGGCGAAAGCGTGCCCGCCTCCAGACCGAGCAGTTTTGCGGGAGTCGTGCTCATGGCCTCCACAAGGCGCATCAACGGCACCTCGCCGGATTGCACAAGCCGCAGGCCGGCGGCCAGCATGGTCTCCAGCCCGACGGCGCCGTCGGCGGCCTCCGCAAAAGGCTGGCGCTTCACTTCAACGTCCTGCGGGTCGTGGGCGGAGCAAACGACATCGATCGTGCCGTCGGCGAGCGCCTCCACGACCGCCTGCCGGTCCTCCTCGCGGCGCAGCGGCGGCGACATCTTGAAGAAGGTGCGGTAGGCGCCGATGTCGTTCTCGTTGAGCGTCAGATGCGCGACCGCCGCACCGGCACTGATGCCGTTACCCATTTGCTTGGCGCGGCGCAGCTCGGCGACCGAGGGGCCGCAAGAGACCTGCGCAGCGTGGTAGCGCCCACCGGTCAGCCGCGCGAGGCAGATATCGCGGTCCAGCATGATCGTCTCCGCCTCAAGCGGAATGCCGGGGAGCCCGAGCCGCGTGGCAGTTTCGCCCTCGTTCATGACACCGGACTTGGCGAGCTCAGGGTCCTCGACGTGATTGACGATGAGCGCATCGAAGTCGCGCCCATAGGTAAGCGCGTTGCGCATCACCTTGGCGCTCTTGACCGAATGCCGTCCGTCCGTGAAGGCGACGGCGCCGGCTTCTTTCAAGAGGCCGTATTCGGCAAGCTCGCTGCCGGAAAGGCCACGCGTCATCGCCGCCATCGGGTGCACGCGAACGATCGCCGTGTCGCGCGCGCGGCGGAAGACGAAATCGACGAGCGCCGGGTCGTCGATGACCGGTGCGGTATCCGGCATGGTCACGATCGCGGTTACGCCGCCTGCGGCAGCCGCGCGGCTCGCGCTCTCCAGCGTCTCGCGATGCTCGCCGCCCGGCTCGCCGACGAACACCCGCATGTCGACCAGCCCGGGTAGGATCGCCGCGCCGGCGCAATCGATAGTATTCGCGCCGTCCGGCGTGCCCTGGTTGGCGGCGTCGGCCCCGGCCGCGACGATACGGCCGTCGGCAATGAGCACGGCGCCGCGCTCGTCCAGCCCACGCGACGGGTCGACGACGCGCGTATTGGTGAAGAGCGTCGGCGCGCTCATGCCACCAGGCCGACGACCTCAGGCAGGCCCTGGCCCAGCGCCTCCAGCACTGCCATGCGCACAGCCACGCCCATCTCCACCTGCTCGCGGATGACGCTCTGCGCGCCGTCGGCGATCAGCGGATCGATCTCCACGCCACGATTCATGGGGCCGGGATGCATGACGATGGCGTCGGGCTTCGCCCAGCCGAGCTTCTCCTGGTCGAGCCCCCAGATGCGGAAATATTCGCGCACGCTCGGAATGTAGGCCGCGTCCATGCGCTCGCGCTGCAGCCTGAGCATCATCACCACGTCGGCGTCGGCCAGTCCGTCACGCATTGAGGTGTGTACCTCCACGCCTAGGCGGTCCATGTCGGCCGGGATGAGCGTGGAGGGCGCGACCACGCGGATCCGCGCACCCATGGCGGCGAGCAGAAGGATGTTGGAGCGCGCCACGCGCGAATGCGCCACGTCGCCACAGATCGCCACGACAAGGCCGCCGAGCCGGCCCTTGTGACGGCGGATCGTCAGCGCGTCGAGCAGCGCCTGTGTGGGATGCTCATGTGCGCCGTCGCCGGCATTGATGACGGCACATTCCACCTTCTGCGCCAGAAGCGCCACGGCGCCGGCGGCATGGTGGCGCACGACCAAGAGGTCAGGCCGCATGGCGTTCAGCGTCATGGCCGTGTCGACCAGCGTCTCGCCCTTCTTCACCGAGGAGGAGGAGACCGCCATGTTCATGACGTCGGCGCCGAGGCGTTTTCCCGCCAGTTCGAAGGAGGATTGCGTGCGCGTTGAGGCTTCGAAGAAGAGATTGATCTGCGTGCGGCCGCGCAGCGTGGCTTTCTTCTTCTCCACCTGCCGGCTGACGTCGATCGCCGCTTCCGCTGAATCGAGCAGAAAGGCAATATCCTGGGGGGAGAGGCCTTCGATCCCCAGAAGATGCCTGTGCGCGAACTGAGAAGCCATTAAAGTCGCCCCTATAAGACCTCGGCCCTCCCGGGGCAATCGCAAGGCGCGGCCGACGCGCCCCTTGCACACAGAAAGCGGTGGACGGAAAGACAATTGATGACCGGCCGGGACACCCACATCGTCCTCAATCAGACGCCGCCCTATGGCGGCATCAACCTGTTCGAAAGCGATCCGCTTCTGGGTCTCGCGGTCTCCGGCTTCCCGGACGCCGTTCAGCAGGGCCTCTCAGAGCTCGGCACCTTCTGGGGCACGCATGAGGCCCGCGAGTTCGCCCGCCTCGCCAACCGCAACGATCCGGAGCTGGAGCGCTACGATGCGCAAGGCCGGCGCATCGATCAGGTCGTGTTCCATCCCGCCTATCATGCGCTGATGCGGCGCTCTATGGCTGCCGGCCTGCATTGCTCGGCCTTCGACCGGGGCGAGGACGAAGCGGGGCTGCGCCATCGCGCGCGCGCGGCGCGGCTCTACATGACGGCTGAGACCGAATGCGGCCATCTCTGCCCCATGACCATGACCAACGCGGCGCTGGCGAGCCTCAAGCACGCCCCATCGCTCCTGGAGGCTTGGGCGCCGAGGGTCCTCTCCCGCACCTATGACCGCTCCTTCCGTCCCCTGGAGGAGAAGCGCGGCGTCACGATCGGCATGGGTATGACGGAGAAGCAGGGCGGCACGGATGTCCGCGCCAACACGACCCGCGCCGTGGTGGAGGAGGGGGAAGTCTATCGGCTGACCGGGCACAAATGGTTCATGTCCGCCCCGACGTCGGACGCCTTCCTGGTGCTGGCGCAGGCGGAAGGCGGGCTGACCTGTTTTCTCATGCCGCGCTTCCGGCCCGACGGCAGCGTCAACGCCATCCGCCTGGAGCGGCTGAAGGACAAGCTCGGCAACCGCTCAAATGCCTCGGCCGAAGTGGAGTTCGACGACGCGTTCGCCTGGCGCGTCGGCGATGAGGGGCGGGGCATCACGACCATCCTGGAGATGGTGACGCTGACGCGGCTTGATTGCGCCGTCGCCACGGCCGGACTGATGCGCGCCGGGTTTGCGGAAGCCGCGCATCATGCGCGCCATCGCTCAGCCTTTGGAAAGCCGCTCTTCGATCAGCCGTTGATGCAGCGGGTGCTCGGCGACATGGCGCTCGATCTCGCCGGCGCACTGGCGCTCGCCATGCGGTTGGCGGAGGCCTTCGACATGGCAGACAGCCAGCCGGCAGAGGAGGCCTATGCGCGGCTGATGACGCCCGCCGTGAAATACTGGATATGCAAGACCGGCCCGGCCTTCCTCTACGAGGCGATGGAGTGCCTCGGCGGCAACGGCTACATCGAGGAAAGCGCTTTGCCGCGGCTTTATCGCGAGGCGCCGGTCAACGCGATCTGGGAGGGCTCAGGCAACGTCATGGCGCTTGATGTGGTGCGCGCGCTCCGCGTCGACGGCGTGCTGGACCAGGTTCTGGGGACGATCGGCGATGAATTAGGCGCTGGCTCCAAGGCGGCCGTCGATGTGCTCGCCGCCGCTGCCGCCGTGGCACAAGAGGACGAGGGCTCCGCCCGCATCTTGACCGAGCAGCTTGCGCTGACCGCGGCCGCGGCGGCGCTTCGCCGCGACTTTCCGGCCGCCTTCGCCGATGCGTTCATCGAAACCCGCCTCGGCCGGCCCTGGCGCGCCACCTACGGCATGATCGACGGCCGCTTCGACGGCGGCAAGCTCATCGACTACGTCGCGCCGGCAGTGCGGTAGTTTCCGAAATCCCGGATTGCACTTCGATCCATCCGGGCTACGACACCCGGCAGCCCGTAGCCCGCATGGAGCGCAAGCGAAGTGCGGGAAGGTCCCCCGCACCCCCGTCTCGTTTGTCATCCCGCAAAGCGCGTCAGCGCTTGTGTGGGACCCATAACCACCAAGTTGGCGTCGGTGATCATGGGTCCCGGTCTCGGCCTTCGGCCGAACCGGGATGACGACGCAAGGTTTGTCGTGGCAGGGCGCGCGTTCGGCTCATCTCACCACAGGAGACCCTCCGCCAAGCCCCGCCAGCCGATCCAGCGCGCCCTGCAGAATGAACGCTGCCGCGGCGGCGTCGATCTTCTCCGCCCGTTTCTTGCGCGAGAGATCCGCCTCCAGCATGGCGCGTTCCGCCGCCGCCGTGGAGAGCCGCTCATCCCACAGCACCACCGGCAGATCGGTCAGGGTGCTGAGATTGCGCAGAAACGCGCGCGTCGCCTGCGCGCGGGGGCCCTCCGTGCCGTTCATGTTGACCGGCAGGCCGAGGATGAGCCCGCCGACATTCTCCGCCGCGCAAAGCGCCAGCAGCTCTTCCGCGTCCCTGGCGAATTTCTCGCGGCGGATGGTCTTGAAGGGCGTGGCGATCGCCAGCCCAATATCCGAAAGCGCGACGCCGATGGTCTTGGTGCCGAGATCGAGCCCGGCGAGCCGCGCACCGGGCTCAAGCCGCGCGCGGAGGTCTTCGATCGCAATGTCGGTGCCGGGTCGCGCCATGGCGCATGCTTAGCACGCACACGCGAGCGGCGCAGAACTGGGTTGTTGTCCGCCGAATGCCGGCTGCGCTAAGCACCCGGCCATGGGCAAAGAAGTGATTCCTGAGAACGGCTCAGGCGGCGAGATCGTACCGGTCAATCTGCGCACGGCGTTGGAGGAGCGCTATCTCGCCTACGCGCTCTCCACCATCATGAACCGCGCGCTGCCGGATGTGCGCGACGGGCTGAAGCCGGTGCACCGGCGCATCCTCTACGCCATGCGCGAAATGCGCCTCAACCCGGCCGGCGGCTACAAGAAGTCCGCCAAGGTGGTCGGCGAGGTGATGGGCAACTTCCACCCGCATGGCGACCAGGCCATCTACGATGCGCTGGTGCGCCTAGCCCAGGATTTCGCCGTGCGTTATCCGCTGGTCGACGGGCAGGGCAATTTCGGCAATGTCGACGGCGATAACGCCGCGGCCATGCGCTACACCGAGGCGCGGATGACCGCCGTGGCGGAGCTGCTTTTGCGCGGCATCGACGAGGACGCCGTCGACTTCCGTCCCACCTATGACGGCGAGGGCGAGGAGCCGGTGGTGCTGCCGGGCGCCTTTCCCAATCTGCTCGCCAACGGGTCGGCGGGCATTGCCGTCGGCATGGCCACCAACATCCCGCCGCATAACGTGGCGGAACTCTGCGACGCGGCGCTGCATCTCATCAAGCATCCCAAGGCGACGCCCGCAAAGCTGATGGAGCTGGTGCCGGGGCCCGACTTCCCCACCGGCGGCGTGATCGTCTCGTCGCGCGAGACGCTTGCGGAGATCTACAAGACCGGGCGCGGCGGCATGCGCGTGCGCGCCTTCTGGCAGCGTGAGGATACCGGCCGCGGCACTTGGGTGGCGGTGGTCACGGAGATTCCGTACCAGGTGCAGAAGAGCCGGCTGATTGAGCAGATCGCCGGCCTCATCGAGCAGCGCAAGCTGCCGCTGGTCGGCGACATCCGCGACGAAAGTGCAGAGGACGTGCGCATCGTCATTGAGCCGAAGAGCCGCGCTGTCGATCCCGGCCTGATGATGGAATCGCTCTTCCATGCGACGGACCTGGAATCGCGCTTCTCGCTCAACATGAATGTGCTGTCGCGCGGCCAGGTGCCCAACGTGCTGTCGCTGCGCGACGTGCTCACCGAGTGGCTTGAGCACCGCAAGATCGTGCTCAAGCGCCGCACCGAGTTCCGGCTCGGCAAGATCGCCGACCGGCTTGAGGTGCTTGGCGGCTATCTGATTGCCTATCTCAATTTGGATGAGGTGATCCGCATCATCCGCGAGGAGGACGATCCCAAGGCCGTGATGATCGCCCGCTTCGACCTCAGTGAGCCGCAGGTCGAGGCGATCCTCAACATGCGGCTGCGCGCGTTGCGCAAGATCGATGAGATCGAGATCCGCAAGGAATTCGATGATCTGAAGGCGGAGCGAAAAGACCTGCGGGCACTGCTGAAATCGGAGGATCGGCAGTGGAAATGCGTCGCCTATGAAGTCGGTGAAGTGAAGAAGGCGTTTGCGTCCGACACGCCGATCGGCGGCCGCCGCACGCGCTTTGAGGATGCGCCGGAGATCGACGTCGGCGAGATCCAGGAGGCGATGATCGAGCGCGAGCCGGTCACCGTGGTCCTGTCGGAGAAGGGGTGGATCCGCGCCATGCGTGGCCATATGGCGGATCATTCCGGCCTCTCCTTCAAGGAAGGTGACCGGCTGAAGCGCGCCTTCCACGCTTCGACGACCGACAAGGTGCTGGTCCTGTCCACCGGCGGCCGCGTGTTCACCTTGGAGGTGGCCAAGCTCCCCGGGGGCCGCGGCCACGGTGAGCCGGTCCGCCTGATGGTGGACATGGACAAGGACCAGGATGTCGTGACGATGTTTCCTTACGATCCGGAGCGCAAGCTGGTCATCGCCAGCGCCGCCGGATACGGCTTCCGCGCGACCGAAAGCGAACTCGTCGCAAATACCCGCAAGGGCAAGCAGGTGCTGAACGTCTCTGGCAAGGACGAGGCAAAGGTCTGCGTTCCCGCCGACGGCGACCTGATCGCGGTCATCGGCACCAACCGTAAGATGATCATCTTCGACGTATCACAGCTGCCGGAGATGGCGCGCGGCAAGGGCGTCAGGCTGCAACGCTACAAGGACGGCGAGCTATCGGACGCGCGCGTCTTCAAGAAGGCCGACGGGCTGAGCTGGACCGATGCGGCCGGACGCATGCACATGCGCACCGTCAAAGAGCTGCGCGACTGGATGGGTGACCGGGCGCAGGCCGGACGTTTGGCCCCGCAAGGCTTCCCCAAGACGAACAAGTTCGGCGACGTGCTGAACGACAAGACCTGACGCCGCGTCCGATAGCGCAAGCGTCGGGCGGTACGTTCACATCGTCTAAGAGGAGGGGACTCGGTTCTGATGGAGTCAGAACCGAGTCGTTTAAGGAACGGCTTTGGTCAATCGGTCGTTTGTGCGGGCGGCCTGCATGTTTTTGGATGAGCGGCCTTCGCCGTAGCTTCCGGCCAGATCCCGCGCCAGCCTGACGACCGCGTTGCGCAACGCCAGGCTGCCGATCTGCGAATAGGCCTGCAGCAACTCCGCAGCGCCCGGTTCGCTCAAGACAGCGCGTGCATCCACTTTCTCGCTGTCAGCGCCACTACCCGTTGACCCTTCGGTGAAGAAGTAGGCCACCGGCACATCCAAAACTTTGCTGATCTCTGCCAACCGTCCGGCCCCGATGCGGTTGGTCCCGTTCTCGTATTTTTGAACCTGTTGAAAAGAGACGCCGATCTCTTTTCCCAGCCGTTCTTGACTCATCCTAAGGTGCTTCCGCCGCGAACGAAGGCGCGCTCCAACGAGCGCATCCATTGGTGTCGCTGCTTTGGCCATGGCCTGCTTACCCCACACGTTATATTTTCGACCGGCAGGTTGTAGCCGAGTTCCACTGCCAGTTCCAATACGTAAAAATCGATTTTTTGTCGCGGCTCAAAAAACCCGTGATAAGGGTTAGCGCTACTCGGACCGAATCCAGCCTCGCGGCGACAGGCGCTCCTGCGGCAGAAACCGCGCTTTGTAGGCCATTTTGGGCGAGTCATCGACCCAATAGCCCAGATACACGTATGGCTTGTGGAGCGCTCGGGCCCGCTCGATATGCTCCAGGATCATATAGGTGCCGAGCGAGCGGTTGGACTGCGTGGGGTCGAAAAACGAATAGACCATCGACAATCCGTCTGAGAGGACGTCGGTTAGCGTGCAGGCGACGATTTCGCCCTGGTCGCGCCCGTTGATCGCGCTGTCGGGCCCGCGCCGGCGATATTCCACCACACCGGTCTCCACGTGGCTGTCCTCCACCATCAGCGCGTAGTCGAGAACCGACATATGCGCCATGCCGCCATGCGCGTGACGGCTATCGAGATAGCGGCGGAACAGGCTGTATTGCTCGCTGGAGGCCTGTGCCGGGCGAAAGCGGCCGATCAGGTCGCGGTTGAGCTTGGCGACCCGTTTCATGGATTGCGTCGGGCGGAAGGCGCCGGCGCAGACCCGCACGGAAACGCACGCCATGCAGCATTCGCAGGCCGGCCGATAGGCGATGCCCTGGCTGCGGCGAAACCCGCCTTGCGTCAGGAGGTCGTGCAGGGCGCTCGAGTTGGGCCCGACCAGATGCGTGAAGACCTTCCGCTCATGACGCCCCGGCAGATAAGGGCAGGGGCTCGGCGCGGTCAGATAGAACTGGTGCGCATCTGTGACGACCTTGGTCATGCCCAGAGCCTCACGCGACACTCGCTCTGCGTCAAGTGAGGGCTTGAACGCGTCCTGAGCGGAGCGAAGGATGATCGGGCGCGCGGCGGCGGATTATTAGGAGCGCACGGCGATCGTGCCAAGCACCAGGTCGTGCAGCAATTGCTTGCGTTCGGTGAAGAGCGCCACCATCAGGATGAACGGCGTCAGGACGGCGAGCGAGAACCAGAAGCCGAGAGCATGCACCAGGGCCAGCGCGTAGCTTGGCCGCGCGCCATCTGTCAGGCGGATCTCTATGCCCATGAAGCGCATTCCGAGCGTCGCCGAATACGGCCCGCCAAGCGTGAGCACGGAATAGAGGATCGCGACCGCCGGCCAGACCGCCGGCAGAAGCAGCAACCCGAGGCCCAGCGTCAGGATGCCCACAACGACGATGACGAGATAGGCGACGACCATCAGGAACACGATGATTGCCGCGTCGATGAGGAAGGCAAAGGTCCGGCGCGTGCGCACCCCCTCGTAGACTTCAGGGTGGGTTGCCGGATCAAAGGCGAGTTCACCGGCATCGATCGTCGTGGCGTTGGTCATGGCTCCTTGCCTCCGACTTCCAAAATGGGGGGCGGCGCACCACGGTTCAAGAATGGCGGGGCGCTCGCGCCGGTCAGGACGACCTCACTGGCGGTCTTGACACCACACCTTTCAGAGAGAAGGAATAAATTCCTAGTATGAAGGTGGAGCTGTTGCTTCCGTGATCTCGTCTCAGCCTAGGGCGGCCTCATTTGACCCTGCTGTCGGGGTGCTGGCCGTTCACTGGCGGCTCGCCGCGCTCGACTTCGATGCGAAGATGCTTCGGTTCCGGCTGGCGCTGAAAGCCAATTTCGACCCCAACCAGCCGCGCGTGCCCGCGGGCCGACCGGATGGCGGACAGTGGACGCGGGTGGAGGGCTACGTTCGCGACACGATCGTTGAAGAGCCGGAGCAGGAATCGTCGGACGCAAGAGAACGTCGGCGGCGCATGTTTGTTCTAAGAGGTCGCGGCACTCGGTTTCGCATCGCCCCCAATCCCAATGCCGACCCAAGCGCTCCTGTTCACGCGGTTGATGCTTTCTCCGACGTGTCAAAACACAACGCCGAAATCGAAATCGTGGCGGCCGAGACCCTCGTTGATGCCGATCTAATCAGGGCGATCATGTACGTTGAAACAACCCAAGGATATTACGGTCGCGTTGCTGACTCGCTCAGGATCAGCAACTCGGTCCTTCCGATGAACATCAACGTGTCCGTCTGGGGCGAGGCATTCGGTGGGCGAACGAAGCTCAATGTCCCACTCAATAACATCCGAGCCGGTGCTGTGATTCTCCGCGGCATCATCGGAAATCTCTTCGACACGGCAGGCGTCGCTGAGATTGCCACCCTCTATAACTATCTGCCGGCCACCATAGTCAGCGATTATGGTGCTCGCGTTCAGGCTGTGTACAATTCAAGGCCCTGGGAGAAATGATCACGGCTAAAAGAGCGGATCTTTTCTACGTAGTGCCGCTGGCCGATGCTGCGGCGCTCGGCGCAATCGCCGCAGCAGGGATGCTCTATTGGATCGTCCCCCTCAACAATTTCGAGTACTTTTTCGATGAAAGTACGAGCAGGGTTCATGTTCTGAATTGGGTTTTGACCGTTCTGCGCTTTGGCTTGCCTGCAGCCTTTGGCGTGTTTGTGCTGGAACTGGTCATTCATCGACTCTTTTTGCGTCGCAGCCTCTGGGTCCGAAGGTCGGTCCTGCTGCCTTTCATCGACGCTCTTGTCCTTGGCTGCGTAGCGGGCGGATTGATGCTCTATGCCGGATTCCAGCATAATCCCCAGAGCGTGTTCTACGGCCCCGGGATCTGGGAAGTCCATTGGGCCCAGTCGGCCATTGTGTTCCTGAGTTGGGCGCTGCCTGTCGGGGCTGTTGTGTTCTTTGTCGAGCTGATCGTACATTCAGCGATCAGCCGCGTCGCACGACGAGCATGACCGCCGCCGGCAGCCGCTACGCTTTGTTCAGCCTCTCCGCCACGCGCGGCGCGAAATAGGTGAGGATGCCGTCGGCGCCCGCCCGCTTGAACGCCAAGAGGCTCTCCATCATAGCGCGCTCGCCGTCGAGCCAGCCATTTGCGGCGGCCGCTTCGATCATCGAGTATTCGCCCGACACCTGGTAGACGAAGGTCGGGAGCGCGAACGTGTCCTTCACCTGCCGGACGATGTCGAGATAGGGCAGGCCGGGCTTGACCATCAGCATGTCGGCGCCTTCTGCGACATCCGTTTCAGCCTCCCGCAAGGCGTCGTCGCTGTTGGCCGGGTCGACGTAGTAGGTGAGCTTGTCGCCCTTCAGCGTCGCGTCGGTGCCGATGGCCTCCCGGTACGGCCCGTAGAAGGCCGAGGCGTATTTCGCCGTATAGGACATGATCGCAATGTCGGAACGCCCCGCAGCGTCGAGCGCTTCGCGGATGGCGCCCACGCGCCCGTCCATCATGTCGGACGGCGCGATGATGTCGGCGCCCGCCTTCGCCTGCAGCACCGCGGCCTTGGCGATCTGCGCCACGCTTTCGTCGTTGACGATGATGCCGTCGCGCAAGATTCCGTCGTGCCCGTGATCGGTGAACGGGTCGAGGGCTGCGTCGGTGATCACGCCGATCTCCGGCGCGGCCTCCTTGATGGCCTGCGTTGCCCGGCACATCACATTGTCGGGGTTGAGGATCTCCGATCCGGTCTGGTCGCGCAGCGCCATGTCGACATTGGGAAAAAGCGCCACCGCCGGGATACCGAGAGCAGCGCCGCGTTTGGCCTCCTGTGCGGCGAGGTCAGCCGAGAGCCGCTCGATGCCAGGCATCGCCGCGATCGGCTCCCGCCGGTTTTCGCCGTCGATCACGAAGATCGGCCAGATCAGATCGTCGACGGTGAGATTGTTCTCGCGTACCAGCCGCCGCGACCAATCCGTGCGCCGATTGCGGCGCAGCCGCCGACGGCCGGTGATGCGGTCGACATCAGGGCGAAGCGTGCTCAGCGGCGCCGTTATCGAAGCTGCGGTCATGGAGGTTCCCACTTTGCCGCTGAGGATAGCACTCGGTGGCAGCGCGGACCAAGCCGGCAAGGCTTGCATTGACCCTCACAGGCTGCGCTCCTATGGCTCGCGGGACGACGCGGGCGAACGAGCGAAGGCATGAGCGAAACGCTGGGCTCCTATACGGGGGGTGGATCGACCGGGCGGCAGATCCGCGTTCCCCATACCGTCGTCTATGTGCGCGTCGTCGCGATGCTGCTTCTGATTGTCGGTCTTGCCCGGGCGTGCCAGATTCTCGGGATCGTGCCGCAGGGCGCGCTGACCTTCGCCGATTTGACGCCGGCGATGCGCGCCGGCGCCGCCACACTTCTGATCGTTGACCTTCTGGCGGCGGTCGGGCTGTGGATCGGGGCGGTCTGGGGCCCTGTCATGTGGGCGCTGGCCTTGGCGGTGGAGATCGCGATGTACACAATATTCTCTGACATTTTCGGCAGCTATCCGCTGCGTGTTCTCGTCCATACGAGCCTGTTTTTGGGCTTTCTGGCGCTGACATTCGTGAAATGGCGCCGAACCCTGGACTGACGCGCCGACGGCCCGTGCGGCCGGACATGGTTCCGGTCGCCGGAAACATTTGATTAAGCGTTTCGCTTAAACACATCTTCAAACTGCATTCGTATTGTCGGGTTCACGCATCCGTCAGCAAGGCGGGAACAACGAGGATTGAGGATGTTGATGTCAGAACAGGCGGCTGCGCGATACGAGGCGGTGGAAACCGCCCCCGATGACACCAAAACGCTCTATCTGGACGCTTTGACGCTCGTTGAGCGCCTTCACCGGCGGCTTCTCGACGTGATCAAGGACGAATTCGACCGCATGGGACGGTCGGACGTGAACAGCGTTCAGGCGCTTCTTTTGTTTAATATCGGCGATTCGGAGCTGACCGCCGGCGAACTCAGGACGCGCGGCTACTATCTGGGGTCTAACGTTTCCTACAATTTGAAGAAGCTCGTTGACGCGGGATTCATCCGCCACCAGCGCTCGCGCGTCGATCGCCGCTCGGTGCGGGTGTCGCTGACGGACAAGGGTCTGGAGGTCGCCAAGGTCGTTAACGATCTCTACACGCGGCACATCCAGTCGATCGAGAAGGTCGGCGGGATCGCGGCGAACGACTTCCGTCACATGAACAAGGCCCTGCAGCGGTTGGAGCGCTTCTGGACCGACCAGATCCTCTACCGGCTCTGATTCACCTCCCGTCCATCTGCCAGCAAAGCCCGCGTCGCGAAAGTGCCGCGGGCTTTGTTTTGCCCATTCACGGACGCTGCGACATCGAACGGCCACAAATGGCCGTATTCGGTGGTCCGCAGGCGCTGGCTGGCGCCGGCCGGTTGGGTGCAGCCGGTCGGGCGCAACCGGTGGAGCGCAAAATGCGAACGAGCGGTGGTGAGGCCACACGAAGATGTGGCATGCTTAATGCGCCGTTAAGCGCTAAGCGGCTAGCCACTGGCTGAAGGCTTTGCAGCGCGACGGCCCGGCAAGGCGCGGGTTTCAAGACACGGATTGATGGTTCGATGCGACCAAAGCGGACTGCTTCAACTCTGACCTTATACACCGCGCTGGCGGCGCTCCTCGTTCCCGGTGTGGGCTGGGCACAGGACACGCTGATCGGCGTGCAGCAATCGGAATGGTCGGAGGGCTTTGACGCGCAATCGACCGTGGCGCGCCCGGTCACCACGACGGCGCCCATATTGTCGCCCGAAACCGTGCCGGCCATGGAGCGGGCGATCTATGTCTACGAAGACCTTGTGGCGCGCGGCGGCTGGAATGCGGTGCCCGCCGACAAGGAGCTGAAGATCGGCGTGCGCGACCCTAATGTCGTGGAACTCCGCCGCCGGCTGATCAGCTCCGGCGATCTGCGCCAGCGGAGCGGCGATCCGCAGGCGTTTGATTCCTACGTGCAGGACGCAGTGAAGCGCTTTCAGAAGCGGCACGGCCTTCCGGGCGACGGCGTCGTGGGTACAAACACCTTCCGCGCGCTCAACGTGCCGGCGCAGGTGCGCCTGTGGCAGCTCAAGGCCAATCTGGAGCGCATCAAGTCGACCGGCATTCCCAAGGAACGCTACATCATGGTCAACGTGCCCGGCGCTAAGATCGAGGCGGTGGAGAACGGAATCGTCGCCTCCCGCCACACCGCCGTCGTCGGCAAGGTCGACCGCCAGACGCCGCTCCTCAAGAGCCGCGTCCACGAGATCAACTTCAATCCCTTCTGGACCGTGCCCGCCTCCATCATCAAGAAGGACCTGATCCCCAAGATGCAGAGCGAGCCGACCTATCTGTCGGACAACAACATCCGCATCTACAGCCAGACCGGCGATGAGCTCATGGCGGAGCAGGTGGACTGGTATTCCGACGAGGCGACGAACTACATGTTCCGCCAGGACCCCGGCGACCAGAATTCGCTCGGCTTCGTCAAGCTGAACTTCCACAATCCGCACGCCGTCTTCCTGCACGACACGCCGTCGAAGAACCTGTTTGAGTCCGACTACCGGTTCGAATCGTCGGGCTGCGTGCGCGTCCACAATGTGCGTGAACTGGTGGCCTGGGTCCTCAGAGACACCGGCTACAATCTTGCTGCCGTGGACCAGACGATCCGCTCCGGCGAGCGGATCGACGCTGAGGTGGTGAACGCGCCGAGCATTCTCACCGTCTATTTCACTGCCTGGACGACCGGCGACGGGATCGTCCATTTCCGCGACGACATCTATGGCATCGACAGCCAGGGCACGATCGCCATGGCGCAGGATCCGAATCTGATCGGCTCGCCCGTCGCGCAATAGCACCCACACAATAGAACCTGCGCAATAGCGCCGTCTTTGGTGGCCCGCCCCCCGCGGCTTGGCGGGGGAGGAGCGCTGTGGTATCGCCCGCCGGGCCGCTGCTGAGACGGCAGCGGCCCATCTCCAGCGAATTTCGGGTGCCCCATGCCGCTGACCAAATCCGCCCGCGCTGTCGAAACGACGGCCGATGCGTTCTTCGCCGCAACGCTGGCGGAATCCGACCTTGATGTCGCCGAAGCGATAGACCGCGAGCTTGGTCGTCAGCGCGACGAGATTGAGCTGATTGCGTCGGAGAACATCGTCTCGCGCGCCGTTCTGGAGGCGCAGGGCTCCGTCCTCACCAACAAATACGCCGAAGGCTATCCGGGGCGGCGATATTATGGCGGCTGCCAGTTCGTCGATGTGGTTGAGGAACTGGCGATCGAGCGGGCCAAGACGCTGTTCGGCGCGGCCTATGCCAATGTGCAGCCAAGTTCCGGCAGTCAGATGAACCAGGCGGTGTTCCTGGCGCTGCTCAAGCCCGGCGACACCTTCATGGGGCTCGACCTGGCCGCGGGCGGCCACCTGACCCATGGCTCGCCCGTCAACATATCCGGCAAGTGGTTCAATCCGGTTCCCTATGGCGTGCGCCAGCAGGATTGCCTGCTCGATTTGGACGAAATCGCCGCTATCGCGCGGGAAGCCAAACCGAAGCTGATCCTCGCCGGCGGCACCGCCTATTCGCGCATCTGGGATTTTGCCGCTTTCCGCCGCATCGCCGACGAGGTCGGCGCCTATCTGATGGTCGACATGGCGCATTTCGCCGGCCTGGTGGCCGGAGGTGCGCATCCCTCGCCGGTGCCGCACGCCCATGTCGTGACGTCGACGACGCACAAATCGCTGCGCGGCCCGCGCGGCGGCCTGATCCTCTCCAACGACGAGGCGCTGGCCAAGAAGCTGAACTCGGCCGTCTTTCCCGGGCTGCAGGGCGGCCCGCTGATGCACGCCATTGCCGCCAAGGCCGTGGCGTTCGGCGAGGCGCTCAAGCCGGAGTTCAAGCTCTACGCGAAGAACGTCGTGGAAAACGCCGTTGCGCTGGCCGAGACGCTGATCAAGGGCGGCTGCGACATCGTCTCCGGCGGCACCGACAATCACCTGATGCTGGTCGATCTGCGGCCCAAGGGGCTGACCGGCAAGGCGGCGGAAGCCGCGCTCGGCCGCGCCAGCATCACCTGCAACAAGAACGGCGTGCCCTTCGATCCGGAGAAGCCGATGGTCACGTCGGGCATCCGCCTCGGCACGCCGGCCGGCACCACGCGCGGCTTTGGCATAGCGGAGTTCCAGCTGGTCGGCGACATGATCATCGAAGTGCTCGACGGTCTGGCGGCGAACGGCGAGGACGGCAATAAGGCCGTGGAGAAGGCGGTGCGCGCCCGCGTCAAGGCGCTGACCGACCGCTTTCCGATCTACTGAACCGGGCCAGGCTAAGCGATGCGCTGCCCCTATTGCGGAGCTGCCGACACGCAGGTGAAGGACTCCCGTCCGACGGAGGACTCCACTGTCATCCGCCGCCGCCGCGTCTGCGCCGAATGCGGCGGCCGCTTCACCACGTTTGAGCGTGTGCAGCTGCGCGAGCTGACGGTGCTGAAGCGCTCCGGCCGCCGCGTCCCCTTCGACCGCGACAAGCTCATGCGCTCCGTACAGATCGCCATGCGCAAGCGGCCGGTGGAGCCGGAGCGCGTCGAGCGGATGGTCTCCGGCATCGTCAGGCAACTGGAAAGCCGCGGCGAACAGGAGATCCCGGCCGCCGAGATCGGCGAGTTGGTCATGGAAGGCCTGCGCAACCTCGACGATGTCGCCTATGTGCGCTTCGCCTCCGTCTATCGCGACTTCCGCGAGGCAAAGGACTTTGAGACCTTTGTCGGCGAACTGGCGGGGGACGAGGCGGACGCGGCTCAGGATGCTTGAGGATATGGACCGCCGCTTCCTTGCGGCGGCGCTGGCGCTGGGAAGAAGCGCACTCGGCTCCACGTGGCCCAACCCGGCTGTCGGCGCCATTGTGGTGAACGCCGGAAAGGCGGTCGGCCGTGGCCGCACCGGCTGGCGCGGACGGCCGCACGCGGAGCCGCAGGCGCTTGCCATGGCCGGCGAGAAGGCAAACGGCGCGACCCTTTACGTGTCGCTTGAGCCCTGCGCGCATCATGGCGCGACCCCGCCATGCACCGACTCCATTGTGGCCGCCGGCGTGGCCCGCGTCGTGACCACGATGCAGGACCCGGACAAGCGCGTCGCCGGCCGCGGGCTGGACCGCCTCCGCGCCGCCGGTATCGACGTCGCCGCTGGTTCGATGACGGACGAGGCAGGGCGCGCCCATGCCGGCTACCTCATGCGCCAAGGGCACAACAGGCCGCATGTGACTCTGAAACTTGCAATTTCCGCCGACGACGCCATCGGCCGCGAGGGTGAGCCGCAGGTCGCTGTAACCGCCGCCGCCGCCCGCCGGCATGTGCAGGCGCTGCGCGCCCGTTTCGACGCGATCCTGGTCGGCCGCAGCACCGTGGTGGCCGACGACCCGCAATTGACCTGCCGGCTACCGGGACTTCTCGATTGGTCGCCGGTGCGAGTGATCCTCGACAGCGAAGGCCGGCTTGATGGCGGTCGCAAAGTTTTCGACAAAGCCGCTCCGACCTGGGTCTTCACGGCTGACGATGCTGCGCACGGCGTAGTTCCTCTCCCCGCTGAGGAGATGACGACGGAGAGGACGACGCAGGCCGGCATGTCGGGTGAGGGGGCAGACCTGCAGAGGGTCGCCGTGCCGCGCGCCGAAGGCGGCCTCGACCTTGCCGCAGTGCTGAAGCGCCTTGCGGGTGAGGGGATCACGCGGCTTCTCGTGGAGGGGGGCGCCAGAGCGGCGCGGAGCTTCCTGGAGGCCGATCTGGTGGACGAGGTGATGCTCTTTCGCAGTCCGGTCGCGCTCGGCGGACAAAGTGTTCCGGCCTTGGCGGGGCTGCCGCTGTCCGCCGTTGAGGCGTCGGCGCGCTTCCGCCGCGCCGCGCGCCGTAGCTTTGGGGCTGATACAATGACCCTCTACCGACGGACGGCGTGAGATGTTCACCGGGATCGTGACCGATAGGGGCGAAGTGCTGGAGGTCACGCCGAGAGAGGCAGGCGTGCGGCTACGGATCGCCACGCTCTATGACCCCGACACGATTGCCGTCGGCGCGTCGATTGCCTGCGGTGGCCCATGCCTCACGGTGATTGAGCGTGGTCGCATCGGCAACCGCGCCTATTTCGATGTGGAGGCGTCCACCGAGACCATGGCGCGGACGACGCTCAGCGATTGGGGCGCCGGCACGCGCGTCAATCTGGAGCGGCCGCTGAGAATGGGCGACGAGCTTGGCGGCCACATGGTCTCCGGCCACGTGGACGGGATCGCCACGATCGTCGAACGGCACGACGAGGAGGATATGGCCCGCTTCGTCGTCGAGGTGCCGGAGCCGCTGGCGCGCTACGTCGTGGAGAAGGGCTCCGTGTCGCTCGACGGCGTGTCGCTGACGGTGAACAAGGTCGACGGTCGGCGTTTCGAGATCATGCTCATCCCGCACACGCTGGCGGTGACGACTTGGGGCGAGCGTCGGCCGGGTGATGCGCTCAACATCGAGGTCGATCTGGTGGCGCGCTATCTGGAGCGCCTAAACACCTGATCGGGCTGGACATCAACCGCGCGCGGGACCATGGTCCGCCCGCCCGGCCACACACGCGACATGCCCAAGCATTTCCTCATCATAGAAGCGCGCTTCTACCCGCAGATCACCGACGCGCTCGCCGACGGTGCAACCGCGGAGCTTGAGCGCCGCGGCGCCACATTCGAGCGCGTGGCCGTGCCGGGCGTGCTGGAGATTCCCGCCGCGCTCGCCATGGCGCTCGATGCTGAAGTCGAGAGACGCCGCTTCGACGGCTATGTGCTGCTCGGCTGCGTCATCCGCGGAGAGACCTCGCATTACGACATCGTCGCCAACGAATCGGCCCGCGCCATCTTCAATCTGTCGACCGAGCACGCGCTCGCTCTCGGCAACGGCATCCTGACCGTGGAGAACAGCGATCAGGCGTGGGTGCGGGCCCGTGTGGACGGAAAGAACAAGGGCGGGCACGCGGCGATCGCCGCCTACGAGCTGGCATTGCTCGCTGAGACGTTTGGCCGGTCCGATGACTGAGCGTAAACCGCCGGACGAGATCCGTGGCGCCAACCAGCGCGGCGCCGCGCGGCTGGGAGCGGTCCAGGCGCTCTATCAGATGGATGTGGGCGGCGCGCCGCTTCCCGCGGTCGTTGAGGAGTTCGAGGCGCATCGCCTCGGCCGCGAGTTGGAGGGGATGCAGCTGAGGCCGGCGGACATGCCGTTCTTCCGGGCTCTGGTGAGCGGGGTGGTGAAGGCGCAGCGGCGGATCGATCCGATCGTGCACGCCGCCTTGCCGCCGACCTGGCCACTCGCCCGTATCGACCTCACGCTCCGCGCCATTCTGCGCTGCGGCGCATTTGAGCTGGCGGAGCGCCGCGACGTTCCCGCGCGCGTGGTCATCAGCGAATATGTCGATATCGCCAAAGCGTTCTTCACCGGCGACGAGCCCGGGCTGGTCAATGGCGTGCTCGATTGCGTCGCCCGTCAGCGCCGGCCGGACGAGTTCCCGCAAGCCGCCTCGGGCTGAAGGCGCCGCCGATGCCCCTTGACGAACGCGACATCATCGAACGCTTCTTCCGTCCACTGGCCGGCGAGGGCGCGTTCGGGCTCCTCGACGATGCCGGACGGCTGGATGTGTCGCCCGATTTCGACCTCGTGGTGACCACCGACATGATCGCCTGCAAGGTGCACTTCCTGCCGCGCGATCCGCCATTCTCCGTTGCCCAAAAAGCGCTCAGGGTGAACGTCTCCGACCTCGCCGCCAAGGGCGCAGAGCCTCTGGCCTATGTGATCAGCTTTGGGATTTCCTCAGAGATCGAAGAAGGTTGGCTGGCGGATTTCGTCCGGGGACTTAAGGCCGATCACGCGCGCTTCGGGCTGCGTCTGTTGGGCGGCGACACCGTTCGTGTGCCCGACGGTCCTATCATTTCGGTGACGGCCCACGGCCTCGCTCCAAAGGGTCGCATGGTGCACCGGTCGGGCGGCAGGCCCGGCGATCTGCTCTACGTGTCGGGCTTAATCGGCGCGGGCGCCGTCGGACTGGCGCTCTTGAAGGGGGAGGCGGGTCCATGGGACGCCTTGCCCCACGCCCGCAGGGACGCGCTGATTGCCCACTACCATGTGCCGCAGCCGCGCGTGGAACTCGCGCCGCTGCTTGTGGCCTATGCCAGCGCGGCGATGGACATATCCGATGGCCTCATCGGCGATTGCGACAAGCTCGCGGCCGCTTCAGGGTGCTCGGCCGATATCGAGGTTGAGCATGTGCCGCTGGCGGAAGGGCTCGGCGCGACCGATGATCCGGCACTTCTTGCCCGCCTGATCACCGGTGGCGACGATTACGAAATTTTGGCGGCCGTTCCACCTGAGAAGGCGCCGGGCTTTGAGAGCGCTGCAGAAGAGGCAGGCGTGCCGATGAGCCGCATTGGTGTGCTGAAAGCGGAGTCGGCGGCACCGCGCGTCACGTGGCGGGGGAGCGATCTGAATTTGGTGGCTCGGGCCTACACCCATAAGCCACAGGAGGGAACAGCGTGAGCGACCACGTTGTCACGAAGCCGCTGGTCGACGACAATGCTGCGCGCCGCAACGTGATGGTGCTTGTGACCGCCGGAGCGCTGGCCGGGTCGATGCCGCCGATCAGCTTCGCCAGTGCCGCGCTCGCCGGCCATATGCTGCTTGGCGCCGACAAGTCGCTGGCGACACTCCCCGTCACCGCCTTCGTTGTCGGCACGGCCTGCGGCACGGTGCCGGCCGCACTTCTGATGCGCCGCGTCGGCCGGCGGGCCGGGTTCATCTTCGGCATGGGCATTGGCGCGCTGGGCGGGGCGCTGCAAGGTCTCGCCATGATCGCCGGAAGCTTTGCGATGCTCTGCGCCGCCACGCTGCTCGCCGGGGCCTGCGCCGCCTTCGTTCAGCAGTTTCGCTTCGCCGCCGCCGATACGGCGAGCGAGGCCTTCCGCCCGCGCGCCATCTCGCTGGTCCTGGCCGGTGGCATCGTTGCTGCAATCATCGGCCCGCAAACGGTCATCCATTTCGCCGACCTCATTCCCGCGGCCCAGTTCGCAGGGTCCTATTTCGCTTCGATCGGCCTGTTGCTGGCCGCCGCGCTCGTGCTCCTCCTGCTCGATATCCCCAAGCCGACCGCCCGGCGCGACGCCGCCGCCGGCCGCTCACTCAAGGAGATCGCCCGCCGCCCGGAGTTCATCGTTGCGGTCGGCTGCGCCACCGCCGCTTATGCACTGATGAGCTTCGTGATGACCGCCGCGCCGCTGGCGATGGTAATGCACGAGCACCACCGCGACGCCGCACTTCTCGGCATCCAGTGGCACGTCATGGCCATGTACGCGCCGAGCTTTATCACCGGGACGCTGATTGCCCGTTTCGGCGCACCTTCTGTGGTGGCCGTGGGGCTGCTGCTCTTGATCGGCTGCGCCTTAGCAGCGCTGGCGGGTACGTCGGTGGCGCATTTCTGGGGAGCGCTCGTTCTCCTCGGAATCGGCTGGAACTTCGCCTTTGTCGGCGGCACGGCGCTGGTCACGCAGAGCTACCGGCCGGAGGAAAAGGAGAAGGTCCAGGCGCTGAACGACTTCGTCGTCTTCGGTTTCGTGGCCATGGCGTCGCTGTCGGCCGGCGGCGTTCTGCAGATCGCCGGCTGGGACGTCGTGAACCTAGCTGTACTGCCGGTCGCGGCGGCCTGCCTGATCGCCGTGTTCTGGCTGGCGCGCCGGCCGGCAGCGTCCTCAGGGGGCGACCCTGCGTCCCTTGACGGGTGAGGTCGATTCGTCAATACCCCCGCCCAGCGTTCCATTTTCGGCCGGCGCACGGGGGCAGCGTTTTGGCGCCTGACCGGCTTGGCCGCCTTCCAAGGGAAATCAGATGATTCCGCTTTACTTCGTGATTGCATGCGGCGTGCTGAGCATCGTCTACGCCATATGGGCGATTCAGTCCGTACTGGCCGCCGACGCCGGCAACCCCCGCATGCAGGAGATTTCAGGCGCCATCCGCGAGGGCGCAACCGCCTATCTGACGCGCCAATATACGACCATCGCCATTGTCGGCGTCGTGGTCTTCGTTATCGCCTGGTTGCTTCTGTCCTGGGTCGCGGCGGTCGGCTTCGCCATCGGCGCGATTCTCTCCGGCGTCGCCGGCTTCATCGGCATGCTGGTGTCGGTGCGCGCCAATGTCCGCACCGCCCAGGCCGCCTCGCAATCGCTGGGCGCCGGGCTGTCGATTGCATTTCGCGCCGGCGCGATCACAGGGCTTCTCGTGGCCGGCCTCGCGCTTCTGGGCGTCGCCGTCTACTTCTGGCTTCTCACCGGCCCGATGGGCTACGGCGCGACAAGCCGCACTGTCATTGACGCGCTTGTGGCGCTCGGCTTCGGCGCGTCGCTGATCTCCATCTTCGCCCGTCTTGGCGGCGGCATCTTCACCAAAGGCGCCGATGTCGGCGGCGACCTTGTCGGCAAGGTCGAGGCCGGCATCCCGGAGGACGACCCGCGCAACCCCGCAACAATCGCCGACAATGTCGGTGACAATGTCGGCGATTGCGCCGGTATGGCCGCCGATCTGTTCGAGACCTACGCCGTCACGGTCGTGGCAACGATGGTGCTGGGTTCCATCTTCTTCACCGGCGCCGCAGCGCTCGACATGATGCTCCTGCCGCTTCTCATCGGCGCTGCCTGTGTGCTGACCTCCATCGCCGGCACGTTCTTTGTGAAGCTCGGCTCCAACAACTCCATCATGGGCGCGCTCTATAAGGGCTTCATCGCTACGGCGCTGCTGTCGATCGTCACTGTCGGGTTCGTCACCTGGTGGCTGATCGGCTTCACGACCGACTTCACCGTCGACGGCAGCGTCTTCAACGGGCTCGACCTCTTCCTCTGCGGCGTCGTCGGCCTTGCCGTGACCGGCCTGATTATCTGGATCACGGAATATTATACCGGCACGCCCTACCGGCCCGTGCGCTCCATCGCCGACGCCTCGGTGACCGGCCACGGCACCAACGTCATTCAGGGCCTGGCGGTGTCTCTGGAATCAACCGCGCTGCCTGCCATCGTGATCATCTCCGGCATCATCGTCGCCTACATCCTGGCCGGCCTCTTCGGCATCGCCATCGCGGTGACAACGATGCTGGCGCTTGCCGGCATGGTCGTTGCGCTCGACGCGTTCGGTCCGGTGACCGACAATGCCGGCGGCATCGCAGAGATGGCCGACCTGCCGGCGGAAGTGCGTAACACCACCGATGCGCTCGACGCCGTCGGCAACACCACTAAGGCCGTCACCAAGGGCTACGCGATCGGCTCAGCCGGCCTCGGCGCGCTGGTGCTTTTTGCTGCCTACACGGCTGACCTGGAGTTTTTCGCGCGCGATGCTGCGCCCGGTTCCTTCTTTGAGGGCGTGTCGGTCAATTTCTCGCTGTCCAACCCCTATGTGGTGGTCGGGCTCCTGTTCGGCGGTCTGCTGCCCTATCTGTTCGGCGGCATCGCGATGACGGCAGTCGGCCGCGCTGCCGCGTCGATCGTGGAGGAGGTGCGCCGGCAGTTCCGTGAGAAGCCCGGCATCATGCAGGGCAAGGACAAGCCGGATTACGGCCGCGCCGTTGACCTCCTCACCCGCGCCGCGATCCGCGAGATGATCGTGCCGTCGCTGCTGCCGGTGCTGTCGCCGATCGTCTGCTTCGGCGCTATCTACCTCATCGCCGGCAAGTCCGATGCCTTCGCCGCTGTCGGCGCCATGCTCCTCGGCGTCATCGTCAACGGGCTCTTCGTCGCCGTCTCCATGACGGCCGGCGGCGGCGCCTGGGACAACGCCAAGAAGCTGATTGAGGACGGTCATCATGGCGGCAAGGGCTCAGAGGCCCACAAGGCAGCCGTCACCGGCGACACCGTCGGCGACCCCTACAAGGATACGGCCGGGCCGGCGGTGAACCCGATGATCAAGATCACCAACATCGTGGCGCTTCTTCTGCTGGCCGTTCTGGCGCACTAGAGCCCTTTCCATTCTGATTGAATCAGAATGGTGGCTCTAGCTCTTTGTTGGAGCATGCTCTTGTCCGAAAAGATGGTGTCCACTTTTCGGGATCATGCTCTAACGCCACAATACATACGGGGATGACACGCGGCCGGCGCTCATGCGTCGGCCGTTTCCGTCGACGAGCTACTGTCCGGCGACCGGATTGACGTTGCCGGCCGCACCCAGCAATTGCCCGACGAACGAGACGTCACGGCCGCCGGTCGGTGTCGTGCGCGACACCAGGTCGATGACCCTGCCGTCCTCCAGGCCGTAGCGGGAGATGCGCGACACCTGGCTGGTGTCGTCGAAATAGATGGCCAGCACCGTCTGGTCGACGACGCGGGCGTTCAGGAAGGCCACCGGCCGGTTGGTGACCTGCGACACGTAGTAGAAGACCTCGCCGCCAAAATCCGCGGTCGTGGAGGGGGTGCCGAGCGCAATGAGCACCTGTTCGCGCGGCGCGCCGACCTGCACCTGCTGCAGCGCCGATTCAGAAGGCACGTAGCCACGATGGAGCGTCTCGCCGCAGCCCGAAAGCGCCAGGCCGGCAAGCACAGCGAAGGCCGGCCCTTTGAGCCGCCGCGAAATCGGATGCGTATGTCTGATCGGCATTTTTCTTCTTCCCTTGCCCGGTTGCTAGCCGTGTCGCCGACGCTTTGCAATAAGGGACCGCTGGGATCGCGCGCGGCCCGGCCCACAAGGGCGGAGTAGTTCAGGAGCGATGTTCCCATTCTCCAAGAAACGACGCGACGAGCGCCAGGCCGCGGCGCGCTTGTACGATACGATATTGGAGGCGGCGCGGCGCCCGGGGCTTTATCTGCATCACGGCGTGCCCGACACGCTGCAGGGCCGCTTCGAGATGGTGACGCTTCACCTCTTCGCGGTGCTGCACCGCCTCATGCACGTGCCCGGCGACGACGCGGAACTCGCCCGCTTGGTGTCGGAGCGCTTTGTGGAGGACATGGACAGCACGTTTCGCGAGATGGGGGTGGGGGACCTTTCCGTGCCCAAACGCATGCACAAGCTTTATGGGTCCTTCGCCGGCCGGTTCGACGCGTACGAAGCCGCGATTACGCAGGACGGTGACGAACTGGCCGCGGCCATTGCGCGCAATGTGTTTCCCGATGCGCCGGAAGACGCGCATGCCGCTCGGCTGGCGGCTGTTCTGCGGGAAACGGTCTCGCACATTCAGGCCACCGACCTTGCGGCGTTGCGCCGCGGCGAGCTGAGCTTTCCGGCTCTGCCGATGCCAAGCCATGCGTGACGCATGAAATCCGGCTCCTTATCGCTCACGCTGTTGGCCGAACAGGTTCCCGCGCGCGGCGAGCGCTATCGTATCGAGGCCAACGAAGCGGAACGCCGCGCCCTGGCCGAAGAGCTCGGGCTTCCTGAGATCGGGTCGCTGAACGCCGAGCTGGAGATACGTCCACTGCCCGATCACAGCTACAACGTGTATGGGACTTTGGAGGCAAGCATCGTTCAGACCGACGTAGTGACGCTTGAACCGCTGCCCCAGACAATCGCCGAAACCATAGACCTGATCGCTGTCTCCGCCGAGCACGAGAAGCCCACCACAGCCTTGGGGGAAGACGCGCCCGACATCTTCAGTGAGGGGCGCATTGCCCTTGGCGCGTGCGTCGCTGAGCACCTGGCGCTAGGACTCGATCCCTATCCACGGGCGGCAGGCGTTGAGTTCGCCGGCCATATCGAGGATGATTCCACCGCCGACTCGCCGCTTGCGGCGCTGGCCGCGTTGAAGAAGAAGGACGGGACTTAGAGCATGATCCCGAAAAGTGGACACCGGTTTTCGGATAAGATCATGCTCTGGCAAAGACTCATGATCCCGAGAAGGGGACACCGGTTTTCGGGTAGATCATGCCTCGGCAAAGAGACAGAGCGTGGGAGCGATTCAATGAAACGCGATAGCGCTCTGGTGTCTTCACGGCCACCGATCGTCACGACGGGCGCACATGACTTGGCTCCGCTTCTTGTGGCCGAAGCAGCCGGCTGATGTCTCAAACCATTACGATCGCGCTCGACGCGATGGGCGGCGATTCCGGTCCTGAAGTGGTGATCGGCGGGGCGGCGATCGCCGTCGATCGGCATCCGGACCTGCGCTTCGTCATCTACGGCGAAGAGGATGTCGTCGCTCCGGTGCTGGCGGCGAACGAAAGCGTGCGCCAGGTGTCGGAGTTTCACCATTGCGGCGTCACTGTGCAGATGAACGACAAGCCGAGCCAGGCTCTGCGCAAAGGCCGGTGGAAGTCGTCGATGTGGCGCACGGTGGAGGCGGTTCGCGATCGCAGGGCCGGTGCGGCGGTCTCCGCCGGCAATACCGGCGCGCTGATGTTGATGGCGAAGTTCTGTCTGAAGACGCTGCCCAGGATCGAGCGCTCGGCGATCGCGGCGATCTGGCCGACCACGCGCGGCGAGAGCATTGTGCTGGATGTCGGGGCCACGATCGGCGCGGATGCGCGTATGCTGGTGGACTTCGCGGTGATGGGGGCCGCGATGGCGCGGTCGGTGTTCGGACTCGACCGGCCGACCGTCGCATTGCTCAATGTCGGCGTGGAGGAGATCAAGGGCATTGAGGAGGTGCGTGAGGCAAGCCGCGTGCTGCGCGAGATGGATCATCCGGGGTTTGAGTATCGCGGCTATGTCGAGGGTGACGACATCGGCAAGGGCACGGTCGACGTCGTCGTCACGGAAGGGTTCTCAGGGAACATCGCGCTGAAGACCGCGGAAGGAACGGCCCGTCAGATCGCGGAATACCTTCGCTCCGCCATGGCCCGCACATGGGCGGCGAGACTGGGTTATCTTTTTGCCCGCTCGGCGTTTGAGTTGCTGCGCGAGAAGATGGATCCGCGGAAGGTCAATGGCGGCGTGTTTCTTGGGCTGAACGGCATGGTCATCAAATCCCACGGCGGCACCGACGCGGAAGGCTTTGCCAGCGCCATTGAGCTGGCGCGCGAGATGGCGAGGAACGATCTGGTGCATATGATCGCCGACGACAGCGCCTTCGATGATGCAGCCGCGACCGGCCGCATGAGGGCGGCCTCCGCATGATCCGTTCCGTTGTTCGCGGCATTGGTAGCTATCTGCCGGCTAAGATTCTGACGAACCAGGACCTTGCGGCGATGGTGGACACCTCCGATGAGTGGATCGTCCAGCGCACCGGCATTCGCGAGCGCCGCGTTGCCGCGGAGGGAGAGCACACCTCCGACCTTGCGACCTGCGCCGCAGAGAGCGCGCTAGAGGACGCCGGAATGTCGCCCGCCGACATCGATCTGATCGTTTTGGCCACCGCCACGCCGGACAACACCTTCCCTGCAACGGCCGTTGCCGTTCAGGAACGCTTGGGCATGCACCATGGCGCCGCCTACGACCTGCAGGCAGTCTGCTCCGGTTTCGTCTTTGCCGTCTCTAATGCCGATGCGATGCTGCGCGCCGGACAGGGCCGGCGTGCGCTGGTGATCGGGGCGGAGACCTTCTCGCGCATCCTCGACTGGTCCGACCGCACGACCTGCGTGCTTTTCGGCGACGGCGCGGGCGCGATCGTGCTGGAGGCGCAGGAGGGCAAGGGGACGATCGCCGATCGCGGCGTGCTTTCCGCCCATCTGCGCTCCGACGGCCGGCACAAGCAAAAGCTCTTCGTCGATGGCGGCCCGTCCTCCACCGGCACGGTCGGCCATGTGCGCATGGAAGGGCGTGAGGTCTTCAAGCATGCCGTGGGCATGATCTCCGATGTGATTACGGCGGCGTTCGAAGCCACCGGAACCGGCCCGGACGATATCGACTGGTTCGTGCCGCACCAGGCCAACCAGCGCATTATCGACGCCAGCGCCCGCAAGCTTGGGATCGCCCGTAACAAGGTCGTGTCGACGGTCGTGCGCCACGGCAATACGTCGGCGGCGTCCGTCCCCTTGGCTCTGCATGAGGCGGTGCGCGACAAACGCATCAAAACCGGCGATCTCGTCATGCTTGAAGCCATGGGAGGCGGCTTCACATGGGGCTCGGCGCTGGTGCGGTGGTGATTCGCCAAGGTTGACCAATTTTACCCGCCCGAATAGGGTTATGGTCTTGAATTTCTTTAAGTCCTAAGAAAACGATGCGGCGGGGCGAATGGGGGGCAAGACCGTAACGAGGGCCGATTTGGCCGAGGCCGTTTTTCGCCGGCTGGGCCTGTCGCGAACGGAATCGGCGGCGATGGTCGAGATGGTCCTGAAGGAGATTTCCGACGTGATCGTCTCCGGCGAGACGGTGAAGCTGTCGTCTTTCGGATCTTTCACGGTCCGCGAGAAGGGGCTGCGCGTCGGCCGCAACCCGAAGACCGGCAAGGAAGTCCCGATACCGCCGCGCCGGGTTGCCGTGTTTAAACCCAGCAACATCATGAAGCAGCGTATCAACGAGGGCGTCGACAGTGAGACGCGCTCGGAGGAAGCGGCCGAGTAACGGCAGGGTAGGAGCGGGTATGGCTTCGCCAAAAGCACCCGACGCGTTCCGGACCATTAGCGAGGTCGCCCGCGAGCTCGATCTGCCGCAGCACGTGCTGCGCTTCTGGGAGACCCGCTTCTCACAGATCAAGCCGATGAAGCGCGGTGGCGGACGGCGCTATTATCGCCCCGAAGACATCGATCTTCTGCGCGGCATCCGGCTGCTCCTTTACGGCGAGGGCTTCACAATCCGCGGCGTCCAGCGCCTCCTGAAGGAGAAGGGCATCGGCTTCGTCGTCTCCGTCGGGCAGACCGGCTCAGTGCAGACTGTGACGGCGGAGGAGCAAGACGCCGCACCCGCCAAGGCAGCGCGCCGATCGCGACAGAAAGCGCCGGAAGCGCCGCCAGCTCCGGCGCAAGAGCCTGCCGCACACGAAGCTACGGTGACGCGCACGGTGTATGCGCTTTCGCAGGACCAGCGCCGCCGCGCCGAGGCGGCTTTAGAAGACCTTCTGGAAGCGCAGCGACTACTTGAGCAGACCCGCTGAGCGGCCCGCTCGACGCGCGGCTAAAACGCCGCCGGATAACGCCCGCCATCCAAGAGCAAATTCTGTCCGGTGATGTAGCCGGCATGCGCGCTGCACAGGAACGCGCAGGCCTTGCCGAATTCCTCCGGCGTGCCGAACCTCTTTGCCGGCACTGACGCTGCCCATTGCTCGGCGATCGTGTCGGGGGAGGTTTCAGCGCGCTTGGCCGTGGCCGCGAAGCCTTGGCGCAGGCGTTCCGTGTCGAAATAGCCCGGCAGGATGTTGTTGATGGTGACGTTGTGCGCCGCCACGTCACGCGCCACGCCTGCCAGGAACGACGTCAGGCCGGCGCGTGCGCCGGAGGAGAGATCAAGTCCGGGGACCGGCATCTTCACCGAGATCGACGTGATGTTGACGATGCGCCCGAAGCGCTGCGCGCTCATGGGACCGATGACCTTCTGGATGAGCTCTATCGGCGTGATCATGTTCATGGTCACGCCATCGATCATGGCGGCGCGGTCCAGGTCGCGGAAATCCTTGAACGGCGGGCCGCCGGAATTGTTGATAAGGATGTCCGGCTCAGCGCAGGCTTCAAGCAGCGCTGCCTGGCCTTCCGCCGTGCCGACATCGGCGGCGACCGGGATCACCTCGACATCAGCGACGCGCCTTATATCGTCGGCCGTCTTCTCAAGCTTCGTCTGATCGCGCCCGTTGATCACCAGCGAGACGCCGGCTTCGGCGAGCGCCAGCGCACAGCCCTTGCCGAGACCCTGGCTTGAGCCGCAGACGATGGCGCGTCGTCCGCTGATTCCCAGATCCATCACATCCTCCCTGGCCGGTGCCAAGCATGGGAAGCCGATTTGGTCCGCATCGGCAAGTCGTGGCGCGACCGCGGGCACGGTGTGGCGTGTGCTGGACGATGCGGCGTGTTGGGTGAGAGATGGGCCCGATGGTCGGAGCGGCGGGATTCGAACCCACGACCCCTTGACCCCCAGTCAAGTGCGCTACCAGACTGCGCCACGCTCCGACGGGGGCGGACTAT
>JANQKG010000021.1 GCA_028281235.1 Afifellaceae bacterium | reverse complement strand
GTCGTCAACGTTGAGGAAAACCTGGCCCGCGAGCGCTCCCATTTCGCGGACATCAGAAGCTACAACCAGTTCACCGACAATCCCTCCGATCTGCTGGCCGACGCCCTGATTGAGGCCGGAATCGGAGCCGGGCGCATCGCGGTGGAGCTCGACTTCATGCCGGCGATGGACTTCCAGCGACTGGAAAGCCGCCTGCCGGAAGCGACGTTTGTCCATGCCCGCGATCTCTACTTCCGGACGCGCATGGTGAAGACCGAAGAAGAGGTCTTGCTTCTGAAGCAGGTCGGCGAACTGACGGAACGCGTCATGGCCGACATCATCGATGGGCTGCGCGTCGGCAAATCCGAGAACGAAATCGGTGCCGAGATCATGGCCCGGATGCTTGAGGGCGGCGCAGCTGGCGTGGCGTATCAGGTCGGCTCGGGCACCCGCAGCGGCATCATCAACTGCAAGCCGACGGCAAAGGAAATCGAAGCCGGTGACGTCGTCCGCATCGAGATACTTGGCGACCTCGACGGCTATCGCTCGAACGTCACGCGCACCTTGGTGATGGGGGCGCCGACCGACGAGCAGGCGAAGATCTGGGCGATCCTGATTGCGGCGCGCGACCGGTGTGAGGCGATCCTCCGCCCGGGCACTACGGTGCCTGACCTGTGGGCCACCTATCGCGACCACCTCAAGACCAACGGACTGGAGCCGTCTTTGACGTTTCTCGGCCATGGCATCGGTCGCACGATCCATGAGGAGCCGTACCTCACCGAAACCCGTGAGATCGACCTGCAGGCCAACATGACCCACACGATGGAGCCGCTCTACATGCTGCCCGGCCGCATGGGCTTCCACGTGGAGGACATGTACCGCATCACCGACGACGGCGCGGAGAAGATCACCGGGCACATCGTGCCCAACGACGTCTTGATTGAGGTATCGCCCCGATGACGACCGAGACCGGACTGAAGATCGCCGATATCGAGACCCACCTGGTCAGCCTGCCGCTACGCCGCAAGCATACCTGGGCCGGCAATTACAGCCCGGTCGGGCAACGCTACCTCCTCGTCAAGCTCACCTTGGAGGACGGCACCTATGGTTGGGGCGAGGCGCAAGTCCTGAAGGACTGGGGTGGCGAGTTCGGAACGCGCTACGGCGAGACGCCGGAAACCGCCATTGCGGTGATCCACGAATACCTGCTGCCCTTGCTGAAGGGCGAGGATGTCGGCCGCTTCGATTTCCTCCATGCCAAGATGGACAAGTTCATCAAGGGCTATCCTTATGCCAAGGCGGCAGTCGACGTGGCCATGCACGACGCGGCCGGCAAGGCGTTCGGCGTGCCGGTCTATCAACTGCTCGGCGGTCTGGTGCGCTCCGAGATCGGTGTCGCGCATTCGATCGGGCTGATGGACACCGAACCTGCCGTCGAAGAGGCGAAGCAGGTCGCCGATGAGGGAATTTCCTGCGTCAAGATCAAGGTTGGCCTCGATGCGGACCGCGATCTCGACATCGTGCGGCGCATCCGCGAAGCCGTGCCTGGGATGCGTATCCGGGTCGACGCCAACCAAGGCTACAAAAGCTGGAAGGAGGCGCTGAAGGTCACCAACCTGATGGCCGAATACGACATCTGGTTCATGGAGCAGCCAGTCGAGGGTCTGGAGGGCATGGCCCGGGTCGCCCAATCGACCGAAGTGCCGATCATGGCTGACGAAAGCTGCTGGAACGCTCACGATTTGCTGCGGCTCGTGCGCCACGAGGCCGCTGAGATGATCTCCTGTTATTACACAAAGGCGGGAGGCCTCGCGAAGGCGCGCGCGCTTCTGTCGCTTGCCTACACGGCCGGCGTCATGAGCGACGTCAACGGCTCAGCGGAGATGGGGATCGGCAACGCCGCCAACCTGCACGCCGCCGCCGCGAGCCTCGCGGTGACCATACCCGGAACGATCCCCATCACGCAGCGCGAGGGTTCGGAGCAGACGAAGGTCGCCTGCCGCATCTACCTCGACGATCTGGTCGACGAGCCGTTCCCGTACGCCGACGGCAAGATCACGCTGAGCGACAGGCCCGGCCTCGGCGTCGACATCGATCCGGACAAGCTCGCCAAATACCGGGTGGGAGGCTGACCAGCGCCATGGCGGTCACCTACGGTGTCAGCTTCGACGGCTTCACCACGACGGCTTCAGCGCTGGCCACCGGGCGCGCGAGCGTTGAGGCCGGGATCAAGGCGCTGTGGATGGCTGAGCACCTCGGCTATCGCGAGGCAATGGTCACGTCGATGGGCTTCCGCATGGAGAGCGGCCGCGCTTTCGTCATCCCGACGGCCGTGAGCCCCTATTTGTGGCATCCCGTGCCGACAGCCATGTCGCTCGCGACATTGGCGGAGGTCGGCACGGCCCCGGTCGGCATTGCGGTCGGCGTCGGCAATCCGTTGTTCCTGGCCGAAGCGGGCCGGGAGATCGTCAAGCCCATCCGCGCAGTGCGCGAGTTCATCGAATGCTTGAAGGCACTCTGGACCGGCGAGGCGGTGAATCGCGAGGGCACGTTCTTTCCTCTGGCGGGCGCCCGTCTCGCATTCGAACCGCCGGTCCCGCTCGTCACCTACGTGGCTGCCATGGGCGATCAGATGCTGAAGCTCGCGGGCCGCATCGCCGATGGCGTGGTGCTCTCCGCCGGCCTGTCTCCGCAGTTCTGCCGGATCTCGATCGACCGCGTCGGCGAAGGCGCCAAGAAGGCCGGCCGCGATCCTGCTTCACTCCGCCGGGCGGCCTATCTGTTCTTCGCCGTCTCCGATGACGCCGCCACCGCGCGGGAGATCGTGCGGCCGAAACTCGCCTTCTTGTTCCGCAATCGCAAGCTGGCGGAGAACCTTGACGCAACCGGCGTGCCGCTCGACCAGGATGCGATCGTCGATGCGATCTCCCGACGCGATTTCGACGCCGCCGGCAAGCTCGTGACCGACGAGGCGATCGACGCCTACGCCATCGCCGGCACGCCGAGCGAATGTCACAGAAAACTCGACGAATACCTCTCCGTCGGCATCGATGAGCCGGTGCTGATGGTGCAGGGCGAAGACGCCGAACGCGAATTGGCGTTGGCGTTTCTCCGTGAACGGGCTGCCGCGTCGCGGCCCGCCGGAGGATCATAGACGTTCGTAACAACAGAGAACGGAGGGACAATCCCATGCTACAGCGATCGAAAACGATCCTTGCCACGCTGACGGCCGCAGTCCTTGCCGGTGCGTTCGCCGCTCCGGCGGCCCTGGCTGACGATCATGATTTCCCCTCGCAGCCGGTGACGCTCATCGTGCCATGGTCGCCCGGCGGCGGCAGCGACACGAGCATGCGGCTGGTCGCGGAAGCCGCCGAAGCGCATCTCGGCCAGCCCGTCGTGGTCGTCAATCGGCCGGGCGCAGGTGGTGCGGAAGGCACCCGGGCGATCGCCTCCGCCGAGGCGGACGGCTATACGATCGGTATGGTCGGCTCCGGCGTCATTGCGCGCCATTACGGCAACCCGAACGCCAATGATTACGGCGACCTCCAGCCGATCGTGTTCTTCGGCGCCGATCCGGGAGCGCTGACGGCAAATCCGTCGACCGGCTTCAAGTCTGTCTCCGACTTCGTGGATGCGGCGAAGGCGGAACCCGGCTCCGTGACGAACGGAAACGACCAGCCGGGCGGCTCCTCGTACATCTCCATATCGGTGCTGGAGAACGAGCTCGGCGTCGAAGTGACAAAAGTGCCGTATGAAGGCTTCGCGCCGACCGTCGCCGCGCTTCTCGCCGGCGAGGTCATGACGGCAACGGTGCCGGTGCCGGACGTGATCGAGCACCACAAGAACGGCGATCTCGTTCTCCTGGGCGTTACTGACACCAGCCGTCACTTCCTGGCGTCGGATGTGCCGACGTTCCAAGAGCAGGGCTTCGACATCGTGATCGGTTCGTGGCGGATGCTCGTCGCGCCGCAAGGCGTGCCGCAGGAGCGGTTGGAGAAGCTGGAACAGGCCCTGATCGCCACCCTCAGCGACGCAGCATTCGTGGAGCGCGCGAACGCGGCCGGCTTTGGCGTCAACCCGATGGGGATTGATGATACGACCGCCTTCCTGAAGGCGTTCGACGACACACTCTATCCCGTGCTGAAGGCGAGCGATCTGGTCAAGGTCCGCGACCGCAACTAGCTACCGAACACCAGCTCCGCCCGATCGGGCGGAGCTGACCCTAAAGCATGATCCCGAAAAGCATGCCCCGGGCCCCGATCCGGGGTGGACACCGGATTTCGGATAAAGATCATGCTCAGACGAAGAGTTAGAGCGTCATGGCGATTCAACGAAACGCGAAAACGCTCTAACGCGAGGAGAGCATGAAGGAGACTTTGCGGAGCCACAGCCTCTCGCTCGCGATTACCGGCGTGATGATCGTCGCAGGAGTCATGCTCCTGTGGCGCAATCTCGTGTCCGATCCCATCGTCATGCAGCAATGGGGCCGCGACCCAGGTCCGGCATTCCAGCCGATCGTGATGTTAACGCTTCTCGGCCTGTCGGCGCTTGGCCTTGCGGTCACCAGCGCCATCAATGCGCTCAGGGCGCGTGGTGTCGTGGACCTTGGCAACGGAATCGCTTCGGTCGCGATGCCGGCCGCGATGGTCGCTGCGCTGCTGATCTTTGTCGCGCTGGCCCCACGCATCGGCTTCCTCGCGTGTGCGCTGGTATTCACGGCTGGCTGGTCGGCGCTGATCGCCTGGCGCGATGGAGAAGGACGGCGCGGGATCGCATTGGCGGTCGGCGGCGGCGCTCTTGTCGCCTACGGCATCTTCACGGTGTTCAGCACGATGATCGGCGTGCCTTTGTGACAAACGCAGCGCGCCATGCTTGACGCCGCCTTCGCCGCCTTCCTCCAGATCGCAACGGATCCCTTTGCGATCGGGCTCTGCCTGATCGGCGTCGTCATCGGCACGGCGCTCGGCGCCCTCCCCGGCATCAGTTCGACAATGTCGCTGGCGGTGCTCCTGCCGTTCTCGTTCGGCATGAGCCTTGAGCATGCGATGGTCTTTCTGCTGGCTGTCTTCACGGCGAGCGTCTATGGCGGCTCCGTCTCCGCGATCCTCATCAACATCCCCGGCACTCCGGGCGCGATCGTCACGCAGATGGACGGCTATCCGATGGGCCGCAAGGGGCGCGCAGGCGAGGCGCTGACCTATGCCCTCCTCGCCTCCACGCTCGGTGGTCTCCTCGGATGGTGCCTGCTGGTCATCTTCGCACCGCTTGTCGCCCAGGCCGCGCTGGCTTTTCAGAGCCCCGAATACGCGGCGATTACGGTGTTCGGACTGGCTATGCTGGCCTACGCCTCGCCGGGCTCGACGTTCCTCGCATTGATTGCCGGCATGATCGGGCTGTTGCTTGCCACAATCGGTCTGGACACGACGACGGACGTTGCGCGTTTTACGTTCGGCACCGACGGTTTGCAGGCCGGCCTCGGGATCATCCCCGCCGCCGTCGGCATCTTCGGCATCGCTGAAGTGCTTAAGGGGCTTGAACGCGGCGCAAAGAAGCTCCAACCCGTCACCAGGATCGGGCGCTTGCTGCCACCTTGGCGTGAAGCGGCCCCGCTGTGGCCGCTAGGCCTTCGCGGCTCGGTCATCGGCGCCTTTGTTGGCGCCATCCCCGCGGCCGGTTCCGCCATTGCCGTCACCGTCGCCTACGCGCTTGAAAAACGCCTCTCCAAGACACCGGAGAAATTCGGGACGGGCTGCCCGGAAGGGGTGGTGGCGCCGGAATCGGCGAACAATGCCGGGGTCGGCGGCGCGCTCATCCCGATGATCACGCTTGGCATTCCCGGCGATTCGATGACCGCCGTCCTGATCGGCGCGCTTCTGATCCACGGCCTCAGGCCCGGACCCACTATGTTCGCGCAACACATCGACTTCGTCGGCATCGTCTACGTTGCGCTTGCCTTCGCCATCGTCGCGACGCTCGTTGTCGGCATGCTCGGCAACCGGCTGTTCGCGCGCATCGTCAACGCACCGCGGGCGGTATTATTGAGCGGTGTGACGCTTCTCTGCATCGTGGGGTCCTTCGCCGTCCGCAACTCCTTCTTCGACGTCATCGTCATGACCGGTTTCGGCGTGCTCGGTTATCTCATGAACCGGATCGGCATGCCGACGGCGCCCGTCATCTTCGGGCTTGTGCTGGGGCCGATCCTGGAGGAGAACGTCCGCCGGTCGATGATCATCTACAACGACTGGACGGTGTTCCTGACCCGCCCGATCAGCCTGACCGTGCTCATCATCGCGATCGTCGCACTTGCCTATCCGCTTATCCAGGATGCTATGCGGCGGCGGCCCAGCCCTTGAGCTTCGGCAGCGAACCCGCTGGGTTCCGATTCGACTTCAGTCCCTACACTCTAGGCGTTACTTGAGCACTCGATCCAAGTTGGTGTCAGCATATCGACGCGGCGATCCTAACGAAGCAGTTCGGGGAGGATGTCCGAGTGCTAGCGACCTCGTGAACCTCGCCTTCTTCATCAAGCTCATGATCAACGGGCGGCAGATCAAGCCATTCTCGGCGACGACACTTACGCCCGGCGTGTGCCCGATAGGATAGCCGAGCTACACTCTATTCCAGCCTGAGAGGTGAGGCTAAGAAATTCGGCGTTTCATCTAACTTATTGAAAAACTGGTAGCGGAGGCCCGCTACCGCCGATCCCCCGACGGGACAACCCAGCCGCGTTCACCATCGAACTACAGCTAGTCCGTCAAACGGACCCTGCCCGCCAGCCGCGCGGATTTCACTTGTCATGGCGTAGACCAGGGTTGCCGCCGCTATAGCCAGAAAGGTCGCGGAAATCGGCCGGGTGACTGGCGGGTCGAAACTTCTGGCCGACATCATATGGCCGGCGCGGATGGTCTTCTCCAGAAGTGGCGTCAAGATGTAAGCGATGACGAGAGGCCCAGCGACACGTGGCTACATCGTAGTGACCGCTTAAAGGTCGAAGATCGCAACCGTGGGCTCACCGGCCTCCAGACGCTCGACGATCGCGCGCTCTGCAATTGCTCGAGCCCCACAGCGCGCTCGCACGGCTTCCTGTTCGTCGCCGGGAACAACCACCACCCCGTCGTCGTCGGCGAGTACGAGGTCGCCCCCCTCCACGACGCAACCGCCTGCAGAGATGTGGCAGTTGATTTCCCCACCCCAGCCCTTCTGCGGCCCGGCGGGCACGGTCCCGCATGCATAGCATGGCACCGGCGAGGCACATATCTCGGCACTGTCATGGATGCAGCCATCCACAATCACCGCGACCGCACCCTTCAGCTCCGCGGCCCGATGCAGAATACCGCCCCAAACAGCATTGGGCCCCAAACCGCCGGCGGCGATGACCAGAACGGTGCCGGGCACCGCTTCGGCGATGATGAATGGCGAGATTATCGCCGACCATGGACCTCACGGTGAGCGCATGCCCAATAACGGCGGTGCCCACCGGCCGTACTGGCCGCAGTCCCGGATCCATGGTCTGCGACCGGTTGAGCTCGTCACTGACAATCGCCGTGCCGAGAGCGGCCCAGCCGTCCAATTCTGCAGACTTGACCGGCGGATGGCGGGGCTCGTGGTGTATGACGCTCATGGCTTCCCACCCTCAATCGCGATCACGGTGGCCATGTTCTTGCCGCGGCGCCGGGAGGCGCCGTCGTTCACGATATTCGCAAACGCCTCCGGTGGGTGACCGGCGATGAAATTGGCAATGCGAACCCTTACTCGCCCGGCGTGGCATTGCTTTCATCAACGGCGACTACATGCCGATCGACGAGGCGAGGATCCCGCTTCTCGACTGGGGCTGCGCCTTGACGTCATCTATGCGCCCGTTGGACCGGTTGCAGCCTTCTCGGCTTGGAACTTTCCGACGCCGCTGCCCGCTCGCAAGCTCGCGGCGGCGCTGGCGGCCGGCTGCACAAATTATCCTGAAGCCGTCCTCGGAGACTCCCTCGTCCAGCTTTCTGTTCGCCGACGCCACACGAGGCCGGTCTACCAGACGGCGCGCTCGGACTGGTGACGGGGGACTCCGCCGAGATGTCGGCGCACCTCATCGCCTCACCCGTGATCCGAAAGGTCTCCCTCACTGGTTCGGTGCCGGTGGGCAAGTTGATCATGCGGCAGGCGGCTGAGGATCTGAAACGCATCAGTCTGGAACTCGGGCATGCACCGGTGCTTGTGTTCGCGGACGCCGACCCGATCGCCGCAGCGCGGGCGTGTGCCGCAGCGAAGTTCCGCAACCACGGACAGGTCTGCATTCCCCCAGCCGGTTCTACGTGCACGATTCCATCAAACACGCGTTCGCGCACGAAGTGGCCACGGCCGCCGCCTCGTTGAAATTGGGAAGCGGAGTCGACCCCGACGTCACATGTGGCCCGCTGATCAACTTGCGAGGCCGCGACCGAATTGAAGCGATGACCAGCGAAGCGCTTGACAAGGGCGCCACACTGCTCGTCGGCGCCCGGTGGAGTCCAACAAGGGCTGGTTCTTCGAGCCGACGGTCCTCGACGACGTTCCCGAAGCGGCATCCGTCATGCATGAGGAGCCGTTTGGCCCTATCGCCCCGATCTCCGGCTTCTTAACCTTCGATGACGCTGTCGCGCGGGCCAACTCGACCCCCTTTGGGCTCGCCGGCTACGTCTTCTCGCAGTCCCTTGAGACCGCCCGCAAGGCCTCAGACGCGCTGGAGGTCGGCACGGTAGGCGTGAACGACATGCTATTTGGCGGCAGCCGAGATTCCGTTCGGCGGCGTCAAGGAAAGCGGCTTTGGCCGAGAGGGTGGGAAACTCGGAATTTTTGACTATCTGGAGCCCAAGTACATCAAACTTCGTCACGTCTGATGTCGTACCCCGATGACGCGCAAGGCCTGCGCCGCGGGGCGATGCAAGGCGAGACGAGCCCGGCGTCCCCGTCAGCCACCGCATGCGCGGAGTGATGAGACCAAAGCTAAGCTGATTCCATCACTCCGCGGGATTGAACACCTGGCCGGCGGCTGCACAGCGGACCTGAACCCGGACCGCTGTGGAGGCCGCGACCCTCGAACCTCGTCGCTGGCGCCCCGGTGGGACTTGCTCGCCGCAATTAGGCGCGCCTACCGACGACGCAGATACTGTCGGCTCAATTGCGCTTTGAGCTCTCAATCAGGGCGCTATAGGACTCAAAGCGTTCGGCCCGCAACGCGTCGTACTCCTCACCGGACATGAAATGCAGGGGTTCGCCGATTCTTCCCATATACGCCTTGAACGAAGGATGATCGATGATCTCCTTGAATGCCTCCCGCAGCCGTGCAAGCGCATCCGCGGGCATCGCCGACGGCGCGAAGAACACCCGTTCCAACGTGAAGTTGACCTCCGGATAGCCAAGCGCGGCCATGGTCGGCACGTCGGAGAAGGCCGGATCATGCGTCACCTGCTCGTCGCCCGCCACGGCAAGGACTTTCATCGTCCGGGCCACTACATGCGATTTCACAGGAGAGGTGTACAGCCAGGTGATCTGGTCCTGACCCGACAGGACTCCCTGCACGGCATCGCCGCCTCCACGATGCGGAATCAGATTGACGTCGATACCGGTGGCTTGGAGGAACTGGATGGTCGCCACGTAGGTCGCTCCCCAAAGGCCGACGACACCGAAATTGACCTCGGCCGGCCGTTCCTTGGCGTAGGCAACGAATTCCTCAACGCTGTCGTAGGGGGCATCGGCGGCGGCTACGAGGATCGGCTGAGCCATGTTGATGCGGGCGAGCGTCGTCAGATCCTCAAGAGTGTTGTACGTGACCTCGCGCGTTTGCGGCAGGACCTGGTCGTTGCCGTTGGAACTGAAGAGGATGGTGTAGCCGTCAGGGTCGGCGGCTAGAACGGCCTCCGTGCCCTGGACACCTCCGGCGCCGGGAACGAAGCGCATGATCACCGGCTGCCCGAGCACGTCGGACAAGACGCTGGTGATGCCGCGGGCATGAATGTCGTGGCTCCCGCCCGGTCCCATCGGCAGAACGACGGTGATCGGGCGCTCCGGATATTCTTGCGCGCGAAGCTCGGCCGACGGCACAACAAACAACGCCGCGACCGCGAGGCCAATCGCGGTTCTCAACAACTGTCTCATGGCTTCTTCCTTTCTTCGGTTGGAATGTCGGGGGAGGCTGTCACGCGGCCAGGTTCACGAGGTCGCGATGCCCTCATCGACCGGCGCACGCGGGAGACGGTGAGATAGGCTGCCCAGACGAGCGCGACCGACAGGAGTGCACCGGCGGCCGGACGCTCGGTGAAGAAGTACGCCGCCAGGTCGCCACGCGCATAAAGCAGGCTCTGACTCAGCGTGAATTCGATGGAGTCGGCGAGAATGAAGGCGATGATCAGTGGCGCCAGGTCGAACCCGGCCCGGCGCATGAGATAGCCGCCGGTGCCGATAACGAGCGCCAGAAGCAACTCCGGCACACCACCGACGGACAAGACGCCGAGCACGCTGAGTGCCATGATGATCGGCACGAGGGCCGCCTTGCGCAACTGGATCAAGCGCACGAACGGCTTCAAAACGATATAGCCGACAACGACAAAGATAAGATTGGCGATGATGATGGACAGCAGGATCGCATAGACAAGAGGGCCGGACTCCTCCAGCAGCAACGGGCCCGGCCGCAGGCCATGAGCGATGAAAGCGCCGAGCAGGATGGCGGTGACCGCATCGCCCGGAATGCCCAGGGTCAGAAGCGGAACCAGGGTCGGCCCGTTCACCGCATTGTTGGCTGCTTCCGGCGCGGCAATTCCGTCAAGCGTGCCCTTGCCGAAATCCGACTGCGGGCCGGCGGCTCGCTTGGCCGCGCTGTAGCCAACGAAACCCGCCGTCGCCTGGCCGAGCCCGGGGACCATGCCGATGCCGACGCCGATGGCCGAAGACCGCATGATCGTCCGCGCCGATCTCCAAAGCTCCCACGGGCGCAGCGGCTCGCCATCGGTCGCGCCAGCGACGCTCGTCTCCACGAAACGTCCCGCCCGGCGCTCAAAAGACGCCAGGATCTCGGGCACCGCGAACAGTCCGATGACCAGCGGGATCAACGGAATGCCGCCGGCCAGCACATCGAGGCCGAAGGTCATCCGCGTCACGCCGGTCGCCGGATCGGAGCCGATGAGGCCCAGCGCCAGGCCGAGACAGGCCGCTATGGCGCCCTTGACGCCCGAATCGCCGGATACGCTGGCGATGAGAACCAGCGAGAAGACGATGATCGCAAAGACCTCCGGCGGCCCGATCATCAGCACCACGGCGGCGACGGCCCCGATGAGGACGATCGTGACGATGTCGGAGATGATGTCGCCGATCGCGGAGGAGTAGAGAGCCATCTCCAGGGCCTTGCGCGCCTTGCCGGCGCGCGTCAGCAACGGCCCCTCGATGGCGCTGACGATGGACGCCGCGGTTCCGGGAATGCCGAGAAGGATGGCCGGTATGGAACCGCCATAGATGCCGCCCTTGTAGATGCCGATAAGGAAGGGAATCCCGTGTATCGGATCAAGCGCGAAGGAGATCGGCAGCAGGATTGAAACGGCGAGGATCGTCGACAGGCCCGGCAGCGCACCGAAAACGATCCCGACCAAAACCCCGAGCAGGATGTAGAGGTAGATCAGCGGGTCGGCGAGGTAGGCCAGCGCGGCAAACAGGACGTCGAGCATGGGGTTCAGGCCGTCAAAAACACGGCGTTCAGAACGGCCGACAAGAACGACATGACGGCGTTCTCGGCGTCGCGCAGCGGCGCGATACGCGCTTGCGGCAGGCCGACCAGCAGCACCCGCTCGAAGATGAAGCGAATGACGATCGTGGCGATAAGGGCGTAAACCGCCGCCCCGAACAGGCTGCCGATCCCCATCCAGTAGGATGCGGTGAACACTATGACAGCCGTTGCCCAGCCATAGCCGAGCGCCGGGATCAGTGTGGCATAGGCGAACAGAAGCCCCAGCGCGACGAACGGCCGGGCGAGCGGCCCCAACGTGGGGATTGCGAGCCTGCGAATGCCGTCCGCCGAGAGCCACTGCAAGACGTAGGAACCGCCAAACACGACAAGCAGAGCGCCGACAACGCGTGGAAAGACTGTCGGCTCCAACGTCATGAACCGTCGTTCGAAGGAGAAGTCGCTGCCGACGAGAAGCTGCTCGGCGAAGAGGGCCAGCATCACCCCGACGCAGATCGTCACCAGCGCCAGTCCCGGCTCCAGCGGTGTTGCGGTCCGACCGTTCTCGGCGTCGGTCTCACTCATCGCCGCCTCTTTGCGTGCCCTGGCGCGGCTGCGCGAAGGGTTCCGGGGTCACGAGAATCCTTCGGCGCTCGACCCTTACATGCGCCCCGCGCCTTCATGCCGGCTCCGCCACGACGGCTGTTGCGGCAACACACACGCAAGCGCCGGCGACCGGCGACGGGCGCGGAACCTTGACGACGGTGAGCGCCGGCCTGTGCGGCAGGCCATATTCCTCCAACGCCAGATGCAGCGCCGGAAAGACCGCGAAGTCGTCCACCAACACGTCGAGCTTCACCACCCGGTCGAGCGCGGCCCCAGCCGCGGCAAGCTGACGGTCCAGCGCGTCGAAGAGCGCAACCGACTGTGCGGCCGCAATCTCGTTGCCGGTTGCGCGGGCGACGGCCGCAGCACCGCGCCGGAGCGGTGCGGCCAGCTCCGCCGCCGCCATCACCGGCCGCCCGTCCCGACGGGACGCCGCCTGCCCGGCCGTGAAGACAAGCGGCCCGGCCGCTACGGCCCCAGCGCGGCGCCACCGCGGCGGATCGCCTTCATCGACCTGCGCTACATGCCGCGCCGGATGTTGCGGATCGCGATAGGCGACGAGCTGGGTCTCGATGCGCGTGCCCTTGTGTCCGACCTCGGTGAACTCGCTGACCGTGACTGCGGGGGTACATCCCGGAAAGAAATGGTCATGAACCGCCGACACCGTGACGAAGTCGCGGATATCCGCCAGATAGATGTCGAGTTCGACGATATCGGCGTTGGAGAGACCGATCTGGTCCAGCATGCGGCGGCGGCGGTCATAGACGAACCAGGTTTGCGCGGCGATCAATCCGTTGCGGGCATCGGTATGCGACCGGCCAGTCTGCAGGAAGCGCCCCTGCGATGGGATGTCGTCAAAGCCGGTGATTACCGGAACGCCCGGGCGCGACGTATCAATGGCGATCTGGCCGGACGAGAAGACGAACGGACCTGCACGCAACGCCGTATTGTACGTGGGAAGCGGCGCGAGATCGCCGGACAAGCGCAGCAGTTCCCGGCCGGTGGGATACGGCCAGGTCGAACGGTCGATGGCGATGGCATCCAGCGAGAACCAGGCGTCGGCCTCCGGACCCGGTGCTGACACGCCGATCCCGACGCTCGGCGCCGGCGCATCGGGTTGGGCCAGGATGCGTGCCTTCTCCAGTTCAGGGAAATAGCGTTTGTCGCGCTGGAAGTAGCGCTCGCGCACCACATCGTCGAGCGAACTGCCACGGGATTCCAGCAATGTACCCAGTGCACGCCATGCTGCCGACGCTTGCACGCCAACGGCCTCGGCTGCCCGATCGGCACGGCAGAAGTAGGCCGGCGGGCCGGATCGGCCGACCTCCGTCTGCGACCAGAGGGTCAGCGGCGCGCCGTCGAGGCCGTACGGCACCAGCGCACCGACGAAACAAAATCCTGCCGCGGAAACCGCCGCAGGGTAGCCCGGCCAGGGACAGTCGATCCCGTCGAGCCAGAGCGGGGTGATGCGCAGGTCCGCCGCGGAGAATGGCGGTACCTCCGATGAACGCCCGGCACCACGCTTGTTGTCCGTCACCGCCCTACTTCGCCCGCCCCGCCCGGATGCCAGGCGCAGGGCTCCTGTTCAAAAAGCTAAAAAGGCCACACATCGATCGAACTTTGAATTATGCATTCTATCGGCGTATCGGACGAAAGAGCAAGCCCGGCATCGTTTGCCCGTCACCAACGACCACCCGAACCCCAGAGGAGTGCTTCCAGCGAGACAGGCAAACCCCGCATGCCGTCGATCGACCGGTGCCGGCGTCCATTCCGGACTGGACTGCCAGCATTCCAGACTCGACTACTAGTCGCTGATACGCATGCACAATTTTGAATTCATTGTGCAATGATGCTTGCAGCCTGCTTTAATCGTGGTGTAGGTTCGCGGCGCTTGAAGACCCCCAACCGCAGGAAGAAAACATGTCGATGCCCGAATTCGCATACATCGATGGCAAAGTCGTTCCGTGGGACGATGCAAGAATCCATGTTTTCTCAGCAGTTTCAAAGGCGGGCGCAGGAGTTTTTGAGGGGCTTCGAGGTTACTGGAACAAAGATGAGGAGCAGCTTTATGTGTTCCGTATGCCGGAACACATGCAGCGTCTTGAGTATTCACAGAAAGTGATGCGGTTTGAGACGATCATCTCGGCGGAGCAAGTCACGGAGGCAACGCTGGAACTGCTGCGCGCCTGCAATTTCCGCGAGAACGTGCATATCCGGCCGATGGTCTATGTGGAGGGCTTCGACGGCCCGCCGTCCTATGGTCCGATCGGTCTAGCCGTCGCAGCCGTGGTGCGCCCTCCTGCCAAACGGATCACCGAGGGCACGAAGGCGCAGATTAGCTCGTGGCGCCGGCTTCCCGACAGCGCCATGCCGATACGCGTCAAGTGCAACGCCAATTACAACAACAACCGTATGGCGCTCATGCAGGCGCATGCCGACGGATACGGTTCGGCGATCTTCCTGACTACGGACGGCAAGGTCTCGGAGGGCGCCGGCATGTGCTTGTTCATTGTCCGCGACGGCGTCGTGCTGACGCCGCCGGTGACCGCCGATATCCTGGAGAGCATCACGCGCGCGACGGTCATCCAGCTCTGTCAGGAAAGGCTGAACCGCGAGGTCGTGGTGCGCGATATCGACCGCAGCGAGCTGTACGCGGCGGAGGAGGTGTTTTTCTGCGGCACCGGGTGGGAAATTGCCCCGGTCATCGACATCGACAATCTGCCCGTCGGCGACGGCAAGCCGGGCTCTGTGACGCGCCAAGTCCAGGATGTCTATTTCCAGATCGTGCGGGGCGAGCTTCCCGATCATCCCGAATGGCGCACGCCGGTCTATGAGGCGAGGCGCGCGGCGGCCGAGTAGGCGCGCGACTGAAGGGGGTACCGCGCCCTCCCCTCGCTTCGCGCCGGGTCGGCTGAACGCGCCGGCGGTGGGACGGGTACGCCGGTGCGGCCTCTCCCACGGGCCTGATCCAAGACGCACCGTCAGAATGATCCGATCCGCTCGGATCATGTTCTAGGAACCTGGCGATACGATCATGATCTACGAGAACACGTTGAAGGCCCGCCTCAATCGCGGCGAAACCAGCGTTACGACCGGTATCAGCTTCCACGCGCCGGAATTCATCGAGATCTTGCTGCGATGCGAGACCGACGCGATCAGCCTGGACGCCGAACACGGTACGCTTGATGAGCGTCAGATCACAACGATGGCGCAGGTCTGTGAACGAGCGCAGGTGCCCGTTGTCTGCCGGGTGCCCTCCGCCAGGCCGGAGTTCATCCAGCGCGTGCTTGACGGCGGCGTTCTCGGCATCGTCGTTCCTCACGTTCGCGACGCGGCCACGGCACAGGCGGTGGTCGACGCCGTCAAATACCCACCGGACGGCACACGCGGCCTTGGAAACTTCACCCATGCAACCGGCTACGGCCGAGTGTCGACCCGCGACTATCTGAGGGAGGCCAATCGTCAAACGCTGGTGACGGTCCAGATCGAGGAGCCGGAAGGGGTCGACGCAATCGACGCAATCGTCGCCACGCCCGGCGTCGATTGCGTATGGATCGGCTACAACGACCTGGCGGTCGCCATGGGTCGGCCTGGCGAGGCCGACCACGCTGACGTTCAGGCGGCCATTGACCACGTCATCGCGGCGACCCGCGCAGCCGGTCGCGTCGTCCAGGTCGTCTCCCGCCTCACCGATGCTGCCGACTGGGTCGATCGGGGGGCGACACTCTTGTCCGTCGGCTGGACCGGCTTTCTGTGGGGGCCGTTCCGCGAGGGCGTCGCGACCGCAAGGGCCGCGCGCCGTAAATCATGACATGCAGCGCGAAAGAACATTGCAATGAACGCAAGGAAAACCGTTGTTCCGCTCGCGGAAGCTGAAACCGGCCCCAACAAGGGCATCGGCACTTATCGTCGGGTGCTCACGGAGGCGTCCTGCGGCGCGCGCCAGTTTTCACTCTGTGTCAACACCTTGGATGCCGGATCGACCACGCCGGAAATCACCCGCAAGAGCGAGCAGGGCTGGTACATCCTCTCCGGCAGGGGCGAGTTCACGCTGGACGGGCAGACCTTCGAGATCGGCCCGGGCATGGGTCTGTTCGCGCCCGAAGACGGCGGGCCCCACCGCTTCCGCGTTGGGCCCGACGAGGATCTCAACTATGTGCTCGTGTTCGGACCACGGCCGTAGGCCTGGCGTGAAGGCCAAGAAACACGGGTCAGCGAACAAGGTTCAGGGGGTCGGTCTCTACACGAATCTTGAGATCGTGCGGTCCGTCCGAACTGAAGATGCTCTGACCGCGGTCAGGCCGTATCGCCGGAGGGCGTGTAGCGGCGCACAAGGTGGCGCCAGAAACGCAGCAGTGGAGGAACCCCGATGAAGCCGACCAAGGCCGCCGTGATCGGCGGCGGCAACAGTGCGCTGACAATGGCCGCGGACCTCGCCCTTCACGATGTCGCCGTGCACCTTTTTGAGTTTCCCGAATACGCCGACAGTGTCGCCCCTTTCATGGAAACCGGCATGATCGAGAAGTACGGCTCGTATGGAACGCGCGGACGCACCGGCCAGGCGCGGCTGGCGCTGGTGACGACCGATCTCGATGCCGCCCTTGCCGGTGTTGAACTGATCGTCGTGGCAGTTCCTGCCTACGCGCATATGGCCGTCTTCGAGGCGCTTGCCGGCCGGCTAACGGATGGCCAGACAGTGGTGATCAGCCCCGGAAACTGGGGCGCTTGGCGGCTGCGGCGCGTTCTCGACGAGAGCGGCGGTGCGGCCAATGTTCGCGTCGCGGAAACCGATGTGTGTTTTCATATCTGCCGCGCCAACGAGCCGTTTCTTGGGCCGAGCCGCGTCCGCGTGGTGCTCGAAAGGAGCAGGATTCGCGTCGCCGCGACGCCGACCCGCGACACCGAGGCCGTGGTCCGGCAGCTCGCGCCGATCTATCCGGAGGTGGTCGCCGCCGACAATGTCGTGGCGACCAGCCTCGGCAATGACAACATCATCGGCCACGGCCCTCTCGTGCTGATGAACACCGGATGGCTGGAGTACACCGCCGGCGACTTCATGATCTACCGCGACGGCTTGACGCCGAGCGTCGCCAAGGCAATCGACGCGGTGCGTGACGAGCGCGATGCCGTTGCCGCAGCCTTCGGCCTTGAAGTCGCGACGGCGACGGGTGACACCTATGAGAGTTATCGGAACGCCAGATGGGTTCGGGACCCCTGTGAGACCGGGCCGCCGGCGCTCACCCACCGGTATCTTTCTGAAGACATGCCCTACGGCCTCGTGCCTGTCGCCGTGCTTGGTGGGCTCGTAGACATTCCGACGCCGTGCTGCCACGCCATGGTCACCCTCTCCGGCATCGCCAACGAGGTCGACTACTGGACAGAGGGGTTGTCCCTGGAGCGGCTTGGATTCACCGGCCTTTCGCCCAGAGACATCGTGGCGACGACTGCCGGCTAGTCAAGCGCCGCCCGGCATCTGACGAACCGAATCGGGCTCCGATCGTCCCTGGCTGATCTTCCGCGACTTCGAGATGAACGTGCAGGGCTTGCTCCCCTGGAGAGCCCCAGGGCGCCATTGCCGGAATGCCCTGTTGAGGGCTTCTTGGTGGAGTCGCGTTCCGCACCTGCTTCCCAAGCAGATGCTGCGGAAACCGCGGGCGCGTGGCTGCTACGTAGCGCATGCAGCCACCGCCGGCGGCTGCATGCATGCTGTTGCCTTCTCGGCGAACGTAATTTTGCATTATAGTATTCATAATTGTTGACGCAATTGTCGAACCTCGCATAGGCTCGGGCGAGCGAAGGGTTGTGCCTTCGTCACGATGCTGATCGGCCGGTTCCTGCTGGCCGATCAGACGATGAACACAGGTCGCAGGAGTCGGCCGAGGGAGGAGATCGCGATGCACGCTCTAAGACGACACCGGGTTTGGGTAACGGGTGCGGTGTTGGCGCTCGCGCTTGTTGCAGCGCCGGTCATGGCCCAACAGCATCTTGTCATCGCCCAGGCCGGCGAGCCCGACACGCTTGATCCGCCGTCGCACACCACCGACTTCGCCGCAGAGGTGATGCGGATGATCTTCGAACACCTTGTCCGCTTTGCCGAACACAAGGGCTCCCTGGAGATCGAACCGGCGCTCGCCACAAGTTGGGAGCAGTCCGATGACGGCCTGACCTGGACCTTCGATCTTCGCCAGGGCGTCACGTTTCACGACGGCACGCCCTTCAACGCCGATGCGGTCACCTACTTCTTCAACACGCGCGTGCTGGGCGGGGACCAGCCGCGCAAGGCATGGCCGTTGTTTGGCCGTCTCGTCGACCGGGCGGAAAAGCTCGAAGACCACCGTGTTGCGGTCCATCTGAAACAGCCGCATTCGTTTTTCCTGCAACGGCTTGCGCATCAGGGTGCCGGCATCGGCAGCCCGGCCGCGCATCGCGAGCATGGCGACGACGTCGGCAACCACCCGGCCGGTACCGGCCCGTTCCGGCTGGTGGAGGCTGTGCGGGGCAGCCACATCACCCTGGAGGCTAATCCAGATTACTGGCGCGGTGCGCCGGCGCTTGACAAAGTGACGGTCCGGCCGGTCCGGGAAGCAGGCACACGTGCGCTGCAGCTTGAGGCGGGCCAAATCCACGCCACCGGTGCACTGCCCGATGAGATGATTGAGCGCCTCGAAGCCAATCCGGACGTCTCGGTTAACAAGAAGCTGTCCATTCTGGGATTGCGCATCGACTTCAATACGACGCGCGAGCCGCTAGGCGACGTTCGGGTACGCCGGGCGCTGAACTATGCGCTCGACAAGGAGGCGATCGCCGAGTTCCTCTATGGCGGCACGGCTGTCGTCATTCCCGGCGCCGTCTCGCCGATGACGGGGGGATACACCGAATTCCGCGGCTATGGCTACGATCCGGACAAGGCTCGCGCGCTCTTGACCGAGGCCGGCTATCCGGATGGTTTTGAAATGACAATCTGGGGCCCGGGAACCGGCACCATCCCCAAGGACGTGGCTCTGATGGAGACCATCCAGAGCATGTTCGCGGAGGTCGGCGTCACCTTGAACATCGAGGTCATGGAATGGTCGACCATCTCGCGTGAGGCCCGCCAGCCGCGCGAGGAAAACAAGTCATGGGCGACGTTGCAGAAATGGCCGCCATCGACGGGCGAGGCGACCTGGATGATGCAGTTCCTGACGTGTGGTGCGGTGCCGCCGAACGGCTCCAACCGCACGTTCTGGTGCAATCCGGTCTACGACGACCTTCTGAACCAGGCCACAAGCGCGAAGAGCCAGGACGTGCGCGACGCCATGCTGCGCGCCGCCCAGTTGGTCCTGAGGGAAGACGCTCCGCTCGCCGCAATGGTGACCCCGAGCTTCGTCTGGGCTGAGCGTGACAGCGTCAGTGATCTGGTGGCCTCGCCGCTTACCTTCATCTTCGCGGACGAGAACACCGCGGTCAAAGAGTAGGATCCAGCCCGCCTGTGAGCGGCTATGCGGATTTGCTCACGCCCGCCGCGTTCTTGCGCGGCGGGCTCCGAACATGCCTTGTCTGGTTCTCATGAGATGCTGAAGAAGAACACGTTCAAGGAAAAGGCCGCCAAGGGGAACGTCTGCGTCGTCGCCATGCTGTCGATCGCGTCGCCGCCGCTTGCCGAGGTCCTGGCGATGTCGGGCAGCGATGCGATCATCCTGGAGGCCGAACACGCACCAATGAACGAGGCGCAGATCGAGGATGTCGTGCGGGCCTGCGAGATCGGTGGCGCGCCGCCGCTCTGTCGCGTCCCCGGTATCGACCCTGCCTTCATTCTGCGTGTCCTTGACGCCGGCATCATGGGTGTCGTCGTGCCACATATACGCACCGCCGATGATGCGGCGGCGGTCGTTGCCGCGGTGAAGTATCCGCCGATGGGCCATCGTGGCTCCGGCACGGCACGGGCTGCCGGCTACGGTGCGATCAGCCGTGACACCTATGTGGCCGCGGCAAACGCGGAGACCATGGTCATTTTGATGATCGAGGAACCGGAGGCGGTCGATCATATCGAGGCGATCGCCGCGGTGGACGGCGTCGACTGCCTGTTCATTGGCCGCGGTGACCTATCGCTGACCCTCGGCGTCAAGCCGTCCGATCCGACCTTGGAGGCGATGGTCGATCAGGTGCTAGCTGCCGCCGGCGCCTGCGGTCTGCCCGTCATGGTTGCCGCCGGGGAGGACGAGGCCCGGCACTGGATCGACCGCGGTGCCCAGATCATCTCACTTCAGGCGACCGGCTTCCTGCGACGCCATTGGGCCGACGCCGTCAGGCGCGTGAAGGCCGAGACACGATAACAGCGCCGATCCATCGGCGTACCGCGCTGTGCGCGCACCAAACCAGGGAGGACATGGGAAATGACAAGACATGTAGCTTGGCTCGGGGGGGCAGTCGCCCTAGGCCTGATGACGATGCTTCCCGCGTTCGCGGACGAACCGCAAAAGGGCGGGACCATCACAATTGCCATCGCCGGCGACCCCGAACACTTCGATCCCCCCGATCACATCAATATCGGCGCCCTCACGATTCGCATGGTCCACGAGGGTCTTGTCCGCTTCAAGCCATTCAGCGACCAGGCTGAGATCGAGCCTTCACTAGCGGAAAGCTGGGACGTCTCGGAGGACGGCAAGACCTGGACGTTCACTTTGCGCGACGGAGTGACGTTCCATGACGGCACGCCGTTCACCTCAGCCGCGGTCAAGCACTATTTCGATCGGGTCATGACCGGTGAGATGACCAACAAGGGCTCGCCGCTGTTCCGAGGATTGGTCGAATCATACCAGGCCCCAGACGAGCAAACGATCGTCTTCACGCTGTCCCAGCCGCATTCCTATTTCCTGCATCGTCTCGCCCATGAAGCGTCCTTCTTCAACAGCCCGGAAGCGGAACGTGTCCACGGCGAGGACTTCATCTTCAATCCGGTCGGCACCGGCCCCTTCAGGTTCGTCGAGTTCGTGCCCGGCCAACACGTCATCCTGGAACGCAACGCCGCCTATTGGCGCGGCGAGCCGTACCTTGATCAAGTGATTCAGAAGCCGGTGCGCGAGGTGGGCACGCGCCTGCTCCAACTCGAAGCCGGTCAGTTGCACGTCGCACCGCTTCTGAGCGAAGAGATGATCCCGCGCCTTGAGGAGTCGCCCGATCTCGAATCGGTGGTGACCTTGAGCAACCGGGCCTTCCGCATCTCGCTCAACACCACCAAGAAGCCGTTCGACGACATCCGTGTCCGGCAGGCGCTGAACTACGCCATCAACCGGGATGAGCTGACGGAGTTCCTGTTCGGCGGCCTTGCGGTGGCGATCCCGGGCGGCCTCTCACCGAAGACCGCCGGCTTTGCCGACATCGAACCGTATCCCTACGATCCGGACAGGGCGCGCGAACTGCTGGAGCAGGCCGAGTACGGTGACGGGTTTGAATTCACGCTCACGCTGCACGGCGCCGGGACCATCATGCCTAAGGATCTGCCACTCGCGGAGACCATCCAGCAATACCTCCAGGCGATTGGTGTAACGATGAACCTGCAGACAATGGAGTGGGCGGCGATGCGCCACGAGGGTCGCCAGCCGCGTGAAGAGAACAAACTTGAGGCGAGCTTCGAGCAATGGCCGCCCTCCACCGGTGAGGCGTCCTGGGTCTTCACCGCGACGGCGCACACCAATGCCGTGCCGCCCAACGGGGTCAACCGGGCATTCTATTCCAGTCCGGTGTTCGACCATCTTCTGGCCACCTCGATGGCGCAGCGGGACAACGCGATGCGCGACGAGTTTCTGCGCGGTGCACAGCTTGTCCTGCGCGAGGACGCGCCCTGGGTGTTCCTACTGACGCCCAGCGTCGTCGCCGGCAAGCGATCGAACGTCCAGAACTTCGTGTTCGACCCTGTGGGCGGCGTATCCACCTGGGCGAACGAGCAGACTTGGCTTAGGCAGTAGGTCGACCATCACCCCTGCGGCGAGGCGGTCACGCGCCCGCCGCAGGGACACGCCCGCAGGATTGATCGCTCATGCTGCCGTATATCCTCCGCCGGCTGATACACCTCATCCCGGTGATGATCGGCGTCACGCTGTGTTCATTCTTGCTGTTGAAGCTTGCCCCAGGCGATCCTGCAGAAGTCCTTGCCGGCATAGAGGCCAATCCGGAAGTCATCGAAGCGATCCGTCGCAAGCACGGCCTCGATCAACCGCTCCCCGTTCAGTATTTCTACTATCTCGGCAATCTCATGCTGGGCGATTTTGGCAAGTCGATTTCGACGGGTCTCGACGTCGGCCCGATGATGTGGCGGGCCCTCATCGTCACACTGAAACTGTCAGCGCTCGGCCTGGTGCTTGCGCTTGTCGTGGGCATCGTCATCGGGGCGGTGGCTGCGGTCCGCCAGAATTCGTTCTTTGATTCCACCAGCATGCTCTTCGCGTTGTTCGGTGCGGCGATGCCGAACTTCTGGCTGGGGCTTCTTTTAATGTGGACGCTCTCGGTCACCTTCCCGATCTTTCCGGCCGGCGGCGGTACCGATCTGTATTCTCTCATTCTTCCCGCGATAACATTGGGAACGGGTGCGATGGCGCTGATCGCGCGCATGACGCGCGCCTCCATGCTGGAAGTGATCCGACAGGACTACATTCGCACCGCCTACGCCAATGGCTTGTCTCCACCCATCGTGATCATCCGACACGCTCTGAAAAACGCCATGATCCCGATCAGCACCGTGATCGGGTTGCAGTTCGGCTACCTGCTCGGCGGCTCCGTCGCGACCGAAATCGTGTTTGCGGTGCCCGGCGTCGGCCAGCTTCTGGTGGATGGAATCCTCGCCCGCGACTATCCGGTCGTGCAATCGACCATGCTGATGGTGGCGATCATCTTTGTCCTCGTGAACCTCATCACCGACATCAGCTACGCCTATTTCGATCCTCGCATCCGGCTGAAGTGAGCGACCATGACCGACGCAAGCCTGAGCCCGGCCGTCCGACGCCACCAGCGACCGATGAGCGCGTTCTGGCGACGCTTCTCGACAAACCGGAGTGCCCAAATCGGCTTCCTTATCGTCGGCGTCTATCTCTTCTTCGCCGCATTCGGCCCTTGGGTGGCACCTTATGACCCTCTGGCAGGCTCACTGCGCATGCGGTTGGCACCGCCGAGCACAGAGTTCTGGCTCGGCACCGACGACATCGGCCGCGACATTCTCAGCCGCATCATCTACGGCGCGCGCGTTTCGTTCATCATCATGGCGACCGCCGTGGCCATCGGCCTGGTCATCGGCGTTCTGATCGGGGTGGTCGGCGGGTATTTCGGCGGCATCATCGACAGCATCTTGATGCGCATCATCGATGTCATGCTTGCCTTTCCGTCAATCTTTCTGGCGATTGGAATCGTCGCAGCGCTCGGCCCGGGCTTCTTCAACGTGATCGTGGCGACGGGCCTGTTCTCCGTGCCTCAGTTCGCGCGTATCGCCCGTGCATCCGTTCTGTCGCTGAAGGAACGCGAATTCGTTGAGGCCGCACATGCCTCCGGAGAATCGACCTTCAATATCATCAGCCTGTACCTTTTGCCCAATTCGCTCGCGCCGCTAATGGTTCAGACGACGTTGCGGATGTCGACCGTGCTGTTAACCGCGGCGGCCCTCAGCTTTCTCGGCCTTGGTGTGCAGCCGCCGACACCCGAATGGGGCGCAATGCTCTCCAATGGGCGGACATATGTGATGATCGCCCCGCATGTTGCGACATATCCGGGTCTTGCAATCTTCATCGTCGTCATCGGCTTCAACCTGCTCGGCGACGGTCTGCGCGACACGCTCGATCCGCGGATGAAACAGTAGCGCGATGTCCTCACAGCCGCTCTTGTCCGTTCGCGATCTGCAGACCCAGTTTGTCAGCGACGGTCGCGTCATCAAAGCGGTGGACGGGGTCAGCTTTGACGTCAGACCCGGCGAGATACTCGGTATCGTGGGCGAATCGGGGAGCGGCAAGTCGGTAACAGCCTTGTCGGTCATGGGGCTGATTCCCTGGCCGCCGGGCCGCGTTGTCGGCGGTTCGATCATGTTTGAAGGCGAGGATCTGCGCGCCAAGACCCAAGCGCAGATGCGACGTGTCCGCGGCGCCGGGATCGCGATGGTCTTCCAAGAGCCGCGGACCGCTATGAATCCGGTCTTCCGCATCGGGGAGCAGATGACAGAAGTCATCATGCTGCACCGGAAGATGAGTCGTGCTGAGGCGTCCGGGGAGGCGCGGTCAATGCTCGATCGCGTGCATATCGCCGAACCCGGTCGGGTGATGAGCGCCTATCCGTTCGAGCTCAGCGGCGGCATGCTACAGCGGGTGATGATCGCGATGGAACTTGCCCTTCGTCCGCGCCTGCTCATCGCCGATGAGCCGACCACCGCACTCGATGTCACGATCCAGGCCCAGATTCTGCGCTTGATCCGCGAGCTCCACGACGAATTCGATCTCACCGTCCTGTTCATCACCCATGACCTCGGCGTCATCGCCCAGCTGTGTGATCGTGTCATGGTCATGTACGCTGGCGCCGTCGTGGAACTCTCGCCTGTCGATGCACTGTTTCACAGCCCTGCACACCCATATACGCGCAAGCTCTTAGCCGCTGTTCCTAGCGTAGTCGATACACGCAATACGCTGAGAAGCATCGCCGGCGATGTTCCCGATCTTGCGGATTTGCCGCCTGGATGCCGCTTCTACGATCGCTGCGACTTGCGCCAGCCCGAATGTCGGCTGGCAATTCCCGACCTGCGGAAGGTTGGCGAAGACCATACTGCCCGCTGCGTCCTGCCGAACGCCATCAGCCCATGACGAACACCGCTCTGATCAAGGCGCGCGACCTGTCGAAGCACTATACCGTCAGCACCGGCCGCTTCGGTGCCAAAGGCGTGCTGAAGGCGGTCGATGCCGTCGATATCGACGTGCACGAGGGCGAGACGCTCGGCCTCGTGGGAGAGTCGGGCTGCGGTAAGACGACGCTTGGAAGACTGATCCTGCGATTGATCGAAGCGAGCGGCGGCAGCATCGAGTTTGCCGGGGTCGATCTCACCGCCCTGCCACAGAGATTGGTCAAACCGTATCGCAAGGATATCCAGTTCATCTTCCAGGACCCTTATGCGTCGCTCAATCCACGCATGACGGTCGGCACAGCAATTCGGCGCAATCTCGATATTCACGGGATCGGACAGCGCCGCGAGCGGCCGGACCGCGTGGCTAGCGTGCTCAGGCAGGTTGGTCTTATGCCCGAGCATGCCGGCAGGTATCCGCACGAATTCTCCGGCGGCCAACGCCAGCGCATCGCGATTGCCCGTGCGCTTGCCACCGAGCCGCGGCTGATCATCGCCGACGAGCCAACATCTGCCCTTGATGTTTCGATCCAGGCTCAGATCCTCGAGCTCCTGCAGGGCTTGAAGGAAAAGCTTGGCCTGACGCTGATGTTCATCTCCCACGACATGGGCGTCGTCCGCCAGATCGCTGATCGCGTCGCCGTCATGTATCTTGGAAAGATCGTCGAGATAGGCTCGAAGGAGGCGTTTTTTGCCAAGCCTTTGCATCCCTACTCGGTGGCGTTGCGCGGCTCCGTGCCGGTTCCGGACCCGCGCAACCGCGAGACCGTACCGCCCCTGGAAGGGGAGGTACCAAGCCCCCTCAGCCCGCCAAGCGGCTGCCGTTTCCATCCCCGCTGCACGCATCGCATGCCACGCTGCCGTGACAAAACACCGCATCTTCGCCCAAGTGGTGAGCGCGATGTTGCTTGCTTCCTATACTAACTCAAGGAGGGTGGCCTGTTATGGTCGAATCTGCTTCAACTTCGTAGTTGATTCTCTCATCAAGACGATCGGATCGATAGTATCAGGTGATGGCCTGTGGCGTCTCCCGAAAATATCGGGGCGCTCGCAAGTATGCTTACGTATATTCGATTGTGCAAACAAGACGTGTGACTGCCGGCAGGAGATTCGCGATTGGTTGGATGAGCGGCAACAACCTGTTTGGCAGTCTCACTGTCGCCCGTTAACCGCTTCTCTCACGTGATTGTTCGGGGACAGAACTGGTTGGCTGAAAACTGTATGCAAGAGCTTCATGGCCAGCTTTGGTCCGAATATGGTAGAGTATGGTCAGATGGACCACCCTTCTGGATCGGCACGTCGGGATCGCTTGACGCAAAGCAGCGGCATCATTGCGGTGGACTAGGGACCATATCCCACCTTGGCCAGGAACACAGGCAGGCACCGGCGATGCGCCGGTGCGCTGAGAGAGTCGGCGCATCGCATGACGGTCGTCAGCGGGCTTACTGGAATCGGATTATATTGAGGGCGAACAGCGAGCGGAGCAGAAGTCTGGCGATCTGTCAGCCGATGATGCCGCTGACTTTGTCAGGGTCGGCGCGACGTCGGTATTAGGGAAACAAGGCATGGACATAGAAACCAGCGATACCGGCAGGCGGCAGGGTTGGCGTCGGCCTCAGTTGAAGCTGACGGCCCTGCATGAGGAATTGGTCGCCCGCGTGCGGGACATGATCGTCGAAGGCGAACTGCCTCCCGGAATGCGGATTCCGGAGCGCGATTTGTGCGAGCATTTTGGTGTCTCGCGGACCCCCTTGCGCGAAGCGCTGAAGGTACTCGCGAGCGAGGGGTTCGTCACGCTGTCCCCGAATCGGGGCGCCACTGTCACGGCGCCGACAGTGGAGATGATCTCCCAGCGTTTCGAAGTCATCGCGGCGCTGGAAAGCTCGGCGGCTCGGCTCGTCTGCGAGCACGGCTCTGACGCCTTGCTGAGCGAGTTGAAGGCCTTGCATGAGAAGATGAACCGACTTCACGGCGGGCATGATCTTGCCAGCTACTTCGCGGCAAATCAGCAGTTTCATGAAACGCTGGTTCGCGAGTGCGGCAACACGATCCTTGCAGAAATCCACGCGCAAAACGCGATCCACCTCAGACGCCTGCGCTTCCAAAGCATTCTGTTCGGCAACCAGAGCAAGCACTTCTTGCGACAGCACGAACGCGTCATGCGCGCCTTGCTCGCCCGCGACAGCCGACGCGCGCAGACGGCAATCCAGGCACACAATCGCAGCCTGTTAGATTGCGTCAGGAACGCGCTGCTTCAGGCGATGATCCCGCAGCAATTGCCGGATGCCCAGACATCCGCTCAGCCCTCCGGGTCCGTTCCGCTCACGTAGGTGACCGGCCAGGTCACTGGCCCTCTGCCCATCACACGATCGTTCCCTGCACGGTCGATTACTTCAGCGTGGCAGGGTTCCGTCCCGAAGAGAGATTGAGGCCAGCTTCGTCAGCCGAAATACATGATTCTAGCGCGATCAAAATAGGCCTCTGTTTCAGCGCGCGCGCCCGCTTCGTCGCGAAGGCGCAAGCACTCTATAAGACGCCTTCTGAAGCTCAGACCAGCCCCCCAGCTTTCGACGTGCTCGGCCTTCTGTCGCAGCAAACCCCACATTGACTGTCCCCGCAGGTCCCAAAGATCCCTAACTGCCTTTACGAAGATCTTGTTTCCTGAGGCGGCAGCCAGCAGCTCATGAAACTGCCGGTGCGCATGCGCCGGATCGATCGACGCAGAAATCTGTGCGACCATAGCATCTACGCATTCTTCCATCTCGTCGATTTGCCGGGGCGTCGCGCGACGCGCGGCCAGACCGGCACATACGACTTCGATCACACGGCGCGCCTCGAATTGTTCATTGGGGCCGGGGCCCAAATCTGCGTCCGCAACGATCGAGACACCCGCGTTCGGCGGCAGTTCAGTCGCAATAAACGTCCCCTCCCCGACCCTGAAATCCACCAACCCGAGCGTCTCCATAGCGATCATTGCTTCGCGCAACGATGGGCGACCGACTCCCAGTTGCTTCGAAAGCTCGCGTTCGCTCGGCAACTTCGCTCCTGCCCGCAGTTGCTGATCCCGGATGAGAGCCTCGATTTGTCCGGCTACCTGCTCATAGAGCCTGTTCGGGCGAACATTCTGGGATTTGAGCGCACTTACATCCATGTGCTTTCCTCCAGAGCTTCATACTTTGGCCAAACAGCATGTACGTCAAATGGTAAGACCCGCGAGGATTCAAGGCGGCAGATCGGGCCTGCCAGTCGGGTTGTTCCTGATCCTCTTCTCTCCAGCAAATCGCATGGGGTGTCCGTCTGCCAAGCGCGGAATGAGGTCGCCGCCGCGAGGCTCTTGCCCCAATACACAAGCACAAGACGCAATGCTTGGCACTTTTGAGAGCGACATTGCCAAAATGAGGGGTGAATGCCTGATAGGGGATGGCCGGGATCGAAATGCCGACGCCCGCCACCGCACGCATGGGCCGAAAGACCGCGCAAGTCGCCTGCCTCAGGGCAAGAAAATCGTGGAGCCCGTCGTCACACCAGCCTCTAGATCGGCGTGCGCTGCCGCAACTTCGCTCAACGGTCGCCGCTGACTGATATTCACCGCAACCTGACCGCCGAGAATCATGTCAAAGACCCGACCTGCCGAATGCTCCAAATCGGCCCGCGGCCCGACATAATTCGCAAGCGTAGGACGGGTGAAGTAGAGCGACCCCGCTTTCTGCAGCAAACTTGGCGCAACTGCGGGTGCCTCCCCGGTCGTAGCCCCGAATGAAACGAACATCCCGTAAGTGGCGAGGCAGGCAATCGAGGTCTCAAAGGTTGCTTTGCCGATGCTGTCGTAGACAACGGGGACCCCGATCCCGCCGGTGATCTCCTTGACCCGCGCGGCAATGTCTTCGGATTTGCGATCGATCGCATGGGCATAGCCCAAATCGAGCGCCCTTCGGCAATTCTCGGGCCCAGACGTGACGCCAATCATCTCTGCCCCAAGATGCTTGCCCCATTGGCCTGCGATCTGACCCACGCCGCCGGAGGCCGCAAAGAACAGAACTTTATCCCCCGGCTTCACCTTGTAGGTCCGCTCGAGCAGATACTCGACCGTCATCCCCTTCATCATCGATGCCGCAGCAATATCGTCCGAGATTCCGTTGGGGATTCTCAACATGCGCGCCGCCGAGGCATTGCGCCGGCTCGTATAAGCGCCCAGGACGCCGCCATAGACAACTCGGTCTCCGACAGACAGATTCGCGACGCCGGCTCCGACCGCAGAGATTTCGCCGGCGGCCTCGAGCCCCAAGACGCTCGGCAATTCCATCGGATAGTGGCCTGAGCGCTGATAGACATCCATGTAGTTCAGCCCAATGGCAGATTGATGGATCTGGACTTCTCCCTCTCCGGGCGGGGGTAGCTCCACGGTCTCGAACTGCATCACGTCCGGCGCACCCTGCTGCGCCATGATCACTCGGTCGACTTTCATCGCTTCGTCCTTAGGTCGTCGCGTCGCCGCTTTCCAAGACGACGGTCTGTACTTCACCCGCACCGCCCGCCCGGCGAAACAGTGCGGCGGCTTCATATTCGTCGGACTTGAAGCATGCGGTGCCGTCGGCCAGCGTCGGAAACTCGATGACCACGAAGCGATGAAAGTAGTCCGGTCCTTCCAAGACCTCCCTCCCGTGGCCACTGTGGTTTATCGCTAGACCGCCAGAGCCGGGGCTTTCAGAGCCTCTACATCCGCCTTGAGGCTGGCTTGCTGCTCCGCACTCAGCGGGACCAGGGGCGGTGCCATGCGCGTCCAACTGTCATCGCCACTGCGCCAGGCTTCCATCTGCTTCATAGCCGCCACCAGTGGGTATTTCGATGCCATCGCGCGGGCTACCTTCACCATCGCAAAAGCATCGCTGTCAGCTCTGTTCGCGGCCGTCATCGCGTCACGCGAATAGGCGCCGAACACGTTTGTGGAACCGGAGATGACGCCGGCGCAACCGCCAGTCAGCCCGTCGAACAGAAATGCCTCGCTCGACGGATAGACGTCGAAATCCGCGTCGACCCCGCCAGTCGCGGTGGCGAAAGCGAGCGTCTGCGACAGGTCGCCGCCGGAGTCCTTTAGACCCGCTATCACCGGTCCAAAGGCGTGCTTCAGACGAACAACGACGTCGACCGGAATTGGCGTCATCGACATCTGCGGGAAGTGATAGAGGTAGACCCGCAGCCGATGATCGCCAACCCTTTCCACAAGTTGCGAGAAGTAGGCATAGAGCCCTTCATCGCTGGGATCCTTGTAATAGAAAGGCGGTAGAACCAACACATTGAAATATCCTGCAGAAACCGCCGCCGCCGTCAGATCGACAGCGTCCTGCGTTGCGCAGGAGCCGGTCCCGAAGATAGCGCGGCTCGGATCGAACCCGGCTTCTGCGAAGGCCCCTGGAAGCGCCATCCGATCGCGATAGGAGATCGAATTGCCCTCGCCCGTTGTTCCGGTCGGCGCCACACCATCGCATCCGCCCTCAGAAATCAGGTGTTTGCAATAGGCGGTAAGCTTCTGGGAATCGAGCGACCCATCCGCCCGAAACGGAGAAACGGCCGCAGCGTAAATCCCTCGTTTGGCCTTTGACATGTCTCCTCACACTATTCCGCTGCGACTGCGCCGGCATTGGTGTCGTGCATCGACACAACCACCTTGATCGCGTCGTCGATTCGCTCGCGGGCATGGCGAAGCGCATCCGGCAGGTCCTGCATCGGAAAAGTGTGCGTGTGGACCTTCGTCGCATCGAAACGCTTTTCGGCCATAAACGTCATCGCCCGATGAGTGGCCGACTTGCCCTCGCCGCGAATGCCATACAGGTAGATGTTGTTGACCGCGAGGTAGCCGAGATCGAACGTGACCGGTGTCTTGGGAAAGGCCGCGAGGCAGACCTTGCCGCCCCGATTAGTCATGTGGACGGCTTGGTTAACCGTCGTTTCACTGCCCGCGCAATCGAGGACGTAGTCCGCTCCTTTCGGTCCGACGATTTCCTTGACGCGCGCCATCACGTCTTCATTGCGGGCATCGACGGTCGCGTCGGCGCCAAGTTCTCGTCCAATCATGTTGCGGTTCTCGCGGGTGCCGATAAGAACCACCGGGCTGGCGCCCAGGGACTTTGCGACTGCAACCGCCAAAAGCCCGATTGGCCCGGGCCCAATCACCACCACGCTTTCACCGGCGACCAGCCCGCCAAGCTCGGTCAGCCCATACATCGAAGTCCCGGCCGTCACCACAAGCGTGGCCTCCGCATCCGACATCTGGTCGGGAACCTTAATCATCGTGTTGATGTTGTTGACGGCGTATTCTGCGAACCCGCCATTCGTCGTAAATCCGTTCGCCCGGTGTCCTTTGTCGCGGTCACCATAGTTCAAACCGTAGTTGTGGCACGACGTGTACATGCCCATCCGGCAGCGTTTGCACTGACCGCATCCGGCATGGATCTCGACCGTTACACGGTCGCCGATCTCGAACTCATCCACCCCCGGCCCCAGCGCCGCGATCGTACCCATGTATTCGTGGCCGGGCGTGAAGTTCTTGTTGAAGGGCGGTCCACCCTCGAACATCGCCGGCGTGCCGTAACTGATGACCTCAAGATCCGTTGCGCATATCGCCACGGCGTCAATCCGCACCAGCGCCTCTGCCCGACCAGGCACCGGCACGTCTTTCACAATAAGCTTCAGTTCATCGGGATCGCCTAGTACCCATGCCTTCATCTTCTTTGGTACGGACATCGAGCGGGTGTATTTCACGCCCTCCGCGCTGCGCATCTAACGCCGATCTCCCCATTTCGTCGGGCGGAGCCCACGCCTATATTGGTTAACCAATTCTGCTTATCCCTGACCGGCGCTTGCTTGGACCATAACTAGCCCGACGCACCAGCAACGTAAACATGATTATTTATTGACTCCGTCGCTGATGTCCTCTTTTGCTAGAGTTCCGAGCTGAAGCAAATTGGTTAACCAATGAACGCCCTCGGCACGACAATGGCGTCCCGCGACGCTTTCGGGGCTTGGCTTGCCAGTTCCGGAGCAGCCACGGGTGACAGGCTGCCGCCAGAACGCGACCTTTGTGAGAAGCTGGGCATCTCGCGCGGAGAGTTGCGCAAAGTGCTGACGGCCCTGGAGGCTGAGGGCGTCGTCGAACGGTACGTCGGCCGCGGGACGTTCTTGCGGAAGCCGGTGGCTGCCGACAAGAGCAATGAACCGCTCGTTGTGCGGCTTGCTGAAATCACCAGCCCGTACGCCGCGATGATGGCCCGCTTGTCGCTTGAGCCCGAACTGGCAGGCCACGCGGCGATCCACGCCGCCCCGCGTCATTTGACCGAGGCACGCCGTCTTGCCGAAAGCATGCGAATGGCCGCCAGTTGGGAGGAATACGAGCGGCTCGACGCGAGATTGCATGAGCTGATTGCAGTCGCCTCGGGAAATCCGCTTCTGGCCGAGCTGCATCGGATCGTGAATGCGGTCCGGCTTTCGGTCGTGTGGTCCAGACTGGACCTTCCGCAGGACGGACCACCGGCCGATTACCATTCCTTCGCCGAGCACGAAGAGATCATTGCCGCACTTGAGAACCGCGATCGCCTAGCCGCGCATGCGGCGATGCGCAACCACCTGAAATCTGTCATTGCGACACTCCTGAAGGACGACTGACACGTGATCGACCTCTACACCTGGACCACCCCAAACGGCCGTAAGGTCTCGATCATGCTTGAGGAGCTTGGCGTCGAGTACAATGCACATGCCATCGACATCTCCAAGGACGAGCAGTTCGACGCCGAATTCCTGAAGATCGCCCCTAACAATCGCATCCCGGCCATCGTCGATCACGACACCGGCATCCAGTTGATGGAAAGCGGAGCGATCATGCTCTACCTCGCCGATAAATACGACCGGTTCCTGCCAAAGGGTGAGGCGCGCTGGCCCGCGATCGAATGGCTGATGTGGCAGATGGGCGGCGTCGGCCCGATGCTTGGGCAAGTCCACCACTTCGTGAAGTACAATTCCGGCAAGTCTGCTTACGCGGAAGAGCGCTACTCGAAGGAGGCAAATCGCCTCTACGGCGTTCTGAACAAGCGGTTGGACGGGCGAGATTATGTCGCCGGCGGGGGACGTGGCGACTATTCGATCACCGATATGGCCATCTGGCCTTGGGTCTCGCGCTACGACTGGCAGCAAATCAATCTACACGATTTCCCCAATGTCCGTGACTGGTACGTGCGCATCGCCGAACGGCCCGCCGTGCAGAACGGCTATCAAGTTCCAAAATACGCGAACGATGTCCCTCTTCCTTGAGCCGCATGCCAGCCAACGCCGCAGCGCTTCACGAGATACGATAGCACCCCTCGGCTCTGCTGATTTGTTCCGACTTGGCGTCGGGAGGCCGTCGCCTTGCCGCTGATCCCTCTGAATTGATGAACGAGCTCACGTGAGAATGCCATGACACTGGAATTGAAGTTCGGTGGTTATCAAGGAGACAGATCCGTTCACACGCGCGGCGGGCGGGTTCTGGCGGAGGCGGTGGCAGAGGAGACGGGCGGCGCAGTCTCGCTCGCCTTCGACGAAAACATCGTTGCGCGGGGTCACAAAGCGGCCGATCTGCTATCGATGACCGAAGGCGGCGAGCTGGACGGATGCTATTTTTCGTCGAGCTATCTAGCCAAGCGCATCCCTGAACTCGGCCTTTTCGATCAGCACTTCGTGGTGCCGGATCGGCGTCGCGCCTACGCCCTGCTCGATGGGGCGCTCGGGGATCGTCTGCGGCGCGAGGTGGCGGCGGCCACCGGGTACGAGGTGCTGGGCTATTGGGACAACGGCCTGCGCCACATCTCAAGTGCCGTGTCCGTCAAAACCCTCGACGACTGCAAAGGGTTGAAGATTCGCACATTGGCCAACGAGGACCACCAACGCGTCTTCCGTGCCCTTGGCTTTGACCCCATGGCCATCGATGTACGCGATCTGCCTGATGCAGTGAAGTCAGGCCGGGTCGATGCGCAGGAGAACCCACTCACGAACATTCTGAATTTCGAGCTTTACCAGACCCACCGCCATATCCTCCTGACGCGGCACCTCCTCGGTGTGGCGCTGGTTCTGTTCAACGCAGAACGCATGAAGAGCCTCAACCCCAACGCCGGTGACGGCCTTCAGCGCGCCGTCGACCGGTCCGTCGACGCGCAAAGACGGTTTGCCGAGGAGGACGATGCGATCTGCAGCGCCGAACTGCGCCGCCAGGGGGTCGAGCTCATCGAGCTTGATAACGCAACCCGAGAGATCTTTGCCAAGGCAACGCGCGCCGAAGTGGACGTCACACGCCGCCGGTTTGCGCCGGAACTGCGCGAGCTGTTTGACACGGAACTTCGCGCCGCCTGACGTGCAATACAAAGAGAGGCACCATGACAAAGCAGGATCTGCCGACCCCGGATTACTCCACAAACATGAAACTGATCGGCTATTCCGATCAAGGCGGGCGGCCGGACGGTGTGCAGCTCATGGTCAACAAGGGGCACGCGATTGTCGGGCACATGTTTTCCGACGGGTTCAGCGTCGTCGATTGCAGCGACCCACGCGACCCGAAGCCAGTGGCCTACGTCTCGGCCCCGCCCAACACCTGGAACATCCATCTACAGAGCCACGAAGACCTGCTCCTAGTCATCAACGCCAAGAACATGTTCGCGGCCGAGGAGTTCCAGAACGAAGTGGAGTACTACAAGGGTAAGCTCGGCAAAAAGGTCGGTACGGCAGACACGATGATGTCGAAGACCCGGGATTGGACGGCCGGGATGTCCGTCTATGACATCTCAAACCCCGCTGAACCCCGGAAGATCGGCTTCATGGAGGTTGAAGGCGGCGGCATACATCGCATCTGGTATGTCGGCGGCCGATGGGCCTATGCCTCGGCATTGATCGATGGGTTCACCGATTACATCTTCATCACGGTCGACATGACCGATCCCACCAACCCCAAAGAAGCCGGGCGATACTGGTTGCCGGGCATGAACGCCGCGGCGGGCGAAGAGCTCTCTGAAGATCAGGCACGCGCAGGCTTGCACCACGCCATCGTCCATGGCGATACCGCCTACGGGGCCTGGCGCGATGGCGGTCTTGTGATCATGGACGTCAAAGACCGCACCAACCCCGAACTGATCGTCCATCGCAACTGGTCGCCGCCGTTCGGCGGTGGCACCCACAATGCCCTACCTCTTCCCGACCGCGACCTTTTGGTTGTCGCAGACGAGGCTGTGCTCGACAATTGTGCCGACGGGATCAAGCATATCTGGCTCTTCGACATTCGCGAACCGTCGAACCCGGTCAGCATCTCGACCGTGCCGATCCCGAACGAAGAAGACTATGCCGCCAAGGGCGCACATTTCGGACCGCATAACATTCATGAGAACCGGCCGGACAGCTTCGTCAGCGACCAGCTGATCTTCGCCACCCAGCAAAATGCCGGTGTGCGCGTCTACGATATCTCAAACGAATATCAGCCGAAGGAAGTGGCTGCTTTCGTGCCTCCTGCGCCAGCACGGTTGATGGACCGCCGTCCGAACCGGGCCAAGGTCATCCAGTCCTGCGACATCTGGGTGTCAAAGGATGGGCTGGCTTATGTGTCCGACTACAATGCCGGGCTCTATATTCTGGAGTATCAGGGGTGATGGTCAGTTAAGGTTCCGGCAGAGATAGGCACCATTACCCGGATCGAGATGACCGCCGTGCGGACGAAGCGGACTTGCGCTCCAAACCGGGATGGAAACAGAGCTCACACCCGTGAAACAACGGCCAGCGCCTCCGCTTCCGACGTCCAAGGTTCTCCGGTCATGACATCAAGGACTTCTTCTACGACCAGCCCGGCTTCGCGCACTTCGCTCGAGATCATCTCGGGATCAAAATACTGCATCCAGTTGAATATCTCGAACCGACGTTCTGGCGCAACGATCAGATAACGATCCAGCGCGATCTTATCCTGATCATAGAGAAAGGTGGTCTGGAAACCGAAATGGTCATCTGGTGACCAAAAGTCTCCCATGGGACGGCGACCGTAGGTCATGACCTCACGCCGCTTCTCGAATTGCTGCGTGGTCGACACATCGAAAACGAACGCCCCACCAGGGTTCAGCATTCCCTTAACCCGCTCCAGAAGCGTGCGTCGCTTCTCGGGTGGGAGCGTGCAGAAATCACAGTAAATCAGGCTGACGACATCTTGTCTGTCGGGCAGATCATCGATCAGATAGTCTGCTTTTCGGTATTCAATATCCAGATTGTGGGCGGCGGCTTCGGACCTCGCGTAGTCGAGTGAACCGGCAGAAAAATCGACGCCAGTAACCCTGGCGCCTCTTGTCGCCATGCGCTTCGCATAGAGGCCAGGCCCACAGCCCAGATCGCAGACGTTCTTACCCGACAGGCCGATCTTTCGGTCAAACCATGCCACAATGTCGTCGATGGTCTGACTCTTCCGCGAGGCCAAGTCAGTACTCTCGTCCAGATGCACTTTTAGCATTTGCTGTGCGATCCAGGGATCGGTCCAGAGCA
>JANQKG010000060.1 GCA_028281235.1 Afifellaceae bacterium | reverse complement strand
TTAAAGAACAAGAGCCCCCAACCGGCCTTTTCCTGGCAGGCGGCCGTCTGAACAGCGATCGATAAGGCGTGCGGCCAGCATTCTCAAACGGGCTCTTAGGGTCCCATCTGCGGCCTGAAGAGCCGTCCGCCTTCCGCCACGACAACGATCGCAATCATCAAGATCGACAGGCCGAAAAGTCCGAGCGCCAGCGGCAGAACGGTGCCGTCATAGGCGTAGCCGATCGCCGCGCCGATGACGCCGCCGAGAAAGGTCTGCAGGCTGCCGAGTACCGCTGACGCCGTGCCCGCCACATGGCCAAGCGGCTCCATGGCGAGCGCATTGAAATTCGTCCCGATGAAGCCGAAGAAACAGAACGCCACGCAGATCAGCCAATAGAACGCCCAGAACGGCGCGATCCCGCCATTCATGATGGCCACCAGGGTCAACAGGCCGGTTGCCACGACAAAGCCGAGCGAGGCGCCGTGGGACAGCCGCCGCATGCCGAGCCGCTCCACCAGACGCGCGTTGGCGAAAGACGAGGCGGCGATGAAGATCGCACCGGCGGAGAAGTAGATGGGAAACGCCGCGCCGATGCCGTACGTGCCTTGGTAGACCTGCTGTGCGGAGTTCAGGAACCCGAAGATGCAGCCGAACATCAGCGCTGTGCTCAGTGCATAGGACGCCGCCACACGATTGCCTAAGACGATGCGAAACGCCTCCGCCACCGGCCCGGGTCGCAGCGAGCGACGATCCGCTTCGCGCAACGTCTCCGGCAGGCGTATCCAACACCAGACCATCACCGCGAGACCGATCAGCGCCACGGCGACCCAGATTCCCCGCCATCCGGCGACCATGGCAATACCCTGGCCGAGCGTCGGCGCGATGATGGGCACCGCCATGAAGACCATCAGAGCAAGCGACATGACGCTCGCCATCTGGCGTCCACCAAACGTGTCGCGCACGACGGCGATCGCGATCACGCGCGTCGATCCCGCGCCAAGGCCTTGCACGGCGCGCATCACCAGCAAGGTCGTGAAGTCGGTCGCAAAGACCGATCCGATGCCGCCAGCCGTATAGACGGCCAGCCCGAAGAGCAGCACGTTGCGCCGGCCGTAGCGGTCCGACACCGGCCCGAAAAGGAGCTGCGACAGGCCGAACACCACGACATAGGCCGTGATGGGCAATTGTCTGGCGTTCTCGTCGCTTACCAGCAGGCTCTCGCCCATCTGCTGCAGCGCGGGCAGGATGATATCGATCGCCAGCGCGTTGAGCGCCATGATGAAGGCGATGATGGCCACGAATTCGGCATAGGGCAGCGCGGCGCCTGCCGGCTGCTCGGCGGGTGGCTTGGACATGACGTCCCTGAAATGACCCGATCGGAATGACGATCAGGCTTTGGTCTATGGAAGGCCGGAACGGCTGGCGACCGCAGGATCACCAGCAGGAACATTCCGATAGTCTAGCAGACAATACGGGACAGCGGCGCGACAGCGCCGCCCAAAGGCGTATGTCAGGCGTTGCCCAGGACGCCCTTGTCTTCCAGCAGCGTCTTCAGCTCGCCGGCCTGAAACATCTCGCGAACAATATCGGCGCCGCCGAGAAACTCGCCCTTCACATAGAGCTGCGGAATGGTCGGCCAGTCGGAGAAATCCTTGATCCCCTGGCGAAGATCATCGGATTCCAGCACGTTGATGCCGGAATAATCGACCCCGAGATAGTCGAGAATCTGCACGACCTGCCCGGAAAAGCCGCATTGGGGAAAGGTCGGCGTGCCTTTCATGAACAGAACGACATTGTTGGACTTCACCTGGCCGTCGATCCAGCCCTTAATCTCGGTCATCTCGCAATATCCTTCCTCGCCCGCTTCGTCTCGGCCCCGTCCATCGCCTCGATTTACGCCGAAACGCGCGATTTCGGCAACTGCGACAGGCCCGGTGCGACGATCGGTTTAATCCGGTGCGCTCGTCTGGAGCGCCAGCGCGTGGAGCGCGCCGCCCATGTTTCCCTTCAGCGCGTCGTAGACCATCTGATGCTGCTGCACGCGGTTCTTGCCGCGAAATTGCTCCGAAACCACTTCGGCGGCGTAATGGTCGCCGTCCCCCGCCAGGTCGCGAATGGAGACGGTCGCGTCCGGCAGCGCCTCCTTGATCAGTTTCTCGATCTCGCTGGGGCTCATCGGCATGAAGCAGGCTCCGCATACGGCCGGGATTCGGCAGCCGCCTCAATGTGGGCACGGAGCCCGGAGAGGTCAATGCGGCGAAGGGGCGGGGACCTTGCGGAGTCTAAGCCATGAAGCGCGGAAACCAGCTTTCGTGGCGTGATTTGAGCTCGGCAACGGAAAGCGCCGGCGCACCGGGGAGGGCAAGCCTGTCGCCGCCGGTTGTGCCGATCTCCATCAAGGAGACATCGGCCGCTGCGGCGCGCTCCAGGAGGCTTTGCTGATCGCCCGTCTGAGCGGTGAGGAGATATCGCCCCTGGTCCTCGCCGAACCATTGCGCCGCATGGTGGCTGCTCGCCGGCAGCTCAACCGCCGCTCCGATGCCAGAGGCCATCGCCATTTCCGCCAGCGCAACGGCAAGGCCGCCATCGGACAAATCGTGCGCGGCGGTCGCAAGGTTCTCGGCGATGGCCGTCCGCACGAAGTCTCCAACACGCTTCTCGTGCGCCAGATCGACGGGCGGCGGCGCGCCGTCTTCACGGCCAAGCATGTCCCGAAGATAGATCGACTGGCCAAGCCACGTGCCCCCCTCCGCCGGTGCACCCGCAAGCAGGATCGCTTCGTCGGGCGCCTTGAAGGCGAGCGTCGCGCCTTGGCGCCAATCTGCAATCAGCCCCACGCCGCCGATCGCCGGCGTCGGCAGGATCGCCTCGCCATGCGTCTCGTTGTAGAGCGAGACATTGCCCGACACGACGGGGAAGTTGAGCGCGCGGCACGCCTCGCCGATCCCCTGAATGGCGCGCACGAACTGCCCCATCACGTTCGGCCGTTCGGGATTGCCGAAATTCAGGTTGTCGGTGACGGCAAGCGGCGTTGCGCCGACGGCCGTGAGGTTGCGCCAGCATTCCGCCACCGCCTGCTTGCCGCCTTCAAACGGATCGGCATCCACATAGCGCGGCGTCACGTCGAGCGAGAGCGCCAGCGCCTTGTCCATGCCGTCGATCCGGACCACAGCCGCGTCGCCGCCGGGGCGCTGAACGGTGTTGCCCTGAATGAGATGATCGTACTGCTCCCATACCCAGCGGCGTGAGGAGAGGTCAGGCGAGCCGAGGAGCGTCAGGAGCGCCTCGGCGAGATCACCCGGCTCGCCCATGGCATCCGCGTCAAGCGCGTGCGGCACAGCCGGCTCCGCCCACGGCCGATCATATTCCGGCGCCTCGTCGCCCAGATCCTTGATGGGCAAGTTGGCCACCTCGTCGCCGTGCCGTTGAATCCGAAACCGCAGGTCGTCCGTGGTGCGGCCGACATCGGCGAAGTCGAGCCCCCATTTGGTGAAAACCGCCTCCGCCGCCGCATGCTTTTCCGGGCGCAGCACCATCAGCATGCGCTCCTGGCTTTCCGACAGCATCATCTCATAGGCGCTCATGCCCACCTCACGGGTGGGAACCTTGTCGAGGTCAAGCAGAATGCCGAGGTCGCCCTTGGCGCCCATCTCAACGGCTGAGCAGGTGAGGCCGGCAGCACCCATGTCCTGGATCGCCACCACCGCGCCGGTCGCCATCAGCTCCAGGCATGCTTCAAGGAGCCGCTTCTCGGTGAACGGATCGCCGACCTGAACGGTCGGGCGTTTCTCCTCGATGCGATGATCGAATTCCGCCGACGCCATCGTCGCCCCGCCGACCCCGTCGCGTCCGGTCTTCGCTCCGAGATAGACGACCGGCAGGCCAACGCCTTCGGCCTTCGAATAGAAAATCGCGTCGCGCTTCGCGATGCCGAGTGCAAATGCGTTGACGAGGCAATTGCCGTTATAGCAGCGGTGGAAGTTCACCTCGCCGCCGACCGTCGGCACGCCGAAGGAATTGCCGTAGCCGCCGATCCCCGCGACCACACCGGCGACGAGATGCTTTGTTCGCGGATGCTCCGGCTCGCCGAAGCGCAGCGCGTTCAAGGCCGCGATCGGCCGCGCACCCATCGTGAAGACGTCGCGCAGGATGCCGCCCACGCCCGTCGCTGCGCCCTGATAGGGCTCGATATAGGAGGGGTGGTTGTGGCTCTCCATCTTGAAGACGGCCACCAGCCCGTCGCCGATATCGACGATGCCGGCATTCTCGCCGGGACCCTGAACGACGACATCGCCGGTGGTCGGCAGCGTGCGCAGCCATTTCTTGGAGGATTTGTACGAGCAATGCTCGTTCCACATGGCAGAGAAAATGCCGAGCTCCGTCAGCGTCGGCTCGCGCCCGATGAGATCGAGGATGCGCTGATACTCGTCCGGCTTCAGGCCGTGGTCTTCAACGAGCTCCGGCGTGATTGGGATGGTCATGTCGGGGTCCTAGCGCCGCGGTGTGGGATTGGCCAGCGGGTCGGTCAGCGTGTCCCCCAATAGGTCCAGCTGCGCAGGATCGCTTCCATTGGGCCGCGCTTGAAGCGCAGGCGCCACAGGCTTGAGAACGCGATTGAGAAGAGCGCTACGGCGAAGGCGATAGCCGTGCAGGCGGCCGCGCCGAGCTCGCCAAATAGGCCAAGCCCGTAATTGTTGAAGATGAGCGAAAACAGGAGGCTCTGCATCAGATAAGCAGTCAGGGTCGCCGTGCCGCCGCGCGCGAGAAATGTCTGCAGCCATCCGGCGGGCTTTTGTGCCCATGCCGCGATGAGGCCGACATAGCCGGCGCTCGAAAGCGGGCTGAACAACGTGATCACGAACAGGCCCAGGAACATGTCCGGTGACATGGAGCTGTCGGCCTGCGCCATGATCCAGGCGCCCAACACGCTGCCGGCGAGCCCGAAAGGCAGGAAAACACGCCGCGCGCGTTGCCAGATCGGCGCGCCCGGATCGGCGATCACGCCGGCGCGCACGGCAGCCAGCCCGAATAGGAAGAAGGAGAACGCGCCGAAGCCCTGCATCAGAAAAGCATAGCTCGTCAGTTCCGACCACTCGCTGATGCGCAGCTGCACCGACTGCGCGAACGTGCCGGCGCCGAACACGGCATGGGCGCGATCCACTGCAGCTTGAGTGAAGGCCGCCTCCGCCGCCATGTCCTCGGGCGCAAACGTATTGCCGACCCAAATCAGCGCTGCCAGAGCCCCCATAGCCAGCAGCTGAACGGCATAGATCGCGACCGCCCAGCGGATCAGCGCTCCGATGCCGAGGCTGCGGAAGAGGAAGAAGACCGCGCCGAGTACCGCATAGATGATGAGAATGTCGCCCTGAAATAGTAGCGCGACATGCAGGAATCCGAAGCCGAGCAAGCCGGCGATGCGACGCCAGTATTGACCGGCAAAGCTGGCGCCCCGTCGCTCCGCCGACGCGATTTGATAGGCGAAGCCCACGCCGAACATGAAGGCGAACAGCGAATAGGACTTGAACAGGAACAGGGCGTTGACGCCGAAATAGGCCGCGTCGTCCGACGGCGTTCCCAGTCCGCCATCGTGGTAGCCGGTGATGAGTGGCCAGGCGATGTAACCGACATTGACGAGCGCGATCCCGATCAACGCACAAGCCCGTGTCAGATCGGGCAGAACATGGCGTCCAGCCGCAGCGCTTTGCCCCCGGTAATCCATCTCACAAAGATCCTTGTGCCACCCGATTGCCGCTTGAACGCCAAGCGCATCAGCTACAGGGCTGCAACATCGCCCGGGTTATCGACAGGTGCGGCCTCCGCCGGCCCAGAACCCGACATCGCGACGAATGCGGTCCGCCTCTCCGGTGTCCATCAGCGGCCCGAAGAGCCGCACATCGGAGCCCCGCTTCGCCGAGACGACTTCAATGACAAGCTGCGGCAGGCCGGCGGGGTCTGCCTTGTCGACGATCAGCACGCGCGGGCGGTTGGTCGAGGAGAGTTCCGGCGCATAGGAATATTCAGCGAAGGCCTTGCGCGCGCTGTTGAACCAGCATGTGCCGACATTGTTGGCGATGCGTTCCGCCACATCCAGCGGCTTCTGGTTGGCGTGGAGGAGCACATAGCCCTGCGGCGCTGTCTGGCACGCGGCGAGAAGTGCGACACACGCCGAAGCGATCACCACGGCCCGCTTAGACCCGAGGCTTGTCATCCCGCAAGCGGCGCGCAGCGACGCTGTGCGGGACCCATAGTCCCGAAGCAGGCGGGTCACGCACATTAGCTCAACCCCGCCCCACCGGTGTTCATGGGTCTCGGCCTCCGGCCGAACCGGGATGACAGACGAGAGGGGTGCACGAAAAAGCAGGCGCCTGCGCGACTTCGGTCGCCGTGCCGCGATGCTTGAGCCTGAGTGAAGGTCATGCCGCGCGCTCCATAAAGCCTGACGCGATGCTCTGGAAGAGCGGCAGACCGTCCGTGCCGCCCTGCGCGGCCTCCGTCAGGTTCTCCGGATGCGGCATCAGGCCGAGCACATTCCCACCTGCATTGATGATGCCGGCAATGTCGCGCTGCGAGCCGTTGGGGTTGGTGCCCTCCGCATAGCGGAACACGACGCAGTCCTCGCCCCCCAGGCGATCCAACGTCGCCGCATCGGCGAAGTAATTGCCGTCATGATGCGCCACGGGACAGCGGATCACCTGGCCGGCGCGATAGGCGCGCGTGAACGGCGTCTGCGCGTTGACGATTTCCAGCTTCACTTCGCGGCACACGAACTTCAGCGACGTGTTGCGCATCAAGACGCCAGGCAGGAGCCCGACTTCGCAGAGCGCCTGAAAGCCGTTGCACACGCCAAGCACCAGCGCCCCGGCTTGAGCGCGTTTGATGACCTCCGGCATGATTGGCGAGCGCGCAGCAATCGCGCCGGAGCGAAGATAGTCGCCGAAGGAGAAGCCGCCCGGCAGGACAATCAGATCGGCGTCGGGGAGGGACGTCTCTCCGTGCCAGACGATCGCCGGATCGCGTCCGCCGGCGCGCTTCAACGCCGCCGCCATGTCGCGCTCGCGGTTGGTGCCGGGAAAGAGGATAAGGGCGGATTTCACCGGGCCAGCAATATGCGCAAACCTTCCGCGATCACAAGGTCGGCGGTGCTGCTCGGTCGGGTTTTCTGGGGATTCTGCGCCATCAGCAGGACACCAGTCGTTGCCGCATCTTTAGGCGCTCAGCCGACCTCGATCTCGTAATCCTCAATCACCGTATTGGCGAGCAGCTTCTCGCACATGGCCTTGAGGCGCGCTTCGCCGTCCGCCGGATCGGCGAGCTCAATGTCGAAGACCTTGCCCTGTCGTACAGCACCGACGCCGTCGAAGCCGAGCGCGGCGAGCGCGCCCTCGATCGCCTGACCCTGCGGGTCGAGCACACCGTCTTTCAGCGTGACGAAGATGCGCGCTTTCATCGCCGCGATCTCGGCGCCTTGCTACTGCACGAGAACCGGGCCGCTCGCCGGCACGCGCTCGTTCTCGTTGAGGATACCGAGCCGCCGTGCCACGTCCTGATAGGCCTCAAGCAGCCCGCCCATGTCGCGGCGGAAACGGTCCTTGTCCAGCTTGTCGTTGGTGGCGATATCCCACAGCCGGCAGGAATCGGGCGAGATTTCATCGGCCACGACGATGCGCATCATGTCGTTCTCCCACAGCCGCCCGCACTCCATCTTGAAGTCCACAAGCCGGATGCCGACGCCCAGAAAGAGGCCGGACAGAAAATCGTTGACCCGAATGGCCAGCGACATGACGTCGTCGATCTCCTGCGGATTAGCCCAGCCGAACGCGGTGATGTGCTCCTCCGACACCATCGGGTCATTCAGCTTGTCGTTCTTGTAATAGAATTCGATGATGGAGCGCGGCAGTGCGGTGCCTTCGTCCATGCCCAGCCGCTCCGACAGCGAGCCCGCAGCGACGTTCCGCACCACCACCTCAAGCGGGATGATCTCGACTTCGCGGATGAGCTGCTCGCGCATGTTGAGCGCGCGCACGAAATGGGTGGGAATGCCCATCGCGTTCAGATGGTTGAAGATATACTCGGAAATGCGGTTGTTGAGCACGCCCTTGCCGTCGACAATCTCGTGCTTCTTGGCGTTGTAGGCGGTCGCGTCGTCCTTGAAATGCTGGACGAGTGTGCCGGGCTCGGGACCTTCGTACAGGATCTTGGCCTTGCCCTCATAGATGCGGCGGCGGCGATTCATGGCTCTCACGGTCTGAGTATGGTGGGGGTCTTGAGTATAGTGGCGCCGACGAGCAGGAATCCTGGCCAGCCCCCTCGGCGGCGCGGAACCTACCGGAAAGGCCGGCCGGACACAATGAGGGGGCGCAATGCCGGCTTCGCCTGGCGGGTTAGGCTGATTTACAATCCATCCGGCATTGCGCGCCATCTGCCGTGAGGCTAGGGAGGGCGCGAGAGTTTCGGAGCCCCAGTTTCGGAGGAGGAGCGAGGACCATGACCTTCGATCAGCGCAAAAAAGAACACGAGACCAGATTTGCGCTCGACGAGAAGCTGCGTTTCAAGGCCGAGGCGCGGCGCAACAAGCTCCTGGGTTTGTGGGCAGCCGAGTTGCTGGGCAAGACCGGCGATGATGCGGACGAATATGCGCGCGAAGTGATCCGCGCGGACATGGAAGAGGCGGGCGACGAGGACGTCTTCCGCAAGCTCCGCGGCGATTTTGACGCGGCCAATGTCGACAAGTCTGACCACCAGATTCGGCGGACGATGGACGAGAAGCTGACTGAGGCCATCGAACAGATTGAGGCCGAGGCGCAGGCTGAGGCCGGTGGCTAGCCCCAGGCTACACGCACCAGAATAATCAGCACAAAGACCGCAATCGCGATCGCCAGCGGCACCATGTAGCTGCGGCGCGCGCGCGGCAGCCCGATCTCGTCCGGATCAGGAACCTTAAGCCGGGTCGGCGCGGAAGAGGCGCTTTCGCGCGGCGGAGATCGATTGCTCCCGCTGTGATCGCTCATCTGATTCTCCTTGCGCCCAGTCTACGGCATGATCCCGTGAAGTGGACACCGGTTTCCGATCAGATCAGGTCCCGGAGGGGAACAGAGCGATTTTGCGAAGCACGACAACGCCTTACTCAGATTGCGCGCAACCGAAAACACGCTGAAACAAAGCGTCGACGTGCTTGGTGTGGTAGCCGAGGTCGAAGACTTGCCGGATGTCGTCCTCAGAAAGTACCGCTCGGACATCCTTGTCGGCAACGAGCTCCGTCAGGAAATCTGCACCCGCCTCCCACACCTTCATGGCGTTCAGCTGCACCACGCGATAGGCCTCCTCACGCGACATGCCCGCCTGTGTGAGCGCCAGGAGCACGCGCTGTGAGTGAATGAGGCCGCCGAGCCGGTCGAGGTTCTCACGCATCCGCTCCGGATAGACCAGCAGCCGATCGACGACGCCGGTCAGTCGCGCCAGCGCGAAGTCGAGGGTCACCGTGGCATCCGGCCCGATCATGCGCTCCACGGAGGAATGCGAGATATCGCGCTCGTGCCACAAGGCAACGTTCTCCATCGCCGGCAGCGCATAGGCGCGCACCATGCGCGCCAGCCCCGTCAGGTTCTCCGTCAGGATCGGGTTGCGCTTATGCGGCATCGCAGAGGAGCCTTTCTGGCCCGGCGCGAAATATTCCTCAGCCTCCAGCACCTCGGTGCGCTGCAGATGCCGGATCTCCGTCGCCAGCCGCTCCACCGACGAGGCGATGACCGCAAGTGCCGCAAAAAACGCGGCGTGCCGGTCGCGCGGGATGACCTGCGTGGAAATCGGCTCCGGCGTCAGCCCCATGGCCTGCGCCACATGCGCCTCCACCTGCGGGTCGATATTGGCGAACGTGCCCACGGCGCCGGAGATGGCGCATGTCGCGACCTCAGCCCGCGCCGCCTCAAGCCGTGTCCGGGCGCGGGCAAACTCCGCATAAGCGCCGGCGAGCTTCAGACCGAAGGTGGTCGGCTCCGCATGGATGCCGTGCGAGCGGCCGATTGTCAGTGTGTTCCTGTGCTCAAGCGCACGCTTCTTCAGCGCGGCTAGCAGCTCGTCGATATCGGCAAGCAGCAGATCGGCGGCGCGCGTGAGCTGAACGTTGAAGCACGTGTCGAGCACGTCGGAAGAGGTGAGGCCCTGATGCACGAAGCGCGCCTCCGGCCCGACGATCTCCGCAAGATGCGTCAGGAAGGCGATGACGTCGTGCTTGACCTCGCGCTCTATGGCGTCGATGCGCGCCACGTCGAAGGTGGCCGCGCGGCCTTTCTCCCAGACTTTTACCGCAGCCTCTTTCGGCACCTGACCGAGCGCCGCCATAGCGTCGAGCGCATGCGCCTCGATCTCAAACCAGATGCGGAATTTCGTCTGCGGCGACCATATGTCGGCCATCTCAGCGCGGCTGTAGCGCGGAATCATCCAGGGCTCCGTGGTAGGAAACCCGGCATAGCAGAGCAAAGCGCCGGCCGACAACGCGAAGCGGCCAGGTATCCGGCCTCAGGAGCGCGTATCCGCTCCATAGCGTCGCCGCCAGGTCGGAACCGGGTCGCCTGGCGCGGCGACGGCCGCATGGACGCCGCGCGCAACGGCGCGGGCGAGCGTGGCCGCGGCGGCGGCGCAGAGCTCGGTGAGGCGAACGGGGTCTCCTGTCGCAGAGCCGCCTGTACCCGTCGAAAGAGCGAACACGGTGTCCCCGTCGAACGGCGTGTGCGCCGGGAAGATGGCCAGCGCCAGCCCGTCATGGCCGGCGATGGCCAGGCGCTTCGCCTCGTCGCGAGAAAGCGCGCAGTCGGTGGCGATGACGGCGAGCGTTGTATTCGCCTGCGGCTCCGCCGCTCGCTTGGTGACGATAGCGTCGGCATCGGCGGGAAGCGGTGAGGGCAGGCCCAGCCCGCCGAACTCCTCGTCCTTCTCGAAGGGGGCCGCCCGGAAATAGGGCGTTTCGCCAAGCGTCGCGCGCCCCACGGCGTTGACGGCGGCAAACGCCGCGACGCGCACGCCATCGGCAAGCACCGTTTCCGCCGCGCCAAAGCCGCCCTTCAGGTCCGCTGTCGTTGCGCCTGTGCCGGCGCCAACAGAGCCGATGGCGACTTCGCTGTCCGCGGCCTCGCAGGCCGCCAGACCGAGCGCATGATAGGTGGCATGCGCCGCGCCGGGCGCGATACCCGATTTGTCGCCGCCATTGGTGAGATCAAAGAGCGACGACGCCGGCACGATCGGCACATGCGTTGGGCCGACGGCAAAGCCTCGGCCGCGCGCCGCCAGCCACTCCATCACACCGTCGGCCGCGGCCAATCCGAACGCCGAGCCGCCGGAGAGCACGATCGCGTCGACGCGCTCTACAAGGTTGCCGGGCGTGAGCAGGTCTGTCTCGCGGCTCGCCGGGGCGCCGCCTGCCACATGCACCGCCGCCACGGCCGGCGCGTCGGGCAGAAACACCGTCACGCCGGACTTCAGCTTGGTGTCGGTGGCGTGGCCGATTGTTAGACCGGGAAAGGACTGCACGGTGCGGGCGGCTCCCTATGACAGGTGACTCAGGCAGACATGCGCCAAACGAAAGGCCAAAGAAAGCCTGCCTACCCCACCCGCAACGAAAAGCCCCGGCGCGCATGGCGCCGGGGCTCTATGATGCGTAGCTGAAGCGCCGGGCTGCCGGCGCAGAGCCAGCCTTACATTTCGGCGTAGCTGCCGTCCTTCCACTCGTAGAAGACGTAGCCCGGCAGCGAAACGTCGCCCTTGTCGTCGAAGCTGAGCGTGCCGAGCACCGTGTCGAACGTGCCGGTGTTCAGCGCCTCGTTGACCGCGTCATAATCGGTGGAGCCGGCCGTCGCCGCCGCCTGCGCCCACGCCTGGATGGCGGCATAGGTGTAGAGCACGTAGCCTTCCGGCTCGATGCCCTTGGCACGGAACTTCTCCACCAGATCTGCGGCGCCCGCGGCATTGCGCGGATCCGGAGAGAAGGTCATCAGCGTGCCGTTGCCGGCGTCGCCGGTGATCGCCCAATACTCGTCGGTGACGAGCGCGTCGCCGGAGATCAGCATGGTGTCGTCCATGCCCTGCTCGACCATCTGGCGCTTCATCAGGCCGGCTTCGGTGTGGTAGCCGCCGACATAGAGCACGCCGATGTTCTCAGCTTTCAGCTTTGAGACCAGTGCGGTGTAGTCCTTCTCACCGGCCGTATAGGCTTCGTAGAGGGTCTCGTCCTTGCCGGCCGCCTTCATGGCCGCAAGCGTCTCATCGGCAAGGCCTTTGCCGTAGGCCGTCTTGTCGTGAATGATGGCGATGTTCTTGTCGCCAAAGTTCGCGGCGAGGTAGGCGCCAGCCGTTGCGCCCTGCTGGTCGTCACGGCCGCAGACGCGATACGTACCGCCATCGGGGTTCGGACGCTCGTCGGTGAACTTCGGGTTGGTCGAAGCCGGCGAGATCTGGACGATGCCTTCGTCCGCATAGACCGCTGAGGACGGGATGGAGGAGCCGGAGCAGAAGTGACCGGCCATGAAGACCACACCGTCACCAGCCATCTGGTTGGCGACTGCAACGGCCTGCTTCGGATCGCAGGCATCGTCGCCGATCGTCAGCGACAGCATCTCGCCATTCACGCCGCCGGCAGCATTGATGTCTTCGACGGCCTGTTCCGCGCCCGCCTTCATCTGCGCGCCGAACGACGCATACTGACCGGTCATCGGACCAGCGGTGGCGATGTTGATGTCAGCCCAGGCTGAGCCGGTCAGCGCCCAGGCTACAGCCGCACTGGCAAGCAAAAGCTTCTTCATGATGTCTCCCTTATTTTCGACGCGCACACGACCGCGCGGCGAGCGCCAACGGGTGGTCGTGTCGCTGAGGGGCAAGCCGAGGAATGCCCCAACTGCGCGCATTTAGCCCGTTTTCTCGTGGAAAGAAAAGGGACTGACACCGCAATGACATTCATGGTTCACGCGCGTTCGCGCCAGCCGAACGGCCCCGAACGATCGTAGAGGAAGTGGTATTGGGCGCTCATTTGGCGGGCTCTGGTGATCTGCCGACCCAGCGCCGCGGCGGCCATTAATATGATGAAATCCACGCCTGTGTAGTAAAGCGCCGTCATAAACGTCTCTGGCGGCAGGAAAAACGTCCCCTCAAATAGGCTGAAATGAATGAAACGCGCCGCCAGTGTAAGGAGAACGATATAGATAAGCAGCAGCCACCATGGCGACCAGGTAATGGCCGTCGCGCGGCCGGTCAGCCACGAGGCTCCCCCGCCGATAAAGACGGTGACGAGGAGAAAATCGGCTAACGAGACTTCCCAGATCGCCGTCATTCAGCCCCTCTAATGCCGTCCGCCTTCGAGGTAGGCGGCGCGAACCTCTTCCCTCGCCAGCAACTCCGCCCCGGTGCCCGACATGGTGATCTCGCCGTTCACCATAACGTAAGCATGATGCGCCAGCCGCAGGGCGTGAAACGCGTTCTGCTCCACCAGGAAGACGGTCAGGCCTTGCTTTTCGTTGAGGTCGCGGATCACCTCGAAAATCTGTTTGACGATAAGCGGCGCCAGACCGAGCGACGGCTCATCGAGGAGCAGGAGGCGCGGCCGGCTCATGAGCGCCCGGGCGATCGCCAGCATCTGCTGCTCGCCGCCGGAGAGTGTGCCGCCGCGCTGGTGCTGCCGCTCCTTGAGACGCGGGAAAAGTTCAAAGACCCGCTGGAGGTCTTCCTCGAAGTGTTCAAAGTTCGTGATCGCCGCGCCCATCTGTAGGTTCTCAAGCACCGTCATGCGCGGGAAGATGCGGCGCCCCTCAGGCGCCTGCGCGATGGAACGCGCCATGATGAGGTGCGTCGGCATGCGCGTGATGTCCGCGCCTTCATAGACGATGCTGCCCTCACGCGCCTGCGGGTTGCCGCAGATGGTCATCATCAGCGTGGATTTGCCCGCCCCGTTGGCGCCGATCAGCGCAACGATCTGGCCTTCATGCACGTCCACATCGACGCCGCGGAGCGCAATGATCTTGCCGTAGAACGTCTTCACGCCACGCACGGCAAGGAGAGGCGCACTGCCATTCCCGCCGCTCATGACCCGGCCTCCTGCGTATGGAGCTCTTCTGCTTCCTCCACCTCTTCAACGCCGAGATAGGCAGCGATCACTTTCGGGTCGGTGCGCACATGTTCCGAAGACCCGTCGGAGATCTTCTGGCCGTAATCGAGCACGACGATGTGGTCAGAGATCTCCATCACGACGCCCATGTCGTGTTCAATCAGAAGCACCGAAATGCCGTGCTCGTCGCGAATGAAGCGAATGAGCGAATTGAGCTCTGCCGTCTCGCGCGCATTCAGGCCGGCGGCGGGCTCATCGAGGCAGAGGAGCTGTGGCCCGGTGCACACAGCGCGGGCAATCTCCAGGCGCCGCTGCGCGCCGTAGGGAAGGTCGGCGGCCGGGTCGTCGGCGCGGTCCAGAAGCTCGATCCGGTCCAGCCAGTAAGCCGCGCGCTCTATGGCCGCCTCGCGCGCGCGGCGAAAGCCCGGCAGGTTGAAAATGCCGCCGACCGTGTAGTTCGAGGCGATCATCAACGTGTTGTGCTGTGCGACGAGCAGGTTCTCCAGGAGCGTCATGCCTCCGAACAGGCGGATGTTCTGAAACGTGCGCGCCACCTTGGCGTGCCAGGCGATATCTTGATCCGCCATGCGCTCCAGCAGAAAGACGGCGTTATCGCCATCGGCCGCCCATTGGCTGCCCGAGGTGGTGAGGCTGCGGATCGCCTCGTCGCTGAGACCTGCATTGCGGCGCAGCGCAATGCGCCCCTCCGTTGGTTTGTAGAAGCCGGTGATGCAGTTGAAGACCGTGGTCTTGCCAGCGCCGTTCGGGCCGATCAACGCGGTGATGTCACCGCGCCCGGCGTTGAAGGTGAGGTCGCCCACCGCCACCAGCCCGCCGAAGCGCATGGTGAGATGCTCAACCGTGAGGATCGGGTCGCTCTCCCAGCGCGGCGCCCCGTTGCCGGCGGAGGCGGAAGCTGCAGCTTCGCCGCTCAATGGCCTTCGCCCTGCGAGACCATATCCGCGCCGATGCGTTTGCGTTCCTTAAGCGCGGCGGAGGGCACGCGAGAGGTGATCAGCCCGCGCGGCTTCCACACCATGATGAACACCATGGCGAGCCCGAAGATCAGCATGCGGTAGTGCGTCGGCTCGAAGGTGGGCCCGAAAATCTCTTTGAGGAAATCGAGGTTCCGCAACATCTCGATGCCGCCGATCATCACCACCGAGGCGACTACCACGCCGATCTGCGACCCCAATCCGCCGAGCACGACGATGGCCAGGATCAGCGCCGATTCAATGAACGTGAAACTCTCCGGTGAGATGAAGCCCTGACGCGTGGCGAAGAAGGAGCCGGCGAAGCCGCCGAACATGGCACCGATGGCAAATGCGGTGAGCTTGGTGTTGCGCGTGTTGATGCCGAGCGACCGGCAGGCGATCTCGTCTTCTCTGAGCGCCTCCCAGGCGCGCCCGATCGGCAGTCGCCTCAGCCGGTGCGTGACGAAGTTCGTCAGTAGCGCCAGCGCCAGGATGATGTAATAGAGCCAGATGAAGCGGTGCAGGCTGGAGAATTCCAGTCCGAAGACATCCGCAAAGCCCCCTTCGCCGCGCGTGAACTCCAGACCGAACAGGCTCGGCTTGGGAATGCCGGAAATGCCGTCCGGGCCGTTGGTGAACTCGTACCAATTGAGAAGCACCACGCGTATGATTTCACCGAACGCAAGGGTCACGATGGCCAGGTAATCACCGCGCAGCCGAAGCACGGGAAAGCCGAGCAGGATGCCCCAGAAGGCGGAAAGGATGCCCGCCAGCGGCAGACAGATCCAGAAGCCGAGGTCGAAATATTCCGCCAGAAGCGCAAATGAATAAGCGCCGACCGCGTAGAAGGCCACATAGCCGAGGTCGAGCAGCCCCGCGAGCCCGACCACGATGTTCAGCCCCCATCCCAGCATGATGTAGGTGAGGATCAGGATGGAGAGGTCGATGAACTGGCGGCTGCGCGAGCCGGCAAATTCCAGAAGCAGGAAGGGCAGGGCCAGCGCAACGACGAGCAGAACCGGTCCCGCTGCGCGTCCAATGGTCCCCAAGGCATCGCCGGGCAGCGAGATGCTGGGCAGGCGGCTCGCAAGCGGCTGCGCGCTTTTGAAGACCATCAGGTTGAGTATCAGGCGTCCGGTGAACACCACCCCTACGGCGGAGATGAGCAAACCCCATCGGGTCGACATCTCCAAAGTGCCGACGCCGATCTCCGTCCGCAGCCCGAGGAAGAAGAAGCCAAGCGCCGCCGTCACGATGGCGACGAGAACGGCGTCCTTCAGCGATTCCGCAAAGAGATTGCCGCCCCCATAGGGAGCGGCTTGCGCTGGTGGCGCAACGTCGCGCTTTGCTGCGCCGAGCGCGGTGCGGCTGGAGACGTTGCCGGCCGTCTCGTCGGTCATGCGCTCACACCTTCTCCACGTCCGGGCGGCCGAGCAGGCCGGAGGGAAGGAAGATCAGCACGATGGCGAGGATGGAGAACGCCGCCACGTCCTTGTACTCGACGGTGAAATAGCCCGACCAGAACGTCTCGATCAGGCCGATCAACAGGCCGCCGAGCATGGCGCCGGGCAGCGAGCCGATGCCGCCGAGAACCGCCGCGGTGAAGGCCTTCACGCCGGCAAGGAAGCCGATATAGAAATCGATGACGCCGTAATAGAGCAGGAACATCAGCCCGGCGACGGAGGCAAGCGCCGCACCCATGATGAAGGTCAGCGAGATGGTGCGGTCGACATTGACGCCGAGCAGCGCCGCCATCTTCTGATCCTGCTCGCAGGCCCGCTGCGCCCGGCCGAGCGTCGTCTTGGCGATCAACAGCGAGAAGCCGGCCATCAAGACGACCGTCGTCACGATGATGATCATCTGCATGTAAGAAAGCTGCACGACGATGGAGTTCCCGCCATCGCCCTCGGAGAGCTTGACGCCGCCGCTGATGATTGGCTGCAGCGGCTTCACCCGTGCTCCCTGCGACACCTGCACGAAGTTCTGCAGCACGATCGACATGCCGATGGCGGTGATCAATGGCGCGAGGCGGAACGAGCCACGCAGCGGCCGATAGGCCAATCGTTCGACCGTCCACCCCCAGACGGAGGTGAAGACCATGGCAACCACCAGCACGATGAACAGCGCCAGGAGCATGAAAGCGAGCCCGGCAGAAGCGGTGAGGCCCAGCGCCAGAATAACCATCAGCGCAATGAAGGCGCCCACCATGAAGATGTCGCCATGCGCGAAATTGATCATGCCGATGATGCCGTAGACCATCGTATAGCCGATGGCGATCAGACCGTAGATTGAGCCCAGCGTCAGCCCATTGATGAGCTGCTGGAGGAAATACTCCATCCGGCCCTGTCCCCCTGTGCGCCGCCTGTGGCGCAGGCCCTATCCCGACGCACGTCTGCTCGGGTCAAAATCAGGCTAGCAAGGCGCTTCCCCCAGCACAACTGCCGCAAATCGCTGGCGAAACCACGACACGGGAGTGTTGCAAATGCGATGCAAGTCCTCCGGGGCCCTAGCCCAGGCACTCGATTGCCGCCTAAATCTCAGCGTGCGCCCGCGCGGCACCTCGCTTATATAGGCCGTGTTCCCGACCTGATCTGACCTCCATGCCGCCGAAATCATCTTCTGTCCCCGCCTCGATCGACGATACCCTGACGCTGCTTTCGTCCGCCGGCTACATCGCCGACCGGGCGCTTGCGACCGTGCTGTTCCTGTCGCTGAAGATGGGCCGGCCGATCTTCCTGGAAGGCGAGGCAGGGGTCGGCAAAACGGAGATCGCCAAGGTCCTGGCTGAAACGCTGGGGCGCAAGCTCATCCGCCTGCAATGCTACGAGGGGCTGGACGTCGCCTCCGCCGTCTACGAGTGGAACTACGCCGCCCAGATGGTGGAGATCCGCCTGGCCGAGGCCGCCGGCGACATCGACCGCGCGGCCCTGTCGAAGGACATTTTCACCGACCGCTTCCTCATCAAGCGGCCGATCCTGCAGGCGCTTGAGCCCGACATCGCCGGCGCGCCGATCCTTCTGATCGACGAGCTTGACCGAGCCGACGAGGCGTTTGAGGCGTTTCTCCTGGAAGTGCTCGCCGACAACCAGGTGACCGTGCCGGAGATCGGCACCATACGCGCCGACCATCCGCCGATCGTGGTGGTGACGACCAACCGCACGCGCGAGATTCACGACGCGCTGAAGCGTCGCTGCTTCTATCATTGGGTCGACTACCCCGATGCGGAACGGGAGCTGACGATCCTGACGACCCGAATCCCCGGCATCCGCGAGCGGCTCGCCGCGGAGGTGGTCGGCTTTGTGCAGCGGCTCCGTCAGGAGGATTTGTTCAAGCGGCCTGGCGTAGCGGAGACCATCGACTGGGCGTCGGCGCTGACGGAGCTTGATCAGCTCGCGCTCGATCCGGCGACGATCAACGACACGCTCGGCGTGCTCTTGAAATACCAGGACGATATCGCCCGCATCAGCGACAGCCGCAGCAGGGCTATCCTCGACGAGGTCCGCGCGGAGCTGACGGCGGCGGAGTAGGGTGCACGAACGCGTTCGCACTCCCTCTCATCTGTCATCCCGGTTCGGCCGTCAGGCCGAGACCGGGACCCAATGAACACCGCCGGGTCGGGTAAGCACTGGTGACCTGTCGCAAGTTTCAGTGGGTATAGGTCCCGGACAAGCGCTGACGCGCTTTCCGGGATGACAAACGAAAGGGATGAGCGAATAGTCACGGCTTCATCCCAAGTTCCGGTGCCCTAATGGATCCCTTCGGCCGAACCTATTGGGTCTACATTCTTGCCAGTGGCAAGCACGGAACGCTCTATGTCGGCGTCACCAGCGATCTCTCTGGCCGCGTGTATGAACACAAGGCCGGGATCACACCCGGTTTCACGACGAAGCACGGCGTGCATAGCCTGGTCTATTTCGAAACGTTCGGGACAATCGACGAAGCCATCACCCGAGAGAAGAAGCTGAAGAGGTGGCGGCGCGACTGGAAGATCAACCTTATCGAGCGCAGCAACCCGGATTGGATCGATCTCTACGAGGGGATCGCCCACCAGATGCGGTAGGAAGGGGCTGGACACCACCCATCGACTTTGTCATCCCGGTTCGGCCGCCAGGCCGAGACCGGCAACTGTGTTTGTTTTTCATGGTTGGAAGAGTGTTTTGTCGCGGACGATTGCGTTGAGGATCA
>JANQKG010000034.1 GCA_028281235.1 Afifellaceae bacterium | reverse complement strand
CGCCCCGCTGGCTGCGGCCGTCTTGTCTTCATCGCACGACAATGAGACGCCAAAGGCCAGCGCAGGCCAGGCGGATGATTCCGGGTGCTGGTGCGGCGTTTCGAGGCAAGGCCGCTGCGCCGCCGCGCGGCGGTGCATGACCGGACGGAGCATAGTGAGGCAATGGACCTGAGGCTCTACGATACGCTCACGCGGGAAAAGCGGGTGTTCACCCCACTCGATCCAGCCAATGTGCGCATCTATGTCTGCGGGCCGACGGTCTACGACTTCGCCCATATCGGCAATGCCCGCCCCGTCATCGTTTTCGACGTTCTGTTCCGGCTGTTGCGCCAAGTCTATGGCGAGCAACACGTCACCTATGTCCGCAACGTCACCGATGTCGACGACAAGATCAATGCGCGGGCGGCCGAGCGCCTCGTCCAACGCGGCGAGAAGGGCGGTGACCTCAACGCGGAAATCCGCGCGCTCACCGAGGAAACCTACATCAACTTCAAGGCGGATGTGGCCTTGCTCGGATGTCTCGCGCCGACCGTCGAGCCGCGTGCGACCGAGCATATCGAACAGATGAAGGCGCTGATCGAGCGCCTGATCGCCGCCGGCCACGCCTATGTTGCCGAGGACCACGCGCTGTTCGCCGTCGCCTCGATGCCGGACTATGGCCGGCTCTCGAAGCGCCCGCTCGATGAGATGATCGCGGGCGCGCGGGTCGAGGTCGCGCCCTTCAAGCGCGATCCGATGGATTTCGTTCTATGGAAGCCCTCGAGGCCGGGTGAGCCGGCCTGGCCGTCACCCGCCGGCATCGCCACGCCCGGCCGGCCCGGCTGGCATATCGAGTGCTCGGCCATGTCGGATTATTGGCTTTGGGACAAAGTGCAGGAAAGCCTCTCGCCGGCGGGGCTTGCGCATCCGCACCAGTTCGACATTCACGGCGGCGGCATCGATCTCGTGTTTCCCCACCACGAAAACGAGATCGCGCAGTCGTGCGGCGCCTTCCACACGAAGAGGATGGCCAACTATTGGATGCACAACGGCTTCCTGATGGTCGAAGGCGAGAAGATGGCCAAAAGCCTCGGCAATTTCATCACCATCAGGGATGCATTGAAGAACTGGCCGGGTGAAGCGATCCGGCTTGCCATGCTGCAGACCCATTACCGCCAGCCGATCAACTGGACGGAGGCGGGCCTGCGCGAGGCCAAGCGCGCGCTGGATCATTGGTACACGCTGACGGCCGACACCCCGCCGGGGTTCGTCTGCGCCGAAGTGCTGGAGGCGCTCGCCGACGATCTCAATACGCCGAGAGCCATCGCCGCCCTTCACGAATTGCGGGGCGAAGCGGCGCACGGCGCCGAGGGCGCGGCGGCATGCCTCAAAGCAAGCGCCCAGGTATTGGGGCTGCTCCGGCACACGGCCGAAGACTGGTCGGCATGGCGGCCGGAGGCCGTCGATATCGACGAAGAGCGTGTCGCTCACTCCATCGCCGCCCGCGCGGCTGCGCGCAAGGCGAAGGACTTTAAAGAGGCTGACCGCATCCGAGACGAACTGCTCGCCATGGGCGTCGTGCTCAAGGATACCAAGGAAGGCACCAGTTGGGAGGTTGCGCGATGACGGCGCAAGCCGCCCTGGACCTGGCGCTGCGGCCGTTCCTGCCGACAGACGCACCGCTCTTGGCGCAGATCTATCGCGCCAGCATCGAAGAGCTGACCTCCGACGACTATAGCGAGGAGCAACAGGAGGCCTGGGCCTCCGCGGCCGACGACGAAGACGCGTTCGGCAAGCGCCTCGCGGACAAGCTCACCATCGTTGCCACGCTCGAAGGCACACCCGTCGGCTTTGCGACGCTCGCCGACGGCCGCGAGATCGACATGCTGTTCGTGCATCCGGAGGTGGCCGGCCGCGGTGCCGGCACCATGCTGTGCGATGCGC
>JANQKG010000024.1 GCA_028281235.1 Afifellaceae bacterium | reverse complement strand
AGGATCGACATGACGACGATGGAGGATCTGGTTCCCGGCTCACCGCTTGGGCGCTTTGACGGCATTGGGCGGCCTTATGGGCCGGAGGACGTTCTGCGGCTGCGCGGCACCCTGCACGTGCGCCACACCTTGGCGGAGCACGGCGCGTTGCGGTTGTGGCGGCTTCTTGAGGAGGAGGACTACGTCAATTCCCTTGGCGCCGTCACCGGCAACCAGGCCATGCAGATGGTGCGCGCCGGGCTGAAGGCGATCTACCTGTCCGGCTGGCAGGTGGCAGCCGACGCCAACACTGCCGGCGCGATGTATCCCGATCAGTCTCTCTATCCGGCGAATTCCGGCCCGGAGCTGGTGCGCAAGATCAACCGCACCCTGCAGCGCGCCGACCAGATCGAGACGCAGGAGGGCGCGCAATCGGTGGACACCTGGTTTGCGCCCATCGTGGCCGACGCCGAGGCCGGCTTCGGCGGCCCGCTCAACGCCTTTGAGCTGATGAAGGCCTATATCGAGGCCGGCGCCGCAGGCGTGCACTTTGAGGACCAGCTCGCATCGGAGAAGAAGTGCGGGCACATGGGCGGCAAGGTTCTGATCCCCACCGCACAGCACATCCGCAATTTGACCGCCGCGCGGCTTGCCGCCGACGTGTCGGGCGTCCCGACCCTGGTGATTGCCCGCACCGATGCGGAGGCCGCCAGGCTCATCACCTCCGACATCGACGAGCGCGACCGCGAATTCGTGATTCCGGCTGAGCGCACGGCGGAAGGCTTCTACTGGGTGCGCAACGGCATGGAGGCGTGCATTGCCCGTGCCAACGCCTATGCGCCCTATTGCGACCTCATCTGGTGCGAGACCTCCAAGCCCGATCTGGAGCAGGCGAAGCGCTTCGCCGAGGGCGTCCACAAGGAGCATCCCGGCAAGATGCTCGCCTACAATTGCTCGCCGTCCTTCAACTGGAAGGCCAATCTCGATGATGAGACGATCGCTAAGTTCCAGCGCGAACTGGGGGCGATGGGCTACAAGTTCCAGTTCATCACCCTGGCCGGCTTCCACCAGCTCAACCATGGCATGTTTGAGTTGGCGCGCGGCTACGACGCCCGGCAGATGGCGGCGTATTGCGAGCTGCAGGAGGCTGAGTTCGCCTCAGAGGTGAACGGCTACACCGCGACCCGCCACCAGCGCGAGGTCGGCACCGGTTACTTCGATGCCGTGTCGATGGCCATCAGCGGCGGCCAATCCTCCACCACCGCCATGGCGGGGTCGACGGAGGAAGAGCAGTTCGACGATGGTCACGACCAGTCGGCGGAGCAACGGGCGGCCTGAGGCCTCCCGAGCCCGCACCCGCTGGCGCCGGGGCATGCTTTGGCGGGTGCGGGCATCCTGTTCCGCGGGGCGCGATCCTGAATGCGGACGCCGGTTTACCGCTTTTACGAGGCCCGCATGGGCGGGCGGTGCAAAGGTCGGATAAGGTCATGCTCCAACAATGAGGATGGGGCGTTGGAGGGATTGATGGAATGCAACAACGCTCAGGTCCGCCAAGGAGAACGCGTGTGATCAAGACCAAGGTGAAGGAACGCGCCGAGGAGCTCGCCTCGGCCATGACCGATGAGCAGCAGACGGCGATCCGCATGCTCGGCAACGATCTGCACCGACTGAACCAGACCGTCATGCGCTGCGTGGAGGCGGGGCTGTCGGTGGAGCTGCAGCGCACCGCCCGCCACCACGCCGAGGGCGGCTATTGGGGCGACCTCCTGGTCCCGGTTGTCGTGAAAAAGGGCTAGCCCGGTCCACCAGCCGTCGGCGAGAACGTAGCTACGCACCGGCAAAAACTGGTGTTTTTGGGCTGATCTGTCTAATTTGATGCACCGCCACCCACGCCGTCCCCCTGATCACAGGTTCCGGTCGTGGGTGGTCGGCTCTTACCCCAAAACCAAAGGGGTAGCCCTGGCGGCGGTCAGTTCTGACCGTCGCCGTTTTCGTGTGATTCCGCGCGCTCAACAATCGGGAAGCAGAAGTCGAGAACAGCTCCAAAAGTCGTCATGAACTTCTCACGAGATTCGCTTGTCCAACCCTCCCCTGTGGCCGGCAGACTTGCCAGTAGCCCAGTGATGGCGGGTGGCAGTTGCTGCGAACTAGTGGCCTGAGCAGGCTTAGCCGCTCTAGGCCGTGCCTGCTGGCGCGTTGATGTAGAAGGTGACCGGGGGCGAGACGTAGGGCGCGGAGCACTCGCCCTCTCAGGAAGCAGTCCAGCAGCACGGGCCAGTCCTTGGAACAAAGTCACCATCCGCGGCTGCTGCCCAATCGGCTCGTAGCTGCGGAATGCGTCTCTCACCGCGGTCTCATCGTCGGTCGTCAGATCGACAAATGCAAACACATCAGCATAGGCATTCTTGAGCCAAGCCTCTAATCGCTGCTGATACTCAGCCTCTGTGGCGAGGCGAAGGCCTTCAAAGGCTTCGGTCGGCATGCCGCCTTCGTCGATTAGATCGAGCTCCTGGAGCGCGTAGAGGGTCCTAGGAATCAAGCTCTGCGAGATTCCGGCGCGCCCCAACACCTCTGAGGTTATGGGGGTCGGCAAGCCACGGTCACGGCGCCGCTGGATTAAATCAAGAACGGCACTCGCCGGTGCGTAGGGCGCAGGTTTGTCAGCTGTGACGGGCACAGAGCCCTCCCTTGGATCTTAGAACTCGGACGCACGATAGAGGGCTGTACTATCAAAATGCAAGCGTTTTGTACTGTCTGGTACTGCAAATAACTAAGCCATTGGAAAAAAATAGAAAAATAACAAGATACGGAACAGAATTCAGATCAATATCAGATTGAAAAGCTAAATCTGCCTCAGAAAACAGATTCTTGCCGCCTCAGTGAGTGGGTATGGATTTCGAAAAATCATCTGTTTCGCTAGCCGGAAGCTCCGAAACAGTTGAAGATCGGGATACACATACATCATTGTGCGGTATCTGTCGTTTCAGATACAGGAACCTAGTTCTCGCTACGCAAGCCTTCGTTCATTGTTCAAAACATTTGTTTGAAACAAACGTTGGTTTGTGCTAGACGATCCGCTTCTGGCATTCAGGCAGCGGAGCGTCCCTCGTGCTTCTCAAAGCAGATCCATCCGCCACGGAAGGCACCCGCGAACGCATTCTGGATGCCGCCCTCGACCTTTTTGGCGAGCGCGGCCTGACCGGCACGACGGTGCGCGACATCGCCAAGCGCGCCGCCGTCAATGTCGCGGCGATCTCCTATCATTTTGGCGGCAAGGAGGAGCTTTACCGTGCGGTAGCGAGCTCGATTGCCGACCATCTTCTCGCCCGGGTCGGCGAGCGCGCCGTCTCTGCGATCAACGCGCAGCCCAAAAGCCCTGAGGCGGCCCTTGCGGCTCTGGAGACCCTTCTGGAAACCGTGCTCGACGCGATTGTCGGGCCGCCGGAGATGCGCCGCGTCGCGCGTTTCATGCTGCGTGAGCAGATGCAGCCGACCGCCGCCTTCGATGTCATCTACGGATCGCTGTCGCGATTGCATGTCGCCGCTTGCCGCCTGCTTGCCGCGGCCTCCGGATCGGAGCCGGAGACGGCGGAGATACGCGTGCGCGCCTTCATGCTCGTCGGTCAGATTCTGGTGCTGCGCGTGGCGGAGGCCGCCGTCCAGCGCCGCCTTGATATCGACGCTTACGACGACGCGTTCATGGAATCCGCCAAGACGCTCCTGAAGGAGAACGTCCGCGCCATCGTCGCCGCCAGCCGGGAGAGCCAGCCATGAAACGCCTTGCCGGATTGTTTGTGCTTCTCGGTCTCGCCGCATGCAGCGGCGCCGACAACCCCACGTTCCAGGGCTATGTCGAGGGCGATTTCATCGCTGTCGCACCGGAGGTCGGCGGTCGCATCGTGACGCTCAATGTGGAGCGCGGCAGCACCATTGAAGGCGGCGCGGAGCTCTTCCGCATTGAAGATGCCGAAGCGACGGCCGCCGTCGCCCAGGCCGACGCGGAGCTTGCACGCGCTCGGGCACAGCTTGCCAATCTGCAGGAAGGGCAGCGCCCGCCGGAGATTGCGGTTATTGAGGCACAGATCGCCGAGACGACGGCGGCACTTGACATGGCGCGCCGTGACTTTGAGCGGCAGCGCGCGCTTTTCACCCGCAACGTCGTGTCGGAGGCACAGCTCGATCGGGCGCGCGAAGCGATCACCGTCGCCTCCGCAAGGCTGAGGGCAGTCGAGCGGCAAAAGGAAGTCGCCAAGCTGCCGGCCCGCACCCCGGAGATCGAAGCAGCCGAACGCGCAGTGCAAGCCGCGGAGGCGGCCTTTGCCCAGGCGCGCACGCGGCTGAACAAGCACATTGTGCTGGCGCCGGCCGACGGGCGCATCGAGGATGTCTATTACGAAGCCGGCGAGGTCGCCGGCGCCGGCGCACCGGTCGTCTCTTTGCTCCCCGACGGCCGCCGCAAGGTCATTTTCTTCGTGCCCGAGCCGGCGCGGCCGGGCGTGCCGGCAGGAACACCGGTCGCAATATCGTGCAACGGCTGCCCTGACGAGGTCACGGCCGAGATCGTGTTCCTGGCGACGGAATCGGAGTTCACGCCGCCGGTGATCTTCAGCCGCGAGACGAGCGACAAGCTCGTCTTCCGGGCCGAGGCGCGTCTACCGGAGAATGCCGCGCTGCCGCTCGGTCAACCGGTCGAGGTCACCCGCATAGGGGGGACGGCGCCATGAATGCCAATGGCGAAACCGTCATCGACGTCCGCGGCCTGACCAAGCGCTTCGGCGACAAGGTTGCTGTCGATGATGTCGACATGACCGTCGCCAGGGGCGAGATCGTCGGCTTCCTCGGCCCCAACGGCTCCGGCAAGACCACGACCATCCGCATGATCTGCGGGCTTCTCCGGCCCGATGGCGGCGAGGGGACTTGTCTTGGCCACGACATCGTGCGCGAGGCGGAGGCGATCAAGCGTCAGGTCGGCTACATGACGCAGCGCTTCTCACTCTACGAAGACCTGACCATCCGCGAGAACCTGGAGTTTGTCGCCAGGCTCTATGCGCTCTCCAATCTGCGCCAGAGCGTCAACGAGACGGTGGAGGGCCTCGGCCTGAAGAGTCGTCAGCATCAGCTGGCCGGCACGCTCTCCGGCGGCTGGAAGCAGCGTCTGGCGCTCGCCGCCTGCATCATGCACAAGCCGCGCCTGCTTCTGCTCGACGAGCCGACCGCCGGCGTCGATCCTAAGGCGCGGCGCGAATTCTGGGACGAGATCCATCACCTCGCCGAGGACGGCCTGACCGTGCTCGTCTCGACCCATTACATGGACGAAGCGGAGCGCTGTCACCGCGTCGTCTATATCGCCTACGGCACGATCGTGGCGCGCGGCACGGCCGAAGAGATCATCGAAAGCTCTGGCCTCGGAACCTTTGTCGTCGCTGGCCAAGGTGCGGCGGCGGCGGCGCGTGCGCTGAACGGCATGCCCGGCGTTGAGCAGGTCGCCGCCTTTGGCCAGGACATTCACGTGGTCGGGTCGCACGGGCCCTCGCTGGCTGAAAGCGTACATGAAGTGGCGGAACGCTATCCGATCCACGTCGCGCCCGGCGAGACCACGCTGGAGGACGTCTTCATCCGTTTGATGAGCGATGCCCAGGTCAACGAGAACGGCCGATGAAAGCCCACTCCGCCGCATCCCGCATCCGTGCCGTGCTTCTGAAGGAGGTCATCCAGATGCGGCGCGACCGGCTGACCTTCGCCATGATCATCGGCATTCCGATCCTGCAACTCGTCTTGTTCGGCTATGCCATCAACACTGATCCGAAGAACCTGCCGACCGGCGTGGTCATGGCCGATCCCGGCCCGGTGGCGCGGTCGATCGTCGCCGGGATGCAGACATCGGGATACTTCCTCATTGAGCGCGGCCACTCGGAGGCGGAGGCGCGCGCCGGACTGACCGCCGGCACGCTGGCCTTTGTGGTGACCGTGCCGGCCGGCTTCCACAGCGATCTGGTACGCGGCCAAAACCCTGAGATCATCGTGGAGGCGGACGCCTCCGATCCGACCGCCTCCGCCAATGCCATTGCGGCGTTGCCGGAAATCGTCAACCGCGCCATCGCCGCCTCCACGCAAGGCCCGATGTCGGCCGCCGGCGCCGGCGCTGTGCGACCTGAGATCATCGTTCACCGGCACTACAATCCGGAACGCATCACCGCCTACAACATCGTGCCCGGCTTGATCGGCACGATCCTCACCATGACGGCGACATTGATGACAGCGCTGGCGCTGACGCGTGAGATTGAGCGCGGCACGATGGAGAACCTCCTCGCCATGCCGCTCCGCCCGATTGAGATCATGGTCGGCAAGATCGTGCCCTATATCGGCCTCGGCTTTCTGCAGGTGGGCGTCATCTTGATTGCCGCATACCTGCTCTTCCAAGTGCCGATGGAGGGCTCGCTGACGCTGCTTCTGTCGGCCGTGCTTCTCTTCATCGCCGCCAATGTGACGCTCGGCTACACGTTCTCCACGCTCGCCCGCAGCCAGTTGCAGGCCATGCAGATGACGTTCTTCTTCTTTCTGCCGTCGATTCTGCTGTCGGGCTTCATGTTTCCCTTCCGCGGCATGCCGGTCTGGGCGCAGGCCATCGGTCAGGTGCTGCCGTTGACGCACTTTTTGCGCGCCGTGCGGGGCGTGATGTTGAAGGGCAACGATGTGCTCCAGACGCTGCCGCATCTATGGCCGGTCACGCTCTTTCTTCTGGTGATCGGAACGATCGCGCTGATGCGCTTCCGGCGCACGCTGGACTGACTCTCAGAGCCTTTTGAAGAATCAACCTCTCGGCCCGCGGCCGGCATTCTCAAGCGGGCTCCTAGACGTTTGGTCGCGCCCAGCAGCGCTTCCCCAGCGCGACTGCAGCGTCTACGCACGACACCGGTTCGGACAATCGATGGATGCCACCCCGTGCGACGTTTCCTTACAGTTCTCGCGTCTTTCTGCCTCCTCGGCTCAGCCATGGCGCAGCAACCGTCGAAGGACTGGATTTTTGGCGCCAACGGGGATGACATCGTCCTGGAGATCGGCATCGGCGCCGACGTGCTGCCGGCTTATGAAGGCGCCGATGAATACGAGATCGGTCCCTGGCCGATCATCGCGCCGCGTTTTGTGCGCATCCCGGGACTCCGCACGTTCGGCGGCGGCGCGGATGAGGGGTTCGGCATCCGCCCGTCCTTCCGCTTTGTGCGCGAGCGCGACGCCAGCGAGTATTCCGATCTGACGGGCCTAAGCGATGTGGATTGGGCCTTTGAGGTCGGCGGCACGATCGCCTACCGGCAAGGCATGCTGAACGGCTTCGCCACGATCCGCCGCGGCTTTGGCGGGCACGAGGGAATTGTTGCGGAGATCGGCCTCGACGGCGTGCTGGACCCAGCCCCTGATCTGGAGCTCAGCGTCGGACCGCGCGTCTATCTCGCGAGCGACGATTACATGGACACCTATTTCGGCGTGACCGCGGCGGAATCGACGACATCCGGCTACCCAATGTTCGATCCCGACGATTGGCTGAAAGGGGCCGGCATTGAGGCGGAAGGCCGCTACGCGCTCACCCGTCATTGGGCAATCCGCGGCGAGGCGGGCTACGAGCGTCTCCTCGGCGATGCGGCGGATTCCCCGATCACCGGCGCCGGCAGCAGAAACCAGTTCCACGCCGCCCTCGGCCTCTCCTACACTTTCGGGCTTGACCTGTTCGAATAGCGCGCTCGGCCACCGGCGCTGACTTCGCTGGAGCGCCGAATCTCGCTAGAAGGGGTGCATGGAAGCATCGTCCCAAAAGGACAGTGATGCCGCCGCCGTTCGCGGTGCGTTTGACGCAGCGACCGCCCAGGAATGGTGCCGCGCCCGCCGCATCGACGACATCGAATGCATCATCCCCGACCAGGCCGGGGTGGCGCGCGGCAAGCTGATGCCGACGGAGAAATTCTTCGGCAGCAATCCCATGACGCTGCCGGCGTCCATCTTCATGCAGACCATCACGGGAGAATACCCTGATGAGGACGTCGCCTTCATCGAAGGAGTGACGGACAGCGACCTGGTCTTCCGCCCCGATTTCTCCACGCTCGCCGTCGTGCCCTGGGCGAGCGACCCGACCGCGCAGGTGATTCACGACGCCTACCATAAGGACGGAACGCAGTTCGACATCGCGCCGCGCCATGTCCTGCGCCGCGTGATCAAGCTCTATACCGATCGCGGCCTGACGCCGATTGTTGCGCCGGAGATGGAATTCTACCTCGTCAAGCCGAACATCGATCCGGACTATCCGCTTGAGCCGCCGATCGGCCGTTCCGGCCGGCCGGAGCGCGCCCGCCAGGCCTATTCCATCAGCGCGGTGAACGAATTTGAGGAGCTGTTCGACGACGTCTACGAGTTCTCAGAAGAGCAAGGCCTGGAGATCGACACGCTGGCGCATGAGGACGGCACGGCGCAGATGGAAATCAATCTGCGCCACGGCGACCCCGTCGAGCTTGCCGATCAGGTCTTCCTGTTCAAGCGCACCATTCGCGAGGCCGCACTCCGTCACAAAATGTACGCGACCTTCATGGCTAAGCCGATCGCTACGGAGCCCGGCTCGGCCATGCACATCCATCATTCCGTGATCGATATGGCGAGCGGCCGCAACATCTTCTCCGACCCGAGCGGCGAACTCTCCCGAGAGTTCCTGTGTTACGTCGGTGGCCTGCAGGCGTTCCTGCCGCGCGTCATCTGTATGCAGGCGCCTTACGTGAATTCCTATCGGCGCTTCCTCCCGTCCTCCACCGCACCGATCAACGTCAACTGGGGCTACGACAATCGCACGGTCGGTCTGCGCGTGCCGCTCGCCGATCCGAGCAACCGTCGGGTAGAGAACCGCGTCCCCTCTTCCGACGCCAATCCCTATCTGGCGATCGCCGCGTCGCTGGCCTGCGGCTATCTCGGCCTAGTCAACGAAATGGAGCCGGATCGGCCCATCGAAGGCGTCAGCGGCGACCCGAATTACGCCTTTCCGCGCTCCATCCTCGATGCCGTGCGTCTCTTACAGGATACGCCGGAACTTGTTGAAATATTTGGTGAAACCTTCGTGCGCACCTACCGCGCCATCAAGGAGACGGAATACGAGACGTTCATGAACGTTATCAGCGCATGGGAGCGCGAGTACCTGCTCCTCAGCGTTTGAACGGTTCTTGTATGGTGCCAGCCTTTCCGCCGTCGCTCTATCGTCTGGCGGTCTCCAATCCTCCGCAATACGCGCCGCTTGACGGCGCGCGGCGCGCCGATATTTGCATCGTGGGCGGAGGCTACACCGGGCTGTCTGCCGCCATCCATCTGGCCGAAGCCGGCGCCGATGTCGTGCTGGTTGAGGCCGGTGAGGTGGCGAGCGGCGCGTCGGGGCGCAATGGCGGCCAGATTCACTCCGGCCAGCGCCGCGATGTGCTGTGGCTGGAGAAGCGTTTCGGCGCGGAACGGGCCCGTGCCCTCTGGGACGCCGCGGAGGACGCCAAGGCGCTGGTGCGCGCGCTGATCGTTCGCTTCGCAATCCCCTGCGACCTGCGCTCCGGCGTGATTGAAGCGCTGCACAAGCCGTCGCTGATGGCGGAGGCGCACGAACTGATGGACGCGCTCCGCGATCGCTACAGTTATGACAGGGTCACGCTGCTGGACCGCGACGCGGCCATCGCCGCCACGGGATCGGAGCGTTTCTTCGGTGCGGTGGCCGATCATGGCGGCGGCCACCTCGACCCCTACCGCTTTGCGTTGGGGCTAGCGAAGGCCGCCTCAGAGTTCGGCGCATCTCTTCACGAAGGCACGCCGGCGCTGTCGCTCGCCGACGGCCCTGTCGTTCGCACAGCCGGCGGCGAGGTCTGTGCCGACACGGTGATCGTGGCGACGGATGGCGGTTCCGGCCACCTCATCCGCGAGAGCAGACGGCATCTCCTCGGCATCAACAGCTTTGTGGTGGCGACCGAACCGCTCGGGCAGCTCGGTGAAGCGATCCTGCCCGGCGGCGAATCGGCGGCCGACAGCCGTTATGTCGTCCGCTACTGGCGCAAGACGTGCGACGGGCGGCTGGTCTTTGGCGGCGGCGAGACCGGCGCCGGTCAGGTGCCCGCCGACATCTGTGCTTTCGTTCGGCCTCACCTCCTGGACATCTATCCGGAGCTTGCCGACGTTGCCCTGACCCATGGCTGGGGTGGCGTCGTCTCCGTAACGGCGCCGCGGCTTCCTTATGTGCGCCAAGTCAGCCCCGACATATGGGTGGCCGGCGGCTACTCGGGTCAGGGTGTCGCGCTGGCGCCGTTCATCGGCAAGCTCTTGTCCGAAGCTGTGCTCGGGCGGCCTGAAGGCCTCGACATCTTCACGTCGCTGCCGATCTCGCCCCTTCCGTTAACGGAAGCGGCACGGCGGGCTCTTGTCTCAATGGCTTTGTGGCGTGGGCGTCTGGCCGACCGCTTCTAAGAGGCTGTCTGAATAATCAACTTCACGGCGTGCGGCCGGATGATCGGACGCGCGCCCGCGCCAACGGGGTCAGAAGGGCTCTTGGAGTCTGTTTGAACATTTACGACTTCTTCAGCGCCGTTATGCGATTGCTGCGGCGAGCGCGCGTTACGATTGTGATAGTTGAACCTTCAAATTGATTTGCCGACAACAAATGAAATTCTCGGCCGTCATGCATCGCCGGGTTCCGCTCGAAGGTCGGCTCAGGCGAGACCGATGACGAAGGCCCGGCTGACTCAGCTCCTCATTGGCGTAATCATCGCCGCCCTTGTCGCGATGAGCATCTACACCGCGTGGATGATTCGTCAGCGGCACGAGATGCTGAGCGCCGTTGACCGCCACGATGTGACCTATGCGGCCTACCAGACGATTGTTGAATACGAGCGCTTCCGCACCGCGCTTATGCGTTTTGACCGCGATCCCACGTCCGCAGCGCTCAATCAGGCGCGCGTCCGGTTCACGATGCTGTCGAGCCGCGCGGGGCAATTGAGCAAGGGTAAGTTTCTGATCTTCACCACCGAAACCTCATCCTATCAGAGAATCGTAGTCGATCTGCAGACGGCGATGGGCGAGTTCAGCCCCATTCTCGCCAGCGCTGACATCAACTTGGATGTGAGCCCACTGCTCGCCAATCTTCAGCCGCTTGAGCATCAGATCGCCGTGCTTGCTGCAGTCGCGGCGCAACACAGCACCGCCCAGGTGCGGAACGATCAGAACTCGCTCTCTCAGCTTTATCGGCAGGCCACCGCGCTTGCGGCGGGGCTGATCGTTTGCGGGCTCGGCATGGCGACCCTCCTTGGCTGGCACAATCGTTTGCTGGCGAGCGCGCATAGGCGCTTGAGCGTCACCACGCGCGACTTGGCGAAGACGGCCGATGATCTCGCGAACGCCAACGAGATCGTCGCAGCCACGAATACGGAGCTGCGCTGCCAGAACCAGCGCCTGCAGGAGAAAGAGAGCGCCCTCAACGCCCGCAACGTGCTGTTTGACGCGGCCCTCAACAATATGTCGCAGGGGCTGTGCATGTTCGATCGCCAGCTGCAGCCGTTGGTTTGCAACAGGCAATTTGAGCGGCTTATTCGCGCCAGGCTACCGGAAGCCAACGACGAAGGGGTCGGATCCGACTGGCTGCGTGACCTGGTTCCGGAGCTTGCAGCGGAGCTTGAGGACAATATCCGCTGGGATCGGGCCGCGGAGTTTGAGACCGAGTTGTATGACGGGCGGCTGATCGCCGTCACGCAACGGCCGATGGACGGCGGCGGCTGGGTCGCGACCTTTGCTGACGTCACAGAGCAACGCCGCGCACAGGCGCGTATTGTCCACATGGCGCGTCATGATGGATTGACCAATCTGCCGAACCGCTATGCGTTTCGCGAGCGCACCCAGGACGCGCTGAACGCTTGCCACGATGACAACGCGATGTTGGCGATCATGTTCATGGACCTGGATAACTTCAAGGAGGTCAACGATACGCTTGGGCATCCCATGGGTGACGCCCTGCTTTGCGCAGTCGCTGAGCGTCTGTCGGGCTGCGTGCGCGACACCGACATGGTGGCGCGCTTTGGCGGTGACGAGTTTGCGATCCTCCAACCCCGCGTCGAAAGCGACGACGCGGCGGCGCGGCTTGCGGCACGAATCGTGGAAGAGATGCGGCGACCGTTCCTCGTCGACGGCGAACTCGTCTACACCACCGGCAGCGTGGGCGTCGCGATCGCGCCCAAGCACGGAAGTGATGCGGTCGTCCTGCAGAAGAATGCGGACCTTGCGCTCTACGCCGCAAAGGCGGAGGGCCGTGGCACATATCGAGTGTTTGAAAGCCAGATGGATGAACAACTGGCGAGCCGCCATGTTCTTGAGCGCGACATGCGCGAGGCGCTCGCCGGTGAGCAGTTCAACCTGCTTTACCAGCCTGTCGTGCAGTTGAGCACCGGGCAGACGGAGGGATTTGAGGCGCTGATGCGCTGGACGCATCCCGAGCGTGGGCCCGTTCCGCCGTCGACCTTCATCCCGATTGCAGAGGATGCCGGCCTCATCACGGAGATTGGCCGCTGGGTCTTGCAACAGGCCTGCGCCGAGGCGGCGCGTTGGCCGGCCGATATCAAGATCGCCGTCAATCTGTCAGCGGCTCAATTCACACGCTCCGATATCGTGGAGGACATTCGCACGGCGCTGAGCCGCGCCGGTCTGCGGCCGGAACGTCTCGTGGTCGAGATTACCGAGTCGCTTCTCCTCACGGAGAACATCACGACAATCAACAAGCTGCATCGCTTGAAGGCACTTGGGATCAACATCGCGATGGACGATTTCGGCACGGGCTATTCGTCGCTGAGCTATCTGCGCAAATACCCGTTCGACTGCATCAAGATCGACCGATGTTTCGTCAACGCCATGAGCGATGGCGAACAATCCGTTGCGATCATCAAGACCATTGTGCAACTCGCTGACGCTCTTGGCATGACCACGGTCGCCGAAGGCGTCGAGACGCAAGAAGAGCTGGATGCTCTCAGAGCAGCGGGCTGCCCGAAAGGCCAAGGCTATCTGTTCGCCAAGCCGGTGCCGGCCGGTGACGTGCTCACCCTGATCGGGCGCGCCGAAATCGCCGAGACGGCCGACGTGACGCCGAGCAAGGTGGCGTAGTCGTCGTTTTCGACGGTTCCCTCCCCGTAATTCGATGCCATATGGAAGAGTGGTGCGTCGGCTAGGCGCCGTCGCGCTGATTGGCGTGGCCGAGCGAGGGACAAGATATGGACGATAAGACGGAGCGGACCTACTCCGATGCGGAGATCAACAATCGGCTCGCTGCGGAGCTTCCGGACTGGCGGTTCGCTGACGGCCATATCACGCGCCTTTATCGCACCGCCGGCTGGAAAAGCACGCTGATGGTGGTCAATGCCGTCGGGCACCTGGCAGAGGCGGCCTGGCATCATCCCGATATCAGTGCATCCTATGCGTCAGTGGAAATACGGCTGCAGAACCATGCTGCGGGGGGCATCACCGACAAGGATTTCGAACTCGCCCGCAAGATCGAGGACGTCGTGCATTGGCGTCCCGCCGACGAAGGCGGCGCGCTGGATGGCACGCCCACCGATCCGAAATACGCCTACATCAAATACGATTGAGCGCCCCACCTGCCGCACATCCCTCATCAAATGCCTGAAACCTAAAATCCACTAGAACTATAGATTTTGTGAATGGTCCTTCGGACGATTTGCCTTCGGCGTCACTGCACGGGGAATGCAAACGTTCCGATCGGACCACTAGCGAGGCAGTTCCGATTGCCGCGCCGCCGCCTGTAGCGCTTCGGCCACTCGCATGGCCTCCACATGCGCCGCCACGTCGTGGACGCGTAGGATGGCCACGTCGGCGAGCGCGGCAACCACGTTTGTGACAAGCGTTCCCACGAGCCGTTTGTCGGTTTCGCGATCGGTGACATGGCCGATGAACGATTTGCGCGACGTCCCGACGAGGAGCGGAAAGCCGAAATCGTGGAGTTCGTTAAGCCGCGCCAGAATCTCCAGATTCTGCTCCACGCTCTTGCCGAACCCGAAGCCCGGGTCGAGCACCAGCCGATCTTCCGCGATCGTGGCGCGCTGAGCGATCGCCAATGTCGCGCGGAAGAATGCGCGCAGCACCGCAATGGGGTCGCCTGGCAAAGGCTCCGCTGATCCGAGAATGGCCGGATTATGCATCGCTACGACGCCCGCGCCGTGACGCGCCGCCACGCCGGCTAGGTCGGGGTCGCCCTGAAGCCCACGCACGTCGTTGACGATATGGGCGCCCGCATCGATTGCCGCTTCCGCGACCGCCGCCTTGATCGTGTCGATGGAGATGAGGGCGTCGCTGGTGCGCAGCGCCTCAATGACCGGAAGCACGCGCCGCTTCTCTTCCTCTTCGCTGACCGGCGCGGCACCCTTTCGGGTCGATTCGCCCCCCACATCGAGAATGGTGGCGCCTTCTCCCGCCAGGGCCAATCCGTGTGCGATCGCCGCGTCGCGATCGAAGAACAGGCCGCCGTCGGAGAAGGAGTCCGGCGTCACATTGACGATGCCCATGATGACCGGCGCCCGCGCCTTGCGGTGGCGCCAGTCCCGCAGCAGCGCGGCGAACGCGTCGCCGGCCTGATGGCCGCTGTCCTGTCGCACCGCGTTGATGTTGGGGTAGGCCATGCGTCGATCTGCTAGAGGAGGATCACGGCGGACACAATGGAGCGCGCCCGCGTATCTCCTGTACCACAGCTCATAATGTTTCGTCGTTGAAACGCAATTGCACGCGCCGCGTAAGCAAGCGGCAACAAAAAGCTGCTAGACAAACAAATGTCAGAGCCGCACGAAGCGGCTTTCAGGGAAGCGCGTCGGCGATGTTTCGCAAGCTCTTTCATATTCTTCCGCGCAGCGTTCGTGGGCTGCTGGTGTCTCGCTATCGCCCCGAGCGGCACTATATGCGCGGTTCCGGCCCGGCCTGCGCCGCACGATTTTCCGGAGAGCGTTCCGCTTCCTGAGAGCCTGTTTGAAAAACCAACCTCACGGCGCGCGGCCCGATCATCAGACGTTCGCCCGCGCCAACAGAAGCGGTCCTGGCTCTAAAAATCAAAGAACAAGAGCCCTGAACCGACCTTTTCCTGGCAAGCGGCCGTCTGATCGGCTGTCGACGCGGCGCGCGGCCGGCATTCTCAAACGGGCTCTGAGGCGCCTTGCCGCGCTTCGCGGCGCCGGGCTGCATCGCGGTGACGCTCCCGCAGCTCTGGTCGCTCTTTTTGCTCTCAATCGGAACTGAATCTTAACGCCGGACGACGATCCTAAGTTGCCAGGCTGCCGCGGCTATGCGTGGCGTCCGGCTTAGTTTGTGTGGCGTAAGATTGGTGGCGCGTAAGAGCATGGCGTCCGTTGCTGCTGTTCCGACGACGGGTTGCGAATGCGTGGTCGTCGATGATGATCCGGATATCTGCCGGCTTATCACCCACGTGCTGTCCGGCATCGGCGTGTCGAGCCTCGGGCTCCACAGCGCCGCCGCCCTTGAAGATGCACTGAATGGTTCGCATCCCTCAGTAATCTTTCTCGACGTGGCGCTCGGCCGCTGGGACGCCATCGACGGCATCCGCATTCTTGGGCAGACGAGCTATCGCGGCGCCGTGCAGCTGATCAGCGGCAAGGATCCGGAACTGGTTGGCGCCGTCAAAGCCATCGGCGAGAAGCACGGCCTGAAGATGCTGGAGCCGCTGCAAAAGCCGTTTCGCTCCGAGCACCTCCGGCGCATTTTCGAAGGGCCGGCGATTCAGGTGGCGGAAAAGGCGCCGGCAGAGCAATCGACGATCCCCGCGCCGGCCAAGCGGCGCGCAGATGCGCCACCTCAGATCGACCTGGAGGAGGCGCTGGCGTGCCACTGGCTCGACGTCGCCTATCAGCCGAAGGTCGATCTGGTGCGCAATCGGGTCATCGGGGCCGAAGGTCTGGCGCGCGTAAACCATCCGCACCACGGTCTTCTCGGGCCCGCATCGTTCCTGCCGGGCGCGAGCGAAGCAGCCCTTCGCGGCTTAACCGCGTTTGTCGTCCGCAAGGCGCTGCGCGATTGGGACGTGCTCGCGGCCGCCGGCTGCAACCTTAAGCTTGCCATCAACGCGCCGATCCAGATGCTGCTCGATCCGAGCCTGACGGAGGTCGTCCGCGAAACCCCCGCCGGGAAGGACTGGCCCGGCCTCATCGTCGAGGTGACCGAAAGCGAGGCCGTGCAGGAACTCGACCTTCTCTTTGAGGCCGCGACGCAGCTTCGCATCTACAATGTCAGCCTTGCGATCGACGATTTCGGGTCGGGCTACTCATCCTTTGCGCGCTTGAAGCAATTGCCCTTCTCCGAGCTCAAGCTCGACCGCAGCTTCGTGCAGAATTGCGCTAACGATGCGTTGAACGCCGGCATCTGCCGCAGCATCGTCGAGCTGGCGAGCGCACACGGTGCGACCAGTGTGGCGGAGGGCGTGGAGACGGCGCACGATTGGACCGCGCTGGTGCGCATGGGCTGCGAGGTCGGCCAGGGCTATTATTTCGGCCGGCCAATGAGCGTGGGCCGGCTGATCGGCCGCGTCGCCGCCGACGAAGACTAGCCTGCTACAAAGACGAAGGCCCCGCCGGTCGGACGGGGCCTGGGCAATCGCGAACGTATGGGGGCACCGCCGGTCGCGGCCAGGCGCGATCAGGACATGCCGGCATAGCTGATTGAGCAGTGCCGGCCGATTTCCTTGAACAGCGCATCTGTATCGAGTGGCTTGCGCAAAAGCGCCACCGCGCCACCACGACCCGTCGATTCCCGCTCAAACGGGCTGTCGGTGCCGAAGTCGAACTTCTGTCCCGTCATCATGATGATGGGTATGTGCCTGGTCGCATCCGTGCTCTTCAGCCGCCACAGGAGATAGTGCCCGCCGCCCTCCGGCATGACGTAATCCGCGATGATCAGGTCCGGCTTCTCACGCATGGCAATCCGATAGGCTTCGATGCCGTCGGACGCCGTGAAAGTTTCCACGCCGATCTTCGTCAGGCGGCGGGCCAGCGCCCGTGCGAGGTCTTCGTCGTCGTCGACGATCAGAATCCGGCTGCCGCGTTCGCGGTCGAGCTCCTGCCCCGCGACCACCGAAGAGGAAGGGATCGCCGCTTCCAGCGTGGGCTCATCGATCTCAAGGGTCTCCTCCAGGATCGATTTGATCATCTCCCAAGTGTCGCGGCTCTTGGGCACATAATAGGTGCCGAGAGAATCGCAGCGCCCAAGCGTCTCTGAATCATTGCGGCCGGTCAGCATCACAATGTCGACCGGTGGCCTTTGCGGATCGAGCAGCCACTCGCACACCCGAAAGCCGTCAACCTCCGGCATGTTGATGTCGAGGATGAGAAGGCGCGGCGGATTCCGCTGCGCCTTGAGAATGGCGCCCAGGCCGTTCTCTGCGGTCTCCACTTCAAGGCCCAGCTTCTTGCAGCGCAGCGACAGCGCGCGCACGATTGCCGGATCGTCGTCGACGATCATCACACGGCGGTTGGATTTCAGCTCAATCTCGCTTGGAATGGGCATGAGATGCTCCCGTAGTTCGCTGCTGGGCACCATCGGTCGCGGGGGTTTCAATGCCGCGTTGAGCGCCGTGATCAGGTCCTGAGGCCGATAAGGCTTTTCCACGTAATAGGTTGCACCGTGGCGTAGCGCGTCCAGCCGCACCCGGTCGGCCGCGTCGGCCGATAAGATCACCGCCGGTACGTTTGTCGTGTGGACGGAGTTGCGCAGCCGGTCGAGCATTGTCATCCCATCCATGACCGGCATCCGCAGGTCCAGGATCATCGCATCAGGCGTATTGCTCAGCGCCAGGTCGAGGCCCGATTTTCCGTCGAACGCCGTCATCGTCTCAAACCCGGCCTTGGTCAGCCGAAGCTCGATGGCCTTTACGATCTGGCGGTCGTCGTCGACGATGAGGATACGCGGTGCAGACACGAGACTGTAATTCCTTCGGACTGGTCGCTAGTGGATTCCCGACGGTCGATCACTGATGGCATAGGCACTGCGAATGGCGTCGGAGAGCCCCTCCTGGCGTCCGGCGGTCGCCCACGATCCGATCGAACGGAAGCTGATCTCCGGAAGCGCGCCTTCCGGCCGGTTCCTGTTGTGCTCAGCATAGGCGCGCTCAATGCGTGCGGTGATGCTCGCCAGATCGCTGTCCTTGCAGGCGACGCAGGCCAGCCAGTTGCTGGCGTTCAGCCCGAGCAGCAGGTCGTATGTGCGGATCTGTCGGCTGAGGAAGCGCTCAATCTCCGCCAGCGCTTCCGCGTCCGCCTCGCCGCGCGTTGTTGCCACGGCCATAGAGACGCTTTGGAAGTCGTGACGCGACGTCTTAAGGAAGCGGAAATGCAGCGGGATCAGATGGTCGACATCGAAGACCGGTAGCGTCAGCGCAAAGGTACTGCCTTTGTTGGGCTCGCTATCCACCGATAAGGTGCCGAAATTGACGCGCGCCAGCTCGCTGGCGATGTGGAGGCCGAGACCGAGCCCCGATTTCGTCGCCGGAGTATCCTCGCCAAGCTGCTGGAACCGATCAAAGATGATCTTGACATGATCGGCAGCGATGCCCGGGCCGTTGTCGGTAATGCCAATCTTGACGGACAAGTCGTCTTCGGCCTTTGCCCAGACCTTGATCTCCCCATCCTCGCCGATGAACTTGCAGGCATTTGTCACAAGGTTGACGATGATGCGGCCGACACTGTCGGCATCGGCAAACACGTTGGGAAGCGTGTCGGCCAAGGAGAAATGGATCTTGGCCCCACTGCGATGGGCGAGCTGCTCAAGGGTCGGCCGTGATCGATCAATCAGCGCCGCCGCGGCGTGCTCCTCACGCTTCACGCTGATCAGGTCTGATTCCAGGCGGCTCGCGTCGAGGATGGAATCGACCATCTGGCTGAGCTGGTCGACGCGCGTCAGGATGATCTCAAGGAACTCCAGCTGCTCCTCATTGACCTCGCCGGCCAGGCCATCGGCGATGATGGCCGCAAACTCCTTGATCACTGTCAGCGGTGAACGGAAGTCGTGGCAGGCGTCGTCGACAAAGCGATGGTTGACGTCGCGTAACGAATTGAGCTGCGCGATCTCAGCGGAGAGATGATCGATCTCGCTGCGGGCGCGCTTAAGGGTGTGCTCCCGCACCAAAGCGTGGCGGATCGATCGCTCCAGGAGGTCGGGCGTCAGCTCGTTTTGAGGAATGCAATCCGTCGCGCCGGCCTCAAGAGCTTCCAAGTCGAGCCCGGGATCGGCCTGGCTCGCCAGCACAATGATCGGCTGTCGGCATCCGGCGTTTATACTGGTGCGCACAAACGCCGCCACGCCGTCGCCGGAGATGTCGTCGGTGATAAGATGGATGTCGTGTTCGTTGCGCTGCATGAGCGCGATGCCTTCATCGGCCGTGCGGATGTGCTGCCAGGCACAGCGGCTTCCGAAGGCGCGTTCGATCAACCGGGCCGTATTGTCGGCGATATTCTCAGAAGCGGCGATGAGCAGAACGCTCAGGCCGGGATCGGTGCAAGACCGAACCCCACCGCCGTCGATGAGACGGTTCGGCCGCTCGCGTTCGCGATCAGTAGATACCGCCCGATGCATCCCGCAATCCCCTCGATACGCGAACGCGACTCGTGCCAAACAGGTACGTCAAGTTGTTCTTCCAGCCCGACGGTCAATACAACGTTAAATCGCTAATTTTGTGTTATGGCCACTGAGACGGGCGAGGCGGGCGTGCTGTCGCCCCGCCTCTTAACAGACACGTGATGCTGATTCGCAACGCTTACGCGAAGCCTAAAGGAGGCTATGCGAGGCCGGCCACGATGTTCTTGACCACGCTCATGCGGAACGGTTTGGCCAAGGCGGGCAACATCCGAAGGCCAAGCTCGCTGCCCGCAGCAGCGACCTCATCAAGCACCGTGCGGCTCCGTCCGCTCATAAGCTGTATGGCGCCGCGATAATTGTGCCGATCCAGGATCGGCAGCACGTCCATGACGCCGGATCGGCCGAGGCCGAGATCGAGAAAGATCAGGTCCGGCGTCCGCTCCGTAACGATTGCATCAAGCGCCTCCACCGTTGCGGCTTCCGCCACGTCGATGCCGGCCTTGCGCAAGGTGAAAGATAGCGCCTTGCGAATGCCCGGATCGTCGTCGACGACAACACAAAATCGTTCGGTGCTGAGTGGCGTACGCGCCGGCCCTCCGGCCGCCGCGGCCTCAATGTTCAAACTCATGACAACGCCTCCAAGCGATCGTCTTTGGCGGATCTTGTCGTCCGCGCTTGGCGATCAGTCTTGCAGACGAGTCTTAAATGTTCGTCCGAGAGACTCTTAAAGAGCGACCGAACTTACGCAGCTTCTTCAAGAACGCCGCGGAGCGTCTGCACAAGTTGCTGTTTTTTATAAGGTTTCTTCAAAATCGGCAGGTTGGCGTCGGTGATCAATTCGTCCGCCTGCGGCGCGTAGCCTGTGGTGAGAAGCACCTTGAGGTGTGGTGCGATGGAGCGTGCGCGCCTGACCAAGTCGAACCCGTTCATCCCGCCCGGCATGATCAGGTCGGTGAACAACAGATCGATCTTTGGGTCGGACTCCAATATCTGAAGCGCCGAGGGGCCGGCCTCCGCCTCCAGCACGTCGTAGCCGAGCTTGCTGAGCTGGCTGTGGACGTAGCGGCGAAGCTGCGGCTCGTCTTCCACAAGCAGGATGCGCTCGCCACCGACCGCATCGGCAGCCGATGATGGGGCCTTTGCGTCTTGCTGGTTGCCGTCGGTGTGTGCGGCGGGAAGGTACAGACGTACCGTCGTGCCACGGGCGACAGCGCTTTCGATGGTGACGTGGCCACCCGACTGCTCAGCGAAGCCGTAGACCATCGACAATCCCATGCCGGCGCCCCGACCGGGATTCTTTGTCGTGAAGAACGGATCAAAGGCATGGTCGAGCACGTCCCGAGACATCCCAAAGCCCGTATCGGCGACGCTGAGGCAGATATAGTCACCGGGCGCGAAGCCTTCGAAACTGTCACTATCGACCGAAACGACTTCCGCCCGCATCGTCAGCGTCCCGCCATTGGGCATGGCATCGCAGGCATTGGCGACAAGATCGATGACGGCGGATTCAAGCAGGCCACGATCAACATGTGCGGGCCGATCGACGTCGGTCTCAGTGGAGAGCGTGATGTGTTCGCCGATTGTCTGCTGCACAGTCTCGTGCAGGTACTCCACCACCATGCCGATCCTCACAGGCTCCGGCCGCAGCGCCTGCTGCCGACCGAACGCCAGGAGGCGGTCGGTCAGGGCGGCGCCTTTTTCCGCCGCCGTTACGATGAGGCCGGCCAATTCCCTCAGGTCTGGATCATCAATCGCGTCGCTGAGGACCTCAGCATTGCCGATGACGACGGCAAGCAAATTGTTGAAATCGTGAGCGATCGCGCCGCTCAGGTGCCCGAGCGATTTCACATTCTGCGTTGCCCATCCCTGTGATTCTTCGTTTCTTTTGCCAGCCATTGCAGGCTGACTGAACGTGTCGTCAAGCGGCTGTTCCTTCTTAGGTTGTTCGACGGTCGACTCCGATCCGTCAAAGATGCAGCTGATGCAGGAACCGGGAGCCGCGCCTGGTTGCCCAGCTTGGACGCAAGCGCAAAAACTCTGTCCACAGCCGCTGCCGCCCTTGATCTTGTGCTCCAGGGCTGCCCGCAGCTTGACTTTCTCACGCGCCGTGGCGGCGTGCGATGCCAACGCCCGCGCGACGAGTTCGGCCCGCTCGTTGAGCATGCCCGGCTCAGGGTCGCCGAACAAAAGCGTGCCGAAGATGTGATCGGAATCCGATACCAGCGGAACCGCCAAGAAGCTGCGGATTCCGTTGGATGTTGAGCTGGCCGCGTCCGCCCCGGCATCCTCGCATCGGATGATGTGGTCGCGACCTAGCAGCGATGCAGGGAACGAATTGCTGTCGACGCTGGCAAGCCGCTCGAAAGCGTGGAGTTCGATGCCGGAGACTGCGCGGATTCTGTAATCGGCGCCGGCGCCTCCGGCGGTGTAGAGCGCACAGAAGGCGGCCCCCGTTAGTTCGACTCCGGCATCGGTGACCATCCGCGCAACGGTGACGGGGCTCGATTCCACGCCAAGGCGCTCACCCAGCCGGCACAACGTCGCCAGCGTTCGGTCTTCCTTTGGCATGGGGCCCTGCACGCTCTGCGCGGCATTCGTTTCGACAGTCAAATCTTCCCCCCGACGTCTCGGCGGACGGAAGAGTACCCCCGAGAGTCATGCATGGCCGTGATGCCTGAGCGTGCTCTCATCCCGGACGGTACTCCGCACCAATTATCAGGTGGCATTGGCACAGCACTGACTGCCTCGGCGCGTTTCGCTTGCCGAGGCTGGCAGGGGCACCAACGCCGTCTCGCGTGAGCATTACGGCAGCAAAAAGATTGCGGTGTGCTTAAACAAATGTTTCGTGTTGTTTGTATTCACCCTTGTTGGGCGCCGGCTTCCCAAAAAGCTTAATCAAATATTCTGCGCTTGAGGGCAACGCAGAGGCCGCATCAGTGCCTTACGAATCCCGTGCCGCCCAAAGCATGCCGCGGCGAAGGATCGTCTTCATTTCCGGCACGCCGAATTCCTGCGCGACGTGACCGAGCGACGAATAAAAGACGCGGCCCTTTCCGTGCCGGCGCTTCCAAACGACAGGCATCACGACGCCGTCGATCCATGGCGCGTGCGCACCGGAGAAAGTGGTCGTGGCGAGCACCTCGTTGGATGGGTCGACATGCATATAGTACTGCTCCGACCGGTAGGCGAAGCGCGTGATCCCTTGCATGATCGGATCGTCCGGCCTGGTGATGTCCACGTGATAGTCGATGATGTCGCCGGGATGCGCGACCCATTGCCCGCCGCACATGAACTGATAGTCGACGCAGTCGCGGAAGGCGTCGCACATGCCGCCGTGATAGCCGGCGAGCCCGACGCCGCCTTCGACCGCTTTGGTGAGGTTCCCCACCTCATCCGGCGCAATCGTCGCCATGGTGCAGATCGGCACAATGAGGCTGAGATCGTGGATCGACGGATCGGCGAACGCGGCAATCGTGTCGGCAGCACGGACCCGGAAGCCGTCGTCCTCAAGCGTCCCGGCGATAATCTTGGCGCATTCTTCCGGCTCGTGGCCGCTCCAGCCGCCCCACACAATGAGCGCGTCTTTCATAGGGGTCTCCGTTTGTTGCCGCCTTCCCATTACGCAAAGGTCAGGCCTTGCGTTCGCCTTTCAAGCTCTTTCCCAGGCGGGTCGTTGCAGCACAAGGCGCAACACCCAAAACAACGACCGCGTGCGCCGGTCAAGTGACGGATCCGGAGCGTTTTTTCTGGTTTCGGTAGAGTTTCGTTGCATCCCGAAACCGGTTTCGGCATGATTGGATCAAGGGCAAGAAAAACGCTCCAGGGAGGATCGATTGGCCGTCGCCGGTGGCGTGACGATCGCCGACTTGGCCGCGGAGCTCGGCGTCACCAAAAGCACCGTGTCGCGGGCGCTCAACGGCTATCCCGACATTTCGGAGGCGACGCGGGAGCGCGTGCGCGCTCTGGCGCAGGCCAACGGCTATCTCGCATCAAGTGCCGCGCGCAATCTGAAGCGCGGTCGCCGCGAAACGATTGGTGTGGTTCTGCCGGTGCATTCCGGCACGATGTCGCAGCCGTTCCTTGCGGAGTTCTTCGATGCTGTCTCACGTACGCTGCACGCGAGCGGCTATGATCTTCTCACTGCCACGGCCCGTTCGCGCGAAGACGCGCTGAGGACACACGAACGTCTGATCGCCGCGCGCAAGGTCGACGGGTTCATCCTGCCGCGCACCGAAATGCGCGACGCCCGCGTCGGGCTGTTGCGCGAAAGCGGCGTGCCTTTCGTCGCCCATGGGCGTACAGCGCACAAGGCCCACCATGCCTGGTTCGACATCGACAATGTCGCCGCTTTTCGTATGGCGGTCGCCCATCTTGCCGGGCTCGGGCATCGGCGCGTGGCCTTTGTCGGCGGTCCCAACAGCTTCAACTTTGCCAGCCAGCGCCTTGAGGGCTATCGCGCCGGGCTGAGGGAGGCCGGTCTTCCGGCCGACGACTCGCTCATCATCATGGGTACTCTCGATGCACCGTCAGGCTTGGAAAGCGGCCGTCGGCTCCTGGATCTCGCCAAGCCGCCGACGGCGATCGTCTGTGCCACGGACGCAATCGCCGTGGGCGTCATGCGTGCTTTGACGGAAAGACATATGCGCGCCGGCCGCGACGTTGCGGTCACCGGCTACGACGACATCCCGCTGGCAGCCTTTCTTGACCCGCCGCTCACGACATTCTCGCAGGAGATCGAGAAGTCGGGCGAGCGCGTGGCGGGCATGCTTCTGGAGCTCATTGCAGGGGCGCGACCTGAGGATCTGCAGGAGCTGCATGACGCCGTTTTTGTGCGCCGCGCATCGGACGGAGGCCCGCTGGGCAAATCGGAAACGGCAAAAAGAACGGATGCTGAGCATCCGCATTAGAGGGAGAAGATTATGATAGCCATCAGTTTGAAAAGGGCGTCGCTGCTGACGACGGCCGTTCTTTTGACGGTAAGCCTGGAGAGCACCGCCTCTGCGCAGTCGATCCGTTTCTGGACGACGGAGGACCAGCCGGCCCGCCTGGCCAGACAGGAGCAGCTTGCGGAGAACTTCAAGGCGGAGACCGGCATCGCCGTGGAGGTTATCCCGGTCCCTGAGGTGGATCTCGGACAGCGCGCCGCAGCCGCCTTCGCCGGCAACGACCTGCCCGATGTCATCTATCACACGCTGCAATACGCCCTGACATGGGCGGAGGCCGGCATTCTCGACATCGACGCCAACACCGAAGTCGTGGACGATCTGGGCGCTGGAACATTTGCACCGGGCGCGCTCGCCATGGCGGAGATCGATGGCGATTACGCCGCCGTGCCGGTCGACGGTTGGACGCAGATGGTTGTCTACCGCAAGGACCTGTTTGAGGCGAACGGGCTTGAGCCGCCGACCACCTATGCGGCCATTGAGGCAGCCATTGGAGCGCTTCACAATCCGCCCGACATGTACGGCTTCGTTGCCGCAACCAAAGTCGACGAGAACTTCATGAGCCAGGTTCTGGAGCACGTTCTCCTCGCCAACGGGCTGACGCCGGTGGACGAGAACGGCATCGCGGCCATGGACGAAGGCCAACTCGTAGAGGCATTGAACTTCTACAAAGTGATCGCCGACGCCTCGCCGGAAGGCGAGCTCTTTTGGCAGCAATCGCGCGAGCTCTATTTCGCCGGCAAGGCGGCGATGATCATCTGGTCGCCGTTCATCCTGGACGAGCTGGCCGGACTGCGCGACGACGTCCCGCCGACGATCAACGACGATCCCACCTCGACTGAGCTCGCCAACAAGACCGGTGTGATCGCCACCTTCGCCGGGCCGTCTAATCCTGACGGCGCCGCCTGGGCCGACATCCGGTATTTCGGTGTGACCACCGATGCGGACACCGAAAGCGCCATGGCCTTCATCGAATATTCGATGGACGCCGGCTACATGCAGACCCTGGCGATTGCGCCGGAGGGCAAGTTCCCCGTCCGCCGCGGCGATTCCGGCGATGCGGAACGGTTCGTCAAGGCCTGGTCGGAGCTGCCGGTCGGCGTCGACCGCAAGGCGCCGCTGTCGGAGCTTTATGAGCCGGTCGTGGTGAACACCATCGTCTCAGGGCTGGAGACAGCCAACCGCTGGGGCGTGAAAGAGGGTCAGCTCGCTCTCGCCTCCAAGGTCGTCAACAGCCAGGTGATCAATCGCATCGTGCGTCGGTTCATCGACGACGAGATCACCGCGGAGGAAGCGGCCGCGTCGATCAACGAAGAAATCGCCAAGATCCAGTAACGCGATTAAGCCAAGGGGTGGCGGGCTCGTCCCGCCCCCCCGTAGCCAACGCCATGTCCACCGACGCGCAAGAGCTCGACACGGTCAGAGCAGGCAATGTGTCCAAAGCGGAGGGGCCGCCTAAAGGCGCTGGCCCGCTGCAACGGCGCGAGGCGCGGCTCGCCTACGCCATGCTGGCGCCGACATTCCTGATTGTCTGCCTTATCGTGCTTCTGCCGCTTGCGGCCAATTTCTGGATCAGCGCAAAGCCGGTTCAGCTTGCCGATCTGCGCCCGCCGGAAACGAACGTTTCAGAGCGTGTGCGCGCCAACGCCGTTCAAGCCGGCGATACATTCGAGATCAGATACACAATCCGCAATTCCTCGCCCCGCATGGGGCTGAGCGACGTTGCCTTCTCCGACGATGTTCCCGGCGATGTGCGGATGGTTTTGCAGGACGAGCGCTGCACGCTGAGCGACAATGTGATCTCCTGTGTGCTTGGCGATCTGGAGCCGTCGGCGCGCGAGCGCATCACGATCGAGGCGACGGCGGAACGTGACATTGAGGATGTCGAGGCGCTGCTGGAAGGCTCCGACCCGAGCGCGACCGGGTCCGGCGGCAACGTTCTGACGGACTTCTCCTTCACCTTCGAGAATTTCCGCCGCGTCTTCGATGCTACCGAGTTCTGGAACGTGATGTGGGTGTCGCTGGCCTACACGGTGTTCGGCACGGCCGGAGCGCTGGTCCTGGGTCTCTTCGCGGCGCTGCTTCTCAACGAGGCGTTCAAGGGCCGCGCCTTCTTGAGGGGGCTCTTCCTCTTTCCCTATGTCGCGCCCGTCATCGCCGTCGCCTACACCTGGGTGACGTTGCTTGATCCCAATTCCGGCACGCTCAACGCCATCCTCCTGCAGATGCGCGCCATCGACACGCCGATCAACTTCCTCGGCCAGCGCTATGCGGAGTTCTCGCTGCTCGGCGTGCCGATCAGCTTTCCCGTGGCGCTGACCACGGTGATCGCCTTTGAGGCTTGGCGGTACTTCCCGCTGTCGTTTCTGTTCATCCTGGCGCGCATGCAGTCGATCGGCGTCGACATGTATGAGGCGGCCGAGATGGACGGTGCCTCGCCGTTTCAGCAATTTCGTTTTCTGTCGCTGCCGCAGCTCGCCGCCATTCTGGCGATTCTCTTTCTGCTGCGCTTCATTTGGACCTTCAACAAGTTCGACGACATCTTCCTCTTGACCGGCGGCGCGGCCGGAACACGCACGCTGACCGTCAACGTCTATGAGCAGGCGATTGGCCTTTCCAATATCGGCGCGGGCGCCGCTGTCGCCGTCGTTGTCTTCTTCGTGCTCCTCACCTTCGCGCTGATCTTCTTCAAATTCTCCCCCAAGGAGGAAGGGTGATGAGCGCGCTCAGAACCGGCGCGATCATCGCCCTCCTGTCCGGGCTCGCTTGGGGTGCGCTCGGCATGATCATCATCGGCGTCACCTTCAGCCTGGTCTCGGGCGAGGCGGCGATCCCGCCGGTCGGCCGCGCCATCATCGCGGCGCTGGTCGGCGCGGCGATTGTCCTCGCCACACCGCCATCCTTCGGCGAGAGGCGCCGCCTGGGCTATTCGGCCGCCGCAATCCTCGGCGTGATGTTGGTCCTCACGCTTGGCCAACCGTTCGGCCTGCCTTTGTCGGCCGCACCGCTTCTGCAGTTCATCGCGCTTGTTCTGTTCGTGCTGCTGGTGGCCTGGGCCAATGTGCAGGTGCTCACTGGCGTGCCGGTGGGCGCGATGCCGCGCTACCCGTTCGAGTCCGCCTTGATCCGCATCCTGAAGGGCGCGGGCCTCGTCCTTTTCACAGTCGCCGTGTTCCTGCCCTTCTACGTGATGGTGATGACGAGCTTCAAAACGCAGGCATCGCTGCTCGCCAATCCGCTCGATTTCTCTATCGATTTCAGCCAGGGCCCCTCAAGCCTCTTTCGCAGCTATACGGACCTCTTCCGCGAGTTCAATTTCGGTATCTACATCCTCAATTCGGCGATCGTCTCCGTCGCCACTGTGTTTTTGACGCTGATCGTCGCCGTGCCCGGTGCCTATGCGGTGGCGCGGCTGCGTTTCCCCGCGCGTGATCTCTTCGCCCAATCCGTGCTCCTCATCTATATGGTGCCGGCGATCGTGCTGGTGCTGCCGCTCTACGCCGTGTTCTCGCAGGTGGAGCTGCGCAACACGCTGACCGGTCTCCTCATCGTCTATCCGGCAACCACGATCCCCGTCGCGCTCTACATGCTGCAAGGCTATTTCCGCGGTCTCCCCGCGGAGATGGAGGAGGCGGGGCTGATGGACGGCCTGTCGCGCAGCGGGGTGATCTGGAAGATCACGCTGCCGCTATCGCTGCCCGCACTTGCCTCCGTGGCACTCTATGTCTTCATGATCGCGTGGAACGAGTTCCTCTTCGCCTTCATGTTCCTCGACGACCCGGCGATCTTCACGCTGCCGCGCGGTGTCGCATCGTTGAATTCTTCGGAGCTTCCGCGTGAGCTGATGATGGCCGGCGCGGTGATCGCCACCGTTCCGATCATGCTCATCTTCCTTTGGCTTGAGCGCTTCATGGTGCAAGGGCTGGCGGCCGGGGCGGTCAAGGGCTGATGGCCATGAACGATCTCGACGAACAGGCCGTCGCCATCCTGCGCACCAATGATCGCGGCGGCTTCACCGTGCCCACTGCGCGGCTCTATCCGTTTCAATGGAATTGGGATTCCGCCTTCGCCGCGCTCGGCTTCTCAACCTTCGACCTTGACCGCGCCTGGAGGGAAATTGAGATGCTGTTTGAGGGCCAGTGGCCCGACGGCATGGTGCCGCACATCATCTTCCGCCGCGACGATCCCGACTATTTCCCCGGACCGTCGGTGTGGGGAACGGAGGCTGAGCCGCCGACCTCCGGCCATTCCCAGCCGCCGGTCGCCGCAAGCGTCGTGCGCATGCTCCATGATAAAGATGGGAGCGAGGCGGGCACCGGCCGCGCCACAGCGCTTTATCCCAAGCTGCTTGCCTGGCACCGCTGGTTTCACACCGCGCGCGACCCCGACGGCCGCGGCGTGATCGCCGTTGTTCATCCGTGGGAAAGCGGCCGCGATAATTCTCCCGATTGGGATGCTGCTCTCGCCAATGTTGAGCCGACGGCCGCCAGATCATACGTGCGCCGCGACACCGGCCACGTCGATGCGTCCATGCGGCCGACGCAATCCGACTATGATCGCTATATGAGCATCGTGGATTCTGGCCGCGCGTGTCGTTGGCAGCCGGCCTGCATGGCTGACACGGGGCCGTTCTTCGCCGCCGACCCTGGGATCACGTTCGTGCTGATGCGCGCCGACCGGGATTTGCTGGCGTTGGCGGAGAGCCTCGACATTGCGGAGGGGCACGAAGAGATCGCCGATTGGATTGCGCGGGCCGAGGCCGGAATCGATCGTCTGTGGAACGACGCGGTCGGGGGTTACACGGCGCTCGACCTTAAGACGGGCAAGTCGGCCGGCGGATTGTCCAGTGTGGCGTTTCTCGCTTGGTATGCGGGCCTCGTCGAAAGCGCGAGAGCCGACAAGCTCGCCGACGGCCTCAGACGATTCCTTGATGCGGCGCCCTTCGCCGTACCGAGCTTTGATCCGACGAGCGCCAAGTTCGACCGGATGCGCTATTGGCGCGGGCCGGTCTGGGCCGTGATCAACTCGCTCATCGGCCGCGGGCTTGCTGAAGCCGGCCACACGAAACTCGCCGATCGCGTTCGCCGCGACACGCGCAAGCTGATCGAGAGGGCCGGGTTCTTTGAATATTTCGATCCGCAAACGGGCGCAGGGGCAGGCGGTGGCAACTTCACATGGACCGCTGCGACGTGGCTCGTCTGGGCCTCGCCGTCCGCGTCGGAGGTTTAGAGCATGATCCCGAAAAGTGGGCACCGGTTTTCGGACAAGATCATGCTCCAACAAAGGGATGGAGCGTTGGTGCGGTTCAATGAAACCACGACAACGCTCTAGGAGCGGACATGGGCGCCATCAGGCTTGAAGCCGTCGAAAAATGGTTCGGAGACGTCCAGGTCATCAAGGGTGTTGATCTGGAGATCGACAATGGCGAGTTCGTCATCTTCGTCGGCCCGTCCGGCTGCGGGAAGTCGACGCTGCTGCGTCTGATTTCCGGGCTTGAGGAGATCAGCCGCGGCCAGCTTCTGATCAACGGCCGCGATGCCACCGCCGAGCCTCCCTCCGCGCGCGGGCTGGCCATGGTGTTTCAATCCTATGCGCTTTATCCGCATATGACCGTGCGGGAGAATATGGGTTTTGCACTGAAGACTGCCGGCGCGCCGAAATCGGAGATCGCCGACAAGGTCAATTCCGCCGCAGAGATCCTGAGGCTTGAGCCGCTCTTGGATCGCAAGCCGAAAGCGCTGTCCGGCGGACAGCGTCAGCGCGTCGCCATCGGCCGCTGCATTGTCCGCGAGCCGGCCGCCTTTCTGTTCGACGAGCCACTCTCCAATCTCGATGCAGCGCTTCGCGTGGAGATGCGCTTTGAGATCGCAAAGCTGCATCAATCGCTCGCCGCCACGATGATCTATGTGACGCACGATCAGGTGGAAGCGATGACGCTCGCCGACCGCATCGTCGTGCTTCAGGCGGGCGTGATCGAGCAGGTCGGCACGCCGCGCGAGCTTTACGAAACGCCGGGTAATCTTTTTGTGGCGCAGTTCATCGGCAGCCCCAAGATGAACGTCATGTCCGTGACGACCGCGGACGGCCGCTTCCATCTTGAAGGGCAGCAACGGCCGGGCATGCTTCCCGCTGCAATTCCCGCCGGAGAGGCGGCGCATCTCGGCATACGACCGGAGCACATCGCGCTCGTTGAGCCGGATCGGGCGCATTGCGTGGGTACCGTCGACGTGTCGGAATATCTCGGCGCCGACGTCATGCTCTTCGTCAATTGCGGCGCGCAGGGCGTTCTCACCGTGCGCCATGTCGGCGATGTCGATGTGCGGCCGGGCGATACGGTCGGTCTGCGTTTCGAAGACCAGAAAATGCATGTCTTCGACAAGGACGGGCAGGCGCTCGGCCGCCACGCAACGCCTTAGTCTCCCGAAGCCTATGCTAGGGTGCCTCCGATAGAGCCCGCCCTTCGGAGACGCTGATGCCCGTGTCGTCGCTACTTGAAAATTTCGAACGCTATCCGCTGACCTTCGGCCCGACGCCGATTGAGCACCTGCCGCGCATGACAAAGGCGCTCGGCGGCAAGGTTGAGATCTGGGCCAAGCGCGAGGACTGCAATTCCGGCCTCGCCATGGGCGGCAACAAGCTGCGCAAGCTGGAATATATCGTCCCCGACGCCATCGCCTCCAATGCCGACACGCTGGTCTCCATCGGCGGCGTCCAATCCAACCACACGCGCATGGTGGCTGCGGTCGCTGCCAAGATCGGCATGAAGTGCCGCCTGGTGCAGGAGAGCTGGGTGCCCCATCAGGACGCTGTCTACGACCGTGTCGGCAACATCCTGCTCACCCGGCTGATGGGCGCCGACAGCCGCGTCGTCGACGACGGCTTCGACATCGGCATCCGCCAGAGTTGGGAGGACGCCATGCAGGACGTGCGCGATGCGGGCGGCAAGCCCTATGGCATTCCCGCCGGTGCGTCGGTGCATAAATTCGGCGGCCTCGGCTATGTCGGCTTCGCCGAAGAAGTGCGCGCGCAGGAGGCGGAGCTCGGCGTCACCTTCGATTACATCATCGTCTGCGTCGTTACCGGTTCGACGCAGGCCGGCATGATCGTCGGCTTCGCCGCCGCCGACCGCGCCGAGCGGGTCATCGGCATCGACGCGTCGGGCACCTACGCGCAGACGCGCGCGCAGGTGCGTCAGATCGTCGACAACACCGCGGAGCTGGTGGAGCTTGGGCGCAATGTCCGCGACGACGAGATCGTCATCAATCCGGACTACGCCTATCCGGCCTATGGCGTGCCGAGCGAGGAGACCAACGAGGCGATCCGTTTCGCCGCTCAGACCGAGGCGATGATCACCGACCCGGTCTATGAGGGCAAATCCATGCAGGGCATGATGGACCTGGTGAAAAAGGGCTTCTTCCCCGACGGCTCAAACGTGCTCTACGCGCATCTTGGCGGCGCGCCGGCGCTCAACGGCTACAGCTACGTCTATCGCAACGGATAGAGCATGGTCCCGAAAAGTGGACGCCATCTTTCCCGCCTTCGCGAAGCCCGCTTCGGCGGGCGAAGCAAGGTCGGATAAGATCATGCTCCAGCAAAAGAGCATGAGTCGGCGGGCAGGCGCCGGCTCAGCGCATTGCGATGGCCGTCAGATGATTGTCCCATGCCAGCGGATGCATGCGTTCGCCGCCGGGCTGGCGCACGCCGCCCTGGCCGTCGCTGAGCACAAAGCCGTTCGCCGCGGGTGCAGCCCCGCAGACATCGGCAATGGCACGCGATTCAATCGGCGTCCGCGTGGCCGCGTCCCAGATGATGGCGCGCCCACCGCGCGGGCTCGTCGTGGCGATGCGTGCGCCGTCGCGACTGACGGCGACCGACCCGATATAGTGGCGCATGCTGCGATAAAGCGCAGGCGGCGCGTCGATGAGCGTGATCGCGCCGCCCGGCCGATAGCGCCCGACAAGCGGCACGGCATCTTGTGCCGGGCCCTCATATTGCCCGCCGAACCAGATCGTGCCGTCGCCCGCCGCGGCCATGTGGCGGATCGACAATTGGTGCAGCTCAGGCGGAAGCGTTGCAATTTCCGCCACCTCGCCGGTCACGATGTCCACGACGGCGATCGACGGCGCCATATTGGCGAGGTTCAGCTTCTGGCGCGGATAATCCGGATGCGTGGCAATGCCGCCATTGGCGATGATCGCCATGTGGCCGTCGCGTAGGAGAAGCGCTTCATGCGGTCCTACGCCGCCGCTGTCGAGTTCTCCGATCCGCCGGTAGCCCGCCGCTACGTCATAGACGCCGAGAACGCCGCGGGCCTGCTCAAAATCGTTCTCCGTGGCGAAGAGCAGGCGGCCGTCGCCGGAGAAGAATCCGTGGCCGCAGAAATGCCGGTCGTCGGGCGCGGAGAACGCCGCGACACGGCGATGATTGGGGAGATCAAGCACCAGCGCGAAGCGGCCCGGCCGCCGCGCAAACACCACCGCCGCCTCGCCGTCCGGCCGGATCGCGGCGTCGTGGCCGCGCGCGTCGAGCGCCTCGGTGAAAAGCAAATTGGCGTCCGCGTCGAGGATTACGGCGGCAAATGATCCGTCGCCATTCTTGCAGCAGGCAACGAACGCCGCCTGTGTCTTGGCTCTCGCGAAGGGCGTGACGGCGAGCGCGCCGCTTGCGCCGAGCCCAAGCAGCAAGGCGCGGCGGTCAATCGCCATCGAGCGAGTTGAACCCCAGCGTCAGACCCAAGGCCGTCGGATAGTTCTCCGCAATGACGCGCGTCGCCCCGGCAAGCGGGATCATGACGTAAGAGAGTTTTTGATGACCCTCAGTGCCGGCGGCGAGGTCGAGCCAAGCGCCGCCGTTCCGCATCAAGGCGTCGAGCGTGTTCTTGGCTTGCTTCAGCTCAAAGGCGACAGCGCCCGCATAGCGCGCATGCTCGGCCGGCAGAAGGTCATCAAGCCCGGCCAACATCATCGCCTCGACCCCGCGGAGGTTGGCCATGATCGCCGCAAGCGTTAGCTCCGAACGCCAGTACGGCGCGCGCTTCGGTTTCGCCTTCTCCGGCGCTTCGCCGATGCTCGACCCGATCTTGAGGTCGCGAACCACCTGCAGCTGCTCCGTCGCTGCGCGCAAGAAATCCTGCACCACTTCCCCATGCGACTGATAAAGCGCATTCCCGCCGCCCGCATCACGCATGCTTCGCGCGAACCCACCGTCATCCGACCAGCCGCGACGAAGCGCCTCGGCGTTGGCGGCGATCACCGAAGAAATGGCCTCGCCATAGGCGCAGCGATAGGGCGCGCCTGCCGCCAAGTCCTCCGCGCCGGTGCCGTGGAGCACGAATTCCAGCGCCGGCAGGCCCTGCACGGCAACGCTCTTGCCGCTGAGCGTTTCCGCCACGTCCGCTGTCTCGTCCTGCGTGGCGAGGATCGCCTGCACTTGCTTCAGCCCGCGACCCTTGCGGTCCGGCCAATAAAACAGCTTCTCAAACCGGTTGTCCTCGCGCGCTGGACCAAAGCGGATCAGCTCCACCGCCGACCAGGCAAGCACAACGGCCTCGAAGCGATCGCGCGCCGTTTCAAGCGCAGCCGCGCTTGGTGCATCGCAAAGCGCCTGCATCGCCGTGGATTGGTCCTCCGCGGCACTGACGAATGTTTTGTAGCCCGGCTCGATGACGTCGTTGATGATCCGCTCCACCGCGCCAGCGAAATCCGGCTCCGCGCGCGCCGGCAGGACGACGACAGCAGCAAACGCGAAAGCCAATAGAAGGCGCATCAAAGCGACTCCAGAAAGCGGATCAGATCGGCGCGCTGCTCTGCATCCATCGCAACGACCGCGTCGCGCGCCGCTTGCGCTTCGCCACCATGCCACAGAACGGCCTCAAGCAGATTGCGCGCGCGCCCGTCATGCAGAAAGAACGTGTGGCCGTTGACAATCTCCGTCAGGCCGATCCCCCAGAGCGGGGCCGTTCGCCATTCGCGGCCCGACGCATCGCCGACAGGACGGCCATCAGCCAGGCCTTCGCCCATGTCGTGAAGCAGCATGTCAGTATAGGGCCAGATCAGTTGAAAGCGATGCTCCTCGCTCGTCGCGTCGCGGCTCGTCACATAGCTCGGCCGGTGACAGGCGACGCATCCGATACTGTAAAACAATTCTTTGCCCCGCAGGACCTGGGGGTCGTCCACGTCGCGCCGCGCCGGCACCGCCAGGTTCTTGGAATAGAACACGACAAGATCGAGCACCGGATCGGGCGCCTCCGTATCACCCAGCGCGTCCTGCACGCCGTGCGGCATCTCTCTGCATTGCGGCTGGTTGGCCGTGCAATCGCCGAACGGGTCGGGGCTGCCGGGATTGGAGATGCCGATATCGCCGGCAAACGCACCGGCCGATTGCGCACGGATGGTCGGGTTGGACGCCTTCCAGCCGAAACGTCCGAGCACCAATTCACCATTATCGGGGTCGCGCACCATGCTCGGCCTGCCGGAGATGCCGTCGCCATCGGCATCGTCGGGGTCGGCATTGGCGAGGATGTCGCCCGGATGGATGGCCTCAAGCAGCCCCATGCCGATCATCTGTGGCGCAACGCGCGGCGACAGCAGGGTGCCGTCCGCCATCGGCCCGTAGCCAAGCTCCGCTACGGAATAGGTCGGCTTGCGCAGGGTGACGACCTTGCCGTCGCCCAAAGTCACCGGCTCGTCCTGATAGGTGATCGCCATGCGTCCTTCAGCCGGCAGCCCGGGCACGGCGACGTCCTGCAGCTGCCCGCCATAGGTCGGTTCCGGGATGCGCAGCGTGGTCTTCGTGCGAAGCGCCTCACGCTCCGCGTCGGTGGAGGGCGGCACGGAGAGCCGCAGAAACATGGAGGTCGCCAGATCGTCCGGCCCGGCCGGCGGGTGGCCGCGCCCGTCCTTCAAATGGCAGCGCTGACAGGACCGCGCGTTGAAGAGCGGGCCAAGACCGTCCGACGCGCGCGTGGAGGCAGGCGCCGACACCCAGACCTTCTTGAAGAGCCCGTTGCCGACGAAAAAGTCGGCGCGTGCCTGGCCCTTGAGATTGGCCGAGGGATGGGAAAACGCGTTGCTGTTCACCGAGGCGGTTGAGGTTGCGGCGCCACCCGACATCGCTTCAAAGCCCTGTGGCTTGGAGAAGTCGTCCGGCAAGGCGGTGACGGCCGCAACGCGCGCACGATCCTCCGCGCTCAGATCATCGCGATGCGGCAGCAATCCATCAGCCAGCACGACAGAGCTTGCCAATGCAGCCAGCACCGAAAGAGTTATGCGGATGCGCATGGCGCCTCGAAGGATGCGTGCAACACAGGAAGCGAGAGGGCGGCGCGGTAGCGTATGGCCGCCCTCTCGGCGAGCTGCTTACTGGAACACCGCAGACGGGTTATCCAGGCTGTCTGAGCCCTCGACCTCGATCGATCCAAGACCAAGGGCTGCGACCGCGCGTTCAATCGGGCGCGTCTGAGCGACTAGCCCGTCGATCGCCGCCTGAACAACGGCGTTGCCCTCCGCGTTCCCCTCGCCGATCATCTGGTCATAGGCCTCCAGGCCTTCCGCGCGCGCCTTCATGGCGGCCATGGCCACCAGCGTCTCTTCGATCTTGGCCGACAGATCGGCATGCACGGCAGCGTCGGCTTCCGCCACCAGGTCGCCGATGGAGGGCCCGCTTACGACCGAGCCGTCAATGCGCTTATAGGCGCCGATATAGATGTTCCGGATGCCGATCTGGTTGAAGTAATGGCTGTTGTGCGTGTTGTCGGCGAAGCAATCGTGCTCCTCCTCCGGGTCGTGGAGCAAAAGGCCAAGCTTCATGCGCTCGCCGGCAAGCTCGCCATAGGAGAGCGACCCCATGCCGGTGAGGATGGTCGTAAGGCCAGCCTGCTCGTCCGCCAGAAGGGCTTTGCGGGCGGCACCCTCAGCCTCCCAATTGGCCACCATCTCCTCCAGGTCGGTGAGGAGCAGCGTCGACGCGGATTTGAGGTATTCCGCGCGCCGGTCGCAATGGCCGCCGGTGCAGTTGGCAATGTCGAAGTCTGACGCCGGGCGTTGACCGGCCCCCGCGCCCGTCCCGGCCAGGTCTTGCCCCCACAGCAGGAACTCAATGGCGTGATAGCCGGTCGCCACATTGGCCTCGACCTCTTCCGCCTCATGAAGCGTTTCGGCGAGAAGCTCCGGCGTGATCGCCGAGGCGTCGACGTCCGCGCCGTTCACAATAAGCTTGGCGTTGGCAATCACGTTGACTGTGTAGAGCGTGTTTTCGTCGCTCTCCGTGCCGTAGGATGCATCGACATAGTCGATCAGCCCCTCATCGAGCGGCCAGGCATTCACCTTGCCCTCCCAATCGTCGACGATGGCGTTGCCGAAGCGATAGACCTCGGTCTGCTGGTAGGGCACGCGGGCCGCAATCCAGGCGGCGCGCGCTGCGTTCAGCGTGGCCTCCGACGGATTGGCGATCAGCGCGTCGATCGCCGCATCGAGCGCGCGGGCCGTGGTCAAGGAATCCTCGAATTTGGCATGCGCGATGTCGGCATAGGTCGTAAGCACCGCACCAGGCTCCGCAGCTCGCGCTGAGGGCGCGGCCATCAGACAGGCGCCCGTAAGCAGGGCGATAAGCAAACGCGTCGGCATCTAAGTCTCCTTGAGTTGGATGTGTCTGTGCGACGAGGTGTCAGTGCAGGAGCCGGCCTGGCGGCGCCTGCATCGCGATGCTGGCGATGACTGGAAACGGCACGGGCATCATGGCGTGGCCATGGGCGGAAAGCGTGTCGGCCAGATCCCAGGCGGCGCGGCGGGTCTGGGCAACGCCGCCGCTATGCACGAGCTGCTCCAGACAGAACTTCGCGACCTGTTCGTCGTCATGCTGAAGGGCAGCGACGCTCGCCATGGCCATGCATTCATGGCGGCAGATGTGCCGGCAGTTGAAGGGGAAGGTTTGCGGCGGCTGGCGGGCATGCATGTAGCACTCACGCGCCCAGGCGCTGACGGCGGCAAGCATGTCACGGCCATTGCGATGGCCAAGCGCCTCGGTGAACATGTTCCAGCAGCGCTCCCACGGCTCGATGGAGCCCGTCTCATAGCCGGCCATCCAATGGCGATAGCCTTCAAGCACCAGGCGCTCCGGCAGGTTCTGCAGGAGGCATCCGCCTTGACGCGACATGGGGCCGGTCATGGCATGCTCTGCAGCGGAAAGGATGAAAGCGCGCCACATCGACTTGATGTGCGCCGAGACGTCTGCATGCGACCCTCCAACAGACCGGGTTCAAGGCCCAGTTGAGAAGCGTTCTAAACATGCTCATTTGAGAGCAATTATCGCTAGCTTGAGTCCAACAAGGCCGCAACACTTATCTTTTTGAACTGTTTTAATTCAAATGACTTGCCGTGACGCATCGGTTGCAGCGGCGCTGGCGGACAATCGAAAGAAGACACCATATGGTGGGCCGCTCCGCGCGAGCTCAACGGCAGCTTGCGGGCAGGGCGCCGCCACTTCCAATCCCGCTTCGGTGGTGTATCTTCCTTCGCCGTGAGCCCTGCAACTGCCAGGGCGAGAACGTTGAGGGAGGACGTGCAATGCGCTTGAGCGCGAGAACAGTAACGGCCGCGCTGGCCCTCGCTGGATTGGCGGCGACCCCGGCGATGGCGCAAAATGTCGAGTGGAAGGACGATGGCACCGTCCTCCTGAAGCTCGGCGAGGCCTATAACAACGCCGTCATCGAGACGACCCGCGAGGAGCTCGGCACCATCTTCGGGCCGGACGAGAAGCCCTTTGAGGACGTCACCATCACCGTGACGGTGAACGGCGCCGGTCCGAAGGGCGGCATCAGCGGACCGCTCTATCAGTTCCGCCCGATCTGGGAGGAACTCTCCGGCGGCAAGGTCAATATCGTCGAACTGCCGTTTGCCGAGCACTACACCAAGATGATGCTCGACCTCAGGAACGGCACCGGCCAGTACGACGCTTTCATGGTCGGCGCTTTCTGGTACGGCGACATCGTCCCGGCCGGTTACGGCTTCCCGATCGACGATTTCCTGGCGTCGGATGAATATCCGCAATGGACCTATGACAGCATGCCGCCGTCGCTGAAGGCGCTGCATACCTGGGAGGGCGTCGGCTACGGCGTGCTCAATGATGGCGACGGCCAGGTGCTCTATTATCGCAACGACATGCTGGAGAATGCGGAGCATCAGGCCGGCTTCAAGGCGGAGTTCGGCTACGACATGCCCAATCCGCCGGCCACCTGGCAGCAGCTCCTCGACATCTCCAAATATTTCAACGGCAAGAACTGGGACGACAATGACCCCGATCCCGACAGCGGCACGGTGCTGCATCTGAAGGTCGGCGAGCAGGGTCACTATCACTTCCAGTCGCTGTCGGCTCCCTTCGTCATCAATCCGGGCGACAAGGTGACGCGCACGCAGAACGTCTACTGGTTCGATCCGGAGGACATGACGCCGCTGATCAACAGCCCGGGTCACATGAAGGCGCTGGAGTTCTTGCTGGAGCTGCATGAGACCGGCCCGTCCGCGCAAGTCGGCTGGTCGCTCGGCGAGGCGTGGGACTACTTCCTGCGCGGCAAGGCCATCTTCGTCTTCTCATGGGGCGACGTTGGCGCGCTGTGCCAGGATGAGAGCCGCTCCAAGGTGCGTGGCAAATGCGCCGCCGCTATGCTGCCCTCGTCAGACGAGTACTACGATTTCGAGAAGCAGGAATTCGTGTCGCTCGACGAGCCACGGCAGATCGGCAACACGACGGGTGGCTCCTGGCATGGCGTCATCTCCAACTTCTCCGCCAATCCTGAAGCGGTCTATTCGTTCCTGTCGCTGATGGCGATCAAGCCGGTGTCCTCGCTGATGGCGACGGTCGGCTGGGACGGCGTTGACCCTGGCTTCTCCTACCAGTTCCTGGAGGAGGATGGCGGCACGGCCAAGATTGAGGACTACATCGCGGCCGGTTGGGATGAGAACGATGCGCGGACCTACACCAAGGCGTATCGTGATCTCTTCTATGCCGAGACCAGCCTGACCTATCTGCGTATCCCCGGCTCGTTTGAGTATTGGGACATCCTCGACAAGAACCTCTCCGCCGCAATGAGTGGCGCGAAGTCTGCTGAGGAAGCGCTGAACGACACGGCGACCGCCTGGGAGCAGGTCACCGATCGTATCGGTCGCGACAAGCAGAAGGCCGACTATCAAGCCGCTATCGGCTATTCGCCGTAAGCAACGCATAAACCAACGGCCGGGGCGCACGCGCCTCGGCCACCCCTCCCGGCGGAAGAACCATGCGCTGGACCAGCCGAATCCGTTTCGTGTTCCTGGCCCCGGCCGTGATCTGGGTGCTGGCGTTCACCATCTTCCCGCTCGGCTACTCGCTCTACCTCGCCTTCTACAAGATTGAGCAGAAGGTCGAGATCACCCGCTACAAGGAGCCGCGCCTCGACGACCAGGGTCAGCCTGTTCTCGATTCCAAAGGCAATCCACGCATGAAGAACGTGGTGGTCAAGAATCAGGTGAGCACCTCCACCTTCGTCGGCGGCACGAACTTCAAGCGGCTCTTCAACGATCCGCAGCTTTTTGAGGCCGTGAAGGTCACGGCGACCTTTGTCTTTGTGGCGGTACCGCTGGAGTTGGCCTTCGGCTTCCTACTGGCGCTTCTGTTCAATCGCCACATATTCGGGAGACCGGTGCTGCGCGCCACGATGATCCTGCCGATCTTCGCGACACCGCTGGCCATCGGCTACACGTTCTTCACAATCTTCTACGAGGAAGGCGGCCCGCTCGGATGGACCGGGATTCCGTTTCTGTCCGATCCCAATTGGGCGCTCTTCTCCGTCATTTTGGTCGATATCTGGCAGTGGACGCCGTTCTGCTTTCTGGTGATCCTTGCTGCACTGCAAGGCGTGCCCGACGAGCTCTACGAAGCGGCGCGGGTCGACGGTGCCGGGCCATGGCAATTGTTCACCAACGTGCTGGTGCCGGTGCTGCAACCGACCATCATCATCGTGCTTCTGTTGCGATTGGCCGAGGCGCTGAAGCTCTTCGATATCCCCTTTGCCATGACCGGCGGCGGGCCCGGCGTGGCGACGCAGCCGTACTCGTTGCTGGCTTTCCGAACCGGCCTGCGCTTCTTCGATCTCGGCTATGCCAGCGCCATGGCCTACGGGCTGCTCGTGGTGACCATGATCATCGTCATTCTGTTCTTCCGCCGGCTGAGGGAGACCTATGACTAACAACAACCAGCGCTCGCTCGGAACGGTGCTGACGGACACGGGGCTTTCGCTTCTGGCCATCGCCATCGCCATCATCTTCATCTTCCCGATCTACTGGGCGTTCTCGCAATCGCTCAGAAATCCGCTCGACACGTTCACCGTTGCCGGCTTCGGCATCCCCTGGGTCAACTTCCAGCCGACGCTGGGCAATTGGATCGATCAGTGGAGCACGCCGGAGACGGTGCAGTCGCTCGCCAACAGCACGATCATTGCCGTCAGCGCCTCCGTCCTCGCCATCGTGCTGGGCACGCCCGCAGCCTATGCCGTGGCGCGGTTCCGCTTCGTGCGATGGAAGAATCGCGACATCACGATCTGGTTCCTGTCGCAGCGTGTGCTGCCGCCGGTCGCTACCGTCGTTCCGTTCTATTTGCTGATGCGCACCCTCGGCCTGCTCGATACGCATCTGTCGCTGATCCTGATCAACGCCACGTTCGTGCTGCCCTTCGTGGTGGTGATCATGCGCCAGACCTTCCTCGACCTTCCCGCCGAGTTGGAAGAAGCCGCCTTCGTCGACGGCGCCGGTTACTTTGGCGCGTTCTGGCGCGTCGCGCTGCCGCTTGCCGCACCCTCTATGGCGGCGACCGGCCTCATCATCTTTGCTTTTACCTGGAACGAGTTCCTCTTTGCCGTGACGCTGGGCAGCGACAAGGCGATCACCGTCCCCGTGCACATTGCCGGCGCGGTCGACACGCGCGGCGTCCAATTCTGGTTCATGGGCGTGCGCGCCATGACGGTGATGGTACCGCCGGTGCTGATCGCCATCATCGCGCAGCGCTACATCGTGCGCGGCCTGACCCTCGGCGCAGTCAAGGGTTAGGCGCGATCCGCAAAACTTGTCTGAGTTAGAACCTATCGTCCAACACCAAGCACGCGCGCAGGAAAGAGCAAAACACGCATTATGACGTCCTCCCCAAGATCCTTAGATGAGAAGCTCGCCCGAATCCGGGACGGAGCCTACAAGCCGACCGACTTCATCATCGCCGACGCCAAGGACGGCGACATGGCGCTCGGCGCCAGTGCGCCTGGCCCGCATTATGACGACAACAACCAGCCGACCGACCGCATGCGGCCGATCGCCGAATATCGCGCCGGAATGCGCGAGATGACGGAATCGGGTCTCGTCGACATCATGCTGACCTCCGTCTCATCCGCTGAGGTCCTGACCGATAACGGCACGTACGCTGATACGCGCGTCACGCCGGCGGTCAGGCTGAACGACGCCACCGACATTTGGAGCCATCGCGGCGCCACCTATCGCGCGTCTCCGGCTGAGCCCTTTCGTACCGCTCGCCTCGATCGCGCCCGCGCCGTCGCCGATCTCGGGCTTTACGCCATCACGTTCTATAACGACCTCGACCAGGACGTGGAAACGCTCGATGCCTACGCGGCCTTTCGCGACGAGGCGTCGGAGGTGGGCATTCGGCACTTTCTGGAGGTCTTCAATCCGGCCTTCCCGATTGAGACCGGCGATGCCGATCTCGGCGCCTACGTCAACGACGCCATCGCCCGTTGCCTGGCCGGCGTTGCAGCGGCAGACCGGCCGCTCTTCCTGAAGATGACGTTCAACGGCGCGCGCGCCATGGAGGAGCTGGCGTCCTTCGATCCTGAGAACCTGATCGTCGGTATCCTCGGCGGCGCGGCCGGCACCACGCGCGACACCATGGAGCTTGTGGCCCAGGCGGAGCGCCACGGCGCGCGCGTCGCGCTTTTCGGTCGCAAGGTCTGGTTCGCTGAATCGCCGACGGAGATCGTTCGCACGATGCGCCGCGTGGTGGAGGGCGAGGTGTCGCCGACGGAGGCTGTCGCGGCCTATCACGACACGCTCTCAAAGGCCGGCATCATCGCGCGCCGCTCGCTTGACGAGGATAGCCAGGTCACGGAGGCGGTGCTTAAGGCCGAGGCGTGAGCGATGGCGGAGCGGCAAGGGGTTGTAACCGGCGGCACCTGGTGCTGCGACCACAACAAAATGGTCGATCACTGGCCGGCGGAAGACGGCATCGCGGAGATCGCCTCTGAGGAGCGCGCCGGTGGCGGCTCCGCGTGCAACATGGCGATCGATCTGAAGCGGCTCGATCCGGATTTCTTCGTCGAGACGATCGGCGTCGTCGGCGACGATGAGGATGGCCGCCTGCTGCTCGCCGAGGCCAAGGCGCATGGCGTGAAGCACGATCAGTTGCGCATCGCGACGGACGTGCGGACCAATTACACGGATTGCTACTCCTCGCAGGCGACCGGTCGGCGCACGCACATCTTCTTCAGCGGCACCAACAAGGCGCTGACGCCCGATACGTTCGACTTCGTGCCGACGAGCGCGCGGCTTCTGCATCTGGGACTGCCCGGCGTCCACGCCGTGATGGATGCCCCATGGGCGGACGAGCCGAACGGCTGGGTCGCCGTCTTGAAGAAGGCGCGCCAGGCGGGCCTGCAGACCAATATGGAACTGGCCTCTGTGGCCGCGGAGACGATTGCGCGTCTGACCCGGCCCTGCCTGCCCTATCTCGATCTTCTCGTGATCAACGATGTGGAGATCGGCGCCATTGCCGGCCGCGCGGTGAGCACGGAGGAGGGAACCGACGTGGCCGCCTGCCGCGACGCGGCCTTGGCCGTCTTGGCCGACGGCTCCATGGACGTGCTGATGGTGCACTTTCCCGGCGCCGCGATCGCCGTGACGCGGTCCGGCGATGTACTCACCAAGCCCTCCGTCCGCGTGCCTGAGGCGGAGATCGTCGGCGCCAACGGCGCCGGCGACGCGTTTGCCGCCGGCGCCGTCTACGCGCTGCAAAAGGGCTGGACAGTGGAGGACGCTGTCGGCCTTGCGCACGCATCCGCCGCGGCGTCTTTACGTGGCGTCAGCACGACCGGCGCCGTCGTTCATTGGAAGGAATGCCTGGCGCTTGCCGATGCCTGGGGCTGGCGCGATGCCACGGCATAGGCCGTAGGCTGCTCCAACGGGAAGGTGCTCGGGCACGTCATGAACCGTGTCGCGTGCCTTAGCGGGTGAGTCGGACGGCGACTCCTCCCGATGCGGCGGCGGTCGCCAGCGTGTCGCATGTCCTGAACGAGGATACGGCATTGAACGGATGCGATCACGCCAGTAACATCCGATGCGGGTCGAGCGGCGGCAGCTTTTTACCGTCGGATTGCTAGGTAGCCTATGATGTGTCTGAGAATTCTCGGCCGAAGGACGGCGTTCGGCCTTGCGGTCCTGTCGGCGTTTTATGGCTGCCAGGCTCTTGCCCTGACCGCAACGGAAAACGTTCGCTTGGCTTTTGAATCGGCGAAGCCCGGCGATGTGATCACGATTGAAGAGGGCGTATACGAATTCGACCGGCCCCTCACGTTGAAAACGCGCGGCGTGACGATACGCGGAGCCGGCATCGACAAGACTGTCCTTTCGTTTCGCAATCAGGTCGCCGGCACCGACGGGATCGTCGTCAATGCCGATGACTTTCTGATCGAAGACCTGGCCATTGAGGACGTGCCGGGCGACAGCTTGAAGATCAGGCGTTCGAAGAATGTCACTGTGCGCCGCGTGCGCGTGGAATGGACGGACGGGCCGAAAGCCACCAATGGCGGCTACGGGATTTTTCCGGTGCGGTCGAGAAACGTGCTGGTTGAGGATTCTGTGGCGATCGGCGCGTCCGATGCCGGCATCTATGTCGGTCAGTCGAGGAATGTGGTGATCCGCAACAACATTGTGCGCAGCAATGTCGCGGGCATTGAGATCGAGAACAGCGTCAATGTCGACACCTACGGCAATTGGGCTGAGAACAACACCGCCGGGATCGAGATCCTCAACATGCCGTATCTGAAGCTGAACGGCCGCAGCATTCGCGTCTTCGAGAACGATCTCGTCACCAACAACCTGCCCAATTTCGCGACATCGGGCACCACCGCTTCCGAGCTCCCTGCCGGCGCGGGCGTTGTGATCAATTCCATCGATGAGATCGAGATATTCGGCAATCGCTTCGTCGATAACGACACGGCGAGCGTCTTCATCATGAGTCATCATTTGTTGCCTTATACGGGTGACAGAGAGATCGTACCGGTCTTCGATCCCTACCCGGAGCGTATCGCCATCCATCAAAACAGCTACGATGGCGGTGGCGAAGCGCCCACCTTCCCCGGATTGGAAGAGGTCCGCCGGACCGTCTTCGCGGCTTCGGGACGCCTGCCGGAGGTTGTGTGGGACGGCGCGGTCAATCCGGACAAGAGCGTCGCCGATGCAAGGATATGCCTCGGCGATGAGGACGCCGGTATCGTATCCGTCGATGCGCTCAACGGCTATCGCGACGTTGTGGTCGATGCTGAGGTGCACCGCTGTTTGCTGCCGTCGCTGATGCCGGTGGAGCTGGGCAACTGATACGCGTTTCCGCGCGCCGCCTCTCCAAGGGCGCCTTCCTTCTGGGCACGGCTCTGGGGCTTTTGCTGATCGTATTGGGGCTTACGGCGGCGGACCCGCACACGCGCGAGGTGCGGTCATTTGCCGGTGGCGACTACCCCGCCCGTCTGAGCGCGTGGGGCGCTGTTTCCGTTGAGGACGGTCGGCTCACGCTCGGGCCGGACGTGACGTTCTACGATTTGGCGATCGAGCTCTTCTCCGACCACGCCAGCAAGCTGCGTACCGTTTGGATTCCGCCCGACCAGAAAGTGCAGCTTGAAGATGGCGGGCTCGTCTTCCCGGTGGGAACAATTATCTCAAAGACGTTCTTCTATCTGAAGAGCGAGGCTGGCTTCCTGACAAATGCTCGGTGGAACGGCGACCTGGATGCGCTCAAGCGCGAGCGGCTCGAATTGCTTGAGACGCGCATCCTCGTCAAGCAGCCGGGCGGATGGGAGGCGGTGCCGTACCGCTGGCACGAAGACGAGGCAAGGCTTCACATTATCGGCGACGTGATACCCCTGACGCTGATCGATGACGATGGCGCGGCGGTCTCGTTTCCCTATGTCATGCCGACGCGCAACGAATGCGCGTCCTGTCATGTCGTGGATCAATCAAGCCGTGCCCTCGTGCCGATCGGGCTGAAGCCGAGACATCTGAATGCCCGGCCCGACGGCGGCGAGACGCAGCTCGCCGCTTGGCGGCGCGCAGGCCTTCTCAGCAGCGAAGCGGATATCGATTCACTGCCGCCAACTGTCGGCTGGGGCTCACAGGACGTCTCCGCCAAGGCGCGCGCCTATCTCGATATCAATTGCGGGCACTGCCACAATGCCGACGGCGCAGCGGACATGTCGGCCTTGTGGCTCGATGCCGGAGACCATCCGGCGTGGCGTCTCGGCGTCTGTAAGCCGCCGGTCGCTGCAGGCCGTGGAACCGGCGGACACCGTTTCTCCATCGTCCCAGGCAAACCGGACGAGTCGATCCTCATCCACCGTGTAACGACGACGGCACCCGACGAGCGGATGCCGGAGATCGGGCGATCTCTGCCGCACGACAGGGCGATCGCATTGCTTCGCGACTGGGTCGCCTCGATCCCGGGCGCCTGCGCTGAATAGAGCATGATCCCGAAAAGTGGACACCGGTTTTCGGATAAGATCATGCTCCAACAAAAAGTTAGAGCGTCAGAGCGATTTGGGCGGAACGCGAAGACGCTCTAGAAACGGCCCGCGCCATCATCTGCGCGATGCGGGCAGAGAGGGCGGGGGCGCGATGCCGCGGCACGGCGCCCCTTTCATTCGCCGTCGCGGTCAGCTCGACGGCAGCATCACCTTGTCGATCACGTGGATGATGCCGTTGTCGGCGCGCACATCCGCGGTGATCACGTTGGCTTCGTCGACCGTGACGCCCGAACTGGACTTCGAAACGGCCAGCAAGCGGTCACCGCCGGATTTGACCGTGCGCACATGGATGGTGCGGCCGGGCAACATGTTGGAGGCGAGCTCCCGCGGCAGCACGTGATAGGAGAGGATCGCGACGAGTTGATCCTTGTTCTCCGGCTTCAGAAGCGATTCCACCGTGCCGGCGGGCAGCGCGGCAAACGCCTCGTCGGTCGGCGCAAATACGGTGAGGTTCTGCCCGGTGGCGAGCGTCTCGGCGAGGCCGGCAGCCTGCGCAGCGGCGAGCAGCGTGTTGAACGAGCCGGCCTGCTGCGCGGTCTCTACGATGTTGCCGGCCTGGGCGCTGCCTGCAAAGGCGAGCGCGAAGGCGGCTGCGATGAGCGTCTTACGCATGAAAATTCACTCCCTTCAGTCGAACGGTGGGGGGCCGCGCGGGCGCGGCTGCAGCTTCAGGCTGCAATCCCCTTACGCACCGATCGCTGGATCGGATCACACCTGTTGCTGAAAAAGAGCGTCGCGGATTTGCGGGGAAGTGCTGGCCATTGTAGAGCGCAACCCGCATTCAAAGCGGCGGGCCGGCCACCCTGGAATGAAGCGTGGCTGTAGCGGGGAAGGGGGGCTTAGGCGGCTTTGTTCGCCAGTACCGGTTCCGCGATCGCCTTGAATTCGTCGTCGGTGAGCACGTCACGTTTCTTGATGCCGGCCTGCTTCACAATGTGAAGGATCTCCGTGATCTGCTCGTCGCTCGCCTCGCCCATGCCCAGCGCATCAATCTTGTACGAGACGGACGCCTTGCCGCTCTTCTTGCCCAGCACCACTTCGCCGACGCGTCCGGTCAGCGCTGGATGCGTGCCGAACATGACGAGCGGATCATGCATGACATACTGAATGCCGATACCGGATTCGCGGGTGAAATTACTGCTTCCCAAAACCGGCTTGTTGCGCGCAATCGGCACGTTCGCGCATTGTGAGAGTAGCGCGCCAAGCTCCGGCAGCTTGTCCAGTTCGTAATTGGTCTCGTAGCCGTAGAGCAGGTGGAGGCCGAGCATCAGCTCTTCCAGCGCGGCATTGCCGGTGCGCTCGCCGAGCCCGTTGCCGCAGCTATGAACGACCTCCGCCCCGGCGGTCACAGCGGCAAGCTCGGTGGCGACCCCCATGCCGAAATCGTTGTGGGTGTGAATCTCCACCGGCAGCCCGGTCATCCGCTTCACCCAGCGCACCATGTACTTGATCGCCTCAGGCGTGGCGCAGCCCATCGTGTCGACGATGCCGATGGAATCGGGCGGCGCTTCGCCCATGATGCCGCTACACAGATTCTCAAGATCCTCCGGCCGCGCGCGCGTCGTGTCATAGGGAAAGAACACCGCGTAGAGCCCCTGCTCGCGCGCATAGTTGATCACCGGCGCGCTGCGCTCCAGCACATCCTTCCACGTCCAGCCGAACTGCGTCTTGAGCTTGGGATAACCGATCGGGACCTCGATGATCACGCCGTCGGCGCCGCATTCCAGCGCCTTGTCGATGTCCGCCTTCATGGCGCGGGCGAAGGTGAAGATGCGCGAGGAGAGACCGAGCTTGGCGATCTCCCTGATGGCCTCCTCGTCCTGCGGCGAAACCGCGGGCATGCCTGCCTCGATGCGCTCTACGCCCACTTCGCTGAGCTTGCGGGCGATGGCTAGCTTGTCGTCGATGGAGAACACCACGCCCGGCGTCTGCTCGCCGTCGCGCAATGTCGCGTCATGGATGTCCACCTTGCCTGGCAGGTCGAGCGCCTGGCGGACCTCAGGCACGAAATTGTAGGGGCTGACCCACCACTTTCCGTCTTCGATATGGTCTTCGCGCATCGCATCTTGCTCCAAGAAAGGGCTTCCCGAGCCGGGGGTCGGTTCCGCCGCCATGCGCGCAGCGGGTAGGTCGCTCTGGTTATCTATATTTTACGACATGAGACAAAAAAATCAATATTATATCGATATGATTCAGCCCAGATTGTTGGGGAAGTGCGACCTTGAGGCCGGCAGCAAAGGCGTGCGGCTGCAACGAGTGATTTGAAATCAAACAAGAAAAAAGGACAGTGGCAAGAATTGAGCAAACAGCATCAGGGGCGCGCCGCTTATAGTCAGCCTCACAAAATATCGATATTTTATGAGGCGTCGGATATTGGGGTGCCTTCAGTGGATGATGCCGGTGGAAAGCACCGGATAGCGGATCAGGATGATCAGCACGAAAAGCATGATCACGGCGAAGGGCAGGGCGCCGAGGAAGACATCCTTCAGGCTGATCTCCGGGTCGTTCAGCGTGGCCTTGATGACGAAGCACGAAATGCCGAGCGGCGGCGTGAGCAATCCGATCTCCGCGCCGATGACGGTCACCAGGCCGAACCACACCAGGCTGTGCCCCATCGACTCAATCAGCGTGATGAACAATGGCACGACGATGAGGATGATGGACGCCGTGTCGAGCAGCGTGCCGAGGAACAGCATCAGCACCACATAGATCACCATGATGCCGAAGAAGCCGAGGTCATAGCTCTGCAACAAGGCGTCGAGCTGGTCGGGCAGACCGGCGAAGCCGAGCATGCGGCTATAGAGCGACGCCATGGTGATCAGGAACAGGATCGACGCGGTGATGTAGCCGGTCTCGATCGCCGTTCGCCAAAGGCCCTGCCAGGTGATGGAGCGCCGCGCCATGGCGATGAGGAGGGCCACCAGCGCGCCGGCGGCACCCGCCTCCACCGGTGTCAGCCAGCCGGTATAGATGCCGCCAAGCACGATCACGATCAGAAGAACCGTGGGCCCGGTCTTGTCGAGAATCTGCAAGGCGGTCAGCGGAATGTCTTCCGCCTGCCGGGTCCTGGTGCCGATAAAGGACGGCCAGAAGCGGCCCACCAGCACAATCGCGACGATATAGGCGACGGTCAGGCACAGGCCGGGAATGATCCCGGCAATGAACATCTCGCCGACCGATTGCTCCGCGACCAGTGCATAGATGATCAGCATCGCACTCGGCGGAATAATCATGCCGAGCACCGAGGAGCCGGCGACCACGCCGACCGCAAAGCGCGGATTGTAGTCGAAGCGGCGCATCTCCGGCACGGAGATGCGCGTGAACACCGACGCTGAGGCGATCGACGAACCGGTCACCGCGGCAAACACGGCGTTGGCGCCCACCGTCGCCATGCCGATCCCGCCGGTGACCTTGCGGAACGCACGGTTCATGACCGTGTAGATGTCCGTGCCGAGGCCGGCGCGCGAGACGAGCAGCCCCATCACCGTGAAGAGCGGGATCGTGGCGAATTCGTACTCCGTGACACCGTCGCCGACGGCCACGCGCAGGAAGTTGAAGGCAAGGACGAGCTTGCCGCTGATCAGCCAGATGGAGATGAACGACACCAGGCCGAGCGCGACCGGGATGTACATCCCGAAATAGATCAGGACGACGATCGCAACGACCGATAATGCGCCGATCTCAACCGGTGACATGTCGCCTGTCGGAATCTGCGCCGCTTGTCATCGCCACTCCTATATGTCGGCCGGTTCGTCCTGCCGGGCGCCCAGCACGGCTTTGAGGATGAGGATGATCGCAGACAAGCTGACGCCGAAGAAGATCGCCAGCCGCGCCGGCCACCAGGGTGCGGTGAAGATGCCGGGCGTGCCGAAATAGTCGCAGCGTGCAAACGCGGCCGACAGATCGGCGAAGAAATCGCCGCTCGGCGGCGGGCCGAATTCCGGCTGCGTGAAGAAGTGGCAGCTTTCAAAGGCGTCTAGGAATTCCGGCCAGATCGCCCAGGCGACGATCGCCATGAAAACGCCGGCGACCGCATCGATGAGCCGCGACGTGATCCCGGCAAAGACCGGTCGCCGCTGTTTCATGAGGGACAGAAAGCCGTCGGAGCGCGTCAGCCGATTGCCGTGCACGACGCGCGGCAATTGCAGGAACACGATCAGCACCAGCGAGAAGATGACGACTTCGACGACGCCGCGAAACGGGAGGTTGAACACGCCCCGGGCAACGACATCGGCATTCATGATCGCCACGAGGATGAAGATCACCCCCGTGCCGACCATATTGGATATCGTCGCGATGCCGACGATGCCCCGCTGCAGCCTGCCGAGAAGGCCGGACATCGCCCGCGCTTCGTTCTTGGTTCTAGTTCGTCAGCTCAGCCGCCCAATCGCGGACCGGTGACATGCCGGCCGCCTTCAGTTTGGCCATATAGGCTTGCAGCATCTCCGTGCCCGGTGCACCGGTTTCGTCCAAGCTGTTGGCCCAGTCGGCGGCGATGTTGGGCATGGCGTTCGCCCAAGCCGTGCGCGCCTCGTCTGACAATTCCACGATCGTGCCGCCGCCGGCCTTGTAGGCCTCAAGCGATTCCGCCGCGCGGTTCATGGCCACCGCCGCCACATGGTCGCGATATTCGATCGCGATCGCCTGCAGCACGTCTTTCACCTCATCAGGGAGCGTGGCCCAGACGTCTTTGTTCACGGTGACGGTCTTGGTGTTCACCGCGCCGAGATCAGCCTTCAGCATGTAGGGCGCGACCTCAGCGATCTTGAACGTCTTGGCGGCTTCCGGCCACAGCATCGCCGCGTCGACGACGCCCGTCTGAAGCATGTTGTAGAAATTGGGCAGGCCGCCGCGCACGCCCGCTGTTCCCGGAATGCCCTCAAGGTAACGCAGATTGTAGCCCGCGCCAGCCACCTTCTTGCCCTCCAGGTCGGCGAGCGAGTTGACCGGCGTCTTGGAGAACATCTGATAGGTGTCGAGCACCACGCCGGTGGCCAGATAGACTTGGTTCTCCGCGTCAAGCTCCGTCGCCATTTGCGGGAACTCTTTGGCGATCTCGTCGACCGCCTTGGCAACGATCCGCGCATCGGCGGCGACGAACGGCGTGACCGCGGAGATGCCCTGGCTCGGCAGTTTGGAATTGTGGAAGATCGTCGTGACAATGCCGATATCGCCGAGCCCGAGCTTGATGCCGTCGAGCACGCCGCGCGGCTTGACGATCTCGCCGCCATAAGCCTCCTGCCACTCGATCTGGTAATTGCCGGTCTTGGCGAGTTCTTCGTTCACGCGCGGAATGAAGAACCCGGAGAACTCCTTCACCCACATGGAGCGATCCGGATAGCCGTCAATGGCGATGAGCTTGATTGTCTCTGTGGCTTGCGCCGGCGCCAATGCACCAAGGCCCGCGGAGAAAGCCGCTGCCAGCAGCACGCGGCGCGATAATGTGTTGATCATGACGTCTCCTCCATATGCGTCTCATCCGCCGGCAGGGGCGGATCAGGCGTCTTTGATTTTCCAGGTCTCTTCAATTGTCGTTCCCCCCTGTCGAAAGAGCTTCGATAAGGGGCAATATTTGGCGACCTCTGCGGCGACGCGCTGCAGCTCCTCATTGCTGGCCGTACCATTCGCCTCAACGTTGAGCACGATCCGCTGAAACGGAACGGCGATCTCCTCGGCAAGCGTCACGCCGCGGCGATCGAAATCGCAGGCAACGGCGATATCGAGATGGCCGATATCGATGCCGAGGCTCTGGGCGCATTTGTGACCGATCGTGTTGGTGCAGCCGACAAGGGCGGCAAGCGCGGTGTCCGTTGGCGCTGGCCCCTTGTTGGTGCCGCCGCGCTCCGTCGGTTCGTCGATTGAGAAGCCGAGATCGCGCACCGCTACTTCAGACAGGGAATGCGACGGACAATGGGCTTTGACACGCAGCGTGACATTGGTCTTAGGCCTTATGGTCATTGGGATCTCTGTCCTCGCAGGCTTCAAATGGCCTTACGTGCGCCGCCAGGGCTGAAGCTCCGCCATTCAATCGACACTTCAGCCCTATAGCAGAAAAATACCCATAATTATGGCTATAAGTCAATTTATCGATTTTTCGGGATTTGGATTGGACGGAGCGATGCGACCGTTGGTGGCTTGCCATGCCATTTGCAGCCAGAGGGACGGAGATCGGGGTGCATCATCGGGGCAAAGCCATCTGCCGGCGACGTTGAGGGAGATCACTGATGACAAGGGCGACGCCTTGTGGTGCGACCTGTCACGATCAACGTCGAGAACACGAAGGACTTCGACGCCCTCTTTGACCTGGGCGTTCATCCGCGCGGGTTCCTGACCGACCGCGCACCGCTTGGCGTGTCGTCATCCAGGTTTGACGGTCAGGCCATCGAGCAACCACACGTGGTTATGCGCGAGGGCGGCGGCCCGCGGCTTGCTATAGGCCATTGACGGCGCTAGCGTTTACCCACGGAACGAACAGGGATCGGGGGTCAATCGCCATGCACAAAACGCTGTCTTGCTTGGTCGCCGCGGCCCTCAGCCTGGGCGCGCTCGTCCATTCCGCCGGCGCAGCGGAATGGAAGTTCAACAACGGACTTCCCGAGACCCGCAACGAAGCCAAGGAACTCAACACGTTCGCGGAGGATGTCGCCAGCCTCAGCGACGGCAGCCTGACCATCAAGGTCTTTCACGGCGGCTCGCTGAACCTCAAGGACAACGACGTTGTGCGTTGGCTGCCCGGCGGTGCGGTGGAGATGGGGCTCGTCTGGGCGAACTATCTCGGCCGCGATGCGCCAGCGCTGAGCGCGGTTCTCGTGCAAGGATCAGTCGGCAGCTCCGAGGAGCTCCTCAAGGTGTTACCCGAAATACAGGACATCTACCGGCAGGAGCTTGACGAATGGGGCATCGTCACGGCCGGCTTCATGGCCTTGCCGCTGTTGAAGGCATCGATCTTCTGCCGCGACGAGCCGGTACGCACGCTGGAAGAACTGCGTACCAAGAAGCTCAGGGTCTGGAGCAAGGACCAGGTGGAGACCTTCACCAAGCTTGGCGTGTCGGCGCAGATCGTCGGCCAGAACGACCTCTATGTCGCGCTGCAGACCGGCGTGGTCGATTGTGCGGTCTATCCCGCTCTTTTCGCGCACACCATCTCGCTTCAGGAGGTCACCAAATACGCCTCCTATCTCTATCCGATCGCCAGCGTACCCTATGTCCTCGGCGCCGATCAGGAGGCGTGGGACAGCCTCAGCGACGCGGAGCGCGAGGCGGTGACGACGGCCGCCGCGCGCGTGTGGGAGCGCACCAACGAATATTCCAAGGCGGAAGAGAACGAAAAGGCCGCCAGAGCCAAGCTTGCCGAGCAGGGCGTTGAGTTCCTGGAGCAATTCTCCGATGCCGATCGATCCGCCTTCTTGGATGCAGCTTCGGCGACGTGGGAGGAACTGGCGGTGGAGGCCGGCGGTCAGGCGCCTGAGTATCGTGAGCGCATTCTAGGTGTCCTTGGGCGCTAGAGCATGATCCCGAAAAGTGGGCACCGGTTTTCGGATAAGATCATGCTCCAGCAAAGAGACAGAGCCTCCATTCTGATGCGATCGGATTGGAGGCGCTGAGCTTGGATAGCGCCGAACGCGCCGACGACCGGCTTGCGGCCGTCGCGCGGCGTCTGGAGGCCTATCTTGCGCCAATCTTCACCGCACTGGCCGCCTTGGCGGCGATTGCCGGCACGTCGATCGTCGCCTTGATCGGCGTCAGCGTGGCGATGCGTCATGTCGCCAACGCGCCGCTTCATATCACCGAGGAACTCGTCGGGCTTTTGATGACGGCGGCGTTCTTCTTGGCTCTGCCACTCGTGACGCTGAAGGCGGAGCATGTGCGCGTTTCGATCCTGGTGGTGAACCTGCCGGAGCCCGTACGCCGCTGGGTGGCGATCACCGCCAGCCTGTTTGGCCTCGCCTTCTGCCTTTGGTACTTCATCCTCTGCCTGCCGTGGCTGGAATTCGCCTTCGAGCGCACCCTCAAGACGGAAGTCGCACGCCTCTTGATGTACCCCTGGATGGCGCTGATTCCCGCCTCGCTGCTTCTAACGATGCTAGCATTTATGATACGCGGAGCTCTCGGCCCTCCGCCCAGGCAAGCGCTGCGCGGGCAAACCAGGACTTGAGCAAATCCGGCGCAGGAGCATGATCCCCTGATGGCGGCGTTCTGGGGGATATTACTCGGCGGGCTGACTGTGTTGGCCGGGTCCGGGCTGGCGCTTGGCGCAGCACTCGGCCTGACCGGCTTCCTGCTCCTCCAGTTCGTTGCCGGCGGCTCAACCTTCGTCGCCGTCGACGCGGTCTGGAACGTCTTCAATTCGTTCACGCTGAGCGCCATCCCGCTGTTCATCATGCTTGGCGAGATCATGCTGCGCAGCGGTGTGAGCGAGCGCATCTACAGCGCGCTGTCGCCGCTTTTCCGGCGCATCGCCGGCGGCCTCCTGCACACCAATATCGCCGTGTGCACATTGTTCGGTGCAGTGAGCGGATCGAGCCTCTCCACGGCCGCGGCGGTCGGTTCCGTCGCCTACCCAGAGATGACGGCGCGCGGCTATGATCGGAGCATGGTCGTCGCCTCGCTCGCCGGTGGCGGCACGCTCGGGCTCCTCATTCCACCAAGCCTGTCACTCCTGATCTACGGCGCCCTCACCGAGACCTCCATCGGCCGCTTGTTCATGGCCGGGATCGTGCCAGGACTGCTCATCGCGTTTCTGTTCATGGTCTACATCTTTCTGCGCTGCCTGGCGGCGCCTGCTTTGGCGCCGCGCGACGGAGAAGCCACCCCGCCGCTGCGGATCCTCTTCAGCCTTCTCAGTCTGTGGCCGTTTCTGCTTCTCATCGTGGCAATCATGGGAAGCATCGTCCTGGGCATCGCGACGCCCACGGAAGCGGCCGGGATCGGCGTCCTGGCGACGATTGTCGTCGGCCGCCTGTGGGGGTCGCTGACGATGCGAACGCTGGTCGTCAGCGTCTACAGCTCCATCCTTCTCTACGCCTCCATCGCCTTCGTCGTGATGGGCGCGACGATCCTGGCGCAGGCCGTAAGCCTGATCGGCGTGCCGCAGGCCATTCTGGAAACCGTGCGGGCGTTCGACCTCGGCCCGCTGACGGTGCTGTTTCTTGTTGTCCTGGTCTATCTCGTGCTCGGCTGCTTTTTCGACGGTCTGTCGCTGATGATCATGACGCTGCCGATCGTCTTTCCATTGATGACCGGGCTCGGCTTTCATCCAATCTGGCTGGGTGTCGTCATCACCATCATGATTGAGATCGGGCAGGTCACCCCGCCGGTGGGCCTCAATCTCTCCGTGCTTGTGTCGGTGACCAAGGAGGAGGTGACTTTAGGCTCCGCCGCGCTGGCGACGATGCCCTATTGGCTGCTGCTGCTGTTGGGAGTCGCTCTCCTCACCGCCATGCCGCAGCTTGCGCTTTACCTGCCTGAGGCGCTGATGTGATGGCGCGCCGCCAGTGCTGCCAAGGATGATGGCGGGAGGTTTAAGGGGTCGGCGCCTCACCGAGCCCAACCACACGGCTGCGTCTCGCCGAGATCGCCCCGGCGCGGACGCGGTTCCGGTAAGCCTCGACCCGCCATGCTATTCTCCCTAAACCGATGCCACGGCACGGCCCGCGCCTGTCCGCGCGGCAGCACGCGAAAAGCTGAGAGAATGATTGAGGATGCCAGGCTCCGTCACCTTCCAGGCTGTCGAACATATCGGAGAGGTTCCGCTCGGCGCCGACATCGGAGCCCTTTTAATAGAGGCTCTGGAGCGGGCGGGCATCCAGCCGGCGAGCGGCGACATCTTCGTCGTCGCGCAAAAAATCATCTCAAAGGCCGAAGAGCGGTTCGTCGATATAAACGGCGTTGAGCCGTCATGTGAGGCAAGAGGGATCGCCGAAAAGGCCGCCAAAGACCCGCGGCTCGTCGAGACGATTCTCTCTGAATCCAGGTCAATCCTCCGCATCAAGACCGGTGTCATCATCGCCGAGCATCGGCTCGGTTACGTGATGGCGAATGCCGGCATCGACAGATCGAATCTGGGGCCGGGGCGCGAGGGTCAAATCCTCCTGCTGCCCGTCGATCCGGATCGTTCGGCCGATGAGCTACGGGAACGCCTCCAGGACCATTTCGGTGTTTCGCTCGGAGTCGTTGTCAGCGACAGTTTTGGGCGCGCCTGGCGCAATGGCGTGGTCAACATTGCGCTGGGTGCCTCCGGTGTTCCCGCGCTGATCGACGCGCGCGGCAGATGCGATCGCGACGGACGACCGCTCGCCGTCACCGAGATCGCCTTTGCCGATGCCGTCGCTGCCGGCGCCGCCTTGCTCATGGGCGAGGGCGATGAGAGCACGCCCGTGGTCCTGGCGCGTGGCGCCGACCTCAGTGCGCCGCATCGCCCCGCGTCGTCGCTACTGCGTCCGCGCGAGGAGGATCTGTTCCGATGAGCGATGGCCGGATCGTTATCCTGTCCGGCGGCGTCGGCGGGGCGAAGTTTGCGCTTGGCGCCTACAAAATTCTGCCTGCGAACACGCTTAGCGTCATCACCAACATTGCCGACGATTTCGTCCATCTGGGCCTGTCCATCTCGCCCGACCTCGACACGCTTCTCTATACGCTGGCCGGATTGAACAACGAGGAGCTGGGATGGGGGCGGCGCGACGAGACGTGGACGTTCATGAACGCGCTCCGTTCGCTTGGCGGCGAAGATTGGTTTCAACTCGGCGATGGCGATCTTGCGCTTCATGTTGAGCGCACCGAACGGCTGAAGAGGGGCGAAACGCTCACCGCGATAACAAGACACGTCGCAAGGAGCTGGAACATCACAGCCGACATCCTGCCGGTCAGCGATGATCTAATCCGCACAATGGTTGAAACCGATCAGGGGGAGCTGTCCTTTCAGGATTATTTTGTGGGTCGGCGCTGCCAGCCGATCTTGCGCAGGTTGCGCTACGACGGCGCGGCTGAGGCAAAGCGCGCCGCTGCGGTCGAAAACGCGCTCCTCAACGAGAAGAACCGTGCGATCATCATCGCGCCGTCAAACCCCTATCTGAGCATCGATCCGATCCTGACCGTTCCCGGAATCCGCGAGCGCATTCGCCAATCTGGCGCGCCGGTTGTGGCGGTCTCGCCCATTGTCGGCGCTGCTGCGATCAAAGGGCCCCTGGCAAAAATCATGGCGGAGCTCGACAAGGAGGTGACGCCTGTAACAATCGCTGCGCATTATGGCACATTGCTTGATGGCTTTGTGTTGGACAGAACCGACGAACATCTGAAAGGGGAGATCGCGATCCCAACGCTTTCAACGAACACGATCATGAGCACGCTGGATGACAAGAAGGCCCTTGCCCAAGACGTTATCCGCTTCGCCGATACGCTTGCCACAACGCGCGCGCCCAAGGGGGTCGCATGAGCATATGGGCTGTTGTTCCGATGAAGGCGGTGCGGCACGCGAAGCGACGCCTTGCGGCGGTCTTGCCGGATAGGACGCGCGAACGTCTGGTCGAAGCGATGTTTCAGCGGGTGCTGCAATGCCTGCGCGAAGTGCATCGCATCCGCGGCATTGCGGTTGTTGGCTCCGATCCGGCCCTTGCCGATGACGATGTCCTCTTTGTTGCCGATCCCGGCGCAGGCCTGAACGCCGCTCTTGGCGCTGCTGTCTCAGCATCGAAGGAGAAGAGGGCGGGGACAGTTCTCATCCTGCCGGCCGATCTGCCGCTGATTGAAAGGCGCGATATCGACGCGATGCTGGATGCCGCATCCGACAGCCCGGTCGTTATGGTCGGCGACCGCGACAATGCCGGCACGAATGCGCTGCTTCTGTCGCCGCCGGACCGGATCGATCCGGGCTTCGGCCAAGCCAGCCTGGATCGCCACCGGTCGCACGCGATAGGATCAGGTGTGACGCCCGTTGTGCTGGACCTGCCGCACATTCGCTTCGACGTTGACGACAAGGACGCCGTTGACGAGTTGCGCCGATTGCGGGTGCACGGTTTCGAGTTCCTTGAGGCGGGTGAGTTGGTTCGCTCATGACCATGTCTGACAGCATCATCAAAGCCGCTAAGCAGCATACGCGCCCGAACGACGAGGAGGCGCTGACGCTCGCCGAATGCGCCGATCTCGATGCGTTGATGGACGCTGCGGAGGCGATCACGCTGGACGGCTTCGGGCGATCGGTGAGCTACTCACGAAAAGTGTTCGTGCCGCTGACCAAGCTCTGCCGCGACGTTTGTCATTACTGCACCTTCGCCCAGCCGCCGAGAAATCTCGAAAAGCCCTACCTCACGCCCGACGACGTGCTCTCCATCGCGCAAGCCGGCGCTGCGGCCGGGTGTAACGAGCTGCTGTTCACTTTGGGCGACCGGCCCGAGGCGCGTTATCAGGCTGCAAGGGATGCGCTCTCGGACCTCGGCTACGAAAGCACACTCGCTTACCTGGAAGCCATGGCGAAGCTGGTGATCGACGAGACGCCGCTCCTGCCGCATCTCAATCCAGGCATCATGAGCGCAGACGAGCTTCGCGCGCTTCGTAAAGTGTCGGTGTCGATGGGCATCATGCTGGAATCGGCCTCCGAGCGGCTCTGCCAACGCGGCGGCGTGCATTTCGGCTCCCCCGACAAGAACCCGAAACGACGCCTGCAAGTCATTGAGGATTCCGGCCGCCAGAAGATTCCCATGACCAGCGGCATCCTGATCGGGATCGGGGAGACGCGGCGTGAGCGCGTGGAATCGCTTCTTGCGTTGCGCGCGCTCAACGACCGATACGGCCACATCCAGGAAATCATCATCCAGAACTTTCGCGCCAAGCCCGGCACGCGAATGGCCGATGCGCCTGAGCCAAGTCTTGCCGACCACCAATGGACGATCGCGATGGCGCGTCTTCTGTTCGGCCCGACCATGGCCATTCAGGCCCCGCCGAATCTGCAGCCGAATGACATGAGCGGGCTGATCGCGGCGGGCATCAATGATTGGGGCGGCGTGTCGCCGGTGACGCCCGATCATGTCAATCCGGAAGCGCCTTGGCCGCATCTGTCCGCGCTTGCCCGTGAGACGGCGAGTTCCGGCCGTGTGCTGACGGAACGGCTCGCCGTCTATCCGCCCTATCTCTTGAAGAGCGACATTTGGATCGAGCCGTCGCTCCGGCAGAGGGCGCTGCGGCGCGTCGACGCCGGCGGCATGGTGCGGGAGGACAATTGGCACGCGGGCATGGAGATGCCGCTGCCGTTTCAGCTGTCTCCGACGACGAGAGCCGGAAACGCGACGTCGGAGACACGGCGGATACTGGAGAATGTCACGGCCGGCAAAGCCATGACGCATGCCGAGATCACGGCTTTGTTCTCGGCGAGGGCGGCCGACTTTGAGGCGGTGATCGCCGCCGCCGACCGGATGCGCCGCCAGACGGTCGGCGACGCCGTGAGCTACGTCGTCAACCGCAACATCAACTACACGAACGTCTGCCAATATCGCTGCGGCTTCTGTGCCTTTTCCAAAGGCAAGACGAGCGAGGAACTGCGCGGCCCGGCGTACGACCTCTCCGAGGAGGAGATTGCCCGACGCGTGGCGGAAGCGTGGGATCGCGGCGCAACCGAGATCTGCCTGCAAGGCGGCATTCATCCCCGATACACAGGCGACACCTATTTGCGCATCCTGGCGATCGTGAAAGAGGCCGCCCCGGGCATTCATGTCCATGCGTTCTCCCCGCTTGAGATCGTCCACGGCGCGACGACACTGGGACTGCCGCTTCGCGACTATCTGATGCGCCTTCGCGAGGCAGGCCTCGCATCGCTTCCGGGGACCGCCGCGGAAATCCTCGACGACGAAGTGCGCCAACTGATCTGCCCGGACAAGATCACGACCGGGCAATGGCTTGAGGTCATGCGCACCGCGCATGAGATCGGACTGAGATCCACGGCGACGATCATGTTCGGTCACGTAGATCAGTCGCATCATTGGGCGAACCATCTTCTGCGGCTGAAAGCGCTTCAGGAGGAAACGGGCGGCTTCACCGAGCTGGTCCCGCTTCCGTTCGTGCATATGGAATCGCCGATCTGGCGGAAGGGCCTGACGCGCTCCGGGCCGACCTATCGCGAAGTCATCCTGATGCATGCGGTGTCAAGGCTGACGCTCGGCGTCTGCTTCAAGAACATCCAGGCGTCATGGGTGAAGCTCGGACCGGAAGGTGCGCAAGCAGTGCTCTCAGCCGGGGCAAACGATTTCGGCGGCGTCTTGATGAATGAATCGATCACGCGCGCGGCCGGCGCCGGCCACGGTCAGGAACTGGGTGCTGCGCGCATCAAGACCTTGATCGAGGAAATCGGTCGCACGCCGCGGCAGCGCACGACGCTTTATGGAGATGCTCCGGCGTTGCGGCAATCGCTCGCCGACAGCCCCGCCGCGCTCACGCCGATCGTCAACACCAGGATTACCGGTCGCACGTCGCAGCAACAATCGTCGGGCCTTTAGACACGCGCAACAGGCGCATCGGCGGTTGGCCGGCTCCGCTGCATTTGCTAGCCACAAGGAACGAACAGGGGCGATCAGCTCTCGGATAGGGGCGGCGACGGTGATGTATCTTGAGAAACTGAAGCTTGACGGACGCGTTGCGGTGGTGACCGGCGGCGGCCAGGGCATTGGTGCGGCGTGCGCCGAGGCGCTCGGCGAGGCCGGCGCCAAGATCATCGTCGCGGAGCTTCTGCCGGAGCGCGTGGAGGCCTGTGTGGCGGAGCTGAAGGAGGCTGGCATCGACGCTGCCGGCCTGACGCTCGATGTCACCGATTCCGCCGCTGTCGACGCCGCCGCTGCTTCTGTCGCTGATCAGCACGGGCCCGTCGACATCCTCGTCAACAATGCCGGCGTCGCAAAAAGCGACGTGCCCGCCGAGGAGACCAGCGACGACCATTGGCGCTTCCACATGGACGTCAATCTCGATGGGCTGTTCTGGTGCTGCCGCGCCTTCGGGCGACAGATGCTCGCCAATGGCAAGGGGTCGATCGTCAATGTCGGGTCCATGTCGGGCTTCATCGTCAACAAGCCGCAGCCGCAGGTCGCATACAACGCCTCCAAAGCGGCCGTGCATCATCTGACGCGCTCGCTTGCAGCGGAATGGGCGACACGCGGCGTGCGGGTCAATGCGGTTGCGCCGACTTATATTGAGACGCCGCTCACGGCCTACGGCATCAAGGAGAACCCCGAAATGTATGCCACCTGGCTTGAGATGACGCCGATGGGTCGCGTCGGGCAGCCCGACGAGATCGCCTCTGTCGTGCACTTTCTGACCTCCGATGCGGCCAGCCTCATGACCGGCGCGATCGTCCTTGCCGATGCCGGATATACGTGCTGGTAGGAGGCCTCTGTTCGCCCGCCGAAGCATGGGCGAAACTCTCATCTGAAGGAGCAAGAACCTGATGGCCGATCTGGTTGCTGCCGTCGATGTCGGCACGTCGAGCGCGCGCGCCGGAATTCTCGATCGCGCCGGGCGGCTGCTCGGCCGCGCCGAGCAGCCAATCGAGATCAACCGGCCGCAAGCCGACCACGCAGAGCACGATTCAGAGCAGATCTGGGACGCCGTGTGTGCCGCATTGCGCGGTGCAGTGAAGCAGTCCGGCGCCGCCGCGGCCGACATTGCCGGCATCTCCTACGACGCCACCTGCTCGCTTGTCGTCCGCGCGAAAGACGGCGCGCCATTAAGCGTATCGACCAGCGGTGAGAAGCGCTGGGACACGATCGTGTGGCTCGATCATCGCGCGATTGCCGAAGCGCAGGAATGCACGGCGACGGGCCACCGCGTGCTCGACTATGTCGGCGGAATCATGTCGCCGGAGATGGAAACGCCGAAGCTCATGTGGCTCAATCGCCACCTGCCGGAACGCTGGTCCGAAGCGGGTTACTTCTTCGATCTCGCCGATTACCTGACCTGGAAGAGCGCCGGCACGCTGGACCGGTCGCAATGCACGCTCACCTGCAAATGGACCTATCTGGCGCACGAATCCGTCGGCTGGCAGAGCGATTTTTTCCGCTCCGTCGGCATCCCGGACATGGTTGAGCGGGGCAACTTGCCAGCCTCCGCAAGCCCCATCGCCAAGGATATCGGGCCGCTCCAGCCGGCCGCCGCTGCGGCGCTCGGCCTTGATCCAAGCTGCCGCGTCGGCGTCGGCCTGATCGACGCGCATGCCGGCGCGCTCGGTGTGCTGGGCGCTGCTGCACAGAACCCCGACACGATCGACCATCATCTCGGTCTCATTGCCGGCACCTCGAGTTGTATGATGGCGCTGTCACCCAAAGCGCGCCCGACGCCCGGCGTTTGGGGGCCCTATTACGGTGTCGTGCTGCCCGATTATTGGATGAACGAAGGCGGGCAATCGGCGACCGGCGCGCTGCTTGACCACATCATCAGCTGGCACGGCGCTGCTGGCGAGCCCGACGGCGCCACGCATCGCGCCATCACCGAACGCATCATGCAGCTGCGCGAGGCCGAGGGCTTGGACCTCGCAGGGCGTCTGCATGTGCTGCCCGACTTTCACGGCAACCGCTCGCCGCTTGCCGACCCCAACGCGGTGGGTGTCGTCAGCGGCCTCACGCTCGACGCCTCCTTCGACAGCCTGTGCCGGCTCTATTGGCGTACAGCCGTGGCGATCGCGCTTGGCGTGCGTCATATCCTCGATGCGCTGAGCGACAGCGGCTACTCTATCGATACGCTGCATGTCACCGGCGGCCACACGAAAAACCCCATCCTGATGGAGCTCTATGCCGACGCCACAGGGTGCACGGTTGTGGAGCCGGCAGCCGAGGATGCCGTGCTCCTCGGCACCGGTATGGTCGCTGCGGCTACGGCCGGCTTCTATCCCGACCTCGCCGCTGCCGGCCACGGCATGTATCAAGGTGGACGCGAGCGCGCCGCCAATGCCGATGCCATGCGTCGCTTCGAACGCGACTACCACGCCTTCCTCGCCATGCACGAGCAGCGCCGCGCGCTCGACGCGCTGATGCAGTAGCGGCCGCTTACGGCTGCGGGTTCACTTCGTTGTCGCCCACGTGGAAGAAGACCGCATAGAGCGTCGGTACGATAACGAGCGTCAGGATCGTTGCGAAGGAAAGCCCGCAGATGATCACGACCGCGAGGCTCTTGAAGAAGGGGTCCCAAAGGAGCGGCACCACGCCCAGAACGGTCGTCAGCGCCGCCAGCGAGACCGGGCGGACACGGCTGACCGCAGCGTCGATGATGGCGTCGAGCCGTGCCTTGCCGCCGGCGATCTGTAGATCGGTTTCGTCGATAAGGACCACGGCGTTCTTGATGAGCATGCCGGTCAGCGACAAGGCGCCGAGAATGGCCATGAACTCCATTGGCGTGCGGAAGAGAACGAGCCCGTAGACCACGCCGATCAAGGCGAGCGGCACGGTCAGCCAGATGATGAGCGGTTGGCGGATCGCGTTGAAGAGCAGAATGACCACGATGATCATGGCCCCGAAGCCGACCGGCATTGTCGACGCCAGTCCGGCATTGGCTTCCTGGCTGTTGCCATGTTCGCCGCGCCACACCAGCCGGTAGCCGGGCGGAAGCTCAATAGCTTCGATCTGGGGGCGGACACGCTCAAACAGATCGCCGGTCAATACGTCCGGCGCCGGGTCTGCCTGCGCCGTGATCGCCAGAGCCCGATCGACGCGGCGCAGATTCGCGTTCTCAAAGACGATGTCGAAACTGTCGACCACTTGAGCGATGGGGATGTAGCGACCCACCGCGGAAGAGAAGATCTGCACTTCGCGGATCTCGGAAATGTCGCTGCGGTCCCATGGGTAGGGACGCATCACGATGCGGCGAAGCTCGTCGCCTTCGCGGTAAACGCCGATGGCCGATCCGTCGAAGCGGCCCGCAATGGCTTGCGAAATGTCGCCCTGTGTCAGGCCGAGGCGTCGGGCGTTCTGTTCGTTGATACGCGGACGCACAACCTGAACCATCTCCCGCCAATCGTCCTTGACGCCGACCCCGCCCTCCTTCGTCAGCACGGTCTTGGCAGCCTCGGCCAGCCGGCGCAGGACGACCGGGTCGGGCCCGGTGAAGCGCGCCTCGATCTTTGAGCCGCTGCCCGGGCCAAGGACGAACTTCCACACTTTGGGCGATGCTTGCGGATAGCGCTCCGCAAGCTCATCCGCGATGATTCCTTGAAGCGGCGCAATGTCGGCGAAATCCGTGACGTCCACCAGAATCTGCCCATAGGCCGAGTTCGCGCTTTCCGCGTCATAGGTCAGCATGAAGCGCTGATGCCCGTTGCCGACCACGGAATTGGTGCCGGTGACGCCGTCCAGCGTTCGGATCCACTCCGCGATCTCCACGACGTCAGCGCTCGTCGTATCAATGTCGGCGCCTTCCGGCAGGAGGTAATCGACGACGAACTGCGCCCGTGTGGACGCCGGGAAGAAGCCGGGCGGCACGGCGGAGAACGACAACATGGCCGTTGCGAAGAGCCCGAAGACCACCACGACGGTTGCCCATCTGCGCTTGATCGCCATGCCCAGGAACTGACGGTAATTGCGTAGAACGGCGCCTTCCGGCTTGGCCTCCTCCGATGGTTGGCCCGGCTTCATGAGAAGCGTGCAGAAATAGGGGGTCAGCCACACGGCGACGAGCCACGAGAACAGAAGCGAGATCGCCACGGTCCAAAACAGCGAGCCGGCATATTCACCGGTATTGTCGGGTGAGAAGCCGATCGGAGAGAACGCCAGAAAGCCGACGATCGTGCCGCCCAGGAGCGGCCATTTGGTCTGCTTGACGACCGCGATCGCCGCTTTTGCGGTGCTCTCGCCTTTTTGCGTGCGCACCAGCGTGCCTTCCACGACGACGATGGCGTTATCGACGAGCATCCCCAGCGCGATGATCAGCGCGCCCAACGACACGCGCTGCATGTCGAGACCGTAGAGCTTCATGCCCAGAAGCGTGCCGGCGACGGTGACCAACAGGATGCCGCCCATCAACAGGCCTGAACGCAAACCCATGAAGACCAAGAGCGTCCCCACCACGATGATCAGGGCGAGGACGACATTCATGACGAAATCGTCGATGGATTGGCGCACGCTCTCGCCCTGGTCGGAGATCGGCAGGAGCTCGATGCCGAGCGGGCGCTCACCGAGCAGCCCATCGAGGCGCGCTTTCACTGCATCGCCCATATTGACGACATTGCCGCCGAGCGTGTTGGAGATTCCCATGCCGATCGCCGGGCGCCCGTCACGGAAGAGCCGCATATCCGCTGGCTCCTTAAGTCCGCGCCGTACTTCGGCAATGTCTCCCAGACGGAAGGACCGCCCGGCCTGCGGTTCGGAGATGACGAGATTGGAGATGGCCTCCAGCGACGTCACGGCGGTTTCCGGCCGGATAGTCAGCCGCTGCGTATCAGCCCGGACGGTCCCCGAAGGGGTGATCAGGTTCTGGCCTTCCAGCACCTGTGCGATCTGCGAGACAGATAGGCCAAGTGTGACGAGCCGCGCCGGCGAATAATCGACATAGATGACCTCCTGCGGCATGCCCGTAAGCGCGACCTTGGAGACGCCCTCGACCAGCACCAGCTCGCGCTGCAGCGTCTTGGCATAGGCGTGCAGCTCCGGCAGCGAAAACCCGTCGCCGACGATCGCGTAATAGAGCGCGAAGACGTCGCCGAAATCATCATGGACCTGCGTCGGCTGCACATTCGGCGGGAGCTCGCTCTGCACGTCGGAGATTTTGGCGCGGAGCTGCGTGAATCGCTGATTCAGCTCAGGCCGCGTCTTGCTTGAGGCGATCGTGAACTCAACGGTGACCTCCGACAGCCCCATCGATGAAATGGAGGTGACCTCCTCCAGGCCACCCAATTGCTGGATGGCGTTCTCGATGACCTCCGTCACCTCGTCGGCGACTTCAGCGGCACTTGCGCCGGGATAAGGCGTTATCAGCTTCGCCTGGCGGATGATGAATTCCGGGTCCTCAAACCGCGGCAAGGTCAGATAGGCATAGATGCCGCCCGCCAAGATGAGGAGCGTGCAAAGCGCTGAAACAACGCGCTTCTCAATCCCGAACTGTGCCGGATCCATGGAGCTAGCTGCCGATCTCAGTGATCGGGCGGACCTTCATGTCCGGCTGAAGCTTGGAAAGCCCGGCGGTCACTACGACATCCCCGGCCGACAGGCCGGATGTGACGACCACCTGAGACCCGGTCGCCTCTCCCAGCTTGACCGGCGCCTTGGCGACTTTCTCCGTGCCGTCTGCGACGACCCAGACATAGGATGAGCCGTCGGCCTCTGAGGCAATTGCGCTGATCGGCACGGTGACGACCGGCTCGTCGGAATGCTGCCCGGTCGAAATCACCGTACCGACCATGCCAGGCAACACCCCGCGCCCCTCCGGCCGCTCAATCGCGGCTCGTCCGCGGAAGGTCTGAGTCGACTGATCGGCCTGCGTTGAAAACTCAATCAGCTCCGCGTCGAAACGCTCACCCGGGCGCGAGTCGATTTCAACGAAGATCGCTAGATCTTCGGCATCGGCGAACTTCGAAACGTCGGGCCCCGGCACGTCGAAAACCAGCTCCACCGTGTCGATCTGCTGCAACAGGGCGATCGGCGCCTTGGCCTGAACGCTCGTGAAGTTTTCAACGTCACGCCGCGCGATGATCCCGCCAAACGGTGCGCGAAGCGTCGCGTCGGAGAGGTTCTTTCGCGCATTTTCCAATTGCGCATCCAGGCCTTGAATCACCGCCTCCTGGGCCTCGACATCCTCCGAGCGCGCTCCGGCTTCACCCTTGGCGAGCTCTTCCTTGGCGGTGCGAAGGTTGGCTTCCGCAACCGTCAAAGCGGCTTGATCCTGCTCAGCGCGCGCCCGCGTGGTGACGCCGCGATTGAGCAGCTCGGTGGTGCGTTCGTACTGGCCGCGCGCCTGATCGACCTGAGCCTGCGCGGCGTCGACGGCAGCCTGCAGCGCGGCAATGTCCTCAGATCGCGCGCCGGCGGTCATCCCGCGAAGCTGCGCAACGGCCTGTGCTCGTTGCCCCTCCAGCGCGGAGACGGCTGCCTCGAAGTCGGCTGTGTCCAGCCGCGCGATGACGTCGCCCTCCGCCACCTGCATCGCCGCGCGGATCGGCAGCTCAACGATGCGCCCCGACACCTCGAAGGACAAAGTGACTTCCTGCGCCGCCTGAATGACCGCCGGGTAGCTCCGTCTCAGCCCGAACATCGTCGCTTCGACGGATGTCGTCTTGACCGGGCGGATGACGGACGCATCGGACGTCGCCTGGCCGCTATTGTCGCCGCATCCGGCCAGTGCCAGGGCCGCGGCGGCAAGAAGCGTGCAGGCATAGATTGGGGAACAAGAACGCATTTGTTGGGCCCTCAAAGACTTCAGCAAGCAGGCTTGAGACAAGCTCACCTGACCTGAACTGGCGTGATCATGCACCAAACAGCTGAAACCGTCTTGCGCCAAATCGAGCTTCCGGACATTTCCGCAAGCAACGGACCTTCATTCCCGTCCGGTTGAGTTCCCTACGCGCTTCCCACTATGCTCTTGGAAAACCAGAACTTCTGTAGGGAGACGGACGTTGCTGATCGCCGTCGTGGAGGACAACAAGGCGCTGGCGGAAGGGATCGCCAATACGCTGCGCGATCGGGGCCACGGCGTGGATGTGTTGGACGACGGGCTGCTTGCGCAGGCGCATCTTGAAGGCGTGAAGGCCGATCTGGTCATTCTCGACCTGGCGCTGCCCGGCTGCTCCGGGCTGGATGTTCTGAAGCACATGCGCGCGCGAAACGATGCAACGCCGGTGCTGATCCTGACGGCGAAGCGCGATGTGGAGCACAGAGTTTCCGGCCTTGACGCCGGGGCGGATGATTATCTCGGCAAGCCCTTCTCCATGGACGAACTTGAGGCGCGCGTCCGTGCCCTGCTGCGCCGCCGCGATCGTGCCGGCGCTTTGGAGACGATCGGCGCGCTGACATTCGACAGGGATTCCCGCACCCTTATGGTCGACGGCGAGCCGCTTGACATCCCGCGGCGCGAGCTTGCCGTGTTCGAATGCCTTGTTCAGCGGAAAGGCCGACTCGTCTCCAAGGACGTACTCGTCGATTTTCTTTACGGAAGCGGCGCCGATGTCGGCGATTCCGTTTGTGAGGTCTACATCTCCAGACTGCGCAAGCGCATTGAGCCCTATGGCGTGTCGATCAAGACGGCGCGGGGTCTCGGATACCGGCTGGAGCACGCCGAATGAATGTCGGCGCCGTCTCGTTGCGCACCCGCATCCTCGTTTTGATATTGGTGCCGTTGCTGGCTATTGCGGCGATTGCCGGCATCTGGCGGTTCCAGAACGCCAAGGCGACCGCAAGTGAGGTCTTCGACCGGAACCTTCTGGCGATCACCATGGCGGTGTCGCGCGACGTGGCGGTCTCCGGCGGCGATGCGCTTTCGCCGTTGACGCGCGATCTCCTGAACACCGCAAGCGGCGGCCCGGTCTTTTATCACGTCAACGGGCCGGACGGCTCGTTCATCTCCGGCTACGCCTATCCGCCGCGCCTGCCGGCAACGGAGGCGACGGAGCAAGCGTCGCCCTTCCTGTTCGACGGTCAGCATCAGGGCGAGCAGATCCGCGCCGCGCGTCTGGTTGAGTTCGTGACGATCGACGGCATCAGCGGCAATTCCACCGTCCATGTCTGGCAGACCGTCAAGGCCCGCGACGCCTTCGCCAACCGGATCGCTGCGCAAGCCATTACCATCATGGGCGTCTTGATCGCGACGGTCTTCCTGGTCGTGTGGTTCGGCGTGCGGGTCGGGCTGAAGCCGCTCGACAGCCTGCAGGATGCGATTGCGCTCCGCCATTCCGAAGAGCTGCGGCCGATCAAGCGCCCGGTCCCGCTGGAGGTCGGTGAGATCGTTCGCACGCTGAACGCTGTCTTTGAACAGGTTCGTGAGTCGATCGCGTCGCGCGACCGCTTCATTTCCGACGCAGCCCATCAATTGCGCAATCCGATCGCCGGGATTCTCGCGCTCGCCGAATCGGCAAAATCGGCGCCGTCAGGGGAGGAGGCTAAACGGCGTGCACAGCGTGTCGCCGACGCCGCCGCGCATGTCTCGCGCTTGTCGGAGCAGCTTTTGACGCTTGAGCGGCTCAGATCGCGGAGCGACAAGTCCGGCTTCAAGCCGACGGACATCAACAAGGTAGCGGAGCAATCGGGCGCACGAAACGCGCCGAAGGTGATGGATTGCGGTCTGAGCTTCGTCTTTGAGAAATCGCCGACGCCGCTCATCGTGAATTGCGAGCCGATCCTGCTCGGCGAGGCGATTGAGAACCTCGTCGACAACGCGCTGGTGCATGGCGGTTCGCACATGACCAGGATTCAGCTTTCAGTCACGCAACTGAACGGTGCGTCGATCCTGGCGGTGGAGGATGATGGAAAGGGCATCGTCGGCGGCGATCGCGAGGTCGTCTTTGAGCGCTTCGCGCAATCGGAGCCCGGCGAGGGCAGCGGCCTCGGCCTGGCGATTGTGCGCGAAATCGTCAATCAGCACGATGGCGAGGTTCGGATTGTCGACGGCGCGCTCGGCTCAGGCGCGCGTTTCGAGGTTGCCCTGCCGCTCCTCAACGGTGACACGCCGCTACCGAAGGGGAACCATCAACAGGCATGAAAGGAAGGTGCAAGGTTCACCGAATAACGCTTGACCCAAATGACGATGCTCGCAGCGCCTTTGCGGCGTAAGCGAAGCCCCGGCACCGCCGGGCATCTGAGCATATTGGACACGCTAAAGGGAGGAACCTTCATGTCCATTCTTTCAAACTTCACTCGGCGTGGACTGCTTGGCGCCGCCGCTCTGGCCGTGATGACCGCGCCAGCGCTTGCCGAGGTCGACCTCTCTGGCAAGACCGTCGAATGGGTCATTCCGTTCTCTGAGTCCGGCGGGTCCGCCAAATGGGCGAACTTCTTCGCGCCGCTTCTGTCTGAGGCGCTGCCCGGCAATCCGACCGTTGTGGTCAAGTTCATGCCGGGCGCCGGATCTACCAAGGGGGCCAATTGGTTCCAGGAAGAGGAAGCTGGCGACGGCACCGTGCTCTTCGGCACATCCGGCTCCACCCAGTTTCCCTATCTCCTCGACGATCCGCGCGTTCGCTACGAATATAAGGATTGGGAAGTGGTGATGGCGTCGGGAACCGGCGGCGTCGCCTATCTCGACGCGGAGAACGGCGCCAAGTTCGACGGCACTGCCCATGCGCTGCGGGACACGGACTTTATCTACGGATCGCAGGGCGCAACGCGTCTCGATTTGGTGCCGCTTCTCGCCTGGCAGATGTTGGGCATGAACGTTGAGCCGGTCTTCGGCATCAAGGGTCGCGGCGACGGGCGGCTGATGTTTGAGCGCGGCGAGGCGAACATCGATTACCAGACCTCGTCGAGCTACTTGAAAGGCTCCATGCCGCTGGTGGAGGCCGGCACGGCCGTCCCGATGATGAGCTGGGGTGCACTGGATGCCGATGGCAACATCGTGCGCGATCCGACCTTCCCGGACCTACCCACCTTCAAGGAAGTGTGCGAAGCGACGGATGGCTGCGAGACCTCCGGCGAGACCTGGGACGCATGGAAGGCGTTTTTCGTGGCCGGCTTTCCCGTGCAGAAGATGGCGTTCCTGCCGGCCGGCACCGATTCTGCGATCGTGGAGACCTTTGCCACGGCCTTCGAGACGGTGAAGGAGCGCTCCGACTTCGCGGAGATTTCCGCCGCGCGCCTGGGCAAGTATCCGGTCTATACCGGCGAAGCCGCGGCCTCGGCTCTGTCGCAGGCGATCTCAGTCGACGAGACGGCCAAGACCTTCGTCAAGGACTGGCTGAAAGAAGCCTACGGCGTCCAGCTCAAGAATTAGGCTAGACTGAGCGTCCCGGCCTTGCGGTGAACGCGGGGCCGGGGCGTCTTCAGAGCGCCGGGCGAAAACAACCGGCGCGACCACTGAAAAAGCTAGAGCATGATCCCGAAAAGTGGGAACCGGTTTTCGGATAAGATCATGCTCCAGCAAAGACATAGAGCCTCCATTCTGATTCAATCAGAATGGATAGGGCTCTAGGACCACGGCTGAAGGCTTTGGGGAGGGCCGGCCGATGGAATTCATGAGCGTCGCCATGCCGGCGCTGGGTCAGGCCTTCGGGCTGATCCTTCAGCCGCTGGTGCTTGGCTATCTGGTGCTCGGCGTCGTCATGGGCCTCGCTGTTGGCGTGTTCCCTGGCCTTGGCGGCATTGCGGGCCTGTCTCTCCTGCTTCCGTTCATGTTCGGGATGGACCCGGTCCTGGGTCTCGCCTTGATGATCGGCATGGTCGCCGTCGTGCCGACCTCCGACACTTTCGCGTCAGTGTTGATGGGCATCCCCGGCTCGTCCGCCTCGCAGGCGACGGTGCTTGACGGTTTCCCGATGGCCAAGAACGGCCAGGCCGCGCGAGCGCTCTCCGCAGCCTTTGCCTCGTCCTTGTTCGGCGGCCTCGTCGGCGCCACCTTCCTTACCGTCTTTGTGCTGATCGCCCGTCCGCTAGTGCTCGCCTTCGGCCTGCCGGAAATGCTGATGGTGACCATCCTCGGCCTGTCGATGGTCGCTATTCTCGCCGGACGGATCGCGTTGAAAGGGCTGGCTGCGGCCGGGCTCGGCCTCATGGTCGGCACGATCGGCGAAGCGGATGCCGGCGGCAGCCTGCGCATGGCGACCTACGACATTCCCTACCTGACCGACGGACTGAAGCTCGTCATTGTCGGCCTCGGCATTTTTGCCGTGCCGGAGATCGTCTCGCTCCTGCGCCAGGATCGATCGATCTCCAAGACCGCTGATCTGGGAGCCGGCTGGGCCGACGGCATTCGCGATTGGTTCAGGAACATTTGGCTCTCCGTCCGCTGTTCCGTCATCGGCGTGATGGTCGGCGTGATCCCCGGTCTCGGCGGCTCGGTGGTCGACTGGATCGCCTATGGGCACGCGGTGCAGACCACCAAGGACAAGTCGAAGTTCGGCAAGGGCGAGGTGCGCGGCATTGTCGGCCCGGAAAGCTCCAACAACGCCAAGGAAGGCGGCGGTCTGGTGCCGACGCTGCTGTTCGGCATTCCCGGATCGGGCTCCATGGCGATCTTCATCGGCGCGATTGCGCTGCTCGGCTCCGGCGACATCGAAGTCGGCCCGGCCATGCTGAAGAACAACCTCGACATCACCTATTCCATCGTCTGGCTCCTCGCGCTGGCCAATGTCGTCGGCACGATCCTGTGCATCGCCTCGTCGGGCATGATCGCCAAGCTGACCACGATCCGCTTCACCTTGGTCGCACCGTTCCTGTTCATGCTGATCTCGTTCGCCGCCTTCCAGTCGGGCCAGAACCTAGCCGACCTGGTGGCGCTGTTCGCGATCGGGCTTCTGGGCATATTCCTGCGCCGGTTCGACTGGTCGCGCCCCGCCTTCCTGATCGGCTTCGTGCTCTCAAACCCGGCCGAAACCTTCACAAATCAGGCCTACCAGATCGCCGCGAGCCGCTTCCGCAAGGGCTTTGAGGAAGGCATCGACTACATCTTCAGCCCCATCGTCATCGTGCTTTTGATCGTCACTGTGGTGTCGGTGTTTTTCGGTATCCGGCAGGCCAAGATGATCCAGGCGGAAGGCGACGTTAAGTCAGGCTCAAAGCGCGCGCCGCTGATCTTCCTGCTGGTGTTCATGGCCTACCTGGTCGTCGCCTTCATCAATGCGTCGCTGATCCCCGACTTCGCGCTGACCGACAAGATCTTCCCGATGACCATCGGCGCCGTTGCCATCGCCTGCTGCCTCTATCTGCTTGCGCGCATGATGCTGCGGCCGGAGACCGACACGATCTTCGCCGACAAAGAGGCGTTTGGCGAAGACGCGGACGCGCCGCATGGCTTGTGGACGACGCTTGCCTGGTTCGCCGGCCTGCTCATTCTGTGCGCCATCTTTGGCTTCATCATCGCGCTGGCGATCTTCCTGATCGCGTTCCTGCGCATGCGTGCCGGGGAAGGCTGGCCGAAGACACTCCTGTTGACGGCCTGCGGTATCGGCTTCATGTGCCTGATGGCCGGCGCGCTCAATCGCGACTTCCCGCCGGGCCTGCTGCAATCGTTCGTCGATCTTCCGTGGCCGCTGTCATGACCCAGACGGGCATCCCCTTTCTGTTCATGCGCGGCGGCACCTCACGCGGCCCCTACTTCCGCCGAGAAGACTTGCCGCAGGACCGCGATCTCCTGTCGCGTGTCCTGATCGCGGCAGTCGGCTCCGGCCATCCGCTGAACATTGACGGGATCGGCGGCGGCAACGCGGTGACGACCAAGGTCGCCATGCTGTCGAAATCCGAGCACGACTGGGCGGATGTCGACTACTTCTTCGCACAGGTGAGCGTTGAGGACCGGCAGGTCGACTACAAGCCGAGCTGCGGCAATATCCTCTCCGGCGTCGGGCCGGCTTCCATTGAGATGGGTCTGGTGCCGGCCGAGGACGGCGTGACGACAGTCAACATCCTCGCCGTCAATACCGCGTCGAAGGTCGTCGCGGAGATCCAGACCCCCGGCGGCGTGGTGTCCTACGAAGGCGACGCCGCAATCGACGGCGTGCCGGGCACGGCCGCACCGGTGACGTTGAACTTCATGGATGTCGTCGGTTCGGGGACCGGCGCGTTTCTGCCGACCGGGAACCTCCGCGATTCCATAGGCGGCATTGAGATCACCGCCATGGACGTGGCGATGCCGATGGCGATCGCGTGCGCCTCTGATTTCGGCCTGACCGGCTACGAGAGCCGCGAAGAGCTGAACGCCAATGCCGACTTCTTCGCCAGGATGGAAGAGGTGCGCGTGGAAGCCGGCGCGCTGATGGGCCTCGGCGATGTCACGAAATCGGTCGTGCCGAAATTCGCAGTGCTGGCGCCGGCGCGGGACGGCGGCACGATCGCCGCGCGCTATTTCATGCCATGGTCGACGCACCCCACCATGGCCGTGACGGGCGCGCAATGCGTCGCGTGCTGTGCGCTGACACCGGGCACCATAGCCGACGGATTGGTGGAGCGGCCGGATAATTCGCCCGCTTCCGTGGAGCTGGAGCATCCGCTCGGCAAGCTTCACGTGCGGGTCGATTACGCAATCGACGACGGCGCGTTTCGTCTGAAATCGGCCGGTCTCTTGCGCACGGCGCGCAAGCTGGCGGAAGGCACGATCTACGTGCCCGCCTCCGCATGGCGCGCGGATGGGGCGCCTGACAACAAGGGAAGCCGATGAGCATTCGCAACATCCTTGTCGCCTTCAATGGGGGCGACGCGTCGGTTTCGGCTTTAAGGTACGCCGCATCCTTGGCGAGCAAACAAGGCGGTCATGTCACCGCAATTCTCGCACACGCCGCGCGCGACGACTACGCAAGCCAGAGCCGCTGGATATCCAAGGAGACGGTTCGCATCCTCGCAAGCGCCAACGAGGAGATTCTGCGGTCCATCGAGGCTGGTTTCCACGAGATCAAAGGCGACCTCGGCCTTGAGGACCGGGTGCACTTTCGTCGCCTGAACGGCCGGGTCGATGCCGTGCTGGCGAAGTTCGCGCGCAATTTCGACCTCGTCGTTGTCGGCCGCTATGCTCAGAAGGGCGTTGACGGCCATGTCAGCGTTCATCCCGACCGGGTGGCGATGATCGCCGGACGCCCGGTTCTGATTGTCCCGCCCGGCTTCGACGCCGCCGCCGCGCACCATCACGCGGTGATTGCATGGGATGGCGGGCGTGCCGCCGCTCGGGCGATGTCGGATGCGATGGCGTTTCTGGAGGCGGACGGGTGCGTATCAGTCATCACCGTTGGCGATGCTGTGGAGCCGGAGGCGTTCGCCGATCTTGCGGCGCATCTTTCGCGGCACGGCATCAAATCCACCATCGAGACGCTGGCGCCGTCGGGCAGCATCGGCGAGACGATCGTGTCGTATTGCACAGCACACGAGGCGGGCCTCTTGGTGATGGGCGCTTACGAGCACAGCAAGTTCCGCTCAGACCTCTTGGGCGGGGTGACGTTGCAGGTCACGTCGCTGAGCCCCGTGCCGATCCTGCTGTCGCATTAGAGCGCCGGGCGAAAAAGTGGAATCCGGTTTTTCGCAACAACCGGCGCGACCACTTAAAGACTAGAGCATCAGGCGATCCTGATTAAGCGCCTGATACTCTAGGGCGAGGTGCCCCTGGGTTCGGTGAGGCCGCCTCGCGTGCAGCACACTCCCTTCCTCTCCCCTTTGGGGAGAGGTCGCCGCGCGCCGCCAGGCGAGCGGCGGGTGAGGGGGCCTTCGCCGGCACATTCCCCCTCACCCCGCCCCTCACCCGGCTTGTCGCTCCGCGCCAAACCACCCTCTCCCCAACGGGGAGAGGAGCAGGCCGTGCCGGAACGGCACCGCGCAGCGGGGCGGATCTGGAGGCATGCGCGCCGATCCACATGATCAATCCGGAGGTTTGGGCGGCTCAGGCACGCTGATGTCGCGGCGCCGGCCGGCGAAGAGCCGGACAACCAGCGGCGCGCCGATGATCACCACGACGATGCGGGTGAGGTGGTGGGCGATCACGTAGCCCAGGTCAGCGCCCGACACGATGGCAAGCACCGTCAACTCCGCCTGACCGCCTGGTGCGAATGCCAGGAAGGCGTTCGTCGGCGACGCCAGTCCGATGAGGATGACGATCTCCGTCAGAAGCGCGGTCAAGACGGCGAGGATGAGGACGAAGGCGATCGCCGATGCGACGATGCGGCGAAGCTCGTTCAGCGTGACGCCGACATAGGACACGCCGATGCCCATGCCGATGAAGAACTGCGCGGCGAGAATGGCTTCCGATGGCGGGCGGTAACGGATGATCCCCATCAGCGAAAGGATCGCGGTCACGATGAGCGGTCCAAGAATCGATGCGCCGAAGAGACCAATCCGCTCGCCGCCCTTCCAGCCGATGATCGCCGCAAGCGCCATCACGACAAGCTCGAAAGCGGGGAGGTCCGCTATCGGCTCGCCCATCGGCTGGTCGAGCGAAGCGCCGAAGAACGATGTCAAAACGATCGGCGCGATGGTGACGATGACCAAGACCCGCGTGGCATGGATCAGCGACAAGGCCCGGACGTCGCCACCGGCGGCGCCGCCAAAGACCACCATATCCTGCAATCCGCCGGGCATGGCCGCGTAATAGGCGGTCGTGCGATCAAGCCGGCAGAGACGTGAAAAGAACGGCACGCCGATAAGGGCGATGAGCGCGATGTAGGGCGGGATGAGCGCCACCGACATCGCCATCTGCGGCAACTGGCCGATCACATCCGGCGTTATCGAGGCGCCCACGGCCACGCCGAGGATGGTGCGCGCCCCGACCGAGACTTGCCCCAATCCCTTGAGCTCAACGCCGCTCAGCGCCGCGGCAAGGCAGGCGAACATCGGCCCGAACAGGAAGGGAAGGGGCAAGCCGAGGGCATACGCGATCGCCGTCCCGATCGCGGCGACGGCGACGGTCGTGAGCCTCCTTGCAGCATCTGTCTTCAAGCAAAAACCCTAGGATTTCAAAGCCCTTGACCTGGCACAATGTATTGTATACAGGTGTATACAATACAGCAAGAGCAGGCGAGACACGTGCCCGACACCGATCAATCGCATCGCGATCCGCCGCATGGGCAAGGCGCCTATGAGCGGCTCTTGAGCGAGATTGCCGCCGGCACGTTGCAGCCCGGCGATCGGCTGACTGAGACGGACCTCGCCGACCGGCTGCAGATCAGCCGTACGCCCGTGCGCGAGGCGATCCGCCAATTGGAGGCTGACGGGCTCGTCACCCACAAGCCGCGGGTCGGCGCCGCCGTCCGCACGCTGGATTACTCGGAGGTCATGGAGCTCTACGACATGCGCGCCGTGCTGGAAGGCGCAGCCGCAAGCCTGGCGGCGCGCGCGGCGTCCGATATAGAGATCGCGGAGCTTGAGGCGATCAATACGGAACTGGCGGAGGCGGCGACGGACGGTCAACGCGCCTTCGGGCTGAACCGCCAGTTCCATGCCGCCCTTCTGGATGCAGCGCGCAACCGCTTCCTCGCGAAGTCCGTGAGCACGATGCAGAAGACGCTGATGATCCTCGGCCCTTCGACGCTGCAGGAATCGGTGCGCGTTCAGGAGGCCGTGGCCGAGCACAATATTGTTCTGGACGCGTTGCGTGCGAGGGACGGCGACAGCGCTGAGGTGGCGATGCGCGCACACATCCGGGCCTCGCATCGCACGCGTCTTCATCAGCTGAGAACACGCACCCGGCCTCCCAACGGCGAATGAACCGCGCCGCATGAAGGACACTCGAAACAGAGCCAAGCACATCTGGGATGTCATTGTTGTCGGTGGCGGCAATGCCGCTTTGTGCGCTGCGATCAGTGCGGCGGAGAGGGGCGCGCGCGTGCTTCTCCTGGAGGGTGCGCCAAAGCCTTATCGCGGCGGCAACAGCCGCCACACGCGCAACTTTCGTTGCATGCATCGCGCACCCCGATCGGTCCTCACGGAGACCTACGAGGAAGACGAATATTTCGACGACCTGATGCGGGTGACCGGCGGCAACACCGACGAAAAGCTGGCGCGCCTCGTCATCCGGTCATCGGAGGAATGTCTGGAATGGATGACGGCGCGCGGTGTGCGTTTCCAGCCGTCGCTCTCCGGCACGCTGAGCCTGTCGCGCACGAATGCCTTCTTCCTCGGCGGTGGCAAGGCGCTCGTCAACGCCTATTACAACAAGGCGGAGGATCTCGGCGTTACGATCGCCTACGAGACGCCGGTCACCGATGTCCTGATCAACGACAATCGCTTTGTCGGTGTCGTGGTCCAAGGGGCGAATTCGGAGCGAGTCATCGAAGGGCGGGCCTGCGTGATTGCGTCCGGCGGGTTTCAGGCCGATCTCGACTGGCTGGCGCGCGCGTGGGGGCCGGCCGCACGCAACTTTCTGATCCGCGGCACGCCCTATAATCGCGGGATTGTCCTCAAAGCCATGCTCGACCAGGGCGCCGCAAGCGTCGGCGACCCAACGCAGTGCCACGCCGTCGCCATCGACGGGCGCGCGCCCAAATTCGATGGCGGCATCGTCACCCGGCTGGATTGCGTGCCGTTCTCCGTCGTCGTCAATCGCGACGGCGCGCGCTTCTATGATGAGGGCGAGGACGTCTGGCCGAAGCGCTACGCCATATGGGGCCGTCTGGTCGCTGCCCAGCCGGATCAGGTGGCCTACGCCATCATCGATTCAAAAAGCCTCGACCTGTTCATGCCCTCCGTCTTTCCCCCGGAGAAGGCCGATACGATCGAAGAGCTGGGCGATCGACTGGGGCTTTCCGGCGCGAAGCTGTCTCAGACGATTGCCGTCTTCAACGCGGCCTGCCGCCCCGGCGCGTTTAGTCCCACCGAACTGGACGGCCTTGCCACCGACGGTATCGACCCGCCAAAGACCAATTGGGCGCGTCCGATCGCCGATCCGCCGTTTTACGGCTACAGCCTCAGGCCCGGCGTCACCTTCACCTATCTCGGCCTGAAGGTGGACGCCTCAGCGCGCGTGGAGAGCGCGGCCGGCGCTTACGAGAACATCTGGGCCGCCGGCGAGACCATGGCGGGCAGCATCCTTGGCCAAGGCTATCTCGCCGGCTTCGGCATGACGATCGGTACGGTCTTCGGCCGCATCGCCGGACGGGAGGCCGCCGCTCATGCCGCGTGATGCTCTTCAGGAAGCGCGGCGGCAGATGGAGATTTGCAACGCCTGCCGCTACTGCGAGGGCTACTGCTCGGTCTTCCCGGCGATGATGCGGCAGCGCGCCTTCGCCGACGCCGATCTCACGCAGCTCGCCAATCTCTGTCACAATTGCCGCGGTTGCTACTACGCCTGCCAATACACCGAGCCGCATGAATTCGCGCTCAACGTTCCGCAGGCACTGGCGGAGGTCCGATCCGAAAGCTGGGAGCGCTTCGCCTGGCCGCGCGGTTTCGCCAAGCTCTTCCAGCGCAGCGGCGTGGCGATTGCGTCCGCCATGGCGATCGGATTTGCGGTCCTCTTCTGGCTCACGCAAGCCGTCCGCCCGGAATCCGGCGACGGGTTCTACGCATTCATGTCGCACACGATGATGGTGGCGATCTTCACGCCCGCGTTCCTGCTTCCCCTCATCGCAATGGCTGTTTCAGTCCGAAGGTATTGGCATGAGGTCGGCGGCGAGGCCGTGCGGCTCGCCCATGTCACGCGGGCATTCGCTCGCACCGCCCGGCTTGCCGATCTGTCGGGCGGCCAGGGGCAGGGCTGCAACTTTGAGAAAGGCGACCGCTACTCCGATGCGCGGCGCTGGATGCATCACTTCGTGCTTCACGGCTTCGGCCTCTGCTTCGCCTCAACCTGCGCCGGAACGATCATGCATTACGGGCTCGGCTGGGAGGCGCCGTACGGCCTGTTGACGCCGCCAAAACTCCTCGGCGTTCCGGGCGGCGTGCTTCTGACGATCGGGTGCATCGGCCTGATCTGGCTCAAGATGCGGGCCGACGATGCGCTGGCCGACCGCCGGCACTGGGGCGGTGAGATGGCGTTCATCCTCATGCTGCTCGCCACAGCAGTCACCGGCCTGGTGCTCTATGCGGCAAGCGGCTCAAGCGCGGTCGGCATTCTCTTGCCACTTCATCTCGGCGCCGTTCTGGCGCTCTTTCTGCTCACGCCCTATTCCAAGATGGTCCACGGCTTCTATCGGCTCGCGGCTTTGGTGCGCGACGCTCAGATCGCGGATCGCCGAGCGGATTGAGTGTTCAGCTCCGGAAGAATTGCGACGCCTCGTCAGCCCTATTCGGGCAGGCGACCATGCGCACGCAGAAACGAAAGGCCTTGGTCTGTCGCGCGCACCAGGACCGCACCGTCTTCGCCGCGTTCTCTGATCAGGTAGCCGCAATCGACGGCGTCTTCCCAGATCGTCAGCCGCGGGCACGACGTGCGCCAGGCATCCATCACAACTCCGTAAGGCTTTGGTCCCTTTGCGAGCCACTCGACCAGGTCGAGAACCAGCATTTCGTTTTCCAGGGCCATATCCGCCATGTTCGCTCCGATAACGCCCTGCGCCGCTTCCGACCGCAGCAACTTATCAGATAGGCGTTGTCAGGAGGGTATTGGAAATCGAACGACCGACGCGCGGAGAGGTTTAGCACCCCGCTCGGGACAGCGAGCGGGGTGCTCATGTCTTTACGTTGAACAGGAACTAAGCCATCGACCCGTCATCCGGCGTCAGGAATGCGATCGCCGGGATCAGCGCGCCGGGGTCGACGTCGGAGGGGATATTGTTCAGCTCGATCGTGCCGGTCAGATGCGTGATCAGGAGATCGCCATCGCCCGATGCGCCGAGGGAGACGGGCGCCTGAACGCCGGGCGTTGACGGATCGGCGTCGAAGGTCAGGAGGTCGGTGAACTGTAGGCCCGGGTCGCCCTCAGCGGCGATCGCCGCGAGCAGGTCCGGGTCGCCTTCTGTAAGGTCGAGAACGAGGGTGTCTCTGTGGGGATTGAAGTCCGCGACCACGTCGTGGCCTTCGTCCTCCCGGAACGGGCTGAACACGAAGCTGTCGGCAGACCGTCCGCCCACCAGGTAGTCGTTCCCTTCCTCACCGGTGAGCGTGTCGCGTCCACGGCCGCCATTAAGGTAATCGTTGCCGTCGCCGCCATCCATCAGGTCGGCGCCGCGGCCGCCCCACAGATGGTCGTGATCGCCGCCACCCTCCAGATTGTCGTTCCCGCGACCGCCCGACAGCTTGTCGTTTCCATCTCCGCCGATCACGAGATCGTTGCCGCGACCGCCAAAGATGATGTCGTGTCCACCAAGGCCGTTGGCGATGTCGTTGCCACGCCCCAGTGAAATGAAATCGAAGCCGTCTGATCCGATAACGGCGTCCGGCCCGCGCCCGGCGAAGACAAAGCCGCCGTCGGAGATGGTGATGTCGTAGGGGAGGAGCACGTTGTCGACCGCGTGCACAATTCCGTTGTCGGCAACGATGCCATTCTCCGACCCTGCCGGATTGGTCACGTTTGGATTGGCAAAGTCGTTGTCCTTGTCGCGCAAGGACAATCCATCGGGTCGAATGGTCTCACCTGAAAGCGTGGCGATGCTTGAGGCGTCTCCGACCTGATCGGCAGTAAGCGGCTCGCCGACGAGGTGATAAGTGAGGACCGACTTCAGAAACGCCGTCGGGTCGTCGGCCGGGGATAGAAGCGCGGAAACGGACGCCAAAGTCTCCACGGCCTTGGTCTCGTCGGTGCCCACGCTCGGGTCGACCGCATTCGCCAGGTTCAAGAAAGCCTGGTCGGTGGGAGCGAACACTGTCAGCGACGCGGATGGATCGCCCGCTGCATCGACGAGGTCCGGGAAGAGACCGAGTGCGGTCGCAAGAATGTTGAAGTCGGAATTGCCACTCGCGATGTCCAGAATAGTAGCCATGAAAACACTCCCACCGGTTTTGTTGAAGGAGTTACGGGCAGATGGCCGACCTGGATCAGGCGCGACACCCGTTATGCGTCGCCGTCGGGGTCACAGATGCGTGAGGCGGCGCGCTGATCGTTTGGGGCCCGAAGGCCAGGACAGACGGCATCGCCGTCAACCCTCTCGGAAAGCGTAAGCGATGTGGTCCGTGACCGGTTTGACCAGGTAGGACATGATCGTGCGTTCGCCGGTCTGGACGAACGCCTCAACTGGCATGCCGGGAATGAGTTCCCTGCCGTCAAGGCGGGCGATCTCCGCTTCCGGAATGGCCAGGCGGACCTGGTAATAGGAGAGCCCGCTTTGCTGGTCCTCAACCAGATCCGGAGAGACGGTGAGGATTTCGGCCTTCAATTCCGGCGTTCGGCGCTGGTCGAAGCCTGAAAGCCGCACCACGGCCTCCTGTGCCAGTACCAGCTGGTCGATGTCGGTCGGCGCGACTTGTGCCTCAACCACAAGCAGGTCGGCTTTCGGCACGATCACCATCAAATCCTCGCCGGCCGCAATGACCCCGCCCACCGTATGGACCGCCAGCTGATGCACGGTGCCGGAGCGCGGCGCACGGATCTCTACGCGGCCGAGACGCTCCTCCACCGCCACACGCTGCTCGGTCAGTTCGGCGATCTCCGCACGCACGGCCTGCAGCTCGGCGACGACCTCGGCGCGCATGTCTTCGTCGACCTGCAGGATTTGGATGCGCCGTTCGGCGATCGCCTGGCCGATACCGGCAATCTCTGCGACGAAGCCGCCATATCCGCCATCGAGCGCCGCCTTGTCGCGCATCAGCGCCGTCACCCGCGAGCGCTCGACCAAGCCTTTATCGAGAAGGTCGGACAGGTCGGCGAGCTCGTCGGCGATGAGCGCGATCTCCTCCGCCTTGGCGTCGCGTTGCGCGCCGCGTGCTCTTGCCTGTTCCTCGAACTGCGCGATCTGTTCCTCAAGCTGTGCCTTACGGCCGTCGCGGGCCTGAAGGCGTGCCGCCATCAACGCGCGCTGCCCTTCCAGAATGGCAGCCGATTCAGGGTGCTCCAGCATGGCGCTAAGCTCGGCCGACACGATCAGGTCGGGTTGCGCGTCGCGCTCCGCCTTCAAACGGGCTTCCTGGGCGTTGAGCTCCAACAGGCGTTGAAGGATGACCGCATGGTTGGCGGCGACCAGCGTGCCGTCGATACGGAGCAGCTTGTCGCCTGCCTCCACGATCTGGCCGTCGCGGACATGAATCTCCTGCACGATCCCGCCTTCTGCGTGCTGTACGCGCTTGACGTTGGATTCCACCACGACGCGTCCCGGCGCGATGACCGCGCCGTTGACCTTGAACAAAAGCGAGGCGGCGCCCAGCCCGATGACGAGCAGCGCAATGACCGAAAAGGCAATCACGATATGCTGATGGAGGCTGCGCTCCTGATCGGCATTTTCCGGGGCCGGTTCCATCGCTTAAGCCTCCGCTACGATTTTCAGGCCGGCGCCGCCGCGAGCCGGAACCGACATGAGTTTTCGCAACACTTCGTCGCGCGGGCCGTATGCGCGCATCCTGCCGTCCTTCAGTAAGAGCAGGCTGTCGACGACCTGAATGGCGCTCGGCCGGTGCGCGATCACAATGACGATGCTGCCGCGATCGCGCATCGCCTGCAGCGCCTGGGTGAGCGCGGCCTCGCCCTCAGCGTCGAGGTCGGAGTTGGGTTCGTCGAGAACGATAAGGAAGGGATCGCCGTAGAGCGCACGGGCGAGCGCAATGCGCTGCCGCTGCCCACCGGACAGCGCCCGGCCCCCTTCGCCGATCTCCGTGTCGTATCCGTTGGGAAGCTGCGCAATCATCTGATGCGCGCCGGCGCGCTCAGCGGCTTCGATAATCGCCTCAGAGGGGGCATCCGGGTTGAGGCGCGCAATGTTGTGCGCCACGGTTCCGGGAAAAAGCTGCACGTCCTGCGGCAGGTAGCCGATGGCTTGGCCCAGCCGCTCCGGGTCCCACTGGACGAGATCGGCACCGTCGAGCCGCACCGAGCCGCGCAGCGCCGGCCAAGTGCCAACCAGCGCCCGGCCGAGCGTCGACTTGCCCGAACCCGACGGTCCGATGATTCCGAGCCCATCGCCGGATTTCAATGCAAAGCCGACGGCCTCGACCAGGGGCGCCTTGCTGCCGGGCGCCGTCACCGAAACGCCTTCCACCTGGAGGAGCTTGGAGGGCAGCGGCAGGGCGGTTTCCCGCGTCACTTCGGGAAGGTCGAAGACTCGCCGCAGACGCTGCAACCCCTGTCGCGCGGCGACGAAGCTGCGCCATTGCGAGACCGCCATTTCGATCGGCGCAACGGCGCGCGCCGTGATGATCGCCGCCGCGATCAGGATTCCCGGCGTGATCGATCCGGCGATCGCCAGATAGGCGCCGACGCCCAGGATCGCCGATTGCAGCACGAAGCGGGACGTCTTGATCAAGGCGGCGAAAACCGCGCTGTCATCCGCCACCGAGCCCTGCAGCGCGAGGTTCTGCTCGTTGAGGTTCGTCCACTGACGGCGCAGGCCGGCCGCCATCCCCATAGCCTGGATCGCGTCGGCATTGGCACGCGCGCCTTCCGCCAGCGATTGCCGCTTCAGCGCATGCGCCGTGGCCGCGGCGATCGGCTTCCGCGACATGACCTCGTTCAGCCCGATCAGGACGCACATGATCAGCGCGCCGATTGTGGCGAGCAGGCCGAGCGCCGGATGAAAGAGAAAGACGACGCCCAGATAGATCGGCAGCCACGGCATGTCGAACAGTGCCGATGGTCCCGGGCTGCAAAGGAACTGACGCACTTGGTCGAGGTCCCGCACAGGATCGAGCGGCGGAGATTTCCGCCCGCTCATGCGTGCCAGGAGAACACCGCGCTCGAACGATGCGCCGGTGAGGCGCCGATCAAGCCGCTCGCCGACGCGGCTCAGGATTCGCGATCTAAGGCCGTCCAGAATCCCGAAGAAGGCGTAGAGGCCAAGAACGATCGCGGCGAGCGACACCAGCGTCGGCACCGACCGGCTGGTCAGGACGCGATCGTAGACCTGAAGCATGAACATGGGCCCGGTCAGCATCAAAATGTTGATGACCAGGCTGACGACCCCGACGCTCACCAGCGCCGAACGGCAGGACTGCAACGCGTCGCCAATCAGGCGCCGGGAGGTCCCCGTCATTGGGCTGCTTCAGCGCCCGGCAACTTTCGTGCCCTGTGATGAGTTAGTGGGGCGGGCCCTTGGATTCGTGCCGGTTCGCCATATGTCGAGGCATTCATTGCGTCCAACCCCTCCCTCGGCAGATGCGTTTCTGCAGGCCTCGTCCGCCTATACGGCCCGGCATCCATTTCAGATCACCTGAATTGGAGCGGCATCTTTGGTTGGGTATGCTTGGCCTACAAAGGCAAGGGTCAGTGGCTTGATACCGCCGGTATCCGCTCGCGGCATCCCTCTGCCGCAAAGCCTGGAAGGGATCGCGCCTGCGGCTCAGGGGGCCTACAGCTCTGAAACGATCAGGGGCTGGTGCCAGGGGCGGCCTGCTTCAACTAAGTGAATTCAATGATTTAGCCGAAAGCGGGACAAAGAACTCGTCCCATAGCTTTCCCATGTTTTCTTTTTGCGTGTCCCATTAGGCGCCACGAACGACGCGTCCCTTCAGTTGCAAATCGGCAAGGGCTGAAACGGCGTTTGTGGGAGGGAGTCCCTCCATTCATCGATGATTGGCTGGAGGACTTCTTTAGGCCAAAACCTGGGAGCGCCGATTGCTCGCAAGCAGGTCGCATTCCAATAGAGTCCTGCGCCCGACAGAGACCTTCGCGCCTTTACCGCATTGGCGACGGCATCGATATCACCGGACTCAGGATAGATGTAGAGCGTGGTCGGGTTGTCCTGCACCATAGCGAGGATTTCTTCGGAATCGGACGGCGACCAAGTTGTGCAGCCGTTGCTTCGGCCGCCGGTGTAGTTCACAAGTTCTCCATAAGGAACGTATCCCTCGCTGTCCGCATAGCGGCTTTCCGGATTCTTGTAGCGACATTGCCACTTCAAAAATACGGCCTGATGGCCGCCAATGTCCCGCTCCCTGGCGTTGGCCGTGTCGCCCTCCCCATCGAACAGCAGGAAGGTGCGAAGGAACGGCGTCTTCTTGCCCGACAGGCGGTGATACCCTTTGAATGACGTCCTTGTTTCGGCCGTCACATAGGCTCCGCCCGTGGTCAGCTTGGATCCCTCCGCGTTGCTGAAGTTCTTGGCGCATTCCCGACCGTTTGAGAAATTCGCGCGTCGCAATTTCCGCCCATTACCATAGCCGGACGATATTGCCCGGAACGACCGGTCGGCTTCGCAGATGATGTAGAACCGGCGACCCGGTTCGCCCCCGGGCGACGTGCTGGGGCGCGTCGCATCCATGGCGAAGTAGCAGAGATTGTTGACTGCGCCTTCGCGCACTTTTCGTTGGTGGAGCGCGCGCGCCCTGTTCAGCACCACAGATGCGATCTGGCCCTCGCCGGTGCCCACATGCGCCTGGAGCCAAGCCGGAACGTCCGGCGTTTGCTCCGCCGCCACAGATGGGGGCGAAGCCGACAAAGCCACAATGAAAAGGGTCAAAAGAAGCAAGCGCAGCGGCAACAGGCGGGTCTCCTGCTCAATCGTCCCGAACATCAGTCTTAACATGCGTTATTCACGCAAAAGGACCATGCCGTGACAGTCCCGGCGAAAATGCCATTCGACCGACACGCCGGTTCTGCTAATGGCGGGAACCCTCGCATCAACCCCGGAGAGTTGCCAATGATAAAGCTGGTCATGTGCCTGCATCGACGGGCCGACATCTCGCGTGAACAGTTCAAGGATTATTGGTTGAACAAACACGGTCCATTTTTTCAAGACAACGCGGCCATTATGCGCGCCAGACGATACGTGCAATGCCATACGATCGATAGTCCATTGAACGATGCGATGAGGGCGTCCAGGCAGATGCAGGCCGAGTTTGATGGCGTGGCGGAAGTTTGGTTCGAGTCCGAGCAGGATCTGATGGAAGCCATGTCGACGCCGGAGATGCAGGAACTGGGTGCCGCGCTCTTGGAAGACGAGGCCAATTTCATCGACCACGCAAAGTCATCAGCCTTCATCGTCCGCGAGCACGAGTTCTAATCGACACGCGACGAGTGGCCCAAAGCTCCTCGGTCAGATTTGCTTCCCGATCATCAGATTCGCGATCCGTTCAGCGACCATCATGATAGGTGCCTGGACGTTGGCGGTCGGGATATTCGGCAGGATCGAACCGTCTACGACGCGCAGCCCCTCCGTCTCGTGAACCAGGCCTGCGGCATCGGTCACCGCGAATGGGTCGGAGCCCATCCGACAGGTGCCGACCGGATGATGCTCGGTGTTTGCGTTGGCGCGAAGCCATAACGCGATGTCGCTGTCGCTCGCACCGTCAAGCGCCGTGTCCAATGTTCCGTCACGGAGTTCATCCCAGGGACGCTGCAGCGCCATCTCGCGTGTCAACTTGATGCCCGCAATCATCTCCCTGATGTCACGCGGATCAGCGAGGTAGTTGAAAATTATGCTCGGATGAACTCGCGGATCTGCAGAAACAAGGCGGATTGTACCGCGGCTAAACGGCCGCATCTGGCTGACGAAATACTGGAACCCGTCACCAAGCACGACTTGGCCGTCCTGGAAATCGGCGAGGAAGGGGAGAAATTCGTGCTGGAGATTGACGTAATCCGCTCCGGTCCCACTGTCGAAGAACGCGCCGACCTCGAAAAAGTTGGAGGCGCCAAGTCCCTTCTTGAAAAGCAGCCATTCGACGCCGAGCCACGCCCGCCCGAGTGGCCCGAGTTCGGCTTTGACGGACACCGGTTTGTCGCACCGGTAGCGAAGCGGCGCCACGACGTGGTCCTGCAGGTTTTCGCCAACCCCAGGCAAATGGACGACCGGATCGATGCCGTGTTCGCGTAGGTGAGCCCGCGGACCGACACCGGAGACCATCAGCAATTGCGGTGATGCGATCGTCCCCGTCGAAAGCACGACCTCTTTCGAAGCCCGGACGGTTTCATTCCCGGACGCGGATGAACAGGCGACGCCGATCGCCCGGTTCCGCTGAAACATCACCCGCTCGACGAAAACGCCGGTTCGGATCGTGAGGTTCTTCCGATCCCGAATGGGCTTGAGGTAGGCCTCTGCAGCGCTGCAGCGGATACCGTCGCGGATGGTCGCTTGCGTAAGATGCGTTCCAGCCTGTTCGTCGGCGTTGTAGTCGGCCGCCTGCGACAGACCCCAGGCTGCGCCTGCTTCAAGGAAGCGTTGGTAGAACACATGATCGCCGCCGCTTTCCGTGACACTCACGGGGCCGTCGGTGCCCCGCAACGGATGACCGCGCCCGTGATAAGTCTCCAGTTGCTTGAAGTAGGGCAGGCAATCGGCAAAGGACCAGCCTTCGATCCCGAATTCCGCCCAGCCGTCATAATCCTTCGGGTGTCCGCGAACGAAGACCATGCCGTTTATTGCCGAACTTCCACCGAGGCCACGCCCGCGGGCCTGACCGACCCGCCGACCGTCAAGGTTCGGCTCCGGGCCACTGGCATACTTCCAATTGTAGGTCCCGCTTTCGATCGGAATGGTGAGCGCGGCGGGCATTCGAATGAACATCGAATTGGCCCTGGGGCCCGCCTCGATCAGGCAAACCTCGGTCGTCCGGTCTTGGGAAAGCCGGTTCGCCAGCACGCAGCCGGCCGATCCCGCACCGACGATGACGTAGTCGAATTCTGCGGCCATTGAGCGTGTATCAGACGACCGCTGTGATCTTGGAAGCGATTTCCGTCACCAGCATGGATGGGAACACCTTGGCCGATTGGGCCGATATTTCGACCTGCGCTCTGAGTGCGCCCGGTTCCGGGGCAGAGCGGAAGACGTCATTGCGCCGGCGGGTGGCGGCGCCCTCATGTACCGCAAAAGGTGCGCGTGACGACCTCTCCCGCCCGCGGCGGTCTGGCGAGTTGAGCCTCGTCGGGCTGGTCGTCGAAGGGACGCGCCAGCACCCGGCGCAGCCTTTCGAAAGGGCCGAAATCGCCCTCCGCCGCCGCCACAAGGGCTTCCTCGATGCGGTGGTTGCGCGGAATGAAGAGCGGGTTCGCCGCGCGCATCGCGGTCCGGCGTTCGGCCGGCGACAGCGGGTCGTCCGCGATGCGGGCCGCCCAGCGATCGGCCCAGGCCGCGACGGACCCGGGCTCGCTGAAAAGATCACCGACCTGCGACGTGATGCCGGGTCCGGCTCCGGCGCATTCGGCGAGGCCGCGGAATGTCAGGGTGAAGTCGGCCCCGTCGGCCTCCATGATTGACAGCAGGGTCGCCGCGAGGTCGGCATCGCCCTCGTCCGGCCGAGAGAACCCCAGTTTGCGCCGCATCACGCCAAGCCAAGCCTCCTGGAACATATCAGAGAAGCGGTCGACGGCCGCCTGCGCCGCCTCCACGGCCGCCTCGCCCGGGCCCGGCAGAAGCGGCAGCAGTGCCTGCGCGAGCTGTGCCAGGTTCCAATGGGCGATCCGGGGCTGGTTGCCGTAGGCATAGCGCCCGCCGACATCGATCGAACTGAACACCTCCCCTTCGCGGTAGGCATCCATGAATGCGCAGGGACCGTAGTCGATGGTCTCGCCCGAGATCGCCATGTTGTCGGTGTTCATCACGCCGTGGATGAACCCGACACCCATCCAGCGCGCGACGAGATCGGCCTGGCGCGCCATCACCCGCTCAAGCAGCGCAAGCGCCGGAATGTCGCTCGCCGCTGCCTCCGGGTCGTGGCGGGCGATGGCATGGTCGGCCAGCGCCTGCAGGGCCTCCGCGTCCTTGCGGGCGTAGAAGAACTGAAAGGTCCCGATACGCACATGGCTCGCTGCGACCCGCGTGAGCACGGCACCTGAGTGGACTGTTTCGCGGATCACCTGCTCGCCTGTTGCCACCGCTGCAAGGGAACGGGTCGTGGGGATACCGAGCGACGCCATCGCCTCGCTGACGATGAACTCGCGCAACACGGGTCCGAGCGGAGCCTTGCCGTCCCCCATGCGCGAGAAGGGTGTGCGTCCCGCGCCCTTGAGCTGGATGTCGCGCCGGAATCCGTCCCGGTCGATCACCTCACCGATGAGGATTGCGCGGCCGTCGCCGAGCTGTGGCACCCAGTTGCCGAACTGATGCCCGGCATAGGCCATGGCGATCGGGTCCGAGCCCGACGCAATGCAATTGCCCGAGAGTATGTCGAGACCTTCCGGCCGCATGAGCCCGTCGGGATCGAGCCCTAACGCCTCCGCCAGCGGCCGGTTGAGCTGGAGAAGCCGCGGTGCCGGGGCGGGAGCGGGCGAGACCCTGGCGAACAGCCGCTCCGGAAGCCGGGCATAGCTGTTGTCGAACGCAAAGAGCCTGTCGCTGGAGGTGATGGTGTGCACGCGTCCCCGCTCCGCCTGGTCGCAATTGGCCTAGAAGATAGTGTGGCACGCACCGGTCGACCACCACATGCCGCTCGCGGATCACGGCCCGGCCCGTCGAAGCACCGAAGGATGACAACACCGACAAGTCACGTCGTTAGAGCGGCCATTACCCAGTGACCGCTGCCTCCGCGCGGCGCCGAAGCGGCCGCCGCCGGGCTCGTCACCGGAAGTCCGACGACCTCAAAGCATGGTCTGGTTCCAGGACCGAAGTGCCACTCTTCACAATAGCCAGAGACGTCCTAGGCAGTATTGTGTCCCAACGACGCGTGGTGGGGCATGCCTATTTCAGAAAGTATAGGAATTACAATGATTTAAGGAATGTGGTGCCCAGGGGCGGAATCGAACCACCGACACGCGGATTTTCAGTGCGTGGTGCGATATTATAACTAACTGATATTAATAGAATAAATGGAAGCGTGTTTTGTGAGTGTGTAAGAAAATGTGTAAGTTTCGGCGGCCAAAGCCGGCCATTTTTCGGGTGTTTCGGCGCCGTCTTTCCAAGCCCAGCGGCGCTTCGGTTCCTCTAGCAAATGCTAGGGGCTCAGCTTCAGCCGCCCAAGCCGTGGTAAGGCTAGGGGGCTGGTTGCCCGGTCAGTTCTAGAAGTGACCGGGCAGAGCGTTGTCGCGTGAGTGCCAATGCACTGTGAACACGCGACAAATGGTTCCCCCGTGTTGTCTTCGCTGCGCTCGACCCCCTACGCTCTCCCTCCTTGAAAACAACCATCTTGAACAAGGCTGGTGTTTTCATAGTCGGGCGTCGCTTGCGGCGTCTCTCCCAGGCTAACGCCTGTGGAGGGAGAGCGCGCCGCGGCTCGGGCTTGTCTGCGGCTCTGACGAGTCTCGCATCCTGCGCCAGGGCGTAGGGGGTCGAGCGCGCGACTGCACGATCGACAGAAACCCGCTCCCTTCGCTCGCGGCGTTCTGTCGGTTCCGTCGGGCACGACAACACGGGGGAACGTTTGCGCATCGAAACGATGCGCGCTTTGACAAGCGAGAAGGGGAGCGGGCAAAGCCCGTCCGCGGGTTCTGCCTGGGTGCAGCGATGCTCGAACGATTCACAGAATGTCTGTTCGCCAACGATTGCCCTCAGCGATTCTATCCAACTCTTGGTTGATACGATCGTTCCAGCCTTCCGGCAGGTCGAACACAAGATCGAATCGGAACTCCTTGGGTGTCTTCGGCGGAGGCCTCCCTTCGTTCGACTCAAGCCAGTCTACCGCTGTATCAAGCATTCGTGGCAGCTCATGCAATTTGTCGAGATTGAGACCAAGCGCTCCAGGCAGGCAGGCCACGAGACTATCGAAAGGCTCCGGTGCATAGGCGAAGCGCACCTCCTCTTCCCACTGCAATAGCCGGATCACCGCGGAACCGATCATCTGACAAACGTGCTGTATCTCGGCGGGATCGCCGGGCTGTCCCGGCTCGCCCCATGCGGCCACAATTGCATCGGCATGCAGCTTGGCGAGCGTTTTAGCCAGTTGGGGCGCCTCACTGAGCTTGGCTTGGAACCACGGCATGACCGATTCTTCATCCAACCTCATCATTGGCAGGGTGTAGAGGCCTTCAGAAAGATCATCCCATCGCCGGAGGGGTGCTTTCGTGTGTTGACGTAAGAACTCGGCGGTTAGCCGATACTCCCATCCGCGAGGGCGATCGCAGATGATCCGCCGCGCCAGCGGCGTTGTCTCCGAGAACTGGTCTAGCTGCCTTTCCGCAAGGTCGCTGGCGATCTTGTCAGCGGCGCTTCCGACACGTGAGATGATATAGGCTTCATGGAGCCGTCTCCACTCGAATAGCAGTTCAGCCGAAAACCGACGCTCATCGTCGTCAACCAGTTTATGACAAGTCCGGCATAGCCAAATGCCGTTTGTGATCTCGGCGCGCGCGCCGTCCGTCATGTCAGGTTGGAATCGCGCCGTCTTTTCCCTTGCGCCACAGATGTGGGCGGCCTCTCCAACCACTGTTGCTTTGCCCGGATTTGTTGTCGGCCCGGTCGTAAGTGCCCGGCAGTCCGGATTCGAACAGTAATAAGCGGCCCGTTTGCCAAGCACCTCTACCACGGCGCGCGAGAAGTCCGGTGTCATTGATCGAGCCTCTGCCTGCAATGCTGGCTTCTGCCGAATCCTTCGTGGACATCGCCTTAGATGGCGACTGCGCTCCGGAGCTCGTCAAAATCACTCAATCGAACTTCGGCACCTGCGCGAACGGATCGCTGATCTGGTCGGAGTCAACCTGAAAGTCTAGCGGCACCTCATGGAGCGCCCCGCTCTGCTCTTCGTAAATCCGGTTCCCGCGAGCCTTGATGTGCACGAGGCGGTGATAATGGCGCAGGGCTTCTCGGACTGTCTCAGAGATCGACTCTCCTGTGATCTCCGCCAGATGCCTCAGATGCTCATACGAGTCTGATGACACGTTCAGGTTTAATCGCCTTTGAGCCATCAAGCTACAGCCAAAGTTGAATGACCGCGACCACCGCGATGACTATTGTACCAACAGCGATAAGCCAGATTGGATCGAGGCGGGTGAATCTGAAGGACATGAACATCTCCTACCAACAAAATCGTGACGTTGAGTAGGAATAGGCCTATTGGGTTAAGAAATCCTTAACGTCGTTCATCCAGTCCCGGTAGTGGCCACAACGGGTGAATTAAGACCCTTTTCCCATGAAGTATGTCATCCTCATTACAACGAGCATGGACAAATGAGTAATTTAGGCGATATTCAGAACCTAATCGAGGTAGGTCTGGTGTTAAATTCCGGACTTCTATTCACTAAAAGAAATAGTCATCAGACCCAGAGATGAGTTCAATAAAAGACAAGCTATCCGTATTCAGGAAGTAAGGCTTATAGCAGATATCTGTCCGATCGCTTCCCCAGGGTCGCGGTCGGCCAAGTTGCCTCGAGCAATTGAGACCGACTTGAAAGACTTCTATTCGACCTGGCTCGAGGCCCGAAACGACGGATAGCCGGTCGCCTTGTTCGGTGGCTAAATGCCGTTCCCACTCTTTCCATCGCTTATTGGCGAAAGGTGACTTCAGTCTGCCGCATTCAGTCCACAAATCTGGCATGGGGCTGGCATCTGGCTCGATCGCAATCGTGATGACATGATGCCCTAGTTCTGACGTTCTTAGAAGCGGCGATGCTCTCAATTTGGAAGCGGACAGGGTAAACTGCCTTCAAACATCACTGATCAGTTCGATTCGGACGGACATAAGATATGCACGTCGACGAGACGACGATCCGGCAATGGGCAGATCGGCACGAATGTCGACGATATCTCCCCATCTTAATCCGCCGATTGGTGCGCGAGACCACTCCGTCTTTGATATCGCTTCGCTTCCCGGGCAACGAAGCGGTCGATTTGGCTGGGCTCGACGGGCAAGTTGATGCGGATAGCCAGACCACGTGGGTTCCTCAAGGCCGCAGCGTGTGGGAGATGGGATGCGACCAGCGCCCTGGCGGAAAAGCTGATAGCGACTACGCCAAGCGAACTAGCAATGCGCCGTCTAGCGAACTTGCGAGAAGCAGTTTTGTTTTCGTCACGCCAAGACGCTGGAACAACAAGGACGACTGGCTGGCGGAGCGCCGCCAGGAAGGGACCTGGCGATCGGTCCTTGCCTACGATGCGATCGACCTTGAAACTTGGCTCGAAGAAGCTCCGGCCACTTCACGCTGGCTGGGTGAGCTACTTGGAATCGCGGCGCCCGGGCTTCTGACACCACAGGAATGGTGGACGCAATGGTCTACCGCTTCGACTCCACCAATTTCAATGGCCATGGTGGTGGCTCGTAAGCACGGCGAAGCGAATGCGTTGATAAGCAAACTTCGCAAGGACGAATCTGTTGTCCCTATTCAGGCAGATGACCGTGGGGAGGCCGTCGCATTCGCAGCCGCTACATTGGTCCAGAATGATGCGATTGATCTCTTAGATCGGACACTTGTCGTCACATCAAGCAGCATTCAAGTTCCCTCGACAACGTCTCGATTGATTGTCATCCCCGACCTGCCTGAAGGGGAAGAGCCGAGCTTTGGGGACAGGAGGAATCTGACGCTCATACGGCCATACTCAAGGGGGAGGGTCGATATCCGAGATTCGATTCAGCTGTCGCACGTCCCATCCAAGATACTTCGCACTGAGTTGGAGGCAGCGGGTTTCGCCGAGGACGACGCAAGGAGGCTCGCGCGAGAGACGGGCCACTCCCTACCGGTTCTACGTCGTCGTCTCTCACCTGATCCTGAGGTCCGAAGGCCAGTTTGGGCAATGGACCACGCATCTGCGAAACGCCTGTTACCATTTGCTTTGGCTGGATCATGGATCGAAAGGAAGAAGTACGACGATGAAACGGTGCTTCAACTAATCGGCGAACTGAGCAGCGGAGAAGTCTTATCCGTTCGCGATAGTTTGGTAGCGATGAATGACGCCCCGATCGCTAGGTACGGCAACGTCAACGTTGTTGTTTCCCAATTGGATGCGTTGTTTTCGATTGGCCCCTTCATTGAAATAGATGACTTGGATCGCTTCTTTCAGCTGGTTCCAGAGCTGTTGGGGGACCGTGATCCAGCGCTGGATTTGCCTCAAGACCAATGGTGGATGGCGAGCGTTCTCGAAAAAGAGCGTAGTTGCTCGCATGCGATCCTCTCCGGCCTTGGCGATGCTCTTTGCATTCTCGCCATCCACGGCAAGGAGATTTGCGGGTCTCGACTGGATTTGGATTGTGCATATCGCGCCGGACAAGTTGTCCAGTCCCTTATGCAGGACGCCGACGAAGACCGATGGTTGACCATTCGTGCTCATCTGCGCGCACTTGCCGAGGCGTCCCCGAATGCATTCCTCGATTGCCTTGAGGACGAGCTTAGCAAGCCAGAGCCGGCCATTCGCGCGATAATGGGCACGACCGGTGGCGGAGTAGGCGGTGAGTGCTTAAGAACAAATCTACTCTGGGCACTTGAGCTGCTTGCATGGGACTCTTCGCGATTCTCTCGCGTTGCCGGTATCGTTTTCGGACTCCGTAGGCTTGAAGTCGACGACAACTGGTCAAACTCGCCGGAAGCAACGGCGCGATCCCTATTCCTTGCCTGGCTTCCTGCTACGTCTCTCAGCGTGCCAAAAAAGATGGCGGTGTTACGCGATCTCTCGGAGGATCATCGGGGGCCAGCTATTGATGTGTGTATCTCTCTGCTTCCGGGCGGGTTTCCCCAGTTCGCATCAAAGACCGCCACACCACAGTGGTTGCCGCTAGAAGCGAACGTTCCAGAACCGACGAACAAAGACGTGCGGGAAGCTGCAATCGGGGCAAGTCGACTGCTACTGGATTTGCTGCCCTTCGATAAGACCGAACTGGACAAGCTCCTGGAAGTCTCAACACGTCTGCACCCCGATGACCTGAGGCGTTTGGTGAATGAAGTGGAACGCTGGGCAGCCGATGCTGATGACGAAGACAAGGCTGACCTGCGGCACAATCTCCGCCGTCGCTCTGTTGCAGATGCCTATCAAGAAGGTTCCGAAGACAAGGAACTGGCTGATGGGCTTCGTCGAATGGAGGCCGCTCTTGAACCAGACGATCCGGCGGCACGGCATAAATGGTTATTTGAAAACGCGTTTATAGAATGGCAAGCCCTCGCGGAAGGGGAAACTGAAGAGCAACTGTCGTGGGAAGAGAAACACGCTCTCTTTGAGGAGCGACGTAGGCAGGCGATAGTCGAAATCCAGGACCGATCGGGAGATGAAGCAGCTTTCTCCTTTGCGCTGAGCGTGAAGCAGCCCGACCTGGTTGCGCGGGTCTTGGTGCCTCCAGATGCTTCGGTTGAAACGGTTACCAGATGGGCACGTATTGCTCTACTTGAAGAACCGAGCGAAGCCGCAGACGCCTTCCTCCGCCAGGTGCTTTGGAACGCGGGGTCAAGTGTTTTGAACGCCGTCAGCTTAAGACTCACTGATCAGGGCCTGTTGGAGACGCAGGGAAACAGACAGCGTATCGCGAAACATCTTCCTGGGACGGATGTCGGATGGGCAGCTGCCGAAGCTCTTGGCGATGATATTGTATCTGTTTTTTGGAAGTCGGTTACCATCCGTCTTTGGAATGATACGCCCGGCCAACATATAGCGTATGCGATCAACAAGCTGCTTGAGCATCAGCGGCCACGATCAGCATTCGCCGCAATAGAAATATGGCCTGACCGTTTACCCACAGAACAATGGGTTCGCATTCTAAAGGCAGTTGCGATCGGTCAGGAGCCCGACGGCCCTTTACCCTCCGCATATCACCTCGACGAAGTGTTCAAGTGCCTCGATAGCGCAGATGATGTTTCTCAAGATCAAGTCGCCAATCTGGAATTGCCTTTCATTCCTTTGCTTTGTGCGCATGGACATCGCAGTCACGAACGGACGCTCGCCATTCACCGAGAGCTGGCAAGAGACCCAGCGCTATTTGTCCAACTGATTTGTTGGCACTACCGGCGTAGGGACGGGGCAGATGATCCCGAAGACGAGGGAGTCCCAGCTGATCAGAGAGAGTTTCTTGCAGAGCTCGCGTATCACACGCTGGAAGGCTGGAGCGAGGTTCCAGGTCAGCTAGAGGATGGAGATGTCGATGAGCGTGCATTTACCTCATGGGCGGAAGATGCACTGAGTCGTGCAGCGCAAGTGGATCGGAGGGAAGCCGCTGAGAGACACTTGGGAGCCCTATTGGCTCGTTTAGCGCGCCGACGCTCATGGAATGAGTGGCTGCCCGTAAGCGTGTTGGATTTTCTGGATAGACCAGAAAATGGAGAGCTTCGTCGGCGTTTCGATGTAGGCGTCTACAATGCACGCGGCGTCACCTCTCGAGGGCCGTATGACGGAGGTGATCAGGAGAGGAGCCTCGAGAGGCGCTATCGCGAACTTGCGGAACGATACCGCAGTTCACATCCGAGAGTTTCCGCCATGCTAATTTCGATTGCGGAGGGTTACGAGCGAGAAGCGCGAAGGCATGACGAAAGTGCCGCTGTCGGCGAGCGATGGCACCCGTGATGCCCCTGAGCACCTTTCTCAGTACGCAAGAATGTCTGCTTTAGCAGCGTCATTGTAGATTTTGAGCATTGCAGAGCGAAGAATGAAGGACCGCCATCCCTGAGGATGACGGTCCGGCTCTTCTAGCAGCTCAGCAAAGTTCGAAGTTCCTCCACACCCGTGCCGTGTGGCTTAAAGCCTTCAGGAACGACGGGTGCAGTGACGCTTATGTTCGCAGCCAGGAGCTGCCGGCCAGCTGTGGTGGTCGCGGCGCGTCCGGGATCGTCGCCGTCGAACAATAGAACGACATGCTTGATGCCGGCCTCTTCGAGAAGGTCGAATTGCATGCCCGACAGCGTTCGACCCATCGGTGAGACGCACGGCACTTCCATTCCATGCAGCTTCACGACCGAGAAGTAGCTCTCCACGATCACGAGCGGGCGCTTGGTGGCGAGGTCTTTAACTCGATGCCAGTTGAACAGCTCCAGTTCCTTTCGAAAGTTCGGCGGAAGCTTGTATTTCGGCTCGTCCTTCAGCGGTTCGTCGCCGATGTGCCGGCCGCAATAAGCGACAAGCTCGCCCTTCGCGTTGTGGATAGGGAAGACCAGACGGCCTTTCATGATCCCGCGTGTCGCGACACCGATTCCGAACTCTGCCTGCATCTCTTCCGAGACACCGCGCTCAGCTATAAACGGATGATCGGTGATCAGGTTCTTCAGTTCGAACGTCAGTGGCTCGTTGCATTGCTTCTCATCTGCTCGGCCAGCACTCTCGTCGGAAGTCGACTTGTGTTCGGCGTTTCCGGCTTTGTTTCGCTGATTGCGACCTTGCTTGGCACTGCCACGCTCTCCACCCGCAGCAGAGCCCGAGCCTTTGAAGCCCTTTTGGCTCCGCTGTTTACGCGGCGATGTCGCCGACGTGCCGATTCCACAAGTCTCTGCGACCTGTTTAGCCGCCGCGCGAATATCCACTCCCTCTAGCTGCATCACCAGATCGAGAACGTTGCCGCCCTCGTCGCAGACAAAGCAGTGATAGATGTTCCGGTCGGTGTTGACCTTCATCGACGGTTTGTGATCTTCGTGGAAGGGGCAAAGGCACTTGTGTTGTCCCGACCTACCGCCGTCCTTCTGCAAGGTGATCCCATACGCCGCGAGCACGGTTTCAATCGAAGCGTGGTCGCGGACATGTTTGAAGTCAATACGATGGGAAGACATGGTAAGCTCCTCATATTAGAACAGTTCCATGTCTAATGTTACCGATGTAACAAAATGCGTGAACTATACATACTGAGAGACTGCTGTTCGAATGTTTTGACGTATACTTTGCAAGTGCTCGATAAGCTTTCGTGCTTCAAAGCCAGCTTCGCTTCACAATCCTCTCCACCCATAGATGGGCATCCGCGACACGGCACGACGCGGAGCGGCACGAGGATTGTCGCGCATCGAAGGATCGGATGACGATACGCCCAAAGCACCTGAAACGCGCCGATGCGTGTCAGGTCTTTGGTGGGGCGTGGCTGGCTTTGGCGTATGGAGCGTTTTCAGATTGGTCTTCGCGAGGGTTGGGGCGGCGCAGTGCCGTTGACCCTTTCGTGTATGGACCGGCGACGGCATGTCTTTGTCATCGGGCAGACGGGCACAGGTAAATCGACGCTTCTCCAGCAGCTGCTTGCTCAGGACATTGAGGCAGGCAACGGATGCGCGCTGATCGATCCGCATGGCGATTTGGCTCACGCCGTGCTCGATGCTGTTCCGCCGCATCGCGTGGATGATGTCGTGGTGGTCAACCCGACTGACGCCGAGCGGCCGGTGGCGCTCAATCCCTTCTATCGCGTGCCAGTTGACGAGCGAGCGTTGGTCGCGAGCAACCTGACGGCTGCCTTCAAGCATATTTGGCGCGACAGTTGGGGCCCGCGGCTGGAATACATCCTCTACAACACGGTCGCAGCACTCCTCGATGCGCCCGACAGCTTGCGACCGAGCTTCCTCGCCATACCGCTTGTGCTTGTTCGTCAGGACTACCGAGAGCGGGTGATCCGTCACATCCAAGACCCGCGTGTGCGCGGCTTCTTCGTTGATGAGTTTTGTGGCTGGAATGAGCGTCAGCTCGCCGAATATCTGAGCCCCGCGCAGAACAAGATCGGGCAGTTTCTCGCTAACCCGTTTGTGCGCAACATCGTTGGCCAGTGGAAGCCCACCGTCGATTTGTCGGCGATCATGGAGAAGGGGCACATCCTTATCGCGCCGCTTTCAAAAGGAACACTTGGCGAAGAGCCGGCCAATCTGCTCGGCTCGATGATTGTTTCTGGCCTTCAGCACGCGGCGATGCGTCGGGCCTCAATGCCAGAGGCTAAGCGTGCGGACTTTCATCTCTTCGTCGATGAGTTCCACAATTTCACCACTGACGCCTTTGCCTCCATGCTCTCCGAAGTCCGCAAATATGGCCTCACTCTGACCGTTGCCGGACAATATCTATCGCAGGCGCCGGACGATGTGCGCGACGCAATCTTTGGCAATGTGGGCACCATCATCTCGTTTCGGGTGTCGGCCGACGACGCGGATCGTTTGACGAAGGAGATTGGGGACTACTCAGCGCGCACTCTGCGTGAGCTTTCGCTCGGCGAAATCTGCGTCCGCCTGACGCAGGCAGGGCAGGGGAGTGCGGCCTTCGTTGGCAGGACTGTGCCCGAAACAACGCCGGCGCACAGACATCGCGCAAACGTATTGAACCAGTCGCGCATGCGGTTTGGCCGGGACCGCGCCAATACCGAAACCCGCATGGCGCGTTGGCTGAGGCGCGAAGTGTAGACCTAGTTCTCACTCGTCGGCCTGGCCTGGGGACGATCCCAAAGCTGACACTTGGCCTCCTTAATTTCGACCAAGAATTTTAGAAATCACGACGCGTCGTCGAGTAGTCAAAAAGAGTCGCTGGGAGGAACGACTTGGGTGGCGTGTATCGCCGCCCAATACAACAAGGACTCAGACGCATGCCGTTTCTTGAATTCTTGCTGGCGCTCATCGTCCTAGCCCTGCTGGTGGTGTTGGCCGTTGGTGCGCTCATCATCCTTGGGGGTCTCGTCTGCATCATCGCGATCATTTGTTACTACACTGGATGGATTCCGATCGTGATGTGCGTCACGGATCCCAATTTTTCAGTTGGGGTCGGTTTTGTCGGAATATGGGCGCTCGCGTCACTTTGTGTGTACGGCGTTGTCGCCCTCGAGGGGATTCTGGTCCTGTTCTTGCCGCTTAATCCAGCCGAACTTCCAGACAGATGGAAATTCTTGGAGATGTACTATTCGACGCCGATTGGCAAAGCGGTCACGGCCGCTAAGCGAAAAGGCTTGCTCGACCACACTCACCCTGCGGCGCAGCTGAGATTCGAGATAGCCACCATATGGATGCGCTACAGCAAGAAGATGCGCGCCTGGCAATTCCAACAAGCGGCCAAGAACGCTTACGCCGACGCCGACTACATGAATGCGCAGGCCGATCTTCATCGTGCTGCCGAAGCCTACAATCGCGCAAAGCTGCGAGTGGACGAGGCAAAACGAGCGCGGTATTGCCGATGAGCACGAACCAACAGAACAACGCCAACTTGCCGGCGCGTCGTCTGGAACCAGTTCGGCGAGAAAGAACGGACCTTGTTGTCCAAGGCGCCAATCTGACCTTGCCGTTTTGGGAGCGCGCTTGGTCGAACAGCCGCCGGAGGCTATTTGAGGCGAGCGCGAAAGAAGTAGCGGCGTTCACCGAACTGACTGAGGCACTCGATGCCCAAGAACAGGCGGCGCATGCGTTGGAGCGGACGCGGCTAAAGAGCGCCGAATGGGACGAAGAGGTCGAGCGCAAACGCATTCGGACAAACTACGCGCTTGAAGACATTGATCTCGACGAGGCGCTTGCGCAGCGCCGGCATGAGCAAGCAATGGCGCGGCGGAGGCGTGAAGCGGAGCTCAATCCACCTGAGCCACCCGAGCAGAAGCATGGGCCAACGCGAGAGGAGCAGCTTCAGCGTTTAGCCGACGACGTTCTCCAATACGGCACTACCGGAAGGGCTTCAAAGATCGCTGAGCAGAAGATCGCCGACTTCATCGCTTCGCGCGGCGGTGAGGAGAGCCTCTCCGACGAGGACCGCGAGAACATCGCTCAGCTAAGAGCCGAGGCGTTGCGTCTGGATCAAAGCAAGGGCTCGTAATCGTGCCGCGCCCCATCCGCGTCGGCCATTCCGATGGCCGCGGTGTGCGCCTCAGCACAGAACGCCGCGCCACGCATCTGCACGTTATGGGGGCTTCCGGTCAGGGCAAGTCCAAGTTCCTTGAGCACTGCATCCGCGAGGACATCATGGCCGGACATGGTGTCTGCCTGATCGATCCCGAGGGCGCTCTCTACGACAGCATCGTCGCATGGTGTTCCCGCCATCGTATTGACCGCCACAAGCGAATTCATTTGTTTGATCCGACCAATCCGAATTGGCGCTTTCGCTTCAACCCGCTCTATGTCCATGCCGGCGAGAAACCCCGGCATCGCATCGACAATGTCATCGAAGCACTGGCGCAGGTGTGGGGTGGGGAAGACTCACGCAACACGCCCAGCATCCGCACCACCATACGCGCGATATTCGATGTGCTCATCGGCCATGGCTATACGCTGGCCGAGGCTTTCTATCTGACGAGCACGGTCGATCCCTATCGCATCGTTTCGTATCTGACGCGCGAAATTGAGAACCCCATCATTGCTGAAATTTGGGATGGCTACAAAGCGACGGCCGAGGATGCGAAGCGCGAACACATTTCTGAGTTCGGCGGATCACGTCGGCGTTTCAGTGAACTTCTAAGCGACGAGGAAATCCGCGAGACGCTCGCCGCTTACGACCAGCCGATCGATTTTCGTCGTGCAATGGACAACGGCGAAATCGTCCTCATCAACCTTTCGCCGGAAGCCATGGGCGAAGACCCGGCTCGCGCCTTTGGCGCGCTGTTCGTGCGGGAGATGTTCTATTGCGCCCAGCGTCGCGATCCCCGCACCGCCGAGCAAAAGCCGTTCTACGCCTACATCGACGAATGCGGCAGCTTCGTTACGCGCGACATCGCACAGATTCTGGCGCGCTCGCGGAAGCGCGGCTTTCACGTCATCCTTGCACATCAATGGTTGGAACAACTGCGCGAGCAGGGTTCATCGATCTATCACGGCGTGATGGGTATTCAGAACAAAGTGATCTTCGGCGGTATCTCTGATGAAGACGCTGTCGTCATGGCCGACCAGCTGTTTCGCACCGAATACGACCTTGAAATCCCCATCCATGCGCTCACCAAACCGGGCGTTGCCGGTTACCGGCGCATCTGGCTGAAGAATTGGAGCCACGGCGAATCGATTTCGCATATCGAAATCGACACCGTGTCGGAGAGCGCGTTTCAGACGCACGCCTCAAGCGCCTCCGTCGGCACGGGTCTATCGCAAGCCTACGACGCCGACGGTTTTCCAATCGGCACGCGCACGGTCACGTCGAGCAGCGCCGCCGCGTCAGTAGACGCCCATGGTGGGGGAGTGGCCCATGCGCATTCGAGCGGCACGGTCGATACTTCCTCGCATTCGGAAGGGGCGTCGGAGGCGCTGGAGCCGATTCTGCAGGATTTCGTTGGCGGTGTGCACGGCCTTGAAAATGTCCGCCACCTGGCGGTGTCACGACTTCGGAGCATTCCGCCGCGCCATGCCGTGGTGAAGGGGTCAGCCGAGCCGAGCTTCGACATCACCACCTTTGACGTGCCGGATGTTGTCGTGCCGACGGAGACAATTGAGCGCTTCAAGGAGCGCGTCCTTGCCGCCAGTCCCTACACCGTGCCGGCGGATCAAGCGCGTCAGCGCATGCGATTGGAATACACCCGCCTCTATGAAACCGCACGGACGCATGAGGGCGGCTATCAACCACCGCCCTACGCGGACGTGGATAACGCCGAGCTCGGCTGAACCGGTTGATAGAATGAAGGCATGACGACAGCCACCCAAGCCGTCTACTCGCACTACGACATTCCCGCCGACCCTTCGCCGATCGCCATCACCGACGATGATGATCTCATATTGCTTGAAGTCTATCGCCACGACCTAATTGACGCTCATGCGATCCGCTCGCTTCTGCCGCATCGCAGCGCCACCAAAATCGGCCGCCGCCTAAAACTGCTGAGGGACAATCAGTATCTTCATCGCCTGCGGCAGATTGAGCGAATCTATGTCCAGGGCGGCGGGTCGCTAGCCAAGGCCTACACGCTCGGCCGTCGCGGTGCCGAACGACTAGCCGAGCGCTACGGACTGCCCACAAAGTCGCGCCGTCAGCGCGAGCGGAGCACCAGCCTCAGTGCGCCTTATATCCAGCATGGCCTGGAGCAGACCCGCTTCATTCTGCAAACGCGGACCTCGGCTGCCACGCATGACGGGATTGAGTTCCTCTATCCCGACCAAATCTACGAGCGCTACGCGCCGCACATCCTGAAGCGCAACTCACTTCCGAACACGGTCGCAGCGCGCGTGAGCTGGCACGGCTACACCGAGACGGAAGGCACGATCCCCGACGGCTTCTTCATGCTTCGATACTCGAACAGGGAAGAGGGCAAGAACCGCCGCTCCATCTTCCTTGAGATTGATCGCGGCACCGAGACAATCGATGTGAACGACCGCAAGACCAAGACCAAGAAGTTCTGGAAGGAGACTTCAATCCTTCGCAAGTTCCTGGTTTACGCCTATGCCTACCAGACTGGCGTGCACCGCAAGGAGTTCGGCATTCCGACCTTCCAGGTGCTCACCGTCACGACGGGCCCGAAGCGGGTGAAGGAGATGCAGAGCATGTATCGCCGGCGACTAGCCGGCAGGCCGCATTCGGTGCCGCCGATCCGCTTCCTCTTCACCGACTTCCAGACGATAAGGAAGCACCGCGGCGACATACTTTTAGTGCCGATAGAGGATGGAGAAGGGAAGTCGCGGACGCTGGCGCAGTAGCGTCGCTTTCCGGCCTCCATCCATTCCCTCACTACAAGGCTTAGTTCCGCGGGCCTCGCGGAAGGTTCGGAGGCATGGGCGAGCTGTCCAGGCTTACGAGATCGGCCACGCTCACGCCAAGCGCTGATGCGATCAATGCTAAAGTCCTTACTGTCGGGCTTTTCTCGCCACGCTCGAGCGCTCCCATGTAGGAGCGATTCAGCCCAGCCTCATCCGCCAGTGCTTCCTGCGAAATGCGTCTGTTGAGCCGGCTGCGGCGAATGTTGCGAGCGACCAGCTGATCGATATCCATACCCGGAAAGAAACGACTTGCCGACTATAGAAACACCGCCTATAGACGGTATTTAATCATCGGGAATCTGGACATGAGATGGCTCATAGCGCCCATCGCTGTGCTAATCGGCACCAGCATGCCGGTGCATTCGGAGGAAGTGGACTCCCCGCCGCTGATTTGCATTGGGCAGAAGGAAGTGGTGGTTCAGCGGGTAAGCGACCTTGATCGTGTTCCCGATTCGGTGGCTCAGAGGATAGAGGCGCTGCGCGCTGAGGGGTTCACCCGCTTCTCGGTGTGGGTCGCCTATGACCTTTGCGCGGGCAGTTCAGACGGCGACATGTTCGGCTTCCTCGAAACAGTGACGTATCGTGTTGTGCCCGAGGAATGAGGTAAGCAGATCATCAGCCCGTCTACTCACCTCGACATAAATGCCAGAGTAATCGAGACACCGGCAAGTACAACCGAAAGACACCCCAGGCCAAAGGAAAGCACGCCAAGCTTTGCCGCAATTCGGTACGCGGGATCGGTCGCCGACCAGGCCCACTGAAGTGCTCCCCACCAACCGGCTTCCTCGATTTGAAACACGGCCTGACGCCCTAAACTCACGCCCAGTACCTCCCTTGCCCCTTCGTCAATCTGGATAGTGCTTGGGGTGCCACGTGGGAGACCCCTCAAAACGAAATACTTTGATGAAGAACTTAAACTGTCCTTATTTGAGATAAGGCATATAATTCCACTTTTTAGGCCAATTCTGTCATCGTAGTGAATTCGGACGAGGTCGCGATTGACATCGCCCTCGTCTGCTCTGGCCACAAGAAGTTTGACTTCAAATCGGGTACTCCGCATCTATGACGCCTTCAGAAACAAACGGTGCTGCTTGGTGACTAGTGCGGTTCTGGGAAGCGCTTGCGCACAAATAGCTGCAAGCGGTCATTGTCCAACTCCGATCGATAAGGGGCTCCGGCTTTGACAAAGCCGTTTCGCTCAAGAGACCGGTGCATCGCACCTTTTTCTACGTCCGAGGTGGCATAAACGTTGGCTTGTTCTGAATCCGAGACCTCCAAGAGAACCTTGACGATCTGACTCGATAGCCCTTGCTTGCGGTGCCGTTCGGCGACTACGACCCAGCCGAGCTCGATCGGATAGTCGGTTGGCTGCTCAACTGCGGCGGCACTCTTGAACACATTACTCCTATATCGGGCCATAGGAACTTTGAGGGCGCCGACTGCGGCGAGTTCATTAGCCAAGCGAACGAGCACAATAACTTTCCCTATCTCCTTCAGCCGCTTCGCTACGCCGGAGACAACTTGCCCTCCGCCCTTCACAAAGGCGCAGAAGGACTCTAGCTCGTTGATGTCCAGTTCTTCAGGATTCTTGATCTGAAAAGTATAAGGCGCACCCATCATCAACTGCTCTCAACGGAGCCATCCTCAGATATTTGCAGTGCCGACTAGAGACCTTGGCAAAATCTGAATCCGGCTATCGACGATAGACCGAAGCTGCAGTCCTAGATTGCAGCTTTTTGCCTCATCTGCAAGGTTGACCATCCGAAGGTGCGAAGTCGCTGCGTTGCTAAATCTAGAAGCCAAGTGAACTACTAATGACAATAACAAGCCCCCAGCTCTGCCGCAGTTGGGGGCAGTGCGATGTGCCGAGCGTCGAGTGTCCATGGGCGACATTGGATAGTTCAGAAAGCAGGCGAAGGGTCGCTATTAGTTGCGTTTTTGATGCGTGTGATAGACGCCCAGGATGACAAGTTGATCGGTATCTCCAATCTCAATTCGATAGACGATGACGTACGGAAGCTGCTTGACCTTGTGTTCAAGCGTTCCGGAGAGATGTCCGACACGCCCCATATGAGGGAAGAAGGCCAGTGCTCGCGCGGTTGCGTGAATGCGTGTAACGACCGCAGCGGCAGCCTCAGGGTTGTCACTTTGTATGTAGGCGTGAATGTTATCTAAATGGGCCGTCGCTTCCGGCGTATACCACAGCGTCATACCCCACGTGATTGCCAGGACGCTTCCACTTCGTTGGCGGAGATGAGTTCGCCGCGGTCAGCTTGACGAATTGCTTGCTGAATGCTGGCGAGCTGTGCGGGCGTCAGGGTGTAGCTCTCGTCGGCATCGGGCTCAGCGATATTTAGGAGCAGCTCGCCGACAGCATCCTGCCGTTCCGCCGAAAGAGTTCGAACCGCGTCAATACCCTGGTCCAATATGTTGCTCATACCGAAATTCTAACACTTGACCGGATTTTGTACAGCCCGGCGATTGCTCGGAAGGGCAGCGCGGCGAATTTGGCTCTGTTGAGCCACGTTTTCTGGGTCGCACAATATCTGTTTTGCGATGTTCAGGCGATCGAGGATAATTGTGAACAGTGCGTCTCGGCGCTGTAGCTAGTGTAGCCCCCCTTCGAACAGATCACGGACATTCTCGGGTCGCTTGACTCGTCTGGGCCGCTTTGGCTTCTTCGAGCTGGCGGGCTTTAGTTCAAACATGTGGGAGGTGTCACGCCCCGTTGAGACGAACCTTACTGGTGTCGGCGAGATTGTCTTCTCAAGAGCACAAACGAACTGATCCAAATGCTCGTTTTGAGTCGCGATTTGCTGGCCCGCGAGCGCTTTGTCGAGATAGTCAGCACCGGTCAGTGCGATGCATGTCGCCGAGTTTGCGGCCGCTGCACGCCTAACGAGCTCGAAGTCGAAGATGCCGACCCGTCGCCTGCGATTCGGTATTCCCCATGAACCGCCCCCATATTCACGGATTCCCATCGCAGAGGCCTCCTCCTCCGTGAGCTCCTCTCCGAGTGCACCGCGGTGGTTCCGGGTCGGGAAAATCTTTGCTACAAGCACAACCTGTATGGTCTTCTGAAGAGGTCCGACGCCTAGCTCAGAAAGCATAGCTGCCGCCGTTGAATCGCGGCTGCTAACATACGGATAGTCGCCATGATAATTCGAGAGACCGAAACCCTGGTGACCTTCAATAAGAATATTTCGACTGTTCTTGATAGACGCAAACAAAAACTCATGGACGTCAAATAAGTAAGGACTCAGTTCTGAGAATTCCCTTGCAAGGGGCAGCTTACGCAAACATCTGTCTGCAGCAGCATACCCTGTACCGGTCAGCGTTGAGCCGATTGCCTCATACCGATTGTCAGAGCGCTGTTTAGCAACAGTTTCATCGGTAATAATGCCGGCATATGGCGAAATAAGAAGGTTTCCTCGAAAGCCTATCAAACGGATTTCGTCGAAAAGCGTTGGAACGTGCAAAAGAGTCCCAGCCGCGAACACAACGGAGACCCATGGGTCGACAATAGCCGCGGTCGGCATCATCCTGAGTTTGAATTCTCTACCCTTGTGCACCGCTGTGTGCGACGAATTCGGGCCACCGCAGCGACACGCAATATCAAATCGCTGAGCTGAGGCGAGGAAAGCAGAGACCTTTCCCTTCCCCTCTCCCCCGTACTGTGCGCCGACGACGATAGTGATCATGTTTTGGATTTCGCCTATCCGTTTAGTAGGCAGTTTCGAAGCGACTCGGCGACAACTGAGTAGACTCCTACCGGCTTGACACGTTGGCGCACAACGTCAGGGTTTAGTGTTTCCCCGTTGTCCCCAAAAGCCTTGTACTCTAAAAAGAGCCAAAGGTGCGGCAACGCTCTCCAAGCCTCGCTCAACGCTGCCACCGAGGGCGAAAGCGTGCCCAACGCCATTGGTTCGTCGTCTCGACCGAGAAGCTGAAGCTTCGTTGGGGCCGGCTTGAATTTCGCGAGATAATACGCTCGGCACCTACAGCCATGCGGCTTCAACGAAGCGTTGATTGCATGCTCCAACCGCTCGCAAAAGCGGAAGCTGAGGTAGTCATCGTATTTGTCCCCATGAGCCGCTGCTTCTGGGCTCCCTTCTGCTTCATTTGCGTCTTCGGCGACCAATCTTTGATACGCCTTGCCTAGCATATCGTTAAACTGTACAGCACTATCGTCACTTTCTTGCTCTATAACCTGGTTAGAGAAAATCACGTAGTCGTCAGGCCGTTTCCAAAAAGGTGAAAGCCACTTCTTTTCTCGATATAAGAATGTGCGCAAGAATTTATAAAGATCGGCCAGTTCACCCCAGTTCTCGTCTTTTCCAATCCACTTCATCTCATCCTTATCTAGCGCGCTGAGTATTTTAGCATAATTATCAAGTAAATAATAGTCAGTGAAATACCAGTAATCGCCTATCCTTGAGGGGTTTCTGCTTATGCGGACCAGCTCTATGAGGTCTAGATGTAATGGGCCAAGAGTTTCATTGTTCTTGCGCAACAGCGACCAAAGAAGCCTCGTAACCAGAATTAACGCCATATTCTGCCGAACAACATGGTGATGCCATAGCGCCCAGCGATAAAGATGAAAGCGGACGCTAAAGAAAGCTTCTATCGTGCTGAGTGCAGCGGCGGTCCATTGCAATTCAACAGCTCCGCTGGGGTTTGATATCAATTTTACAGCATCGTACAGCCGACCGAGATCATAGGCATTTGTGGTGAGTCCGGCGGCCGATGCATCGCGCCTGACATAATCGAGGCGGTCGGCGTCGATATCGCTGGAGACGATGTCAGAAAGACCCTGAACGTATTTATGGAGCTCGTGCTCGCCATCAAATATTACCTTTGCAATTGATATCACGGTGCGACCAAGATAATATATAACTTCATCTGTGTAGTTTTTTAGATCGTGGCTTAAGTAGTTTAGCAAATCTATTCCAACTGTCTCGTGATCTCGGTATCGGTCTTTTTCCAGCTGCTTCAACGCGGTCTCAAACGTATGTGAGAATGGCGGATGGCCGATATCATGCATTAGCGTTGCAAGTCGGACTGCCTGGAAGAAGAGCAACTCCGCAAAAATCGCGTCGTCGTCGATATCAATGAGGTCATGGAGTCGGTACAAGCCATCTGTCTGAAGCCTTGAGAGGCCTGTCTCGCGTTGCTGGTTGTCAGCCTTGAGGATGGCGGTACGCAGATCGTCGATGGATAGGTCTGGAAAAATCTTTGCCAAGATTGACTTGTACGCATCGTGGAGCTCGGCGTCCGGCGAAAAGCGCGTGCCGAACAAGAAAAGGTGGCCGGCTATGTGCATTGCTCCAACGGAATGCTCGAAGCGATGAACCCGCATGCTGGGGTATGTTAGGAAAGCGCCGCCGTTTTGGCGCACGTGGTGCAGCCGCAGGAGGAGGGGGTGGCTCATAAAAGCCTCCTCAAGAGCGGAGTAGTAGACGTATCCGTGGATTGGGTCCTTAATCTTCTTTAAGGAGCTGGAACTCATTGATCTGACTCAGAGCGGATGAATGCGCGTTTGGAGCTCGCTTGCGTTGCAAAGCGATGGCCGTTTTGTTGTAACGCCATCCTCTACTTCCTCCTGGCATTTGCGGCGCCCTTGCTGGCGCTACACCAAGGGTAGTATGTCGCCAGCCGTAGGCGCAAGGTGCGGCAGGGAAAGCACTCAGTGCAGGGAAAGCGGCGCGCCGGGCGAAGGTCAAGTGTTTGCACTTCCCCACCAAGCAACAGAGGCTGCCCGGGCAGCCTCGTTCCTATTTGAGCTCAACATCAGTTTTAGCGGGCTCTGGCCCTCCACACGCTTCTGCATACTCCGGGCCCTCCGTGGTACGATTGGGCATATGGAAACCCAGAACGAGGCTCCGAGCCCATCCCTACCTGTGCGCACAGGTCCGGACGGGTTCGCACCATGGCTCACGGTCAAAGAGGCTGTCGCCTATTGCCGGGAACTCGGTCTGAGCCGGACGCAGAAGACCGTGCGCCGCTGGGCACAGCTCGCCCGCAAGGCCGACGGCCAAGGCGAAGTGAAGGTTCGCCATCAGGACACTGAAAACGGCTTCCGGTGGTTGATCGAACGCACTTCCCTCGACGTGAAAATTGCTCAGGAGAAGGAACTCGAGGCACGCAGGGCCGAAGCCCTGCCCGAGGATCAAGAGGTCGAATCTGTAGGCACAGGTGCCGACCTGTCCCTACACGTGCGGACAGGTGCGGAGACCGAATTGCCTGACAATTCGCCGGCTGAACATGTCCCTACAGGTTCGCACCCGTCCCTACCTGTGCGCACCGACGAAACTTCCAACGAGATGATCGGGTTCCTCAAGAACCAGATCGAGGAAAAAGACCGGCAGATTCGCGTCAAGGACGATCAGATCGCGGGCATGCTGGAACGCGATCGCGAAACGAATTTCCTCATCGGCAAGCTGCAGGACATCCTATCGCTGCAAGCGCCGCGCGGCCGACAAAGCGGCCGGGAAGGGGATAACTCGTCCGTGCACCACGAGTAAGCGCGCTACAATGGCGGCATGGATCACGCCGACGGAGCACCGAAACACATTGGCGATGTCCTTAGGGAGCACAACATCCGCCTAGCAACCAAAGACCCGGTTGCGCTGGGCGGCTTCACGCAGGTTCCCAACTTCATTCTCAACAATCCCGAGCTCAGCATCGGCGCCAAGGTCACCTATGCAAAGTTCCTCCAATATGCTTGGCACAACAATAACTGCTTCCCCGGTCAGGAACGCCTCGCCAGCCAGATCGGCATGAGCCGGCCGCGGGTTAACGAGTTCATCAAGGAGCTGGAGCGGGCCGGGTTGGTCAAGATCATCCGACGAGGGCAGGGGAAGACCAACATCTACGAGATCAAATTCGTCGTGCAGAAGAAGCGCAAGGCGTCTGGGGACAAGTAGGCCTGATGTCGATATTTCGACATCTAGATGTCGGCGGAGCGAAGCCCAGATGTCGATCCGTCGAAATCACTCTATATAATAATACGCAGGGGATAATACTCAGATTACTAAAACTCAGTGTTTCAAATAGTGGATAACTAATTCGATCGACGGTTATCTAAGCCGCGCTCTTGCCTTTCCGCCGCACGTTGATCGCCGCGGCATCGAGATTGGTGCGGATATGGGAGGCGTAGTATTTCTCGATCATCTCAACGCTCGTGCGGCAGTTCTTGGCGATCTGATAGATGTCCGCGCCCTCCATGAGGCGCAGGCAAATGTATGTGTGCCTTAGGCTGTAGGCCGTCCTTCGATTGCCGTCGCGATCGAGCTTCAGGCCAAGCTCGTCGAGTAGGCGGTTGAACTGCCGTTTGTGGTTTGCGGGGAAGACAAGGTCGCTCGGTTGTGGTTTGTTTCGCTTCGTGAGCCGCTGGAAAGGCCGAACGGCACCAGTCGTGCTCTTGCAGAAGCCAACGCCGCGCTTCCCGCGCACCTCTACCTCAAGAATTGTCTCGCCGGTCGCATCGTCGTCAACGATGGAAACATCACGGTATTGAAGCCCATTCGCCTCGTCGGGGCGAATGCCCGTGTTGGCCATGAACAGCACATAATCGTGGAGCTGTTCAGCAGCCCATCGCCACGGCCGGCCTTTGGACTGCTTCACGTTCTCGCGCGTCGCGCCGTAGAGCTGTCGATATTCCTCGGGTGAAAACCACGCCCGATGACTGATCTTCGCTGACGCCCGATAGGGTTCCGATATGTCTGGCAGATGCTCAAGCCAGCCATGACGCGCCGCAGTTTTCAGAACCTGGCGCAACGTAACGATCTCATGGTGGAGCGTGCTTCGAGATGGCCGGCGACTGTCGTCCTCGCCATCGAGTCTGTGCATGCGGTATTCCTGAACCGTGCCGGTCTTGATCTGCGACAGCCCCATCCTCCCGAAGTAGGGAATGAGGTGGTTTCTCAGTCGGGCTTGGTGATCCTGGACGTATTTCGCGTTGCGCTCGCCGCCGGTCATCACCTCGTATTCCTCGGTGAATTTTTCCGCCGCCTGCGCGAACGTTTTCTCTCCGACGACCTCGCCCCGGCTCTGTTTGCCTCGGAGACCTAGATACCAATCCTCGGCGAAGTCCTTCGCCCGCTTCAGGCTCTCTTCCTTCGTCGTAACCCGTCGGTTCTTGCCGGCAAGGTAGGTCGAGCACTGCCAGACGTGGCTGCCTGGCCGCTTGTAGACGTGAATTTTGCCGCCAAGGATCGTGTGCTTCTCCGCCATGCGCCACGACCGCCGTTGAAGTGTGAAATTGTGCAACGATTGTGTAAGGGTAATTCGGCCGCCTTCAAAAATCAACCGGCCGCACAATACACTGAATTTATTGAGAGAAATGGTGCCCAGGGGCGGAATCGAACCACCGACACGCGGATTTTCAGTCCGCTGCTCTACCAACTGAGCTACCTGGGCTGTCTTCCCCGGACGCTGGACAAAGGGCAGCCCCGACAAAGCGCGCGGTTTATATAAGCTCGCCGCGGACCTGTCCACAAGGAAGCCGTGCCCGGCCGTCGGACTGGCCTCTGTCGCGCCCCGGAAACCGGGCTTTCCGGCGTTCACGATGCCATGTGTTGCTCCAGGGGCGGCTATGCGGCTATCGTGTCGCCGACCGCGAAAGGGCGGTGTCGCGGCGAGGCGAGACGCGCTGCGGGGCCCGCTCCTGCGAGCGGGGAGCGCGAGGGCGCGACGTTCAATCATATGCCGGCCGGCCCGGGCATGGCGGCGGCGTGAAGCAGACGGGGATGGTCAATGGCGAAGCTCTGGGAAGCGCGTTTTTTCGCAGCGCCGGTCGCCGCATGTGTCGCGGCCGTCGTCCTTTTTGCCGCCCCGGCCGCGTCCGCTGCCGGGCTTTTTTCGCAGATGGACGGTGATTGGCGCGGCAAGGGGTCGGTCATCTATTCCGGCGGGCAGAGCGAGGGCATGACCTGCAAGGCCACCTATGAGGTGACCGACGACGGCAACAAGATCAAGCAGGACCTGGTCTGCGCTTTCGCCAGCGGCGGCGCGCCGCTGAAAATCACGAGCGACATCACCTATCGGGTCGCCGCCGGTGTCATCAACGGCTATTGGCGGGAGGGCAGCTACGGCCTGAGCGGCTCGCTTATGGGCCGCGCCAGCCGCAACAAGATCACCGCGCAGGTGAGCACGACGTCAGCCAATCTTTCCGTCGAGGTGGAGGTGGTCACGCAGGGCGGCCAGCAAACGGTGACGCTGCGCCCGACGGGCCTCGACGTGCGCGAGGTCCGCGTCAATCTTTCCAAGCGGTAGGCCGGGTCGCCGCTTCAACGGCGCGCCGCTCTCTGAAGACCTCTGACTTTCGCCTGTGCTTTGAGCTACTCCGCCGCCTGCGGTGAGGGTTTTGAGGTGCGCCGCCTGGCGAGCCGGTAGAGGAACATAGCCGTTGGCCTGAGAATGAGGAGATCGGCCACCAGCGCCGCGATCATGGCGAAGGCGGCGAGCCAGCCGAAGAGCCGCAGCGACGGCAGGTCTGAGAGCACCGTCACCGCCAGCCCGCATGCCAGCACGACGGAGGTGAGGATCAGCGCCGGCCCGACGAGTACCGTCGCGCGCTCCACGCCGATACCCGGGTCGGCGTCCGGGTGGTCCTCCAGCCTGAGGCGGTTGAGGAAGTGAATGGTCGCGCTGAGGCCCAGCCCGAACGAGACGACAAGCGCCACCACACTGGCAAATTGCAGGCCTTCGCCCATGAGCCACAGCACCGTGCCGGACATCACGACAGGGAAGATGCCGGGCATGATGGCCGCCAGCATGACGATGAACGAGCGGAAGGCGAGGCCGATAAAGGCGGAGACGAAGATGATCTCTACGGTCAGCGCCTGGTTCAGCTTGCCGATCATGCTGGCGCTGTTGCGCGCAGCGATGGCCGAAAGTCCCGTGACGGAGATGGTGAAGCCGGGATGCGCCTCGCGCACGGAATTGAGCGCCACGTCCAGCTCCTCAATCACCGGCAAGAGCTCGCTGGCATCCACATCGGGTATGCGGCCGGAGACCACTACGGCGTCCTGCTCGGCGGAAACAAAGCGGCGCGTCAGGTGCTCCGGCAGGAAGTCGACATATTGCTTCAGCACCGCAATGTCGGTGATGCCCATCTTCTCGCGCAGCCAGCGGCGCAGCGTCTCCGGCGACCACACATTGCCAACGCCGGCTTGCTCTTCCACCACGCTGTGGACAGCGCCGATGAGGTCGAGCGTCGCTTCGTCATAAAGGTTGGTCGCGGCAGGAAATTCGATAAGGATGTCAATGGGGTTGGCGCCGGTGAGCTTGGCGTCGAGCCGGCCGCTGGCCTCCACCGCCTGCTCGCGATCCGGCACCTGATCGGCCAGCCGATAGCGCGGCTCCAGCGTCGCATAGATCACCGTCAGGCCGCCCACGAGCAGCACGCTGAGAAGCGTATAGAGGCCCGGCCGGGTCACCATCATCCGCGCGATCCAACCGCAGAAGCGGCGCAGAAGGTTCACGCCGGTGTCCGACACTCGCACCTTGGCGGCGAAGCTCTTCTCGTTGCGGATTAAAAGCACGCCAAGCAGCGGCACCAGCATCAGCACGCCGAGCAAGGCAATGATTGTCGCCGTCAGTCCCGCCTCGCCGAACGTGCGGATAAGGTCGGAGTTGGAAAACTGCAGCGCAATGAAGGAGAGCCCCGCCGTGCAATGCGTCAGCACGCAGGCCGGGCCGACCACAAGGACGGCATTGCGGAACGCCTCGTACTTGCCTTCGCCCGCCAATAATCGGTCGCGTGCGGCAAATGTTAGCTGCATGGAATCGGCGAAGCTGATCACCATGATGAGCGGCGTCATCACGTTGAGGAACATGTTGAGCTGGAAGCCGAACCAGCCGAGCGCGCCGAGCGCTAGGAGGATGGCGATCAGCGGCGGGGCCGCCGCAATGATCATGAAGGAGATACGGCGGAAGAAGATGATGGCGATCAGGCAGCCGGCGGCAAAGCCGAAGGCGTTGTAGATCAGCCGATCGCGCTCCACGGCGTTGCGGATCTCAAGCTGCATGATCGGCACGCCGGCAAGCTGTGCCGAGACGCCCGTGCCGCCGAGATTGAAGGCGATGGTCTCGTGGATCTCCGCCACCACGTCGTTGAGCTGCGGTGTGCCGACAATGGCCGGCTCAAGCGCCAGCACGACCAGCGAGAGCTCGCCGTCCTCCGACAGGAGCTTGCCGCGGAGAATCTCGTTGGCCAGCACGTCCTCAATCAGCGCATCGTATTCTTCGCCCTCCGGCAGATGCTCGGGGAAGAGCGGGCCGGGGATGCGCCCCGATTCCGGCGGCGTGCGCGCGGAGAACATGGAGATGATGCCGCGCGGCCCGTCGATGAGCTGCAGATCAGTGACCAGATCGCGCAAGCCCTCAATCGTATCGCGCGCCATCAGGCGCTCGCCCTCCACCACGATGAGCACGTCAAACTCGCTGGAGGGGAAGCGCTTGGTGACCTCCTCGAACTGGCGGAACTCTTCCGTATCGGACCGGAAGAGCTGGCTCAGCGAATCGTCCACCTCAATGCGCGCCACACCGAAGGCTGCGGCGATGGCCATGGCGACAAGGATGAGAAAGCTGACGAGCGGCGCCTGTAGGGAGATCAGCCCGATGCGCTCAATGCCGAAAGCCAGATTGTGCAGTTTGCGGGGCGGGTGCGCCGATTGCGCGCCCGATGCGCCGATCTCATTGTCGCCCGACACGAACACCCCCGAAACAGGTCCGATCGCGGCAAGAAAGACCGTATTTTAGGCCGGCCGTCAAACGCCGTCGCGACGTCTTGCACGCTGGCCTCGGTGCGGCATTTGACCTCGGAATCACGGCTTTTTCACCTCGCCTTCGGTCTCATCCTCCTCAGCGGCAGGGATGACATACCGGCCGGAAAGCCAGCGATTGAGGTCGATGTCGGCGCAGCGCCGTGAGCAGAATGGGTAGGCCTGGCGTGTTGAAGGCTGGCCGCAGATCGGGCAATCGCGTGACCGCCGAAGTGGGATGGGTGCGTTTTCGTTGCGCTCGCTCATGCTGGGATCGCCCAGCGCTCATAGACCGGGTAGCCCTCGCCCGACAACAGCGCCATGGTTTCGTTAAGCGACAGGCCGACCACATTCGTATAGGAGCCGACAAGCTTGGTGACGAACCCGCCGGCGCGTCCTTGAATGGCGTAGCCGCCGGCCTTGCCCTCCCATTCGCCGGAGGCGAGATAGGCCTCGATCTCCTCGCGCGACAGGCGCTTGAACCGTAGCCGCGTCTCCACCACGCGCGTGCGCGTGCCGCCGCGCGGCGTCATCAGGCAGATGCCGCCATAGACCCGATGCCCGCGCCCGGAAAGCAGGCGCAGACACGCGGCCGCCTCATCGGTGAACTCCGGATTGGGCAAGATGCGACGTCCCACCGCCACGACTGTGTCCGCCGCCAAGACAAGCGCATTGGCGATTGCCGGGTCGCGCTGGGCATTGTGGCGCGCGGTGCGGGCCTTGGTCAGTGCCAGCCGCTTGACCAGCGCGCGCGGCAATTCGTTGCGCTGCGGCGTCTCGTCGATCTCCGCCGGCAAGAGCTTGTCCGGCTCAATCCCGACCTGCCCTAGCAATTGCAGCCGCCGCGCAGAGGCGGAGGCGAGCACCAGGCCGGGGCGTTCTGAAGCGCTCTTCAGCATGATGTGTACGCTCTAGCTCATCGCGGCAGGGCTGTGAACTCACGAACCGCTGCCGAGCCGCTCGCGGATGCGGTTCGCCAGGCGCTCGCGCAGCTCCCGATAGGCATGCAGAATCTGCTCGCGCGACCCCATGGTCTGCGTCGGGTCGGGCATCGGCCAATATTCCACGTCGATCGCCTGGGTGCGCGTCAGCTCCAGCGCGCGGTGATGGGCTTCCGGGGAAAGCGTGATCGCCAGATCGAAGCTCAAATCGTCGAGCTCCTCCATCTTGGTCGGCCGGTGATCGCCGAGATCAAGGCCGATCTCCGCCAGGATCGCATCGACGAAGGGGTCACGCTCGCCCGGCAAGACGCCGGCGGAGGCCAAATAGAAGCGGCCGGGATAAAGGCTCTCCGTCAGCGCACAGGCCATCGGTGAGCGCACGGCGTTGCGCCCGCATAGGAACAACGTGGAGCGGATGGGCTCTGCCAATGTCAGCCGCGCCAGTGCAGCACGCTGATCAGCGTAAAAAGCCGCCGCGCGGTATCGAGGTTAAGCTCGATCTTGCCTTGCAGCCGCTCCTGCAAAATCTGCGAGCCTTCGTTGTGGAGAGCCCGCCGCCCCATATCGATCGCTTCAATCCGGCTCGGCGAGGCGACGCGGATCGCCTGGTGATAGCTTTCGCAGACCAGCGCATAGTCTTTTACGATCTTGCGAAACGGCGTCAGCGACAAAGCGTGCGTCACAAGCGGCACGCCGCCGTCGTCACGGACGTCGAAGATCAGCCGCCGCTCCACCAGAGACAGGACAAGCTGGTAGGGGCCGGGATGCCTGATCAGCACGAAGTGATTGTCCTCAATGAGATCGTAGATAGCGACCGCGCGCTCGTGCTCGACATCCGGCGACGCGCGGCCGATCGATTCGTCATCGAGGGTGACGGCGATGAGGCGACTTTGCAGGTCGCTCACGACAGGCCTCTAGAGGTTCAGCCGGATGGCGATCGAGCGCGCATGCGCGTCGAGGCCTTCCGCCTCGGCAAGCGTGACGGCGGGCTTGGCCAATGCGCGCAGCTCTTCCGGTCCAAGTTTGAGGATCGACGTGCGCTTGATGAAGTCGAACACCGACAAGCCGGATGAAAAGCGCGCTGAGCGCGCCGTCGGCAGGACGTGGTTGGGGCCGCCGACATAGTCGCCGATCACTTCCGGCGTATGGCGGCCGAGAAAGACCGCACCGGCATTGCGCACACCGGTCAGCAGCGCCTCCGGATCGCTCACCGCCAGCTCAAGATGCTCCGGCGCGATGCGGTTGGCGAGCTCCATCGCCGCTTTAAGCGACCGAACGACGATGATGGCGCCGTTGTCGCGCCAGCTCGCCGCCGCGATCTCGCCGCGGGGGAGGGTCTTGAGCTGCCGCTCGACCGCGTTGGCGACACGCGTCGCAAGGTCGTTTGAATCGGTGATCAGGATCGACTGCGCCGCCTCGTCGTGTTCCGCTTGCGCCAAAAGGTCGGCGGCGAGCCATTCGGGGTCGTTGTCGCCGTCGGCAATGACCAGCACTTCCGACGGGCCGGCGATCATGTCGATACCGACGGTGCCGAAGACCAGCCGCTTGGCAGCGGCCACATAGTCCCGGCCCGGGCCGACGATCTTGTCCACCGGCGCGATTGATTCCGTGCCGTAGGCGAGGGCGGCCACCGCCTGCGCGCCGCCGACGCGATAGATCTCGTCCACACCGGCAATCCCGGCCGCGGCAAGCACCAGCGCGTTCATGTGGCCGTCCGGCGTCGGCGTCACCATGACGATGCGTTCCACCCCGGCGATACGGGCCGGCACGGCGTTCATGAGCACCGAACTCGGATAGGCCGCCGTTCCGCCCGGCACATAGATGCCCACCGCTTCAATTGCGCTCCATCGGGTGCCGAGTTCGACTCCTTGCGCGTCCGTATAGCGGTCGTCATGCGGAAGCTGCCGGCGATGATAGGCCTCGATCCGCTCATGCGCGACCGCCAGCGCATCGCGGTCTTTCTGCGGCACGGCGCGCATGGCTGCTGCGATCTCCTCCGCAGGAACACGGAGCGTCGCAGGCGTCAGCTTCTGCCGGTCGAAGCGCTCGGTGTAGTCGATCAGCGCGGCGTCGCCGCCTTTGCGCACATTCTCCACGATGTCGCGCGCCGCCGCGTCAACGTCCTCGGCGACCTCGCGCTTGGCGCTGAGGAGTGCAGTGAAACGCGCTTCGAAATCCGCGTCAGATGCATTGAGACGAAGGGGCATCGCGCTACGTCATATGCCGTGGTGCGTGCTGCGTGGACCATGCCGGCCCGAGATCGTTGAGCTGCGCCTCGACGCATTCCACGGCGAGCCGGATCGTCGCGCCGCCGGCGAAATCAAGCACGATCTCGCCGGAGGGGGCGTCGCCGGTCTCAAAGCGCACCGCAAGGAGGCTTAGAACCTCACCGCCCGCTTTGCGGTCGATGCCGGTGGATTTCACATTGTTGACGCGGGCGAAATAGAGCGCTGAGCGCCGCCGCTGGTGCTCGCGGCGTCGGCCTCGCTCCTCCTCCCAGGCGAACCGGTTCATGGCGATGACGAAGCGGTTCTCCTTCGCCATCCAATTGATGTCCTGCGCCTTAAGCACGGCGTCTTGCACGTGCGCGGAGACGATGGCGAGGTCCTCCGCGTCGAGCGCTATCAGGCGCAGGCGGTCTTTGTCCGTCATGGCGTGGTCAGGCGTCCGTTTCGGCCGTGGACGTGGTAGGGCGTCGCTCCCGTCAGAGCAAGTTCGCGCGGCGACGCAGCCTTAACCGCTGAGGCGCTCAATGTCCGCGCCGCAGGCGGAGAGCTTCTGCTCCAGCCGCTCAAAGCCGCGGTCGAGATGATAGACGCGGTTGACTTCCGTCTCGCCCTCAGCGGCGAGCCCGGCAATGACGAGCGATACCGAAGCCCTGAGGTCGGTCGCCATGACCTGTGCCCCCTTGAGATGCTCCACGCCGTGCACGGTGGCGTCCTGGCCGTCGAGGTGAATATCGGCGCCGAGCCGCGCCAGCTCCTGCACATGCATGAAGCGGTTCTCAAAGATCGTCTCACGGATATGCGACGTACCCTTGGCGCGCGTCATCAGCGCCATGAATTGCGCCTGAAGGTCGGTCGGAAAGCCCGGAAACGGCTCCGTCGTAATGTCGACGGGGTTCAGGCCGCTGCTGTTTCGGCAGACGCGGATGCCAGCGTTCGTTTCTGTGATCTCGGCGCCGGCCTGGGTGATAGCGTCAAGCGCCGCCTGTAGCGTGCCCGGCTCGGCATGCTCCAGAAGCACGTCGCCGCCGGCCGCCGCCACCGCCATGGCGTAGGTGCCGGTCTCGATACGGTCGGAGAGCACCCGGTGCGTCGTCCCTTGTAAGGCGTCCACACCGGAGATGCGGATCTTCGGCGTGCCGGCACCGTCAATCTTGGCACCCATCTTGATGAGGCAGTCGGCAAGATTGCGGACCTCCGGCTCGCTGGCGGCGTTTTCGATGAGGGTCTCGCCCTTGGCCAGCGTCGCCGCCATCATGATCGTATGCGTCGCCCCGACGGAGACATGCGGGAAGTGCACGCGCGCCCCGCTCAGCCCCTTGGGGGCTTTCGCCACGACATAGCCGCCCTCAATGTCGATCTTCGCGCCGAGCGCCTCCAAGCCCATGAGGAAGAAGTCCACCGGGCGCGTGCCGATGGCGCAGCCGCCCGGCAAGGAGACGCGCGCCTCCCGCATCCGCGCCAGCAGTGGCCCCACGACCCAGAAGCTGGCGCGCATGCGCGACACGAGCTCATAGGGCGCCGTCGTGTCGACGATGTTCTCCGCCGAAAGCGTCAGCGTCTCCCCGATATTGGGGGCATCGCCGGCGCGCTTGCCGCTGACCATGTAGTCGACGCCGTGATTGGCAAGAATGCGCTTGAGAAGCGCCACATCCGCCAGCGCCGGAACGTTCTCCAGCGTCAGCTTCTGATCCGTCAGAAGGCTGGCGATCATCAGCGGCAGCGTGGCGTTCTTCGCCCCGGAAATCGGAATGGCGCCGGACAGCCGCCTGCCACCTTCAATGCGGATACGATCCATCAGCCGGACTCCTTCACACGTTCATTCCGGCTTACGCCGCCCGCTTCGTCGTCGCGCGCCGAGCGCGCACGTGTCTGCGCCTTTCGGCGCCCCAGATTGGCCTTGAGTGCCGCCGCCAGCCGCTTCTCGCGACCGTTCTTGGCGTCGCCTCCCCGCCGCGTCTCATTCGTCATGCCGCTCTCTAGCCAAACCTTGGGGCGCAACAAAGGCCGTATCGCACGCCTGCGGCCAATTTTCCGCTGCTTACTCGTCAGCGCAACCGATATGCGAGTGCACGCAGAGGTTTATCGCATCGATTGCTTGAAACCGCAAAGAAAACGCGGATGGGTTGCGAAAAGACTGCACGCATGGGGGGTATCTTGCGGGCCGGTGCGGCGCAACAGGCGGACTATGTCGATCTGTGCAGGCTCGGACGGGCCGGTTTCGACCGCCGGGCCACTGAGTGGCGCCATTCTTATGAACGCACGCAAGGGGAGCAGCCTGACGCGACCGGGCGCCTTCCGGCGGATATCGCGTTTCTCGCGCGACACGGGATATCGGTTGAAAGGCTTCGCCTCGTCGCACAAGCTGCCGCAGACAACCGAACGGCGGCGAGCAACGAGCTCATCGCCGCCGGCTTCAGCCGCCGCCGCTATTGGTCTTTGTTGGCCAAGGACCTGGGCCTACCGTTCTTCGACGATCTGCGAGGCGCGGAGATCGTTGCGAATGCCGGTTTTTTGACAATTGACGCCGTGCGATTGGCGTCCTGCGTCATGGTCCGGCGGGACGCTGTGCCGCTTCTCGTGCTGGCGCCACAGCCTCATCAGATAATGCTTCTACGACGCCGGCTGGCCGAGACGCCGGCTCTTGCCGCCCGCTTGCGGATCGCCACGCCGGAGACGATCCGCGCGTTCCTGGTCGCCAAACGCCATGCCGCCCTCAGCCGCTACGCCATCGGCCGGTTGGCGCGCGTGCAGCCGTCGCTGTCTGCAAGGCGAATCGGCAAAGGCGCCAGCCATGGCGTGCGTGGTCGCATGCTGCTGGTCGCAGCAGCACTTGGACTTGCGCAACTGGACGTCAGCGTCGCGCTGCAGGCAATGGCGTTGGTCACCACGCTGTTCTTCTTCAATTGCAGCATCTGGAGATTGGCAGCGGCGCTTCATCGCGCGTGCCCGCCACGCATTAAGCCCATCCCCGAACCTGAGCTGCCGACCTATACAGTGCTTGTGCCGCTCTACCGCGAGGCCGCCGTCGTGCCTGATCTGGTCGCTCATATGAAGCGGATCGACTATCCGGTGACGAAGCTGCAGATCCTGGTGATCGTCGAGCACGACGACGACGCGACACGCGAAGCTGTCGCCCGCCACGCCGGCGGGCCTCCGATAGAGATGATAAGCGTGCCGCCCGCCGGCCCGCGCACCAAACCGAAAGCACTGACTTACGCTCTGGCTTTTGCGCAGGGGGACTATGTCGTCGTCTTCGACGCTGAGGACCGGCCGGAACCCGATCAGCTGCGCAAGGCCGCCGCCGCTTTTCGCAAGCGGCCAGACCTTGGCTGCGTGCAGGCGCGGCTAACGCCCGACAATCAGGGCACCTGGTTCGCGCGCATGTTCACGCTGGAATATGCGGCCAATTTCGACGTGCTTCTGCCGGCGCTGGCGGCCTGGCGTGTGCCGTTGCCGCTCGGCGGCACATCCAACCATTTCCCCCGCGCATTGCTGGAGAAGGTCGCTGCCTGGGACCCGTTCAACGTCACCGAGGACGCCGATCTCGGCGTTCGGCTTGCCCGCTTCGGCTACCATTCAGCGACGCTGCCTTCGCGCACATACGAGGAGGCGCCGGTCACCTTCCGGCAATGGCTCCCCCAGCGCCGCCGCTGGATCAAAGGCTGGATGCAGACGATCGCCGTCTGTTTGAGCAAAGAGATTCCGCGCGGCCTGCGACTTTCGCTGAAAGACCGGCTTGCCGTGCACGCAATCCTGTCAGCCGGCGTGCTGGGTCTTCTTCTTTATCCCGTTTCATGGGTGCTTCTGGCGGTAGCGGCGGTCAACGAGCTGAGCGGCTTCTGGCCGAGCGGGCCTTATCTGTGGGCGTTTCTGGCGCTGGGCTTCGGCAATTTCACCGCGGTGATCGTTGCCGCAGCCATTACGGCCGCACGTGGATTGAATACCACCGGAGCATTACGCTTGGCCTGGCACATTCCCTTGCTGCCGGCCTATTGGGCGCTGATGTCGTTTGCTGCCTGGCAGGCGCTGTTCCAGCTTTTCAATCGCCCCAGCGAGTGGGAGAAGACGTCGCACGGCATCGCGCGCGATAGGCGTTCCGGTCACGCGGCTTCACGTCTCTAGATGCGTGTCTTGCCGGATCGGTTGTTCAACCGAGCTCGGCGGCGTCGAACGCGCGCAGGCGGCCCGGATCGAAAGCCGACAGGTCGAGCGTGCTGGCGCCGTTGAGGATCAGTTCCGCCATCGCCTCGCCGGTCGCCGGCGCATTGAGGATGCCCCACACGCTGTGACCGGTGGCAGCATAAGCACCGGCGAGCCCGCTCACGGGTCCGATCAGCGGCAGGCCGTCCTGCGTCACCGGGCGGAAGCAGGCCTGCCGTGCCAGGATATCGGCGTCTGCCAGGACCGGCGACAGCCGCCGGCAGATCGCTTCAAGCCGCTCAAGTGCTCCGTCATCCGGCCCGACTTGCGCCGGATCGACCGGCAGCGGGCTTTGGCTGGAGATTCCGCACACATAGGTCGTGCCGTCGCGGCGCGGAAAGACTTCCGGCGAATGCACGCTGCCGTCCTCGTCCTGGCACTCCAGAAACAGCGCCTCCGCCGGCACCTTGTCGCCGGTGTCGAAGACGAGGCTGTGCCCCTTCAAGCCGAACACGGCCGGCATGGGAAGCCACGCCGACGACAGGATCGACCAGGGGCCCATGGCGATGACAACGGCGTCCGCTGCTATGTCTTCACCGTCGACGGCCACGCCGATCGCCGTCCCGTCACGGCTGAGAAGGTCGGTCACCTCGCCGTCGCGGCGCTTGGCGCCATGCGCTTCCGCCGCCCGCATCAATGCTTCGGTGTATAGGCCGGGATGCACCTGCGCCGTCGTCTCCGTCGTGCCGAGCTGCCGGTAGACGACAACGTCTTCGCTAAGCCAGTTCAGGCCACGGCCCCCGCTGAAGTCCCGCAGGCTGGATTCGGCGCTGGCCATCGCACCGAAAGTCGTCATGCGACGATAGCCCCACTCACCGAAATCGTCGGCGAGCTCTTCCGCCAGGCTGGCGTGGAGAGCAAAGCTCCGCCGCGCGAGCGCTTCCACCGGCGTCCCGTCGCACCAGTCGAGCGCCAGGAACCCGCCGGACTTGCCGGACGCCGCATTGGCGATTCCGGCCCGCTCCACCACGACAACCTCCGCGCCGCGGCGGCTGAGGAAGTAGGCAATCGACGCGCCGATCGCGCCGCCCCCGCATATCACCACGCGCATCTGCGTCAGCCCTCGCGGTTCGCTGTTAGTCGTCAGTGACGGAAATGGCGCGTACCGGTGAACACCATGGCAAGGCCCGCCTCATCGGCGGCGGCAATCACCTCATCGTCGCGCATGGAGCCGCCGGGCTGGATGACCGCGGTGGCGCCGGCTTCCGCCGCCGCTAAGAGCCCATCGGCGAAGGGGAAGAACGCATCCGACGCAACGACGGAGCCGCGCGTCAGCGGTTCGTCGAGACTGGCGCTCTTTGCCGCGTCAGCGGATTTCGTCGCCGCGATGCGCGCTGAATCGAGCCGGCTCATCTGTCCTGCTCCAATACCGACCGTCGCGCCGCCCTTGGCATAGACGATGGCGTTCGACTTGACGTGCTTGGCGACGCGGAAGGCGAAAATCAGGTCCGCCATCTCCTCATCGCTCGGCGCGCGGCGTGTGACGACACGGCACGCATCGGGCGAGACAAGCGCGAAGTCGCGCATTTGAACGAGAAGCCCGCCCGCGATATGCCGTACGCGCTGGCCCTTGTCGCTCGTGTCGGCTAGGCCGCCGGTCAGGAGCAGACGGAGGTTCGGCTTCTTGGCGAATGCCGCAAGCGCGTTGTCGTCCGCTTCCGGCGCAACGACGACTTCGGTGAAGATGCCGGTGATCGCTTCCGCGGCAGCGCCGTCAAGCGGCCGGTTGACCGCCACGATGCCGCCGAAGGCGGAAACCGGATCGCAACGCAGCGCCTTTTCGTAGGCGTCGGCAAGATCAACGCCGAGCGCCACGCCACACGGATTGGCGTGCTTGATGATGGCGATTGCGGGCGTCTCGCCGGCAAGGTCGGAGATGAGATCGAAAGCGGCGTCGGCATCGTTGATGTTGTTGTAGGAGAGCGGTTTGCCTTGCGCTTGGCGTGCCGTGGCGACGCTTGGCCCGGACGCGCCGGTCAGATAAAGCGCTGCCGGCTGATGCGGGTTCTCGCCGTAGCGAAGCGCCTGCCGCAGGCGTCCCGCGACGGTCACGCGATCGGGGCTCGCGTCGCCGACAGCCTGCTGGTACCAGGCGGCGATGGCCGCGTCATAGGTGGCGGTCCGCGCATAGGCCTTCGCCGCCAATTGAGCGCGGAGCGCGCGCGGCACGCCGCCTGAGCCAAGTTCGGCCAGGACGGCTTCATAATCGGCCGCATCCGTCAGCACGGTCACCCAAGCCGCGTTCTTGGCGGCGGCGCGGATCATCGCCGGGCCGCCGATGTCGATGTTCTCAATCGCCTCTGCCGCATCTGCGCCCCGCGCAATCGTCTCCTCAAACGGGTAGAGATTGACCACCAGGCAATCGATTCCGTGAATGCCGGCGCTCTGCATCGCTTCCTGGTGCGCGGGATTGTCGCGAATGGCCAGAAGCCCGCCATGAATGGCCGGGTGCAGCGTCTTCACGCGACCATCCATCATCTCCTTCATGCCGGTGACGGACCCGACATCGGTGACGGCCAGGCCGGCCTCTTTAAGCGTCTTTGCGGTGCCGCCGGTGGAGAGGATCTTCGCCCCCTTCTCCGCCAGCGCGCGGGCCAATACGACAATGCCGGTTTTATCGGAGACGGAGATCAGCGCGCGCTTGACCTCCACGCGCTCCGGCCCGGCGATCAATTTGTCCTGCATGAGATTTCGCCCCCCGGCGGATGTCATCTTCGGATGATGTGTGCGGATGTCGTCTGGGATTCGTAGGTGTGCGCTAGCACGCGGTCCCGCCGCCGCAAAGGATCAGGAGCGGCGCGTCAGCCGCCACTTCACAGGCGCGTCGGAATCGATCCCGCTGGCCAGCACCAACTGATAGGACGAGCGGCTGCCGAAGACATCGGAGAGATGCACACTCTCCTCAAGCTCCACTGGGCAGTTCGCCTCAAAGCGCCAGACGCTGTCACCGGGTAGCCTAAGGTCGAGCGCGGTCGGCTGATCGGTCGCATGCACGCTAACGGCATGGTGCAGATGGAAGCGGGTGACGAAGGATAGGTTACCCTTGCTTGGCTGACCCGTGAAACGGTCCATGCCCTCCAGCAGATGACCGCCATTGCCGAGCCTCAAATTGCGCTCATGCACGAGGCCGAAGCGGCGGGCATAGCCGTCATGACTGAGATGCAGGATCGTGGAGCCGTCGCCCGGCGATTGCCGATGCGCGGCAACGCTGCGCGGTCCGGAGACGATCTGCGCATTCGCGGCCGGACTTGAGAAGCGGCAGGAGGATTGCTCCGCCAGGGTGGCGGTGGAATGGGCGGCCGTCGTGCGCGCGGCGCGACGCAGGTTCTCATGGCGCGCCGCCGGCGCTCCGCAATTGATGATGATCCGGTTCATGCCGCAGGAAAACTCAAAAGACAGCGTGCCGGCATGCGCCTCGCTGCTGAGCGCGATGGGCGGTGGCCCGCCGGCATCGACGATGAGCAAGGACTGATCGGCGTCAACCCGCTCGTAGCCGGAATAGGCCGCGCTTGCGGCCGGCTTGCCGAGCGTCTCGTCATAGGAGACGAGCGTGGCGACGAGACCGCCGGCGGAGGAGGCGGCGCCGTTGAAATGAGCGAATGCGCCGTCGCTGTGACGGAAGAAGCGCAGCATCGGCATCATCCGGTCCATCGCGTTCATCAGCGTTTCCGATGGAACGAGCCCACGCGAGATCAGCGCCTGCCGCAACGGCAGAAGGTCGATCAGGATGTCGACCAGCGCTGTGGGTTTGCGCGAGATGTGGCCGCCATCAGGCAGAATCTGGCTGGTCAGCTCTGCATCGACCCGGTCAAGGGCAGAGCGCGCCAGCCGCTCCTGCTGCGACAGCGACAGCCCCGTCAGCGCAACGGCGATCGCCGCATTGAGCCGCGGCAGTCCCGGTTCGCTGGTGCCGGTGGCGGAGCGCAGCATGCTGGAATGCCGCAGAAGCGAGCGCACGAAGTCGCGATAGAGGTCGTGGCTGGCGTCATGCAGGATGAGCGGCGATTGCGCCAGAAGCGAAAGCGCGCGCCGCGCCATCACGTCGGAGTCCCAGACGACTTCGCCGCCCACGCGAGCGTGCCTTAAGAGCCAATCCTCCACCAGCGTCCGCGCGTTGGAGCGAGCAAGCGGCGTATCTGCGGCGCGCAGATGCCGCAGCCAGCCGAACGAATGCAGCTCTCTCAGCCAATCCTCCGACGGCGGCCCGATATCGAAAGGCGACCGCCCACTGACCTCCACGACATGCCCGGCAAAGGCGAAGCGTCCGGAATAGATTTCCGCCGCGACCGTCGGGTCAGCGGTCCTGAGGTCAGGCGGCGCAATGAGAAGTTGCGAGCGACCACCGCCCGACATGCGCAGCCGGCCGATCGGACCGGACACGGCGCCAAGCCGCATGCGCCGGGTGAGGCGTCCGACACGATGGAGGGCAAGCTTGAGGTGGTCGACCGGAGCGACGGCACGCATGACGTGGCGGTAAAGCCGATTTAAGACGTTGGCAAGGCGCGCCCGCCGCCTCAGCGACGTTGAAGCCGTGCAGCGAAGAAGCCGTCCACACCTTGTGCTTCTGAAGTGCTACCGAAGCGATGAAACGGCAGGGTGCGCAGACACCCACTTGCATTGATCGGCTCTGAAAGCCCTGAAATTTCGCCGGCTACTATGGGGTCAACGGCAAAGTCCGGATGGCACGCCAGGAACGGCGCCACCTGCGCCTCGCCTTCCTCCGGCTCCAATGAGCATGTCGAGAAGACCAGGACACCCCCCGGCGTCACGAGCCGCGCTGCATGATTGAGGAGTTGCGCCTGGAGGGCTGCCAGCGACGCGACGTCCTCCGTCTGCTTTATCCAAGGGATGTCGGGATGCCGCCGGATGGTTCCCGTTGCCGTGCATGGCGCATCAAGGAGAACGGCGTCGAACGTGCGGTCCGGCTGCCACTTCAGGATGTCTCTACATACTATATGCGCCTTTAGATTGAGTCGATCGAGGTTTTCAGCGAGGCGTTGCAGCCGCCCTTTTGAGACATCGACGGCCGTGACGTCAGCGCCCGCCGCCGCCAGCGCGGCGGTCTTGCCGCCCGGCGCGGCGCAAAGGTCCGCAACGCGCTTGCCGGTCACGTCGCCAAGGAGGCGCGCGGGGAGGGCGGCCGCCGCGTCCTGCACCCACCATTCGCCCTCTTCGTATCCGGGGAGCGCGGAGACGCGCTGCGTCTCAGCAAGCCGGACAGAGCCGGTGGAAAGGACCACTCCGCCCAGCCGCTCCGCCCAAAGCGCAGGCTCGGCTTTGACGGAGATGTCGAGGCTCGGGGTCTTCAGATGTTCCGCCGCGATGGCATCGGCGGCCGCGTCGCCATAGGCCGCGCGCCAGCGCTCGTAGAGCCAGGCGGGCGTATTGAGCCGCAGAACGTCGCGCCTTGAGAGCAGGCGTTCGCGCTCGCGCACCATTCGGCGGAGCACGCCGTTCACCAATCCGCGCGCCCGGCCGGTCCGCTTATCGGCGCCGGCCTGCACCACGGCAAGGTTCACCGCGGCATGGTCGGGGATGTCGAGAAACAGAATCTGCGCAGCGGCGACGTGGAGGATCGCCGAAAGCAGAGTAGAGCCCGGCGGCAAGGGACGATCGAGCATCTCGTCAAGCGCCGCATCGATCTCACCGCGGCGGCGCAAGGCCTGGCCGAGAATGGCGCGCACGAGTGCGCGGTCGCGCGGATCGAGCTTGGCAAGATGCGGGTTGCCGTTATGCGGATCGAGTTGCGCATCGAGGGGAGATTTTCGATCGACAATTTGCGTGAGGATGGCGGTGGCCGTGCGACGAACCGCAAGCCCCGCCGGGTCTGCTTCGCGCGCGCGTCGACGTATTGGCCCGGCGCGGTTCTTCAGAGCTTACATCCCGTTCGAATCGGGATGTAGGCTCTGTTTCTTCTTCGCAGCATGATCTTATCCGAAAACCGGTATCCACTTTTCGGGATCATGCTTTGACGCGACGTGTCGCTCAACCCCAGGGGCCGCCGCGCTTGCGGCCGGCCCGCGACCACGGCCCGGGCGACCTGCCGGTCGTGTCCGCCGCTGCGGCCGGCTGCGCCGCACGCCAGTCTGCACCACCGGCGCGCGCCATGTCGTTGAGCGCGGCAATGCGGTTTTCCGTGGCCGGGTGGGTGGAGAAGAGATTGTCCATCCGTTCGCCCGTCAGCGGATTGACGATGAAGAGCGACGCCGTCGCCGGATTGCGCTCTGCCGCTTCGATCGGCGTGCGGCCGGCGACGCGGGCGATCTTGTCGAGCGCGGAGGCAAGCCACAGCGGGTTGCCGCAAATCGCGGCGCCATCGCGGTCGGCGGAATACTCGCGCGTGCGGCTAATCGCCATCTGAATCAGCATGGCTGCAATCGGTGCGGTGATCGCCGCCAGGATCACGCCGACAATGCCCAGCGGATTGTTGCGGCTACCGCCGAAGAAGAGGGCGAAGTTCGCGATCATGGAGATCGCGCCGGCGATAGTGGCGGCGACGGTCATAATCAGCGTGTCGCGGTTCTTTACGTGCGCCAATTCGTGCGCCATGACGCCGGCGACTTCCTCGCGCGACAATTGCTGCAGGAGCCCGGTGGTCGCCGCCACGGCGGCGTTCTCCGGGTTGCGGCCCGTCGCGAAGGCATTGGGCTGCGCGTTATCGATCACGTAGACCTTCGGCATAGGCAGCTCGGCGCGCGCCGCCAGCTCCTTGACCATGAGATAGAGGTCGGGAGCGCTCTCAGCATCCACCTCGCGCGCCCGGTGCATCCTCAGCACCAGCTTGTCGGCGTTCCAATAGGAGAACAGGTTCATGCCGGCGGCGATGAGGAAAGCGATGAACGCGCCCGCGCCGCCGCCGACGAGATAGCCGACGCCCATGAAGAGCGCCGTCAGCACCGCCAAAAGCATGCCCGTCTTCACGACGTTCATCAAAACACCTCAGTCTTCCGCGCCGGGCCGCCCGTTATCCTTGGGTAGCCCGCCTGTTGCTGCGCCCTATATGATGGGAGCGACAAGCGGGAGGTTCAATCGTGGAGAGCGGCGAATCGAAGGCTGGGCGGCGCAATCCGGACGTCGCGGCGGCAAAAGACGACGCAATCGAGTGCCGCATCCGCGAGGCTGGTGCGCGCGCTCGCGCCGAGGCCGAAGCGCGGCGAAAGGCGGCCGAAGCGGTGCGTCCGGGAGAGGCCCCCGGCGAGATCGCCCGTGAAATCGGAGGCCGCGACGGGCCGGAGCCCGCCCGCTACGGCGATTGGGAGGTGAAGGGCATCGCCAGCGATTTTTGATGCGGCTTCGCCGGCGAAAGAGAGCCAGTTACCTCGCGCGACCGCTCAGTAATAGCACTCGCGCGTGACCCGCTGCTTGAGCTCCGCCCGGTTATCGAGCGCCACCTCGTCGAACCGTCGGCGCTGCTCTGACAGGCTGCGCGCCGCAAGCACGTAACGCTTCCGTCCCGGCGGTGCAGAATCCATGACACTTTGCGCGCAGCGGACAAAGGCGCGGAACTCAGAGCGGCTCATATCGGCCAGCGCCTGCTGCTGCGGCCGAACGCTGTTGAGCACCTTGGCCACGGCGGCGCGGAACTTCGAGTTGGTCGAAGCGCTGGCGATATCGACCGGCGCGATACCGATGACGGCCAGTGCGCAAACGCCGGCAAGAACTGTCCTTTTGAACGTCATTCCATTCCCTCAAACAAACAGATTAGGCGCCGAATCGCCTCACATATTCGCGCGGCACTATAGCCGGCGCCACAGCCGTATCCAGGCCGGCCAAAACACGATTTCGCAAGCGAAAATGGCGTTGCTGGGGCAAGCCAGTGCATTGATGGCATCGACGCTTCCGGACCTCTTTGGGTTGCATCTGTAGCCATCGGAACGGCGCATTGATCGCGGGCTGCACGCACACGCCGCTCGACGAACGCCCCCCATCGTGGCAATCGGGACGCAACAAAACGAGGGGGACATGTCTGACGGCGAGAAACCAGCGCCCATCGATCGCGAGGCGATCGCCAGAACAGCGGAATTGATCCGGCCGCATGTGCGCGTCACGCCTATCCTTGAGGCGCATGGTGACGATCTCGGCGTCGCGGCCGGCCCGCTTGTTCTGAAGCTGGAACTGATGCAGCACGCCGGCTCCTTCAAGCCGCGCGGGGCGTTCGCCAACCTCCTGTCACGTGACGTGCCGCCGGCCGGCGTGGTCGCCGCATCGGGCGGCAATCACGGCGCGGCTGTCGCTTACGCAGCGCAAAAGCTCGGCACCAAGGCGGCGATCTTTGTCCCGGAAGTATCGCCGCCCGCCAAGATTGCCCGTATCCAGAGCTACGATGCCGAACTCGTCGTCGGCGGTGCCCTTTACCCCGAGGCGCTGGCCGCCAGTGAAGCGCGCTCCGCCGCCACTGGCGCGCTGCCTGTCCACGCCTACGACCAGCGCGAGACGCTGCTTGGTCAAGGGACGCTCGGCATGGAGCTTGAGGCGCAGGCGCCGGACCTCGACACGCTGCTCGTCGCCGTTGGCGGCGGCGGTTTGATTGGCGGCGTCGCCGCTTGGTTCGAAAGCCGCGTGCGGGTCGTGGCGGTCGAGCCTGAGGCCGCGCCTACGCTGCATCTGGCGCTGCAAGCGGGCCGGCCCGTGGATTCGCCGGCCGGCGGCATCGCGGCGGATTCGCTGGCACCCAAGCAGGTGGGAGCACTGATGTTCCCCATCGCCCAAAAGCATGTGGCGCAATCGGTGCTCGTCGACGATGCGGCGATTGCCGCCGCGCAAAAGCATCTCTGGGACAAGCTGCGCATCGCCGCTGAGCCGGGCGGCGCCACGGCTTTCGCAGCGCTTCTTTCAGGCCGCTACCAGCCGGACAAGGATGAGCGCGTCGGCGTCCTCATCTGCGGCGGCAACACCGACGCGGTGAACTTCGCCCGCTAAAGCGCAGGTGACGCGATGGGCAGCACTTGGGGCGCTACCGGCGTCCCACGCGCTGCGGCGAGATGGTCCTCGGCGAAACGCGCAATGCCGGCGGCCGTGATGGAGCCCTGGAAGCGGCCGACCTCCCGTCCGCGGTGAAACAGGATCATGGTCGGGATCGCCTGCACCTGGTAGCGCTCCGCGATCTGGCCCGCCCGGTCCGTATTGACTTTCGCAAGCCGCAATTCCCACTTCAGCCGCCGTGCCGCCTCCTCAAACGCCTCCGCCATAATGCGGCAGGGGCCACACCACGGCGCCCAAAATGACACAAGAACCGGCGCATCATGGCTGATGATGTGTTTTTGGAAGCGGATCGGGTCGTCAAGCGATACGGACGCGCCGGGGAGCAATTCAGCACGGCACCGGCTGCACCGTGTCGCCTCGTGCGCGCGCGCCGACGCGACGCGGCTCACCGCATCGCAACCCGGGCACACAAGGTTCACAGACGCATACATCACAAAACTCACCGGATGGTCCGCCGCACGGATACCGGTGAGTTTGATAATAGAGCTTAAAGGCTTGTTGGCAACGCCGTGACGGCCTGAATTTGGCCCGGCGCCGCGCGCGTCAGCCCTGCTTGTTTTGTCGGTTGTCCACCAGATGATCGACAACCGTCGGGTCGGCGAGCGTGGATGTGTCGCCGAGATTGGAGAAATCGTCCTCCGCGATCTTGCGCAGGATGCGGCGCATGATCTTGCCCGAACGGGTCTTCGGCAGGCCCGGCGCGAACTGGATGAGGTCCGGCGAGGCGATTGGCCCGATTTCCGAGCGTACCCAGTTGCGCAGCTCCTTCTTCAGTTCGTCATCGGGTTCCTCGCCCGACATCAGCGTGACGTAGCAATAGATGCCCTGGCCCTTGATATCGTGCGGGTAGCCGACGACGGCGGCCTCCGACACTTTCGGGTGCGCCACGAGAGCTGACTCCACCTCCGCGGTTCCCATGCGGTGACCGGAGACGTTGAGCACGTCGTCGACCCGGCCCGTGATCCAGTAATAGCCGTCCTCGTCACGGCGGCAGCCGTCACCGGTGAAATACATCCCCTTGTAGGTGGCGAAGTAGGTATCGGCGAAGCGCTTGTGGTCGCCATAGACGGTGCGCATCTGGCCAGGCCAGGAATCGAGGATGACGAGATTGCCGTCCACCGCCCCGTCCAGGATGTTGCCGTCTGCGTCCACCAGGGCCGGCTGCACGCCGAAGAAGGGGAGCGTGGCGGAGCCGGGCTTCAAATCGATGGCGCCGGGAAGCGGCGTGATCAGGATGCCGCCTGTCTCCGTCTGCCACCACGTGTCGACGATCGGGCAGCGGCCGTCGCCGACCACGCGGTGATACCAGTCCCAGGCTTCCGGGTTGATCGGCTCGCCGACCGTGCCGAGCAGCCTGAGCGACTGGCGCGAGGTCGCCTTCACCGGCTCGTCGCCGGCGCCCATCAGCGCGCGGATCGCCGTCGGTGCGGTGTAGAAGATGTTGACGCCGTGCTTGTCGACCACGTCCCAGAACCGCGAATTGTTCGGATAGTTCGGCACGCCTTCGAACATCAGCGTCGTAGCGCCGTTGGCGAGCGGTCCGTAGACGATATAGGAATGGCCGGTGACCCAGCCGACATCCGCCGTGCACCAGTAGATGTCGCCGTCATGATAATCGAAGACGTATTGATGCGTCATCGAGGCATAGACGCCGTAGCCGCCGGTCGTGTGCAGCACGCCCTTCGGCTTGCCGGTCGAGCCTGACGTGTAAAGGATGAACAGCGGATCCTCCGCGTTCATCTCCTCCGGCGGACAATCGGCGGAAACGTTCGCAATCTCCTCGTGGTACCAGAGGTCGCGGTTTTCACGCATGGCGACGTCGCCGCCGGTGCGGCGCACGACCAGGACATGGCGCACCGAGGCGCCGTCAGCCTCTGCCCGCTCGATCGCCTTATCCGTATTGGCCTTCAGCGGGATCGCCCGCCCGCCGCGCACGCCTTCATCGGCGGTGATGACGAAATCGGAGCCGCAATCCTCGATGCGGTTGGCGAGCGAGTCGGGTGAGAAGCCGCCGAAGACGACGGAGTGGATGGCGCCGATGCGCGCCGAGGCGAGCATCGCATAGGCGGCCTCCGGGATCATCGGCATATAGATGGTGACGCGGTCGCCCTTCTTGACGCCACGCGCCTTCATGACATTGGCGAGTCGGCAGACCTGTTCGTGCAGTTCACGGAAGGTGATTGTCTTGTCGTTCGCCGGATCGTCGCCCTCCCACAGGATGGCGACCTGGTCGGCGCGTGTCGCCAGGTGCCGGTCGATACAATTGGCGGAAAGGTTCAGCGTGCCGTCTTCGAACCATTTGATGGAGATTTCGGGATAGGAAAAGCTCGTATTCTTCACTTTCGTGAACGGCTTGATCCAGTCGATCCGCTTTGCCTCTTCGCGCCAAAACCCCTCTGGATCGTCCACGCTGTTTTTATACACCGCGCGGTATTTCTCCGCGTTGATGATTGCCCGGTCGGCCCATTCCTTGCTGACGGGATGGCGCTTGGCTTCCGACATTGAATTTCTCCTCACGAGCGACAGATGCGGCCGCGGCCCTCGTAGCTGGAGCGTTGTCGCGTTTCGTTGACCCGCATCAACGCTCTATCCTTCTGCCCTATCCTTTTGACTGAGCATGAATGTCCGCCCCGGATCGACCTCCCGGGCAGGCTTTTTGAAGATCATGCTCGAACACCCATTATGCGAAGGCGCGGGCGCTTCGTCTATGAGACGAGGGTCGTAGGAATGAAGCGGTGTCACGTGCCGATAATGCCGATGACGACCCCCATGATCACGAGCACGCCGAGCCAATGGCCGCCGTCGATAAAGGTGAGGCTCCACGGATTGCCTTGAAAGCGGTGGTTCACGATCATCGTCCCCATCACGAAGGGCAGCCACACGAAGAAGGCTGAGACGATTCCGCGCGTCGGCGTGACCTCGCCGAGATGACCGATCAGGCCGGCCAGGAAATAGGCGATCACCAGTTGCGCCACAAAGGCGATGATGAAGGGAGCCGGCGCCGGCTTCGGCGGATCGTCGAGCCTCGTGGCGGCCAGCCAGCGCTCCGCCAGCATCATGTAATAGATGGAGCCGTAGATATAGGCGGCCACGGCCGCGGCGAAGACGGCAAGGTAGCTGATGCCGGCGAAGACCATTGTGACTGCGCCCCCAGGCGAATGAGAAAATCGGTGCGGACCATAGCATGGCGAAAGGCGCCGATGCCTATGCGGCGTCGAGCCGCCACACGCTGGTCGTCTTAATCTCCGAATCTTCCAGGGCACGTGTCACCGGCACATGATAAGTCGCCGGTTGCGTCAACGCATCCTTGGGCAGATAGGTGCGGCCGGGATCGCCGATTAGAACAATGGCGCCGCGCGCCGCCAGCGCTTTCAGCCAGCCGAACAGGCGCTCAGCCAATGGCCGCTCATAAAATGCATCGCCGACCAGCACGATGTCCCAGTTATCGTCGCTGCCGATGAGATCCTCGCCGGTCGTCGCCACAGCGACATCGTTGAGCGCGACGTTCTCCGCAATCGCGTGGAGGGCGAAATCGTCGACTTCGCTTGCAATGGCGCTGTGCGCACCGGCCTTCATCGCAGCGATGGCGACCAGCCCCGAGCCGGAGGCGAAATCGAGCACGCGCCTGCCGGCGACCAAACCCGGATGATCGAGCACGTGGCGCGCCAGCGCCTGCCCGCCGGCCCACGCAAAAGCCCAGAACGGCGGTGGCAGGCCGAGCGCGTCGAGCTCCTCCTCCGTCTTCTCCCACAGGCTGAGCGCCTCATGCGCCAGGCGCAGCGTCACCTCCGGCACCAGCGGTGGCGCGATGAGCGCGGTGTTGGCGCGGATGAAAGCGGCGCGATCGATCTCTGCGGCAACATTCATGGAGGAGCAATCAGAGACGCAGCGCCAGATAGCGATCGGTGACCGCCGCATGCCCGGTTTCGCCGAGCGGCTCGGCGAGTGGCTCAAACCCGTAGGCCCTGTAGAGCGCCGCGGCGCTGGTGAGCTTCGCATTGGTTTCCGCATAGAGTGTGCGAAAATCCTTCTTCCGAGCAAAGTCGGCGCAAGCATCGAGCAGCACGCGGCCGAGACCGACGCCGCGCGCCTCCGGCAGGAGATACATTTTCTGCAGTTCGCAGACATGCCGCCCGCCGCCTTTGAGCGGGGCAGTCCCCGCACCGCCTACAATGCGACCCTCCGTCTCCGCCACCCAATATCGGCTCCGCGGGCCCTTGTAGCTGCGGGAGAGATTGTGATCGTCCGGGTAGGACAGGCGGATCGTCTCGTCGAAGCCGACATGCTCGCGGCGCACATAGATGAAGAGGCTCAAGAGCGCGTCGTCATCGTCCGGCCTGATGGGGCGGACGGCGAATTGCTCGCGCACCCGCACGCGTCTCAGCGCCTTGGCGTAGCCGCCGATGGAATCGGCCAGCCGCTGTTGCTCGGCCGGCGGCATTTCCGCCATGGCGGACGCGACCTGCTCTTCGGCGTATCGATGGATCGTTGCGACGAGCCTCCGGCCGGATTTCGTCAACGCAAACCACTTGCTTCGTTTGTCGAACGCGTCGGCCCGATCCGTCACTAGCCCATTTCGCAGGAGGTGGCTGATCGCACGGCTGATGGTGGATTTGTCGAGGTTGAGAGTTGCAACGAGGTCCTGAACGCGCTGCTCTCGATTCCGCTCAAGCTCTAGCAGCACGTAGCCTTCCGTCAGCGAGCAGCTGCCCCAGGGATGCGTGCGTCGCAGCAATCCGAGTTCGCGCACCATCTGGCGCGAGGCCAGCCGAACCGCGGCGACGGTCTCAGGATCGATTGCAATGTGCATTGTCGATAACGTTGGTTGAAGAAACAAGATAGTTGCATATCACAACGATATTGTTCCGACAATCCAGTGGAAGGCTGGTGGTCAGGCCCCTTTGACGCCGCCCATCTTGCAGACGCGCTTCCACTCCGCCGCTGTCACCGGCTGCACGGAGAGGCGCGCGTTCCTGACCAGCACCATGTCTTTCAAACTGTCTTCGGCCTTGATGGCCTGCAGCGTCACGGGCGTCGGCACGTCGGCGACCGCCTTCAGGTCGACGCACTCCCAGTTGCCCTCCTTGGCCGTTGAGTCGGGATGCGCTTCCGCGATCACCTCCACGATGCCGACAACGGCTTTGTCGTCACCGGAATGATAGAAGAAGCCGCGATCGCCCTTCTTCATCTTGCGCATGTGGTTGCGGGCCTGGAAGTTGCGCACGCCGTCCCATTCCTGTCCTTTCGCGCCCGTCTTCTTCTGCTCCTCCCAGGACCAGCTGTGCGGCTCCGATTTGAAAAGCCAATAGGCCATCCTTCGCTCCTTGATCTTGCTCGGTTCGGTCTCGCTGTCAGGCGTTCTCCGCCTTGAGCGGTCGGCTGACAAGGTTCTCGATCGCCGATTCGATGGTCAGCGAGCCGTCAATGATGGCGGCGACCGCACTGACGATCGGCGCTTCGACATCGTGCTTGTCGGCAAGCGCCGCTGTGATGCCGGCAGTATGCGCGCCCTCTACCAGCGGCATGCCCGGCGCCAAGAGATTGTCCGCCGGCCGGCCTTCGCCGAGCGCCATGCCGAAGGCGAGGTTGCGCGAGCGGCGGCTGGTGGAGGTCAGCACCAGATCGCCCAGCCCCGAAAGCCCCATGAATGTCTCAGCGCGCGCGCCGAGCGCCCGGCCAAGCCGCGTCATCTCCGCCAGGCCGCGCGCAACGAGCGCCGCGCGTGCGCCCTCGCCGAGGCCACGCCCGACAACGGCGCCGGCCGCGATGGCGAGCACGTTCTTGACCGCGCCGCCAAGCTCAACGCCGATGAGGTCGTCGCTGGCATAGGGGCGGAAGGTCTCGCCGGCGAGCGTGGCGCAAAGCTTATGCGCCAGATCGAGATCGGTGGCCGCGATCGTCACGGCCGTGGGGTGCTCGCGCGCGATCTCTTCCGCAAAGCCCGGCCCGGACAGCGCGGCGGCTGAAGCGTTGGGCAAGATCTCCGCGATGATCTCGCTTTGCCGCCGGCCGGTTTCCTGCTCAATCCCCTTGGCGCAGGCGACGATTGCGCCGGCGGGCGGGCCGTCGGCCGCCAGCATGATCGCCACCGCGCGCGTGGCTTGTGCCGGGACTGCAAAGAGAAAGATGTCCGCCCCCCGGCAGGCGGACAGGTCAGATGTCAGTGTGATCGCGGCGGGGATGTCGACCCCTCTGAGGTGGGGGGCATTCTCGCCCTGCGCGCGGATGGCGTCGATCTTCTCCTCGTTCTGCCCCCACAGCGTCACGGTGCAGCCGGCTTTGTGGGCGACGAGCGCCAGCGCTGTGCCAAAGGCGCCGGCGCCGATCGCGGCGACATGCTGTGTCATTGGTTGTCCTCCAGGGCGATGCGGCGGCGAAGCTCCGGCAAAAACGCATCGAGATGGGCAAAAAAGGTCAGATGCGGATCATCGACATGGCGCCAGGTAAAGGCAAAGAGGATTGGCGGACCACCGTCGTCTCGATTGGTCTCCCACCATTGGAATGTCTCCGGCTGTGGACCTTCCAGCACCAAATGGAAGAAGTGGCGCTCATGAATATGGTCGGCGCCGTCAGCGGCGTAGCGGTAGCTGCATGCGCCGAGTGATGTCCAGCTTCCGTCGGATTGCAGCCCGGTCTCTTCGGCAAATTCGCGCATGGCCCCGGCGAGCGTTGTTTCACCATCATCGATCGTGCCACCGGGCGGCTGCCAGTCAATTTCAGGGTCGTCCAGCTGTCGGAAGACCAGAAGCCTGTGGCCCGTCGTGGCATAGATCACAGCCTTTCGCCGACGGCGCGGGAGATGTGCTACGCCGCTCACGCTTTGGCACCCTTGGCGCCGCCGCCCACTATGGCCGCGGCAGTCTCGTCGAGCGGCCAACGCGCGCGCGCCGGCAGCGCCGGGTCCGGCGCCAGATCGGCCGCCAGGCGTTCCGCTCCGGCCCAGGCGATCATAACGGCATTGTCGGTGCAAAGATGCGGCGGGGGCACGGCGAACGGCACGCTTGCCTCGCGGCAAAGCGCGTCAAGCCGCGCGCGGATCGTCTGATTGGCCGCGACCCCGCCGGCAGCGACAAGAGCGGTTGGCGGCTTGCCAATGGTCTCGTCGAAGGCGCGGAGCGCGGCGCGGCATCGATCGACGACCGCATCGGCGGCTGCGGCCTGGAAGGACGCCGCAAGGTCCGCCACATCCTGATCGCTGAGCGGTGCGATGCCTTCCGCTTCTTGTCGAAGCGCCGTCTTCAGCCCGGAGAAGGAAAAGTCTGAGCCCGGCGTGCCGGCAAGCGGTCGCGGCAGCGCAAAACGCGTCGCATCGCCACGCGCCGCGGCGCGCTCCACCTGCGGTCCGCCCGGAAAGCCTAGGCCAAGCAGTTTGGCGCATTTGTCGAAGGCTTCGCCGAGCGCGTCGTCGACTGTCGTGCCCAAACGGCGATAGCGACCGACACCTTCCACGGCAACGAGCTGTGAATGACCGCCCGACACCAGGAGCAGGAGATAGGGGAAGGCGAGTTTGTCCGTCAGCGTCGCGGTGAGCGCGTGCCCCTCCAGATGGTTGAGCGGCATGAGCCGCAGCCCGCGCGCCGCTGACACGGCACGCGCCGTCATCAACCCGGCCAGCAAGCCGCCGATGAGGCCCGGTCCGGCCGTCACGGCCACGGCGTCAAGATTGTGCCAATCGGCCTCCGCCTCGCGCATGGCGGCTCGCACGACCCCATCGAGCGCCGCCACATGGGCGCGCGCGGCGATTTCAGGCACCACACCGCCAAAGGCCGCGTGATCCTCCACTTGGCTGAGCACGATGTCGGACAGCACGGTGCCGCCTCCCGCTTGCTCCCGCCGCACCACGGCCGCCGCCGTCTCGTCGCAGCTCGTCTCGATGCCGAGCACGGTGAGGTCGCGTGCGGGAGGGGGCATCATTGCGATTGGGCAGGCCAGGGGTTAGGGGCTTGTGCGGAGGCGCACCTGCGCTCCTAGCATCCGGTGTTCCAATGGCGCAAACGAAGCTCATCCGTATCGCCACCCGCGGCAGCCAATTGGCGCTGTGGCAGGCGGAGGCGGTACGCGCCGCACTTGCCCGTGCCCACGACCTTGCGCCGGCCGACCTTGAGGTCGTCGTCATCAAGACCACAGGCGACAAGACCACCGACCGGGCGCTCGCCGATGTCGGCGGCAAAGGGCTCTTCACCAAGGAGATCGAGGCCGCATTGCTGTCCGGGGAGGCCGATATTGCGGTCCATTCCGCCAAGGATATGGAGACCGTTCTGCCCGACGGCCTGACGATCGGCGCCGTTCTGGAACGCGAGGACCCCCGCGACGCCCTGATTGCGCATGAAGCGACATCGCTCGATACGCTGCGCGACGGCGCGTTGATCGGTTCCGCCTCGCTTCGTCGCGAGGCACTTTTGAGGCGCAAGCGGCCGGATCTCAACTTCACGCTTCTGCGCGGCAATGTCCCCACACGACTGGAGCGGGTGAGGGCCGGCGATTTCGACGCCACGCTGCTCGCTGCGGCCGGGCTGAAGCGGCTCGGCCTGGCGGAGCACATCACCGCCATGCTGCCGATGGATGAGGTCCTGCCGGCTTGTGGGCAGGGCGTGGTGGCAATCGAATGCCGCGCAGATGATGCGCGCATGCGCGACATGCTCGCCGCGATCGACCACCAAGCGACGGCGCAGGCGCTGGCCTGCGAGCGCGCTTTTCTGGGAGCGCTCGACGGCTCCTGCCGCACACCGATCGCCGGACACGCCCGTGTGGATGGCGCTCAGCTCCGCTTTGATGGCCTCCTCCTGGCGCTCGATGGCAGCGAAGCCTATGCCGCCGATCTGTCCGGCGCAGCGGAGGATGCGGCGACCATCGGCCGCGCGGCGGGTGAGGATATTCGCCAGCACGCGCCGGCCGATTTTCTGAAGAAACTCCAGATCGCCTGATGCGGCTCATCGTGACGCGTCCGGAGCCGGAAGCATCGCGGACCGCGCGGGCGCTGATACGGCTCGGCCACGAGGCCATCCTCTCGCCCATGCTGACGATCGTGCTCGATCCAAGAGCGCCCATCCCCGACCGAGCCTTTCAGGCGATTGTCGTGACCAGCGCCAATGCCGTGCGGGCGCTTGTGGCGCGAAGCGACGACGCCGTGGATCGGAGCCGCCCGCTCTATGCCGTGGGTGACCGCACGGCGCTGGAGGCGAAGCGCTCCGGCTTCGCGACGGCGCGCTCTGCCGGCGGCGCGCTCGACGATCTGCTGCGCCTCCTCAAAGGCGAGCTCGCGCCGGCCGATGGACCGCTGCTTTATGCAGCGGGCAGCGACCAGGCCGGCGATCTGGAGGGCGCCATGCGCGCATCGGGCTTCGACGTTGAAACATTGATCGTCTATCGCGCTGAACCAGCGAAGCGGCTGTCGGGCGTGGCGGAGGACGCCCTGCGCTCCGACACGGCCAACGGCGTGCTTCTGTTCTCGCAGCGAAGCGCGGAAGCTTTTGCACGCGGGGTGCAGAGCGCCGGCCTTGCTCCGCTCAGCGCCGGCGTGACGCTTTATTGCCTGTCCGATGCCGTCGCCGCGCCGCTCTCCGGACTGACCGAGGGCAAAGTCGTCGTGGCGGCTGAGCCGAACCAGATCAGTTTGATTGCAGAGATTGAGGGCGCGGCCGCGGCCTCGTCACATGACGGTCCGTGACGATCTCTGGTATAGAGGCGCGAGAGGCTGATCGGCGGAGAGACATTTGGCCAAGGACAGTTCAGGCAGGGGCCGGCCGGGCACGCCCGACGCGCGCCGCAAACCGGTCACCATCGACCTTGCGGCGGAGGAGGTGTCGGGCAAGGACGCCGCTTCGGCTCAGCCGGACGCCTCGCCCGACGCGCCAAAGGATGCGCCAAAGCCCGAAAGCGCGTCGCGCAGCGGCAAGGCAGGCACGTCGCCGAAGCCTGAGGCTCCTCCCGCCGGTGGCGCGCGCTCCGGCCAGCCCTCCGTGTCGGAGAAGGCCGCACCCAGCAAAGCCGGCGCGCCCAAACAGGCTGGCGCCGCTGACGCTGCCGCGACAAAGGCATCCGCATCATCCGGGCCGACGCCACGCCAGCCCGGCGCCGCGCCGCAATCGCCACAACGGCCGCCGCCTGAGAGCCCGCCGCCAGAAAGCTCAACGAAGGCGCGTGCGTCTTTCCTGTCGCTTCTGTTCGCCGCGATTCTGGGCGGGGTCATCACAATCGTGGTGCTGGTGATCCTCGTGGCGGCGGGCTTCTATTCGCTGCTCTCAAGCGATCCCGATGCAGAGCTGATCGGTCAGATCGAAGCGCTGGAAACCGGCATCACGAACCTGGAGCAGGACCTCGTGGGGCTCCTCGACAAGGCCGTTCAGGACGTGGAGGCGGCGGTCGATGGAGAATTGACCAAGCTTCAGCAATCGATCGCCGGGCTGGAGAGCGGCGTTGTGCAGGCCGTGGCGGATGATCCAGCGGTCAAAGCCATCGAGGAGAGCCTGAACACGCTGGAGCCACGCCTCGCGCAGTTGGAGGAAAGCATCAACACAGCCTTGACCGGTGCCCCATCCGATGCCGTGGGCGCTGAATTGGCGGCTGAGCTGAACGCCCTTGCCGGCGACCTTGAGGCCCTGAAGACGGCCGTCGCCCCCGATCTTTCGGCGATCGAGAATGGGTTGGCCGCACTGCGCACCGACGTGGAGGCATTGAAGAACGCCGCACGCCCCGACTTCTCCGGTCTGGAAGGTGCGTTGGCCGACCTGCGGGGCGATGTCGAGACATTGTCGGCGCAATTGGCGCAAGCACCCAGCGCTGAGCGCCTTGCGGCCATGGAAACACGGGTCGGCGCAGCGGAGCAGGCTGCCGCGCAATCAGGTGCGCTCGGCTCCGCGGTTGCAGCCGATGCGCTTGCCACGTCGCTCGCCACGGGCCAGCCGTTCACCGGCGAGCTCGCCGCGCTCCGCAGCCTTGGCGTCGATCCGCAGGCGATCGCTGCCCTGGAGCCGCACGCCGAAACCGGGCTTCCGACCCGCGCTGAAATCAGCGCGCGCTTTGAGGCGGCCATTGCCGGCCTGGCGCTTACGCCGCCGATCGAAGAGGATTCCGGCGTGCTGAACCGGCTCATCGGCAGCGCGCGCAATCTGGTTGAGGTGCGACCTGCCGGCCCGACCGCCGGCGACAATCCCGGCGCCGTGGTGGCACGCATCCGCGGCGCGTTGCAGGCGGGCGATCTGGAGGCGGCGCTGGCGGAACGGGACGGCCTGCCGCCCGACGCAAAGACCGCCACCACCGAATGGTCCGAGATGGCCCGGACACGCCTGGAAGCAGAGGTGCTGGTCGCCAAGCTCCGGGCCGATGCCCTGTCGCGTCTTGAGACGGAAGGGTAGGGTGCCGCGTCATGTTTAGGCTTCTTGTACTGCTTGCCATTCTCTTCGCTGCCGCGCTCGGTTTCGCCTGGCTGAAGCGGACGCCCGGCGATGTCGCACTGACGATCAACGACACGGCCTATGTCATCGATCTCACGACGGCCACGGTCGCGCTCATCGTCCTTGTGCTGATCGGCATTGCGGTCATCGGGCTGGTGCGCGTCATTCTACGCGCGCCGTGGCGCATGGCCCGTGGCATGCGCCATCGTAAGCACGAGACCGGCCGCGTTGCGCTCTCCAATGGCCTGTTGGCGATTGCCGCCGGCGATGTGCGCGCTGCGGAGCGCTCCGCGCAGGACGCGGCGCGGCGTCTTCCTGATCAGCCGCTCACGAAATTGCTGCGCGCGCAGACCGCCCAGTTGAAAGGCGACCGCGCCGCCGCGCGCGAGATCTTTCGCGAGATGACCGACGATCCCGCTACACGCGTCGCCGGTCTGCGTGGCCTCTATATCGAGGCGGAGCGCGACGGCGAGCGTCTTGCTGCGCACCAGATCGCCGAGCGTGCGCGCGCCGAAGCGCCGTCAGCACCTTGGGCCGCCCGCGCGCTGCTTCGCCATCAGACCGCCGCCGCCGATTGGGATGGCGCGCTCGCCACCTTGTCGGGCGGCACCGACGGGCGCGTCATCGACAAGCGCACCGCGCGCCGGCAGCGCGCCGTCATCCTCACGGCGAAGGCGCTGGCGAAGGAGGATGGCGAACCGGATGTCGCCCGCCAGGCAGCGCTGGAGGCGCATTCCTTGGCGCAGGATTTGGTTCCTGCCGCCGTCGTCGCCGGGCGATTGCTGGCACGCCAGGGCGACGTCCGCCGCGCCACGCGGGTGCTGGAGGCGACCTGGAAGGTGATGCCGCACCCCGATATCACCGAAGCCTATTTGCATGCGCGCAGCGGCGATTCCGCCGGCGACCGGCTGAAGCGCGCCGAGGCGCTCCACCGCATGCGTCCGCATGCCGATGACGGCCGCCGCGCCGTAGCGCAAGCTGCCATGGATGCGCGCGATTTCGCCCGCGCCCGCGAGGCGCTGACCCCGCTCGTCACCACGCGGCCGACGCAACGCGCACTCATGTTGATGGCGGCGTTGGAGGAGGCAGAGAGCGGTGATTCCGGTCGCGCCCGCGGCTGGCAGGCGCGCGCCGTCTATGCGCCGCGCGATCCCGCCTGGACCGCCGACGGCATGGTGCTGGAGGAATGGGCGCCGATCTCGCCGACCACTGGCGTGCTCGATGCGGTGGAATGGAAGGTGCCGGTTGCCGAGCTTGAAGGGCCGAAGCTTGAGATCGACGCTGCCGAGCTGGCGCCGCCCGCAGGCATCGAAAGTGATGGACGCACGGGTGAGGCGGACGCGGCCATTGCCATGAATGTTGCGCCGCCGGCTGGCCCCGCAGAGCCGAAGGAGGCCGAAACGTCGATCATCGAGGCGAAGGCCGAAGCGCCGCCGGTGCCGGTCACGATAGATGAGGCGAAGACGGACGCGAGCGCGGCCGACACAGCTGCCGACAAGACCGATGAGTCGGGTGAGGTCAGCGAGGCGGAAGGAGCCGCCCCTGCCGAGTCGGCCGATGAAGCGGCTTCCGAAGATGAAACGAAGGGCGAGCAGGAACCCGCCGTCGGCCTCGGCCTGACCAAGGTCGGCGTGGCCGTCGCCCGCGAGCGTCCCGTGCGCCCCGGCGACGACAGATCGGCCGAACCCGAAGAGGCCACGATCGTGGCAGCCCCCGATGCTCCGCCGCCCATTCCCGACGGCGAGGCAGAGGCTGCGGAGCCCAAGCTCGATCGCGCCGCGGGGCCGCCGCCTCCCGACGACCCCGGCGTGGGCGGCGACGGCGAGGACGGCGACGGTGGGCGCGCCCTGCCGGGCTTCTTGAGCCGCGAGGGCGGGTCGGCCGGGCGTCACGCCTGACGCGCCGAAGGCCCAGCGCTCGAACCTTGCCGCCTCTGGCGCCAGATAGTATGGAGGCCGCCGAAGCCGCATTAGCTCAGTTGGTAGAGCATCGCATTCGTAATGCGAGGGTCGCTGGTTCGAGTCCGGCATGCGGCACCAGGCCCCCTTCAAGCCCATACGATTGATCCGTCGCGTCTGACGAGTGCAATCTCGATTCCGACGCTCTGGCATCGTGCCGCCATGCGTGCAGCCAGTCGCTTCGTTTCTGGTGTCCAGGGAACCGCCGCGATCTCTCGTGCGCCATCGACAGGACGGGCCATGAGCAACCCCACTGCCTCGCACAATCCACGGCGAAGGCGCGAGAGCTGGCCAGCATGACTGCTGTTGATTGTGCCGCCCTTGCATTCGACTACGATTGCTCGACCGTCAACGGTGCCGACGTCTCCGACACCGGGTCAACGACCACGGTCTCACTTCCCCGCCGATAAGTGCCGCCATATGAAGTGCTGCCGAGGGATTCGATTTTCACGAATCCGGCACGGCGCAACCATCCTGAGATATCGAAGCGCTTGGCATGCTCGCCGTCCGGATGGATCGATACCGTTGTGGCTGCCGTGGCATTGTCGAGAACATAGCAAGCCATCGCAAACATGACCGCAGCTTCGGTCAACTTCTCCTCGACGCCACCCGCTGCTTTTGCGCGTCGTTTCTCGGGTGGTTCATGGAACGTTGCAAACAGCGGACGTCGATCTCGATCGGCGATCATGCAGGCTTCTGCAAAGCATCAACAACGTCGATATCTAGCGCCCCTGCGATCAGCTCCACGGTTTCCAACGTCACATTCATCTGGCCTGCTTCGATCCGGCTGACATAAGCCTGATCGGCGCCGATGCGCATCGCAAGTTCTTCCTGTGACAGGCCCAACCGCTTGCGATGCTCCCTGACAGCCAGGCCGAAGCGCTTCTTGATCTCCATGACCAGGAGGGAGCCGACATGGTTCTCCCTTCACCATGTATATTGATACATATTCGTGTTATGCTGAGCCGCGCATGAGCTTCGAGGTGGGCGATGGAAAGCTACAATTTCTCGCAGGATCTGTTCGACACCTACCAGTCGCTATCGGACTGGATGAAGCTCGCTTGGCTGGTCGTTCCGCCTGCGTTCCTTCTCGGATTGCTGGCGCTGGTCATGCGTTATCGCCTTGCCAGCAAGCGCGGCGCGAAGGCCGTGCGCGGCACGCTCGCCTACACAATCCTGCCCGACGAGAATGGCGGTCTTCGAATCTACGCTCACGACGGCGGGAGCGGATTGGCCGTTCCGACCTCTCAGCCGACGATGCTGCCGCTGCCCGACGCCGCGCCTGCCGCGCTTGCTAAGCCGCAATCCCGACGCACCTGAGACAGCTTATGGTGGCTGCGCCCCGCCCTCAGTAGATGCTCGCGCCGCTATCGAGCCGCAGGACGGCGCCGGTGACTTTGCGCGACTCGTCGCTCGCCAGATAAAGCGCCAGCGCCGCAACGTCTTCCGGCTGCGATGGCCCGAGCAGCGATTTTTGATAGAGCGGATTGTCCTCCTTGATCATGGCGGCGACACGCTCCGTGAGAACGACGCCCGGCGCCATCACATTGGCGCGAACATTGTGCTTTGCCCATTGCATGGCGATGGCGCGTGTCATCGCGAGGACGCCACCCTTGGAGGCGGTGTAGGCGTCGGCGCCATGCGTGCCGATGACGGCGCGGAGCGACGAGATGTTGATGATCGATCCGCCGCCCTGGCGCACCATCTCCGGGATCAGCTTGCGGCAGCAGAGCAACGTGCCGAAGAGGTCGACGCGAATGGTGCGCCAGAATTCATCCAGCGCCAGCTCCGTCACCGGACCGTCGCGCGTCGAGCCGCCGCCGGCGCTGTTGAGAAGCACGTCGATCTTGCCGAACGCGTCGATGCCGGCGGCAACCATCGCGTCCACACTCGCCTCGTCGCCGACATCGACCTTTGCGGCGAGCGCCGTACCGCCGGCTTGCTTGATCGCCGCGACGACTTGCTCGGCGGCCTCCACATTGTAGTCGGCGGCGATGATCTCAGCGCCCTCGATTGCGAACAGGTGCGCCGAGGCGCGGCCGATCCCATTGCCGCCGCCGGTGATCAGGCATGTCTTTCCGTTGAGTCTCGCCAACATCGCCCCCTAATCTTGTTTCTGCCCTGAGCCTCGCTGCTCGATCGGCGTGATAGCGACGCCGCCGACGGCCTGCTCCGTCGGCAGGAGCTCGATCGTCGAGACATTGACGTGCGGCGGCGCGCGAAGCGCAAAGAGGATGGCCTCGGCTATGTCCTCCGGCTGCAGCTCTCGGATTGCCGATCGCCCCATCGCCTCAAGCTTGTCCTTGTCGCCGGTGGCAGCCTGATAGAACTCCGACGTCACACGTCCAGGGCAAATCTCGGTGACGCGAATGCCGGAGCCGCCGAGCTCAAAGCGCAGATTCTGGCTGAACCGGTGGATGGCGGATTTGGCGCCGCCATAGAGCGCCGAGATCAGCGTGTGCAGCCCGGCGATGGAGCCGATATTGACGATATGGCCGCGCCCGCGTTCGCGCATGCCGGGGATCACCAGGGCGGTCAGCTGAACGGGTGCGGCGAGATTGATGTCGATCGCCTCTTGGATGCCCGCCGCGTCTAGGCTCTCAAGCCCGGTCATGCCGTGTCCGACGCCGGCATTATTGATGAGAATATCGGGCTGAAAGCCCTCAAGCTCCGATGCGATACGATCCGTGTCGCGCACATCTGCGGCAGCCCATGCGCAGCCGGTCTCGTTCGCCAGGCTGCGCAGCCGATTCTCGCGGCGCGCCACGGCCAGCACCTCGAAGCCCGCCGCCGCCAGCGCCTTTGAGGTCGCAGCACCGATCCCGCTCGTGGCGCCGGTCACGACGGCTTTCTTCAAATTCGAAGTGCGCATCGCGGACCTAGGATCGGGTGTCGTCGACGGACCCGTCCCAGCCCTCCGGCGCTTCGGGAAAGAACACCATGTCGCCCTTCGGGTTGAGCGGCGGCACGGGCCATTGATGGCCGCGCGTGAAGGACAGGCCGCGATTGGGACCGGGATTATAGCGGCGCGCCGGCTCGCCCGTGAACGCGCCGTCCGTCAGCCATTTTTCGTCGGAGCCGTACATCGCGCTCTGCATCAGGCCCTTGAGGTGTCCCAGCGCATTGGAATGGGCCGGATCGTCCGCCAAATCGACCATCTCGTCGGGGTCCTCGTCGATATCGAAGAGCTGGAACTGATTGCCGACGGGATAGTAGATCAGTTTGTAGCGCTGATCACGGATCATGCGCGCGCTCGCTGCGGCTTCGCCGAACTCACCGTAAAGGTGGTCGCGGCGCTCACCGGAGATCATGGAGCGGCCTTCTACCGTCTCCGGAACTTCGATCCCTGCTAAGCCGAGCAGCGTCGGCATGACGTCCTGCAGCCCGACCAGCCGGTCGTCCGTGCGGTTGAAGCCGATTGTGCGATCGTTCTCCACGCCCATCAGGATCATCGGCACGCCTGTCGACCATTCATAGAAGGTCTGCTTGGCCCACATGTTGTGATTGCCGAGCATGTCGCCATGGTCGGAGGTGAACATGATGATCGTGTTGTCGAGAATGCCTTCCTCGCGGATGGTGCCGATCAGCGTGCCGATCTGCTGATCGATATGCGTGCACAGCGCATAGAAAGCGCGGCGCGCCCACTCGATCTCGCGATCGGAATAGACGGAGCGTGATTGCACGCCCTGCACCATGTAGGGGAGCGTCTCCGTCTCTTTCGCCCACGCGCCGCAGATCGGCCGGTCGATCTCCACGTCTCTGTAGTAATCCAGAAAACGCTGCGGTGGCACCAGCGGCGGGTGCGGATGGCGGTAGCCGAGATACCAGAAGGCGGGGCGCGTCGGATCGCGGCGGCGCACATAGCGCTGCATCGTCTCCGTCGCCCAATTGGTGGCGTGCACCTCTTCGGGCAGATGCCACGGCGTCGCCTGATAGGCGTTGTTGCTCATGCCGTGGCCGTATTGGCGTCCGACATAGCCCCTGTCGCCGAGAAAAATCTCGTAATCGTCGGTGACGCCGTACATCGTGCGACCTTCATCATCGAGCTGCACGTCGTCGAAGCCGATGCGGTCGCGCTGCGGATAGGTGTGCGTCTTGCCGACGGCGTAAGCCTGATAGCCCGCATCGCGGAAGGTCTGGGCAAGCGTCGGCAGGCCCGGCTCCATCGGGCGGTAGGGCTGGAACGTGCGGTCGCCGTGCTTTCTGGCCGTCGTGCCGGTCATCAAGGTGCGGCGCGCCGGCAGGCAGACCGGATGCTCCGAGTAGCAACTGGTGAAACGGACGCCGTTCTTGCAAAGCGTGTTGAGCACCGGCGTGTGGATCGCCGGATGCCCGGCCGCGCCCAACAGCGGCGCCGACCAATGATCGGTCACGATCAGGAGTACGTTCGGCTGGGTTACATTGTCGGGCTTGGTCACGAGCGTCGTCCTTCGCGCGGGATGAGCGCGGCTAACGCCGGCGGCGATGCCGGCATCGGTGCCGGCCGGACCAAGAGCTCCGGCCGGCACGAGGCACTATTTCACGAGGCCGGCATCCCTGAGGAGTTGGCCGTTCATCTCGTAAGCGCTCTTGAAGAACGCGGAGAATTCCGCGCTGTTCATATGCCGGATTTCCCGGTTCGCCTTCGTCATGTTCTCAACGAAGCGATCGGTGTTGACGGCCGCTTCGCAGGTCTCGTCGAGCTTCGCCACCACATCCTCAGGCGTTCCGGCCGGTGCGAAGAGCCCCATCCACACCGCGACATCGGCTTCATGTCCAAGCTCGCCGAGCGTCGGCACGTCGGGATGAATCTCGGAGCGCTCCGGCGACAGGATGGCGATGGCGCGCCAGCCGAACTTCACGTCGAAATCGGAGAACCAGGCCGTCGCATGGGCGCGGCCCCCGTTGATCTCCGTAGCGATGTCGCCGCCGCCCTTGGTCGGCAGATATTGCATGTTGGTGCCGAGCATCGAATTGAGGGCAACCGATGTGACATGCGCCATGGAGCCCGGTCCGGCGCCTGCGAAGATCAGCCCGTCGCCGTTCGCCGCGGCGACGAAATCGTCGAGCGTCTGGATGGGGCTGTCATTGGCGACGACCAGATAGAACGGGCCGGACGCCACCATGCAGATCGGATTCCAGCTATCGGCGTTGTAGCTGGTGTTCTTCAGGTGCGGCTGTGTCGTGGTCGTGCCAACCGGCATGAAGCCGAGGCTGTAACCGTCGGCATTCGCCTGTGAGAGCTGTGTCGCGCCGACCGTGCCACCGGCGCCGTCGACATTGCTGACCACGACCGACGAGCCGAGGATCTCTTCCATCTCCGCGGCGAGGAACCGCGCCGGAACGTCGGCGCCGCCACCGGCGATGAAGGGCACCATGACGGAAATGGAATGCTCCGGGTAATCCGCCAAGCTGGCGGTCGATGAGGCTGCCAGTCCGACGGCGGCCACTATTCCAAGCGCTCTGCGCATAAATATCCTCCCTCATTATGGAGTAGAGGCGGAGGCTAGCCAGCCGCCGGAAGCCTGGCTATTGATAACGTGTCAACCGTCAACAATTAGGTCAAATACACTGACATATAATCGGTTCACACAGCGCGACGTCGCCCGCGCCGCCGGGGTTTCCGACATGACGGTGTCGCGCGTGATGCGGGGGCGCGGCACCGTCTCAGAAAGAACCAAGACCCATGTCCTCAGCGTGGTCGAGGACATGGGCTACGTGCAGAATCGGCTCGCTGGCTCGCTGTCGGAATCGCGGTCCAACCAGATCGGCGTCATCATCCCCTCTATCGTCAACGCCATCTTCAATCAGGTGATGGCGGGGATCGCCGAGGAACTGGAAAAGGCCGGCTACAATCCCGTCATCGGGGTCTCCGACTACGACATGAAGCGCGAGGAGCGGTTGGTGGAGTCGATGATGGCGTGGCGGCCAGCAGGCTTCATCCTGACCGACTTTGTCCATACTGAGCGCACGCGCAACATCATGGTCAACACCGGTATCCCGGTCGTGGAGATGATGGAGACCGGCGGTCGTCCGATCGACATGTGCGTCGGCTTCAACCACGCTGCTTCCGCCCGGATGATGGTGAAGCACCTCTATAAGAAGGGCTATCGGCGGTTCGGCTATCTCGGCTGGTACGACAACGATTATGCCGCCGCCACGCGCTACCGCATGATCAAGGACTATCTGGCAGGGAAGGGCGTGCCGTTGGTGACGCCGGACGTGTTCGCGGGCTCGCCGGATATCCCGGCAGGCAAGATTGCGCTGGCGCAATTGCTCGACACCAATCCTGAGATCGATATCGTCATCTTCTCAAACGACGCAGCGGCGACCGGCGGCATGATGCATTGCCTTGAAGAGGGGATCGCCGTGCCCAAGCAATTGGCGCTCGCCGGCTTCAGCGGCTTGCGCTACGGTCAGGCGCTGCCCTTGCCGCTGACGACGATCAGCTTTCGCCGCTTTGAGATCGGACGCCGCGCCGCGCGTGCAGTCCTCAATACCTTGGCCGGCCAAGACGTGCCGCGCGTCACCGATCTCGGCTTCGATCTGATCGCCGGCGCCACGAGCTAGCACCGAGAGGAAGATTAGGCGCCGTTCGCGCCAAGCGCGGCCTCAAGCCGATCGCAGAAGGTCTTCACGACCTTCACGCGCGCATAGCGTTTGTCGTTGCCCTCCACAAGCGTCCACGGTGCGGCTGCGGTGCTGGTATATTGAACCATATCGTCGACGGCCCGCTCGTATTCGTCCCACCGGTCGCGGTTGCGCCAATCCTCGTCGGTCAGCTTCCAGCGCTTATAGGAGGTCTTCTCGCGCAACTTGAAGCGTTTGAGCTGCTCATCAGCGGTGATGTGCACCCAGAACTTGATCAAGACGATGCCGTGCTCGACCAGCTGCTCCTCAAAGTCGTTGATCTCCCCAAACGACCGCCGCCATTCGTCTTCGGTGGCGAAGCCCTCAACGCGCTCCACGAGGACCCGACCGTACCAGGATCGGTCGAACACCGTCGTTTCGCCGGCGCGCGACAGGAGCCGCCAGAAGCGCCACAGATAATGCTGCGCCTTCTCCTCATCAGTCGGCGCAGCGATGCCGTGGACCTGGTAGTTCCGCGCCTCAAGCGCCCGCGTGACCCGGCGGATCGCGCCGCCTTTGCCGGCTGCGTCGGGGCCTTCGAAAAGCAATATGCTCGATGTCTTGTTAGCCTTCGCCTTCAGGTGAAGGCGGTGAAGGCGCGCCTGCAGCTCAACCAGCCGCTCCTCGTATTCCGGCTTCTTCAGCCGCTTGGTCATGTCGAGTTCGCTGAGGACGGTGATGGCGTTCGACGCTGCGCGCCGCGCCGCCTTGCGGGCCTTGGAGGAACCGTTTGATTTCTGCTTGCCCTTCTGTTGGGGTGGTTTCTTGGTTGCACCGTTTGTGCTGTTGACCGGGACATCGCTGTTTTCCAGCTTCGTGCGGAGCGCGTCGCGCAGGATCGTTGCGAACGTGACGGCGCGGTAGTTTGGATCGGCGCCTTCCACGACCATCCATGGAGCGACGCCCCGGTTCGTTCGGGTGATGACCTGCTCGGCGACGCTGATGAAGTCGTCGTAATGCTTCCAGTTCTCCCAGTCGCGCCGCGTCACGCGCGCCTTGGTCAACGGGTCGCGTTCCAGATCCTTCAGGCGATGCTCCTGCGCATCGCGGCTGAGATGCATCCAATATTTGAGGATCAACGTACCGTCGCGGGCGAGCGCCCGCTCAAACCGCACGATGCGGTCGAGCTGCTTGAGGAACGACGCTTCGTCGATCTTGTGATACGCGCGCCCGACGATCGGCGCGGAGTACCAGGCGCTCAAGAACATGCCGATGCGGCCGCGCGGCGGCAGGCCGCGCCAGTAGCGCCAGAATTCCGGTCGCGCGCGCTCCGCCTCGCTCGGCGTGTCATAGGCACGCGTCACCAGCCAGCGCGGGTCCATCCACTCATTGAGCAGATTGACGCTTTCGCCCTTGCCGCCGCCATCGACGCCGGCAAAGACGAGGAGAACTTGAAAAGATCCCCTGCTATGCAGCGTGTCCTGCAGCTCAAGCAGCTCTTCGCGCAGAACCGGCGCGATTGTCTTGAAGTCTGCTTTTGAGATTGTGCGGCCGAGTTCGGCGGTTTCAAACATAGCGACCTGCCAATCGTCTACACAGCGATCCGAGCAGCTTAGAGCATGATCCCGAAAAGTGGACACCGGTTTTTGGATAAGATCATGCTCCAACAAAGACATAGAGCCTCCATTCTGATTCCATCAGAATGGAACAGGCTCTAGCAGCGGCTCAGCAACGAGCCGATTCCGGCAAAGTACCGTAATCGGCAGCGCCAAGAAGAGCTTACCGAGAGGGCGTCTCTCGACCAAGCGCTGGCCAAGTGCGGCGATCGCCAAGACGTTCTCAGGCGGTCTCGCCCTCCACCAGCTCAAAGCCGAGATCGATCACCTTGCCGACCGACTGGCCGGCCAGGGCGTTGATCACCGAGCGTGCGGCGATGCGGCCCGTGTCGTAGCGCTTGGAGCGGATCGTGGTGAGCGGGCGCGGCATGATCTGGCCGATCTGCAGCCCGCTGAACCCGGCGAGCGCGAGGTCGCCGGGCATGTCGATGCCGTTCTCAAGGCAATGGATCACGCCGCCGGCGGCCGCCGTGTCGTTGGAATAGATCACGACCTCAAGCTCCGGCTCGGCAGAAAGCAGCGCGTGGAGCCCGCTCTTGCCGTCGGCGAAATCTGGCGGCCGATCGAAGAGATCCGGCGCGACGAGCGCAAGGCCCGCCTTCGCCAAGCGCTCGCGGATGGCGGAGAATCGCGTGGCGGCGGCAAAGTCGTGATTGTTCCAGCCGAGATAGCCGAACCGCGTGTAGCCCTTGGCGATGAGGTGATCGGCCATCGCGGTCGCCGCCTTGGCGTGGTCAAGGCCGACGCAGATGTCGATCGGCTCGCCCGATATATCCATCATCTCGACCACCGGCACGCTGGCATTGGCGAGAATGCTGCGCGTGCGCTCCGTGTGCACGAGGTTGGTGACGATCATGCCCGCCGGCCGCCACGACATCATGGAGATGACGAGGCTCTCTTCCTTCTCAACGCTGTAATCGGAGATGCCCACCACAGCGTTGTAGCCGGCGCGCTCCAACGCTTCGGTGATGCCGGCCATCACCTGCGAGAAGACGTTGTTCATGAGCGAGGGGATGATGACCGCGACTTGATTGGAGCGTGACGTCGCCAGCGAGCCGGCGAGATGGTTCTGCACATAGCCGAGGCCATCGACGACTTTGAGCACATGCGCGCGCGTGCGCTTGGAGACGACGCCCTTACCGGAGAGGACGCGCGACACCGTCATCTCCGAGACGTTGGCGACATCCGCCACGTCACGCAATGTGCGTCTGCGGCGCTGTTTGGACAAAAAAACTTACCTAATAGTTAGCGTCCAACAATCTAACAATAGATTAGCACGATCCAACGGTCTAGCGTCGTTTGATCAAGAGATTCAGGGAGGGAAACAATGCGCAAAACGCTGAGCCTGATTGCAACGCTGGGACTGGCTGCGGCGACGTCCACCGCCGCTTTTGCGGACTATCCGGAGCGCGCCATTTCCATGATCGTGCCGTTCGGCGCCGGTGGCGGCACCGACGTGCCGGCCCGCTTCTTCGCCGCGGAGATGGAGGAGCTTCTCGGCCAGAACATCGTGGTCAGCAACATTGAAGGCGCCGGCGGAACCGTTGGCGCAACACAGCTCTCGCAGGCCGATGCCGATGGATACAATCTCGGCTTCCTGCCGGTCGGCACCACCACCACACAGCCGCATCTGAAGCGGACCAGATACAACGCCGACAGCTGGGTGCCGATCTGCATGGTGAGCCAGGGACCGTTCTACCTTGTGGTCAAGGACGACAGCCCCATTGCGAACGTCGACGATTTCATCGCAAAGGCGAACGGCGACGGCATCAAGTTCGCTGGCGCTGGGCCCGGCTCCATGGCGCATGTCGCGCAGCTGACGCTGAACAAGAAGCTCAGCGTCAACACGCAATACATCCCCACCAAGGGCGGCGGCGACATCGCCACGGAGATCGACGGCGGCCGCGCCGACGCAACGGCCTGGTTCTCCGATTTCAACACCAAGTTCGGATGGCGCGCTTTGGCGATCATGGACAGCCAGCGCTCAGCCCAGCATCCCGACGTGCCGACACTCGCCGAGCTCGGCTACGACACGCAGGTCTCCGTGTGGTTCGGCTTCTTTGCGCCGGCCGGAACGCCTGACGACATTGTCGCGGCCTTGTCGACGGCCTGTGGCGAAGCGGTCGTCACCGATACCTTCAAGGAGAACATGGCCGGCGCCAACCGTCTGGTGCGTTACATGCCGACGGAGGAGTTTGGTCCCTTCTTCAAAGAAGCGTTCGACCTCAACGGCGAGCTTCTGAAGGAAGCCGGTCTGATCAAGTAGCAACCGGCGACCTCCCAAGACGCCGGACGTGACCGGATGGCGTGAGCCGTGTAAGCACGAAGGAACGCGCCATCCGGGTCTGGGGGAAAGATCATGCACCGGGCACTCGACTTCTCCGTTTCGCTATTCTTACTGATCGCTGCGATCTTCCTGTTCGCACTGACCTTCACCGATCAGTTCGATGTGCCGACCTTTGGCGGCGATGTGGGGCCGGCCTTTGCGCCGCGCGGTTTCCTCGTCGCCTGGATGGCGCTGGCGCTTGTTGCCACCATCTCCGCATGGCGCTCGGCGGAGGAGGCGAGCGCGGAGCCGATCCGCAAAGGCCAGCTTGCAGCGGTGATCCTCATCGCCGCGGGAACCGCGTTGGCGATGACCCGCATCGGCTTTGTCTTCGCCACAATTCCGGGCTTCTTCCTCTTCTGTTGGGCGTTCGGCTATCGCAAGCCGTTGCAGCTGGCCGTCATCAGTGTTGCGGGCCCATTGGCGATCTGGGCGCTCTTCACCTACGGCTTTGAGCTGCTCTTACCGCGCTCCCCTTGGTTCTACGATCTCTAGGGGCCGGCCATGGAAAGCATTGCCAATGCGATCGCACAATTCTCCAGCTTCGATGTCCTCGTCGCCCTGATCATCGGCTGCCTATGGGGAACGCTCGCCGGGGCGCTGCCCGGCATGGGAACGGTGGCGGCGCTGATCGTCGCGCTGCCCTTCGCCTTCTCCATGACCACAGAAGCCTCCATGGCGTTGTTCCTGGGGATCTACGTTACGTCCGTTTACGGCGGCTCCGTCTCGGCGATCCTCATCAACACGCCCGGCACACCGCAATCGGCGGCGACCGTGCTCGACGGCTATCCCATGGCCAAGGCCGGCAAGGCCGATCTCGCCATCGGATGGGCGACGCTGTCATCGTTTATCGGAGGCGTCTTCTCGCTGATCGTGCTGATCATTGCAGCACCCGCTCTGGCGCGCGTCTCGGTGGCCTTCGGGCCGGCGGCGATCTTCGCGCTGATCCTGTTTGCGCTGACCTGCATTGCCTGGGTGTCGCGCGGCAGCGCCGCCAAGGGTCTGATGGGCGGCATGATCGGCTTGTGGCTGACGACGATCGGCCCCGACGACCTCACCGGCTACACGCGCTTCGATTTCGGGCTCAATGCGCTCGCCGGCGGCCTGTCGCTGATCCCGGTTCTAATCGGCCTGTTTGCGCTCTCCGAGGTCTTCTATCGCGGCGCCTATTACTTCGCCGCGAAGCCGCCCGACGTCGTCAATGTCGGCTTCCGCATGCCGAGCTTCCCCGATATCCGCCTACGCATCCCGCAATTCCTGCAAAGCAGCGTGATCGGCACTTTCATCGGCATTCTTCCGGGCACCGGCGCCACGGCTGCGACCTTCGTCAGCTATTCGGAGCTGCGCCGCATGTCGCCCCGCAAGGAGAATTTCGGCAAGGGCGAGCCCGACGGGCTGATCGCGTCGGAAGCATCCAACAATGCGGTCACCGGCGGTGCGCTCATCCCCACGCTGGCGCTCGGCATCCCCGGCGACGGCGGCACGGTCGTGCTGCTTGGCGTGCTCACCATTCAAGGCGTCGTCCCGGGCTTCGATCTGATCAACAACAATCCGCAGATCCTGACCGGCGCGTTCCTCGTCATTCTCGTGGCGAACTTCGTCATGTTCGGCCTCGGCGCTGCAGGGGCACGGCTCTTCGCCCGTATCCTCTCCGTCTCAGAGCCGCTCCTCATGGGCATGATCCTGCTCTTCTCGCTGGTCGGCGCGTTCGTCGTCCGGGGCAACCCGGTGGATATCTCCGTTGCTGTTGTCGCCGGCATTGCCGGGTTGATCTTACGCTTTGCCAAATATCCCATCGCGCCGATCGTGATCGGCATGGCGCTCGGCGCGACGTTCGAAGGCAAGCTGCGGCAAGGCATGATCAGCGCTCAAGGAGACTTCCTTGAGTTCATCATGGACCCGATCGCCCTGTTCATCCTGGCGCTGACGGCCGTGGTCGTGCTCGCGCCCTTCGTCAGCCAGCGCCTTAAGAAGCAGCCAGACCAGACGACTGAGCAATGAGACCGAATGTTCTTCTGATCGTGACGGACCATTGGCCGGCAGCTCTTCTCGGCGCCACCGGTCACCCGGCGATCCATACGCCGACTGTGAATCAGCTTTGCAGAAACGGCGTGCGCTTCACCAATTGCTATTCGGAGCATCCCGTCTGCCTGCCGGCGCGCCGCACCTTGATGACCGGCACGACGGCTCGAAAGCACGGTGACCGGCGCTTCCAGCCGCGCCTTGAAATGCCCGACATGCCGACGCTGGCGCAGACTTTCCGAGACGCCGGCTATCAGGCCTATGCCGTCGGCAAGACACACACCTATCCGCAGCGCGACCGCATCGGCTTCGACGACGTGCAGCTCGATGACGAGGGCCGCACGCTTTACGGCGTCACCGACGATTACGAGATCTTCCTCGGCGACAAGGGCTATCTCGGCCGGCAATTCGGCCACGGCATGAGCAACAATGCCTACCAGATGACGCCGTGGCATCTGCCGGAGGAGGTGCACGCCACCAATTGGGCGACCGACACGCTCGCCCGCACCATTCGCCGCCGCGATCCGACGCGCCCCGCCTTCTGGTATCTCGGCTACCGCCATCCGCATCCGCCGCTCGTGCCCCCGCAGCGCTTCCTCGACCGCTACAATGGTGTGGAGCTCGACAAGACATTCGTCGGCGACTGGGCCAAGGACGTCTCAGCGCTGCCCTATCATCTGCAGGGCGTTGCCGCGCGCGGCACCTATACGGAGCGCGAGGCCGCCGACGCACGCCGCGCTTTCTATGCGCTGTGCACCCATATCGACCAGCAGATCGGCGCGCTGATCGGAACGATCCGCGAGGAGGGCGTCCTCGACGATACGATCATCATGTTCACCTCCGACCACGGCGACATGCTCGGCAATCACAACATGTGGGCCAAGCAGACCTTCTATGAATGGTCGGCATGCGTGCCCATGGTGCTGGTCGGCACCGCCAATTGCCGCCGAACCGGCTTCAGTCGCGCCGACGATCGTCTCGTCGGCCTGCAGGACGTCATGCCGACGCTGCTTGATCTCGCCGGCATCGATGCACCGGAGAGCGTTGAAGGCCGGTCAATGGTCGGCGGCGAGCGTCGCGAAACGCTCTACGGAGAGTTCGGCGAGGTGGGCCATTGCTCGCGCATGCTGCGCAACGAGACGCACAAGTTGATCTACTATCCGGTCGGCAACGTCTTCCACCTCTTCGACCTGGAGAACGATCCCGACGAGATGACCAACCTCGCCGACGAGCCGGCCTCAGCCAACATCCTGGAGCACATGAAGGGTGCGTTGATGAAGGAGCTCTACGGTTCAGACCTCGCCTGGATCGAGGGCGAAACCTTCGTGGGCGAGCCGGCGCGGACTTACCACCCCGGGCCCAATCGCGGATTGTCTTTGACGCGTGGCCATCAATGGCCGGTGCCGCCGATCAATCCGAAGGGCGACATGAACTTCTTCCCCGAAGCACCGGAGGATTGGGACGGCAGCGTTTAGCTAGAGTCCTGTGCAGAGTGGAAGCTCTGTTTCAAGGCGGAGGTTAGGGTCCGCAGTTACGTAGCCCGGATGGAGCGAAGCGCAATCCGGGGGAACTTGGCCGGGTCGATGAGTTCCCGCATTTCGCTCACGCTCCATGCGGGCTACGCTCGAACCTCTCGTTTGTCATCCCGGTTCGGCCGAAGGCCGAGACCGGGACCCATGAACACCACCGCCGCAATGTGACTCAGCGCTGCGGGCATCACGTCTTCTGCCCCCAGTACTTATGGGTTCCGGACAAGCGCTGGCGCGCTTTCCGGAATGACAAAGAAAGGATGTGCGAGAATAAGCCCCGCATTGCCCTGGCTTGCCGCCGGCTACCGCCCCATCCAGCCGCCATCGACCAGCACGATGGCGCCGCTGACATAGTCGGACGCCGACGACGCCAGGAACACCACCGGCCCGGCAAAGTCTTCCGGCACGCCCCAGCGCCCGGCGGGAATGCGCTCCAGGATCGCCTGGTAGCGCGCTTCGTCGTTGCGCAGCGCTTGCGTGTTGTCGGTGGCGATATAGCCCGGCGCGATCGCGTTCACGTTGACGCCCTTGCCGGCCCATTCATTGGCAAGCGCCATGGTGAGCTGCCCGATGCCGCCCTTGGACGCCGAATATCCCGGCACGTTGATGCCACCCTGGAAGGTGAGGAGCGAGGCGGTGAAGATGATCTTGCCGCTGCCGCGCCTGACCATGTCGCCGCCGATCTCGCGCGACAGGATGAACTGCGCGGTGAGGTTCACTTCAATCACCTCATCCCACAATTCGTCGGGATGCTCCGCCGCCGGCTGGCGTTTGATCGTGCCGGCATTGTTGATGAGAATGTCAGGCGCATGCCCGTCGCCGCGCAGCTTGGCGATGAAATCCTTCAGCGCCGCGCGGTCGGCAAAGTCGCAGGAATAGCCGGTGAATGTGCGGCCCGCTTCTTCAACCGCCTTGCCGACATCGCTGCCCTCAGCCTCCAGCGACGCCGACACGCCGATAATGTCAGCGCCCGCTTCGGCGAGTGCGATCGCCATGGCCTTGCCGATGCCGCGCTTGCAGCCAGTGACGAGCGCAACTTTGCCGTCGAGGCGGAAACTGTCGAGGACGCTCATGGTCAATGCCTATCCCTATGCGATCTTGATGAGACTCTTCATGGCCGTCGGGCTCTTCTCCAGCGCCTCGAAGGCGGATTGGATGGCGTCGAGCCCGGCGACATCGGTGATCATCGTCTCTGTATCTACTTGCCCGGCGGCGATCATCTTGATGGCGGCCTCGTAGGCCTCCGGCCGGTAGACGCGCGCGCCGAAGAGCTCCAACTCGCGCCAGAAGAACTGGAACATGTCGATTGTCGGCGGCGTGGCATGAATGGCCACCATGACGATGCGCCCGCGCACGGAAGCTGCCTGGGTCATGGAGTCGATGCCCGCCTGGCTGCCGGACACCTCAAACACGACATCGGCGCCCTTGCCGCCCGTCTTGGCGAGAATGGTCTCCTTCAAATCTGCCTTGGTCGGGTTGATCGTCTCAAAGCCGAGCTTCTCCGCGATCGCCAGGCGGTGCTCGTTGACCTCCGACAGCACAACCACGCCACCGGCGGCGCGCGCTGCCATCGCGACCAGAACGCCGATCGGCCCGCCGCCAATGACCAGGACATCCTCACCCTCGGCGACGCGGCCGCGCGACACGTCGTGACAGGCGACCGCCAGCGGCTCAATCAGTGCTGCGTCTTCCATCGTCACGCCGTCGGGCAGGATGTGCACGGTGTGAGCGGGAACCGTCCACTTCTCTGCGAAGCCGCCGTCGGTGTCGATGCCGAGGAATCTCAGGTTGTGGCAGATATGCGTATGGCCCGCCACGCAGGCCGGGCAAACGCCGCAATGATCGAGCGGCCGCACGACCACCGCCTGGCCGATTGCGATGTTTTTGACATTGTCGCCGACCGCCGACACATGGCCGGACATCTCATGCCCAAGCACGCGCCGATCGCCGAGACGATGCGCCATGGCGCCGTGAAAGATATGCATGTCGGTGCCACAGATACCGCAATAGGCGACATCGATCTGCACGTCGTCGGGCCCCGGCGGCTGCACGGCGACATCTTCTATCCTGAAGGTCTTGTTGTGCGTGAAAAAGGCGGCCTTCATCGTCGTCATGGTCGGTCTTTCTTAGCTCATGATGGCATGCGGACATCGCCGCCGGCCATGATCTTTACGCGGCGGACGATCTCCGCATCGCGGTTCGCCTTGAAGGCGTCGGGGTCGCGCGCCGTCCAATCATAGAAGCCGCGGCCGGAGCGCATGCCGGTATGGCCTTCCTTAAAAAGCTGGCCGACCGGCGTCTCGGCCGGGTCGGTGACGTTGGAGAGGTCAGCCCACACCGCCTTGGCGGCCGCGCTGTTCATCAAGTCGAGCCCTGCGAGGTCCGCATGCTCGAATGCGCCCATGGCCGGCAGCCTGGCGGCGTAACCTTCTCTGAGGATCGTGTCGCATGCCTCCGGCGTCACCAGCCCACGCCCCACGAGGCTGGCGAATTCGCGGAGCACCGCGTGCTGAATGCGCGCCCAGAGAAAGCCTGGAATGTCCGGGCAGAGCACAGGACTCTTGCCGGTCGCGTGGAGGAGGCCCGTCACCGCTTCGGTCGTCGCCGGGTCGGTGTCCTTGCCCGGCACCACCTCCACCAGCGCCACCAGATGCGCCGGCTGCGCGTAATGGGCGATGCAGAACCGGCCGGGCCGCTCAAGTGCCGATTGGATGTCTCCGGCGCCCAGCGCCGATGTGGTCGACGAGAGGATGGCGTCAGGCGCCGCTGATTGTTCGGCGTGCTTGAGGAGGTCCTGCTTCACCTCCAGCGCTTCCGCCACGGCCTCAATGATAAAGCCGGCCGAACCGACGGCGTCGGCGAGATCGTCGCTCGTGGCGATCCGGCCGAGCACATCGTCCTTGTCGCCGGCGTCCGCCAGCCCTTGCGCTGCCAGAAAATCGAAGGCGTCGGCGATGCGTTGAAGCGCATCGTCGAGCGAGGCGGCTCGGCGTGCCCACAGCGTCACGTCAGCGCCGCCGAGCGCCAGCGAGAGCGCGATCTGCGCTCCCATCGTGCCCGCGCCGAGCACCGCGGCGCGCGGCAAGCCGCTATCCGACATAGCGCCAGCCATTGCCGTCCCTCTTGGCGAGGCCCTTGGCCTCGAAATCCTTCAGGCTCGCATTGATGGAGACCAGTGCGCGCCACTCGCGCACCATGTTCTGGTCGTCGCAGCACTTGTCGCGGAGCTCGGCAAATGTGATGCCGGGATTGGCCTTCATGTGCGTCACCATGGACGCCTCCACCTGGTTCACGCGGCGGCGGCAATCGTCGATCAGCTCCTTGGTCTCCGCAGCACTCTTCACCTCGTCATGCGCAAAGAGCACGGCTTGAACATCGCGCTCATCTAGAAAGCGTTCGATCTTGTCGAACGTTGCGCGCATGACGTTGGGCTCTTCGTAGAGGTAAAGCACGGGGTTGAAGGGCGGCAACAGCGGGTCCGCGATGATCAGCGTCTTGGTGGAGCGCTCAAAGAAACCGATCTCCGCCATGGAATGGCCGAGCACCTCCACGGTCTCCAGCACCACGCCACCGCCGAGGTCGATCGGGTCGCCATCCTTGATGAATTCGTCGATCGGCCCCTCCGTCGGTCCCATCCAGTCGAGATATTCCGACTTCAGATCGAAATGCTCGCCCTCGGGGAAGGCGTGCACGATGGTCTTGGCGTTGAGCATGTTGTCGGCGACGCGGTCGGCGCGCGCCGCGTGCCCCATGATCGTGCAGCCGGTCTCCTCCTTCAGCCAGCCATTATTGCCGACATGGTCCATGTGCTCGTGCGTGAGAAGCAAGAGGTCGAGATCGCCAGGGTTCAGGCCAAGCTCGTCAAACGCCTGCTTCAGCGCCGGAAGGCCGCCATAGAGCCCGCTGTCGATCAGCGCGATTTTGTCGGCGCCCTTGACGAAGAAGACGCGCGTTGCGGTCTTGCCTTCATGGTCTCCCGGAAGCCCCATGGAGATGGTGGCGAACGGGCCGGATTGGTAGCTGATGACAGACTTGGCCATGGCGATGGTCTTTCTTACTCACCTTTGAATTTCGGGTCGCGTTTTTCCATGAAGGCGGCAATGCCTTCCTTGCCGTCTTCGGTGGCGAACAGCGCGCCGAGCACGCGCTGCTCCAGCGTCAAGCCGGCCGACAAGGCCGTGTCGAGGCCGTCATCGACGACGCGTTTGGCTTCCGCCAGCGCCAGCGGTGCCTGCGCGGCGAGTGTCTCTGCCAGTTCCATGGCGCGCGGCATCAGCGCGTCGGGCGCGCAGGCTTCAAGCGCTGCGCCATAATCGACGGCTTCGTCCGCCGTCATCATACGGCCGGTCATAAGCAGTTCCTTGGCGCGCATCGCTCCGATGAGCCGCGGTAGGCGTTGCGTCCCGCCGCCGCCCGGCAGAAGCCCGAGCTTGATTTCCGGCAGGCCGAGCTTGGCCTTCTCGCTGACCAGGATGAGGTCGCAGCAAAGCGCCAGCTCAAGGCCGCCGCCGAGCGCATAGCCGTTGACGGCGCAGATCGTGATCTGCGGCAGCGCTGCGAGCGCATCGAATGTACGGCGCGAGCGCCGCTGAAAGCCGTCGAACGTCTTCTGCCCGACATTGGCATAGCCGGTGATGTCGGCGCCGGCGACGAAGCCACGTCCCGTGCCGGTGATGATGAGAACGCGGACCTCGCCGGCGCGGCCGGTAAGCTCCTCCACATAGGAGCCGAAGCGCTCCATGATCTCGAAGTTGAGCGCGCCGAGCGCCTTCTCTCTGTCGATCCGCAGCACCTCGATGGCGCCGTGGCACTCCAGGACAAGGTTCGGGTGGAGGCGTTCCTCCGTCATGGGATCACCCCCATCAGATCGCCCCTGCCTCGCGGAGCTTGCTCAGCGTGTCCGCACCCAGAAGATCACCCAGCACCTCGTCGGTGTGCTCGCCAACACCCGGCGGCGCGTGGCGCAGCGTCGCGCGTGTCTCGCTCATGCTGACGGGATTGGCGATGGCCGTGATCTTGCCGGCTTTCGGATGCTCCATGTCGATGAGGCGCGGCGAGCCGTGGGCGCGCAGTTCGTCAAGCGCCTCGCGCGAGGTGCGCACCGGCGCCGCCCACACATCGGCCGCCTTGAAGATCGCCATCCACTCCGCATTTGTCTTGGTCGCCGTGCACTTGTCGATCCGCCGCTTGGCTTCGTCGCGTTCCACCCACGGATCGACCGAGCCAAGCGTATCGTCGCCGATCAGCCCGCCGAGCTTGTCGAGCGGGCACATGGCGATCGCCACCCAGCCGTCGGCGGTTGGATGCGGCCCGTAGGGCGCGTCGTTCCAACAGGAGGCAACACCGGCTTCGGAGCGCTCAAGCTCGATGTCCTGGTTGAGGACGGCGAAATTCTCCTGCGCCATCATGTTGAGCGTCGCCGAATAGAGGTCGGTCTCCACGCGTTGGCCGATACCGTGCCGGTCGCGTGCCAGAAGCGCGCCGAGAATACCGATGGCGAGCGCCTGGCTCGCCGCGAAATCGGCGACCGGCGTACCGCATGCCGTGGGTGGGTCGCCGGCCCGGCCGGTATTGTACATCACGCCGCTCATCGCCTGGATCAGCATGTCCTGGCCCGGCCAGCCCTCTTCGGCCAATTTGCTGCCCGACCCCCAGCCGGAGCCCGACGCATAGATGATCTTGGGGTTTGCGGCTTTGAAACCCGCATAGCCAAGGCCGAGCCGGTCCATGACGCCGGTGCGAAAATTCTCCACCACGACATCGCAATGCTTGGCGAGTTCCAAAAGCGCCTCGCGCCCCTGCGGGTTCTTCAGGTCGACGGTGACGGAGCGCTTGTTGCGGTTGAAGGCGTGGAACGCTGCGCTGTCGCCGCCGACGAATTCACCGATCATCGGCATGGAGCGCATCCATTCGCCCTTGCCGGGCCGCTCGATCTTGATGACGTCGGCGCCGAGATCGGCAAGCGTCTGTGTGCAGAGCGGCCCCAGCATCATCTGCGTGAAGTCCAGGATGCGCACGCCTTCCAGCGCGCCCGGCGCGGTCTTATCGGTCATAGTGCCAGCCCCATGGCCCCATCCTTCATGGCTTTGTATGAAGCGCCGCGATGCCGGCGGTAGATTGCCTCCAGAGCATCGATGATATCGTCCGACGCAAGACCCTCGCGCAAGCGTTTGGCAAGCGCTTCGCCCGCCTCAGCCTGCACGGCCGGCCACCACGTCGCGCGTGGCCGCACATAGGCGTTCGCTTGCGTGTTGCGGGTCGCGGAGAAGAAGCCGCCGCTTAGGCTGTCCGTCTCCGCATCGTCCCAGGCCGCCAAGCCGGCCGGCTGACCGCCATTGCCACCAGCAAGACGCTGGCCCTCATCGCCGCAATACCAGCAGGCGAAACGCGCTGCCCTGTCTGGCGAGGTCGATCCGGCGGAGATGGTCATGCCGGCGCCGCCCAAAAGACTGCCGGACCCGGCCGGCGGCGTGCCAAACGACCACCCACCCTCGCTCGGCTTGCTCTTCTGTGAGTAGCCGAAAGTGAGGGGAATGTAAGCAATCTCTGGCCGCTCCGCCGCCGCGGCAAACAGCGCCTGCGGTGTGAAGCTCCAGCAATCCTCGTCAACAATTGCGACGAGGCGCCTCAGCCGCTCCAGGCAGTGCAGTGCGGCGCTGTGGTCGGGGAACAGAAGCTCGCCTCCGTCCGGTCCGGCGCCCGCACCGGCGGTGAGGCTCAACACATAGGAGATCGCGTCGGTGGGATAGAGCGCCAGCGCCACGGCGCCCGGATGCCGCTCCTGCAGCCCAAAGATGTCGTCCCACGTTTCGGGGACGGGCTCTGACCAGTCCTCCAAAGCATGTCGACGATAGGCCGAGACGTGGCAGGCGGCATCGGAAGCCAGGCCTGCCGTGACGCCATCGACGACGAAGGACTCCTGCGCCGGGCCAATGGCGCGCGCCGCGACAGCGGAGAGGTCTGCCGCGTCGAGAAGGTCTTCGATCGGCACGATCGCGCCCTCCTCGAGAGCCAGGGCGATGTGCGGATAATCGACGATCATCACGTCTGAGATAGGCGCCAGCTCAATCAGCGGCTGGTCGTTGAAGGCGGTCAGCGGACGACGCGCGATGGCGATCGGTTCTCCGGTCCGCTCCTGCCAGACCTTGGCCGCGGCCTGAAGCGGCTGAACGCAGCGGGGGTCGTCCCAGGCGACGACACGCAAAGCGTCACGCATAGGCCTGCCTCATGCGTGGACCGGCGGCGGATCGCTGAGATTGGTCGACGGGAGGAAAATGCACTTTACCAGAGGAACAGTCGAACATGGCCATTGATAAATCGGTTTACCAGCGTTAATAGCGCTATTGAAGCAGAATTCGGCTTCTGTCAAGACACGGAAAACGAGAGGCATCGGGCGGCTGCATGGCGACGAATTCAGAGATCGCAAAAGCTGCCGGCGTCTCACCCGCCGTGGTCTCGCGGATCGTGAATCAGGACGCGTCGCTCCGCGTCAGCGCAGAAACGCGCGCCCGCGTTGAGAAGCTGATCGACGAGATGGATTACGCGCCCAACGCTGCGGCGCGTTCGTTGAAATCATCGAAGGCCGGTGCGTTGGCCTTGGTCGTGCACGACCTGACGAGCCCCGTCTACGCGGAGATCATCGCCGGCGCACAGCGTGCTGCGGCCCGCCACGGGAAGGCGCTGCTCCTGGGCGAGGCCGCCGATCTGGGCGACGGCCAGTCCCCGATGGAGCGGCTGATCGGCGGTGGCGGCGTTGACGGGCTGATCCTGCAAGGGGCGGGAACGCAAATGGATCGGGCGCTCGCCCGCGCCGCGCGGCGCAGCGTGCCCGTCGTTCTCCTGCAATCCGGCGACGCCAAGGGCACGACACTCATTCGCATGGAGGACGAGAAGGCCGGGCAGCTCGCGACCGAGCACTTGCTGGCGCTCGGCCATAAGCGGATCGGGTTTTTGGGCGTCGCCGAAGGCCTGCCCTTCTCCGACAGACGCGCCGCCGGCTGGCGGCAGGCGATGGAAGCCGCCCACGTCATGCCGACAGGCGATTGGCGCGGCGTCGGCGGCAACACCTATGACAAAGGCGCTGCCGCCATTGACCGCTTGTTGAACGTCGCGCCGGACCTTACCGCATTGGTCGCCTCCAACGTCGTCTCCGCAATCGGCGTTCTAGCCAGGCTGCACGATATGGGCCGGCGGGTGCCGCAGGACTTTTCTCTCATCGCCATTCACGACATTGCGCTCGCCGCTCATGTTCGCCCGTCTCTAACGGTGGTGAAGATGCCACTCCGCCTTCTCGGCGAGGAGGCAGTGGAGGCGGTGTGCGCAGAGCAAACGGCGAGTCACGAAGCCATCACGATCTCCAGCGAAGAGCCGCGCGTCATCAAGCGGGACAGCACCGCTCCGTTAAATGCTGAGCCGGCGGACGCCCAACCCTCCTCTTGAGGGACTACAGTCCTTCTTCGTCGTCATTGCCGGGCTTGACCCGGCAATCCATTCCGCCGGCGCTTTGCCAAGGGCCAGCGGCTCAGGAATGGATGCCCGGATCAAGTCCGGGCATGACGACTGAAGTGAAGCGGACCTGCCGACCGGGATGGCAGGTGGAGCGCATGAGCGCATCAATCAGCCGTCGCTGCCCGTCATATCGAATTTCTGCCAGTCGAGCGTCGCCGTTTCTTTGACGGCAGCCGCATCGGCGCCGGCCTCACCCAGCGCCACGCGCGCCGCAACGCCGATATTGTGGATCAGAGCGTCGATCTCCTCCGCGCTGCGATCGGGGTGCGTCGGCACCATGATCGTGCGGTTCAGGATGTCGAGAGAGGCCGCGCACATGTCTTTGCTGTAACTCCGGCGGCACTCTTTGTTGTCGGGGTGGTTGTAGGGGTTCATCGCCGGATGCGCTGCGCCCTGGCCCATCAGCACCTGGTCCCACTCTGTGTAGGTGTGGCGGCCGGTCTTGCCGGCAATCACGGCCGGCTGCACGTCGACGAAGCGCTTTGCAGCATCGGCTGAGGGCAGGAGATACATGACATGCGTCGCGCAATCGTAATCGGCGCTGTTCATGGGCGACGGCTTGAGGCCGAGATTGCCAAACTGCGCCGTGCCGGCGAGGATTTTCTGCTTCTCCGCGCGCATCGCTTCAATCATGCCGTCGATGCGATCGAGCTGGACATTCAGCATCGCGCCCTGCAGCTCCGAGGCGCGGCCGCCGTTGCCGGCAAACGGCTTCAGCGTGTCGGCGCGGCCCGTCCAATAGAAATGGCAGGGATCGATGGCGCAGCGCGCGCGCTCCGCGATTCTGTCGTCGGAGGTTGCCACCGCTCCGCCTTCACCGCAGGTCATGTTCTTGAAGTAGTTGAAGCTGAACGCGCCGACATGGCCGATTGAGCCGAACCGGCGGCCCTCATAGCCGCCGCCGACGCCCTGGCATGCATCTTCAATGACCCACAAGCCGTGCCGCTCCGCGATCGCCATGATGGCGTCCATGTTGCAGGCCGCACCCCACATATGCACCGGGATCACCGCCTTGGTGCGTGGGCCGATCGCATCCTCCACGGCCTGCGGATCGATGGTGATGCTCTCATCGACATCGACGATCACGGGAATTGCACCGGTGGTCAGCACCGCCGTTGCCGACGCCATATAAGTATGCGCCGGGATCAGCACCTCGTCGCCCGGGCCGATCCCGAGTGCAATCATCGCTGCTGAAAGCGCGAACGTGCCGCTCACCGTCATCGCCACATGCCGCACGCCGAGATAAGCGGCGTAGCGCTCCTCAAAGCGGTCGCATTCGCCGCCGACGCCATAGCGAAACAGCGCGCCCTCGCGGATCGCCGTGGCGATCGCTTCAATCTCCTCCTCACCGACGGTGTACATGGGTGCTCTCCGTCCTCGTGCCGCACCTGTCGCGGCGGGTCCCTTGGCCTTATGCTAGAGCATGATCCCGAAAAGTGGATACCGGTTTTCCGATAAGATCATGCTCCGGCAAAGGGACAAACGCGCAAACCGCGAGCGCGGCTCGCGGGAAGCTTCAGGCCGGCTTCGACGTCGGTATCATTGACATAGGCGGCTTCCCGCGGGGATCGTCGCTGTTGGCGGCAGGAAAAAGCTCCGGAAACATGTCGAATGTGACGATCCTCACCGAGGACGATCTGAGATCGGGCGTGGAGCTCGACGCGGAATTGGTGGCGCTGGCGGAAAGCACGCTTCGCGCGCTGACTGAGGGCGCCGTCACCGTCCCGCCGCATCTCACTATGGCGATCGAGGCGCATCACGGCACGCTCGATGTGAGCGCCGCCTACGTGCCCGGGCTCACCCATTTCGCCATTAAGGTGACGCCGAGTTTTGGTGACAATGCCGGGCTCGGGCTGCCCAATGTCGGCGCCATGACGGTGCTGCTCGATTCAGAGTCCGGCATCGCGACGGCCGTGCTCCTCGACAATGGCTATCTGACCGGCTTGCGCGCCGCGGCCGCCGGCGCCGTCGCCGCCAAGCACTTGGCGCCGGCCGAGATCCACACCGCCGGGGTGATCGGCGCGGGCGCCCAGGCCGAATTGCAGGTGCAGGCGCTGAAAGAGGTGCGCGATTTCTCAGAACTCATCGTCTGGGCGCGGGGGACCGGCAAGTCGGAGGCCTTCGCGCTGAGGATACGCAACACGCTCGACATCTCCGTCCGCGTTGCCGCGACGGTAGAGGACGTCGCGCGCAAGGCCGATGTCCTGATCACGGCCACGCCCGCGGAGAAACCGATCATCAAACGCGACTGGCTTCGCCCAGGCCTGCATATCACCGCAATTGGGGCGGATGCGCCGAATAAGAACGAACTCGATCCGCGCATCCTCGTAGCGGCCGATCGCTTCGTCTGCGACCGCAATGAGCAGAGCCGCGCAATGGGCGAGATGCGTGCTGCGATCGCCGCTGGGCTCTTAGAGGACGATCACGTCGCCGACGAGATCGGCGAATTGGCGGCGGGGACGAAGCCGGGCCGCCAGAGCGAAGACGAGATCACAATCTGCGACCTCACCGGAACCCCGGCGCTCGACACCGCAATTGCCGAACACGCCTGCCGGATGGCTGTACAGTTCGGGCTTGGTTTTGAGGTGGAGAACTAGCGGACCCGGCCGCGCGCCTATCGCACGATAACGCAGGTGCACGGCGCCGCCTGCGCCACCTTATGCGATACGCTACCGAGCAGCAGACCCTCAAGGTCGCCCAAGCCCCGGCTGCCGATGACGATCGTATCGGCGTTGTTGGCTTTGGCGGCCGCGATGATCTCACGGGCCGGATCGCCCTCCACCACGACCCGCCCGGTTTCCGCGACGCCTTTGGCACGGGCTTGCTGCTCAGCCGTCGCCGCGACTGTTTCGGCCACGCCGTGCAGCACCTCCGCCTCGGTGACTCGGATGTGCTCGATGCGCTCAAGTTCCGCCAGCTCCGGTGGAATGCTCTCGCGACCGTGTCTCTTCTGAACGTGAAGGACAAGCAGCTTTGCTGGTGCGCTTTTGGCGAGCAGCACCGCATAGTCCAGGGCTTTCTGTGACGGCTCGGAGCCGTCGGCGGCAAGCAGGATCAGATTCGGTTTCATGGTACGTTTCCTTGGCCAGCCTTGGCTTCTCCGCTCCAGGCGGCGCCCCAACGGTAGATGACACGCCGGGACAAGCCGACGCGACCACTGATTGCAGCTGATTTAAAGCCTAGCTAGTGCCGCCGCGGCCGCTCAGTCCTTGACGCAGGTCAAGCGGCCAGGGGCGGCAAGCCAGCCAGAGAGCCGCCGATCCGATGCGCCAATGACCGCCTAGCGGACCCGGCCGCGCGCCGCCACCGGCCAGACCGTCTCAACCTGCCCGTCGCGCACGCCATAGACCTCGTCGACCATGTTGGAGACGACGCAGCAATGGTTGGGGATCACGTTGACGATGTCGCCGATCCGCGGTTTGGATTGGGCACGCGACAGGTCGAGCATGCCGTGCTCCTCCGAGCAATTGGCCACGACCGCACCGGGATGCTCAACCAGCTGTCCGAAATTGGAGAGCGTGTACTGATCGCGCGTGAGCACTTTGGAGCCGGCGTCGATGATAGCGCGGTCTTCCGTCGGCATCGAAACCACCGTGGCACGCACATGCATCGCGCAATCATCCAGCGAGGCGGCGCCCGCGTCGACCATCATCAAATCGTTGTAGACATAGGTCCCGGCGCGATGCTCCGTCATCATCGGAAAGTCGGCAAGCGTCATCAGCGCCGGCGAGCCGCCGCCGGAGACCACCGGCACCGCGATGCCGTCGGCCCTGATGAGCTCCAGCGCCTTGTTCATGAAGGCGGCAGTTTCCGGCCCCTTGTTGGGGAAGACCATCAGGCCCTCAAAGCGGATGCGCGGCAGGTTCGTCGCCATCTGAGCAAGCGCTTGCGCCGCCTCAGGAGTCTGCACGCCATTGCGGCCGATGCCGCCGTCGCATTCAATCAGCACCGGCACGTCGCGTCCGTGGCGCACGCCCGCTTCGGAAAGGCCGCGCAAGACGATCTCATTGTCGGCGACAACGGCAAGACGCTTGACGCGCAACGACAGCTCCATCAGCCGATCGGTCTTCACCTCGCCGAGAATGTTGTAGGTGACCAGAATGTCGTCGGCGATGCCGGCATCCACGAACACCTCAACCTCGCCGAGTTTTTGGCAAGTGATGCCGCTGGCGCCGGCGGCGATCTGCATGGATGCGATCGCAGGAATCTTATGCGTCTTGATGTGCGGGCGGTTGTCCACGCCGTGCGCGTCCATCAGCGCTTGCGCCCGGGCGATGTTGGCCTCCATGCGATCAAGCAGGATCGTTACGGCCGGTGTCTCTATGTCGCCAACATTCATCGCCGGAGCATTTGTCATCGGAGCCTCTTTTCTCTACAGCCGGTGCGACAGAAGGGGAGCCAAAGCATGGGTAAGCAGGTATTCGGCAAGTCGCACGTTCCGTTGTCGCCGGCCGTGCGGGCGGGGGACTACGTCTACATATCCGGCCAGGTGCCGACCGACCAGAGCGGCACGGTTGTGTCCGGCGGCATTGAGGAACAGACGCGGCAGGTGATGGAAAACATCAAGGCGGCCCTGGAGCTCGCCGGCTGCACGCTCGACGACGTGGTCAAGACATTCGTCATCCTGACCGACGCCAAGGAATTTGCCGCGTTCAACGCCACCTATGCGACCTACTTCCCCAACGACCCGCCGGCGCGCACGACGCTTGAGGCGCGGCTGATGATCGACATCAAGGTCGAGATCGAGGCCATCGCCTACAAGCCCGTCGGCTGATGTCGGCTCTGCACGCCGTCTCCGCGCATGGCGCCGCGATACCGGCCATCGGCTTCGGCACATGGCCGTTGCGTGGCGAGGAATGCGTCAAGGCGGTCTCCGCCGCCCTCGCCGCCGGCTATCGCCATATCGACACCGCGTCTGCCTACGGCAACGAGGCGGAAGTCGGCGAGGCGATCCGCGCCTCCGGCGTGCCGCGCGAGGAGATCTTCGTCACGACGAAAGTGCCGCCGCCGGAACTCGCCGATGGAATCATGCAACGCGCCGTTGAGGCAAGCCTCAAGCGCCTCGGCATGGATGATGTCGATCTCGTCCTTGTTCACTGGCCGAGCCGCGACCTCACTATCGCTGAGACGACGCGCACGCTCAACGACGTGAAGCGGCGCGGCATGGCGCGGCATATCGGCGTGTCGAACTATACCAGCAAGCTCGTCGCCGACGCCTGGTCGGCGACCGATCAACCGATCGTCACCAATCAGTGCGAATACCATCCCTATCTCAACCAGGACAAAGTCATCGACGCCTGTCGCGAGCGCGGCATCTCATTCACGTCCTACTCACCGCTTGGACGCGGCGACATGCTGAAGGACGAGACGGTTTCGTCGATCGCCAAACGCCTGGGCCGCACGCCCGCCCAGGTGATCCTGCGTTGGCACATTCAGCAGGACGGTGTGATCGCGGTGCCCAAGAGCGCGTCGCCGGAGCGTATCAAGGAGAATTTCGCCATCGCCGACTTCGCGCTGGAGCCGGACGATATGGCCGCCATCTCCGCGCTTTCACGGCCGGACGGGCGCATCATCGACCCCGCCGACGCCGCGCCTGAATGGGACGATTAGTCCGACGATTCCAGCGCCGCAATATCGGCAAGAAGCTGCCGGGCATCGGCGTCGGGAAGCGGCGCCAGTGGCGGCAGCACAGTGGCAAGCGTTGGATCATTGAGCCGCGCGGCTAGCACCGCCTTCATCGCAGGGACCGGCGGCAATTGCGTGACGAGGGTGCGAATGGCGACCGCCCTATCGAGCGCCACAGCGTTACCGTCGTGATAGGCCTTGGCGCAATGCGCTGAGGTTATGTTGGCGCTGCCGGAGATGCAGCCGGCGAAGTCGCCGGCCCTCGCCTTAAGCAGCACCGCTTCGGTGCTCGGAAAAACTGCGAGATCAGAGGAGATCGAAGCGACGCTCGACGCGTAATCGAGATTGCCGGAAGAATCCTTCAGCCCGGCGATGCGGCTGCCGAACGCAGCGATCAGGCGCTCAATGAGCGGCACGGAATATTCCACGCAGGAAAGCTGCGGAAAGTTGTAGAGGTAGAGATCGATCGGCGCGTTCTGCGTTGCCGCGACGATGCGCTCGAAATATCCCACGATCCCATCGTCGGGGATGCCCTTGTAGTAAAACGGCGGTAGAAGCAGAGCGCCGGCAAAGCCGAGCGCGGCGGCGTGCTCGGTAAGCTGAACGGCGTCGCCGACGGAGGCCGCGCCGGTGCCGCACATGATCCGTTCTCCGGGCAGCGCCCCGGCCGCGGCGCTCATGACGGCCATGCGTTGCTCGACGGTGAGCGAGGTCGCTTCGCCGTTGGTGCCGCAGATGTTGAGCGCGTCGCAGCCGTTATCAAGGAGCCAGCGGCAGAGCGTCACAAAACGTCCGAGGTCCGGCTCGTGAGTGTCGGTGATCGGCGTCGGCGCCGCAGCGATCACGCCGTGCAGCGTCGCCTTTTTCTTCTTAGCCATGGCGCTCAATTGCGGCGATCTGCGACGAAGCGGGCCGCCTGCCGCAACACATCGGCCTTGTCGCCGAACCGGTCGAGGGCCGCCTCCGCCTCCGCCACCAGGCCGGCCAGCCGCTCGCGCGCGGCCTCAACGCCCATGAGCCCCACCAGAGTCGCTTTACCCATCGAGGAATCCTTGCCCGTCGCCTTGCCGAGCGTCTTGGCGTCCGATTCCACATCGAGCAGATCGTCGGCGATCTGGAACGCCTGCCCGAGAAGATGGCCGTAATCGCGCAGTGCCTTGCGGCCGGCTTTGTCGGCACGACCGATGATGGCACCCATCTCCGCCGATGCGGTGATGAGCGCGCCGGTCTTCATCGCCTGCAGCCGCAAGATGTCGTCCATGGAGAGCGAAAGCGGCGCCTTGTCGTCCGCAAAACGCCCCTCCGCCGCAAGGTCCAGCATCTGGCCGCCGGCCATGCCGCCGAGCCCTGAGGCGACGGCCAGCGTCGCCACGAGATCGACCCTGACGGCGGGGTCCGGATCGGTCTTCTCGTCGGCCAGTACGTCGAAAGCCAGCGTGAGAAGCGAGTCGCCGACCAGGATGGCGGTTGCCTCGTCATAGGCGCGGTGCGCGGTCGCCCGCCCGCGACGCAGATCGTCGTTGTCCATGGCCGGAAGATCGTCATGGACGAGACTGTAGGAATGGATGAGCTCAACGGAAGCGGCGGCGCGCAGCACATTCGCCCCGTCCGCCCCGAAAACCCGCGCCGCCTCCGCCAGAAGAAACGGCCTGAGCCGCTTGCCGCCCCCCAGCGTTGCGTAGCGCATGGCGTCCAACAGGCGGTCCGGCCGCGCGATCTCACCGGCGCGCGCCGTTGCCGTGAGCAATTCCTCCAGCACCGCATCGACGGTTCCAGCAGCCGAAGCTAGTCGGCTTTCAAAACTCTCAGCGCTCAATTCAAAGCCCCCGATCAGCGAACGCCCCAGCGCGGTGGGTTTGCCAGTGTGGTGGGTCTGAAGGTCCCAGCATTGTTTCATGCGGGCCCTTCATAGGCACTTCAAATCCCAAAACTCCACTAGATACAACAGATTGACTCGTGTCCTATCGAATCTGAAATCCGCTCGGGGCCATCTGCCAGAACACGCGAACGTCAAATTCGAGATACTAGAATGCGCGAGCGAAATGGGTTGCGGCAACCCGCCCACTGGCGCTAACAGGCTTTGCGCCCACAATTGGCGGATCAGCAAGCCTCTCCTTTCGATCAAGTTGAACGCACCTGGCCCCTGAGGCCGACCATTCCACGCATGCCGCAAAACGATCAGACGCTGCTGCAGACTTTGGCGAACATGGCGGTCCATCGTCCCTGGGCGGTGATCGGCGTCGCGTTGGCGATAACCGTGCTTGCCGCGTTGGCCGCGACCCGGCTGACGATCAATACCAGCACGGATGAGATTCTTTCAGCCGAGCTGCCGTTTCGCCAAGCCGAGATCGCTTATGAAAAAGCGTTTCCGGAGGAAGACGTCATCGTCGTTGTGGTCGATGCGGAGACCTCGGAGGAAGCGGAGGGTGCAGGCAAGGGCCTGACGGCGCTTCTGCAGGGCCGCAGCGAGCTGTTCGAGCGGGTCGAGCTGGCCGGCTCTTCCCCCTATTTCGACCGCTACGGCCTGCTCTTTCTTGAGCCGGAGCGCATCATGGAGGTTGCCGGGCAGCTCCGTCCGGCGCGGTCGGTTCTCGCCAATCTGGCCGACGATCCGAGCCTACGCGGCGTGGCCGGGTTGATCGCCATGTCGGAGGAGGGCGCCACACAGGGCTTCGCCCCGCCCGGCCTGGAGCGCATGCTCGACCTGATCGCGGAGACCGTCGAAGCCTCCGCCGCCGGCCAGGCGGCCGAGATGCCGTGGAACGACCTCTTCGGTCCCGACGGCCTACCCGGCCGAGAGCGTCAGATCCTGGAGATCAAGCCGGTCCTCGACGACACCTCGTTGAACCGCGCCGGCACTGCCATCGATGCGCTTCGCGCCGCCTTCGGAGAGCTCAGCGCCGCCTTTCCCGATGTGACCTTCCGTGTGACCGGTGAGCCGGTGCTGCGTCAGCAGGAGCTGAATGACGCCTTTTCCGGCGCGCTCTACGCCAGCATCCTTTCGTTGATCCTCGTCTCCACCATTCTCACGATCGGCATTCGCTCCGGACGCATGATCGCGGCGCTCCTGATTGCGCTCATCATCGGTGCCGTCTGGACCGCGGGTCTCGCCGCCCTGTCGGTCGGCCGGCTCAATCTGATCTCCGTCGCCTTCGTGGTGCTTTTCTTCGGTCTCGGCATCGATTTTGGCACGCATCTGGGCATGCGCTATCTGGAGGCAGCGCGCAGCGGGGCTTCGTTCGATGCGGCGCTGAAACGGGCGATCGCCAGCGAATGGCCCGGCATCAGCCTGAGCGCACTCTGTGCGGCACTGGCGTTCCTGTCTTTCGTGCCGACCTCCTACACCGGCCTGGCGGAGTTCGGCATTATCTCCGCGCTCGGCATGGCTGTCGCGCTGGTGATCACGTTCACGCTACTGCCTGCGCTGATGGCGGTGATGCGGCCGCAGCCATCCTCACGCGCCGCACGAAGCCTCGGCATCGCGCCGGTGATCGCCCGCCACTACCGTATTGTCCTCGTCGTGGCCGGGCTCGTGAGCGTTGCCGCGCTCTTCGCCGCCCTTCGTGTGGAGATCGACACCAACCCGCTCAACCTGCAGAACCCGAACACCGAGGCCGTTGAGACTTATAAGGACCTGGCCGACAATCCTGAGACCTCGCCCTATGCGCTGAACGTGCTGGCGTCCGACCTCGAGACGGCGGGCGAGATGGTGCCTAAGCTTGCTGTCCTTGAAGGCGTCGCCGGCGTGCGCTGGATCGGCGACTTTGTTCCGCGCGATCAGGAGCCGAAGCTGGAGGCGCTGAACAATGCGCGCGGTCAGCTGGGTCAGCGCTTCATGACGGAGCGCGAAGCCGCCGTGCCGACCGAGGAGGAACTGACCGGCGCGTATGCCGCGTTGCTCAAGAGCGCCGAAACGATCGCCGCCGTGCCGGAGGAGATGCCGATAGAGCCGGCCATCCGCGACGCCGGCGCGCGGCTTGCCGAAGCGCTTCAGCGCTTTGCCGCCGAACAGGGCGACGCACCGGATAAATTGCGCGCGCTCGGCGACGCCCTGACCCGCCAGATGCCGCCCCTGGTGGCTGACCTCCGGCAAAAATTCTCCGTCGCCGAAGCCGTCACGATCGACGACATCCCCGAAGACCTCCGTAGCGACTGGGTCTCCGATGCCGGCGAAGTCCGGCTTCGCGTGTTGCCGGCGACCGATCTGCCGAGCGCCACCGCCATGCGGACATTCACCGAGGCCGTGCAGAGCGTTGCGCCCAACCCGACCGGCGCGCCCGCCGGTGTCACGGGGGCCGGCAAGGCCATCCTGCACTCCTTCGGCGAGGCGATCCTCTATACGGTGATCGCGATCGGGCTGGTGGTCGTGGTTCTCCGCCGCCGCGTATCGGACGTCCTCCTGGTGCTTGCGCCGCTGGCTCTCGGCTCGCTGTGGGTCGTCGCGGGATCGGCCGCTCTCGATCTGCCGTTCAACTTCGCCAATGTCATTGTCATCCCGCTTCTGATCGGCCTTGGCGTTGCCAGTTCCATCCACATGGTCAACCGGGCCCGCGAGGTGGATCACGAGGCAGCCGCGGGCACGGGGGGCGGCGACGTGCTCTCCACGTCGACGCCGCTTGCGGTGCTGATCACGCAGCTGAACACCGTCGCCGCCTTCGCGACGCTGTCTATCGCCGAGCACCGCGGCTTGTTCTCCATGGGCGTCTTGTTGGGCCTGGCGATCTTTTTCGTCCTCATTGTGTCGCTGGTCATTTTGCCGTCTTTCATGACGGCCATCGGAATCGGACGCCAACCGGCGAGCCGTTAGATGGCGTTGGCGCTCGTGACGGGCGGCAGCGGATTCATCGGCCAGCACCTGGTCGGCGCATTAACGGCGCACGGCGATGACGTTCGGGTGCTGGATGTCGCCGAGCCTCCCCCGGCATCGGCGCCGGCCGAATATGTCCATGGCTCGATCGACGACGCGGCCGTTGTCGAGAAGGCGATGCGCGGCGTCGATTGCGTCTACCACCTCGCCGGCATCGCCCATCTATGGCATCGCGACAGGCATGCGTTCGACCGGATCAATCGTGGCGGCACGGAGGTCGCGCTGAAGGCCGCCGCGCGGGCGGGCGTTCGGCGGGTCGTGCACTGCTCCACGGAATCGATCCTGCTGCCGAAGCGCTCGGCCGGCTCAGCAGTCGACGAGGCGAGTGACCCACGAATTGACGAAATGCCGGGCCCCTACACGCGCTCAAAACTGCTCGCTGAGTTCGCCGTGCGCGCTGCAGCGCATAAGGGGCTTGACGTGGTGGTGGTCAATCCAACGGTGCCCATCGGTGCCGGCGACCGCAACAACACCCCGCCGGCCGCCATGCTGGCGTTGTTTTTGACGGGCAACCAAAAAGTCTTCCTGGACTGCGTGCTCAACCTGGTGGATGTGCGCGACGTGGCCGACGGCATGGTTCAAGCCGGGTTTCACGGCCGCGCCGGCGAGCGCTACATCCTTGGCGGCGAAAACCTATCGTTGCGGGCGCTTTTGGCGATTCTGGCCCGGAAATCCGGGCGCTCCATGCCGCAGCGCACAATTCCCGCGTTTTTGGCCCTGGCGACAGGGGGTGTTGCCGGCTGGTGGTCTGACCACGTGACGCACACGCCTCCGGTCGCTACATTGGAGGGCGTCGTCTTGGCGCTTCGCTCCGCGCCTTTTGACTGCGCCAAGGCCAGAAACGAACTGGGCTACGCGCCGCGCCCGGTCGACGAGGCCTTGACGGCGGTGGTGGAGCAGTTCAAGCGAAATGACGCTGACCGGAAATAGCTGTGGTTTTGTCAGCATTTTGACAAAGAGGCTTGATGGAGTGGTGCCAAGGTTCGCGCGTTTAAGGAATGGAACAATCGCGATGAAAGTAGCAGCGCTGCTTATTGTCGGTGGCGCGACGTTGGCGACGGCGCAGGCGCAATCGGCGAGTGCCGATATTGAGATGCTCCCGATGCCGAAAACACTGCCCCTGGTGTTCTTCGCGCCCGAGCCGCTTGCCGGCGCGATGCTGGAGCCGCTTGCTCTGCCGGCCGTGCCGGTGGAGGCGAAAATCGAGCCACAGATCGAGCCCGATATCGTGGCCGCCGAGCCGTCGGAGCCGGCGCGGGAGAAGACGCGCGGGGCCGACCTGTCGCCGGAGATCGTCGCCCAGGCCGATCCGGAACTGGTGGAGGAGGTGCCGCCGGCCGCCGCCGAAGAGCCGCCCGCACAGGCGCCGTCCCAGACCATTGTGCGTGTCATCGTTGAGAACGTTGAATCGAGCAATGGCGTGGTCAACGTCGCTGTTTGTGACACCGATTTCAGCCCCGAGGGCTGCCCCTATCAAGCCGCCGTGCCGGCCTCGCAAGGCTTTGTTGAGGCGTTGTTCCAGGATGTGCCGCCCGGCGCCTATGCCGTGGTCGGCTATCACGACGTCAACAATAACGACGAGTTCGACAAGTTTCTCGGCGTGCCGCGTGAGCCCTATGCCCTAAGCGGCGCCGCCGCCAAGTCTTTGGTTCCGGAGTTCCAGGACGCCGTGCTGGATATCAATCAGGGCGAAAACTACGTCATCATCCGCATGAAGCGGCTGGGGAGCGGCTAGGACCAATTGGCCCTAGCTCACCGGGGCGCCGGGCGGTGCCCTTTTGTCGCGGCGTGTGAGGTGTAATATTCCGGCAACCCCTTGGTACTTCTTGCGCATTGGCCGGGCTCTCAGACTCGACCGAAGATCGGCCGCGTGGCATAAAACTTGAAAGCATAAGACTTGAAACCGGATATCCTTTAGGGGCAGGGGCCTTGCCGAGCGTCGCCGACAAGCACTTGCAGGTCATTCTTGCGCAGCCGCGCGGTTTTTGCGCCGGCGTCGTGCGCGCGATCGACATCGTGGAGCTGGCGTTGGAGCGCTACGGATCGCCGGTCTATGTGCGTCACGAAATTGTGCACAACAGGCACGTTGTGGACAGCCTGATCGCCAAGGGCGCGCGTTTCGTCAAGGAGCTGAGTGAGGTGCCCGACGGCGCCATCACCGTGTTCAGCGCCCATGGCGTGCCGAAGGCCGTGATCAACGAGGCAAAGGCGCGCGAATTGCCGACCCTCGACGCGACCTGCCCGCTGGTCTCCAAGGTCCATAATCAGGGCCGTCATTACGTTCAGCGGGGTCGCACGCTGATCCTGATCGGTCACGCCGGCCACCCGGAAGTAGAAGGCACGCTCGGCCAGATCGACGGTCCGACCCATCTCGTACAGGACGAGGAGGAGATCGCCGCGCTGCCGCTCGATGACGACACGCCGATCGCCTACGTCACCCAGACGACGCTCAGCGTTGACGACACGAGCGCGCTGATCGAAGCGCTGAAGCGCCGTTTCACCGACGTCGTCGGGCCGGAGACGCGCGACATCTGCTACGCCACGCAAAACCGGCAAACGGCCGTGCGCGACCTCGCCCGCGTCGCCGACCTCATTCTCGTCGTCGGCGCGCAGAACAGCTCCAATTCCAACCGCTTGCGGGAGATCGCAGAGGAATCCGGCGTGCCGGGCTATCTGGTCGCCGACGGGTCCAAAGTGGACCCCGCATGGCTCAGTGGCGTTGAAAAGGTCGGTCTGACCGCCGGCGCCTCAGCGCCTGAGGTGCTGGTTGAGGACGTGATTGAAGCGCTGCGCAAAATCGCCCCAGTGGAGGTCACGACGCTGGATGGAATCGAGGAGAACGTGCATTTCCGCCTGCCGGTGGAGCTCTCAAAGGAGCGGCCGGCCGCACGCGCTGCCGAACCGATGGTCAAAGAAGGGACGCGCTAGTGGGAATTCCAGTCAGGCAAGCCGCGACGATCGGCGGCTACATCCTTCGTCAGCATCTGACGGGCCGCAAGCGCTATCCGCTTGTGATGATGCTGGAGCCTCTGTTCCGCTGCAATCTGGCATGCGCCGGCTGCGGCAAGATCGACTATCCGGAGGAGATTCTCAACAAGCGCATCGCCGTTGAGGACGCGCTCCACGCGGCTGAGGAGTGCGGCGCACCGGTCGTTTCGATCGCCGGCGGCGAACCGCTGATCCACAAGGAGCTGCCCAAGATCGTCGAGGGGCTCATCGCACAGCGCCGCTATGTCATCGTGTGCACCAACGCGCTGCTGCTTGAGAAGAAGATCGATCAGTACAAGCCGAACCATTATTTCAACTGGTCGATCCATCTCGACGGCGATCAGGAGATGCATGACCGCTCCGTTTGCCGCAAGGGCGTCTACGACAAGGCGGTCTCCGCGCTGAAGCTCGCCAAGGAGAAGGGTTTTCGCGTCACCATCAATTGCACCTTCTTCAACAATTCCGAAGCGGATCGCGTCGCCGATTTCTTCGACACCGTGACGGAGCTTGGCGTCGACGGCATCACCATGTCGCCGGGCTACGCCTATGAGCGCGCCCCGGACCAAAAACACTTCCTCAACCGGCGCGCCACCAAGGAGCTGTTCCGCGGCGTGTTCCGTCGTGGCAAAGGCGGCCGCAAATGGCCGATCAACCAATCCGGCCTGTTCCTCGATTTCCTCGCCGGCAATCAGCAATATCATTGCACGCCGTGGGGCAACCCGACGCGCACCGTGTTTGGCTGGCAGCGCCCCTGCTATCTGCTCGGCGAAGGCTACACAAAGACCTTCAAGGAGCTGATGGAAGAGACGGAATGGGAGAAATACGGCACCGGCAATTACGAGAAATGCGCCGACTGCATGGTGCATTGCGGCTATGAGGCGAGTGCCGTCACCGACACGGTGCGCAAGCCCTGGAAGGCGGCAATGGTTGCGTTACGCGGTGTCAGGACCGACGGGGAAATGGCGCCGGAGATCTCGCTCGCCAATCAGCGGCCGGCGGAATACGTCTTCTCACGCAACGTCGCCGAGAAGCTGGAAGAGATCCGGAAAACCACGCCCGATCCCAAGAAGATCTCGACAGCGGCCTAGCGCGCGGAAGCTGGTCCGCGCCTCGCCGGCCAGCCGCGGCAGCGCGGCGAGCTGCATCGGCTGGCGCCACAGATCCGTCAACACCGAATAATGGTCGACGCCGCCGTCGGGCTTCAGCGCGTTGGCGACCATGGACGGCATCGTACGCTCGGCCGGATCGCAGACGATGCGCAGCGCCGTGAACAAGAGCCCATGGCGGGCGGCGAATTCCGCCGCAACGTGCGATTCCATATCCGCCACGGCCGCGCCGGTCGCGCCTCGCACCGCCGCCTTGGCATCGGCGTTAAGCAGTGCGGCGTCGACGCCGGCAATGTCGGCGAGCGTGGCGCGCACGCCACCGGCACTTAGGGATGCGGCAAGCGTATCGGCGAGCCCCCTATGGGCCGGCCAGCGTGCCTTATCCGTCACCACGCCGGTCGCCACGACGACGTCGCCGGCTTTCAAGGCCGGGTCCAGCCCGCCGGCAATGCCGAAGCTCAACACGGCACGGCAGCCGGGGACGGTCCGCGCCGCCAGCATCTTGCGTAGCCGCTCAGGATCGCCGCCTGAGGTGACTGCTGAAAGCCCGGGGCCGGTCGCGAGCTTGGTCTCCCGCGCCATTCCGGTGACCACGAGCACCGGCAGACCGTCGGTTGCGACGTGGATGTTCATTGCGCCCTTATATCCCGAACGCCACGGTACGACTGTTGCCGCGCCGCAACCCGCGATAACGCGCCATCGCCCATAGCGGGAAGAACTTCGCGTAGCCGTGATAGCGAAGATAGAACACACGCGGGAAGCCGACCGCCGTAAAACGCTCCTCGGGCCATAGGCCGTCCTCGCCTTGCGAGCCGGCAAGATAGCCGATTCCCCGCCTGACCGCCTCGCTTTCCACCTGGCCGGCCGCCATCAGCGCAAGCAGCGCCCAGGCCGTCTGTGAGGGTGTGCTGGGCGCGGCTTCGTAGCCGCTATAGTCGAGCTTGTAGCTCTCCCCGTCCTCGCCCCATCCCCCGTCGGAGTTCTGGATGGATTCCAGCCACGCCACCGCCTTCTTGACCGCCGGCGAGTCCCGATCGATTCCGGCGGCGTTCAGCGCCGAAAGCGCCGACCACGTGCCATAGATGTAGTTCATCCCCCAGCGCCCGTACCAGCTCCCGTCTTCCAGCTGGTCGCGCATCAGCCAAGTGACACCGCGCGTCATGGCGGGGCTTGTCGGCACGTCTTCGTCAAGCTGCGCCAGCATGGAGACGCAGCGCGCCGTCAGGTCGGCGGTCGGCGGGTCAAGCAATGCGCCGTGATCGGAGAACGGGATGTTGTTGAGATATTCGGCATTGTTGTCGGCGTCGAAGGCGGCCCACCCGCCGTCGCGGCTCTGCAGCCCGGCGATCCACTCGCGGCCGCGTGCAATCGCCTCGTCAAAGGTGCCTTTGCTTTTGTCCAAGCGCGCCTGCACGCGCTGCATGGCCATCACCACAACGGCCGTATCATCGAGATCGGGGTAATGGGCGTTGGCATATTGGAACGCCCAGCCGCCCGGCCGCACATTGGGGCGCTGCGCTGCCCAGTCGCCCACCACGTCAAGCACCTGCAAGGGCTTCAGCCAGTTGAGCGCCTCGTATGCGGCGTTCTCCGCCTTCTCCGTGCCGACTTCAAGCAGAGCGTGAGTGGCGAGTGCCGTGTCCCAGACCGGCGACAGGCAGGGCTGGCAATAGGCCTCATTGTCTTTGATGACGAGCAGATCGTCGATCGATTGCCGCGCGTCGACCAGCCTCGGGTCGTCGGCGGGAACGCCGAGCACGTCATACATGAGGACGGAATTGACCATCGCCGGGAAGATCGCGCCGAGCCCGTCGCGGCCGTTGAGGCGCTCGTCGACGAACGCTACGGCCTTGTCGATGGCACGACGGCGCGTGCCGCGCGGAAAGAACGGCTCGACGCGCTTCAGCACGATGTCGATGCCGCCGAAGATCTGCGTCCACGGCGCTTTCTGGTGCGGCCCTTTCGGCCATGTGCGCACCTTGTCGGGCGGCGTGCGGAAGAGCTCCTGAATCCGCGTGCCGCGCGGGTTCACGGCTTTCGGCTTCAGCGCCTGCAGCACGAAGAGCGGCACCATGACCGTTCGCGCCCAATAGGAGACCTTGTCGAGATGGAAGGGGAACCAGCGCGGCAGATGCATGATCTCCACCGGCATTGTCGGCACCGCCCACCACGGCACCTCGCCGTAGAGTGCCAGGAGGAAGCGCGTGAACACATTGCTCTGCTCCGCGCCGCCGTTCTTGAGGATGGCGTCGCGGGCGCGCACCATGTGCGGCGCGTCGGGATCGTCGCCGATCATCTTCAGCGCGTAATAAGCCTTGACGCTGGCGCTCATGTTCAAGGCGCCGTCATGGAAGAGCGGCCAGCCGCCATGCGCTCCTTGGATGCGCCTCAGATAGACGGCGATCTTCGCTTCCAGCTCCAGGTCTTCGGGCTCGCCGCGGAAATGGCGGAAAAGCACATATTCGGCCGGGATCGTTGAATCGGCCTCCAGCTCGAAGCACCAATGGGCGCCGTCCTTGCGGGCGCTGAGAAGCGCGTCGGTCGCCGATTCCACCCGCTTGTCGATCTCAGCGAGCGTGACCGCGGTCTCCGAATGAGGCGAAGCCACATCGCTGGACGAGGTCTCGTCGCGCGCCATTACGTCAGGTGTCATGCAGCTCTCCGAGAACGATCCAGCCGGTCGGGCGCGCCTGCAAGCAGCGCCGCCGCACTCAGGCCGGAACGGATTGATCCTTCGATGGTGGCCGGCAGGCCCGTTTGCGTCCAGTCGCCGGCAAGCACCAAATTGTCGTATCGCGTGCGCGCTTCCGGCCGCTTGGCTGCCTCTTGCGGCGTGGCGGAGAAGGTCGCCCGTCGTTCACGCACGATCTGCCAGCGCGGCAATTCCGGCGCAAGTCCGGTGAGCGTGGCGACTTCGCGCCAAATCGTCTCGGCCAGCGCCTCGCGCGGGGTGTCGAGAAGCCGGTCGGCGCAGCTGATGGTGACGGAAAGCCGGTCCGGATAGGCGAACAGCCATTCCGTCATGCCGTTAACCACGCCGAGCACCAGCTGCTGCCCCGCCGGGGGCGCGATGCGGAAATGCCCGTTCACGATGGCATGGAAGCGTTCCGGCGCGGAAATCTCAGGAAGCAGCGCTGTCGCCACGTTGGGGGGCACGGCGAGCACCACCTGATCGTCCGCGCCGAGCGTGATGTCGTCGTCGCCGAAATGGATCGCGCTGACCCGCGCGCCCTCCAACGCGACGCGCTTGAGCGCCCGGCCGAACCGCACCTCGCCGCCGCGCTCGCGCAGGAAGGCGATCGCCGGGTCGACCAAAGCCGCGGAAAGCCCGCCGGTGGCGACCACCGGCCGGCAGGCCTGGCCGCCGGCGGCAAGCGTCTCACGCAGGATTTGCGCCGCCAGCTGCGCATCGGCTTCGCCGGGCTCTGTGTTGAGCGCGGCCAGCAGGACCGGCTGCCACAGACGATCGTAGAGCGGACCGCGGCAGGCCATCACCTCGCCGACAGTGGCGGCGGGCGGGGCGCGCAGGACGCCGATCGGGGCGAGATAGTCCGGTGCGCGCGTGCCCGGCACGCGGCGGCGCGCATCGAGGATCCACCACGGCAAACGGCCCTGATTGGGCCTGAGCGTCCAGCGCTCGCCGGTTGCGAGGTCGGCAAACGAGAAGGCCGGCTCATCCGCGATAGTCACCGCATCGCGACCGCCGATGCGGTCGAGATAGGCAAGTGCCGCCCAGTTGCCGGAGAGAAGGAGATGGTTGCCGTTGTCGATGGTGAGATCGAGCGCTGCGTCGTGATAGGAGCGGCAGCGTCCGCCGGCGAAGCGCGCCGCTTCATGCACGACGACACGTCGTCCCGCGTCAGCCAGCTCCACGGCTGCCGACAGACCGGAAAGCCCGGCGCCGATGACGTGGACGATGCCTGCCATCACAAAATCCCGTAACGCAGCACCGCGCCCAAAAGGCGCAGCTTGCTCACGCCCACGCGCGTCCGCGGCGGCGCCCAGCCGCGCGCCTTGAGCTTGCGAAGGATGTCGCGATAGGCGACCTCCATGAGGCGCGGGGCCCGCACGGCAGCGCGCGGCGCGTCGCCCATGATGCGGTCGGCGTGTACGAAATGGTCCATGGCCCGCCCGGCAAGCTCTTCGCAGACCTTCTGCAGCGCCGGCTCGCTGAGAACATCCTCCGCGCGACGCCCATCGATGGCGATCCCGGCGCGCTGAAATCCTTCGCGCGGCAGATAAAGCCGCCCGCGTGCGGCGTCCTCGTCCACGTCGCGCAGGATGTTGGTGAGCTGCAAGGCGCGGCCGAGATGATAGGCCAGTGCGTCGCCGGGCTCCGCCTCCATGCCGAAGATACGCACCGACAACCGGCCGACGGCGCTCGCGACGCGGTCGCAATAAAGATCGAGCGTCTCCCAATCCGGCGCAAAGAGGTCGGCCTCCAAATCCATCGCCATGCCGTCGATGATGGCGTGAAAATCGCCGCGCCTCAGGCCGAAGCGACGCGTGGGCTCGGCGAGATCGGTCGTCGATGCCTGCACCGTGCCTTGAAACAAGAGGTCGATGTCCTCGCGCCATCGGTTCAGCGCTTCGCGGCGCGGCCCGCGCGGGCCTTCCTCGTCGGCGATGTCGTCGACGGCGCGGCAGAAGGCGTAGACGGCATACATCGCATCGCGCCGCTTCGCCGGCAGGATGCGCATGGCGGTGTAGAACGAGCTGCCCGCCGCCGGCAGCTCCGGTGTGGCCGCGCCGCCCCTAGTCTGCGCCGGAGCGCCGTTTGCGAGCGCTGCCATCAACGCCCCCGCGTTCCGGCCGCAAGCCCCGCATCGAGTCGGCGACGGAAGGGCCGCCGCATCAGCGTGCCGGCCGCAGCGGCAAGCGCGATCAAGCCGAAGCGCGCCTTGCTGTGATGCACGTTTTGGCTGAGCGGATCGCGGTTCCTGAGGCCGCCGGCAAGCGCCACGGCCAGGCGATGAATTGCGGAAATCTCCAGCGCCAGCCGCGTGTCGGCGATCAGGTCGGGCAGGGCGCCGCCGTCACCCAGGAGCCCCAGCGAGCGTTCCGCCAGTTCCGCGATTACGGCCTTCAGTCCGGGCGTGGCGGCTTCGTCCGCAAGGTCGTCAACGCGCGCGCCGTGGCGCTCCATCACGTCGAGCGGCAGATAGACGCGATCGAGATTGCGGTAGTCGTCGGCGCAATCCTGCAGATGGTTGATGACTTGAAGGGCCGCACAGATGGGATCGGAGGCCGGCCACGTCGTCTGCTGCGCCTCGCCATGCACGTCGAGCACGAAGCGTCCGACCGGCATGGCAGAGAGGCTGCAATAATGCATCAGCTCCGACCAATCGGCGTAGCGGAGCTTTGTTGCATCCATGCGGAACGCATCGAGGAGGTCGAGCGCGTGACGTGGCGGGAGGTTGCGCTCCGCCAACGCCGCCTTGAGCGGTTCCGCTTCCCGGTCTGGAGCCCCGCGCCCCGTTAGCGCGGCGTCGAGCGCGTCGAGCATGCGGAGCTTGTCGTCGGCCGCGAGCGTCGGATGGTCGGCAATGTCGTCGGCGGCGCGCACGAAGCGGTAGAAGGCGAGGATCGGCCCGCGGTGGCGCGGATGCACCAGCCGCGCGACGGGGAAGTTCTCGTCGCGATGCGACTTGCCGGAGCGCGCTTCCGTTGCCGTGATCATGCGCCGGCGATCTTTTCGGCTGAGGCGGCTTGCGCCTGAAAGCGCCCCTTCCATGCGCCGCCGCGGCCGCGCCAATGCTGGATGGCGGACTCAATCGTGAAGGCCGTGTAGAAGGCCGCGATCACCGGCAGGATGACACCCCAAAGCGGCGAGCGCCTGTAGAAGCGCAATGTGGGGACGAACGACACCGCCATCATGATCCACGCTGCCGCGCCAAGCGCCTGTGCCGCGCCGGAGGCAAAAAGCGTGAGCGCCGGCGGCGCCATATAAGTGAGCGCCATGCCTAAAAGCGTGCCCGCCAGCCGCCAAGGCGAGTAGCGCAGCTCCGCATAGGCGGAGCGCACCACCATGCGGCGGATGTCGTTGACGCTGAGATAGGGCCGATGGCTGACGACGCGCTGCGTCAGCCCCAGCCAGATCGGGCCCTGCTTTTTCATCAGCGCGCCGAGCGCGCAATCGTCGATCAGCGAGCCGCGGATCGCCGCAAGCCCGCCCGCCACGGCAAGCGCCTCGCGGCGCACAAGCATGCATCCGCCTGCCGCCGCCGCAATGGCGCGGCGCGGATTGTTCACCCAGGCGAAGGGATAGAGTTTGGCGAAGAAGAAGATGAAGGCCGGCACAAGCAGACGCTCCGGAAGGCTCACGCAGCGCAGCTTGACCATGAGCGAGGTGAGCACCGTGCCGCGCGCCTCAGCGCCGCTCACCAGGCGCTCAATCGCGTCGGGCGCTTCGTAGGCGATATCGGCATCGGTGAAGAGCACATAATCCGGCGGCGCCGTTTGCTCCTGCACGCGGCCGAACCCTTGATGCATGGCCCACAGCTTGCCCGTCCACCCGGCCGGCGGATCGGAGCCTTTGAGAACCATCAGCACATCCGTCGCACCGGCCTCCGCCGCCGCCGCGCGGGCGGCGTCCGCGGTTCCGTCGCTGCTTTGGTCATCGACCAGGAGAATGGAGAAGCGGCCGGGGTAAGTTTGCCGCGTAAGGAGGTCGATCGTCTTGGCGATCACGTCGGCTTCGTTGCGGGCCGGCACAATCGCCGTGACGGACGGCCAGTCGCCGTCGCTGCGGTCTGTCTCGCCGGCTGCGGCGAGCGCATCGTCACGCTCCGCTGCCCGCCAGAAAAAACCTCGGGCCAACAAGAGGTAAAGCCAGATCGCCAAGACCGCGACGGCGAGAAGCCCAGCGCCCACGCGAGATCACCTGTTTTCAGTTGCCCAAGAGCGCCCGCTGGTGCGGTTGCCCTTGTGTTCCAACCATGTCGGGACGAAAGGTTCAAGTTTGCGCGTCGGAGAGGGGTTAAGTGCGCCGCTTTGCGCGCCTTACACGACCGGCGGGGGCACGTCGGTTCGCCAGATTTCCTCAGCATATTCGCGAATTGTGCGATCTGAGGAGAACCACGCCATGTTGGCGATGTTGCGGATGCTCATCGCCCACCAGGCGCGCTTGTCACGCCACAGCGCGTCGACCCGGCGCTGCGTCTCGTAATAGGAGTCGAAGTCCGCCGTCACCAGGAAGCGGTCGTTGTGCATGAGCGCGTCGACGATCGGCGCATAGCGACCCGGTTCCTCCGGCGAGAAGGCCCCGCTTGAAATCGCGGCGATGACCTGGCTCAGCCGCGGCGATGCCTCAATCGCCGCTGCGGAATCGAAGCCGTTCTTCAGACGCTCGTGAACGTCCTCCGCGCGCAGCCCGAAGATGAAGATGTTGTCGCCGCCGACCTGCTCATGGATCTCCACATTCGCCCCGTCCAGCGTGCCGATGGTGATGGCGCCATTGAGGCCGAGCTTCATGTTGCCGGTTCCCGACGCTTCCATGCCGGCGGTGGAAATCTGCTCCGACAGATCGGAGGCGGGAATGATCGTCTCCGCCAGGCTCACATTGTAGTTCGGCATGAACGCCACTTTGAGCAGCCCGCGGATCGACTCGTCATTGTTGATGACTTTGGCGATGTCGTTGGCGAGGCGAATGATCAGCTTCGCCTGATGATAGGTGGCGGCCGCCTTGCCGCCGAAGATCTTGACCCGCGGCACCCAATCTTGGTTCGGGTCGGCGCGGATCGCATCGTAAAGCGCGACCGTCTCAAGCAGGTTGAGAAGCTGGCGCTTATATTCGTGAATGCGCTTGATCTGCACGTCGAAGAGCGCGGCCGGATTGACGTTGATGTTGAGCGTGTGCCCGATGGTCCGCGTCAGCGCGCCCTTGTTTTCGTGACGGATATGGGCGAGCCGATCCTGCACGTTGGGATCATCTGCATAGGCCTCAAGCCGTTTCAGGCGCGTCGGGTCGTCCAGCACGTCCTCGCCGCAGAGTTCCATGGCGAGCCGGCTGAGGCGCGGGTTCGCACGATGCAGCCAGCGGCGGAAGGTGATGCCGTTGGTCTTGGAGACGATCCGCTCCGGATAAAGGTTGTGCAGGTCCTTGAACACGGTGTGGCGCATCAGCTCCGTGTGCAGGGCTGAGACGCCGTTGATGCGATGCGAGCCGACAAAGGCGAGGTGGCCCATGCGCACGCGGCGGTCGTCGCGCTCGTCGATCAGCGACAGCGCCTTGAGCTCAGCTTCCGAAACGGTGCGCCGCGCCGCTTCCTCCAGATGCCGCGCGTTGATCTGGTAGATGATCTGCACGTGCCGCGGCAGCATGCGCTCAAACAGCGAAACCGACCACGTCTCCAGCGCCTCCGGCAGCAAGGTGTGGTTGGTGTAGGAGAGAGTGCGGACCGTAATGTCCCAGGCCTCGTCCCATTCCAGGCCGAGCACGTCGACGAGGATGCGCATCAGCTCCGCCACAGCGATCGCCGGATGCGTGTCGTTGAGCTGAATGGCCGCGCGGTCGGGGAGCGAGCGCACGTCGCCGAAGACACGCCGGTGACGATTGACCAGGTCCTGCAGCGAGGCGGAGACGAAGAAATATTCCTGGCGGAGTCTGAGCTCCTGGCCGGCCGGCGTCTCGTCGCTCGGATAAAGCACCTTGGAGATGGCTTCCGCGCGCGCCTGCGTCATCAATGCGCCGACATGATCGCCGGAATTGAAGATGTCGAGCCTGAGCGGGTCGACGGCGCGCGCCGACCAGAGGCGCAGCGGATTCACGCGCCGACCCTTCCAGCCGACGATCGGCGTGTCGAAGGCCACCGCCTCGACAGTCTCGTTGGGATGCCAGACGGACCGTTTCGTTCCACCCGACAGCGTCACCGTGTCGACATGCCCGCCAAAGCCGATGTCGTAGATGATCTCCGGCCGTTCAAATTCCCACGGATTGCCGAAGGAGAGCCACGTCTCAGGATATTCCTGCTGCACACCGTCCTTGATGACCTGCCGGAAGAGCCCATGGTCATAGCGGATACCGTAGCCGACTGCGGGAATGGAGAGCGTCGCCATGCTCTCCACGAAGCAGGCGGCGAGCCGGCCGAGCCCGCCATTGCCCAGCGCGGCATCCGGCTCTGAGGAGAACATGTGGTCCAGGTCGACGCCGAGGTCGCCGAGCGCAGCTTGAAAGGTCGCGGTGAGCTCAAGGTTGTTGAGCACCTCGCCGAGCAGCCGGCCGATCAGGAACTCCAACGACAGGTAATAAACGCGCTTGCGGTTCTCCCGGCGCATCTGCCGCTTGGATTCCCCCCAGCGGTGGACGATGCGGTCGCGCGCCGCCAGCGAGGCGGCGATGAACCAGTCGCGGTCACTGGCGCTGGTGGGAACCTTGCCCTGGACGAGGGCGAGCTTGGCCAGAATGGTCTCGCGCACCGCCTCAATGTCCTCGCCGTGGACCAGAGGGCCCTCAGGCATGGCGGAGTCGGCGAACATGGACGCTGCAACGCTGCTGATGCGTTTTTCCATGGCAGGTCGACCTTCGTTGTGAGCAGCCTAAGGCAAAGACTGTAAAGATTTAACCTTCGCGGCGGGCCTTGTATCCCGTGTCTACGGTCCGGAGACCCCGCCGGATCTCCCTTATCCCCATGCAATGTTCGTGCCGTGATCGGAAGGGCACATCATGCCGCGCCTTGCTGCAGTGCAGTAAGCGTCCGCGGCGTTACCAGCTTGAGCTTCTCGCGCTTCAGCCAACGCCAGGTCATCAGCGTGGCAACTGCCGTCAGTCCGGCCGCGAGCCCGGCCCATATGCCGGACCCGGCGAAACCAAGAGGAAAGGCGAGAATCACGCCGAGCGGCAGCCCGACGCCCCAATAGCCGATCGCCGCATAAAGCATAGGCACTTTCGTGTCATGCAGGCCACGCAGCATCCCGGCGCCCACCGCCTGCGCGCCGTCAACCACCTGGAAGAGCGCGGCGAACATCAGGAAGGTCACTGCCAGCGATATGACCTCCGCGTTCTCCGGATCGTTCAAGTCCAGAAAAACGCTGATGAGAAGGTGCGGCGCGAACACCATGACGCATGCCGTCAGCGCCATGAAGGCGACGCCCATCGTATAGGCCGACCAGCCGGCGCGCATGACGCCCGCCGCATCGCCCGCGCCAAAGGCGCGACCCACGCGCACCGTGACGGCCTGACTGAAGCCGAGCGGCACCATGAAGGTCACCGACGCGATCTGGATGGCGATGGCGTGCGCGGCGAGTGCGGCCGACCCGACGAGGCCCATCAAGAACACCGCAACGTTGAAGATGGAGACCTCAAAAAGCAGCGTCGCTGCGATCGGCAGGCCAAGCCGCCACAAGGCGTGAAAGCGCGGCCAGTCCGGCCGCCAGAAACGCCCGAAGAGATAGTAGCGGCGGAACTTGCGGTCGCTGACGGCCAACACGATCAGAGCGACGAACATGAGCGTGCTGACAAAGGTCGTCGCCAGCCCGGCGCCGTAAAGCTCCAGGCGCGGGAATCCGAAATTCCCGAAGATCAGGCACCAATCGGCGAGCGCATTGAGCGGCACCGCACCGCCGACGATCACGAACGCCCACATGGGACGCTCAAGCGCCGTCACGAAGAAGCGCAGCACGACAAAGCCGAGAAACGGCAGGAAGGCCCATTGCAGCGTGCGCATGTAGCTTTCCGCGCCGGCCGCCAGATGCGGCTCTTGCCCGATGGCGATCAGGATCGGCTCGGTGAACCACAAGATGATCCACACCGGAATTGTAAGAGCCACGACGGCCCACAATCCCTGGCGCACCGTGCGCCGGACGTCGCGCACGGAGTTTCGGCGTGCGCCGAGTTCGCGCGCAATCATGGGCGCGACAGCCGAAACCAGCCCGATCCCGAAGATGACGGGCAGGAAATAGAGGTTGAAGCCGAGCGCACCGGCGGCAAGCGCATCCGCGCCGAGCCAGCCCATCATCACCACGTCGGTGGTGGTGAGCGCCATCTGGGCGACATTTGTCAGGATGATCGGCCACGACAATGCCAGCGTGGCGCGGCTTTCCTGGAGCCACGCACGCCGCGTGTCGACACGCGTCATTGCGGTTTCGTTCATCGGGCGACATCCAAACGGGTGGCCGGCGCGACCCTCGTAAGGGGGCCTTGGGCGCAATGGCGGCCGGCAGGGTGATTTCTCAGCCGTTTCGTCCTAAGTCAACTGGATGATCGATGCTCTGCGGGATTTCGTGCGCCGTCTCGGCATGGTTGAGGAGGAGCGCCACGTCAGCGCCAACGACACGCGCCTGGCGCTGGCGGCGCTGCTTGTTCATTGCATGGCGGTTGACGGAACTGTGAGCGAGGCGGAGCGAACGACGCTGCGCGATCTCCTGGTGCGCAATTACACGCTCTCCGACACCGACCTCGACACGCTGATCGCCGACGCCACGGCGGCGGAAAGCGAGGCGGTCGACCTCTATCGCTTCACCAGCATTCTGAAGAGCCAGATGAGCGAGGCGGAGCGGATCAGCGTCATCGAGCATTTGTGGGAGATCGTCTATGCCGACGGCGAGAGCCACGAATTCGAGGAGAACCTCGTGTGGCGTGTGGCGGAGCTGATGGGCGTCCACCGCAGCGATCGCATCGCCCGCAAGCTTGCCGTGGCGGAGAGCAGGCGCAACAGCGCCGGGGAAGAAGCGTAGCGCGCACATGTTGCACGCACGAGGATTCGCCGGCATCCTTTAGCCATGCAGAAGCAAGCGCCCGCTCCGCAATCCGAGCCGCAAAAGGTCCTCATCGTCCTTCATCAGGAGGGCTCCAGCCCCGGCAAGCTCGGACACATGCTGAGGGCCAAGGGGTTTGAGCTTGACATCCGCAAGCCGCGTTTCGGCGACCCGCTGCCCGACACGATGGAGAAGCATGCCGGCTCCATCATTTTCGGTGGGCCGATGAGCGCCAATGACAGCGACGACTATCTGCGCCGGGAGACCGACTGGATCGGCCTGTCGCTGAAGGAGGGCGCGCCGTTTCTCGGCATCTGCCTCGGCGCGCAGATGCTCGCCAAGCATCTCGGCAGCCGGGTCTCCGCGCACCGCCATGGCTGCGCGGAAGTGGGCTTCTACAAGCTGCACGCCACGCCGGAGGGCCGCAAAATCATGCATTGGCCGAGCATGGTCTATCAATGGCATCGCGAAGGCTTCGACCTGCCGGCTGATGCCACGCTACTGGCGCGCGGTGACATTTTCAGGAACCAGGCTTTTTCGGTGAACCACACCGCCTTCGGCATCCAGTTCCACTCCGAGCTGACCTACGCCATGGCCTGCCGCTGGACGGTGCGCGGCGCGGAGCGCTTCGCGCTACCCATGGCGCAATCGCGGCCGGAGCACATGGCCGGCTGGTTCCGCTACGACCCGCCGATCCGCGCCTGGCTATCGAATTTCCTGGACATATGGCTGGCGCGCGACAAGCGCGAGATCGCCGCCCAACGCGCCGCTTGATGAGGGCTACGCCACACCTCGCGTTTGTCATCCCGGTTCGGCCGAAGGCCGAGACCGGGACCCATGAACACCCACGCCGACCTGGTGGTTATGGGTCCCGGACAACCTCACTTCGCTCGGTTTCCGGGATGACAAACGAGAGTGGGGTGCGAGCAAGGCCCGCTACGCCGTTGTAACCCTCCCCTCAATAGGGAGGTTAGGGGCCGTAGGCTCGTAGCCCGGATGGAGCGAAGCGTAATCCGGGGGAACCACGCCGGCTTGTGAGTCCCCGCATTTCGCTCACGCTCCATGCGGGCTACGTTTCCTCAACAAAGTCGCCTCAATCCACGCCACCACCGCGTCGACGTTCTCCACGATCGGGCCGGCAGGCGGCTCAGGCCGCTCCACCAGTACGACCGGCAGGCCGAGGCGGCGCGCCGCAATGATCTTGGCGGCAGCCCGCCCACCGGAATCCTTTGAGACGATCCAGCCGATCCGATGCTCTTTCAGAAGCAGCTCCTCCTCGCCCGGGTCGGTCGGCGGGCGGCCGAGAATGACCTCGCCCTGCGGCAGGCGCTCACCGGCGGTCGGCGGCTCGATCATGCGGATCAGGCACCACAGATCCTGGCGCGCGGCAAACGGCGCCACCTCGCGCCGCCCGGCGGCGACAAACACACGCGCGCCCGCCGGCAAGGCGTCGGCCGCCGCCTGGACATTCTGGACTGGTACGAAACGGTCCTGTGGAGTCCGCTCAAACGGCGGGCGCAGCAGTTTTACGCGCGGTACCGTCGCCTTCTCCGAGGCCTCCGCCGCATGGGCGGCGATCTGCGCGGCAAAGGGATGCGTGGCGTCGATGAGCGCATCGTAGCCCTCGTCGGTCAGGAAAGCGGCAAGGCCGTCCGGCCCGCCAAAGCCGCCGCGACGCACCCGCCCCGCGCCGACATTGGGGAGCCGCGTAAGACCGGCAAGCGAGGTCACGGTCTCCAGCCGCGCGTCGCCGGCAAGCCGCGCCGCCAGTTCCGCCGCTTCCGCAGTCCCGCCAAGAATGAGCAGCCTAGCCATATTGAGTCTCTGCCAGCACGCGCCCCTCGCGGTCGACGATCAGCACATTGACCGCCACGGGCGCCGATCCGAGTGTGTTCTTTGCCGTGATGCGCGCGCGCTCCGCAATGTGCATGGCGAGCGGCAATCCGTCCCGCTCGGCGAGCGCCAGAACCTCCGCCGCATTGTTCGCCGCGCCGATCGCCGCGACCAGCGGCTCGTCGGCGCCGATCGCCTCCGCAAGTCCGGCAAGAAACGCGTGGTCCACTTGCGAGCGCGCCGAATGAAGATCAAGCGCGCCTTGTGCGAGCTTCGACATTTTGGCGAAGCCGCCGGCAAGCGTCAGCCGGGGCAGGGGGTGGGCGCGCAGATATTTGAGCAGCCCGCCGGCGAAGTCCCCCATGTCGAGAAGCGCAATATCCGGCAGGTCGTAGCGCCGGCGCACGGCTTCCTCCGATGTGTTGCCGGTGGAGCCGGCCACATGCTCCAACTCGGCGGCGCGCGCCACATCAATGCCGCGATGGATGGAATGGATCCACGCCGCGCAGGAGAACGGCACGACGATGCCTGTCGTGCCGAGGATCGACAATCCGCCGATAATCCCCAGCCGCGGGTTCCAGGTCTTCTCAGCGAGCGCCTCGCCGCCGGGGATCGAAATCTCAATCTCCGCATCGGGCGACGCGTCATGCGCAGCGGCGGCCTCTTCCAGCGCCTCGCGCATCATGCGCCGCGGGACGGGATTGATCGCCGGCTCGCCGGGCGGCAGCGGCAGGCCGGCGCGCGTGATGGTGCCCACGCCGTCGCCGGCCTTGAAGGAGACGCCGTGCCCCTTTGGCAACGGCCGCACAATGGCGACGATCTCCGCCAGATGCGTGACGTCGGGGTCGTCGCCGGCATCCTTGATGATGCTCGCCATGGCGCCATCCGCCTCACGCGCGGTGCGGCAGAGCGCAAAGGCCGGGGTCTGGCCGCGCGGCAGGCGGATCGTCACCGGATCGGGAAATTCGCCCGTGAGGCATGCCTGGAACGCCGCTTTCGCGGCGGCCGTAGCGCAGGCGCCGGTGGTCCAGCCGCGGCGCAGCGGCCGGTCGTTCGGGCGGCCCCTGGACGGTCGTGTGGCGGGGTCCGGCATACGCGAACCTATAGCCGCGCGGCCGCTGCCCGGATAGAAGGACGGCATGATCGAACGCCGCGACGCGCTTCTTGACGGCCTGCCCGCATTCGAGCCGGGCTGGGTGTGGCTGGTCGGCGCCGGCCCCGGCGACCCCGGGCTTATGACGCTGCACGCGGTGAACGCGCTCGCCCAGGCCGATGTGGTGGTCTACGACGCGCTGGTCGACGGAGGCGTGCTCGACTATGCGCGGCCGGGTGCTGCGATCGAATATGCCGGTAAGCGCGGCGGCAAGCCGTCGCCCAAGCAGCGCGACATCTCGCTGAAGCTCGTGTCGCTGGCGCGCGCCGGAAAACGCGTCTGCCGCCTGAAGGGCGGCGATCCACTGGTCTTCGGTCGCGGCGGCGAGGAAGCGCTGGCGCTTGTGGAGGCCGGCATCTCCTTCCGCATTGTGCCGGGCGTATCGGCGGGGATTGGCGGCCTTGCCTATGCCGGCATTCCCGTGACGCATCGTGACGTCAATCATGCCGTGACGTTCCTCACCGGCCACGACCAGACCGGCCTCACGCCGTCTTCCATCGATTGGGTCGGCGTGGCGCGAGGCGCGCCGGTCATCGTCATGTATATGGCGCTGAAGCATCTGAAGCCGATCAGTGCCGCACTGATTGCGGCCGGCCGTGTGCCGACGGAACCCACGGCGATCGTGGTCAGCGCGACGACCGGCGCGCAAAAAGTTCTGGAGACGACGCTGGGCGCCGCCGCGGCCGATCTGACATTGAGCGGCGTGGAGCCGCCGGCGATTGTTGTAATCGGCGAAGTGGTGCGCCTCCGCGCGGCGCTGGATTGGGTCGGCGCTTTGACCGGACGTGAGCTGGTCGCCGATCCGCTCGGCCTGCGGGCGAGTGAGGCGCGCGGCAAGAGCGCATGATTCATGCCGTGCGGCCTTTGGGCCTGATCGTCGCCGGCGCGAGCAGTCATTCCGGCAAGACGCTCGTTTCGCTCGGCCTGATCGCCGCGCTTCGCGATCGCGGCATGACCGTCGCCGCGGCAAAATGCGGGCCGGACTATATCGACCCGCGCTTTCTTGAAGCGGCCAGCGGCGCGCCGGTCATCAATCTCGATCCTTGGGCGATGCGCCACGACCTTCTGCACCCGCGTCTGGCACGCCACGCCGCCGGCGCCGACATCGTCGTCGTTGAAGGCGTGATGGGGCTCTATGACGGTGGCTCCGGCGGGGCAGGGTCGACGGCCGCGCTCGCCACCGCGACCGGCCTGCCGGTGCTTCTCGTCATCAGCGCCGCCGGCCTGGCGCAAAGTGCGGCGGCGATCGCGGAGGGCTTTGCACGACTGGCCGACGGCTTTGAGGTCGCCGGCGCCATCGTCAATCAGGTCGCCTCGGAGCGCCATGCTGCCCTCATCCGCGAGGGGTTTGCCCGCGCGTCCGTGCCGCTTCTCGGCTTGGTGCGGCGCGAATCCGCCATTGCGATCGCCTCACGGCATCTCGGTCTCGTGCAGGCGGAGGAGCACGCCGATCTCAGCGCTAAGATCGCGCACGCCGGCGCACTCGTGGCGGAAGGCTGTGACCTGGATGCGATCACGAAGGCGGCTGCATCAATCTCGGGTCAGGCAGGCGACGCAGAAACACTGCCGCCGCTCGGCCAAAAGATCGCTGTGGCGCGGGACGTAGCCTTCGCCTTCGCCTATCCACACATGCTTCAGGACTGGCGCGACGCCGGGGCGGAGATCGTGTTCTTCTCGCCGCTCGCTGATGAAGGTCCGGCGGAGGGCGCCGACGCCGTTTTCCTGCCTGGCGGCTATCCGGAGCTCTCCGCCGGCGCCATCGCCGCGGCGCGCCGCTTCCGCGAAAGCATCCACGCCGCAACCGAGCGCGGCGCGCTGATCTATGGCGAATGCGGCGGCTACATGGTGCTCGGCGAAAGCCTCACCGATGCGGACGGAACCGAGCATCCCATGCTCGGCCTGCTGCCGCTCGTCACGAGCTTTGCGGACAAGGCGCTGCATCTCGGTTATCGCGTTCTGCGTCCGATCGGTGACCTGCCCTGGAGCGTTACGCTCGCCGCACACGAATTCCACTTCGCACGCATAGTGAGTGAAGGCGACGGCGACCGGTTGTTCGATGCAGAGGATGCGGCAGGCACAACGCTCGGTCCGATCGGCCTCCGCCGCAGTCGGGTGATGGGCTCCTTCGCGCATGTGATCGACGCGATGTAGCACGCGGCGCCTTCTCTCGCCGCGCGGGAGGGGGAGAGGTGCAAAGACAGATGGACGCTTTTGCCGTCGTCATGCCCGGACCTAATCCGGGCATTCATCACTGAGCCCATCTCCTCGGCGAAGCGCGGTCGGAGTGGATTGCCGGGTCCGATCCCGGATCAGGTCCGGGACGGCAATGACGACAGAATAGTGCCTTTTCCATTCTGATGGAATCAGAATGGAAAAGGCACTATCTCTTTGCTGCAGCATGATCTTATCCGAAAAGATGGTGTCCACTTTTCGGGATCATGCTGTAGAACACGCGCTATGCCTTCCGTTCCGGCCGCAAGACATGCGCATGCGCCGAATCGTAAAGCGCGGAGTCGCGAAAGTCCGTTTCCGCCAGTGCGCGTCCGACAAAGACCAGCGCCGTGCGCGTGATCTTTGCCGCCCGCACTTTGTCACGGATGTCGCAGAGCATGCCGTGGATGAAGCGCTCGTCGGGCCAGCCAACCCGATAGGCGACAATCACCGGGCAGTCGCCGCCATAAAGTGGCGTGAGCTGTCGCTCCACCTCCAGAAGATTCCGCACCGAGAGATGAATGACCAAGGTCGCGCCGGAGCGGGCGAGCGTCGCCAGGTCCTCGCCCTCCGGCATGGCGGAGGATTTCATGGCCGTTCGGGTGAGGATCACCGTCTGAGTCACTTCGGGAATGGTCAGCTCGCGGTGAAGCGCGGCCGCCGCGGCGGCAAAAGCCGGCACGCCCGGCGTGATATCGTAGGCAATGCCGAGCGCATCGAGCCGGCGCATCTGCTCCGCGATCGCACCATAGAGCGAAGGATCGCCGGAATGGACGCGCGCCACGTCCTTGCCTGCGGCAACCGCCGCTTCCATCTCCGCGATGATCGCGTCGAGCGTCATCGACGCGGTGTCGAGCACGCGTGCGCCCTCAGGCGCTGCGGCGACGATCTCCGTCGGTACCAGCGAGCCCGCATAGAGACAGACCGGTGCGCTTTGGATGAGCCTCAGTCCGCGCACGGTGATGAGGTCCGCCGCGCCCGGCCCCGCGCCGATGAAGTGCACCATGGCGCTCATGGCGTTGGCCGATCGTCCTGGCATGGGCCGCACCTCCCCCTTGCGGGGAGGTCGGATTTTCGCCGAGCGAAGCGAGGGACGAAAATCCGGGTGGGGGTCGGCTGCGAGCTCGCTGCGGTGGCGATCGCCCCTTCATCCCTCATCCTGAGGTGCTTCTTTCGCCCCGTCGAGGCTCGGGCCTCTGGCCCTCGCACCTCAGGATGAGGGCGAAAGAAGCCTCGAAGGACAGGATGAAGGGGCACGACGTGTGCGCTGCGTCTCCTCCCCGGAAAGGACAGGAGACCAACGGGTTGTGACCTGCCTCTATTCCGCCGCGTCGGCATGGCGCTTCTTGTCGTAGCCGCGCGGCGTGTAGGTCCAGGTGCGGCCGGCGGCTGCGACCTGCCGCGTCGTCGACGCGCCGACAATGACGAGCGTCAGCATATCCACCGCATCGATCGAGAGCGCGTGAAGCGGCACGCTCGTGACCGCCTCCCCGTTGCGCCCGAGATTGCGGGCAAGGATCACCGGCGTGTCGGGCGGCCGGTGGTGGAGAAGAATGGCCTTGGCTTCCGCCAATTGCGTCCGCCGCCGCGCCGAGACCGGATTGTAAAAGGCGATGACGAAGTCGCCTTCCGCAGCAGCGCGAATGCGCGCTTCGATCGTCTCCCAAGGTGTGAGCAGGTCTGAGAGCGAGATGGCGCAGAAATCATGGCCAAGCGGTGCGCCGGCGCGCGCCGCTGCCGCTTGCATGGCAGAGATGCCGGGCACCACGACGATCTCCACACGCCGCGTCGCGTCGGGAATATCGCGCGTGTCGAGACATTCGAACGCCAGCGTCGCCATGGCATAGATGCCGGCATCGCCCGACGAGACGAGCGCCACCGATCGGCCCTCCGCCGCCAGGGCGAGGGCTTGCCGCACGCGCGCCTCCTCTGCGCCGAGCGCTGAGTCGAAACGCTCCGTGTGGGCGATGTGGTTCGCCACGAGATCGAGATAGAGCGCATAGCCGACAGCCGCATCGCTCGTTTCAAGCAGGTGCCGCGCCTCCGGCGTCAGCCAGTCCTTTGCGCCGGGGCCGACACCAATGATCGCAAGCCTGCCGCGCGCGCGCCCGACGCTTGCAGGATCGATGATGTCGGGCGCCTCGGCGATTGCGCAGGTGACACGTGCGCTTTTCTGCTTGGCGACAACCAACGAGCCCTCCGAACCCGCTGCTGCAAGTGCTGCGCCTTCCGCCACGCCGTGGCATCCGACCTCGCGGAACACGATCTCCGAGGGTGTTTGCAGACGCGGCGTCTCCGCCTCCAGGCGATCGGCTGAGAAGAAACGCGCCGGAACGCCGAGCCGTTCCGCCGCTGCATGTATGGCGGGCTCATCGGCCTTGAGGTCGAGCGAGGCAACAAGCGCCACCGCTGCGGGTGCCAGCCCGGCTTCGGCAAGTGTGCGCTCCAGAAGCGCGATGGCTTCCTGCGGATCGGCGTCGCGCTCGCAGCCCATGCCGACGGCGAGTTTTTGCGGGTGATAGATAAGGGTGAGACCTGTATCCTCAATCGACTGCGTAGTTGCGACAAGCCGCACATCGCCGTCATCGCTGAACGGGATGCGGCTCTTCGCGAGCCACGGCGCGTGACCCTCCAGCCGCGCCGAAGTGCCGTTCAAAAGCGCCGCCATCACCGGCTTGGCGGCATCCGGATTGGCCAGCGTCCAGCCGGCGGGCGGCGCATCGAGCGCCACGCCGAACATTGTGTCGCCGGCCGTCGTGATCGCCGCGTGGCCATTCAGTGCGTCAGCAAGCGCACGCGCCAGATCGTTGCCGCCGCGATGGCCGCCGAGAAGTGGCACGATGCTCGCGCCGTCCTCCGACAGCGAAATGACGGGCGGCTCGCCGCCTTTTTCGGTGATGAGCGGCGCCAGCACACGGATCAGGATGCCCGCGGCGCAGATACCGACCATCGGCCGGCCGTTATCAAAAAGCCCGCGAAGGTGGCTCGCCGTGTCGTCAAAGACGTGATCCGCCGGTTCCGCCGCCACGCCCGCTTTGACATGCACTGCGCCGCCGATCAGGTCTCGCGCGCGCCGCGCGGTCTCCACGCCACGCCCCGTCAGAGCGATGAAGATTGGCGTCATGCGTCACCGCGCCTTGGAAACGAGAATCATGGAGAAGTAGGGCGCGGCCGTGTCCCCCAGATCGGCGAGCGCCGCAACGTGTTCGTCGGCGCGCGTGGCATGGGCGACATAGGTGCTCGCCTCCGTCAGACCCAGCTCGGCAAGCAGCGCCTTCAGCCGCGGCAGATGCCGCCCCACCTTCAGGATGGCGGCCGAGTCGGCATCGGCCAATCGGCGCTTCAGCTCCGCGTCGGGGAGGGTCGCCGGAACGACCGCAAGCGCTGCGTCGCGTCGCGCCAGCGCGCCGCCGCTCGCCGCCGCGCAGGCCGTCAGCGACGTCACGCCCGGCACGATCGTGCAGGAAAAGCGCGGCGCCAGCCGGTCGTGCAGATAGGCGAAGGAGCCGTAAAGGAAAGGGTCGCCGCCGCACAGCACCGCGACATCGCGACCGTCGCTGAGATACGCGGCAATCTTCTCGGCCGCATCGTCATAGAGCGACGCGGGCTCCGGTCCCGGACGCATCGGCACGCGGATGACGATCTCCGCGCAGCCGGCCGGGATGAATTGGGCGGCGATGGCGCGCGCCGTGCTCTCACCGTCCTCCGGCGCCAGACAGGCGACGACCGGAACCTCTGAGAGAATACGCACGGCCTTCAGCGTCATCAGCTCCGGATCGCCGGGTCCCACGCCGATGCCGTATAGGCGGCCGCTCAACGCTTCCTCCAGTTCCACTGCGTCACTGCCATGGACGGCCGCCAGCCGAGGACGTCGCCGACCGGTTCGGCGCGTGAGACGGAAAGCCGCGCGAGCGCGCCGCCATGGCGGTCATGCGCTGCAATGAGCTGCTGCTCGCTGTCGATCAGCACAGCATGCGCCACCAGACGTCCGCCCGGTTTGAGCTTGTCCGCGGCCGCATCGATGGTCTCCGCGCTTATGCCGCCGCCGATGAAGATCGCGTCGGGCGCAGCGAGCTCCGCGAGCGCCTCTGGCGCGCGCGCGTCGCGGAGGTCCAAATCCGGCACGCCGAGTGCGACGGCGTTCTGCGCCGCCATGGCGCGACGCTCCGTAAGCGGTTCAAGGGCAATGGCGCTTGTGTTCGGTTCGGCGCGCATCCACTCGATTGCGATGGAGCCGCAGCCCGCCCCGATATCGATCAGGCGGGCGCCTGGATGCGGTTGCAGCTTGGCGAGCGCAGCCGCGCGCACCTCGCGTTTGGTGAGCTTGCCATCATGCACGAAGGCATCGTCCGGCAACCCGGTGCGCGCGTGCCAGATGGCATCGGCACCGGCCACGCAATGGATGCACAGCGTGTGAAAGTCCGGTGCGTCGCCGCGCCAGTCGCGTGCCGGCGCCTCGATCCGTTGCTCCTCCGCGCCGCCCATATGGGCGAGCGCCACCATGCGGCTGTCGCCAAAACCGCGCTCCGTCAGGAGCGCCGCAATCCGGTGCGGTGTCTCCGCTCCATTGGTCAGAACGATCAACCGCGCGTCCGGCACGATATGGGGCACGATCGACTCCATCGGCCGCCCGTGCACGCTCAGCATCGTGACCTGGTCGAGCGGCCAGAAGAGCCGCGACGCGGCGAGCGCAAATGCCGATGGGCTCGGCACGACGGTCACTTCTTCGGCGGGCAGCGAGCGCGACAGCGTCGCGCCGATGCCGAATTGCATCGGGTCGCCGGTGGCGAGCACCGCGACCCGGCGGCCACGCATGGCGAGAACCTGGTCGATGGTCTCCGCCAGCGGAGACGACCAGGATACGCGCTCCTGCGTGCTCCCGTTCGTCGGCGCCGGCAGCATCGCCAGATGACGTGCGCCACCCACGACGATCTCTGCCGTATCGACCAGCGTACGCGCCGCCGGCGGGAGCGTGGACACGCCGTCTTCGCCAATCCCGACAATGGAGAGCCACGGGCTCATACCGTGCCGCCGAGGATGAGCGCGTTGAGCGCTGCAGCGGCGATAGCGCTTCCGCCGCGGCGGCCACGCAAGGCCATATAGGGTATGCCGAGCGTGTTCTCCGCAAGGGCTGCCTTCGATTCCGCAGCACCCACAAAGCCGACCGGAAAGCCGAGCACCAGCGCCGGCCGCGTCGCGCCGGCAGCGACCAGCTCAAGCACGCGGAAGAGCGCCGTCGGCGCATTGCCGATGACGACGATTGCGCCGTCATGGTGGCGCACGAGCAGCTCCATGCCCGCGGCCGTCCGAGTTTGCCCGGAACGGCCGGCAAGCTCCGCCGCCTCAAGCTGATCGATCGCCGCGTGGATCGGATGGGCCGGAATCAGCCGGTTCGCGAGTATACCGGCGGCCACCATGCGCACGTCACACAGGATCGGCGCGCCCGCGGCGAGTGCCTCGCGGCCGATCGCCGCCACGCTTTCCGAAAAGGCGAGATCGGCGACCACGTCCGGCATGCCGCAGGCATGCACGATGCGCGCCGCCACATTCGCCAGATCGGGCGGCAGCGCGGAGAGGTCGGTTTCCTCAGCGATGATCTCGAACGAGCGCCGCGTGATCTCGATCGGATCGCGGATGTAGTCGGACATGTCAGCCTCGCTTCAGCGAGCGCGGCCCCAGCGGATGATCGGCGTGCGGATAGGGATGGTGGTGAGCGTGGCTCCCGCCGCCATGCGCCCCGTGATGATGGTCGTGATGATGCGTGTGACCATGGTGATGCCCATGCTCATGCCCATCGACGCCGATGCCCTCCACGTGATGGTGATGGCTTTGCTGCGCCAATCCGACCTCCGCCTCGAAGCCGAGGATCTGCTCGCGATATTTGCACATCTGGCAGTTCATCAGATTAGCGCCGGTGAGGATTTCATGCACGCGCTCAACGAACGTATCGACGACCAGCGGATGGTCGTTGAGGTAAGGCGCCTTGAGGAAGGCGATGTCGGGATGCCGCGCCGCGACGGCGTCTGTCGCCGCATAGATGCGCTCCACCAGAATGCCGGTGAAGAGAAAATAGGGGAAGACGACGATGCGGCGGAAGCCGAGCTGCGCTGCCTTCTCAAGCGCCGGCTCCACCAGCGGAAACGTGACGCCGGAATAGGCCGTTTCCGCCCAGCCGAACCCGAAACCCTCCCAGAGAAGGCGGGTGATCTTGGCAACGTTGGAATTGGCGTCGGGATCGGATGCGCCGCGCCCGACCACCACCAGCAACGTCTCCGACACCGGCACGTTCCGCCCGGCCGCATCAAGGGCTTGCCCAACGCGCGCGCCCGCGGCGCGGACCATGCGGGAATCGAGGCCGAGCTCGCGCCCATATGCGATCCTCACGCCGTCATGCGTCGCCTGGTAGGTGTTGAGCACCGACGGGATGTCGTTCTTGGCGTGGCCCGCGGCGAAGAGCATGCCCGGCACCGCCAGGATGTGCCGTGCGCCGCCGGCGACGAGCTTGTCGAGGCCGTCGCGGATGACCGGCTGCGCGAACTCCAGATAGCCGTGCTCCACCGGCCAGTCGAAGCGCTTCGTCAACGTCTCCGCCAGCGCGGCGAACTCAGCGACGGCGCGATGATCGCGGCTGCCATGGCCGCAGATCATCACGCCCTTCGGTTCATCCATGGGCGAGGCGCCGGCGCCTGAGGCTCCGCCACACAAATCCACCTGCGACGATCGCCACCGCGATGCCGGCTGCGATGAGCGCCAGCCAATGCGTGTGGCCGGCATGCTCGGCCACATGGCCGGGATGCGCCAGCGCCGGCGCGGCAAGGCCGGTGAGCGCGGCGGCCGAAAGCGTGGCGAGGGAAAGTCTAGAGAATCGGGTCGTGAAGCGGGTCATATGGCAAGCCTCCTTTGCGGGTGCGTCGCGTGAGAGGCTTGGCCGGCGCTTCATACGCCGGCTTTCCGAGACGGCCCCGGCCTTGACCCCCGGTTTGGGTCGGTCGCACCGGGATCGTTTCAGCCCCTCGTGGGACAACCATCCAAGGGCAAGCTGTAGAGGCGGGAGGGTGAGGGGTCAATGCGGGAGGGCGAGTCGAGCGACCTGATGGCGATGTCTTTCTTGATCCACGCCGTCCCGTTTTGTCGACCGGCAGCGCGACCGAAGGTCGCTTCGCGCGCGTGATCCGATCTCAGTCAGCCACCGTATCGACTTCGTCACCCGCCCCCCGAGGTGACTGTTAGTCCCTTAAGGAGATGTACGAAGATGACCATTCGCAAATCGCTGATCGCCGCGGCCGTAGCAGCGCCGCTGACCTTCGCCGCTCTCCCGGCATACGCGGCCGACATCGTCGATACCGCCATGGAAGCCGGTCAGTTTGAAACGCTCGTTGCAGCCGTCAAGGCTGCCGGGCTTGCTGACACGCTCAAGGGCGAGGGGCCATTCACGGTTTTCGCACCGACCGACGAAGCCTTTGCCAAGCTGCCGGAGGGCACCGTGGAGTCGCTGCTGAAGCCGGAGAACAAAGACGAGTTGGTGGCTATTCTCACTTATCACGTTGTGCCGGGCAAAGTGATGTCAGGCGACATCGCCGGCAAGAAGATGATGGTCGAGACAGTTCAGGGCAGCGAGCTGGATGTCAACGCAACCGACGGCGTCATGGTCGGCAGCGCCAATGTCGTGACGGCCGACATCGAAGCCGACAACGGCGTCATTCACGTCATCGATACGGTCGTGCTGCCGAACTAAGATCGGCTCCAACAAAGAGAGGCGCGGCTGTTGCTTCGGCGATGGTCGCGCCCCATTCGCCCAGACGCACCTGCCCCGCCGGGAGCCACCAGCCGCCAGCAAGTATTTGGAGGCCCGGGCTTGGACTCGAACCAAGCCTATGCGGTGTTGCACCACCGTCGGGTGAGCCGCTCCCCCACCGGGCCATCGCCTACACTATCGATCACGCGGCCGTGAGCATTGTTAATAAGCCATTAACCTTAACGATTCGTTTTTACCTTAACGCCGCGGTTGGCTGCTCCTCGCCGGCGCGCTAGGTCATGCCGGCGACAGCAGCAACGTAGGCTTCAAGCGTGCTCCCACTCGACGACTTCATGATCCGCGCCATTCTGGCCGGCGCTGCTGTGGCGATCGCCGCCGGGCCGCTCGGCTGCCTCGTCGTGTGGCGGCGCATGTCCTATTTCGGCGACACGATTGCGCATGGCGCACTGCCTGGCGTGGCACTCGGCATTGTACTCGGCTTCAACCCAACGCTCGGCGTGCTCGCCGTCGCGACAATCGTGGCGCTGTCGGTGCTTATGCTGCGGCGAGGTGGGCGGCTTCCCAATGACGCCATCCTCGGCATGCTGTCGCATTCGGCCCTGGCCATCGGTCTGATCGGGCTGGCGATGGTGAGCGCGGTACGCGTTGATCTCACCGCACTGCTCTTCGGCGACATTCTGGCGGTGTCGTGGCGCGAGGTCTGGTGGACGATCGCCGGCTCGGCCATTGTGCTGGCATTGATTGCCTATATCTGGCGGCCGATGGTCGCCGCCACGATCGACGAGGATTTGGCGCAAGCCGAGGGCGTGCCGGTCACCGCGCTGTCGGTCCTTTTCATGCTGATCGTCGCCGCCGTCGTGGCGCTCGCCCTGAAGCTGGTCGGGGTGCTTCTGGTGACGGCGCTGATGGTGATCCCGGCGGTGACGGCACGCCGCGTTACCCGCTCGCCGGAGGCGATGGCGATTGCCGCGCCGCTCTTTGGGCTGGCCGCTGTCGTGCTTGGCCTTGCCGCCTCCGCCACGATCGATACGCCGTCGGGCCCGAGCATCGTGGTGGCGGCATTTGCGCTGTTCCTCGCCGTGACGGCGGGGGCGGGGCTGCGCCGCGCGGCATAAAGCATGATCCCGAAAAGTGGACACTGGTTTCCCGCCTTCGCGAAGCTCGCTTCGGCGGGCGAAGCAAGGTCGGATAAGATCATGCTCCAGCAAACAGAGTGAGCCTCCATTCTGATTCAATCAGAATGGAGGCTCTAAACGCTGCGCCGCGGCCCGCGGCCTTTCTTCGGCTTGCCAGCGGCGGCGCGCATGCTACATGCGCCTCCATGACCACCGCGCTCGACCACATCCGCAACTTCGCCATCATCGCGCATATCGACCACGGCAAGTCGACGCTTGCCGACCGGCTGATCCAGGTAACCGGCGGGCTCGATCTCCGCGAGATGAAGGAGCAGGTGCTCGATTCCATGGAGATCGAGCGCGAGCGCGGCATCACCATCAAGGCGCAGACCGTGCGGCTCAAATATCGCGCCAAGGACGGCGCGGACTACACGCTGAACCTCATCGACACGCCGGGCCATGTCGATTTCGCCTACGAGGTGAACCGCTCGCTCGCCGCCTGCGAAGGCTCTCTCCTGGTGGTCGATGCAAGCCAGGGCGTGGAGGCGCAGACGCTCGCCAACGTCTACCAGGCGATCGACAACGACCACGAGATCGTTCCCGTCCTCAACAAGATCGACCTGCCGGCCGCGGAGCCGGCGCGCGTGAAGGAGCAGATCGAGGAGGTGGTCGGCCTCGATGCCTCCGACGCGGTCGAAATCTCCGCCAAGACCGGCGCCGGGATCGGCGACGTGCTGGAGGTGATCATCGCCCGCCTGCCGCCGCCGAAGGGCGACGCGGCGGCACCGCTGAAAGCGCTTCTCGTCGACAGCTGGTACGACGCCTATCTCGGCGTCGTCGTGCTGGTGCGCATCGTCGACGGGTCTTTGAAGACCGGCCAGACCGTCCGCATGACGGGGACCGGCGCGCGCTACGACGTCGACCGCGTCGGCATCTTCCGGCCCAAGCAAGAGATGCGCGAGGCGTTGGGGCCCGGCGAGATCGGCTTCTTCACCGCGGCGATCAAGGAGGTCGCCGATACGCGCGTGGGCGATACGGTCACCGACGAGAAGCGGCCCACAGAGGAGCCGCTGTCCGGCTTTCAGCCGGCGCAGCCCGTGGTGTTCTGCGGGCTGTTCCCCGTCGACTCCGGCGACTTTGAGGATCTGCGGGAAGCCGTCGGCAAGCTCCGCCTCAACGATGCGA
>JANQKG010000004.1 GCA_028281235.1 Afifellaceae bacterium | reverse complement strand
GCGGGCGGGGACCAAGCCGGTCTACGGTCTAAAGCACCAGGGACCCAACGGCCTTCCGCCCGCACCACAATCCCACATCGCCAACACACAGGGACCTATAGCCACCGAAGCCGGTCGGTGCGCAGTGGTGGGGACGAGGGGCCTCGCGGCCATGCATCCATAAATCGGCCGGTGTTCATGGGTCCCGGCTCTCCCCCGGATCAAGTCCGGGGTCGGCCGGGATGACAGACGAGATGGCAATCGCGGGTCAGAGCATGATCCCGAAAAGTGGGAACCGGTTTTCGGATAAGATCATGCTCCAGCAAAGAGATAGAGCCTCCATTCTGATTGAGTCAGAATGGAAAAGGCTCTAGGTGACCGCGATCGTCACCACGCCCTTGCGCGACATGGAAAGCGCCAGCTCGCCGTGCTTGAGCGCCAGCGCCTTCTCGCCGAAGAGCCGCAGGCGCCAGCCGTGAAGCGCCGGTACGTCGGCCTTGTCGCTGGCGGCGATCTTTTCAAGGTCGTCGGTGCTTGCGATGACGCGCGCTGCGACGCCCTGTTCCTCAGCCACTTTCTTCAGAAGCACTTTCAGAAGTTCAGCCGCGGCGCTGGCATGCTCCGGCGCCGACTTTGGCCGGGGAACGCGCGGCAGCGCATCCTCCGCAATCGCAAAGGCCGAGTCCACCGCCTCCAGAATGCCGCGCGCAGCAGCGGAGCGCTCAAAGCCCCGCGGGATCGTTCTGAGCCGGCCGAGCGCCTCCACGTCGCGCGGCAGCTGCTGTGCGATCTCGTAGATCGCGTCGTCCTTGAGCACGCGCGAGCGCGGCACGTCGCGCTCCTGCGCCTCCGTCTCCCGCCAGGCCGCCATGGCCTGCATGACGGCAAGCTGCCGCGGCTTCTTGATCCGCATCTTGAGCCGCTTCCAGGCGTCTTCCGGATGAGATTGGTAGGTCTTGAGGTCGCACAGCACCGCCATCTCTTCGTCCACCCAGGTGGTGCGGTCCTGCTCCGCCAACTGCGCGGATAAAGACAGATAGACGTCGCGGAGATAGGTCACGTCGGCGATGGCGTAGTTCATCTGCTTGGCGCTGAGCGGCCGGCGCGACCAGTCAGTAAAGCGCGAGGTCTTGTCGAGCTGATGCCCGGTCACCCGCTTGACCAGCTGGTCGTAGCTCACCTGGTCGCCATAGCCACAGACCATGGCGGCGACCTGCGTGTCGAAGAGCGGCCGCGGCACAGCGCCGGCGAGCTTCACGAAAATCTCGATATCCTGCCGCGCCGCGTGAAAAACCTTGGTGACCCGCTTGTCGACCATCAGCTTGAAGAACGGCGCAAGATCGATCCCCTCCGCCAGCGGGTCGATAATGGCGGCCTCGTCGGGCCCGGCCATCTGGAGCAGGCAGAGCTGCGCCCAAAACGTGCTCTCCCGCAAGAACTCCGTATCGACAGTGATGAACGGCGCCTTGGAGAGGCGGGAACAGAAGGCTTTCAGGGCTGCGGTGTCGGCAATGACGGGGTGGTCGGCAAATTCACGCTGCATGCCGGCCCTATAGCAAGTGCATCCGCCTCTGTCCCCGCTAAATGGCTGCGAACCCGTGCACTTTGGGGGTGTTGAGGCAGTCTCCGGGATGTGATACCAACTAGTTGTCTAGATGGTGAGTGCGATGTCGGTTGTTGGTGCATTTGAGGCGAAGACCAAGCTTTCGGAGTTGCTTGCCCGTGTTGAGCAGGGCGAGGAGATCGTGATCACGCGCCGCGGCAAGCCCGTGGCCAAATTGGTGGCGCCGGATGCGGCTTCGGGGAAGGAGCCGCGCAGAGCAACCGCCGATGAGCTCCTTCGAATCGGCAAGGAATTCCAGCGGCTTGTCCAAGACGACTTCGCCTCCACCGATATCAACGACATCCTCTACGATGCCGACGGCCTTCCCAAATGATCGTGGACAGCTCTGCCCTGCTGGCCATCTTATTGGTTGAGGTAGACGCGGCCGCGTTCGCCGAGACGTTGTCTGCGGCGCCGGCTGCACGCATGTCGACGGCAACCTATGTCGAGTTGGTCAATGTCTGCGACCGCCGCGTCGGCGCCGAGGCGGTCGCCAAAGCAGAACAGATGATCGAGCGCGCCCGGATTGAGCTCGTGCCCTTCACAATTGCCCAGGCGCATTGGGCACGCCATGCCCGGCTGACCTATGGCGTCGGCCGCCATGCCGCCGGTCTCAATTTCGGGGATTGCTTCGCCTATGCCCTGGCAAAGGAGAGCGGCGAGCCTTTGCTCTATAAGGGAAACGACTTCACACTGACGGACATCACCCCCGCCATGTGACGCCGCCCGTCGGCCTTGACACGCTCCCGGCCTTCTGCGCTCTTCCCGCCGGCTTTCCCTCGCCCGCCAAACAGGACTCTCAGGCCGCATGCATCGCTATCGTTCTCACACCTGCGGCGCGCTTCGCGGTGCCGATGTCGGCGCCAATGTGCGACTGTCCGGCTGGGTTCATCGCGTGCGCGATCACGGTGGCCTGCTGTTTATCGATCTGCGCGATCATTACGGCCTGACCCAGGTTGTGGCCGACCCTGACTCACCGGCTTTCGCAACCGCAGAGCGCGTGCGCGCCGAATGGTGCATCCGCGTCGACGGCGAGGTGAAGGCACGCACCGACGATACGGTGAACTCCAACCTGCCCACCGGCGAGGTGGAGGTCTTTGCGCGCGAGATCGAGGTCCTGTCAGAAGCGCCGGAGCTGCCGCTGCCGGTCTTCGGCGAGCCCGATTACCCGGAGGATACGAGGCTCAAATATCGCTTCCTCGATCTCCGCCGCGAGACGCTGCACGCCAACATCATGCGCCGCGTGGCGATCCTCGCCAAGACGCGCGAACTGATGATCGAAGCCGCCTTCCAGGAATTCGCCACGCCGATCCTGACAGCTTCCTCGCCGGAAGGCGCGCGCGACTTTCTCGTCCCCTCGCGCCTTTATCCCGGCAGCTTCTACGCGCTGCCGCAGGCGCCGCAGCAATTCAAGCAGCTCATCATGGTCGCCGGCTTTGACCGCTATTTTCAGATCGCGCCGTGCTTCCGCGACGAAGACCCGCGCGCCGACCGCCTGCCGGGCGAGTTCTATCAGCTCGACATTGAGATGAGCTTCGTCACGCAGGACGACGTGTTCGCTGCGATGGAGCCCGTCATCCGCGGCGTGTTTGAGGCTTTTGCCGACGGCAAGACGGTGACGCCGGAATTCCCGCAGATCGCCTATCGCGACGTGATGCGGAAATATGGCACCGACAAGCCGGACCTCAGAAACCCGATCGAAATGCAGGCGGTGACGGAGCATTTCGCCGGCTCCGGCTTCAAGGTGTTTGCCGGCATGATTGAGAAGGACCCGGAGGTTGAGGTCTGGGCGATCCCGGCGCCAGGCGGCGGGTCGCGCGCTTTCTGCGACCGCATGAACAATTGGGCGCAGAGCGAAGGCCAGCCGGGGCTGGGCTACATCTTCTTCCGCGAGGGCGAGGAGGAGGGGGCCGGGCCTGTCGCCAAGAATATCGGGCCAGAGCGCACCGCCGCCATCCGCACGCAACTTGGTCTCGCCGCCGGCGACGCCGTCTTCTTCGTGGCGGGCAAGCCGGCGCACTTCACCGCCTTTGCCGGCACCGCCCGGCAGAAGGTCGGCGAGGAACTGAAGCTGATTGACGAGGAGAGTTTTGCGCTCGCCTGGATCGTCGACTTCCCGATGTTTGAGTGGAACGAGGAGGAGAAGAAAGTCGACTTCTCCCATAATCCCTTCTCCATGCCGCAAGGCGGGCTCGAAGCACTTGAGACGGCCGATCCGCTGAGCGTCGCCGCCCATCAATACGACCTGGTCTGCAACGGCTACGAAATCGCGTCCGGCGCCATTCGTAATCACAAGCCGGAGATCATGCGCAAGGCGTTCGCCATCGCCGGCTATGGCGAGGACGTGCTGGAGGAGCGCTTCGGTGGCATGCTGCGCGCGCTGCAATTCGGCGCGCCGCCACATGGCGGCATGGCCGCCGGCCTCGACCGGATCATCATGCTTTTATGCGGTGCCAAGAACCTGCGCGAGATCACCATGTTCCCGATGAACCAGCAGGCGCAGGACCTTCTGATGGGCGCGCCGTCGGAAGCGACGGCCCAGCAGCTCCGCGAGCTGTCGCTGCGCGTGCTGCCAAAGGGATAGGGCGTCGCGACGGCCTCGTAGCCCGGATGGCGCGCAGCGCAACCCGGGTGGCTCATTCGCACGCACCTCTCGTTTGTCATCCCGCAAGCGGCGCGAGAGCGACGCTGTGCGGGACCTATGACCACCCAGACATTGAGGTGCGACCGGCGTTGAGACACCTCTCCCCTCCGGGGAGAGGTCGGCCGCGCCAGCGGCCGGGTGAGGGGGCCGGGCTCGGAGCAATCCCCCTCACCCGGTTTGTCGCTTCGCGCCAAACCACCCTCTCCCCGGAGGGGAGAGGAAGAGGCCGAGCCAGCACGCACCGCCTAAAATGTGAGCTTCTCCCGCATGTCGCTCAGGCTTCACGCGGGCTACGGCGCGGGAGGCGTCTATTCCGCCGGCTTCTCCGTCCTGAGCGTCATGTTGAGGCGGTCGGGCAGCGCCAGCGGATCGTCGGTCTTGGCCAAGAATTCCGTCACGTTGAGCGGCGCCGGCGGCACGATCTCCGCAATCAGCGTTTGGCCGCCGGCCAGGAATTGCTGCAGCGGCTTGGCGAGGAGCTTGGTGATGGTCGGCGGCATGGCGGCGGAGATGAGGAAGGGCAGGGCGGCCTGCATCTGCTTGCGATAGGTCGCGCCGTCGACATCGAGTGACTGCACGTCCGCTGCGAAAGCGAAGGCGCGCTCCAGAAGCGACCGGTCAGTGATGGAGAAGGAGGCACGTTCCAGCTTGAGTTCGTCAAGCATCGCCATCACCGCCTCTTCGCTCTCCTGAGTCTCGCCGGCTGAGGCCGTCGCCCGCACGATCCAATCCATGGTGACGCCGGTAATCTGATAGGAGAGTTCAAAATCCGCTGCGTCGCTGAGCGAGAACGTCCACGTGGCGTCGTCCGTGCCAGCCTCCGGCGACCATCGGTCTGAGAGCGATATGCCCAGAACCAGATCGTCAAAGCCGAGCGTATCGAGAAGCGCCGCCGTTTCCGGCCCCAGGAGATGCGGCGGGACATCGAGCCCGGTCAGGCGCAGATCCGTGGCCTCCGCGAACACGTCGTTCCACGCGCTGAAGTCCAGCGTCAGGCTCTCCAGCGATATCTGGTCGCGCTCGTCTTTGCCCCCGACAAGGCCATGCAGGCCGAAATGGTTGATCCGCGGCAGGCCGGCGAAGGTCTTGGCGATGGCGTCGGCATGCGCGTTGTTGTCGATGTCGTTCTCCAGCGCGGCGAATTCCACCAGCGCCTCCAGATCGGGCGAAACGAAGTCCTCCAGTTCCAGCGACCTCAGACGCACAAAGCCCTCGCGGGCCTTGCCCTCCAGCCCGCGCATCACCAGGCTGTCGACACCGTCGCTTGAAATCCCCGACACCGTCAGGTCGTCAAGAGAGAGGCGCGCCGATTCCGTCGGCGCCTCAACGCTCAGCCCCTCTAGGCGCATCGCGCCCAGCCGCCAGGCGCCGTAGCTCCGGAGCAGGTCAAGCGCCAGCGCCGGCTTGTCGTCCTCCGGCACGGCCAGATCAAGCAGCGCATCCCAAGTCGGCGTGAACGGCTCGTCGAGTTGCCGGCCGTCGAGGTCCTCAACCACCAGGGCATCGAGCGCGAACGTCACCCCGTCAGGACCGATGCCGGAAATGCCCGAATAGGTGATGTTGGACACAATCGGCCGCCAGATGCGGTCGCCGCGCCCATCCTCATAGGCAGCCGGGTCGAACACATGCGCGAACGCTCCGACATTGAAGCGATCGGAGCTGGCCGACCGGACCATGATGTCGGCGTCGCCGTCCGGTCCCTCGATGCGCAGCGTGATCGGCCCCGTCTCCATCCCCTCCGCAACGCCATTCTTCAAGCTGGCAACGGCCATGTCGTTGTAGACGAGCCGCGTCGTGATCGTTTCGCCGGAGGCAGGCGAGAGCACGCGCTCAGACGAGCCGATCATTTCCGGGATGGTGAGGTTGGTGAATTCCGCCTTGGCAAGCGCGGTGTAGGCCTGAGCCGCCAAGGTCATCAGCTGCCGCGGATTGAAGACAAGCCCTTCCACGCTCGGCGCCGACACGTCCTCAACGCTGGCGGAGGGGATTGTATAGCGCAGGTCCTTGGCCACGATATCCGCGCCGCCCATGTCGATTCCATCGGCCGTGAAGCCGCCGCCGTCACGGGCTTTGAGCCCGCTGAGTCTCAGCGTCTCAATGCTGACGGAGACATGCGGATCGGCGCGCGAGAAGATGACGCCTTCCGCATATGTGTCGTTGTCCTCAGAGCGGATGAAGCTGACGGAGGCATCCCATTGCGGCGAGGAATCGATCCACGCGATGAAATCGTTGAGCAGCTTCTCGCTCTGCTTGTCGGCAAATGCCGGAGCGGCGGCACTGAGCAGGAACAGGACGATGGCTGCCGCGCGGCTGATCATTCTGCGCACCTTCGCCTACTCCTCGCCGTTCGCTTGCACCTTCGCCTTGAGCCGATCCGGCAGCTTGCCCAGTTCGGAGCGGCCGATGCGAATGATCTCCGTGCCGGAGATAGGCTCATCCGGGTCGATCGTCAGCGTCAGCGAGCGCGGCTCGCGAAAGAATGTACGAAGGCCGTCGATCAGCTCCTCGCGAAACTCTGGATGCGTCAGGCTGGCCAGCAGGAACGGCAGGGCCAGTGACAGCTGGTCGACATATTCAGAACGCGACAATTCCTGCTCATTGGCTATCAGATCGAAGACCCGCCCGGCGAAGGCGACCTCCTCGTAGCGCGCGACGAGATCATGAAACTGCAGCTTGGCGACCTGGCTGACGACATCGGCGTCGTTGAGGACGCGCGGATCGGGCAGGTTGCCGACCGTCCCTGTCGCCGAGACCTTGGCGTTGTCGCGGAAGGTGAAGGTCGACTCCCGGATCGCCATCGTGCCGGCGGCCTTGTCCCAGGTGCCGGCCCAGTCGGCGTCGAAGACGAGCGTCTCGTAATTGAGTTCCTCAAGCCTGAGCCTGGCGCGGGCGAGGATCGAAAAGCGCCGATGCTCAAAGACGTCCGCGGAGACGCTGAGCCCGTCCACCGTGCCCGACAATTCGCGCGGACCATCGCCGGCGGCCTCGGCGAATGCGACGCTAATGCGCTCCACCGCCATATCGCGCGGCACGGAATCACGCATCACCTTGACGTCGCGGATCTCGGCGGTGCGATAAAGAATGGCTTCAGCGAAGCCGTCGCCTTCCACCTTCTCAGGGTCGAGCACCGTCACATCTGTCGCGATGATGGAGCCCACCGAGCCGCTCTCGTCGCCAAGCGCCATACCGTCTGAGAGCGCAATGCGCGGACTGCGGAAGAGCGCGGAATCGTCTTCCGTCGGGCTTTCCACCACAGCCTCATTGAAGCGCACGGCTTGCGCGCTTGCTGTGCCCGACAGCGTCAGACCGGTGATGACGACATGGCCATCCGCAAGGGTGGCGGCTTCGTAGCTCACCTGCGCCTGGCTGCCTTTTGTGAGGGCGGCACCGAGCGCATCGGCCACCGCATTCGGCTCCAAGGCCGTTGCCGGGACCATTGCAAAGGAGAGGAGCGCCAGGCCGACGAATGGCGACCGGGCGTAGCGTTGGGGCATGCAAGTTCCTTCAGCCGAAGCGGCGGCGATCTTGGCGGCGAGATATCGCCATGGCAAGCGCACAGGCGGTCGATTGTTTGTGCGGCGGTTTGCGGCGTCAAATCAGGTGTTTGCGTCGGCAATGCGGCGAGGGCAGCTCCTGTCCGGTTCGCTCGGAGGCCCCGCGTCACATGCGCGCCATGACATAGGAGCCCGGCGCGTCTTCGATGGGTTTCAGCGACTTTCCGCCCGGACGCCGACGCTTCTTCAGGCGCTTGCCGTTGAGCGTTTCAAGCCAGTCCTCCCAGTCTTCCCACCACGAGCCGGGATGCTCCACCGCCGTCTTCAGCCAGTTCTCAAGCGAGCCCTTGGCCTCGCCGCCGGTCCAATATTGGTATTTGTGCCGAGCCGGCGGGTTCACCACGCCGGCTATGTGGCCGGAGCCGGTCAGCACGAACCGCACCGGGCCGCCGAAGGAGGCTGAGCCGATGAAGACCGACTTCGCCGGTGCAATATGGTCCTCCTTGGTGGCGAGGTTGTAGATCGGCACGGTGACTCGCGCCAAGTCGATCCGCTCGCCAAGCAGCTTGAGCTCACCCTGGGAGAGCTCGTTCTCCAGGTAGCAGCTGCGCAGATAGAACGAATGGTTGGCGCTGGGCATGCGCGTGGAATCGGCATTCCAGTAGAGGAGGTCGAAGGGCAGGGGCTCTTTGCCCTTCAGATAGTCGTTCACGACATAAGGCCAGATCAGATCGTTGGAGCGCAGCAGGTTGAACGCCGTCGCCATGGTGGAGCCTTCCATGTAGCCGGTCCGCGCCATCTCCGATTCCAGGGCCTCGATATGCTCTGCGTCGGCGAACACCTTGAGGTCGCCGGCGAACTCAAAGTCCACCTGCGCGGTCAAAAGCGTCGCGCTGGCGATCCGCTCCTCGCCGATCGCCGCCAGATAGCCGAGCGTGATGGACAGGAGCGTGCCGCCGACGCAATAGCCGACCGCGTTGGCTTGACGTTCGCCCGTCGCCGCTTCGATGGCGTCGAGCGCGGCAAGCACGCCCTCGCTCATGTAATGCTCAAAGCCCTTGTCGGCGTGGCGCTCATCGGGGTTGACCCACGAGATGACGAACACCGTGTGACCCTGATCCACCAGCCAGCGGATCATGGATTTTTCCGGCACCAGATCGAGCACGTAGAACTTGTTGATCCACGGCGGCACGATCAGAAGCGGACGCTTCCACACCGTGCCGGTCTTCTGCTCATATTGGATGAGCTGGCAGATATCGTTCTGAAAGACCACCTTGCCGGGCGTGAGCGCCAAATTCTCGCCGAGCTTGAAGGCGTCGGCATCGGTCTGCCGGGGCAGAAGCACCGTCTTGCCGGCCTCCATGTCCTCCGCCAGCATGCGCATGCCGCTGGCCAGGTTCTTGCCGCTCGTCTCCGCCGTTGTCTTCAAGACATCGGGATTGGTGAAGATGAAGTTGGAGGGGGAGAGCGCGTTGTTGATCTGGCGGAGATAGAACTGCGCCTTCTGCCGCGTCGGCTCGTCGACGCCCTCCGCCTGCTCCACGAGTTCCTCCGCCCAACGTGCCGTCGCCAGATAGAGCTGCTTCACGGCGCTGAACATCGGGTTCTCGCGCCAGTCGGGATCATCGAAACGCTTATCGTCCGCCTGGGTGGGCAGCGGCTTTCCGGCCGCCTGCGCCATGGCGTTCTGCCAGATTACGAAATATTGCCCGAGCAGGCGGGTCTGCGCCTCCATCAGCCGGGAGGGGTCGGACGACCAATATTCGCCGATCTTGCCCAGGGTCTTGATCACCTGGGTGGTGACGTCGGCGATCGTATCGGCAGACTTGTTGCTTTGCTGCGCCGTCAGATAGGCGCTCAGCGCGCGTCCGCCCTGTTGAAACGCATCGGCGAGATTGCGCGCAAAGGCCTCCTGGTCGCGGACCAGATACGGCGAGACGCTCATCAGGTCGCCGTTGCCTGACTTGCCGTTGTCTGACTGGCCGCCGCCCGTCTTTTTGTCTGTCTTGGCCATTCGTTGACTCGTACTTGGCTCTCCAGACGTCATATCCGATGCTGAATAAACAAACTATAACATGGCTGAAGCCACACTTCTCCCGTATTGATGGTGCAAGGACTTGTGAATGATTCTTGCCAAATGCCTTCCGCTGATCGTTAACGGCGCGCTGGGCGCAGCGCTGGGGCTGGCGCTCGGGGGCTGCACTGCAGTGCCAGGCATGCGCGCGGCAACCGAACCGGTTGTGGTGACTGAGACCGGCATCGCGACGCTTGAGGCATCAGCGGCGGAGTCGGAGGCCACGGTGAACGCCGCGGCTTTGGACGCCCCGGCAGCCGATATTGTTACGCCGCCCGAGACGGCCGCGGCGCCGGCCACGCGCCCCGAGCCGCGAAGTGCGGCGGAGGTAGCGGCCATTCAAGCGGAGTTGGAGTTGCTCGCTGAGCGGCGTTCCGCCGGCGCCAGCGGGCGCGAGCTCGCCGTTCTGGAGGCGAGGGCTGAGGAGCTGAGACGGCTCATCGCCGCTGCGCAGGCCGGGCCGCTGCGTGCTGGCGGTTTATAGCGCACAGCGTTAGAGAGAGTGCTCACCGGAATACAACGCGCAAAGACCATGCACGAGTTTCACAAGATCAGGCGGCTGCCGCCCTATGTCTTCGAGGAGGTCAATCGGCTGAAGGCGTCGGCGCGCGCCGGCGGCGCCGATATCATCGACCTCGGCATGGGCAATCCCGATCTGCCGACCCCGCAGCACATCCTCGACAAGCTGGTGGAGACCGTCGGGAAGCCGCGCACCAACCGTTATTCCGCGTCGCGCGGCATACCGGGGTTGCGCCGCGCACAGGCCGCCTATTACGGGCGCCGCTTCGGCGTGAAGCTCGATCCTGAGCGCCAGGTGATCGCCACGCTCGGCTCCAAGGAAGGCTTCGCCAACATGGCGCAGGCCATCACCGCACCTGGTGATGTCGTGCTCGTGCCAAGTCCCTCCTATCCGATCCACGCCTTCGGCTTCCTCATGGCCGGCGGCGTCATTCGCACGGTTCCTGTGGAGCCCGGCCCGGAGTTCTTTCATGCGCTGGAGCGGGCGCTGCACCATTCCATCCCCAAGCCGATCGCCGTGATCCTGTGCTATCCGGCCAACCCGACGGCATCCGTCGCAGACCTCGATTTTTATCGCGATGTCATCGCCTTTGCGCGGCAACACGAATTCTATGTGCTGTCCGACCTGGCCTACGCCGAAATCTACTATGACGAGGCGAACCCGCCGCCCTCCGTGCTTCAGGTGCCCGGCGCCATGGAGGTCGCGGTGGAATTCACCTCCATGTCGAAGACGTTCTCCATGCCGGGGCTGAGGATCGGTTTCGCCGTCGGCAATGAGCGCCTGGTGTCCGCGCTCGGCCGCGTGAAGTCCTACCTCGATTACGGCGCCTATACGCCCATTCAGGTGGCGGCGGCGGCCGCACTCAACGGGCCGGACGATTGCATCGGCCAGATGCGCGCGACCTATCACCGTCGCCGCGACATCCTGGTGGAGAGTTTTTCGCGCGCCGGCTGGCCCGTGCCGGAGCCGAGCGCCTCCATGTTTGCCTGGGCGCCGCTGCCTGAGCGTTTCGAGAGCCTCGGCAGCGTTGAGTTCTCCAAGCTCCTCATTGAGAAGGCCGACGTGGCCGTGGCGCCGGGGCTCGGCTTCGGCGAGCACGGCGAAAGTCATGTCCGTATCGCGCTGGTGGAGAACGAGCAGCGCATCCGTCAGGCCGCCCGCAATATCGGGCGTTTTCTTGCCTCAGCCGACAAGACGTTGCACAACGTCGTCCCGATCAGCGCCAGCCGCTGAGAGTTTTTTGCCGGACAGAACCTGATGAACGCACCGCTCAGGCTCGGAATCGCGGGACTGGGGACCGTGGGGGCATCGCTCGCCCGCCTTGTTGAAGCGCGCGGCGACACGCTCGCGCCGCAGCTCGGCCGCCCGCTCCGCGTCGTCGCAATCAGCGCCCGTGACCGTAAGCGCGACCGCGGCTTCGACATGGACACCATCGCCTGGCACGACGATCCCGTCAGCCTGGCGAGCGCCAATTCCGTCGACGTGTTCGTGGAGCTGATCGGCGGGGCCGACGGCGTCGCGCATGAGAGCGTCCGCGCTGCCCTGGAATCGGGAAAGAGCGTCGTGACCGCAAACAAGGCGCTTCTCGCCAAGCATGGGGCGGCGCTTGCCGCCCTTGCCGAGGAGCGCGACGCGCAGCTGAGCTTCGAGGCGGCCGTCGCCGGCGGCATCCCGATCATCAAGACGCTGCGCGAGGCGTTGGCCGGGAACAGGCTGACCCGCCTCTACGGCATCCTCAACGGCACGTGCAACTTCATCCTCACACGGATGGAGGCTGGCGCCGATTATCCCGCCGCGCTGAAAGAGGCGCAGGCGCTTGGCTATGCGGAAGCCGACCCAACCTTCGACGTGGAAGGGTTGGACACCGCTCAGAAACTGTCGATCCTCACCAGCATCGCCTTCGGCACCAAGATCGACAGCGAGTCGATCTATGTGGAGGGGATATCAGGCATCACGTCAGAGGACCTGACCGCGGCGGAGGAACTCGGCTACCGCATCAAGCTGCTCGGCGTCGCGCAGCGCACCGACACCGGCATTGAGCAGCGCGTGCATCCCACCATGGTGCCGCGCGATTGCGGCATCGCCCGCATCTCCGGCGTCACCAACGCCGTTGCCGTTGAAGGGGATTTCATCGGCTCCGTCATGCATTCCGGCCCGGGCGCCGGCGGCGACGCGACCGCCTCCGCCGTCATGGGCGACATTGTCGATCTGGCGCGCGGCGTGCGCGTGCCGCCGCTTGGCCGTCCGGCCGCCGAGTTGGAACCCTATCGTCGCGCTCGCATGCGCGCGCATGAGGGCGGCTATTATCTGCGCCTCATGGTGCGCGACCGGCCAGGCGCTTTCGCCGCGATTGCGCAGCATATGGCGGATGCGGGGATTTCGCTCGATTCCATCGTGCAACGGAACAGGCCGATCGGTACCGCACCCAAACGCGGCACCGAACGCGATCAGCCCGTGACCATCATCACGCATTCCACCACGGAAGAGGCGATCCGCGGCGCACTCGCCAATATCGAGGCCGGCGGCGAGGTGTCCGGTCGCCCGCAGATGATCCGCATCGAGGCGCTTTAGAGCATGATCCCGAAAAGTGGACACCGTCTTTTCGGATAAGATCATGCTCCAGCAAAAGAGAGTGGGCCTTTTTTCTGATTCAACCGAATGGAAAAGGCATAGGTGACGCCGATCGGCGTGGCGGTGAGGACATGAGCGGCGGAATTGAGGTACGCGAAAGCCATCCCGAAGACGGGGCGCTGATTGAAGCGCTTTATCCGAGCGCCTTCCCTGATGAGGACTTGCTGCCTCTCGTAAGGGAGCTCTTGAGAGAAGGCCCGGCGGTTCTCTCGCTTGTCGGCATTTTGGATGGGGCCCTGACGGGGCATGTCGTCTTCACGACCTGCGGCGTTTTGGGGGCGCCAGATAAGGTCGCGCTCCTGGGGCCGCTCGCCGTCGCGCCGGCCCGGCAAAAGCAAGGCATCGGCAGCGCGATGGTCCGCGCGGGTCTGCAGCAATTGCAAAGCGCCGGCGTGAGCCGAGTCTACGTCTTGGGCGACCCGGCCTATTACAGCCGCTTCGGCTTTGTGCCCGACGACAACGTCACCCCGCCATATGAGCTGCCGGAGGAATGGCGTGGCGCATGGCAATCGCTCAGCCTGTGCGACGACACATCACCGCTCCACGGAGCGCTTTCCGTGCCGCAGCCGTGGCGCAAGCCGGCTCTATGGGGCCCTTGAATCATGCGTGCGGCAGGGCCCCCGTTCGTTTAGGGTGTTGAGCGTTAAGGGAGGCGAAACATCATGGATCGCAGCCTGACCCTGGAGACCGTTCGGGTTACCGAAAGCGCCGCCATCGCGGCGGCGGCGGCGCGCGGGCGCGGTGACGAGCAATTGGCCGAGCAGGCCGCCGTCAACGCGATGTGGGACGCGCTTTCTGCCCTCAATGTTCGCGGGCGCGTCGTGGTCGGTCTCGGCGAGGAGGAGGTGACGCCGAAGCTCTTCGTCGGTGAGACGGTTGGCACAGGCGACGGCCCCGAGGTCGACATCGCGCTCGACCCGCTCGACGGGCATACGCTGTGCGCCAAGAACCTGCCCAATTCGCTCGCCGCCATCGCCGTGACCGAAAGCGGCGGCCTGCTTCAGGCGCCCGACGTCTACATGGAGAAGATCGCCATCGGGCCGGGCTATCCCGCCGATCTGGTCGACCTCGACATGCCGCCCGCCGAAGCGGTCGCTCGGCTGGCCAACGCCAAAGGCGTGCGGCCGCAGGATATCTCCGCCTGCATCCTCGATCGGCCGCGGCATGCCGCACTGGTGGAGGATGTTCGCACCACCGGCGCGTCGATCCGGCTGATCGGCGACGGCGATGTGGCGGGCATCATCCACACCACCGAGCCGCAGACCACCGGCATCGACATCTATCTGGGCACGGGCGGCGCGCCGGAAGGCGTGCTGGCTGCGGCGGCGCTCCGCTGCATCGGCGGGCAGATGTGCGGCCGGCTGATCCTTGACACGGATGAGAAGCGCCGCCTTGCCGACGAAAAGGGCATCACCGACCGTAACCGGACCTACAAGGCCGCCGATATGGCGGCCGGCGACGTCTCATTCGCCGCCACCGGCATCACCGACGGCAGCTTGTTGCCGGGCGTCTGGCTCGATCCCGGCGCCGCCACCACGTTTTCCATTGCCACGCGCTCCCGAACCGGAACGCAGCGCTGGGTGCGCGCCAAGCATAGGCTCAAAGGGCAGTCTCGTGCAGATGGGTAGAACCTCTCTTTTTGTCATTCCGCAAAGCGCGTCAGCGCTTATGCGGAACCCATAACCCTGACGCGGTGAAGTAGGCCGCCGGCGGTGCATCGTGGCCGACGGGCGGTGGTTATGGGTCCCGGTCTTGGCCTGAAGGCCAAACCGGGATGACGGACGAGAGGGCGATCGTAGCCCGCATGGAGCGCCAGCGTAATGCGGGATCCCTACGTGCGATCAATGCCATCCCGGATTGCGCTTCGCTCCATCCGGGCTACGGCCATGACAGCCGAAAGCATGTGCACAGCTCTACCCCATCCCATCGACGCTTTCCCTCCCAGGCGGGATAATCGCCGGGATGTGGGGATTCGCTGAAGAACCGAACCGGCCGCGCGATTTCCTGGGCGTTGCAAGCTCGCTCACCGGGCGGCGCTGGTGCGCGCGGCTGAACGAGCGCGGCGAGGCGATCGCGACCGCGATCACACAACGCGGCATGGCGTCGGAGAGCCTGGCGCGCGTCCTCGCCGGACGTGGCGTCGGCCTTGAGGAGGTTGAAGCCTACCTCGCGCCCTCGCTTCGGCAGGATATGGTCGACCCGTCATCGCTCACCGACATGGACAAGGCCGCCGCGCGACTGGCCGATGCGGCGATTGCCCGCGAGTCGGTGGCGATCTTCGGCGATTACGACGTGGACGGCGCGACCTCTGCGGCGCTGCTCCACGGCGTGCTGTCCGCACTCGGCGCGCCGCCGCGCATCTACATCCCCGACCGCATCTTTGAGGGCTATGGCCCCAACCCGCAGGCGATCGATGACCTGATCGACCGCGGCGCGACGCTCATCGTTTGCGTCGATTGCGGCTCCGCCAGCTTCGAGGCGTTGGAGCGCGCCCGCGCGCGCGGCGTTGATGTCGTCGTGCTCGATCACCACCAGGTCGGCGCGGAGCTGCCGCCGGCCGTGGCGATCGTCAATCCGAACCGCGGCGACGACGTGTCGGGAGAGGGGCATCTCGCCGCTGTCGGCGTGACGTTTTTGACGGCGATTGCGCTCTTGCGTGAGCTGCGCCGGCGCGGCTTTGCCGGTGCGCTTCCCGACCTTCTCACGGTCCTCGATTTGGCGGCGCTTGGCACAATGTGTGATGTGGTTCCGCTGGTCGGCCTTAACCGCGCTTTGGTGTCGAAAGGGCTGATAGTGCTCCGCCACACGGAGCGCATCGGCTTGCGTGCGCTCATTGCCGCCTCGCGGCTCAAGAGCCCGCCCGATGTCGGCCATCTCGGCTTCGTGCTCGGCCCGCGTATCAACGCCGGCGGCCGCATCGGCGAGGCAACACTCGGCGCACAGCTTCTGACGACCACCGATCCGGCCGAGGCAGAACGCATCGCCGCGCTGCTCGACCGTCTGAACGCCGAGCGTCAGGCCATCGAAGCGGCCGCCGTGACGGAAGCCATGGCCGAGGCGGAACAAGAGATCGGCGACGGCGACGGCCCGCCCATGATCGTCGGCGGTCGCGACACCTGGCATCCCGGTGTGGTCGGCCTGGTCGCTGCCCGCCTGAGAGAGCGCTTTCAGCGTCCGGCCTTCGCCATCGCCTGGAACGGCGGCGATGTCGGGACAGGGTCGGGCCGCTCCATTCCCGGCGTCGATCTCGGTGCGGCAATCCGCGCCGCCGTCGACGACGGTCTGCTGGTCAAGGGCGGCGGGCACGCCATGGCCGCCGGCATCACGGTGCGCCGCGACCGCCTCGGGGCGCTCCGCGGCTTCTTGGAGGCGCGGCTTGCCGCCGACGTGGAGGCTGCTGCCGAAGCCGATCGTGTCCTCCTGATCGACGGCGCACTCTCTAGCGGCGGCGCGACGGTTTCGCTGGTGGAGGAGCTGGAGCGCGCCGGGCCGTACGGCAACGCCAATCCCGAGCCGTTATTCGCTTTCCCGGCGCACCGCGTGACTTTTGCCGACAAGGCCGGCAGCAGCCACATCCGCGTCAATCTCGCAGCCGGCGCCGGCGGATCGCTGAAGGCGATGGCGTTTCGCGCGGCGGAGAGGCCGCTCGGCCAGGCGCTCTTGGCGGCGCGCGGCAAGCCGCTGCATGTGGCCGGAACGTTGTCGCTCGATCATTGGGGCGGGTCGCCCAAGCCGCAATTGCGCATCCGCGACGTGGCCACACCAGACGGACACGTTTGATCAAGGGCTAGCGACGCTCAGGCGCGGCGGCGTTTCGTCTTTGGCGCCGGTCCGGTGCTTTCGCGGATCAGGAGCGGTGCGTCGAGCTCAACGCTGCGTGGCCGGCAGTCGCTGCCGAGCGCCTCAAGCAGCACCTGTGTGCCGGTGCGTCCCAGCGCGTGCCGCGGCTGGCTGATTGTCGTCAGCGTCGGCGTGACGAATTCGGAGAACTCAATGCCGTCGAAGCCGACCACCGAAACCTCTTCCGGAATCTGCACGCCGGCGGCGGTGACCGTCTTCATGAAGGCAATCGCCATGTGGTCGCTCGCGGCATAGACGGCGGTGGGACGCCGCTTGAGCGCCAGGAATTGCCTGCCGGCCTCGACGCCCGATTCAAACATGAAATCGCCCGGCCAGTAGGACGCCGCGTCTGGGTCGAGTCCTGCTTTCTTGAGCGCCTTGCGGAAGCCTTTCTTGCGACCGATTGCGTTGATGTTGCCGACAGGGCCCTCGATGAAGCCAAACCGCCGATGACCGAGCGCAAAGAGATGCTCCATCACCTGTGCGGAGGCGACGCCGTCATTGACCATCACATAGGGAAGGCCGGCGATCTTGACGCAGACCGTCGCCACGGGGATCCCCGCTTCGTTCATCAGCCGCCCCGAATCCTCCGGGATGCGACCGCTGAACAGAAGGACCCCGTCCACCTGGCGGGCAAAGACCATGTCCACATAGCGCGGCTCGCGATCCGGCAGATTGTCGAGATTGCCGATGACGAGGCCGTAACCGGAAGCCACGAGCTCATCGTCGATGCCGCGCAAGATCTCCGCAAAGAACGGATTGGCTAGGTTGGGCACCACGACAAGCACGATCTTCGTACTCTGTGAGCGCAAGTTGCGGCCGAGCGCGCTCGGCGTATAGCCCGTGGCCTGGATGGCCGCCATCACGCGCGCCCGCGCCGACGGGCTGACCTGGTCGGGCATTGCTAGCGCGCGGCTGACCGTCGCAGTCGAGACGCCCGCCTTGGCCGCGACGTCTCGGATAGTCGTTGAGCCGGTCCCGTTTGAGCGGCGTCTATGTCGGGTGGCGCGGGCCAATTTGTGTGATCGTCCGAATGATTGTGTTGACAGGCACCTGCAATTGACTAAAGTGAAATGTAATCGATTACAAGGACACGCGAGTTCATTGTGCTTCTCGGCCCATCCGGCTGTGGCAAGTCGACCCTTCTGAATGCTGTTGCCGGCCTTCTGGACATTACCGGCGGCCAGGTCTGGATCGGCGGCAAGAACGTCACCTGGGAAGAGCCGAAAGACCGCGGCATCGGCATGGTTTTCCAGTCCTACGCGCTTTATCCGCGCATGAGTGTGGAGGGAAATCTCTCTTTCGGCCTGAAGATGGCCAAAGTGCCCAAGGACGAGATCGCGCGTCGCATCAAGGCGGCAGCTGAATTGCTGCACATTGAGCCGTTGATGAAGCGGCGGCCGTTTGAGTTGTCTGGGGGTCAGCGCCAGCGCGTCGCCATTGGCCGCGCGCTTGTGCGCCAGACGAATGTCTTTTTATTCGACGAGCCGCACTCCAACCTGGATGCGGCCTTGCGCACGACGCTGAGGGTCGAGTTGAAGCGCCTGCACCGCGAGCTCGGCAATTCGACCATGATCTACGTGACGCACGACCAGATCGAGGCGCTGACGCTCGCCGACCGCATCGCCGTCATGCATGGCGGCCTCATTCAGCAGCTCGACGCGCCGCGCAACATCTACCACAAGCCCGCCAACCGGTTCGTCGCCGGCTTCGTCGGTTCGCCGTCCATGAACTTCTTCACCGGCCAGTTCTCCGCCAATGGCGGTGAGCCGTCTTTTGAGGTGACGGGCATGCGCCAGTCGTTGAACGGCTACGAATTCAAAGGAACGCCACAGCCGGGCCAGCCCGTGACGCTTGGTATCCGACCAGAACATGTGCAGCTTCGCCCAAACGGCGGCACCGCACACGCCGCAACGGCCGACCTGATTGAGCCGATGGGGGCTGAGACGCTGGTGTGGACGAAGGTCGCCGGTGAGCCGTTCTCTGTGCGGCTCGATGGCGATGCTTCGCTCAGCGCCGGCGACGATCTGGAGCTCGGCTTCCCGGTCGACCGTCTCAGTCTGTTTGACTCAGAGAGCGGTGTCCGTCTTTAGAGCATGATCCCGAAAGGCATGCCCCGTCTGTAACGAGGAGTCTCAATTGACCATTATCGATCGTGTGTCCTTCCAGCTTTATTCGGCCCGGAAGTTCCCTCCGCTTGACGATCAGCTCGGTGTGCTCGCCGGGATCGGCTACCAGAACGTTGAGCCCTATGGCGGGCTCTTCGGCGAGCCGGACGCGCTGCGTGCGGCCTTGGAGAAGCACGGGCTCAAGACGCCGACCGCCCATATCGGCGTCGACCGGTTCCGCGACGATGTTGGGACCGTGGCGAGGCTTGCCAAGGAATTCGGCATCGATCTGATGATCGTTCCCTTCGTCGCGCCCGACGAGCGGCCGCAAACGGCCGATGAATGGCAGGCGTTCGGCAAGGAGCTGGGCGGCTATCAGCAGGCGCTCGCCGGCGAGGGAGGTGCACTCGCCTGGCACAATCACGACTTTGAGGTCGTCAAGCTCGCCGACGGTACCTATCCGATCGACCACATTCTGGGTGCAGCGCCAGGCCTGAAATGGCAGGTCGACATCGGCTGGATTGAGTGGGCCGGCGAGGATTCCGCCGCCTGGATCGACAAATACAAGGACCGGGTCGCCTCGCTGCACGTCAAGGATCTGGCGCCCAAGGGCGAGAACGCCGACGAGGATGGCCAAGCCGATGTCGGTCACGGCGTGCTGGATTGGGCGAAGCTCATGCCGGCGATCAAGTCGCCCGGCGTCCAAACCCTCGTCATCGAGCACGACAATCCCAACGACTACGAGCGCTTCGCTCGGCGGTCGTTTGCAACCGTTTCCGCCTGGTAGGGGAGGCTTCCTTGGAAGAGATCGGCGTAGGGATCATCGGTTGCGGCAACATCTCCACAATCTACTTCACCAACATCCCTGATTATCGCGGCATCGCGGTCAGGGCCTGTGCGGATATGCGGCCGGAAGCGGCCGCCGCGCAGGGCGAGAAGTTCGGCGTTGACGCGGTTTCCGTGGATGCGCTTCTGAAGCGCGACGACATCGGCATCGTCGTCAACCTGACGATCCCCAATGCGCATGCTTCCGTGACGTTCGACGCGCTGTCGGCGGATAAGCATGTGTTCTCTGAGAAGCCGCTTGCCGTCGATTTCGACGAGGGGCAGAGGGCGGTCGCGGAAGCTGAGACGCGCGGGCTGCTGCTCGGCTGTGCGCCGGATACGTTTCTGGGCGCGGGCGGACGGCTTGCGCGCCGGCTGATCGACGAGGGCGCCATCGGCTCCGTTCTCTCCGGTGCTGCTTTCGTCATGTCGCATGGCATGGAGCATTGGCATCCCGACCCGGAGTTCTTCTTCAAGCCGGGCGCCGGGCCGGTCCTCGATATCGGCCCGTATTACATCACCGCTTTGGTCAATCTGCTCGGGCCAATCGCCCGCATCCACGCCGTCAGCTCAACCGGCTTTGCGGAGCGTGTGGTGACGGCCGAGGGCCCGCGCAAGGGCGACAAGATCAAGGTGGAGACCCCGACCACGCTGCTGTCGCTTCTGGAGTTTGCCGGCGGTCAGCATATGACGTTCGGCGCCAGCTGGGATGTGTGGAAGCACGGCCACATGCCGATCGAGCTCTATGGCACGGAAGGGTCGATGCGTGTCGCTGACCCGAATTTCTTCGGCGGTGTGGTTGAGACGACCAAGCAAGACGGGGATTGGGTCGCCCATGACAGCGGCGACATGCCCCTTGGCGTGCCCAACTGGCCAAGCGACGCACCGCGGCTTGCCAATTATCGCGGACTGGGCGTTGCGGAACTGGCAGCTGCCGTGCGCAAGGGCGAGAAGAACCACGCCTCCGCCGACTTGGCCCTGCACGTGCTTGAGGTCATGAACGCCATCGTCGCGGGTGGGTCGATAGCGATGACCACTGCCGTGGAGCGTCCTCCGGCGCTTGACGATTCCGACGCGGCAGCGCTGATGGGCTGACACAATCAGGCTGCGCGGCCCATCCGGGGCGGCGCAGCCTGTTGATGTTGGTGCGGCAGCTATTCAGCCGCGCAAGCGATCCGCACGGTAGCGCCGCTGGCCCCGCACGACGCACCATTTTCCTTGGTCTGTAGCGGATAGGGAGTCGCGGCGTTCACGCAAAGCGCGCTCACCATCACTTCGCCGGCGTCGCAACTTGCCTCGCCGGCGCTGGTCACAACACGGATCACCGTGCCGGGTTCGCCCGCCGGCCCGGCCTCGCCTTGCGGACCGGGAGCGCCGGCTTCACCCTGCGGTCCCGGGGCTCCGGCGTCACCTTGCGGTCCCGCTGGGCCCTCAGGTCCGGCCGGCCCCGCCGGTCCTGCCTCACCCTGTGGTCCCGCCGGACCGGCCGGCCCTGGTTCGCCTTGGCAGGCGGCCAACACAAAACCGGTCAAAATCGTCACGGCGATTGCTCGTTTCATTGAATTCCCCACTAACGTCCACGTCGCCGATGCTGCACCGAACAGTACCGCCGGTCAAAGCATAACGCCGTCAGCGCCGCGTCTCACCAGTTCCACAGCGTGCCGTCTTCCAGCCGCGCCACCGGGAGATAGGCAGGCTCATAGGGGAACTTCGCCGCCAGCGCTTCATCGATGTCGACGCCATGGCCGGGCGCCTCGCCCGGATGAAGATAGCCGTCGTCGAACGTATAGGCGTGCGGGAAGACCTCGTCGGTTTCCGGCGAATGGCGCATATATTCCTGAATGCCGAAATTCGGCACCCAAAGATCGAAATGCAGCGCCGCCCCCATGCACACCGGCGAGAGGTCGGTGGCGCCGTGGCACCCGGTGCGGATTTGATAGAGCTCCGCCAGCGCGGCGATCTTCCTCAGCTGCGTGATGCCGCCGGCATGGACGACCGCCGCGCGGATATAATCGCAATGCTGGTTCTGCAGGATGTCGCGGCAATCGTGGATGGAGTTGAAGATTTCGCCGATGGCGATAGGCGTCACGGTGTGCTCGCGGATGAGCTTCAGTGCCTCCTGGTTCTCCGCCGGCGTCGGGTCCTCCAGCCAGAAGAGTCGGTAGGGCTCCAGGCTCTTGCCGAGCCGCGCCGCCTCAATCGGCGTCAGGCGATGATGGCAATCGTGCAGAAGATGAAAGCCGAAGCCGTAACGCTCCCGCACCGCTTCAAAAAGCTTCGGCGCGAAATCGAGATATTTCTCCGTTGACCAAAGCTGCTCCTCCGGCACTGCGCCCTTGACGGCCGGCTCGTAGAACAGCTTGCCACGCGCCACGCCGTAGACGGAATCGAGCCCGGGAATGCCCGACTGGGCGCGCACCGCCTTGTAGCCAAGCTCAAGATACTGGCCGACCGCGTCGACCGTTTCCTCCAGGTCGTTGCCGTTGGCGTGGCCATAGACCATCACGCCGCTGCGGCTCTTGCCGCCGAGAAGCTGATAAAGCGGCAGGCCGGCCACCTTGGCCTTGATGTCCCAAAGTGCGGTGTCGACGGCGCCGATCGCCGCCATGGTCACCGGTCCGCGCCGCCAATAGGCGCCCTTGGCGAGGTAGTTCCATATGTCCTCAATATCGTGCGGATCGCGACCGATCAGGCACGGCACGACATGGTCCTTGAGGTATGACGCGACCGCCAGCTCACGGCCGTTCAGCGTCGCATCGCCGATGCCGTGAACGCCATCGCTGGTCAGGATCTTCAGCGTGACGAAGTTGCGGCCGGGACAGGTGACGATGACTTTGGCGTCCGTGATCGTGTTGGCCATCCGTCGGTCCCCGTCTGTTGATTGGCGCGCCCTTGGACCATGGTATCGCAGCCTTCGGCGCGCCCATCAATGCCAGGCCGGGCGAGGTCGCCGCCGAGCATTGCGGAGCGACCTTGCGCGGCGACGTGGCGGATGCTTTGTCCTGCGGCGTGAGGGGGACGCCTGTTGGACAAAGATGCGCCGAAACTGATCGACGACGATCGGCTGCTGCCGACCGATCCTGCCATTCGCGCCGTTGCCCGGCGGCTTTACGATCGCGTGCGCGACCTGCCGATCATCTCACCGCACGGCCACACCGACCCGCGCTGGTATGCCGAGGACGGGCCGTTCCCTGACCCGGCCGCGCTTTTTGTAGTGCCGGACCATTACGTGTTCCGCATGCTCTATAGCCAGGGCATCGCGCTTGAGGACCTCGGCGTGCGGCCAAAGAAAGGGGAGGGGAAGCCACTCGACCCGCGCGCCGTATGGCGGCTCTTCGCCGCCAACTATCACCTCTTCCGCGGCACGCCGACCCGCATGTGGCTCGACCATGTCTTCGCCACGCTCTTCGGCTTCACCGAGCGGCTCTCCGCGGCGACTGCCGACCTCTACTTCGACCGCATCAGCGCAGCACTTGCAACGCCGGATTTCCGTCCGCGCGCGCTCTATGAGCGCTTCAAAATTGAGGTGATCGCCACCACCGACAGTCCGCTTGATCGGCTGCCGCATCACCAGGCGATCCGCGAATCCGGATGGGACGGCCGCGTCGTGCCGGCCTATCGGCCCGACCCCGTCGTCGATCCGGAATTCGAGGGTTTTCGCGACAATTTGAAAGCGCTCGGCGAGGTCACCGGCTGCGATACGCACTCCTGGTCCGGCTATCTTGAAGCGCATCGCAAGCGCCGCGCCTTTTTCAAGGGCCTTGGGGCAACCTCTACCGATCACGGCCACGCGACGGCACGCACCGCGAACCTATCTTCGACGGAGGCGGAGGCGTTGTTCGGCAAAACCCTCAGCGGCGATGTCTCGGCCGAAGACGCCGATCTCTTCCGCGGTCAGATGCTCACGGAGATGGCGGCGATGAGCCTCGACGACGGGCTCGTCATGCAGCTTCATCCCGGCTCGTTCCGCAACCACAACCAGGCGGTTTTTGCACGCTTCGGCCGCGACATGGGCGCCGATATTCCCACCCGCACCGATTATGTGAAGGCACTGAAGCCGCTGCTCGACCGCTTCGGCAATGAGCCGGCCCTGACGCTCATTCTGTTCACGCTCGACGAGACCAGCTACGGACGCGAGCTTGCGCCGCTCGCCGGTCATTATCCCTGCCTTAAGCTCGGGCCGCCCTGGTGGTTCTTCGACAGCCCCGGCGGCATGCGCCGCTTCCGCGAGCTGACAACGGAAACCGCCGGCTTCTACAACACAATCGGCTTCAACGACGACACGCGCGCCTACCTCTCCATCCCCGCACGCCACGACATGGCGCGGCGCATCGATTGCGGCTTCCTGGCCGAGCTTGTGGCGGAGCACCAGCTTGACGAGGAGGAGGCGCATGAATTGGCGCACGATCTCGCTTACCGGCTCGCCAAGGAGGCATACAAGCTGTGACCGCGCCGAAGGCCGATGCGCCCCGCCTTGGCAATGCAGCACTCGTCGGGCTGCGGGCCGATATCGCTCGGCCGGCCTATGATCGCGCCGCCGTCACCGCCGGCATCGTGCATCTCGGCATCGGCGCCTTCCATCGCGCGCATCAGGCCGTCTATGTCGACGACGTGCTCGCCAAGGACCCGCGATGGGGCATTGTCGCGGCAAGCCTGCGTAGCGCCGATACACGCGACGCGCTCGCGCCGCAGGACGGGCTCTACACGCTTGCTGTCCGTTCCGGTGCCGGCGAGGCGCTTCGCGTCATCGGCAGCGTCATCGATGTGCTGGTCGCATCGGAGGCGCGCGCGCCGCTCCTGGACGCGATGTCCGATCCACAGATCAGGATCGTGTCGCTGACCATCACCGAGAAGGGCTATTGCCACGACCCGGCAACCGGCACGCTGAACGAGGCGCATCCCGACATCCGTCACGATCTGCAGGCGCCGCACGCGCCGAAGACGGCGCCCGGCCTCATCGTGGAGGCGCTGGCGCGACGACGCGCAGCCGGCACGCCGCCTTTTACGGTGCTGACATGCGACAACCTGCCGGCCAACGGCGCTGTGGTGAAGCGTATCCTCGACCGCTTCGCCGCCTTGCGCGACGCCGATCTCGGCGCCTATGTCGCCGGCGAGGTCGCCTGTCCGTCTACGATGGTCGACCGCATCACCCCGGCCACGACGGACGCGGATCGCGATTCGATCGCCGCGCAGCTCGGATTCCGCGATGCCTGGCCGGTCGTCACCGAGCCGTTCTCGCAATGGGTGATTGAGGATCGCTTTCCCGCCGGCCGGCCGGCTCTGGACGATGCCGGCGCGGAGCTGGTCGCCGATGTCGCGCCCTATGAACTGATGAAGCTGAGGCTCCTCAACGGCGCGCATTCCAGCCTCGCCTATCTCGGCTACCTCGCTGGCTATGCGTTCGTCGATGAGGCGATGGCGGACGCGGCGTTTGATCGTTTCGCCGCCGCGCTGATGGAGGAGGTGACGTCGACCTTGGACGTGCCACCGGGGACGGACCTCGCCGCCTACAAGCGTTCGCTGCTTGATCGGTTTCGCAATCCGGCGCTGAAGCACCGCACCTTGCAGATCTGCATGGATGGCAGCCAGAAACTGCCGCAGCGGCTGCTTGGCCCCATCCGCGATCGCCTGGCGCAGGGTGCGCCTATAAACTGCCTGGCGCTCGGCGTCGCCGGCTGGATGCGCTACGTCACCGGTAACGACGAGCGAGGCGAACCCATCGACGTCCGCGATCCGCTGGCCGAGCGCCTCCGCGATATTGCCGAGGAGGCAGGGCCATCGGCCGAGCGCCTGGCGCCAGCGCTGATCGCAGCGGAAGAGGTTTTCGGCACCAACCTTGCCGCCGATCCGCGCTTCCAAGAGGCGGTGACGCAGGCTTTGGCCGCGCTTTATGCGATTGGCGCAAAGCGCGCCGTGGCTGAGGTGGCTTCGCCGCCCAACTGACCGGGTGCGTGGTGCGAAATTCCGCACCCTGGACGCAGCGCCGCTTCCGCCCATAAAGTCGGCCCGCGCCATAAACGGCGCATCGATGCCACAACCAACCCGATGGAACGCCATGAGCGACGCGCGCGTGCCCTTTCTGACAGCCCTGGAGAAGAAGGCGCTGTGGCTGGCGACGTGGACCATTCACAACGCCAACCATCTGCGGCCGAACGACGACGGCCTGAAGGTCGGCGGCCACCAGGCGTCATCCGCGTCGCTGGCGACCATCATGGCGGTGCTCTACGGCGCGGTGCTTAAGCCGGAGGACCGCGTGGCAGTAAAGCCGCACGCCTCACCCATCTTCCACGCGCTGCAATATCTGTTCGGCGAACAGACGCGCGAGAAGCTTGAGCGCTTCCGCGCCTACAAGGGCGCGCAATCCTACCCCTCGCGCACCAAGGACATCGACGATGTCGATTTCTCCACCGGCTCCGTCGGCCTCGGCGTCGCGCAGACTTTGTTCTCCTCGCTGGTGCAGGATTACGTGCGCGCCAAGGGGTGGTCGCGCCGCCCGGCGGGCCGCATGGTAGCGCTCGTCGGCGACGCGGAGATGGACGAGGGCAACATCTTTGAGGCGCTGCTGGAAGGCTGGAAGCACGGCGTCCAGAATTGCTGGTGGATCATCGACTATAACCGCCAAAGCCTCGACGCGGTGATCCGCGAGGGCCTGTGGGAGCGTTTTGAGACGGTCTTTCGCGATTTTGGCTGGGACGTCGTCATCCTCAAATACGGCTCTTTGCTGAACGCTGCGTTTGAGGAGGAGGGCGGCGAGAAGCTGCGCGCGTGGATCGATCAATGCCCGAACCAAGTCTACTCACTCCTGTGCTTCCAGGGTGGCGCGGCTTGGCGTCAGCGGCTCTTGGATGAGATCGGCGACCAAGGGCCGGTGACGCGGCTGATTGAACGACGCTCCGACGACGAGCTGGCGGCGCTGATGACCAACCTCGCCGGCCACGACATCCCCACGCTGCTTGAAGCCTTCGAGGATGCCGCGTCCGACGAGCGGCCGAAATGCTTCATCGCCTACACTATCAAGGGCTTCGGCCTGCCGTTCCAGGGCCATAAGGACAACCATGCCGGCCTGATGACGACAGCCCAGATGGAGGCGTTCCGTGCCGCCATGGGCGTGGCGGAAGGCGAGGAATGGGCGCCTTACGCCGCGCTTGGTGTGGAGGAACAGGCGTTCCGCGATTTTCTTTCAGATGCGCCGTTCGTGAAGCAGGGCAGACGGCGGCTGAAGGCGGCGCGCATTCCCGTGCCTGACGCGCTGCCGCTTCCTTCCGCCGAAACCATGTCTACGCAGCAGGGCTTTGGCCTGATCCTCTCCGACCTTGCAAAAGAGGACGATCCGCTTGTCGACCGGATCGTCACGGCCTCGCCCGATGTCACCGTCTCCACCAATCTCGGCGGCCTCGTCAATCGCCGCGGGCTGTTCGCCAAGGACGCCATGGCCGATCAGTTCCGCAAGGAGCGCATCCCCTCAACGTTCACCTGGGAGTTCTCGCCGAAGGGTCAGCACTTCGAACTGGGCATTGCCGAGAGCAACCTTTTCATCCTTCTGTCAGCGCTCGGCCTATCGCACACGATCGAAGGCGAGCGGCTCATCCCGATCGGCACACTCTATGATCCGTTCATCTTGCGCGGCGCCGACCAGTTGAATTACGCCTGCTATCAGGATGCCCGCTTCATCCTGGTGGCGACGCCGTCGGGCGTGTCTCTGGCGCCGGAAGGCGGCGCGCACCAATCGATCGGCACACCGCTTCTCGGTATTGCACAGGACGGCCTCTCTGCCTTCGAGCCGGCCTATGTGGATGAGGTGGCCATCATTCTGCGCTGGGCCTTCGATTATCTGCAGCGCGACGGGGAGGGCGATCCGGACGAAGAGACGTGGCTGCGCGACGAGACCGGCGGCTCAGTCTACCTCCGCCTCTCCACGCGGCCGCTGGAGCAGATCACGCGCGACATGTCGGAGCCGCTGGCGACGGATATCGTCAACGGCGCTTATTGGATGCGCCGCCCCGGGCCCAACGCGCAGGTGGCGATCGTCTATCAGGGTGTCGTCGCGCCCGAAGCCATCAATGCCGCGGGCCTGCTCGGCGAGGACCGCCGCGATATCGGCGTGCTCGCCGTGACCTCGGCCGATCGCCTCAATGCCGGCTGGCAGGCGGCGGAGCGGGCGCGCCAACGCGGTGTCGTGAACGCCATGAGCCACATTGAGCGGCTCTTCGCGCCGCTTTCGCGCGAATGCGGGCTGGTCACGGTGATCGACGGCCACCCCGCGACCTTGAGCTGGCTTGGCGGCGTCTACGGCCACCGCACGAAGTCGCTTGGTGTGGAGCATTTCGGGCAGACCGGCGAGATCGCCGACCTCTATCGCCACTACGGCATCGACGCCAACGCCATCGCGCACGCCGCGCAAGCCGTGACCGCCGGCCGCCCGGTACGTCACCTCACGGCGTTGCCCTAGAGCATGATCCCGAAAAGTGGAGACCGGTTTCCCGCCTTCGCGAAGCCCGCTTCGGCGGGCGAAGCATTTTCGGAGAAGATCATGCCCCAGCAAATGGAGTGAGCCTCCATTCTGATTGCTCTGAGTGGATAAGGCTCCCGGGGGGCACATTCCTCTCGTTTGTCATTCCGGAAGCCGAGCAACGCGAGGCTGTCCGGAACCTATAACCACCAGAGCAAAAGGATGAGGCACTCGGCGCGAAGCATCGCGCCTGTGGGTGTTCATGGGTCCCGGACACGCGCTGTCGCGCGTTCCGGGATGACAGAGGAGAGGTTGGTCACTCCATCTTTTTGATGAAGCATGAACTTGTCCGAGAACAGGTTCCCACGTTTCCCTAAGCCGTGGCGCTGCGCTTCTCCAGATAGGCGACGAGCCGCACCAGCGGCCACAGGATGATCAGATAGATCGCTGCGGCCGCAAGCAGCGGACTTGGATTGGCCATCAGCGCCTGCGCGTCGAACGCCTGCTTCAAGAGGTCCGGCATGGCGACGAATGACGCCAGCGACGTGTCTTTGACGATGGCGATGCAGTTGCTGGTCTGCGGCGGCGTGGCGATGCGGATGGCCTGCGGGATGACGACCTTGAAGAGCGTGACCGTGAACGGCAGGCCGAGCGACCGCGCCGCCTCAAACTGCCCCGCCGGGATCGCCATGATGCCGGCGCGAAAAACCTCAGCCGTGAACGCCGCCAGCACGATGGAAAGCGCCAGCGTTGCCGACGTGAAGGAGTTCAGACGAATTCCGACAAAGGGCAGCGCGTAATAGATGACGATGAGCACGACCAGGATCGGCAGCGCCCGAAAGATGTCGATGAAACCGATAGCGAGAAGGCGGATCGGTTTCGGGCCGTAGAGCCGTCCGACACAGATGAGAACGCCGGCCAGCGTGCCGAGCACCATCGCCGTGACCGCAAGATAGAAGGTGTTGATCAGGCCGCGCCCCAGCATGGGCATGGCTCTGAGCATCACGTCGGCATTGAAGAAGGTATCGATCAGCCCCGACACGGCGGCCCTCCGGGTTCATTCAAGGCGTGAGGTTAGAGCGCTTTCTCAAAATCAGGGAGAGGGCAGGTCTTGCCGAACGCTGAAGCGGCGCTGCCGCCCAAAGTGAAAGGGAGCGGCCATCGCCGCTCCCTTAAAGGAATTTGACAACGGAGACCGGTCGCTACTCAGCCTGCGGAATGGGTAACACCTCGACGGTGGACGTGCCCGGATCGGCAGGTGCGCCAAGCCACTTCTCGTGCAGCATGGCCATCGTGCCGTCCTTCTTCATCTCCGTGATGGCGTCGTTGACGCGCTCCAGGAGCGGCGAGTCCTTGCCGAGCATGATGCCGTAGCGGTCATCCTGTTTGATGCGTTCAACCACGTGCATGGCCGGCATCTTCTGGAACGCGAACTGGAGGCCGGCAATGTCGCTGATGGCGCCGGCGACGCGGCCGTTCTGGGTATCGAGGAGAAGGTCCTGCTGCGTGTTGTAGCCCTTCATTTCGCTGAAGCCGTATTTCTCCATATTCTCCTGAACCCAGGCTTCGCCGGTGGAGGTGGAGAGGACGCCGACAGGCTTGCCGTTCATGTCGGCGAGGCTCGTCACGCCGGAATCCTTCGCCGTGGCAAGCGCCATGTCGCTGTCGTAATAGCCCTGCGTGAAGGACTGGTTCTGCAGGCGCTCGTTGGTGATGGTGATCGTGGAGATCGCCATGTCGATGCGCCCGGAGCTGGTGGCGGCGAAGAGCGCCTGGAAGCCGAGGTCCTGGATTTCCACTTCCGCACCCGCGCGCTTGGCGATCTCGTGCACGAGATCGACCTCAAAGCCCTCGAACGTCCCGTCCTCCTTCTTGTTCTCCCAGGGCGGGTTGGCCGGATAGGCGCCGACCTGCCACGTCTCCGCCAGCGCCGATGCGCCCGACCCAAGGGCGACGCCGGCCGCAATGAAGACCGATGCAAGCATGTTCAGTTTCATTCTTTCCTCCCTTTTTCAGCCGCCGGAGCGGCAGGCGGACTTATCATGGCCGGTCTCGGCCGGCTCTTATCGTCACGCCGCCATGGCGGTCGCGATGCGGTCGCAGGCCTCCGCAATCTGCTTCTCGTCGCGGCATACGCACATTCTTAGAAAGGCCCTTGAGGACTCGCCGAAGAGCCATCCCGGCGCAAGCCCGACCTGCGCCTTCTCCAGAATGCGCATGCACGATTGCGTGGAATCGGTCTCCCCGGCAATCGAAAACACGACATACATGCCGCCGCGCGGCTTGGCCGGCAGGATCAGGCTGTTCGATGCCGCCAGCGCGGAATAGGCTGCTTCGACGCCTTTGCGGCTCCGCTCGCGCACCTTCTCGACAAACGGTTCGCCATCGACGATCGCAGCACGCGCTCCGGCTTGGATGCACGCCGCCGTGCCGCTGTTCATGTATTGCGTGATCGCCGCCAGCGAATTCGCCACGGATGGCGGATGCGTGAGCCAGCCGATCCGCCATCCGGTCATGGCCCAGGCCTTGGAGAAGCCGTTGACGCTGAGCACCAGATCCTCCGGCTCCGCGACCCCGATGACGGATGGCGTGGCCTCGGCATCGAACGAGAGGCGGTTGTACATCTCGTCGCTGATGATCCACACACCCGTGCGGCGGCTGAACGCAATCAGGGCTTCCAGTTCCGCCTCGCTTGCCGTCCAGCCGAGCGGATTGGAAGGCGTGGAGAACATGATCGCCTTGGTGCGCGCGTCGCAGGCGTCGAAGAGCTTGTCGAGATCGAGCCTCCAATCGCCGTCGACATAATCGAGCGCCACGGCGCGCGGCTCGCCGCCGGCGATCTGAATCGCCTGTTTGATGTTCGGCCATTGCGGCTCGACATAGACAACGTTGCTGCCCTGCTCGACGATAAGCGACAGCGCCAGATGCACCGATTGCATACCGCCCGGCGTCACCGTTGAGCGCAGCACGGGGATGTCGCGGCCATGCAGCCGCGTGAGATAGGCCGACAGTGCCTCCGTCAAGGCCGGCAGGCCGCGCATGTCGGGCACGTAGAACGTCATGCCCTGGTCGAGCGCGTCCTTGGCGGCGCTGCGAATGAACTCCGGCGTGACGAGGTCGCCTTCGCCGTACCACAGCGTGATGGCGTCGGGGATGGACTTGGCCCGGACCGCCAGCTCCGCGATGTTCTCCGTCTCCAGATCCATGATCTGCGGACGGATGCGCTCATAGGCCTGGGGCGTGGGTGTTCGGTCGGGCAGCGGCATGTCTGTCAATCCTGGGAATCCGGTGGCAGGCGGATCGCCGAGGGTCTGTCATGCCGTGACAAAAGCGACAAAGTTCTGCGCGGCACTGAGGCCCGTCCTTTCACCGTTGCGATAACCTTCCACCAAAACTGTATCCATTTCAAGCTTGAAGGTTTTGCCATGATCCATCACCATGGCGCCGGCTGCCTAAGGGCGGTGCGGGTCAAGCATATGCGCCGGCGCACCGACGGTGGCCTGAGACAGGAGAGATGGGTTGCCGGCGAAGCCGAAACCGAGCACCGGAGCGGCGATGCCGTCCGGCGTGTCGCCCGCCAGCCTTCGCGCGCAGATCTACGCCGACCTGCGCCACCGGCTTCAGCGTGCCGCCTTCCGCGCCGGCCACCGCCTTGTCGACACGGAGGTCGCCGCCGCCTTCGGCACGTCGCGCATGCCGGCGCGCGAGGCGCTGATGGCGCTCGCCTCGCAGGGCTTCCTCCACCAGACGAGCCGCGGCTTCGTCGTGCCTGAGCTTTCTCCCGACGACATTCGCGACATCTTCGCGGTGCGCAAGCTTCTGGAGCCGGAGGCGGCCACGCTCGCCACGCGTCGGCTGGACGAAGACGGGCTCGCCGCCATAAAGGCCGCGCGCGACATGGCGCGCGCCGCATGCGCGGCCGACAATGTCGACGCGCTGATGGAATCCAACATCGCATTCCGCGCTGCATGGCTTTCCGCCGTGAGCAATCACCGCCTCGTGGAAACGATCGAGAGCTTTCGCGACCACATTCAAACGGTCCGCACCGCCACGCTGCATCGCCCCGGGACTCGCGTCGTGGTCTTGAGTGGAATTGAGGATCTGACAGCCGCCTTTCGTCAGCGCGACGCTGAGGCCATGCGCGCGCGCATGCTTGCTTTCTTGAACGCCGCGGAACGCGAGTTCTTCAACGCGGTGAATGATGATCTGGCGGCCGCGGGAGAGCGTCGATGACCAACCCGCTCAACGGTCCCGCCCGCTTCAAGCTCGGAATCTTCTCCGCCAACGCCGATGGCGGTCTGGCGCTGACGACCGTGGCGGAGCGCTGGAAGGCGACATGGCCGGACAATCTGGCCGCCGCGCGCATCGCCGACGAAGGTGGCTTTGATTTCTTTTTGCCGATCGCCCGCTGGGCCGGCTTCGGCGGCAGGACGCGCGCGCGGGAATGGTCGTTTGAGACCTTCACCTGGGCGGCCGGGCTGGCGGCTGTCACCCGGCGCATGGCGATCTTCGCCACCGTCCACGTGCCGCTCGTTCACCCGATCTATGCCACCAAGGCGCTGGCAACGGTCGACCACATTTCCGGCGGGCGCGCCGGCCTCAATATCGTGGTCGGCTGGAACCCGAAGGAGTTCGCAATGTTCGGCGCCGCGCCGGACGAACGCGGCTATGAGCGCGCCGCTGAATGGATCACCATCATGGAGCGGGCCTACGCCGCCGCCGAGCCGTTCGACTTCGATGGCGATTATTACAAGCTCGCCGGCGTGGTCTCTAAGCCCGCCTCCGTGCAGGTGCCACGGCCCGTCACCATGAACGCCGCCTTTGGCGGGCCGGGGCGCGACTTCGCGGCCCGCCATTGCGATTTTCTCTTCTCCACCTTCACCGATATCGCCGACGGCCGCCGGCACTTGGACGATATAAGAACCCGCGCCGCAGCCGCCGACCGCGAGATCGGCGCCTACACGGTCTGCCATGTCGTCTGCCGAGAGACGCAGGACGAAGCGGAGGACGCCTATGAACGCTACGCCATGCGCGAAGCCGATCATGAGGCCGTCGACAACCACATGGCCGGCAAGAAGGAATTCTCCGCTTCGCACGACGAGCGCGCCTACCGCGACTATCGGCAGCGCTTCGCCGGCGGCTCGGGCACCTATCCGCTGATCGGCACGCCTGAAGCGATCGCCGCAGAAATCGCCGATATCGCCGCAGAAGGCTGGTCCGGTGCGGCGCTGTCTTTCCTTAACTACACGAACGAAATGCCGCTCTTCATCGAGCGCGTGTTTCCGCTTCTGAAAGAGGCCGGGCTCAAAGATTGAGATGGACAATCAGGTCGGTCCGCCTGGGGCTTGCCTGATATGAGGGGAGTATTGGCGTGTTTGACCTCAAAAACCCGGCGCTGAAGCGCCGCCTGACGGATGGGCCGGCGCTCGGCACGTATTGGTTTGCGCTGGGCAATATCCCGATGATTGAGGCTGCGCTCGATGCCGGCGCTGAGGCGATCGTCATCGACATGCAGCACGGGCTGTTTGAGCGCGCCGCACTTGAGGCGGCGGTCGCCGCCGTTCCCTCGGGTACGTCGTGCCTCGTGCGGGTCGAGGACGACACGCCGACATCCATCGGCCGCGCGCTCGATGCGGGTGCGGAGGGGATCCTTGTCCCGATGGTGGAGACCGGCAAGCAGGCGCGCGCCGCGGCGGCAGCTTGCCATTATCCGCCGAAAGGCATCCGCTCCGGCGGCGGCCTCCAGCCGATGCGTGATTTTCAGACCTATATCGATGTCGCGCCGGACGCGATCGCCGTCGGAATGATGATCGAGACGCAAAAGGGCGTGGAGAACGCAGAGAAGATCGCCGCGGCCGAGAATGTCGACTTCGTCTTCATCGGCACCGGCGATCTGGCGCTGTCGCTCGGCACGACGCCGGGCTCCGACGCCCATAATGCGGCCTGCCGGAAAGTGCTTGAGGCCTGCCGCCGCGTCGGCACGCCTTGCGGCATCTTCACGTTCGGCGGCGAGGCGGCCGCGGCGCGCATTGCTGAGGGCTACGCCATGAGTGTGGTCGCCAACGATGTTTCCGCGGCGAGCGCGCATTTCAACGCGGCGCAATCCGCTTTTAAGGGCGCTCGGCCGCATCCTGTCGCGACTGCTGCATCGAATGCCGGCGCGGAATCGTCGCTTGCCGCTTTCGCGCTCGCCATTCAGACCGGCCGCATCCGCGTCATCGACCTGACGCAAACGCTGAACCCTGAGACGCCCGTCATCGCGCTGCCGCCTGAATTTGCGCAGACGCCGCCTTTCGAGATGTCGGAGCTGTCGCGCTACGACGAGCGCGGTCCCGCCTGGTACTGGAACATTTTCGCCTGCGGCGAGCACACCGGAACGCATTTCGATGCGCCGGTCCATTGGGTGACCGGCAAGGACCTGCCGGACGGCTACACCGACACGATCTCCGTGCAGCGCATGATCGCGCCGGCCTGCGTCATCGATTGCTCCGCCGAGGCGGCGAAGGACGAGAAGTTTTTTCTCACTCGCGCGCATGTCGAAGCCTGGGAGGCCAAGCACGGTATCGTGCCGGAGGGCGCGTGGGTGCTTTTCCGCACCGATTGGTCGAAGCGCACCGACCCGGTCGCCTTCCTCAATGCGCAGGCCGACGGCCCGCACGTGCCCGGACCCGACCCGGACTGCGTGCGCTACCTGGCCTCCGACCGGCGCGTCACGGGCTTCGGCGTGGAATCGGTCGGCACAGACGCCGGCCAGGCTTTCGCCTTCGAGCCGCCATTCCCGGCGCATGCCTTGATGCACGGGTCGAACAAATTCGGGCTGGCGAGCCTGTGCAATCTCGACCTCCTGCCGCCCAAAGGAGCGGTTATCGTCACCGCGCCGCTGAAGATTGAGAAGGGCTCCGGCAGCCCGTTGCGCGTGCTGGCGCTGGTGGAGCGTTAGAGCATGATAAGTCGAACGCGGCGCTTCTCGGCGCCGGTCGCTCCCGCTACGGTCTTGCAGTCTCGTAGCCCGGATGGAGCGAAGCGCAATCCGGGGCATGACGGACCGTGAGAGATGGAACTTAGCCGGTCGCAGGAGATTGCTCATGCTCACCCGTCGCCGCTTCACGCAATCGTCGCTCGCCGCACTCGGTGCCGCCATGGCCATGCCGTCACATTCCAAGCCATCGACATCCGCCAAGGCGGCCGGTTTCCGCGTGCCGGAGGAATCGGCGCCGCATGAGCTGACTTTCATGCAATGGCCGTCGACGCTGGAGGTCTACGACGATTGGGACCACCGGGCGGCGACGCAGGAGGTGATCGCCGAGATCGCCAACACGATCGCGGAATTCGAGCCCGTCATCATGCTGATGGGCGAGGAGCACCGGCGCGCTACGCGCCGCACGCTGTCGGCTTCCGTCGAAATCTGGGACATCCCGACAGAGGACCTCTGGTGTCGCGATTCCGGTCCGATCTTCGCCATCGACGGCAAGGGCGGGATCGCGGTGACGCATCTCAACTTCAACGGCTGGGGCAATCGCGAGACGCATGTGCATGACGGCAAGGTCGCCCGGCGCGTGGCCGAGCGCCTCGGCCTGCCCTTCTTCGACAACGACGTGGTGGGCGAAGGCGGTGGCGTGGAGACCGACGGCGACGGGACGCTGATGGCGCACGAAAGCTCCTGGGTGCTGCCCAACCGCAATGCCGGCACGCGCGATGAGATCGAGCAGGTCCTGCTCGACGCTTATGGCGCGGAGAAGATGATCTGGGCGCCGGGCCTCGCCGGCCACGACGTCACCGACTACCACATCGACGGGCTGGCGCGCTTCGTGAAGCCGGGGCAGGTCGCCATTCAGATCGGCGATCGTCTGTGGCCGGACGACATCTGGTCGCGCACCGATTTTGAGACCTACGGCATTCTATCGAAGGCGACGGACGCCAAGGGTCGCGCCTTGGAACTGGTGAAGCTGCCGCAGCCCGACCAGGAGGACTGGGTGTCGTCCTACGCCAATTACTATGTCTGCAACGGCGGCATCCTGGCGTCCGAATCGGCCGATCGGGATGCCAACGACGCGGCGCGGGCGGTTCTGGAAGGCCTCTATCCCGGCCGCGAACTGGTGTTTCTGGAAACGGATATTCTCGGAGAGGCCGGCGGCGGCATCCACTGCGCCACACAGCAAATGCCGGCGGTCTGACGAGCGGCGAGTCCCGGCTACGGTCTCGCAGTTTCGTAGCCCGGATGGAGCAAAACGCAATCCGGGACCAAGGCAGGTTGGGTTTTGCTTGGTTGGGCAGCCGCCCGGCTAAACCACGCGCCCGGGATTCAGAATGCCGGCCGGGTCGAGCGTCGCCTTAAGGCGCCGCATCAAATCAATGGCTGCGTCCGATCGGCTGAGCGGCAGATAGGCCTTCTTGAGTTGGCCGATGCCGTGCTCCGCGCTGACGGCGCCGCCCACTTCTCCGACGGCCTCGTAGACGATCTCGTCCACTGCCGTCTTGGTCGCCGCGTCCGGCTTCGTCTTGAAGCCGACCACGAAATGCAGATTGGCGTCGCCGATATGACCGTAGGTGAGGCGCACGACGTCCGGCCAGCCCGCGCCGATCTCTTCATTGATCGCTGCTGCGGTCTCCACAATCAGCCCGATCGGCACCGACACGTCGAAATTGATCACGCCACCGAAAATCTGGCGGTACATCGCCGGCCCTTCATCGCGCGGCGCCCAGATGCGCCGGGCCTGATCCACGGATGTCGCGATCACCGCATCCGTGACCCATCCGGCCTCAAGACCCTCCGCCAGGAAGGCCTCCAGCCGCGCATTCTCCGCCGCCTCGTCATGTCCGCGTGTCTCGATGATGACGGACATCGGCGGCACCGCCTCAAGCGGCAGGTCAAAGCCGGCATGTGCCGTCATGTAGGTCAGGAAATCCGACCACATCGCCTCAAAGGCTGATAACGACGGCCCGAGCGAGCGGCGCGCCGCGGCAAGCGCCGTGGTGATGTCGTCAGGGCCGGAGAGCGCAACGAGCGCCGTCGCCACGGCCGGGCGATGCGGCGAAAGCCTGAGCACCGCGCGCGTCACCACGCCGAGCGTGCCTTCCGTGCCGATGAAGAGCTGCTTCAAATCATAGCCGCTGTTGTTCTTCACCATGTCGTTCATGTCGGTGAGCACGGTGCCGTCGGCGAGCACGGCCTCCAGGCCCAGCACATGCACGCGCGTCATGCCGGTGCCGATCACACGGATGCCGCCGGCATTGGTGCCGATCACGCCGCCGATCGTGCACGATCCGCGCGCTCCAAGGTCGATGCCGAGCTCCAGATCGTGCTCAAGCGCGGCCTGCTGCGCCGCCTCCAGCGTTGTACCGGCCTTCACGACCATCGTGGCGGCGAGCGGATCGACGGCCTCCACGCCGGCGAGCTTCTCTAAGGAGAGCGCGATCTCGTCCTTGCGGCAGGAGGCGCCGCCGGCAAGCCCGGTGAGGCCGCCCTGCACGACGACCTTCTGTCCCCGTTCGGTGCAGAGCGCGAGACATTTGCCGACGCCTTCCGTATCTGCCGGCTTGAGGAGCAGGGCAGGAGCGGCTTCGCTCCAGCCGGTCCAGTCCGCCGCGCGCGCGGACAGCGCCTCAGCGTCGCTGATCACATTCGCCGCGCCGATGAGCGCAGAGAAATCGTCTGCACTGAGGTGCGAAGCCCCCGAAGGCGCGAGCGAGGATTGCGCCATGGTTCGCGTCAGGCTGCCGCGCCGGTATCGGGTCGCGCCGGCGCGCCACGCGGATGTGCCGCGCCGAGCACCGATGATTTGAGCTCGCCGAGGCGCGTCCACAGCGCTTTCTGCTCGCTCTCGCTGAACCCGGCAAACAATTCGCCGATCCACTCCGCGTGCGCCACCGCCATCTCCGCAAATTCCTCGCGGCCCTTTTCCGTCAGCCGCACACGCACCGCGCGCCGATCGGCTTCGGAGATGTTGCGTTCAATCAGCCCCGCCTGCACCAGCCGCTCCACCAGCCCGGTCACGTTGCCGTTGGAGACCATCATGCGGCGCGACAGCTCACCGAGCAGCAAACCATCCTCGAAGCGATCGAGCTGCGCCAACAGATCGAAGCGCGGCAGCGTGGTGTTGAAGCGCTCGCGCAGCCGCCGCCGCATCTCCACCTCGATGAGATTGGTGCAGGCCAGGAGCCGCAGCCAGAGCCTGAGCTCCGTGGCGTGGTCCTGAGGCCGCTCCACCACCTTCGATTCCGCATCGAGATGGCGGTCGGACCTCGCAATCTCCCGGATCGGCGGCACAGGCTCCTCGCTGTCACTGACGTTGTTCAGGTGCGCGCCGTGTCGGACCCGATGACACGCCGCACAATTGCTTCATAGTTAAACAGTCCCGGCACGCGCCACAAGCTCGTTGCGCCAATTTCGGCAACCTCAGGTCGCCGCCAGCCAGTCGGGATCGATCTCCGGCAGCGGGATCGCCGCCTTCAGCTCGGCGGTATAGGGATGCTCCGGATGATCGAAGAGCGGACCGGTCGGCCGGTTCTCAAGGATACGCCCGCCGCGCATCACGATCACGCGGTCGCAGAGGCGCCGCACGACCGACAGGTCATGACTGATGAACAGCACCGTCAGCTTGAGCTCGCTCTTCAGGCGCTCCAGCAGGCTCAGAATCTGCGCCTGGCTGGAGACATCGAGCCCGGAGACGATCTCGTCGGCAAGCACGAAGCGCGGCTTCAGCGCGATCGCGCGGGCGATGCCGACGCGCTGTCGCTGCCCGCCGGAAAGCTCGTGCGGATAACGTGCTGAGAAAGCCGGCGGCAGGCCGACAATCTCCAGCGTCGCTGCCGCAAGGTCGTGCGCCTCGCTCGCCGATGCCGCCACGCCGTGGAAGAGGAGCGGCCGGGCAATCGTGCGCCCGACGGTCAGCCGCGGATTGAGCGACGACAGCGGGTCCTGAAAGATTACCTGCAGATCGCGGCGAAGCGGCCTGAGTGCATTGTCGTCGCGATGCGTGATGTCGGTGCCCGCGAAGTGAATCGCGCCGCCCGTCGGATCGATCAGCCTGACCAAGGTCCGCCCGAGCGTCGTCTTGCCGGATCCCGACTCGCCGACCACACCGACGACTTCGCCCTCGGCGATCTCAAAGCCGATCTCGTGGAGGATCTCCACCATCGGCCGCGGCCTGAAAAGCGGCTTGCGGTTGGGGTCGGGGAGGGCGACTGAAAGGCCCTCGACGCTAAAGAGCGGCGCGCTCATCGCCGCGCCTCTGCCCAAGCCGCGTCGGCGCGCCTGATCTCCTGCCAGGTCGATTCAATCACCTCCGCTGGCACCGGCAGAAGCGAGTCCTCGGGCCGATCGTAGCGCGGCGTCGCCGCGATCAGCGCCGCCGTATAGGGATGCTTCGGCTGAGCAAACAGGCTCTCCGCATCCGTGTCTTCCACCACCGAGCCGCCGAAGAGCACCGTCACCTTGCGGCAGATCTTGGCCACGACCCCGAGATCGTGGGTGATGAACAGGAGCGCCGTGCCATGGCGCTCCTGCATCTCCGCAATGAGCCGCAGGATCTGCTTCTGCACCGTGACGTCAAGCGCCGTGGTCGGCTCGTCCGCGACGATAAGCTTCGGCTCCGCGGCAAAGGCGGAAGCTATCAGCACGCGCTGGCGCATGCCGCCGGAAAGCTGATGCGGGTAGGAGGCAAGCACCCGTTCTGGGTCGGCGATGTGCACTTCGTTCAGAAGCTGAAGTGCGCGGTCGCGCGCTGCGCCGCGGCTGAGGCCAAGGATGGCGGTGAGCCGGTCGGTCATCTGGCCGGCGATGCGGCGTACGGGGTTGAGTGCGGTGAGGGGGTCCTGCGGGATAAGGGCGGAGGTGTGGGCAATGAGCTGTCGCTGGTCGCGATGGCGCATGGTCAAAATGTCCTGGCCGCCAAGCCGCACCGAACCGGCGAGCACGGTGACCGCATGCGGCAGGATGTCGAAGATGGTCTTGCCGATCATCGTCTTGCCGGCGCCGCTTTCGCCGACCAGCCCGTGCACCTCGCCCGGCGCGACGTTCAAGCTGACGCTGCGCAGGAGCCGGTGGTTCGGCTCCGCCTTCAGTGCGATGGAGAGGTCGGCGATGTCGAGAAAGGGCGCGCTCATTGCAGCACCGGGTCGAAACGGTCCTTCAGTCCCTCGCCGAGCTGCCCGAAGGCAAGCACGGTGAGGAAGAGCACGATGAGCGGGAAGACCAGCACCCACCAGGCGAAGTGGATGATCGTGCGGCCTTCCGCGATCATGCCGCCCCAGGTCGGATCGTCGGTGGAGATGGAGAGGTTCACGAAGGAGAGGATCGCCTCGACGATGACGGCAATCCCCATCTCAAGCGACAGAAGCGCCACGATGGCCGGCAGCACGTTGGGCAGCACTTCCTTCACGAGAATGGCGATGCGCGATAGGCCGACAATGTGGGCGCTGTCGACGTAATCCATGCGCCGCTGCACCAGCGTTTCGGCGCGCACGACACGGCAGAAGCGGATCCAGTCGATGACGATGATGGCGAGGATCACCGAATGCAGGCCCGTGCCGATGACGGCAACGAGCAGGATGGCGAAAAGCACCGGCGGAAACGCCATCCACACATCGACGATGCGCGAGACGATCTGATCGACCCAGCCGCCATAATAGCCGGCGAGCAGACCCAGCACCGAGCCGATGATGCAGGCGATGGGCGCGGCCACGAACGCCACGGTGAGCGCCACTTGGCTGGCATAGATGATGCGCGAGAGCACGTCGCGGCCAAGCCCATCCGTCCCCAGCAGGTAGCCGGGCTCCGCGCCGGCCATCCAGGCGGGCGGCAGGCGTTGCAGCAGAAGGTCTTGCGCCAGCGGATCGTGCGGCGCGATCAACGGTGCAAAGAGTGCTGCGATCACGACTACGCCCAGCCATCCGCCGGAGAGGATGAGCCGCCACGAGCGTCGTCGCCGCCGCGTGAGGACGGCCTCAGCCATGGCGGAGCCGCGGATTGAGGATGGCGTAGAGCAGATCGATGGCCAGATTGATGCCAACAAAGAGCACCGCGAACAGGATCACAATCCCCTGGATGAGCGGCAGGTCGCGGTTGATCACGGCGTCGATGGCGAGATTGCCAAGCCCTTCATAGGAAAAGATGCGCTCGATGATCACCGTGCCGCCGATGAGGAATGTCAGCTGCACGCCCGTCAGCGTCAGCGTCGGCAAAAGCGCGTTGCGCATGGCGTCGTGCAGGATGACGCGGCTTTCGGAAAAACCCTTGGTGCGCGCCAGCATGACGTAGTCCTGCCGGATGGTCTCCTTCAGCGACGCCTTGAGGAGCTGCGCGATCACCGCCGCAAGCGGCAGCGCCAAGGCCACCGCCGGCATGATCATGTGGTCGAGCAGGTTGAGCGTGATGTCGAGCCGCAGCCTGAGCAGGCTTTCAACGAGATAGAATTGCGTCACGAAGGGCAGGTCGAGGGTGGGCGACACGCGGCCGGAAATCTCAAAGACCGGCCAGGCGACGCCGAGCGTGAGGATCAGCGCCAGGCCCCACAGAAAATCCGGCACCGAAAGAGCAATGCCGTTCACCACATCGACGCCGGCCTCTGCCGGCGTCTCGCGCCAGCGCGTCGCGACGAAGGCAAGTGCTGCGCCCAGCACAATGGCAATGCCCAGTGCCAGAAGGCTGAGCTCCAGCGTGGCCGGCAGGCGCCCGAGCACAATGGTGAGCACGTTCTGGCGCAGCGAGATCGATGTGCCGAAATCGCCCTGCAATACGCCGCCGAGCCAGATGACGAATTGCTCCGGAATGGAGCGGTCGAGCCCGTAAAGTGCCGTGAGGCGGGCGATGTCCTCCTCCGATGCGCCCGGCGGCAGCATCATGGCGATCGGGTTGCCCGGCGCCACGCGGATAACGACGAACACGATGATCGCCACGCCGAACAAAGTAACGAGCGTGGTCGCAATCCGCGTGGCGATGGCGCGCAGGATGGTCATTGCGGCCCGGCTGCCACGTGAATTCGGCGGGGATATTCCGGCATCGCAACCCCCTTCGTCGTCATGCCCGGTCCCCCGACTAAATCGAGGGATGATCCGGGCAACCATTCCGCCGCGTCTTGGACGGCTGAGACCGTCATGGAATGGATTGCCGGGTCAAGCCCGGCAATGACGACAGGACAGGCTGGGCAGGCGCCGGTGAGGTTTCCCGGGCTGGTTCGCCAATCTCCTTCGCCCTTGCGGGGAGGTGGGAGTGCATCACAGCCGGCGGTTCGTTTCCGCATCAGCCTCACAGTTGTCATCCCGCAAGCGGCGCGGAACGCGACGCTGTGCGGGACCCATAACCACAGGCTGCGCCGCGGATGTACGAGCGCGAGGCCCATCGTCCTCGCCGCTCCACGACCCTTGGGGTCCGTGTCTATGGGTCCCGGTCTCGGCCTGACGGCCGAACCGGGATGACAAAGGAGAGAATGTGCCAGGCTCCCGAGTGCGGTCAGCCCGCCGGCTTCATCAGGTTCGGCTGCACGGCGCCCGACACATGCGGCGTGACGTCGACGCTGTCGGCGAACACGATCGGCTGTACATATTGCAGGAGCGGGATGACCGCGCCTTGCTCGGCGATATGGCGGTCGACCGCCTTGTACCCGGCGATGCGCTTTTCCTCGTCCGGCTCGCCCCAGAGCGGGCCGATCATGCCCATGATGTCCTCGCCGTCCCAAACCGAATGCGGCGAGGGGCCGAACATGGCGAAGCCCGTGGATGTCGAGGGATCGCCGATGGAGTTGCCCCAGTTGTAGAACGCAGCGGGCGCCAGCGTGTCGGCGGCGCGCAGCTCGAAGTGCTTGGCGATCTCGTAGACTTCGATCTCCGCCTCGATGCCGACCTTGCGCCACATGCCGACGATCGCTTGGATCATCTCAAAATCCTTCGGCTTGAAGCCGCGCGTCGTCTGGATCTTGAAGCTGACCGGGTTGTCGGTCGAGTAGCCGCTGGCTGCGAGCAGCTCTTTTGCCTTGTCCGGATCGTAGGGAACGGTGATGGAGGCGTCGTAGGCGTCATATTCCGGCGTCTGCAGCGTGTCGATCTTGACGCCATAGCCATTGAGCAGCCGGTCTATGAGAAGCTGCTTGTCGATGGCGTGGCTGGCGGCAAGGCGCACGTTCTTGTCGGTCATCGGCTCCACATCGTTGATGAAGATCATCGCGATGTCGGAGACCGGCGTGGTCACGCCCTTCAGGCCCGGCTTGGCTTTCAGCCGGTCGAACTCCTCATAGGGAATGTCGAAGGCGACATGGCTCTTGCCGGAATCGATCTCCGCCACGCGGCTGGTGGCGTCCGGCACGAACTTGATGACCACCGACTTATAGGCCGGCGCGCCGCCCCAATAGCCCTCATGCGCCTCAAGCCGGAGGAAGGCGTTGCGCTCAAACTGCACGACCTTGTAGGGGCCGGAGCCGACCGGCGCGTTCTCAAAGCCCTCAGCGCCCACGCTCTCGTAATAGGCCTTCGGCAGCACGTAGCCGGTCAGGAAGCCCATCCACTTGAAGAGCGTCGGCTCGAATTCCTTCACATCCGCGGTGATCGTGTTGCCGTCGACGGAGAAGTTGCCGATCTTGCCCCACACGAACTGGATCGGGTTGCCGGTGTCGGGGTTGCCGGCGCGCTCCAGCGACCACACGACATCCTCCGGTGTCACCGGCGAGCCGTCATGCCAGGTCGCGCCCTCGCGGACGCTCATCTCAATCTTCGAGCGGTCGTCGTTCCAGCCCCATTCGGTGAGGAGCCCGGGGACGAGATCGAGGTTCGGCGCCTGCGCGATATATTGATCGAAGACCGACTGATAGATGCCCTGGATCGTCGGGTTGACGGCCGACAAGCCCACCGTCGGATCGAAGGAGGGCAGATTGACGTTGTAGGCGATGGTCAGGTCGTCGCCCTGCGCGAACGCACGGAGCGGTAACCCCGCGGTGCTTACCAGTGCCGCCCCGGCGGCGCCGCGCTTCATGAGATCGCGTCGTGTCAGCATAACTCTCTCCCTGTCTCGCGGCGTGAGGCCGTCGTCACCGTTTTGCTGCCGGCATCAGCCGCCATTTCGGGCCGGCGATCGAAGATATTTCAAGATTAGAGTTTTGCGCGTTCGCGGGTCAAGCGGATCACGTCTTCGCGCCGCCGCCGGCAAGCATCTTCGCCAGCATCGTGCCCGATCCGGCGCCCGTGCCCGCACCCGGCCAGGTCGACGCGCCGATCAGATAAAGGTCCTTGACCGGCGTGGCGTAGCGCGCCCAGCCGGGCATCGGGCGGAACAGAAAGTTCTGCGCCAGATGATGGCTGCCGGCGATCTGGTCGCCGCCGACAAGGTTGGGATTGCGCCGTTCAAGGTCGAGCGGTGACTCCACATGGCGCGCCAGGATTTTGGCCTTCGCACCCGGCGCGTATCGCTCGATGATATCGATGGCACGGTCGGCATAGGCCTCTTTCGCCGCGTCCCAGTTGCTGGTCTTGATACGACCGGCCGCGTCACCATGGATTGCCGCCGGCAGCACGCGCACCTGCACCCACAGAACATGCTTGCCGTCAGGCGCGCGCGAGGGGTCGATTACCGTCGGTTGGCCCGCGACCAGTACCGGCTCCGCCGGCAGGAGCCCGGCGATGGCTTCCGCATAGACCCGCGCCATCATATCGAGGTCCGGAGCCAGATGCACATAGGCGAAGCGCTTCAGTTCCTCGCCCGCCGACCAGTCCGGCAGGTCAGAGAGGGCGAGGTGCACCATCATCGTGCCCGGCCCGAAGCGGAATTTCTGGGCGCCGCGGTCGAAGCCGGCATCGCCGCTTCCGCCGGGCAGGAGCTTGCCGACCAGCGCCGGCGGGGTGACGCCGGCAACCACGGCGCGCTTCGCGTCGATTGACTCGCCGCTCGCCAGACGCACGCCGGTCGCCCGGCCGTCGCTGCGCACAATCTCGGCGACCTCAGCGTTGACATGGACCTTGCCGCCGAGCGCCTCAAGCCGCGACACCATCGCCGTCACGATCGTGTCGGCCCCGCCCTGGCCGATCACCATGCCAAAGCTCTGGTTGGCCATGCCTTCCAGATAGGGGAACAGTGCGCCGCCGGCGATGTCCGGCGAAAAGTCGAGATGCATGCCCCAGGCAGCGAGCGCGGCGCGGATCTCCGGCGACTCGAAGCGGCGTTCCAGAAAGTCGCGTGGCGACGACAGGAAAAGGCGCAGCGTGTCGACTATCCAGCCGGCACCCTTCGCTCGCCAGGCGCTCCACACGACCTTGGCAAGCGCCCGCTTGGTCATGGGCGAGCCGAGCAGCGCGAAGAGATGCGGCGCGTCCTCAGCGAAGGCAGTGACCATGGCACGCCAAGTCTCAGCGTCCGCTTCGGAGAACCGGGCGGCGCGCGTAACCGTCGTCTCAAGGTCCTTGGAGATGCCGAACCATTTTCCATCCGGCATCGGCGAGGCGAAGCAATGCTCCGCCGGCGCAAACGCCAGGCCGTTCGCCATCAGCGCTTCGCCATGCTCCGCCATGAAGGGTGAGCCCGCGAAGAGGCTCAGATTCATCGCGCCGAGGTCATGACGGAAGCCGGGAAGCGTTACCTCCTCGGTGCGCACCGCGCCGCCGGCTCGCTCGCTCTGTTCGAAGATTCCGACCGACCAGCCGCGGCTCGCCAGATGGATGGCGGCGGCAAGCGCGTTATGTCCGGCTCCGACGATGACGGCGTCAAACGCCATGCGCCCCCCGAAAGCGGCGAGGAAGCCCGGTTCGCCGCATGTTTCACAATCAGCGCGACGAGCCTATTTCAACATTCGATATTTGCAAATGCATAATTCCGGTCTAGGCTCACCAACAGCCATTTGAGCCGCTTTCATCACGATAAAGCGGGCGCATCCGATACCGGGAGGACAAACTTATGACGGCTGGAAACACGCTGACGCAATTGGCATCCATGCTTGTGTCGGGCGACGTGGAGGTCATCGATCTGGCCGTTCCGCTCGGCCCGACTACGCCACTGATCAAGCTGCCGCCGCCCTTCAAGAACACGCCGGCCGTCAAGGTCCACACCATCTCCAATTACGACGATGATGGCCCGTTCTGGTCATGGAACTGGCTGGAGCTGGGCGAGCATTCCGGCACGCATTTCGACGCGCCGCATCACTGGATCACCGGCCGCGACTTCGCCGACGGCGCCACCGATACGTTGCCCGTGCAGAAGCTCGTCGGCCCGGCCAATGTGATTGATTGCAGCGAGGCGACGGCGGCCGACCCGGACTTCTTGCTGACCGCCGATGGCGTACGCGCCTGGGAGGCGGAGCATGGCGAGATCGAGGCAGGCTCGTGGGTGCTGATGCGCACCGGCTGGCATCCGCGCAATCGCAGCGAAGCGGAGTTCCTCAACGTCACCGACAACATGCCGCATTCGCCCGGACCGTCGGTGGATTGCGTGGAATATCTGATCGGCAAGGACATCGTCGGCTGGGGCACGGAATGCGTCGGCACCGATGCCGGCATCGCGGGCACGTTCGATCCGCCTTATCCGGCGCACAACCTCCTGCACAAGAACAACCGCTACGGGCTCGCCAGCCTCGCCAATCTGGAGAAGCTGCCGCCCAAGGGCGCCATCCTGATCGCCGCGCCGCTGAAGTTCGTCGACGGCACCGGCAGCCCGATCCGCGCGCTGGCGCTCGTGCCGAAAGGTTGAGATGGCCGCATCCGCCGCCGCTGCAGATTATGTCATCGTCGGAAGCGGCATCAACGGCCTGACCTGCGCGGCGCTTCTCGGTAAGAGCGGCCGCCGCGTCGTCGTGCTGGAGCGCGAGGCGGTCGCGGGTGGCTGCATGCGCTCCGACGCCATCACCGCGCCGGGCTACATCCACGACGTGATGGCAACCACTTTCGTGCTCTTCATCACGTCACCGGCCTTCGGCAAGCTCGGGCCGGACCTTGCGCGACACGGTCTTGAGTTCGCCCATACGCCGCATCCGACCGGTGTGCTGCTTCCCGATGGTCAAAGCCTCGTCCTCGCCACGGACCGTGCGGCGAATGTCGCGGCGCTCAATGCCGTCATGGCGGGGGAGGGCGACCGCTTCGCCGCCGATATCGATGTGGTCGGCCGCGATGCGCCGCTGCTCTTCGGGCTGCTCGGCGGCGCATTGTGGACGTGGGGCACAGCCAAGCTGCTTTATGGCGAGACACGCCGCCGTGGCCTGCGCGGGCTCGCCGCGCGGATCGGCGAGTCCTTCCTGTCCGGTCGCTCATGGCTTGAGACGCGCTACGAGTCAGAGCTGACGCGCGCACTCTTCGCGCCATGGGTGCTGCATGCCGGCCTCGGTCCGGAAAGCGCATTCGCCGGCGAGATCGGTCGGGTGATCGCGTTCGCGCTGGAGGCAGCCGGCGCGCCGGTCGTGAAGGGCGGGGCCGCGAACGCCGTCTCTGCCTTCACCGCGCTCATCGAAGAGCAGGGCGGTCAGGTGCGCACCGGCGCCGATGTCGCGGAAATCATCGTCTCCGACGGACAGGCGAACGGCGTGCGCCTTGCCGGCGGCGAGACCATCAATGCCGCGCGCGGCGTGATCTGCTCCGTTACCCCGACGCAGCTCTACGAACGTCTCCTGCCGGACGAAGCAGCCGCAGGCGACGCGCCGAAACGCGCTAAAAACTACCGCTACGGCAAGGGCAACATGCAGATCCACTACGCCCTCAACGCGCCGCCCAAATGGCGCACGCCGGGCTTGAGCGATGTGGCGCTCCTGCACCTGACGCCCGGCCTCGATGGCGTCTCCAAGGCGGTCAACGAATGCGAGCGCGGCATGCTGCCGGCCGTGCCGACGATCTGCGTTGGCCAGCCGCATGCGCTCGACCCGTCGCGTTGCCCTGAAGGGGCAGCCATCCTGTGGGTGCAGCTTCCCGAAGCGCCGCGCAACATCAGGGGCGACGCCGCCGGTGCGATCGAAGCCGGCGACGGTCAATGGACCGAAGCCATCCGCGAAGCCTTCGCCGACCGCGTCGAGGCGATCCTCGCCGGCCACATCGAAGGCTTTCGCGACAACGTGGTCGCGCGCCGCGCCTATTCGCCGGCCGACCTTGAAGCACTCAACATCAACCTCCTCGGCGGCGATCCTTATGGCGGCTTGTGCTCCATCGATCAGTTCTTCATCTGGCGGCCCTTCGCCGACAGCGTGAACCACACGACGCCGATCCGCGGTCTCTACCAGATCGGCGCCTCCACCCATCCCGGACCTGGCCTTGCCGGCGGCTCCGGCTTCGCTTTGGCGGAGCGCCTGGCATGAGGGGGAGGGGCCGATGCTGAAGACCGGCGCAGCGTCCAAGCCCGCCGACGATACGATGTCGAAGCGTGTTCCCGCACTCGCCGAGATCGGCCTCGACCATTTCGCACCGTATCTTCTGAACCGTGTCGCCGCGCGCTGGAACGCCGACCTTCAGGTGCGGATGCGCGAGCATGGCCTCAACACCATCCAGATGCGCACGCTCGCTGTGCTCTCCGTCATCCCCAGCGCCACGGTGAACGAGCTCGCGGTCTATACCGTCACGGAGCAATCGACGATGAGCCGCGCACTCGACGGCATCGTGCGCGAAGGGCTCGTGCGCCGTCAGCATCGCCCCGGCGACGCGCGCGTGCGCGAGGTGCATCTGACCGATGCCGGGCGTGAGGTCTTCCGCCGCTTCTGGCCGGAAATGCATGAGGCCTTCGAGGCGATGTTCGCCGGCTTCAGCGACGCGGATTACGATGCGCTGATCCGGCTTTTGACACGCGTGTTGCACAATATCAGGCGCCACGAGATTTGACGGCCCAAGCCGACACGATCAGGCTTTGGCCAAGGAGGTGACGAACGATGGCTGAGCGGTCATTCGCGAAGGAGGTGGAGCAGCTTCGCATCGGCGCGGGCGATGAGTTCCGCGGCGAGGGCATCCTGGCAATCACCAAGGCGCTTCTGGAATGCGGCGTTGCCTATGTCGCTGGCTATCAGGGCGCACCCATCTCGCATCTGATGGACGTGCTCTCCGACGCGCAGGATATTCTGGGCGAGTTGGGCGTGCACTTTGAATCGAGCGCTTCGGAGGCCGCCGCCGCGGCAACGCTCGCCGCCTCCGTGCATTATCCGATCCGCGGCGCTGTGACGTTCAAATCGACGGTCGGCACGAACGTCGCCTCCGACGCGCTCGCCAATCTCGCCTCCGGTGGCGTGAAGGGGGGCGCGCTGATCGTCGTTGGTGAGGATTACGGCGAGGGCGCCTCCATTATGCAGGAGCGCAGCCACGCCTTCGCGATGAAGTCGCAGATCTGGCTGCTCGATCCGCGCCCTAACCTTGAGACGATCACTCAATCCGTTCGCGATGGCTTTGAATTGTCGGAGGTCTCCAATACGCCGGTCATGCTGGAGGTGCGCATCCGCGCCTGCCATGTGCACGGCCGCTTTCAGGCGCGCGACAACCAGCGGCCCAAGATGGCGCTCGCCGAGGCGTTGGAGAACCCTCAGCGCGACGTGAACCGCATCGTGTTGCCACCCGCCTCCTATCTGCATGAGAAGGAGAAGATCGAGCATCGCTGGCCGGCAGCGGTGAAGTTCATCCGCGAACGCGGGTTGAACGAGCGCTTCGGCCCCGATGGCGCGCACAAGATCGGCATCGTCATGCAGGGCGGCATGTATAATGGCGTCATGCGCGCGCTGCAGCGCCTCGGCCTCGCCGACATTCGCAGCCGCACCGACGTGCCGCTTTACGTGCTGAACGTCACCTATCCACTGATCGACGACGAGTTCCTTGAGTTCGCCCGCGACAAGGATTCCGTCCTCGTCGTGGAGGAGGGCCAGCCAAACCACATCGAGCAGGCGTTCGGCGCCATGCTCCACAAGGCCGACATCCGCACAAAACTCTTCGGCAAGGACCCGTTCCCGATCGCCGGCGAGTATACCGGCGCGGTGATGCTCGACGGCATTCGCACCTTCATCCGCGACAACGCACCGGGGCTCCTCTCCGACCGCGACCGCCTACCCAACGAGCCGGAAAAGCCGCAGCTTCCCGACCTCTCCAAAGCGGTGCCGCCGCGCCCGCCGGGCTTCTGCACCGGCTGCCCGGAGCGGCCGATCTTTGCGGCCATGAAGCTGGTGGAGAACGAGCTCGGCCCCCACCATGTCGCTGCCGATATCGGCTGCCATCTCTTCTCCATCCTGCCGCCTTTCGGCATCGGCGCCAGCACGATGGGCTACGGACTGGGTCCGGCCTCTGCGTCGGCCTTCAACGTGCCGGCGGAGAAGCGCGTCATCTCCATCATGGGCGATGGCGGCTTCTGGCATAACGGCCTGAACAGCGGCATCACCAACGCCGTCTTCAACAAGCATGACGGCGTCACCATCATCGTCGACAATTATTATTCCGCCGCGACGGGCGGTCAGGACATTCCCTCATCGCGCGCCAAGAACCGCTCGCGCTCAACGTCACACCCCATCACCGACGCCGTTAAGGGCGTCGGCACCAAATGGGTGCGCCACATCGATCGCACCTATGACGTGACCAAGATGCGCGACACGCTGAAGGAGGCGCTGACCACGAAGGAGAAGGGCCCGAAGGTCATCGTCGCGTCGTCGGAATGCATGCTCAACCGGCAACGCCGCGAGCGTCCGCTCTTGGCCAAGGCCATTGCCGACGGCGTGCGCTCCATCAAGCCGCGCTTCGGGGTAGATGAGGATGTCTGCACCGGCGACCATGCCTGCATGCGGCTCTCCGGTTGTCCGTCGCTGTCGGTGAAGGTGCTCGACGACCCGTTGCGCGACGATCCTGTAGCGGCGATCGACGAGACCTGCGTCGGTTGCGGCAATTGCGGTGAGGTGGCCGACGCCGCCGCACTCTGTCCGTCCTTCTATCGCGCCGACGTGATCCACAATCCGAACAATTGGGATCGCTTTGTTACGCGGCTGCGCATGCGTGTGACGGGCTGGCTGCAGGATCGCCGTGAAGCGCGGCGGCTGAACTTCGAGGCAACCGGTGCGTGAGCCCGCATGGAGCGCGAGCGAAATGCGGGAGCTCCCTCGCACACCCTCTCGTTTGTCATCCCGGAAAGCGCGTAGCGCTTGTCCGGGACCCATACCCACCAAAGCCGCGTGGGTGTTCATGGGTCCCGGTCTCGGCCTTCGGCCGAGCCGGGATGACAGACGAGAGGTTGGATCGCAGTCGCGAGGCTCTCCCGGATTGCGCTTCGCTTCATCCGGGCTACGCGGCCCGGCGACCATTCGGTGGCCCGCATGGAGCGCGAGCGAAATGCGGGGGGCTGCGCGCACGTCACTCTCCTTTGTCATTCCGGAAAGCGCGGCAAGCGCTTGTCCGGAACCCATGACCACCGGAGCAAGCGGATGACGTATCCAGCACGGCGCTTCCTACGATCGATGGGTGTTCATGGGTCCCGGCCTTGGCCTGGCGGCCAAGCCGGGATGACAGGTCGATAGGCCGTCCGCATGTCTCTCAATCCGCAGGCTGCGCCCCGGACGGCCCCCGACGAGACCATCATCAAGCTTGCCGTTTTGGCGGTCGGCGGGCAGGGCGGCGGCGTCATCACCGACTGGATTGTGCAGCTTGCGGAAAAGAACGGCTGGTACGCGCAGGCAACCTCCGTGCCCGGCGTGGCGCAGCGCACCGGCGCCACGATCTACTACGTCGAGATGGTGCCGGAGGCCGGCGGCACGCCCATCCTGTCGCTCATGCCGACGCCTGGCGACGTCGATATTGTGCTCGCCGCGGAGTTGATGGAGGCCGGGCGCGCCATTCAGCGCGGCTTTGTCTCGCCGGATCGCACGACGCTCGTCACCTCCACGCATCGCACGCTCGCCGTCATTGAGAAGGTCGTCCCCGGCAGCGGCATCGCCGATTCCAATCCCGTCCTTGAGGCGGCGCGTGAGACTTCGAAGCGCTTCCTAGGCGTCGACCTCAACCGGCTGGCGGCGGAGAATGGCAGCGTCATCTCCGCGAGTCTGTTCGGTGCTTTGGCCGGCGCCAATGTGCTGCCCTTTGCGCGCGAGAGCTTTGAGGCGACCATCGAGGCCGGCGGCCGCGGCGTTGCGGCGAGCCTGAAGGCTTTCGGCGCGGCCTTCGAGGCGGTCCAGCAACCGGAGGCGGAGGGCACGGAAGTCGCTGAGGCGGAGCCCGAAACAGCACCCGACGATGCGGCGAGTGGAACGGTCGCCGGCCCCGAAAAAGAAACACGCGCCTGGCGCGATTTGACGGAACGTGTGGCGCGCGACTTCCCCGAAAAGGCGCAGCCGATGCTTCTGCGCGGCCTGGAGAAGGTCGTCGACTTCCAGGACACCGCCTATGGCGAGGAATATCTCGCCCGCATGGCGGCGGTGAAGGCCGTCGACGCCGAAGCCGGAGACGCGGCGCGCGGCCACGCCTTCACCACCAACGCCGCCAAGCACCTTGCCAACGCCATGGCCTATGACGACGTGATCCGCGTCGCCGATTTGAAGACGCGCTCCGCCCGCATGCGCCGCGTGGAGAAGGAGATGGGCGTTACGCCCGACCAAGTGATGCGTGTCACCGAGTTCATGCATCCGCGCATCGAGGAGGTGTGCGGCACCATGCCGGCGGGGCTGGGCGCGGCGATCCTGAAGCGCCAGCGTCTCGTCGACGCGCTGAACCGCGTGGTGAACAAAGGCCGCCACGTGCGCACCGATACGATCCGCTGGTTCGTAATGCTTTATCTGATGGCCGGCATGCGCCGCTTTCGCCGCCGCACGCTGCGCCACCGCACGGAATCGGCGCATTGGGAGGAATGGCTGCGGCTGGCGGAGGAGACCGTGCGCGAGGATTACGCCCTTGGCGTTGAGGTGCTGCGCTGCCGGCGGCTGATCAAGGGCTACAGCGACACGCATGCGCGCGGCATGTCGAAATATGACCGCGTGCTCTCCGCGCTGCCGCTACTTGCCGGCCGCGACGATGCCGCCGACTGGCTGCGCCGGCTGATCGGCATGGCGTTGAAAGACGAGAAGGGCGAGATGCTCGACGGCGCGCTGAAGACAATCGAGACGCTTTAGCGGGGTGTGCTGGACGTCAGCAGCCTAGTGTCCCGAATCTGAAGTTCGCATCATTATTCAGCCCACTCCGAACGAGCTTCAGATTCGATAAGGACACTAGACAAGATATTGAGCCTAGTGTGGTTTTTGGGTTTGAAGTTCCTACGATGAGCCCGCTGGAATAATGGCAGGAACTTCAAACCCACCACACTAGAGGGGAAGGATTTCCAGCCCCGTCGTCGGAGCTGCAGCGTCGCTCACGTCGATTGTTCCAGGTGACGCGAAAGCTTGTCAAAGGCCTGGGTCCAACCGCCTTCGCCAGCGGATCCTTCAGGAACGCCGACATGGATCATTGTCATGGTGGTTTTTCCGTCTGCTTCGCTCAGCTCAACGATCACCTCGGTAATATCCGGATGGCCTTCCGGCATTCCCATGGCCTGTGCTGGGATGATTGTTCCGTCCTCTTCACAGATGCTTTCGGTATAGACGAGGCGCGACGGGCTATTGATCTCCTTGTAGACGCCGATGAACCACATGGTCATCGTGCGTTCCGGAGAGGTCATCTCCATGCATATCTTTCGCGTTCCGCCGACAACGACATCCATTTCGGCGGTGGGGACGGACATGCCCTTCGGGCCGTACCATTTTTTGAAGAGCTCCGGGTCAGTCCACATCTTCCAGACATCTTCAATGGGCGCATCGAAGACACGCTCTATCCTCACCCAGTTTTGCGTTTCACTCATTCTCAGGTCCTTTCATCGTCATGAGGATGTCGTTCATGACGTCGAAGCGCGCATCCCAGATGTGGCGGTATTGGTCGGTCCAGTTCGCGACAGCTTCTAGCGGTTCGGTGTTCAACGCACAGGGTCTGAATTGGGCATCTCTGCCCCGTGTTATCAGCCCCGCATTTTCCAGGACCCGAATATGTTTCGAGACAGCAGGCAGGCTCATGTTGAGCGGTTCCGCCAGCGTATTCACTGTCGCTTCACCGTGTGACAGGCGGGCCAGAATGGCGCGCCGCGCGGGGTGGGCCAACGCCGAGAAGGCTGCATCGAGTTGCGAATCCGTATCCATGAGGATGATTATTCAACCATCAGGTTAATTAATCAAGTGGTTTATTAAAGCCGCTCAGGACGTATCGATCAGGCGCCGCTATGTTTCGTTCGTTTCACGGGTAGCAGGCCTTCTGATTTGCGATTGCCCCTTGGGTCGGAACGAGACAGCCGAGCGTCTGCCTCCAACGCCCTACCCACAATTCCCAGCCTCAGAATCCGCTATGCTCGAATCCGTGCAACGCGTGGCTGGAACAGCAATGTCAGATCCGTATTCGAACCTCGCCTCCGAAGAGGAAAGTACTCAGGCCCGTATTGCCGACGCCATGGAGGCGCGGTGCCTCGAACCCGCTCAGATCGCCATCCGCAGAGAATATCTGATCGATTTGGAACTGCCCGACGGCTCGTACGCCGTCGAATTCGGTTCCGGCACCGGCCATGTGACGCGCGATCTGATCAGCGTGGCCGGCGCTGCGCGGGCGCATGGCATCGAGCCGTCTCCGCTCATGGTCAAGCGGGCGCAAAAACACTTCGCCGACGAGCCCCGCCTGAGCTTTGCGATCGGCGATGCGAAGCGCACGGACCTTGAAGACGCATCGGTCGACCTCGTCTTGATGCATACGCTGCTTTGTCATGTCCCTGGCCCCGAGGACGTGATCCGCGAAGCGTTTCGCGTGCTGAAACCCGGCGGCATCTTGGCGATCTGTGATGGCGACTACGACACCGCGACGGCCAGGATCGCCGACTTCGATCCGCTGGACCAGATCATCCGCTTCATGATCGATCAGAACGTCACCAACCTTTGGATCATGCGGCAGATCACTCGCATGCTGACCGAGTTTGGTTTTGAGCTCGGCGCGCGGCGCGGGCATGGCTATGTCGCAGAGGGTGAGGCGGCTTACTTCCTGACCGTCATCGACCGCGGCGCCGACAGGATGGTGGAGACAGGGATCCTGTTTCGCGAGACGGCGGAGGCCCTGAAAGCGGAGGCGAGGAGCCGCCTGGCCGCCAACAGATTCTTTGGCTTCATGTCCTATGTGAGCCAGATCGCGCGAAAGCCCACGGCCGGCTGACTCGGACGACGCGATCGTCGCCTGACGTCGCGCCCCCCATCCCGCCAGCTGGCCGACGCTCCCCTTCCAATGATGAGGCGAAACGGAATCTCCACATCAAAAAGTTCCAATTGATTTATTCGTTCGAACGATTTAATAAGTCAGTACGGAGGATTCTTATGGCCCGCGTTTCTGCTGAACGTGTCGAGCAGACCAAACACGAACTGTTGGAGGCGGCGCGGCGGGTGCTGACCAGAGATGGCTTCTCAGGGCTGTCCACGCGGCGGGTCGCGGAGGCTGCGAGCACTCAGATGAGCCAAATCCAGTATCACTTTGGCTCAAAGGAAGGGATGATCCTGGCGCTTTTCCAGCATCTCAATGACGGGCTGATTGAACGTCAAACGGAGACCTTCAAAAACCCCGGCCTTTCGGTCTCGCAAAAGTGGTTTCTAGCCTGCGATTACCTGGAGGAGGACTTGGCCTCCGGCTACGTCCGGGTCCTGCAGGAACTGATCGCAGCGGGCTGGTCCAACCCGCGCATCGGTGACGCGGTGCGCAATGCGCTCGGCCAGTGGCACGAACTCCTCATCGGGCTGTCGCGGGAAGCCTTCGACGAACACGGCACCCCCGACCCGTTCACGCCGGACTCCATGGCCACGCTGATTGCATCCGCTTTCATCGGCGCGGAGGCGTTGATCTTGCTCGGCTACGAGGAGCGCATTCATTCGGTCCGCGATGTGCTGCGACAGATCGGCGACGCGCTTGCCGCTTTGGAAGATCGTTCAAGGGAGGGCTAGGACGATGCGCGCGAAAGATCCTCACACTACGGGACGCGTCGACCGCGACGGGGTCAACCTGCATTACGAGGTCTACGGCGAGGGCGCGCACACGATCGTCTTCGTGCCGACCTGGGCGATCATCCATTCGCGCTGCTACAAGGCACAGGTTCCGTATTTCGCCGAGCATTTTCGCGTCGTGACCTACGACCCGCGCGGCAACGGCAGATCCGACCGGCCCGATGATGCGGACGAATACAGCATCGACAAGATCGTCGGCGATGTGGTCGCTGTGCTGGATGCGACCGGAACCGACAAGGCCGCACTTTTCGGCATGTCCTTCAGCAGTGCGATCGCCTTCGCGGTGGCCGCCTATCATCCTGATCGCGTCAGCGCCGTGATCTCGACCGCCGCCTGGAGCCCCGTCGTCCCGCCGTTTGCGGAACGGTATGCGGCCTATGAAGGCGAGCCGGAAGAGAATCCGCAAGGCTGGAAGAAGTTCAACGCCGTCTATTGGCAGCGCAACTATCCCGATTTCGTCGATTTCTTTCAGGGCAAGGTCCACAACGATCCCCACTCGACCAAGCAACACGAAGACGCGGTTGCCTGGGCGCTGGACAGCGACGGCGCGATGCTGGCCATGACGCAGCAAGCCCGCGACACCCCCGACATCGTCATCGATGAGGACATGTATCGGAGGGTCCGCTGCCCGAGCCTCATTTGTGTCGGCGATAATGACGAGATCACGCCGCCGGAAACCTCGCACAGGATCGCCGAATTGACGGGTGGAGACCTGCATGTCTTCCCAGGCGCCGGACATGGCCTGCACGCCCGCTTCCCCGCCCGTATCAACACCTTGATGCGCGACTTCCTCGCCAAACATCTGGGCACCCACAGACCGGTGCGCCGAAAGGCGAACGGCGCCAGGCGCGCGCTCTACCTCTCCTCCCCCATCGGGCTTGGCCATGCGCGGCGCGATCTGGCGGTGACGCGCGAGCTTCGCAGGCTGCACCCGGATCTTAAGGTCGACTGGCTGGCGCAGGATCCGGTCACGCGGTTCCTGGACGCGAACGAGGAACGCATCCATCCGGCGAGCCGCCTCCTCGCCAACGAAAGCGCACACATCGAGGCGGAAAGCGGCGAACACGACCTCAACGCCTTTCAGGCGATCCGGTCCATGGACGAGATCCTGATCAAGAATTTCATGGTGTTCCAGGAGGTGCTGGAGGGGGAGCCCTACGACCTTGTGATCGCCGACGAGGCCTGGGACGTCGACCACTTTTGGCACGAGCACCCGGACCTGAAGAAAGCGCCCGTGGCCTGGCTGACAGATTTCGTCGGCTGGGTGCCGTTTGCGGAGAACGGTCCGCGCGAGGCGTACCTCACCACCGACTACAACGCCGAGATGATCGGCCATGTCGAAGACCATCCGGGCGTGCGCGACCGGGCCATTTTCGTCGGCACGCCGGACGACATCGTCGACAAGAGTTTTGGCGATGGGCTTCCCCATATGCGGGACTGGATACCGAAGCATTTCGCGTTTTCCGATTACATCATCGGCCGGCATCCGTCGGAATTCGGCACACGTGCCGACCTCCGCGCCGAACTCGGCTATGACGACGGCCGCAAGACCTGCATCGTCGCCGTCGGCGGCTCCGGCGTGGGCGCGACGCTGATCCGGCGCATCCTCTCCGCCTATCCCGCGGCCAAGACCGGCATTCCCGATCTCCGCATGATCGTGGTGACCGGCCCGCGGCTCGACCCGGCTTCGTTCGATGTACCCGCGGGCGTCGAGATGCGCGCCTTCGTGCCGGACCTCGACCGGCATCTTGCCGCCTGCGACCTGGCGCTGGTGCAGGGCGGGCTCACGACCTGCATGGAACTGGCGGCCGCCGGAACGCCGTTCCTCTACTTCCCGCTGCGCAATCACTTCGAGCAGAACTTTCACGTCGCCAGCCGGCTCGACCGCTACAACGCCGGACGCAAGATGATCTTCTCCGAAAGCGGCCCCGACCGGATCGCCCAGGCCATGGTGGCCGAGCTCAAAGACCCGCGCGTCGCCCTGCCTGTCGCGTCGGACGGCGCCGCGCGGGCGGCCAGGATGCTTGCCGAGCTGATCTAGTCAAAGAATGAGGAGGGTGCATATGACCCTTGTTGATCGAGGCCGGACCGCTGACATCGAAGCGATCACCAAGTGCGTGCGCGACTACGCCGAAGGGTGGTACACGGCCGACCCGGTGCGCATGCGCCGCGCGCTTCACCCCGACCTCTCCAAGCGCACGATCATCCGCGATCCGTTTCGCGAAGACGTCCTGACCGTGGGCGAGCCCACAGTGACGACAGCCGATCGCATGGTGCGGCTGACCGCCAATGGCGGCGGACGGGACGACAGTGCAGGCGACGGGGCTGTGGAGGTGGAGGTCGTTCATCTCTGGCGTGACATGGCCATGGCCGCATGCAAATCGCGGGACTTCATGGACTGCCTGCAACTGGGCAGGTTCGGGCGAGACGGCTGGAAGATCGTCAATGCGCTCTGGCAGCCGCTGGAGGGCTATCACGACCCGGCCAAATGGTCTGAGCAGGAGGCGGCCTTCTGGACGCCTGCCAAGTAGTTGCGGACGCTCAAAACCCGGCTCACCGTTCTTGACAGCGACATGCTTTCTGTAGCTCGCCGCTGGCGGAGGCCCTTTAAATCGCCTTAACTTCAAAAACTTCAAGCTTGAAATAGTTGTCCTTGAGTGCGACAAGAAAGGAGCTAACCAGAAGGACAGCGGACGATGCGGGTCGTGTGTCTCGGCGGTGGCCCCGCCGGGCTCTATTTCGCGATCTCTATGAAGCTCAGGAACCCCGGCCATGAGGTCGTGGTGATCGAGCGCAACCGCCCCGACGACACGTTCGGCTGGGGCGTGGTCCTCTCCGACGAGACGCTCGACAATCTGGCGAAAAACGATGCGCGGAGCGCCACGGCGATCCGCTCTCATTTCGCCTATTGGGACGACATCGCCGTTCATTATCGCGGCACCTGCACGCTCTCCAGCGGTCATGGCTTCTGCGGCATCGGCCGCAAGACCCTGCTCATCCTGCTGCAGCAGCGGGCGCGCGAGCTTGGAATTGAGATGCGCTTTGAGACGGAGGTGGAATCCGCCGCCGATCTGGCGCGCAACTACGATCTCGTCGTTGCCTCCGACGGCCTCAACTCGCGGGCGCGCACCGAGTTCGCCGAGCACTTCAGGCCGGAGATCGACGTCAGGCCGTGCAAATTCGTGTGGCTCGGCACCCACCAGAAATTCGACGACGCCTTCACCTTCATCTTCGAAGAGACCGAGCACGGCTGGATATGGGCGCACGCCTATCAGTTCGACGACGACACCGCGACGTTCATCGTGGAATGCACGGAGACCACCTGGGCGAAGTTCGGCTTCGGCGCGATGACCCAGGAGGACTCGATCGCCACCTGCGAACGCGTCTTCAAGGATCATCTCGGCGGCCATCATCTGATGTCGAACGCCCGCCACATTCGCGGCTCCGCGTGGATCAACTTCCCTCGCGTGCTGTGCGAGCGCTGGCACCACGAGAACATCGTGCTGATGGGCGACGCCGCCGCGACGGCGCATTTTTCCATCGGCTCCGGCTCCAAGCTGGCGATGGAGAGCGCCATCGCGCTTGCCGATTACGTGCATTCGGAGCCGACGCTGGAAGCGGCGTTCGAAAAATACGAGGACGAGCGCCGCGTTGAAGTGCTGCGCCTGCAATCAGCGGCGCGCAATTCCATGGAATGGTTTGAGGAGGTGGAGCGCTACCTTAATCTCGACCCGGTGCAGTTCAACTATTCGCTGCTCACCCGCTCGCAGCGCATCAGCCATGAGAATCTGCGCCTGCGCGACAGGCAATGGCTGGAGGGCGCGGAGGCTTGGTTTCAGCGCCGCGCCGGCGCGACGGAGAATATCGCCCGCGCGCCCATGTTCGCGCCGTTCAAGCTGCGCGAGATGCAGCTCAAGAACCGCGTCGTAGTTTCGCCCATGGCGCAATACAAGGCCGTCGACGGCTGCCCGACCGACTGGCATTTCGTGCATTACGGCGAGCGCGCCAAGGGCGGCGCCGGGCTCATCTATGTGGAGATGACCTGTGTCAGTCCCGAGGGCCGCATCACGCCGGGCTGCACGGGCCTTTACGCGCCGGAGCACGAAGCGGCGTGGAAGCGCATCGTGGATTTCGTGCACGCGGAGACCGACGCGAAGATCTGCTGCCAGATCGGCCATTCCGGCGCCAAGGGCTCAACGCAGCTCGGCTGGGAGGAGATGGACGCGCCGCTGAGTGAGGGCAACTGGCCGCTGGTCTCTGCGTCGGATGTACCGTGGTCGGCGGCGAACCAGACGCCCAAGCGCATGGACCGCGACGACATGGACCGCGTCAAAGCTCAGTTCGTGGCGGCAGCGGGGATGGCCGAGCGCGCCGGCTTCGACATGCTGGAGCTGCATTGCGCGCATGGCTATCTGCTTTCGTCGTTCATCACGCCGATGACCAACACCCGCGACGACGAATATGGCGGCAGCCTTGAGAACCGCATGCGCTATCCGCTTGAGGTGTTCGGTGCCGTGCGCGCGGTTTGGCCGGACGAGAAGCCGATTTCGGTGCGCATCTCAGCCAATGATTGGGTCGGCGACCGCGGCGTCACGCCGCCGGAGGCGGTGGAGATTGCCGGTCACCTAGGGGCGGCCGGCGTCGACATTTGCGACGTGTCCGCCGGCCAGACGTCCACCGAGGCGCAGCCAGTCTACGGCCGCATGTTCCAGACGCCGTTCTCCGACCGCATCCGCAACGAGACCGGCATGGCGACCATGGCGGTCGGCAACATCTATGAGCCGGACCACGTCAATTCCATCCTGATGGCCGGCCGTGCTGATCTGGTGTGCTTGGCGCGCCCGCATCTCGCCGATCCCTATTGGACGCTGCACGCCGCCGCCGAGCTTGGCGACCGCATCGAAGCCTGGCCGCCGCCTTATTGGGCCGGCCGCGATCAGCTCTGGCGGCTGGCCGAGCGTCGCGACAGCGCCGTGTTGAAGGTGTGACCATGGCGACGCTGAAGGGACGCCACGCGCTTGTCACCGGCGGCGGTACCGGCATCGGCGCCGCCATTGCGGTGGCGTTGGTTGAAGCCGGCGCAACGGTCACGGTTGCTGGCCGTCGCCGTGACGTGCTGGATCGGCTTGCCGCGGAGCATCCCGGCATTCGTGCCATCGTCGCCGACGTGACCGACGAGACGTCTGTGCTGCAGGCATTTCGTAACGCCTCCGAAACAAGCGGCTTGATCTCAATCGTCGTCGCCAATGCCGGCGCGGCGGAAAGCGCGCCCTTCGTTCGCACCGAACTGGCGGCTTATGAGCGCATGATCGCCGTGAACTTGACCGGTGCGTTCCTGACGCTCCGCGAAGGCCTGCGCGCCATGGCGGATGCCGATTGGGGCCGGCTGATCGTCATCGCCTCAATCGCCGGCCTTGAGGGCCACGCCTATGCCGCGCCCTATTGCGCCGCCAAGCACGGTGCCGTCGGGCTCGTGCGCGCGATCGCGGCGGAGACGAAAGGCTCCGGCATCACGGTCAACGCCATCTGCCCGGGCTACACGGCGACGCCGATGCTGGAGAGAAGCGTCGATACGATTGTGGAGAAGACCGGGCGCAGTGACGCGGAGGCACGCCGCATCATCGCCGGCCTCAATCAGGACGGCCGGATCATTGCGCCCGAAGAAGTCGCCGCTATCGTTCTGCGCCTTTGCGGGCCGGGCTCTGAATCGACTAACGGTGAGGCGATCCCGATCCCCGAACCGGCGCGCGAGACGGCCTATGCGTGAGCGCCATAGCCGAGCGGAGGCGATCCGATGACCGACATGGCAGGGCATGCGCCCACCCATTTCCGCTGGCGCATGGAGGGCGCGGTCGCAATCATCTCGCTTAGCCGGCCGGAGCGTAAGAACCCGCTGACCTTCGAAAGCTACGCAGAACTGCGCGACACGTTTCGCGCGCTCCCTTACGCCGACGACGTGAAGGTGGTCGTCTTCGCCTCCAACGGCGGCAACTTCTCCTCCGGCGGTGACGTGCACGACATCATCGGGCCGCTGGTCAAGATGGACATGAAGGCGCTTCTGGCCTTCACCCGCATGACAGGCGATCTGGTGAAGGCGATGATCCATTGCGGCAAGCCGATCATCGCCGCAATCGACGGTATCTGCGTTGGCGCCGGCGCCATTCTGGCCATGGCGTCGGACATGCGCTTCGCGTCGCCGGAGGCGAAGACGGCGTTTCTGTTCACCCGCGTCGGGCTCGCCGGCTGCGACATGGGCGCCTGCGCCATGCTGCCCCGCATCATCGGGCAGGGGCGGGCGGCAGAGCTGCTTTATTCCGGACGCGTAATGAATGCGGAGGAGGGCGAGCGCTGGGGCTTCTTCAACCGCGTGATCCCGGCGGAGCGTCTGGAGGCGGAGGCGATCGCCTTCGCCCAGACGCTCGCGGCGGGTCCGACCTTCGCCCATGCCATGACCAAGACGCAGCTTAATCAGGAATGGTCCATGAGCCTCGACCAGGCCATCGAGGCGGAGGCGCAGGCGCAGGCGATCTGCATGCAGACGCGCGATTTTGAGCGCGCCTACCGCGCTTTCGTCGCCAAAGAGAAGCCGGTCTTCGAGGGCGATTGATGGCCGATCGCAGCTTTCTTGCATGGCCGTTCTTTGAGGCGCGTCACCGCGCGTTCCATGCCGAGCTTGAGGCCTGGTGCGAGAAGAATCTGCCCGTCGACCACAGCGACATCGACGCCACATGCCGCGATCTTGTTGCCCAACTCGGCCGGGACGGCGTGCTCAAGCACACGGCTGCGGATTCCGGCACAACACTCGACGTACGCACGCTCTGCCTCGCGCGGGAGACGCTCGCCCGTCACGACGGGCTGGCGGATTTCGCTTTCGCCATGCAGGGGCTCGGCGCCGGCGCCATCTCGCTCTTCGGTACGCCTGAGCAAAGAGCTTGGCTAAAGAAGACGATGGCCGGCGAGGCGATCGCCGCCTTTGCGCTGACGGAGGCGGAATCCGGCTCCGATGTCGCCAACATCGCCATGATTGCCGCGCGCGACGGCGACGCCTACCGCCTCGACGGTGAGAAGACATGGATTTCCAACGGCGGCATTGCCGACCTTTACGTCGTGTTCGCGCGCACCGGCGAGGCACCCGGCGCCAAGGGCCTCTCCGCTTTCGTCGTGCCGGCGGACACGCCCGGCCTTTCGGTCGCTGAGCGGCTTCAGACGATCGCGCCGCATCCGCTGGCGCGGCTCTCATTCGACGCGGTGAAGCTGCCGGCCTCCGCGATGATCGGCCGTCGGGGCGAGGGCTTCAAGGTCGCCATGTCCGTGCTCGACATCTTTCGCTCCACCGTCGGCGCAGCGGCACTCGGCTTTGCCCGCCGGGCGCTCGACGCGACGTTGGAGCGCACGAACGCGCGCTCGCTTTTCGGCGCGCCTATGGCCGACCTGCAGATGGTGCAGGGCCATCTCGCCGACATGGCGCTCGATATCGATGCCGCAGCGCTCCTCGTCTATCGCGCCGCGTGGGCCAAGGATCAGGGCGCGGAGCGCGTGTCGCGCGAAGCCTCCATGGCAAAACTGTTCGCCACCGAGCACGCCCAGGAGGTCATCGACAAGGCCGTGCAATTGCATGGCGGCGAGGGCGTGCGCGTCGGGTCGGTGCCGGAGCAGCTTTATCGCGAAATCAGGGCGCTTCGCATCTATGAGGGCGCGTCGGATGTGCAGAAGATCGTGATCGCACGACAGCTAATGGCGGGAGGGTAGGATGCTTGGGCCGTCGGCTCATGTGGACCATTTCACGCGTGACAATCTCCCGCCGCCGGAGACCTGGCCGGACTTTCTGCTTGCCGGCTTCGACTATCCTGAGCGTCTCAACGCGGCCGTGGAGCTCACCGACCGCATGGTGGAGCGCGGCTTCGGCGATCACACCGCGCTTATCGGCCAGGGGCGCATGCGCACCTATAAGGAGCTCGCCGATTGGACGAACAGGCTCGCCCGCTCGCTGGTGGAAGACCTCGGGCTGCAGCCCGGCAACCGTGTCCTGATCCGCTCTGCCAACACGCCGGCCATGGTCGCCTGTTGGCTCGCGGCGGTGAAGGCCGGAGGCGTCGTCGTGAACACGCTGCCCGACCTTCGAAGCGAGGACCTCACCACGATCATCGACAAGGCAGAGGTTAAGCTCGCGCTCTGCGATACGCGCCTGATGGATGCGCTTGTCACGGCCGCCAAGACCAGCCGCTTCCTCAAGACCGTTATCGGCTTTGACGGCACAGCGAACTTCGACGCCGAACTCGATCGGCTGGCGCTGAACAAGCCCGTGCTCTTCGACCCGGTTGAGACCGGCCGCGACGACGTGGCGCTGATCGCCTTCTCCACCGGCGCGACAGGCGCACCGCGTGCCTCCATGCATTTCCACCGCGACCTCCTGGCGATCGCCGACGGCTACGGGAAGGAGGTGCTTTCGCTGACCGACAGCGACGTTGTCGCAGGCACGCCGCCGCTCGCCTTCACCTTCGGGCTTGGCGGATTGCTGATCCTGCCCCTGCGCTTCGGCGCCGCCGCCGTGTTGATCGAAGAGGCGTCGCCCGCCGACCTGGTGGGCGAGATCAAGATTTATGGTGCTACGATGGTGCTTGCCGCACCGTCGGTCTATCAGAGCATTCTGGACCTGAAGACCTCCCCCTCGGACTTGGCGACGCTGCGCTTGGCCGTCTCCGCCGGCGAGGCGCTCCCTGCAAGCACCTTTGAGACATGGAGCACGCAGACCGGCATCCCCATCCTCGACGGCATCGGCGGGACAGAGATGCTCCACATCTTCATCTCCAACCGGGTTGGCGATGCTGCCGCCGGCTTTGAAGGCCGTCCCGTTGGTGGCTATGAAGCCCGCATCGTCGACGACGCGATGCGAGATAAGCCGCCCGGCGAGATCGGCCACCTCGCCGTGCGCGGCCCGACCGGCTGCCGCTACCTCGCCGACCCGCGGCAGACGGACTTCGTGCGCGACGGCTGGAACGTGACCGGCGACATGTTCTTGCAGGATGGCGAAGGGCGCTTCCGCTTCGTCGCCCGCGCCGACGACATGATCGTCGCCAATGGCGAGGCGATCGCCGCACCCGAAGTGGAGACCGCACTGAACACGCACTCTACGGTCGCTGAAAGCGCTGTCGTTGGTGTCCCGGATCGTGCCGGCGGTGAGCTCGTAAAGGCCTTCATCGTACTTGCCCCCGGCGAGTTCGGCAGCGCCGCCGGCGTCAAGCGCCTGCAGGATCATGTCAAAGAGACGCTGTCGCCGGCCAAGGTCCCGCGCTCCATCCGCTTTGTGGAAGCGCTGCCCAAGACGGCGACCGGAAAGATCCGTCGCTTCCTGCTAAAATCGGAGGTGCAGACGTGACCTCCGATACGCGCCGCGTGCTGCAGCCGGCCGGCTGGCCGCCGCCGTCAGGCTACGCCAACGGCGTGGTGGTGGCCGCCGGTCCGATGGTGTTCGTCGGCGGGCAGGTCGGCTGGAATGCCGAGCAGGTCTTCGAAAGCGACGATTTCGTCGATCAGGTCCGCCAGGCGCTAAAGAATGTGATGGCCGTTCTTGCCGAAGCCGGCGCCGGGTCGGAGCACATCGCGCGGCTCACCTGGTACGTCACCGACAAGCGCGAATATCTGGCGCGGCTGAAAGAGGTGGGAGAGGCCTATCGCGACGTCATCGGCCGCCATTTCCCGCCGATGACCTTGGTGGAGGTGAGCGCCCTGGTGGAGGACGCCGCCAAGGTCGAGATCGAGGCAACAGCGGTGCTGAGCCAATGACACCAAGCTTCGCTGCCGACACGCTGGCCGGAAAGGCCGCACTTGTGACCGGTGCGGCGCAAGGGATCGGCCTCGCCATAGCCCGCGCCCTGGTGGAGGCCGGCGCATCGGTGCTGCTTGCGGATGTGGACGTGGCGGTGGAGCAGGCCGCGGCCTCAATCGGCACGCGCTCAGCAGCCCGTATCGTTGACGTGCGCGACGAGGATGCGCTCGCCGCCGCCGCGGACGATGTGATCGCCCGCTTCGGAAGCCTCGACATCATGGTCAACAATGCAGCGCTGACCATCGCCAAGCCGGTCTGGGACATCCCCGCCGCGGAGTGGGACGACGTGATGGCGGTCAATCTGCGCGGCGTGTTCTTCGGCTGTCGTGTTGCTGGCCGGCACATGCGCGCCCAAAGCTTCGGACGCATCATCAACCTCACCTCGCTCGCCGGACAGCGCGGCGGTGCGGTTGCCGGCGCGCATTATTCCGCGTCCAAAGCGGGCATCATCGCGCTCACAAAATGCTTCGCCCAGGAGCTCGCCGGCGACGGCGTCACCGTCAACGCCATCGCGCCCGCGGCGATCGATGGGCCGATGGCGCAGGCCATGCCGCGCGAGAAGGTCAGCGCCATGGCTGCGACGATACCGGTGAAGCGATTGGGCGACGACAGAGAAGTCGCCGCAGCCGCGATTTATCTCGCATCGGACGCCGCCGGATTCGTGACCGGCACGACCCTCGACATCAATGGCGGCCTCTTCATGCGCTGAGCCCATGCGGGCCGCTTTGCCAATCAGAAAGGACAAACCATGGCCGTTGAGTTTACCGCCCCCGAAATCCCCAGCCCGCTTCGCGTCATCCTGCTCGGCGCCGCCACGCAGGGGTGGTTTCAGGCGAGCGACGAGGAACGCCGCGAGAAGGTCCTGCCGCGCTTTCGCGACATCATCACCGAGTGGGAGGGGCTGGGTGCCAAGGTGCTTGCCACGATTGACGACGATCTCTTCATGGTCGGTGAGCCGAGCACGCCGGATGTCACGTGGTATCTGATCTTCGAGGTACCCTCACAGGCGGCCGTCGCCGGCATGATCCAGTGCCTCCGGCGCACCGTGGATGGCGTGCGCCTCGACCGCTACATCCGCATCGAGGCGCGCTTCGGCCGCCCGTTCTTCCTTCTGGAGAAGGTTTAGCGCGCCGGTCGCTTAAGCGCCGTGACCTCAATCTCCACTTTGATGCCGGGAACCGCGAAGTCGCAGACGATCGTCGTATTGGTCGGGCGGGGGTCGGAGAACGTCTCGCCGAGAATCTTTGCCACGGGCATCAGATCGTCGGCGCTGCCGAGATAGACGCGGACCTGTACGATGTCGCTCAGGGACGCATCCGCTTTTTCAAGTGCATCCGCGATTGTCGCGAGCGAAAGCCGCGTCTGCTCGGCCGGGTCGTCGGGAAAGCGGTCGTTGGCGATGTCGTAGCCGGCCGTGCCGGAGACGAAGATCCATTCGCCGTCAACCACGGCGCGCGAATAGCCCGCGAGCTCCTCGAATTTGGAGCCGGAAGAGATCGCCCAACGTTTCGTCATTTTGTATTCCGCCATTGCTTTAAGGCATGATCCCGAAAAGTGGGGACCGGTTTTCGGCTAAGATCATGCTTCAACAAAGAGATAGAGCGTCAGTCCGATTCAACAAGGCGGTCTAACGCTCTAGGATTGAACAAACCGCATCGCTGCATAGGATCAGCGCTCGCCGCCTGCAAGCCTCGCCCGCAAACCTTGAGCCAAGACTGAAAACGACGTGCCGATGGAATCGGAGACCCTGAGATCGCTGTGGTGGCACACCACCGAGCCGCCGCCGCAAACCGCTAAGCTCAGCGGCGGCGTGGAAGCGGAGGTCGCCATAGTCGGCGGCGGATTCACTGGGCTGACTGCCGCGCTTCATCTGGCCGAGCGCGGCATCGAGGTTGTGGTGCTGGAGGCTGAAACTCTCGGCGCCGGCGCCAGCGGCCTCAACGGCGGCTTCGTGGTCCCGAACTTCGCCAAGGCCGATTCGGCTCAGGCGACACGCCGGCTTGGCGAGGCGCGTGGCCGCGCGTTGCTTGAATTGGTCAGCCGCGGCGCTGAGCGCGTGTTCGAGACTGCCCGCGCGCACAATATTGTCTGCGACGCCGCCGAAACCGGCTGGATGCAGCCGGCACACAACGAGGCCGCCGCCGAGATTGCCCGCGCGCGTGTGGATTTCTGGCGCTCGCTCGGCCGCCCGGTTGAGTATCTTTCCGGTGCGGAAGTTACAAAGCGCACCGGCATGGCGCGTTATCACGGCGCGCTTTTCGACCGCTCCGGCGGGACGGTCCAGCCATTGAGTTATCTTCGCGGGCTGGCGCGTGCCGCAATCAAGCACGGCGCAACGATCTATGAAGGCGCATCGGTCGCCGCCGCCGTCCGCCAGGGTGATCGCTGGCGGCTCGATTGCAGCGGACCGACAATCACCGCAAAGACGGTGCTCCTTTGCACCAACGCTGCCATGTCCGGGCTCGGCCGGCGCCTGGCGCGCACCATCGTGCCGCTTCCCGTCTATCAGATCGCCACGGAACCGCTGCCGCCGGAAGCCGTTGAGCGCATCGCCCCTCAGCGCGTTCCCGTCTCCGACATGCGCGGCAATATCTTCACCTATCGTCTCGACCGCGACGACCGCCTCATCAGCGGCGGCATGTCGCTCGTCCCGCTTGGTGCACATCAGCGCGTGGGGCAGGCGGTCGCGGATCGACTGGCGCGCGAGCTGAAGCTGCCCGACGTGCCGCGCGTGGACTATGTCTGGCGCGGCGTGGCGGCCATGACCACCGATTTCCTGCCGCGTCTCATCGAATTCGGGCCGGGCTTCATCGGCGCCATCGGCTGCAACGGTCGCGGCATCGCCATGACCACAATGCTGGGTGAGGTGCTCGCCGACGCTGCGACCGGAACGGCGCTCAGCGACCTGCCGGTGCCCACCGCCTCCACCACGGCGATCCCCTTGCGGCCGCTCGCCGGCCTGGCTGCCTCCGCCGCGCTCCTTCAGGCGCGCTGGCGGGATTGGCGCGCGGGTGTTTGATTTGTATGCCGGGAGCGTCTGTCATCCCGCAAAGCACATCAGCGCTTGTGCGGGACCCATACCCTCAGATTTGCGTGGGTGTTCATGGGTCCCGGTCCCGGCCTTCGGCCGAACCGGGATGACAAACGAGAGGGTGTGTGGCTTAGCGATGCGATTCCCGAGCTATGTGTTGTCGGCCAATTCAGATCGCTTCAACCTAATCCCATCTGCCGACGCACTGCGCGGTTGAGCGGCGCATCGGGATTGGCGAAGGCGTCAAGCACCACGGTGATGTGGTTGGTGTCGGGCACGACGAACTGCTCCACCGCGGTTCCGTCAGAACGGCAATGCTCAGCAAAATGCGCGGTCTGGTCGATGAACACGCGGGTCTCGTCCGCCCCGACCGCCGCGATGAGCGGTGCGCCGATATGCGGCCGTCGGCGAAGCGGACTGAGCGTCGCCACGTCGTCGTCGGTGAACGCCAGAAGGTCGTTGCGGAACGAGGCGGCGACCGGCGCCAGATCATAGAGCCCGCTGATGGCCGTGCCGCCCTTGATGATGTCGGTGGGCAGTCCGGCATCGGCGAGCCGCGTCCGATCCATGATCTCCGCCACCAGATGTCCGCCGGCCGAATTGCCGGAGACGAAGATGCTCTCCGGATCGATGCCGTGCGTAGCGCCGCTGCGATGAACAAAGCCGACGGCCTTGAGGCACGAGTCGACGATGTCGCCGAGCCGCACATCCGGGATGAGCGGATAGTCGATGATGGCAACGGCCGCGCCGGACGGCACGAAGCCCGCCGCGACGAAGGAAAAGTCGCGCGCGGCAAGCGTGCTCCAGAAGCCGCCATGGATGAAGATCTGCACAGGTGAGGGCGCATCATCCGATGCCGCCGGAAAGAGGTTCAGCGTCTCGCCTTCGCGGTCGCCATAGGCGATATCGCGCGTCGCCTTGAAGCGGGCGTCGGCGGCTGCTGTCGCCTTGGCGCGGCGCTCAAACAGCGCCTCGACATCGGCGATGGAATCCAGCCGGAACTGGGCATCGAGCGCCTCTTGTTCGTCGTTAGCAGGCATGGGTCACATAGATGTTTGTCATCCCGGTTCGGCCGCAAGGCCGAGACCGGGATCTATAACCTCCGAGGGCGCCGGTTGAGCAATGGTGCTCCGGCCGCATGATCGGTGGCTATGGGTCCCGGACTGGCGCTTACGCGCCCTCCGGGATGATAATCGAAGGGACCTGGATCGTTTCATTGGTCACGCCACTTTACGAAGCGTCATCCCGGCCAACGCCCTTCGGCCGGCCGGGACGACATTGGTGAAGCGTCGTCTTCTAACCGTCGATCTCGGTGAACAGCGCGTTCATGTCTTCAATGGTCAGCGTGTTCTCAACGCCAAGCTCGCCATCCTTGATGTTCCAGATGAGCGCCGCGCCGTTGACGTCGCCATTGGCGTCGAAGATCACCGGACCGGTCGCGCCGACATAGCGGATGGGCTTGCCCTCGTTGATCAGCGCCACGGCCTTGGCGAACTCCTCCGGCCCGGTGCCGACCACGGTGCCGTCCGGGTTCTGGATCATGCGAACCGAGTCGCGAATGGCCGGGCCGCTGAGCTCCGGGGCGATGTTCATCGCAAGGCCAAGAACGATCGCCGCATCATATTGCGTGGCGATGCCCGGCCCATCGGCGCTGGCGTCATACTTCGCCTGAAACGCGTCGCGGAAGGCATCGACCGTCGGGCCGCCCGCGGACGCGTTGTCCATGCCATAGGCGTTGTTCAGATATTGCCCGCCCACGGCCTCGACGTAATCGGGGCTTCTCAGCGCGTTGTTGAGGATGAAGTTCTGCGGGCCGCCGAGCGAGATCCACTCGCGCGTCATCGTCGCGCCGTCCTGCGGGAAGGCGACGAAGAACACCGCGTCGGGATTGGCCGCCAGGCCGACATTCACTTCAGCACGGTAGGATGGCTGGTTCTCGTTGAAGGCGGCCTCCGCCACGATCTGGCCGCCGAGCTTCTCTGTGGCGGTCTTGAAGTACTCCACCATGCCGGTGCCGAAATCGGTGTTGACGTAGATGACCGAAATGCGCTTGTAGCCGCGGTCGGACGCCACCTTGGCGCTGGCATAGGCCTGCGTCTTCACCGTCGGTAGGGTGCGGAAGAAGTAGCCGCCGCTTTCGCCGCTCTCGGCGAGCGCCGTGAAGGTCGCAGCTGTCGAGCAGCAGGTGATCTGCACGACTTCAGACGGCGCAGTGACGGAGGTCAGGATCGGCAGGCTGACGCCGCTCGATACCGTGCCCGTCAGCGCCGCCACGCGCTCCACCTCAACGAGGAACTTCGCCGCGTCCACGCCGACCGTCGGCTGTCCCTGATCGTCACGCAGGATGAATTCCACCGGGCAGCCCTTGATGCCGCCGCCTTCGTTGATGTGCTCGAAAGCGAGCTGTGCGCTTTCAGCGATGCGTTCGCCGACCGCACCCATGGAGCCGGTCAACGGCAGGATGCCGCCGACCTTTACCGGGCACTCCGCGTCCTGCGCATGACCCGTCGACGGCACCATGATTGCCGCGGCGAGCGCAGCGCCGAGGGTCAACCCCAATAGATTTCTCATCACACCTCTCCCTGTTTTTTAAGCTCCAACGATTTTGGCATGTTTAGCCCACATGGCGCGAGACGACCGGCTCCTCGCCGATCAATCCGCGTGGCTTGAAGACCAGCATCACGACAAGCAGCAGGCCGATCAGGATGGATTGCGCGGCCGCCCCTTGTGTCTGAAACTCCGGCGGCAGCACTTTGGAGACCAGGACGCCGCTGCCGCTCCACAGCCCCCAGACGATCAACGCGCCGAGCAGCGCCCCGCGATTGTTGCCACTCCCCCCCACGATCAGCATCGTCCAGATCTGGAACGTCAGGATCGGCAGGAAGTCGAACGGGCTGACAAAGCCGATGAAGCTTGCATGAAGCGCGCCGGCAAGCCCGATAATGACGGAGCCCAACACAAAGGCCTGCAGCCGGAAAAGCCGCGCGTCCTTGCCGAGCGCCACGGCCGCGACTTCATCTTCCCGGATGGCGCGCAGGACCCGCCCCCAGGGCGAGCGGACGACCCGCTCCAGCCCCCAATAGACCAGCACTGTGGCCGCCGCGACCAGCCCGAGAAAGAAGATGTTGTAGGAGAGCTGGCCATCGAAATAGCCGGCGAACGGGCGCGGTATGGAGGTGAAGCCGAGGCTTCCTCCCGTCAGCGACTGCCAGTTCAGCGTGATGAGCTGAACCGTCACGGCGATACCGAACGTGGCGATCGCCAGATAGTCACCGCGGAGCCGCACGGTGGCGATCCCGACAATCAGCGCCGCCAGCGCCGCCGCCGCCATGGCGCCGAGCACGCCGACCGGCCAGGGCAATCCGAGATTGGCGATCAACAAAGGATGGGGCGGCGCCGTGATGATGGCGTGGGTGTAGGCGCCGATCGCGTAGAACGCGACCACGCCGGCATTGAAGACGCCGGTGAAGCCCCATTGCAGATTGAGGCCGAGGCAGGCGATGCCGAAGATCAGCACGACGGTGAGGAAGAAGACGAGATAGGAGACGATGCCGATCATGGGTATCAGTGCTTCTCCGGCGTGCCGAAAAGGCCGTGCGGCCGGATGTAGAGGACAAGCATCAGAAGCAGGAACGGCATTGCGGTCTTGTAGCCGGCCGGCACCACAAGCACGGAGAGGTTTTCCGCCAGCCCCACAAGCAGCCCGCCGATGACGGCGCCGAAGAGGCTACCCGATCCGCCAAGGATGGCGGCCGCGAACACCGCCAGGAGAAGATTGAAACCCATCTCCGGCCGCAATTGCACGGTCAGGCCGAGAAACACGCCGGCCATCGCCGCAAGCGATCCGGCGATGAACCAGGCGATGCGGATCATCTTGCGGATTTCCACGCCGCAGATACCGGCAAGCGTCGGGCTTTCGGCCATCGCCCGCATCGCCATGCCGATCCGCGTCAGCCGCAGCACCAGATAGAAGAAGATGACGACCGCGAAGGTGAGGCCGAGCACGACGATCTGGTCCGGCATGACGCGCACATTCGGCAGAATCTCCACCGCGATCTGCAGCTCGCGGCTATAATAATGCACGTCGGGTCCCCAGATCAGCAGCACCAGATTGCGCAGCACCAGCGCCACGCCGAAGCTCGCGAAGATCATCGTCAGCCGATGGGCGTTGCGCGATCGCAAGCGGTTATAGACGATCGCATCGATGAGGATGGCGGCGGAGCCGGCGACGAGTGCGGCGATCAGCATGGCGACGAGGAACTGCCAGCCGAACGAGACCGGGCCGATCGGCACGCCGGCGGTGGCGATTGCAGTGAAGGTGAGGGCACTATAGGCGCCGAGCGTGAGGATGTCGCCATGGCCGAAATTGGCGAAGCGCAAAATCTGCAGGCTCAGCGAGATGCCGATCGCGCCGAGCGCGATGATGGCGCCGGTCAGAATCCCGTCGGCGATGGCCTGCCCGATCATCCCGCCCCCGATGCTTGCGCTGTGCGTCTGCCGCCCAGGAACGCCTCGCCGATCGCCGGATCGTTTAGAAGCGCTTCGGGCGTCCCGGCAATATAGTTCCGCCCCTCCGTCAGCACATAGGCGCGATTGGAGATGCGGATCGCCGCCTTGGCGTTCTGCTCAACCATCAGCACGGCCACGTTGAGCTCGGTGAGCCGTCTGAGATCGGCGAAGACATCGGCCACGACCTTCGGCGAAAGCCCCGCGGTCGGCTCATCCAGCATGATGGCCTTGGGATCGGTCATCAGCGCCCGCGCCACGGCAAGCATCTGGCGCTGCCCGCCGGAGAGCACCCGCCCGGCCGATGCCCGCCGTTCCGCAAGCACGGGGAAATGCTCGTAGGCGCGCTGCAGCCGGAGCCGCAAGTCGGCGCGGGAGACGGTATGCGCTCCGACGATCAGGTTCTCCTGGATGCTGAGATTGGTGAAGATGTTGCCCGTCTGCGGCACGAAGCCGATTCCGGATTTGACCATCTCATGCGCGGGACGCCCGGACACGTCGCGGCCGCCAAAGGTTACCGTGCCGCTCTCAAAGACGACGAGACCCGCAATGGCCTTCAAAAGCGTCGACTTGCCCGCACCGTTCGGGCCGACGATCGTCACGATCTCGCCCGGCGCGACATCGACGGAAACGCCGTGCACGATCGGCAGTCCGTGCACATAGCCGGCAACGATGTCGCGTGCGCTGAGGATCGGCTCGCTCACGCAGCGACATCTCCCAGATACGCGTCGACCACGCGCGGGTCGCTGCGCACGCCGTCGGCATCGCCTTCAAACAAGACGCGCCCCTGCGCCATGACGATGATGGGGCTGCAGATCTGCATCACCACATCCATGTTGTGCTCGATGATGAGGAAGGTGATGCCGCGCGCGTTAAGCGCGATGATCTTCTCAATCAAGGTCTCCAGAAGCGTCGGGTTCACGCCGGCTGCAGGCTCGTCAAGCAGGATCATTCGCGGCTCGATCATCAAGACCCGCGCCAGCTCCAGGAGCTTTTGCTGGCCGCCGGAAAGTTGTCCGGCGATGTCGTTCGCCTTGTCCGCCAGGCCGCAGAAGCCGAGCACTTCCATGCCGCGCTCACGCGCCTTTCTCTCCTGGTCGCGCACCGCGCCGAAGCGAATCCAATTGTTCCAAAACTGCTCACCCGCCTGGCCGATCGGCGCCAGCATGACGTTCTCCAGAACCGACATCTGTGGAAAGGGTCGGGGAATTTGAAACGTCCGCGCCAGCCCGGCGCGAAAAATGGAATCCGGGCTCAGGCCGTCAACGCGCTGCTCTTTGAAGGCGATCGAACCGGCTTCCGGCCGCTGCCCGCCGGCGACAAGATCAAAGAGCGTGCTTTTGCCTGCCCCGTTCGGTCCGATGAGGCCGGTGATGGTCCCGCCTGCCACGCTGAGCGTCACGCCATCGACAGCACGCAATTCGCCAAACGTGCGCACGACGTTGTTGATCTCAAGAAGAGGAGCCTGAGAAAGCGGTGCCATGCGGTGATAAGACCATATGACGGCGAAAGTGAAAAGCTTTAAGCTGAAAATATATTGCCTCGCAGCACCGAAAATGCTGGAGAAATGAGTGAGATCGGAGCGGACATGGCGGACGGCCTGAGCCACATCACAACCAGGCATGTGCAGGCCTCGGCGGACTTTGCTTTTCGCTTTCTGTCCGACCCGATTGCGCTCGGTCGCTGGTCGCTCGGCTGCTTCGACACCGCCCCGGCAGACGATGACGGGCTTTTTACAGGGCACTCGCTGATCGATGGACATCAAGGCTGGTTCCGCATCGATGCCGATTCGGAAAGGCGCGTGATCGACTACCTGGTCGGCACACCCGACCGCCTCACGCGCCGCATAAGCGCACGAATTATTTCGGGCGAGGTGCTCGGCTTTGACGAGGCGTCGTGCCTGATCAGTCTGTGCGCCTGGCGAACGTCGGAGATGAACGATCAGCGCTGGCGCGACCTCTGCGCGCTGCACGAAGCGGAGATCGTTCTGATCCAGGGACAGATCGAGCGTGCTGCAGCCGGTGAAAGCGCCGAGACGCGCTGAGCAATCGACAGGAAGGCAAAGGGCGGCAATGGGACAGGTTCTGAACGTCCGGCAACAGGGCGCCATCGCCATCTTGGAGATCGACAATCCGCCGGTGAACGCGCTCTCGCATGCCGTGCGCGCCGCACTGGTCGAGGCGCTCGACAGCGTAGATCGCGACCCGGCGATCGACGCCGCGATCATCACCTGCGCCGGGCGCACTTTCGTCGCCGGCTCCGATATCCGCGAGTTCGGCAAGCCGCGCCAGCCGCCGCTTCTGAGCGACGTGATCGACAGGCTCGACGCGATGTCGAAGCCGGTCGTGGCGGCGCTCTTCGGCACGACGTTGGGCGGCGGGCTGGAGCTGGCGCTGGGCTGCCATCATCGCATTGCTGCGCCCGCGACGCGGCTCGGCTTTCCGGAGGTGAAGCTCGGGCTGATCCCAGGCGCCGGCGGCACGCAGCGGCTCCCCCGCGCGGTGGGGCCGGAGACGGCACTGACCATGATCGTCACCGGCGAGCCGATCATGGCGGAGGCGGCGTTCGCGCATGGCCTGGTCGATGAGTTGGCCGACGGCGATCTGCAGGAGGCAGTCATTGCCCTGGCGCAGCGTGTCGCAAAGCGCGGCGCGCCAAGGCGGCTCCGTGACGATGCGGCGAAGCTCGCCGCAAATGGCGACGAACGCGCGCGCTTCGATGCCACTGCACAGGCTCTCACCAAACGCGCGCGCGGGCTGAAAGCGCCCCATGCCTGTGTCGATGCCGTGCGCAGCGCGCTCGATCTTCCCTTCGACGAGGGGCTGGAGCACGAGCGCGCGATCTTCCGCGAACTCGTCGCCGGCGACCAGTCGAAGGCGCAGCGCTACATCTTCTTTGCCGAGCGTGCCGCCGCCAAGGGGCCCGGCCTTGACGCCAAGCCGCGGCCGGTGGAGCGCGTCGCAATCATCGGCGCCGGCACGATGGGACACGGCATTGCCGTCGCGTTTGCCGATGCCGGTCTTGCTGTGACGCTGATTGAGACGGACGAGGACACGCTTCAGCGCGGCCTTGAGGCTGTCGCGGCGATCTATGCCGGCGCCGCCAAGCGTGGCCAGCTGACTCCCGGTGAGGCGGAGAACAGGCGCACCCGCATTCGCGGTGTTGTCGGCTTGCGCGAGGCGGCTGACGCCGACCTCATGGTCGAAGCGGTGTTTGAGGATTTCGACCTGAAGCGCGATGTCTTGGCGGAGCTCGCAACGCTCACGCGCCCCGACGCGGTGCTGGCGACCAACACCTCCTATCTCGACGTCGACGCGCTTGCCTCCGCGACCGACCGGCCGGCGGCAATCCTGGGCATGCACTTCTTCAGCCCGGCCAACGTCATGCGGCTTGTGGAAATCGTGCGTGGCGCAAAGAGCGCTCCCGATGTACTGGCAACGGCGATCGCCATTGCGCGCCGGCTCGGCAAGGTCCCGGCCGTGGTCGGGAACGGCCATGGCTTTGTCGGCAACCGCATGCTGCGGCAGCGGAGCGCTGCCGCGGAGCAGGTGCTGCTTGCCGGTGCCCTGCCGCACGAGGTCGACGCCGCCATGGAGGCGTTCGGCTTTCCCATGGGCCCGTTCGCCGTGGCCGATCTCGCCGGCCTCGACATCGGCTGGCGCATGCGCAAGGCGCAAGGATTGAAAGCCCCAATCGCCGACGCGCTTTGCGAGGCGGGCCGTTTCGGACAGAAGAGCGGCAAGGGCTACTACAGCTACGCATCCGGTTCGCGCACGCCCGAGCGCGACGCCGGCGTGGAGGCGATCGTCGTTGAAGCCTCGCGCCGCGCTGGTATCACGCGCCGCGCGCTCTCCGGCGACGAGATCGTTGAGCGGCTGCTCTTTCCGATGATCAACGAAGGCGCACGCATTCTGGAGGAGAGGATCGCCGCCCGTGCGAGCGACATCGACGTCATCTGGGTCAACGGCTACGGCTGGCCCGTCTGGCGCGGCGGTCCGATCTATTACGCCGACGCGATCGGTCTCGCGTCCATCCGCGACAAGCTCGTAGCCATGGCCGAGGCTTCCGACGACGAGAGCCTTATGCCCGCGCCGCTCTTGGTCCGTCTGGCCGAAGAGGGGCGGACTTTTCATTCTCTGTGAAACTTGCCCCGGAGCGTCCATCGTGCGCTCCAAGAGCCTTATCCATTCTGATTGAATCAGAATGGAGGCTCACTGTCTTTTCTAGAGCATGATCTTTATCCGAAAACCGGTCTCCACTTTCGGGATCATGCTCTAACGAGAACACCTGCTTTACCCAGTGAGGAACGCGTCATGCCGAACTTTGCCCTTTATCCGAGCCTTAAAGGCGCAATTGTCAACATCACCGGCGGTGCCGGCGGCATTGGCGCGGAGATGGTCCGCGCCTTCGCCGAACAAGGCGCAAGGGTCGGCTTCGTCGACCTCGATGAGGGCGGCGGCAAGGCATTGGCGTCGGAGCTTCAGGCTGCCGGCGCGACGATCTGCTTCGCGCCTTGCGACCTGCGCGACATCGACCAGCTCAAGCAAGCCCTCGGCACTCTTAAGGCGGAGCTCGGTCCGCCGACCGTGCTTGTTAACAACGCCGCTCGCGATGACCGGCATGCCTGGCAGGATGTGACGTCTGACTATTACGACGAACGCATCGCCACCAACTTGAAGCACATGTTCTTTGCCGCGCAGGCCGTCGCGCCGGACATGATCCAAGCGGGCGGCGGGTCGATCATCAATCTCGGCTCGAATTCCTGGTGGGAGGCCGGCGGCGGCTTCCCCGTCTATGCCACCGCCAAGGCCGCTGTGCACGGCATGACGCGCACGCTCGCGCGCGATCTCGGTGAACATCGCATCCGCGTCAACACGATCGTGCCCGGCTGGATCATGACGGAGCGCCAGAAGGAGCTTTGGGCGACGCCTGAGTCACTGGAGAAACACCGCCAAAGGCAATGCCTGCCGGATTTGATTGCCCCAGTCTTTATCGCGCGAATGGCGCTGTTCCTCGCCTCCGATGATGCCGCCATGTGCACGGCGAACAATTACATGGTCGAGGCAGGCTCCATCTAAGCGCCGGCGCTGGGCGGCAACATTCAGCCGCGATTACCGAACGCGCTGCCCGCCGGTGTCGAACAGCCGTGCCTGATCCGGATCGAAGGTGAAGTTGAAGCCGTCGCCGTGCTTCACGGCGCTATATCCGCGCTGCTCGATCACCACCGTCTCGCCGCCGGGGGAATTGGCATAGACAAGCGACGACCCGCCAAGCTGCTCGGTGACGTCGGCGGTGACGCCGAGACTGATTGGCGCGTTGCCGTCGATGGCGATGTGTTCCGGGCGGACACCGAGGATCAGCTCCTGTCCGTCGCCCGGCTTTTCGTTGAGCGGGACGACGACCTCCGCGTCGTCGAAGCTCGGCAGCGACACTTTCAGGCCGCCATTGGACGGCCCTTGCGAGTGCGCGGTCAAAAAATTCATCTTCGGTGAGCCGATGAAGCCGGCGACGAACTGATTGTCGGGATTGCTGTAGAGCTCAAGCGGGCTGCCGTGCTGTTCGACATTGCCGTCGCGCAAGACCACGATCTTGTCGGCGAGCGTCATCGCCTCGACCTGATCGTGCGTCACGTAGATCATGGTGTTGCCGAGATCCTGATGGAGCTTGGCGATCTCCACGCGCATCTGAACGCGCAGCTCCGCGTCAAGGTTGGAGAGCGGCTCGTCGAACAGAAACACTTCCGGATTGCGCACGATCGCCCGGCCGATGGCGACACGTTGCCGCTGCCCGCCGGAAAGCGCCCGCGGCGCGCGGTGGAGATAGTCTTCAAGCTGGAGGATGCGCGCAGCGCTTTCCACGCGCGCGCGAATGTCGGATTTGGGCATTCCGGCCATGCGCAGCCCGAACCCCATATTCTGCTCAACCGTCATATGCGGATAAAGCGCGTAGGTCTGGAACACCATGGCCACGCCCCGCTCCGCCGGGTCGACGTTGTTCACCACCGTGTCGCCGATGGAGATCCTGCCGTCTGAGATTTCCTCAAGTCCGGCGATCATCCTGAGGAGTGTGGATTTACCGCATCCCGACGGCCCGACGAAAACGCAGAACTCACCATCGCCGATATCGAAGCTTACGCCATGCACGACTTGAACCGTGCCGTAGCGCTTGAAGACCTCGGTTAACGTCAAACCAGCCACATGGTCCTCCCCTTGGCTCTTCGGCGGTTAATCTGGTGATCTCGCAATTGTGTTCCTGATCATCAACAGACCGCACCCGTATGTTTCGGTGCGGCTTCGCTTCACGTTTCAGGATGTTCCCTTGCTTGACACGTTATTTTCAGGCCACCATAGATTTCAACAAGAAAGAGCCGTATCCAGATACTGGAACGGTACAGAGGCCCGATCAAGGGTCGTGAATTCCGGGAGGAGAGACGTCTATGTTTCGTACAGCACTATTGGCTTCGCTTGCTCTTGTGTCAGCACCGCTCGTCGGGACCGTTGGCGCCAACGAGCTGGTTATCAACGCCAACACTTCAGGCCCCGCGCCGAAGGCGGCCTTCACGCAGGTCGTTGATGAATTCAAGGCAGCGAACCCCGACATCGATGTCAGTTTCAACATCACCGACCACGAAGCCTACAAAACCGCTATCCGCGGCTGGCTGACGGCGCAGGCCCCCGACGTTGTGTTCTGGTTCGCCGGCAATCGCATGGCGACCTTCGTCGACCGCGGCCTCCTTGAGGACGTGTCGGACGTCTGGGACGCCAACGACATGCACGAGAACTTCGCGTCCACGCGCGATTCGCTCACCATCGATGGCAAGCAATGGGGCGTGCCCTACGCGTTCTATCAATGGGGCGTCTATTACCGGAAAGACATTTTCGACGAGGCCGGCCTCTCAGAGCCTGAGACGTTCGACGACCTGCTCAACATCTGCGCCGTGCTGCGCGAGAAGGGGATCGCCCCCGTCACGATCGGCACCAAGTTCTTGTGGACCGCGGCGGGCTGGTTCGACTACCTGAACCTGCGCACGCACGGGCTTGAGTTCCACATCGACCTGATGCTCGGCAAGATTCCCTACACTGACGACCGCGTGCGCGAGACCTTCGCCAATTGGCGCAAGCTGATCGACGCGGAGTGCTACATCGAGAACCACACCTCCTATTCGTGGCAGGAAGCGCAGCCGTTCCTCTATAACGGCCAGGCGGCCATGTATCTGATCGGCAACTTCATCACGCCGAACTTCCCTGAGGGCGTGCAGGATAAGATGGACTTCTTCCAGTTCCCGGTGATCGACCCGGATGTTCCCATCGCCGAGGACGCACCGACTGACACCATCCACATCCCCGCGCGCGCCGAGAACAAAGAGAACGCGCGTAAGTTCCTTGCTTTCGTCGCTCAGCAGGACCAGCAGCAGGCGATCAACGCCACGCTGCTGAACATCCCGCCGCATAAGGGGGCCAGCGCGGTCGACGACAAGTACCTCAACGAAGGCCAGGCGATGCTCGCCTCCGCGGCCGGCACCGCGCAGTTCTATGACCGTGACACGACGCCGGAGATGGCCAAGATCGGTATGGAAGGGTTCCAGGAATTCATGGTCAAGCCGGACAATTTGGATGCCATCCTGGAGCGCTTGGAGAAGGCGCGCGCGCGCATCTTCGAGTAGTCGAGATCAGCCGCCCTGTGAGCGCTACGCGCTTGCAGGGCGGGATATTGAGATAAGCGTCAGTGATAGACGCGGCGAGGGCGGGGTGAGCCGATGGCGGTAGCAGAGACGGCGGTGGCCTACGTGCCGCCGCGGTCGCGTTGGTCCCAGCAGCGCATTGCGCCCTGGGTGTTTATGCTGCCGGCGCTCCTTTTCTTTGGCGTCTACGTCGTATGGCCGATCATCCAGAGCTTCCAGATCGGGCTCTACGAATGGGACGGCTTCTCCGACAAGAGCTATATCGGCGGCGGAAACTACGAGGAGCTTTTCGACGACGACCGGTTCTGGACTTCCGTCTGGAACAACGTGCTGTGGCTCTTCCTGTTCCTGCTGGCTTTGCCGCTCGGGCTTGCGGTCGCCCTGTTCCTCAACCAGACCGTCTTCGGCATCCGGCTGATCAAGTCGCTGTTCTTCTTTCCCTTTGTGATCAGCCAGGTCGTCGTGGGGTTGGTCTTCGCCTGGTTCTACGATCCCGCCAACGGCCTTCTGAACGAGCTGCTCGGGCTTGTCGGCCTGGGCCCGACCGCCATTCTCTCCGACGAGAACTCCGTGACCTTCGGCATCATCGCCGCCGGCCTTTGGCCGCAGGTCGCCTATTGCATGATCCTCTATTTGACCGGCTTGAACTCCGTCGATCCGGAGCAGATCGAGGCGGCGCGCCTCGACGGGGCGCGCGGCATGAAGCTTTTGTGGTTCGTCGTTTTGCCACAGCTGCGTCCGGCCACCTTCATTGCGCTTGTGGTGACCATGATCGGGGCGCTGCGCTCCTTCGACCTAGTGCAGGTCATGACCGACGGCGGTCCATTCGGCCAATCCCTGGTGCTTGGCCTGTTCATGTATCATTCCGCGCTCTTTGAATATCGCATGGGCTATGGCGCGGCGATTGCGACCGTGCTGTTCCTCATCATGTCGGTGTTCATCGCCTTCTTCCTGTGGCGCATGGTGCGCGGCGAGCGGCAGACCGGCTGATGTTCCCGCGCCCCATCGAAAAGGCTTCGCCGTTCGCCAACATCTCCTACCGTGTGGCGCTGCCGATCGCGCTGGTCGTGTGGCTTCTGCCGCTGGCCGCGGTGATGCTGACCTCCATCCGCACCATCGACGACATCAACCAGGGCAATTACTGGACCTGGCCGTCGAGCCTGGAGTTCTGGAACTACGTCACGATCTTCCAGACGACGCCGATGGCGCGCTTCATGATCAACTCCGTCATCATCACCGTTCCGGTGATGATCGGCTCCGTGGCGCTGGCGGCCGCCGCCGGCTATGCGCTCGCCAAATACAAGTTCCGCGCCAATATCTGGCTCTTCGCCATGTTCGTCGGCGGCAATTTCGTCCCCTTCCAGATTCTGATGATCCCGGTGCGCGATATGGCGCTGTTCACCGGCGTCTATGACACGCATCTGGCGCTGATCCTGTTCCACGTCGCCTTCCAGACCGGCTTTTGCACGCTCTTCATGCGCAACTTCATTTCCGGGCTGCCCAACGCGCTGATTGAATCGGCGCGCGTGGAAGGCGTCAGCGAGTACAAGATCTTCTGGTTCATCGTCGTGCCGCTCGTGCGCCCGGCGCTCGCAGCACTTGCCGTGCTGATCTTCACCTTCGTCTGGAACGACTATTTCTGGGCGCTTGTGTTGGTGCAAAGCGACGCGGTGAAGCCGGTGACAGCAGGCATCAGTGCGCTTCGCGGTCAGTGGCTGGCGTCGTGGCAGCTTATCTCCGCCGGTGCGGTCGTGGCGGCGCTTCCGCCGGTGGCGCTCTTCTTCCTCCTGCAAAGGCACTTCATCGCCGGGCTGACGCTCGGCGCCACCAAGGGCTAGAGCATAATCCCGAAAAGTGGGAACCGGTTTTCGGATAAGATCATGCTCCAGCAAAGACTTAGAGCTCAATCCGTTCTGATTGCATCAGAAAGGCTTGATCTCTAGAGCCGAAAGTCAAGCGGCATGCCGGTAAAGATCGCATTTGTGGGCGCGGGCTCCACCGTGTTCATGAAGAACCTGATCGGCGACGCGCTGCATCTGCCGGCGCTCGCCGACGCTGATATCGCATTGATGGACATCGACGCCGGCCGCCTGGCGGAATCGGAGCTTGTCGTCAAGAAACTCATCGCGTCGACCGGGGCGGGGGCGAGCGTTTCCACCCATACCGAACGCCGTCCGGCACTCGATGGTGCCGACTTCGTCATCGTGGCGTTTCAGATCGGTGGCTACGATCCCTGCACAATCACCGACTTTGAGGTGCCCAAGCGCTTCGGGCTGCGCCAGACGATTGCCGACACGCTCGGCATTGGCGGCATCATGCGCGGGCTCAGAACCGTCCCGCATCTGTGGGCGCTCTGCGCTGACATGGCCGAGCTCTGCCCGGACGCCATTCTTCTGCAATACGTCAATCCGATGGCCATCAACACCTGGGCCATTACCGCGCAGTTTCCCGAGATCCGCCAGGTCGGGCTTTGCCACTCCGTGCAGTACACGGCAGCGGAGCTGGCGCGCGACCTTAATATCCCGGTGGAGCGACTGCGCTATCGCGTCGCCGGCATCAACCACATGGCGTTCTTCCTACGGTTTGAGGAGCAGCTTGCCGACGGAACGCATCGCGACCTCTACCCGGCCTTGCGCGAGGGCTATCGCGCCGGGCGGATACCGCTTCCCTCGTCGTGGAACCCGCGCTGCCCCAACCGTGTGCGCTACGAGATGATGATGCGGCTCGGCTACTTCGTGACGGAGAGTTCCGAGCACTTCGCCGAATATGTGCCGTGGTTCATCAAGCGCGACCGGCCGGACCTGATTGAACGCTTCGGCATACCGCTCGACGAATATCCCCAGCGCTGCATGGAGCAGATTGAACGCTGGCGCGATGAACTGGAGACCTATCGGGCAAGCGAAACGATCGAGGTCGCCCGCTCTGACGAATACGCTGCCACCATCATGAACGCCGTCGTCACTGGCGAGGCAGCCACCATCTACGGCAACGTCGCCAACAACAATCTGATCCCGCAGCTTCCCGACAATTGCGCAGTTGAGGTTCCCTGCCTCGTGGACGCCAACGGCATTCAGCCCACCGCCGGCCACGAATTGCCCCCGCAGCTTGTGGCGCTGATACGCACCAACATCAATGTGCAGGAGCTGGTCGTTGCAGCGCTTACGGAGGAGCGGCGTGAGCACATCTATCACGCCGCCATGATGGACCCCCACACGGCCGCGGAGCTCGATCTCGATCAGATACACGACATGGTGGATGCCCTGCTTGAGGCGCATGGCGACTGGCTGCCGCAATGGGCGCGTCCGCCCGCAACGCTGACCGTTAACAATGAGGCAACCCGACGTGCTCAACAGCAATAGGCCGCCACGCGTGCCGCAACGTCCGCTGCCCGGTGTGGACAGACCGGTCTCCGCCCTCATCATGGGCTGCGACAACAAAGAAACGCTGGCTGAGGCGGCGCCGGTCTGGGACGCCTGGATCGAAGCCGGCGGCAACGCTTTCGACACCGCTTACGTCTATGGCGGCGGGCGCCACGAAGCCGTTCTCGGCGAATGGATCGCCGCGCGCGGAACGGCGGACGATATCGTGGTCACCGCCAAAGGCGCCCACACCCCGCATTGCACGCCCGATGCGATCGGCGAGCAGCTCGTCGTCTCCTTGGAACGGCTCCGCCTGGAGAGCGTGCCGATCTACGTCATGCATCGCGACAATCCCGACGTGCCGGTCGGCGAGTTCGTCGACGCACTCAATCGGCTGCGCGAGGCCGGCAAGATCGGCATTTTCGGCGGCTCCAACTGGACGGTTGAGCGATTTGCCGAAGCCAACGCCTATGCCAAGTCGCGCGGACTGGAGCCGTTTCGCATCCTCAACAACAACCTCTCGCTGGCCGTGATGGAACACCCGGTCTGGCCCGGTTGCGTAACATCGAACAACGAGGAGACACTCGCCTTCCTGACCAAGAACGAGGTCATCCACTTCTCCTGGTCGTCGCAGGCGCGTGGCTACTTTTTGCCGGAGGATCTTCGCGGCCGCCTGCCGGCCGACACAGGCCCTGAGGCGTGTTTCGGCAGCGAGCGCAACGCCGAGCGTCGACGTCGCGCCGAGCAACTGGCCGATGAGCGAGGGGTGGTGGCACACAATGTCGCCACGGCCTGGGTGCTGGCGCAGCCGTTCCCGTCCTTCGCACTGATCGGTCCGCGCACCGCTGACGAGATCGCCTCCACCTTGCCGGCGCTGGCGCTGCAGCTGACGCCGGACGAGGTGGCCTGGCTCAATCTGGAGCGCGACAGCCGCTAGAGCATGATCCCTAAAAGCGGGCACCGGTTTTCGGATAAGATCATGCTCCAAACAAGAGATGGAACCCGTAGGCTCTCGCACACGCGGCGACCTGGCCTCCCTCTCCGGCTTGCCATCGGCGCAGCGCCCGCCTACCCACCAGACCGGCGCGGGCCGCGCCTCACCGGCAGGAGACATCAAAATGAAAGCAGGCGTCATTGGACTGGGCGACATGGGGTCCGGCCTCGCCAAGAACCTGATCGCCGCGGGGTTCGACACAATCGGTCTTGATCTGAGCGAAGCCCGCATGGTCGCCTTCACGGAACTGGGTGGTCGGCCCGCCATATCGGCGGCGGAGGTCGGCGCAAACGCCACGTTCGTCTTCGTCATGGTGATGAACGGCGCGCAGGCGAAATCAGTCATCCTCGGCGACGACGATGAGGAGGGCCTGCGCGCGACGATGGCGCCGGGCGGCGTGATCCTTCTCACCGCGACGATCAAGACCGTTGAGGCGCGCGAGATTGCGGCCACTCTGGAGGGCAGCGGCCTGCACCTGATCGATGCGCCCGTCACCGGCGGCTTCGTTGGCGCGCAAGGCGGGACCCTGACCTTGATGGCCGCCGGCACCGACGAGGCGATGGAGGCGGGCCGGCCGGCCATGGAGGCCGTCGGCAGCACCATCCATCGCGTCGGCGATACGTTTGGTGAGGGCCAGACCATGAAGGCCTGCCTTCAATCGCTGATCGGCGCGATATTCTCCGCCACCTTCGAGGCGACGGTGCTCGCCGCCAAGGCCGACGTCTCCCCGCAGGCGCTCTACGATGTGTTCAGCACCTCAGGCGCCGGCTGCGGTGTGGTCAACACCGCGCTTGCCAACATCATCGACGGCAAGTTCTCCCGCACCGGCAGCCACATAAACACGATGCACAAGGACCTGACGATCACGCTCGACTTGGCGCGCGATCTGGGTGTCCCGCTCTTCACCGCCAGCACGGCGATGCAGCTCTTTGAGGCCGGCAAGACCAGATATCCCGATGGCGACAACTGGGCGACCACCCAGGTGCTTGAGGAGATCGTCGGCGCCAAGCTCCGACGTTGATCATCCCGCACGCCCCCTGCGGTTTGACGGCGTTCGCGTAGCCCGGATGGAGCGGAGCGTAATCCGGGGCACCGTCAGCCGCCGGCCTTGGCGCTAGCTAACCACCAGCCTTCTTCGCCACGATGAAGACGGCTTTGCCTTTGGCCGGCTGCCATCTGTAATCGATCGTGAAGCCGGCCTTGATGAGACTGTCTTCAAGCCGCTTGACGGTGAAGCTGCGGATCAGCGGCAGAAGGCCGAAGCGCTGCGTGATCGGCGTGATCAGAGCCAGAAGCCTCAACAGGCCGCCGACACAGGTGGTGCTGGAGATGAACAAGCCGCCCGGCTTGAGCATCCGGTGAACCTTGGCGATCACCGCGTCGCGGCTTCTCACCAGGTGCAGGATGCTCATGCCCATCACCACATCGAAAGTCTCATCGGCGACACTGAATTCATCGATCCCCGTCTGCTGAAACGTGACGTTGGCAACCTCTGCTTCGTCGGCCTTGCGCTGAGCGATCTCCAGCATCTTCGATGAGATGTCGGTCGCCAGGATATGCTTCACATGAGGCGCGTGCGCGATTGCTGTCGATCCCGTCCCGCAGCCGAACTCCAGCACCTCCATGTCCGGTCTGAGATAGCCGCGCGTGACCTCCAGCTTTGTCTGGTAGGCGGCTTCGTCGGCGACGGGCTGCTTGGCGTAGCGCTCAGCAATCTTGTCCCAGAACCGGCTGTCTTGCGTCATTGCCGCCTTCACATATCAGGTCGTCGGGCCGGTCCAGGCCACCAGAATGGCGATCAGGCCGCTCAGGAAATTTGCGCCGCACCAGATCACCCGAAAAGCGTCGGACTGCAACTGGTGCCCGGCAGCCCTGCGATCAGCCTCCCAGAACCACGAACTCACGCCGTGATAGGCCAATATCACACCGGGAATCCAAGCCAGCTTGTAGGCCCATTCGGCATCAAGAAGCAGCCCGATCGCCGCGATTGGATAGATCCAGCCGATCAGAACATCGGCCACGGCCGTCCCGTGCTCATAAGGGTAGTAGTCCGGCGGTGCGACCTTGTCCTGCAGCCCGAGCCGCAGCGCCGTGTCCCAGCTCACGACCGAGACAAGCTGACCGACGAAATGAAAACCAAAGCCGACGATCAGGATCAGAACGGCGGCGATGATGTTGGCGTGTGGGAAAAGCATCGTCCTCTCCTCTATGGCGTGGCCGTCACCCGACACCTCTTCGGGCCCGCACGTCGTGATCTGGCTCAAAGACGGGGCCAGTTGCCGCCGCTTGCGTGCTTCTGCGCCCGAGCGGATTGCGGCGAAGCGTGATCGCCGGTGAGCGAGCGTGACTTCGGCCGGCCGCCCCACCTTGATAGAAGCGCCAACACATCGCGGGCGCCGGTCAGAAGCGTAAGGCGCCCGATAGGAGGAGTCGCCATGTCCATCCGAACCATTGCCTTGCTCGCCGCCGCACTGGCGCTTGCCGCGCCGGCAGCCGCACAGGAGACCGCCAAATACCGCCTCGACATCGATGCGACCTGGTCGGAGGAGACGCATCCGTTTGAGTTCTGGCCGGGCGCGCATCTGAGCCGCATGCGTGGCGCGACGCATAACAGCCGCTACACGCTCTTCGCCGACGGCCGAACCGCTTCAAGCGGCCTCCAATCGCTGGCGGAGCGCGGGCGCATCGACATTCTTCTTGCCGAGATGGAGGACGCCAAGGACCGCGGCCGGCTCGACGCGATATTTGAAGCGGAAGGCATCGCCGTCCCCGGCGCCATGACCGCCACCTTCACCGTCAGCGAAGAGCACAGCCTCGTCTCGTTTGCCACCATGCTCGCGCCGAGCCCCGATTGGTTCACCGGCGCCGCCTCTGTGCCGCTCCACTCCGACGGCGCATGGGTGGATCGTGTGGAGGTGATCCTGTGGCCGTGGGACGCCGGCACCGACAGCGGCACGACCTGGACGGCCGACAACGACGAAACACAGCCACGTGAATCGACGCGGCTCCTGCTTTCGCCTTTCTTCTTCGATCGTGACGGGTTGAAGCCGCTTGGCACAGCCACCATCGTGCGGGTTGAGTAGGAGGTCCGACCATGTCTGACGCAGAAAGCGAGACGCCAGCCATTGCCCTTGAGGACGACGGCCCTCTCAAGGTCACCGGCGTCCGGACTTTCACGAATTCGCGCGGCGAGCCGGTCAAGGTTCGCGAGACGATGTATCTGTGCCGCTGCGGCGCATCGAAGACCAAGCCGTTCTGCGACGGCACGCATAAAGCGATCGGGTTCACCGGCGCCAAATCGGACGAACATCTGCCGGATAAGCTCGACCGCTACGAGGGGCGCTCGATCACCGTGCTCGATAATCGCAGTGTGTGCTCCCATGCCGGGTTCTGCACGTCTGGCCTGCCAAAGGTCTGGCGTTCCGGCACCGAACCGTGGATCGACCCCGATGCTGCGACGGCTGAGGAAATCATCGGCATCATCAGAAAATGCCCCTCCGGCGCGCTGGCCTATGCCGTCGACGGCAAGGTGGAGACCGACTATTTCGGCGACGCGGAAATACACATCTCCCGCGACGGGCCGTATTTCGTGCGCGGTCACATCGCGCTTCAGGACGTGGAGAAGGGCGAAGGCGCGAGCAACGAGCATTACGCGCTCTGCCGGTGCGGTCACTCGCGCAACAAGCCCTTCTGCGACGGCTCGCATTGGTATGCCGCCTTCCGCGACGATGAGGCGCTTACGATCTCCGCTGCAAGCAAGGCGGTCGACGCCGGCGAGGAGCAGTGGATTGCAGTCATGCCCGCCGGCGCGCTCGCCGAAGGCGAGGTGCACGCGGCCACAGTCGGCGAGACGCAAGCGGCGATCGTGCGCACGGCCGACGGCATCTTCGCGCTCAACGCCAGATGCCCGCACCAGGGCGGACCGCTGCACGAAGGCCAGGCCTGCGACGGGGCGCTGCAATGCCCGTGGCACGGCTACAAGTTCGATCTGAAGACTGGCCGCGGCATCGGCAACGACGATCGCGCCGAGCCGATCAAGGTGCGCGAGCAGGACGGCCAGATTGAGCTTCTCGCACCGAAGCCGAAGCACAGCCCCTGGTCGGTCAGCCACGTCATCGCCGAGACATTGGTGGAGTGGGGTGTCGATACCGTGTTCGGCATGGTCGGCCATTCCAATCTCGGCCTGGCCGAAGCGATCCGCGTCCAGGAAAAGAAGGGCGCGATGCGCTATTTCGGCATCCGCCACGAAGGGGCCGCCGCCTTCGCCGCGTCCGGCTACGCCAAGGCAACCGGAAAGCCGGCCGCCTGCCTCGCCATCGCCGGCCCGGGCGCGACCAATCTCCTGACCGGCCTTTGGGATGCCAAGATGGACCGCGCCCCGGTCATCGCGCTGACCGGGCAGGTCAATACGCAGGTGCTCGGGCCCGGCGCGTTCCAGGAGATCGATCTCGCCTCCGCCTTTGAGGCGGTCGCCGCCTTCAGCCAGACGGTGCTGCACGATTCCGATCCTGCGGAGCTCGCGACGCTCGCCGCCAAGAACGCCATCGTCCAGCGCGATGTCGCCCATCTGATCTTTCCCGACGAGGTGCAAGTGCTCGACGCCGGCTCCAGCGGGCCGAGCCGGCCGCTTGGACGACTGGGCGCAACCGAAATCGCGCCGCCCGACGGACCTTTGAACTTTGCAATCTACCGCATCGCCCGCGCCAAGCGGCCGCTGATCATCGTCGGCTACGGCGCGCGCGACGGCATGGCGGACGTGATCGCGCTGGCAGAGAAGCTCAACGCGCCGGTGATCACCACCTTCAAGGGCAAGGGCCAGATCGGCGACGACCATCCCTTAGGGGGCGGTGTGCTCGGCCGCAGCGGCACACCGGTCGCCTCAACGCTGATGAACGACAGCGATCTTCTCATCGTCTTCGGTGCATCCTTCTCCAATCACACCGGCATTGCCTCCAACAAACCAATCATCCAGGTGGACTTCGACCGCATGGCGCTCGGCAAGTTCCATCCCGTCAGCGAAGCGGTGTGGGGCGATGTCGGCCTCACGGCTCGGCGAATGGCGGAGCGCCTCGGCGCCGATATCGCCTGCAGCGACCAGCGCGAAAAGCTGGCGGGGCTGTGGGCCGCCTGGCGCAAGGAAAAGGCGGCGCGCATGGCCAAGGGCGAAGCGGCGATCAATGCGCCGCAGATTTTCGCCGCGCTGAGCGAGGTCATGCCGAAGGACGCGGTGATCGCCGTCGATGTTGGCAACAACACCTATTCCTTCGGCCGCTATTTCGAATGCAGCGGCGCGCAGTCGGTGCTGATGTCGGGCTACCTCGGATCCATCGGCTTCGGCTTTCCCGCCGCCATGGGTGCCTGGGCGGCCGTCGGCGACACCCGGAAGGTCATCGCAATCGCCGGCGATGGCGGCTTCGGCCAATACCTCGCAGAGTTCACCACGGCGGTGAAATACGGGATGAACATCACGCTGGTGCTCCTGCACAACAAGGAGCTGGCAAAGATCTCCAAGGAGCAGCGCGACGGCGAATGGCAGGTCTGGCAGACCGCGCTGACCAATCCGGGCTTCGCCGAATTCGCCAAGCTGTGCGGCGGCGACGGGGTGCGAGTAGACGATGCCGACAGGTTGAGCGAAGCGCTGCGCGCAGGCCTCGCCTCCGACAAGCCCTTTATCGTGGAGATCATGTCCGACCCGCTGTCGTGGTGATGGCGTGGTCGGAGCCGACGGCTTGGCTTAGCCGTGCAGCGGCTTGTCCATGGGCGGCCCGAGTTGGAAGTCGTCGAAATGCGCCCGGAAGCCCGCGCGCTCAGGCGAGCACGCCATGGGGCCGACCTGCGCCGCCCTGGTGTCGGTGAAATCCGCCAGCCGCATGAGCTGCCAGGCCCCTGACGGCGTCTTGTAATGCGCGATGATCGCGTTGCCGATGCGGGTCAGCCGCACCGCCTGCGGCCCTGAGATTTGCGGCTGCGCGACAACCGACCAGTCCGATCGTCCGCGGGTGACAACGATGCTGAAATTCGTCATCCCGTCGGCGTGCTCGATTCCAAGTTTGACCCAGTTTTTGGCATCGACCCGAAGCATCAGCCCGGCCTGGTCGTAGAGACTTTCATATTCGCCCTCGAAGCGGAGCGTGGCGGTGAAGTCGCCATCAACGGGCACATGCCAGAAATGCCCGTCATCGCGGTGAAAGCCGTAATGGGTCTCTTGCCAGAAGTCGGTCTTGTCGCCGGTTTTGAGCGCCAGTTGGTCGCCTTCAAATGACCATTGCGGCGGCGGATTGAGCCATGCGCCTCCTTGCAGCTGCTGCAATCCCATCGGCATCTCCAGGCTTGGCAAAATCGACAAGGGCTTGAGGAATGAGGAGGCGAGGCCGCTTGGTGGCAATGCTTTGCCGTCTCCTTAACGGCCTGATCGCAATCGGGTCGGCCCGATCGCGCGCTGGTACGCCCAAGGGGACTCGAACCCCTGTTTCCGCCGTGAAAGGGCGGCGTCCTAGACCACTAGACGATGGGCGCGACAGCGCGGGGGCCTTATAGGTGGAGCGCGGCGAAGCCACAAGCCGCCGTCTCAGGTATATGGTGACGGCGTCCCTGGATTGCGCTTCGCTTCATCCAGGCTACGCGACCATGCGATTGGTCGTAGCCCGCATGAAGCGTCAGCGGAATGCGGGGGCTCTCTCGCACACCCTCTCCTTTTGTCATCCCGCAAAGCGCTTCAGCGCTTATGCGGGACCCATAGCCCTGAAGCGGCGTGAGTGTTCATGGGTCCCTGTGTGTTGGCGATGTGGGATTGTGGTGCGGGCGGAAGGCCGTTGGGTCCCTGGTGCTTTAGACCGTAGACCGGCTTGGTCCCCGCCCGCTTTGGTTCCACCTGAACAGTTGAACGAGGCCGGCTCAACGGACCTCGCACCACAGGGACAGGCACAATGATCATAAACCCTGGTGTCGTCGGGATCGATATCTCCAAGCATCATCTCGACATTTTCGACGGGGCGGTGGGACGCCCCGAGCGGGTGAGCAACGCCCCCCAGGCGGCGGCATCGCTGGCGGCCCGCTTCGCGGCGGCTGGCGTGTTCGTCCTGTTTGAGGCGACCGGTGCCTACGACCTGGCGCTGCGTCGCGCCCTGGAGGCGGCCGGACTGGCCTTTGCGCGGGTCAATCCCGCGCGGGCGCGCGACTTCGCCAGGGCCGCCGGCTTCCTGGCAAAGACCGACCGGATCGATGCGCGCATGCTCGCCGCCATGGCGCAGAGCCTGCCGGCGCAACCCCAGGCAGCGACCGATCCGGCGCGCGAGAAGCTCGCCAGCCTGTCGCGTCGGCGCGATCAGCTCGTGGCCATGCGCAAGCAGGAGCGGACCCGCCGCACCGCCTGCTGCGACCAGGCGATGGCCGACGACATCGACCGCCACTTGGCTTGGCTCAACCACGCCATCGCCGACCTGGATCGCACCATCCGCCAGCTCATCTGTGCCAGCGCCAGCCTCAAGCAAGCGGAACGGCGACTGCGCTCCGTGCCCGGCATCGGCCCGGTGGCCGCCGCCACGCTCCTGGCGCTCCTGCCGGAACTGGGGATGCGCTCCTCCAAGGCCATCGCTGCCCTTGCCGGCCTCGCGCCGATCAACGCCGACAGCGGCATGTTCCGTGGCAAGCGAAGCATTCGCGGCGGCCGTAAGCGCGTGCGCGATGCTCTTTACATGGCCGCCGTCGCAGCCGCCCGCTCCAACAGCAGGCTCGCTGCCATCTACCGTGCCCTTATCAACGCCGCAAAGCCGCCAAAGCTCGCACTGATCGCCGTCGCAAGACGCATCCTCGTGATCCTCAACGCAATCGTCCGCGACAAAACACTCTTCCAACCATGAAAAACAAACACAGTTGCCGGTCTCGGCCTGGCGGCCGAACCGGGATGACAGACGCGAGGTTGGAGCCGGTCCAAGTCGGCCGGCGGGCCGGCGGCCTCCGCCTACCAGACGCCGGTGTTGGGCATGGAGGCCCAGGGCTCTGCCTTGGGCAGTGCGTCACCCTTCTGCAAAAGCTCCACGGAGATGTTGTCGGGCGAGCGGATGAACGCCATGTTGCCGTCGCGCGGCGGGCGGTTAATCGTCACCCCGCTTTCCTGAAGCTTACGGCAGGTCTCGTAGATGTCATCGACCTCAAAGGCGAGATGGCCGAAATTGCGCCCGCCGGTGTATTCCTCAGGGTCCCAATTATACGTGAGCTCAAGAAGCGGCGCGCGTTTGTCGCGTCCGCTGCCTTCATCCTCCGAGGCCGCCAGAAAGACGAGCGTGAAGCGGCCGCCTTCGTTCTCGGTGCGGCGGACTTCCGTCATGCCGAGCTTGTTGCAATAGAAATCCAGCGACTGGTCGAGGTCGGTGACGCGGACCATGGTGTGCAAATATCGCATGAGGCGGACGCTCCTTCTTTGATTTGCGTGAAAGATATGCAGCCAAACGATCCTGGCAATGACGAAATCGCGGCTTTGCGCCACCTGATCGACGCTTCTGAGCGCATCGTCGCGCTCACCGGCGCGGGCATTTCGACGGAATCCGGAATTCCCGATTTTCGCGGACCCGGCGGGCTTTGGACACGCATCAAGCCGATAACCTATCAGGAATTCGTTGCCTCAGAGGACGCACGCATGGAGGACTGGCGCCGCCGCTTCGTCATGAACGAGACGTTCGCGGCCGCCAAGCCGAATGCCGGCCATCGCGGCCTCGTCGAGATGGCCGAGAGCGGTCGCCTTGCCATGGTCGTGACGCAGAACATCGACGGTCTGCACCAGCGTGCGGGCCTTGGCTCCGAGCAGCTCATCGAGATCCACGGCAATTCGACGCGCGGGCGCTGCATCGATTGCGCGACGTTCATGCCGCTGGCCGATGTGCGCCGCATGATCGACGAAACGGGCGCCGCACCACGCTGTGCATGCGGTGGATTGGTCAAAGCCGCGATCATCTCGTTCGGCGAGCGCATGCCGTCCGATGCGCTGAGCGCCGCAACGCGTTTCGCAGCCGCAGCGGACCTCTTCATCGTGATCGGATCGTCGCTGCAGGTCCGGCCGGCCGCAACGCTGCCGCTGATCGCAAAGCAGACCGGTGCATCGCTCGTCATCGTCAACCGCGAAACGACGCCGCTCGACGCAGAAGCCGACCTCATATTGCACCGCCCGATCGGGGCGGTGTTCGCTGATCTCTATCCACAGCTTGTGAATTAGGCGTCAGCAGTTGGCGAGTGTGGCAGATATGTAAGCGTGCGACTGTGGCAGCAATGCTACTGTTCGGTGCGAATCGGGAAAGTTGCCAGATGCGGTGGCGACACGAGGCAACTGACCGGTGAATATAAAGGCTCGGATGGAGTCGACATATGGGGGCCAAACCGACCGCCGACGCCACGCCCGAACTCGTGCCGCAGGATGATGCGCCTGTCGATCTGATCGAGGTTACGGGCATTATTAAGTGGTTCGACGTTGCCAAGGGCTACGGTTTTATTGTTCCCGACAATGGCATGGCTGACGTGCTTCTTCACGTCACGTGCTTGCGTCGCGACGGATACCAAACCGCCTATGAAGGCGCGCGCGTCGTCGTAGAGGTACAAGACCGGCCGAAGGGCTTGCAGGCCTTTCGGGTGGTATCGATGGACGAGTCGACGGCGACGCATCCTGCGCAGATGCCGCCGACGCGTCAGCGCTCGGCCGTCACCGCGACGAGCCCGCTCGTCACGGCCACGGTCAAATGGTTCAACCGCATGCGCGGCTATGGCTTCGTGACGGAAGGCGAGGGGACTCCCGACATCTTCGTCCATATGGAGACGTTGCGCCGCTTCGGAATGGCGGAACTCCGGCCCGGACAGGTTGTGTTGGTCCGCTACGGCGAGGGGCCGAAGGGCCGCACCGCTGCCGAAATCCGGCCGCATTCGGGGGGGCAATTGCCGTCATCGCACTGACGCTCGGCTCCCTTTCATGAGACCTGCCGCATGAGGATGTCGCCTGTCGCCGCCGCGTTGGCGGCGCTTCTCTTTGCGCTGGCGCCTGTCGCATCGGCGGCCGATCGCGAGACCGTGATCGTCATCACCGAGGCCGGTGAGCACACATTCCGCGTGGAGATCGCCGACGATCCGCGGGAGCAGGAACGAGGCTTGATGTTTCGCCGAAGCATGGCGGACGACGAAGGCATGCTGTTTCCTTACAGCACCGACCGGCGCGCCAGCTTCTGGATGCGCAACACCTACATTCCGCTCGACATCATCTTCATCGAAGCCAACGGGACCATTGAATCGATCGCCGAGCGCACCACGCCGCTGTCGGAGAAATCGGTCCGTTCCAAAGGGCCCGTTCGCTTCGTGCTGGAGATCAATGGTGGGCTAAGCGACACGCTTGGCATCGCCCCCGGCGACAGGGTGGGCGGCCCGGCCATTGAGGCGCGGCAATAATGAAATGGGCCAGCGGTCCCGCATTTCGCTGACGTGCCATGCGGGCCACGACTGACCGCATGGCCGCGTAGCCCGGATGAAGCGAAGCGTAATCCGGGTCGCTGACCCTCGCACGTCCTCTATGTTGTCATCCCGGAACGGCGGCAGCGCGTGTCCGGGACCCATAGCCATCGGAGCAAGCGGACGAAACGCCGGCGTGACCCGATCCATTGTGTTCATGGGTCCCGGTCTCGGCCTGGCGGCCGAACCGGGATGACAGGCGCAAGGTTGGTGCGTAGTCCGTGGGGATGGTCGGGAGCGCGGCGATGTGCTTACACCGCCGCCCGCGCGGCGCGGCGCGCCGTATAAAGGTTCAGCGTGAACAGAGCGGCAAGAAGCACGAGCGCTCCCACATGCACCATCCGTTCCGCCGGCCATAGAAGTGCGGCGCCGATAAGTAGCGCGGCCACGCGCTGCACAATGTTCAAGCGGTGTTCCCAATAGCCTTCAATGGCGGCCGAGATCGCCCACAGCCCAAACGCCGCGAAGAAGAATATCTCCAGCATCTTCGGCCAGTCGCCGCTGAGAAGCGGCGTGTAGGCGATGAGGAGCGGCACGAAATAGAGGCCCTTGGCGATCTTCCACGCGAAGAATCCCGTCTTCATAGCCGGGGCCTTGGCGATCGCCGCCGCCGTGAAAGCGGCAAGGCAGACCGGCGGCGTGACATTGGAATCCTGCGACAGCCAGAAAACGATCATATGCGCCGATAGAAGCGCCACCATCAGCACCTCCGGTGAAAAGGCCTGATCGTAAAGCAGCGCCAGCGTCTCAAACGGCAGGCCGCGCACCAATTCCGTGGCTTCCGCCAATGGCATGGCCTGAGCCAGCGCTGCGAGCTTATCGGGCGCCGCCAGCATGATGACGGCCTTCGCACCCTCCGTGAGCGTGCCCGCAGCCAATTGGTCGATGAGCTGTGATTGCAGGATGAGTTGGTTCAGAGCCGGCGCCGACAATGTCCCAAGCACGATATAGGCCGCCGTTACCGGCAGGCCCATGCCGAGAACCAACGACGCCAAGGCGACCAGGATTATGGCGATCATCAGCGATCCGCCGGCCCAGCGCGTGATCATCAGCGAGAAGGTGTTGCCGATGCCGGCCGTCGCGATGACGTTGACGATGAGACCCACCGCACAGAGCAGGATCGCGGTGATGATCATGTTGCGCGCGCCAAGCTCCAGCGCGCCGATAATCGCCTTCACTCCCATGCGGTTAGGCGTCAGCCATGAGGCCGCCACGCAGGCGACGATCGCGTAGCCGGCAGCGTAGGTCGGCGTATAGCCGACGACGAGGAGCACGATCAAAAGTCCCACCGGCAGGATGAAGGAGGGGCCCCCGCGCCGAAAGACTTCGCTGAAGGGCGGGGAATCCTCGCTCGCAAGCGCCGTGGCCTGGGAGCGCAGCGCCTCGATGCGCACGAAATAGCCGACCGTGAGGAAGTAGAGCACCGCCGGCAGCACGCTGACGGCGACGATGGTGGTGTAGGGGATCTGCGTGAACGACGCCATGACGAAGGCACCGGCGCCCATGATCGGCGGCATCAATTGTCCGCCGGTGGATGCGGCCGCCTCCACGCCGCCGGCAAAGTGCCGCGGGAAGCCCGCGCGTTTCATGAGCGGAATGGTGATGACGCCGGTTGATGCCGTATTGGCCACGGCTGATCCTGAGATCGTGCCGGTCAAACTGCTGGCGATCACCGCGACAAGTCCGGGTCCGCCAACCAGCCGGCCGGCGATGGCGCGTGAGACGTCCACGATGAACTCTCCGGCGCCCGATCTCAGCAGAAACGCGCCGAACAGGATGAACATGAACACGAATGTCGAAGAGATGCCGGCAATCGCGCCGAACAGCGCATCGTCGCCATAGACCGACCGAAACACCAACGTTTCCAACGACAAGCCGCCAAAGCGAAAGACGCCGCCGATCATGTCGCCCCAATAGGCGATGTAGGTGAGCGCCAAGACGATGAGCGACGGGATGATCCAGCCCGTGGTGCGGCGCGTGAACTCAATGGCACCGAGCACGCACAACGCGCCCGCCACCCAATCCGCCGCCACCAGCCTCACGCCGCGGTCGTAAATGGCGCTTTCCGCGTTGATGGCGTAGATCGCCGCCGCCGCCACCGCAGCGGCAAACGCGACGTCAAAGATCCGAACGACCGGCCGCGATGCCCACTTTGTCTTCGATAGCGGAAACACCAGGGCGCAGAGCAGCACGAAGCCGGCAAAGTGCACGCCGTTCTGCGTTAGCGACGCGACGTTGCCGATCGTATTCATCCAGATATGCGCCAGCGAGATAAGAACCGCGAGCACGGTGATTGCAGCAATCATCCCGCGATCGGCGCGCGATGGCGCGTCGTCGTCAGGCGTGGCGTCCGGGTTCATATCAGCGGGCAGGTACGCCGGAGGCCGGCAAGGGGCCGGCCTCCAGTCGGTTCGATGGACCTAGACCGCGGTTCTACGAGGCTTTCAGCCGATCGGGGATCTCGATCCCCACCTCTTCATAATAGCGCTGCGCGCCCGGATGCAGCGGCACCGGCAGCCCGGCGATCGCCTTCTCGATCGCCATCGCCTTGGTCGCGGCGTGAATCGCGTGGAGGAAAGGCAGGTTCTCGTAGATCGTCTTGGTGATCTGGTAGACCGCTTCCTCATCGGTGTCGGCGTGGGTCGCCAAAAAGTTCGGCTGCGCGATCGTGTTGATGTCGTTTTCCTGGCCCGGATAGGTGCCGGCCGGAATGGTGTAGGGGGTCCACAGCGCCTTGCCGCCGTCGGCCTGTGCAGCTTGCTCGGGCGTGAAGTTGAGAACGGCTACCTGGTCCGACATCGCCGACATGAGCTGCGTCACCGCGCCCACGGGCACACCGGCGGGAGTGCCAATGCCGGCGACTTTGCCATCCTGCATCGCCGCCGCACTTGGTGTGTAGCCGGCGTAGAGAAGCTCGTAATCATTGTCGATATCGATGCCGAATTCCGCCAGGATCGTGCGGTTTGAGCCAATGGTGCCGGAGTTCTGCCGGCCGAGCGCCATGGCGGAGCCCTTCAGCGCGGCCAAATCCTCGATCGTCCCGGTCTTAGCGTCGTCGGAGCTGATGACGAAATGCTCAACGTTCTGCCACAGCATGGAAACGGAGCGCAGGTGCTCCTGCGGGCCGTCGGCGGCAAGCGCCCCGGTGCCGGTGGCCGCGTAATGGCCGAAGAGCCCCTGCAGGATGGCGAATTGCGCCTCGCCGTCGCGGATCAGCTTGACGTTCTCGCCCGATCCCGCGGACGAGATGGCTGACATGCCGATCTTGGTCTTCGGCTCCAGCTTGACCTTCGTCAGCGTCGCGATTGCGACCCCGACCGGATAGTAGGTACCGCCGGTCGAGGCGGTGGCAAGAATGTAGTTCTGCGCCTCGTCCTGGGCAGATGCGGCCGACGCTCCGAGTGCGACGGCCAGTGCCACAGCTCCAGCAGCGAGGGATTTGGCGGTCTTGTGCAGCATGATGTTGTCCTCCCGAAAATATGGTCATCCACCGGCCAACGGATGCTTGGGATGCCGCGTCCGCCGGTCGTGTGGCTGGGCCGGGCCGTCTCAATTGCGGCCCTTACCCAGATTTTAGAGCGTCTTTTAGATAAGTAGAGTCCAGTTTCCCGCAATAGGGGAACGGGCGACTCGCATCGGCCCCAGGAATGTGTATAATTCGCCGTACGTACACACATCGATGAGCGGAATGCGCACGAACATCGACATCGACGACGATCTGATGGCTGACGCGCGACGCCTTTCCGGCCAAGCGACGAAGAAGCAAACGGTTGAGGAGGCGCTGCGCCTCTACGTCAGGCTGGCTCGTCAGAAAGACGTCGATCGCGCATTCGGCAAGTATCCCTGGCGCGGCGATCTCGCAGAGAGCCGGAAGGGGCGCCGCGTCGGGTGATCGTCGTCGACACGACGGTCTGGATCGACTTTTTCAATGGGCGCGATGTTGCGCATGTGGCACGCCTTCGCGCGTTGCTTGGCGAAAGCGAGATCGTCGTCGGCGATTTGATGCTGTGCGAGGTGTTGCAGGGATTTCGCACCGATCGTGAAGCCGACGAGGTCGAAGGGCTGCTGCGGCGCTTCGATATCGTGTCGATGGGCGGCGATGACATCGCGGTCGCCGCGGCGCGCAATTTCCGGGCGCTTCGGGCACGCGGTGTCACGGTCAGAAAGACCATCGACCTTTTGATTGGGACTTGGTGCATCCAGAACCGGCGGCCGCTGCTCCACAACGACCGGGATTTCGCGCCCATGGTCCGGCATCTGGGCCTGGCGGAAGTGGCTGTCGCTCCGTAGAGCCCCTTCTGAGAATGCTGGCCGCGCACCATGCCGATAGCTGATCAGACGGCCGCCCGCCGCGAGAAGGCCGGTTCAGGGCTCTTGTTCTTTGAATTAAGAGCCGGGCCGACCTTGGTGGCGCGAACGAGCGTCTGATTATCCAGCCGCGCGGCGTGAAGGTTGATACTTCAGACAGGCTCTTAGCGCGACCGGCCCTAGGTCAGCCTCAGCCGCGGGCTTTGTCTTCGGCCGGCTGTGCGGCGGTTTCCGCCGGCTTCTGGTCGATGACCTTGGGCTCGTCATCGTCCTCCGCCATGCCCTTCTTGAAGCTCTTGATGCCCTTAGCCAGGTCGCCCATCAGCGCCGATACCTTGCCCTTGCCGAAGAGCAGGACAATCAGCCCCACGATGATGGCGATCTTCCAGATGCTGAGACCAAACACGTCGTCCTCCGAGCCCCGGCCTTGGCGTGGCAACCGCGCCGGCAAGACCGACCAGATCCATCTGACAGCACCTTAGCACCTTTTAGGCGGGGCCTTCGACCCCTTGCAGTGCGGCTCTCTGTGGCTGCACGGCTTGCGCTTACCCGCCCGGAAGCCTAGCTTCGGCGCGTCTCACGGGGCGCCCCTGATCTCCAGGAGCTGAGAGGCGGATGTCTCCGCCGACCCGTCGAACCTGATCCGGGTCGTGCCGGCGGAGGGATTGAGATTATGCCTCATTCCAAAGCGCCTATTGCCGCCGTTGGCTCGCCCGTCGCCGGAAAACCCAGCACGGAGAGTAAGCCAATGCCTCGATTCATCCATTCTGCCGCCGCTTTATCGCTGGCGGTCGCGCTGACCCTTGCGCTGACCGGGGCGCCGGCTCGTGCCGAGGACGAGAAACCGGTTCTAACGGTCTATACCTACAGCTCCTTCATCAGCGAATGGGGCCCCGGTGGACCAATCAAGGAGCGCTTCGAAGCCGAGTGCGGCTGCGAGCTTGAATGGGTCTCCACCGACGACGCCGGTACTTTGTTGTCGCGCCTGAAGCTGGAGGGAGAGGGGACGGACGCAGATGTCGTCCTCGGCCTTGATACCAATTTGATGGCCGAGGCTGAGGCAACCGGGCTCTTCCAGCCGCACGGCGTTGAGGCCGGTGCGCTCGAACTTCCCGTGCCCTGGACCGACGCGACGTTCCTGCCTTTCGACTGGGGCTGGTTCGCCTTTGTCTATGACGAGACCCGCCTTCCCAATCCGCCGGAGAGCCTGACGGCGCTTGTGGAGGCGGAGGACGCGCCCGCGATCGTCATTCAGGACCCGCGCACCTCCTCGCCGGGCCTCGGCCTGCTTGTTTGGATGAAGGAGGTCTTTGGCGACGGCGCCGGCGACGCTTGGGCCAAGCTGGCGCCCAAGGTCGTGACGGTCACGCAGGGGTGGTCGGAGGCCTACGGCCTGTTTCTGGAGGGCGAGGCCGACATGGTGCTCTCCTACACGACCTCGCCGGCCTACCATCAGATCGTTGAGGGCGACGACGCCAAGAAGGCGGCGATCTTCCCGGAGGGCCACGGCATGCAGGTGGAGGTGGCCGGCATAACGCGCGTCACCGACAATGCCGAGCTGGCGCGCGCATTTCTGCGCTTTATGCTGTCGGAGCCGTTCCAATCGGCGATCCCGGAGCGCAACTGGATGTATCCGGCGGGCCTGCCCGCGGCTTCGCTTCCGCCCGCCTTTGGCGCGCTCCCGACGCCGGAGAAATCGCTCCTTACTGCACCGGAACAGTTCGCAGAGAACCGCCGCACCTGGATCGACGAATGGCTCGCCGCCATGAGCCGCTGAGCGTGCCGGCAACGCATGACGCAGGCACAGCCCTCCACCTTCCCCCTTGCGGGGAGGTGCGGCGCTGCGGCAAGTGGCGATGGCGTCGCCCACGCCACGGCCTCGCGATGAAGCTCCTACCCGGCTTTGCGGCGCTGGTGCTGATCGGCGGCGTCGTGCTGGCCGGCTTTGCCGGGCTTCTGATCGCCGCAGGCGGAGAGGCCGCAGACCTGCCCTGGCGCTATGTGGCGAGCGTCGTGCGCTTCACGGTGCTGCAAGCGACGCTTTCCACGGTGCTCTCCATTCTGCTTGGCGCAGCGCTGGCATTGGCACTGGCCCGGCGGGCGCGATTTCCCGGCCGCGACGCCTTCATCGCAGCGCTCAACCTCGCCAGCGTCCTGCCTCAGGTCGTGGCCGCTTTCGGCATTGTCGCGGTCGCAGGCCGCGCCGGGTGGCTCGGCGAAAGCGCGCGCCTCGTCGGCCTGGAGCTGGGCGGCTGGATCTACGGCCTGCCGGGCATCCTGATCGCCCATGTCTTTTTCAACGCGCCGCTCGCCGCACGCGTGTTCCTCGCCGTGCTGGCAGCCGTGCCGGGCGAGCATTGGCGGCTCGCCGCGCAGCTCGGCATGCGGCCGCTTGCGCTCTTTCGCCTGATCGACTGGCCGGTCCTGAAGCGCGAGGCGCCGGCGCTCGCCGCGCTGATCTTCCTCCTGTGCTTCACCAGCTTCGCGATCGTGCTGATGCTCGGCGGCGGCCCGCGCGCCGCCACATTGGAAGTGGCGATCTATGAATCCGTCCGCTTCGACGTTGATTTCGCTCGCGCCGGCCTGCTCGCGCTGCTTCAGGTGCTGATCTGCCTGGGCTTTGCGCTGCCGGTGCTCTGGCTTGTGCGTCGCCCCGGCGAAAGCGCGGCAATCGGTGCGGCGATCGCGCGGCCGGACACCGCCTTGCCGGCCGCGCGGGCGGTGGACGCCGTCGTGCTCGCCATAGCGGCGCTTCTGGTGCTGCCGCCGCTTCTGGCGGTCGCGCTGGCAGGCATCGCCGGTCTTGCCAGCCTCATCAGCGCCGATGTAGCGCGCGCCACATTGACCAGCTTCGCCATCGCAATCCCCGCAGCGCTCCTGGCGTTGGCTCTGGCGCTTGGGCTTGCCGTCTCCGCGCGTCGCCTGGTGGCGTCCGGCCGGATCATTCGGGCGAGCGCCATGACGCTGCCGGCGGGCCTGATCCTGGCCGTGCCGCCGGTGGCGCTCTCGGCCGGGCTCTTCGTCGTGCTCAGGCCCATCGCCGACCCGTTCGCGCTTTCCATTCCGTTGATCATTCTGGTCAACGCGCTGATGGCGCTGCCGTTCGTGCTGCGTCAGGTGGAGCCGCCCATCGTGCTGTCGGCGGAGCGCTACGGCCCTCTGGCGGAGAGCCTCGGGATCACCGGAATTTGGCGGCTCAAGCTGGTGGACTGGCCGATCCTGCGGCGACCGTTGCTTGCGGCACTCGCCATCGCAACGGCGTATTCGCTGGGCGATCTCGGCGTTGCGGCGTTCTTCGGCTCAGGCAACCTCGTCACGTTGCCGCTCCTTCTGTTTGAGCGGATGGGTGCCTACCGCATGGCGGAATCCGCCTCCGTGGCGCTGCTTCTGGCCATCTTGGTGCTGACGCTTTTCCTCGCCGCGCAACGATGGTCCGGAGACCCGCTTGCTCGAAGCCGCTGACCTGACACTCCAATACCCGGACTTCCGCGCCCGCTACACGCTCTCAGTGCCCGCGGGCGCGCTCTGCGGCCTGATCGGCCCCTCCGGCGGCGGCAAGACCACCTTGCTGCACGCCATTGCCGGCTTCGAGCCCCCGATCGCCGGCACGCTCCGCTTCGCCGGCCAGGACCTCATCGGCCTGGAGCCGGCCAAGCGGCCGCTCTCCATCCTGTTCCAGGAGCACAATCTCTTCCCGCATCTGACCGCCACGGAGAATGTCGGCCTTGGCCTCGACCCACGGCTGAGGCTGAGCGCCGAGCAGCGCGACGCCGTTGAGCGCGCGCTTGAGCGGGTGGGGCTTTCCGGCCTCGGCGCGAGGCGGCCCGGCATGCTTTCCGGCGGCCAACGGCAGCGCGTAGCGCTTGCCCGCGCGCTGGCGCGGCGGCAGCCGCTGATGCTCCTCGACGAGCCGTTCAGCGGGCTCGATCCGGGCCTGCGTCAGGAGATGATCGCGCTGATCGATGCGCTTCGCCGCGAGGAGGGCCTGACCGTGCTCGTCTCGCTCCACACGCCTGAGGATATCGGCGACGCGGCTGACCTGATGGCGTTCGTGGCCGACGGCGAGGTGCGCGACGCCGCACCGCCCGCTGAGATGCTCAGGCCGGGGCGTAATCCGGCGATCGATCGGTATCTGGGGCGCTGAGCGCGCCCCCCTCGCACCTCAAGATGAGGAATGGGGAACGGTCGTGGGCAAACAATCGTCCCTCACCCTGAGGTGTGAAGTTCCACGAAGCGGGGCGAGCCTCGAAGGGCAAGGGACGGCGCGCAGGGTCAAGCCACTAGGTGAACCGCTGGCTCGGCCCTTATTCGGGCTTGAAGATACCTTCGTCCAGGGCCCATAGCGTCATACCTGCGGCTCCGCCCTGCGGCACGTCCATCGCTTGGCAATGGCCTCAAGCTCCAGCCGTGCTGCAGCCGGCGCGATTGCCAATGTCGCTTTAGCAGCGTTCGACCGAACTTGGATGTTGGGATGGTCAAGCAGCGGCAGCAAGGCATGACGCTGGTCGCCGGAGCGGCTCTTGAGCTCGCCTAGGATGACAGTCTTCTCGTCGAATAAGCGATTGTATATCGCCACATCGTCATCATAGAGCTCGGTCTCGTCCTGTGCTTCGCCGATCTCCACGAAGCGAGCGATCAGTTGCTCTGTGGTCATGGCCTTCAGCTTGCGGGGTGATGCCATTTACCGGCCCTTATTCGGGCTTGAATATCCCTTCATCCAAGGCCCAAAGCGCCATCCCGGCATCACCACCCTGCGGCACGTCAACTCGCTTGGCAATCGCTTCGATCTCACGCCGTGCTGCCTGCGGCGCGATCGCCAGCGTCGACTTCGCAACGTTCAGGCGCACCTGGATGTTCGGGTGGTCGAGGAGCGGGAGCAGGGCATGCCGTTGGTCGCCGGCGCGCGCTTTGAGTTCCTCCAGGATGGCATCCTCTTCGTCGAACAACCGGTTGTATGTGTCGACGTCGTCATAGAGCGTGGTCTCGTCCTGCGCTTCGCCGATCTCAGCGACGCGAGCGACCAGTTTCTCAGTGGCTATGGCCTTCAGGTTGGTGAATGTCATGGCTTGAGCACTCCGTGAAGGATAAGGGCTCTGATTCCGATCCTCCGACGCTCTGCCCAGCTCCTGCCCCTCAGATAGTCTCGGGGGGAAAGCCCGCCGAAGTTCTTGTTCTTTGTCATATACCAGCGCGTGATCAGCCAATGCTTGAGCCTTGGGATCACCACCTTGTTCTCCTGTGCCTCGATCCGGCTCCCTGGGTATCCATCCTGCCGCGCCGCCGTGCGCTCGACAATATGATGGGTGTCATATCCGGCCATGTCTCGGCCGCGCCTGCGCTGCAACTCGGCCATTGTCTTCGGCGGGTCGAGATAGGCGTTGATCAGCGGCGCCTGCTCATAAATCCAAAGACCGAGCTGCGCGGCGTCGATGGCCCGGCCGATCGGCGAAAGGCGCAGGCCGACCCGGTAGCCATTGCGGAACAGCCACCTCGCTACGCGGCGGGCCGTGGCGTTGCGCTCTTTCTCGGTTCGCGGCCGCTCGCGCGGGATGTCCAACGGGTCGCTGTCAGTGCCGACGCGCACCGGCGGCCCGCTCGGGACGGGCGGGTCCTGCCGGTTCGATTCAGGTGACGGCGCGCCCGGCACGCGCGTCCATTGTCCGCCGTCCGGACGGCCGCGCGGCAGGCGCGGCTGGTTAGGGTTGAAATTGGCCTTGCGGAGAAGTGCGTTGAGCCGCGCAACGGTGCGCAGCACATGCCGACCAGCCGCCCGGTAGCGCGACGCAAGTGCTGAAGCGCCTGCATGCCGGCTCGTTCGCAGGCGCAATTGTGGTCTCGTCCGGTCCATCATGGCAAGTGTAGGCCGGTATCTTGGGGGGCGAGGATAATATTCCTATCGATCCCCGTGGCCTGGCGATAGCGCCGGGTGGAGGCTGATCGCTGGCGCTCACGAAGCAAAGAGCCTATAGACCCCGACGTGTTTTAGGGCGCACGGCGCGCACCGAGCGTTTGGGTCAAGGGCAATGAGCAAGAAGTGGACACCGGCAAGCTGGCGCGACCTACCGATTGAGCAGGCGCCGGTCTATCCCGACCTTGAGGCGCTCGCCGCCGTCGAGGCGCGGCTTGCCACCTATCCGCCGCTCGTTTTTGCAGGCGAGGCGCGCCAACTCCAGACCCAGCTGGCCGCCGTTGCTGATGGACAGGGTTTCCTGCTGCAAGGCGGTGATTGCGCGGAGAGTTTCGCCGAGCACGGCGCCGACAACATCCGCGATTTCTTCCGCGTCTTCCTACAGATGGCGGTGGTTTTGACTTTTGCGGCGAAATCGCCGGTGGTGAAGGTCGGCCGCATTGCCGGGCAGTTCGCCAAGCCGCGCTCCGCGCCGACGGAGCGGCAGGGCGATGTGGAGCTGCCGAGCTATCGCGGCGATGTCATCAACGGCATGGAATTCACGGCCGAAGCGCGCGCGCCTGACCCGATGCGCCAGGCCATGGCCTACCGCCAGTCCGCGGCCACGCTCAATCTTCTGCGCGCCTTCGCGCAGGGCGGCTACGCCAATCTCGATCACGTGCACCAATGGATGCTCGGCTTCGTCGCCGACAGCCCGCAGCGCGAGCGCTACGAGATTCTGGCCGACCAGATCACCGAGACGCTCTCCTTCATGCGCGCCATTGGGATTGAGCCGGATTCCAACCCGGAGCTGCGCCAGACGGATTTCTTCACCAGCCACGAAGCGCTGCTTCTCGGCTACGAGCAGGCGCTGACGCGCGTCGATTCCACCAGCGGCGACTGGTACGCCACCTCAGGCCACATGATCTGGATCGGCGACCGCACGCGCCAGCCTGACCATGCGCATGTCGAGTTCTGCCGCGGCATCAGGAATCCGCTGGGGCTGAAATGCGGCCCCTCGCTGGAGCCGGACGGCTTGTTGCGGCTCATCGACCTCCTCAACCCACAGAACGAGCCGGGCCGGCTGACGCTGATCTGCCGTTTCGGCGCCGGTCAGGTGGGGGCGAAGCTGCCGGCGCTGATCCGCGCGGTGGAGCGCGAGGGCCGCACGGTGCTGTGGTCCTGCGACCCGATGCACGGCAACACTGTCAGCCTCAACAGCTACAAGACCCGACCGTTCGACAAGATCCTGTCGGAGGTGGAGGATTTCTTCGCCGTGCACCGCGCGGAAGGCACCCATGCCGGCGGCGTGCATGTGGAGATGACCGGCAAGAACGTCACCGAATGCACCGGCGGCGCGCGCGCCATCTCCGCCGACGATCTGTCAGATCGCTATCACACCCATTGCGATCCGCGGCTGAACGCGGAGCAGGCGCTGGAGCTAGCCTTCCTCATCGCCGAGCTTTTGAAACGCGAGCGCTCCGCCCGCGAGGTCAAGGTCGCCGCGCAGGCTGGTGACAATCATCAAAATCCGACGAATGGGCGTTTGAATGGGCGAGATCATCGAGCTCGAGGCCTGGGACAGCTTCGATTTCACCGCTTATGAGGCAGCGCCGACGACCACGCCTCACCGCGGCGGCCTGGTGATCGTCCAGGAGATTTTCGGCGTCAACGCCCATATCCGCGCCGTGGCCGATAACTGGGCAAAAGAAGGCTATTATTGCGTCGTCCCGGCGCTATTCGACCGCAAGCAGCGCGGCACCGAATTCGCCTACGATTCCGACGGCGTCGAGGCCGGGCGGTCGCTCGCCATGAGCCTCGGCTTTGAGACCATGCTGATGGACGTGCAGTCCGCCTGCATTGCCGCCTCGTCGGCCGGGCGGGTCGGCGTGGTCGGCTATTGCCTCGGCGGATCGCTCGCCTGGCTTGCCGCGACGCGGCTGGAACGTGTGTCGGCCGCGTCCTGCTATTACGGCCGCCACATCGTCCAATACGCCTCCGAGACGCCGAACTGCCCCGTCCAGATGCATTTCGGCGAGAGCGACGAGACGATCCCCATGTCAGACGTGGAGGCCGTGCGCACTGCCGTGCCGGCGGAGGTGGAGATCTTCACCTATCGGGGCGGGCACGCGTTCAACCGCGACGGTCACGCAGGATACGAGCCGCAATCGGCCGCGACCGCGCGCGAGCGCACCCTCGCGTTGCTTCGCAAATATGTCGACTAACCAACTGACCGGGCGATGCAATTGCGGCGGTGTCACGTTCGTCGCGACCGGGCCGTTCCGTCCACCCAAGGCGTGCCATTGCAAGACGTGCCGCCGGCAGTCGGGTCACCACATCGCCGCCACGCAGATCGACCGCGCCGACCTCAGCCTGACCGGCGAGGACATGCTCACCTGGTATGCCGCCAGCGACCACGCCCGGCGCGGCTTTTGCCGCGTATGCGGCGCGAATCTCTTCTGGGAGCCGCGCGGCTCTCGGCGGATTTCGATCTTCATGGGCTGCCTGGATGAGCCGACCGGCCTGCACCTAGCCGACCACATCTTCGTCGGTGAGAGGGGCGATTACTACACAATCGGCGATAGCCTGCCGCAGGCCCTGGAACGTGACACGACGACAGGCTAAATCGCCGGCTTGAGGTTCAGATGAAGACCGACGCTCAAAGCGGCAACGCCGCAAGTGACACTGGTGCGCATCGCGGACAGGCGGCGCTGCCCGGCAAGGGCGGGCTCGCCCGCATCGCCGGCGCCGCTTTGAACTCCGCGCGCGGCCTGCGTGAGGGCCTGGTCACCGAGGCCGCGATCAAGCAGGAGATCGCGCTCGCAGCAGTGCTGCTGCCGGCATCCTTCTTCGTCGCCACGAATGTGTGGGTATGGCTCGCTCTCGTCTCCAGCGTGCTCTTCGTTCTGGTCGTGGAATTCCTCAACACAGCGGTGGAGCGGCTGTGCAACCATGTCACGCCTGAGCATCACGAGGCGATCCGCGTCACCAAGGACCTCGCTTCTACGAGTGTCTTCTTCAGCCTGTGCCTCGCCGGGCTGGTCTGGATTGTGGCCGTCCTCGACCGCTTCGGCGTACTGGGCTGAGCCGCATCGGGCGCATTGCCGCGTCTCCTCGCTCCGTTTAAATCCGCCGCATGACCCAAGACCCGCCGGGCGCGCTCGCCATCGCCGTCGCGCAGCTCAACAATATCGTCGGCGATGTCGCCGGGAACCTGGAGAAGGTCCGCAGAGCCCACGACGAGGCGCGCGCTCAAGGCGCTGATCTTCTCGTTCTGACGGAGCTCTTCCTCTGCGGCTATCCGCCGGAAGATTTGGTGCTGCGCCCGGCCATGCAGGCCGCGTGCCGCGAGGCGGCCGAGACGCTGGCCGCCGCCACCGCCGACGGGCCCGGCATTGTTGTTGGCTGTCCCTGGTCGGACGAGGGCGGCCTGTACAATTCCGTCCTGCTTCTCGACGGCGGGCGGATTGCCGCAATCCGCCATAAGGTGGAGCTTCCCAATTACGGCGTCTTTGACGAGATGCGCGTCTTCAAGCCTGGGCCGCTACCGGGGCCGGTCGATTTCCGCGGCGTGCGCATCGGGCTGCCGGTCTGCGAGGACATCTGGATCCCCGACGTAGTGGAGACGCTGGCGGAGACCGGCGCTGAAATCCTGATCGTGCCGAACGGCTCGCCCTATTGGCAGAACAAGGCGGAGGAACGCCTTCAAGTGGCCGTCTCCCGCGTCGTGGAGACCGATCTTCCGATGATTTACGCCAACCAGGTGTCGGGGCAGGACGAGCTGGTCTTCGACGGCGGTTCGTTCGGCTTGCAGGCCGACCGGTCGCTCGCCTTTCAGATGCCGCAATTTGAGACCGGGTTGGCGCTGACCCGCTGGCAGCGCGGCGAGGGGGGGTGGCGCTGCGTCGACGGGCCGGACGCAAGCCTTCCGGACCTGCAAGCCGCCAATTGGCAGGCCTGCGTGCTGGGGCTCCGCGATTATGTGGAGAAGAACGGCTTTGGCGGCGTCGTGCTCGGCCTGTCCGGCGGCATCGATTCCGCCGTTACCGCTGCCATGGCCGTCGATGCGCTCGGGCCGGAGCGCGTCCACGCCATCATGCTGCCGTACCGCTACACGGCCGAGGAGAGCCTGAGGGACGCGGCCGATTGCGCCAAGCGCCTCGGAATCCGCTACGACGTACTGCCGGTCGCCTCGGCCGTGGAGGCGTTCGATGCGATCTTGGAGCCCGTCTTCGCGAACCTGCCGCGCGACGTAACCGAAGAGAACATCCAGTCGCGCGTCCGCGGCGTCGTCTTGATGGCGGTTTCCAACAAGCTCGGCCTGATGCTGATCACCACCGGCAACAAGTCGGAAGTGTCGGTCGGCTACGCCACGCTCTACGGCGACATGAACGGCGGCTTCAATCCGATCAAGGACCTCTACAAGACCGAGGTTTACCGGCTGGCGCGCTACCGCAACCATGCCCGCCCGGCCGGCTGCCTGGGACCGGAGGGGGAGGTGATCCCGGTCTCCATCATCGACAAGGCGCCGAGCGCGGAACTCCGCGAGAACCAGATCGATCAGGATTCGCTCCCGCCTTACGAGGACTTGGACGCAATCCTTGAATCGCTGGTGGAGAAGGAAATGTCGGTCGCCGACATTGTCGAGCAGGGCTTCGGCCGCGACGTGGTGAAGAAGGTGGAGGGCCTGCTCACCATCGCCGAATACAAGCGCCGCCAGGCCGCGCCCGGTGTGAAGATCACGCGCAAGAATTTCGGGCGCGACCGCCGCTATCCCATCACCAACCGGTTTCGGGACGGGAGTTGAGAGGGCTGGCCGCAGCTCGTAGCCCGCATGGAGCGCAAGCGAAATGCGGGCCTCGCTCTCACACCTCTCGTTTGTCATCCCGGCCGACCCCGGACTTGATCCGGGGGAGGGCCGGGACCCATGGACAGCAATCGTGGCCAGGATGCATGGCCGCGAGGCCTTTTGTCCTCACCGCCGGGGCCCCTCTCGGCTTGAGTGGCTATGGGTCCCGGTCTCGGCCTGTCGGCCGAACCGGGATGACAAACGAGAGGTTTGCAATGCGCTGCCCACTTTGGCTGTCGTCATGCCCGGACTTGATCCGGGCATCCATTCCTGAGCCTCTCTGCTTGGCGTCGTGCTGACGGCATGGATTGCCGGGTCAAGCCCGGCAATGACGACACAATTCTTGGGCGCCCACTATGACGACCACGCTGGCTGGCTACCCTAATCCACCGCCAGCCAGATATGCCCGTTCTCTTCGCGATGCGGGATCAGGCTGATGGGCGTTCCACCGCCCGGCTCGCACCAATGCACGATCGCGCCGGAGGAAAGGTCGAAGCGGCTTTCGTGCCAGCGGCAGGTGATGACGCCCGCATCGTCGATAGTGCTTCCTTCCGCCTGACCGTTCGCCTCGCCCGACGCCTCAAAGAAGGGGAGCTGCAGATGCGGGCAGGAATTGTTGAAGGCGTAGACGCTCTCGCCCTGCCGCATGACGACGGCCTGACCGCCCGATAGCGCCAGGACGCGCCGTTCACCGTCGGGCAGGGCGTCGGAGGCAAGCGCCCTTTGCCACGTCTTGCCGTCCGCCGCCATGGTTTCGGGTGCGGAGGCGGCGTTGAGGCGCGCTTCGGCCTCAGGTTTAAGCCCGGCGATCTCGTAAAGCGTGATGCGCTCCGACGTGCCGCGGAGCCGCACGCGCACGAAATCCGTCATCTCAACGTCGTCGCGCACCGCCTCATAAAGCGCCTCGGAGATCAGCATGCGCGTGCCGGCCTCCTTGTTGGCAGCCTCCACGCGGCTTGCGACGTTGACGGCGTCGCCGATGGCGGTGAGCCGCTCATGCCCTGGCGAACCCACCGAGCCGATCACCGCGTCGCCCAGATGCAGGCCGATGCGGATGTCGAAATCGATGTCGTACATCGACGCGAAGAACGGCTTCATCCGGTCAACGGTCGCCAGCGTCTGAAGGGCGGCGTTGACGGCGCGGACCGGCGCGTCCTCCTGGCCCTCCACGCCGAAGATCGCCATCAGCCCGTCACCAACGAACTTGTCGATATAGCCGTCATTGCGCTCAATCACCTCGCCCACCTGGGCGAAATAGCGGTTGAGGAGATACATCACGTCATACGGCGTGAGGTTCTCCGAGAACGTCGTGAAGCCGGCAACGTCGGAGAAGAACAGCACCACCGGGCGGAGCTCACCGGAGCGGCTGGCCTTGCTCCGCCGCAGCTGATTGGCGATGTGCAGGTCGGTGTCATCGAGGATCAGCCGGCGGAACGTCACATCGCCGGTCGGCCGAAGCTGACAGGCAAGCCGCACGCTCTCGCCAAGCCGGACGCGGTCGGTGAGGCGCTGCTCGTCTTCTCCGCGTTCCGGGCAGAACTCCGCGCCCTCCAGAATCCAGATACGGCAGGTGGAGCACTTGGCCTTGCCGCCGCAGGCATGGGCAAGCGGCACCTCGGCGCGCCGCGTCGCCTCCAGGACGGACTCGCCGGGCTCAAACGCGATCGTCTGATTGTCGGGCAGCGATTTCAGCGTTGGCACGAGGCTAATCCTTCATCGCGAAACGGGCGGGACGGCTTCTGGCCGATACGCCGCCGTCAGCGGCTGTCGAACACCCGGTCGCCTTGCTCGTCGATGATCTGCTGGCCCTTGGTCACGGCAAAAGAGGCGGCCTCGTCAGCGCTCGCATGGCGCTCCGCGCGGACGAAATGGTACTCCTTGGCGCCGTCGGGAAAATCCTTCTCGATATAGCCCGCGGTCTGATACTGGCCTTCTGCAGAATAGGGGGCAGGGCGAATGCGGTAGCCGTTATATTCCACCGCCTCGCGTTTTGCGGCCTCGCCGCCACCGCCGCCGAACAGGCGCTTCAAGATGCTCATCGGGCCTCAGACCTTCCGTTTATGCGGCCTTCGCAGCCGCTTAGGGCAAAAAGTGGCACATTCGCGCTCAGCCTGTCCATCGGCTCACCCGACCGCCGCCTCAATCGCTTCCATGTCCTCGTCGGAGAGGCCGAAATGGTGGCCGATCTCATGCACGAGCACGTGGGTGACGATGGCTCCCAGCGTCTCCTCATGCTCGGCCCAGTAATCGAGGATCGGCCGGCGGTAGAGCCAGATGCGGTTGGGCATCTCGCCGGTCGCCGGCATAGCGGAGGCATGCGCCAGGCCGATCCCGTGGAACAGGCCGAGAATGTCGAACGGCGAGTCCGCCTGAAGCTCCCGCACCACGTCGTCGTCGGGAAACTCAGAGATCGCGAATGTGACCTCGCCGACCAGCGCGCGAAACGTCTCCGGCAACGCCGCATAGGCCTCGCGCGCCAGCACCTCGAATTCCTCAAGGCTTGGCGCCTGGCGCGGTCTCCAGAAGTGCTCCGACGCGTGCATGGGAGACAGATAAACCGCGGGCCCGCGCGGTTAAAGGCGGGGCGCCCCTTGTCTTTTCGTTTGTCATCCCGGCTTGGCCGAAGGCCAAGGCCGGGACCCATGAACACGCGCGGTTCGGATAAGGCAGAGCGTTTGAACAACGCCGGACCATATCTCTGTCGTCATGCCCGGACTTGATCCGGGCAACCATGGATTGCCGGGTCAAGCCCGGCAATGACGACATTGAAAAGGGGCAGTCTTCCTCTCCCCCTTCATATTGGGTGTGCTGGGCTCAAGGCTTATGGATGGCCGTTCAGGCGAGAATATAGGTCCTCACCAGCCACCAGATGAGGAACGCCACAAAAAGCACGGCCAGCCCGCGGCCGATGCGGCGGCCCCAAAGCTCAGCGGGGTCGCCCTCGGGCGCATCCGCAGCCGAAAGATGCGCGCCCGCCTTCTTCGCCGCCCGCGCCATGGCGGACGCGCCGAGCACGTCGCTTTGGTCCTTCAGTCGGTCGAGTTCGCGCCGCGCTTCCTCAGCGGCTTTGGCGTGGCGATCCTCAGCCATTTGAGCGCCTCCGCCGGCCCGCCTACCGCCACTCGCGGATGTCGACGAAACGCCCGGCGATCGCCGCTGCCGCGGCCATGGCCGGCGACACGAGGTGGGTGCGCCCCTTATAGCCCTGCCGGCCCTCAAAGTTGCGGTTGGACGTCGACGCGCAGCGCTCTTCGGGGCTGAGCTTGTCGGCATTCATGGCCAGGCACATGGAACAGCCCGGCTCACGCCACTCAAAGCCGGCAGCCTTGAAGATCGTGTCGAGGCCCTCCGCCTCCGCTTCCGCCTTCACGAGGCCGGAGCCGGGCACGACCATGGCGTTGACATTCTCACTCACCCGGTGGCCGTCGATGACCGCAGCCGCGGCACGCAAATCCTCGATGCGCCCGTTCGTGCAGGAGCCGATGAACACGCGGTCCAGCGTGATATCGGTGATCTTGGTGCCCGGCGTGAGCCCCATATAATCCAGCGCGCGGTGCTTTGATGCGCGGCGCGTCTCGTCTTCGATCAGATCCGGATCGGGCACGGCCCCGGTGACAGAGACCACGTCCTCCGGCGAGGAGCCCCACGTGACGACCGGCGGCAGATTGGCCGCGTCGAGCCGCACCTCGCTGTCGAACGCCGCGTCCGGGTCGCTCGGCAGCGCCTCCCAATAGGCGAGCGCCGCATCCCACGCCTCACCCTTGGGTGCGCGCGGGCGGTCCTTGATGTAGGCGATCGTCGCCTCGTCCGGCGCCACCATGCCGGCGCGCGCGCCGCCCTCAATCGACATGTTGCAGACCGTCATGCGGCCTTCCATCGTGAGGGCGTGGATCGTGTCGCCGGCATACTCGATCACGTGGCCAGTGCCGCCGGCCGTTCCGATCTCGCCGATGATGGAGAGGATCACGTCCTTCGCCGTCACGCCGGCCGGCAGTGCGCCGTTGACGGTGACGCGCATGTTCTTGGCCTTGCGCTGGATCAGCGTCTGCGTGGCAAGCACATGCTCCACCTCAGAGGTGCCGATGCCGTGCGCCAACGCACCGAAAGCGCCATGTGTGGAGGTGTGGCTGTCGCCGCAGACGATGGTCATGCCCGGCAGCGTAAAGCCCTGTTCCGGCCCGATAATGTGGACGATGCCCTGGCGGCGGTCGCGCTCGTCATAATACTCGATGCCGAAATTGGCGGCGTTCTCAGCCAGCGTATCGACCTGCAGCTTTGATTCCGGGTCGTCGATGCCCTGGCTGCGGTCGGTGGTCGGGACATTGTGGTCGACCACGGCGAGCGTCTTGTCCGGGGCGCGCACCTTGCGGCCGGCCATGCGCAGGCCCTCAAAGGCCTGCGGGCTGGTCACCTCATGCACCAGATGGCGGTCGATATAGATCAGGCACGTGCCGTCCGGCCGCGCATCGACCAGGTGGTCGTCCCAGATTTTGTCATAGAGTGTCTTCGGTTTCATGGCGCCGATATAGCAACGCCGCGGCGCCGCCTCAACGTGAGGTGATCCGCCTTGAGGCGCGACATCCTCGCCGCCCGGCCGGTTTCGCGCTACGGGAAGGCCATGCGATCTCTGACGATTCGGCTTTTGGCTGCGCTTTTTGCGCTGACCGCCGCAGCGGCGGGCGCTGCAGCCGAGCCATGCCGCAGCGAGACCTTTGAGGGCTCGCGCTACACGGTCTGCAGCTTCGACCTGACCAGGACCGACCTGCGCGTCTTCTGGGCGGGGGAGGATGGCGCGCCTTACGCGACCTTCTCTGCGCTCGCCGATGCTCTGGCTGTACGCGGCCAGCGCCTTGCCTTTGCCATGAACGGGGGCATGTATGCCGACGATCTGAGCCCGGTCGGCCTTTACGTGGAAGAGGGCGACGAACTGAAGGCCGCCAACACGGCCGATGCCGCCGGCAACTTCCACATGAAGCCAAACGGAATCTTCTACATCGAAGGGAACAAAGCCGGCGTGATGGAGACCGGGGCGTTCCTCAATCAGCGCCCGGCGGCGGACTTCGCCACGCAATCCGGCCCGATGCTCGTCATCGACGGCGCACTCCACCCACGCTTCATCCCGGATTCGCCCTATCGCAAGCGGCGGAACGGCGTGGGCGTGTCGAGCCCCACCGACGTGCACTTTGTGATTTCGGAGAATGTCGTGAATTTCGACGAGTTCGCGCGCTTCTTCCGCGACCAGCTGGGAAGCCCCAACGCGCTCTTCCTCGACGGCGGCTCCGCGCCCGGACTTTTTGCGCCGGAACTCGACCGCAGCGATGCCTGGTCGCGCTACGGCCCGATCATCGGCGCGGTGGCGCCGAAATAGTGCCCGACGCTGTTGCTGTAGCGGAATCGTAATCCCGCGGCTGAGGCGCTTACTCGGCGGCGGCTTCGGCTGCCGCCTTCTGCTCCGCCTGGGCAGCCTCTTTGGCGGCCTGCTCGGCGGCGCGCTCTGCGGCGGCGGCCTCGCGGGCCTCCTCGTTCAGCCGCTTGGCGCGGACATTGGAGGCCTCGGTGATGCGCGCCGACTTGCCGCGTCGGCCACGCAGATAATAGAGCTTGGCGCGGCGCACATCACCGCGGCGCACGACTTCGACCTTCTCCACCATCGGCGAATAGATCGGAAACACGCGCTCCACGCCCTCTCCGTAGGAGATCTTGCGCACGGTGAAGCTCTCGTGCAGCCCGCCGCCCTTGCGCGCGATCACCACGCCCTCATAAGCCTGCAGGCGGGTGCGGGTCCCCTCGGTGACGCGCACATGGACACGCACGGTGTCGCCGGCTTCAAAGGCAGGCAATTCGCGTTTGGCGGCGATGGCGGCCATCTCGGCCTGCTCGATCTGTTGCACCAGGTTCATCGTCTTCGTCCTTACGCCGCGCAGTTCCGGGCCACGGCCGGCCGCGCGCTTCGTCTCAAGCCTCGTCGGAAGTGGCGCGGATATACACATTCGCGCCGGGTCTGTCGATGGGGTAGAGCCGCGCGAATGGAGCGATGGTCAGCCGCGCGGCCCCGCCATTGTTGCCGTTACTGCACTTCGAAGGCGGCCTGCCCATCGGCGCAATTGGTGCTGCCCCACACTTCGTGAGACCCAACCGGCACCTTCATACTGAATTGAATCGTTCCCTGATCGTAGAACGCCGCCGAGCCAAGCGTGTCGCCGTCCACGCCCCACTTGAACGTATAATCGCTGCTTGGGCATCGAGTCGCGATGCTGAACGGAACGAAGGCGGCGCCGGCATTGGTCGTCCCGGTACGAGGATACGACTCGCCGTCTATTGGGCTGACGATCTCCACGAGCGCGCCCTGCGCATAAGAAGCGGACGGCGCACCGATGAGGGCTGCTGCGAGCGCCAAACTAAGGCTACGCTTCATTTTGGCCTCCCTGTTTCGTGTCTTTTTGTCGCTCGACCAGTGGTAGCCGAGTTTCAAAATGATACACGTTTTAGATGCATCGTCTAGGTTGGCGGCTAAGTGAGCGGGATTGGCCCGGCGAGCATCTTCGCTCGCCCGCGAAGCATCTGCTTTAGCCCTGCGGTGCGCGCTTTGGCCGTTTGGCCCACAGGTCCGGCCGCCGCTCTTTGGTCAGCCGCTCAGCCTCGGCGCGCCGCCAGGCGGCGATCTTCCCGTGATGGCCTGAGGTCAGGATATCGGGGATGGCGCGGCCCTCCCAATCCTGCGGGCGAGTGTAGTGCGGATATTCAAGAAGACCGCGCTCGAAGCTCTCGTCAGTAGCGGAATCCGCCGCGCCCATGACGCCGGGAAGCAGCCTGACGCAAGCGTCGATCAGCGCCATGGCGGCGATCTCGCCGCCCGACAGCACGTAATCGCCGAGCGACACCTCCTCCAGGCCGCGCGCCTCAATGACCCGCTGGTCCACCCCCTCAAAGCGCCCGCACACGATCAGCGCGCCGGGACCTTGGGCGAGCGAGCGAACGCGCGCCTGCGTCAAGGGCACGCCGCGCGGGCTCATCAGGAGGCGCGGGCGGTCGTCGTTGGGCGCCAGGGTCGCGTCGATGGAGGCGGCCAAGACATCGGCGCGCATCACCATGCCGGCGCCGCCGCCCGCCGGCGTGTCGTCCACCGCGCGATGCGCGCCAATTCCGTGCGCGCGGATGTCGTGCGTCTCCAGCGCCCATGTCCCCGCCGCCAGCGCCTTGCCGGCAAGGCTCACGCCGAGCGGGCCGGGGAACATTTCCGGGAAGAGTGTGAGAACGGTGGCACGGAAGGTCATGATCGAAAACGATTACCGGGGATGCCGCTGCACCGGTGAGGGCGCATAACCTCCCCCTTGAGGGGAGGTTAAGGTTGTGCCGGCAGCCGTGGCGGAAATCGTCATCCCCGTGTCGCCTGCCAAGTGATCACACCGGCGTACCGTCGTCCGCCTCATAGATCTTGAGGTCGCGGTCATAGGCGCCGGCCGCGCTCGCCGCTTCGCGCCATGGGCCCATATGCGGCTGCTGGAAATGGGCCTCCAGGTGCGCGCGGCTCTCCCATTCCTCATAGACGCGGATGAGGCCGCGATCTTCAACATCGAAAGCATAGGAATAGACGACGCAGCCTGCCTCCTTTCGCGAGGCGGCAAGAATGGCGCGGGCCGCCGGCATCAGCGCCTCAATCTGGTCCTCCGGCACGCGGAATGTTCCTGCGACGATGATCATCAGCTGTCCTCTTCTTTGTCTGCCTCGCGCGCCTCGCCTTCAATGGTGGCCGGCGGCGCCACAATGATGCGTCCGCCGGCAATGTCCACTGTCGGCACGGCTTCGTTGGTGAACGGCACGAGCCGCAAGCCGCCGTCAGCGTCAGCAATTTCCAGAGACGCGCCTGCGCCGAAATCGAGCACCGCCTTGACGGTGCCCATGGCCTCGCCGCTCTCACCAAAGGCGGCGAGCCCGATCAGATCGGCGTGGTAGAACTCGTCGGCGTCCGGTGCGGGCAGCGCGCTTCGCGTCACCGAAAGCTCTGCGCCGTTCAGCGCCTCCGCCGCGTTGCGGTCGTCGACCCCCTTGAACTTGACGACCAGCATGTCGCCCTTCAAAGGCCGCATCCGCTCAATCGCCAAGGTCTGCCCGCCTGCGATGCTGAGCGGGCCGTAATCGCCAAGCGCCGTCGGCTCTGCGGCGAAGCTCTTGACCCGGACATCGCCCTTCACGCCATGCGCCGCACCGATCTGGCCGAGAATGATGTAGGACATGCCCGACAGCTGGCTAATCAGCTCCGTCCCGCTCGGCGGGCTTAGGCTTATCTTTGATAAGGAGTTGCTTCAGGCCCAACACACCGGCTCCGCAAATTCCAGCGAACACGAGTGGCTCTGCGAAGCCGGCGACGTTTGCGATCGCGTCAGCGGCGCCGCCGATCGAAGCGCCGACCAGGAAGATGCCGACATCCGTTCTGGTTCTGGCTCCGGCTTTCTCCGGATTAAGGTGATCGAGCACCCAAACCCCTTTGAAGGCGGACACCGAAGACCCACACGATCGCCGCCGTCACAAAAACGACGATCCCGCTATTGGCAAGCCCACCCGCCAGAATTCCCGCTGCGACTCCCGCACCGACAGGCTCCTGTACTAGGAGGGCGCGCAGGCGCTCTACGACGATATCCAGGGCCGTGTGACGCCGGTCTTCAGTGTCGTATGCCATCAAAGCCTCACAAGCCAAACATAGGATTTATGTCGACATCCGGCAACCGAGGCCGGGCAAAGGCTAGTCCGCCGCAGCCTCGGCTGGCTCTGGCGCGGCCTCTTCTGCCGGCGCTTCGGCGGCGGCATTGTCCTCCGCCGGTGCCTCTGCGGCAGCCTCTTCCGCTGGAGCCTCGGCTGCGGCCTTGGCGTCTTCTTCGCGCTTCTTGCGCTCCTCCTCGCGCTCCTGCGCCTTCTTGCCGGGCAGCGCCTTTTGCGGGTTGAGGCGCGGCTCGCGCTTCAGGACGCCGGCCTGGTCGAGGAAGCGCAGCACACGGTCGGTCGGCTTGGCGCCCTTGGAGAGCCAGTGCTCGATGCGCTCCAGCTTCAGCGTCACGCGCTCCGCGGAATCGGCGGGGAGCAGCGGATTGTAGGTGCCCACTTTCTCGATGAAGCGTCCGTCGCGCGGGGCGCGCTCATCAGCCACCACGACGCGGTAGAAGGGCCGCTTCTTGCTGCCGCCGCGCGCCAGTCTGATTTTCACTGCCATTTTCGGTTCTCTCTCATACCTTCAGTTCAATTGATGTCGTTCGGTCCGGGGTGGCGGAACACGTCCGTCACATGATCGCGAAGCTCAATCTTGGATTCGAAGGACGCCCCAAGCCGCGCCGCCAGGCGTCTGGAGGGCGCGTTGTCCGGGCGGATGTAGCTGACCAGCGTTTGCCGGCCGAATTCCGCATAGGCGAAACGCCGGGCTTCTGTCGCCGCCTCAAAGGCGTAGCCGCGCCCGTGAAAGGCCCTGGCGAGCACCCAGCCGATCTCCGTCTCCGGCCAGTCGCCGGGCTCCCAAAGGCCGCAGAGACCGACGAAGGAGGCGCTGCTTCTGTCTTCCAGCGCCCAATTGCCGTAGCCGCGGAGCGCCCAGTGCCCCGCTTGGGCCGCCAAGAGCCGCCACGATCCGCCATAATCGAGCCGCCCGCCGACAAACCGCGCCAGATTCTCGTCGCCATAGATGTCCGCGAGCGGCGCAGCATCCTCAAGCCGCCAGCCACGCATGATCAGCCGTTCGGTCTCCAGGACGGGGATCATTTCTTGAACTTGGTCTTGATCTTCGGCCCGCCCATGCCGGGCAAGCCGGGGAGCCCGCCGGGCACACCCGGCAGGCCGCCAGGCAAGCCGCCGGGAAGGCCACCCATCCCACCGGGCAGTCCGCCTGGAAGGCCGCTGCCGGGGAGGCCGCCCATCCCGCCTTTTTGCATCTCCTCCAGCATCGCCGGATCGGGCTGAGGCGCGCCGCCGCCGAACAAAGCGCCGAGGCCGCCTTTCTGCCGGCCGATCTTCTTCATCATGTCAGACATTTGCCGGTGCATTTTGAGAAGCTTGTTCACGTCCTGCACCTGCGTGCCGGAGCCGGCCGCCACGCGCTTCTTGCGGCTGGCGTTCATCAGCGCTGGTTTCTGCCGCTCCTTGCGTGTCATGGACGAGATAATCGCGAGCTGCCGCGGCACCATATTGTCGTCGAGCCCGGACGCGGCGATCTGCTTCTTCATCTTGCCGACCCCCGGCATCATGCCGAGGATGCCGGACATGCCGCCGATCTTCTGCATCTGGCCGAGCTGCTCGGCGAGATCCTCCAGATCGAACGCGCCCTTCTTCAGCTTCTCCGCGGCCTTCTTGGCCTTCTCCGCGTCGATCGTCTCCGCCGCGCGCTCCACCAGGGAGACAATGTCGCCCATGCCGAGAATACGGTCGGCGATGCGTCCGGGATGGAAATCCTCCAGCGCATCCATCTTCTCGCCGGTGCCGATCAGCTTGATCGGACGCCCGGTCACGGCGCGCATGGAGAGCGCTGCGCCGCCGCGTCCGTCGCCATCGACGCGGGTGAGCACGATGCCGGTCACGCCGACGCGCTCGTTGAAGGAGCGCGCAACGTTGACCGCGTCCTGGCCGGTCAGCGAGTCGGCGACGAGGAGGATCTCGTGCGGGTCGGCGGCGGCCTTGACCTCCGCCATCTCAATCATCAGCGGCTCGTCGACATGCGTGCGCCCGGCCGTATCGAGCATCACCACGTCGTAGCCGCCGAGCTTGCCGGCATTCATGGCGCGCTTGGCGATTTCCACCGGCGCTTGCCCGGCGACGATCGGTAGCGTGGCGATATCGGTCTGCTCGCCGAGCACGCGAAGCTGCTCCTGCGCCGCCGGCCGCCGCGTGTCGAGCGAGGCCATCAGCACCTTCAGCTTCTGCCGCTCGGTGATGCGCTTGGCGAGCTTGGCCGCCGTCGTAGTCTTGCCGGAGCCCTGGAGGCCGACCAGCATAAGCGGCACGGGGGCAGGGGCGTTTAGGTCGATTGCCGCCGCTTCCGACCCCAGCATCTCCACCAATTGGTCGTGCACGATCTTAACGACCATCTGCCCCGGCTTGACGGAGCGGATGACCTCCACGCCGACGGCGCGCTCACGCACCGCGGCAACGAAATCCTTCACCACGTCAAGCGCAACATCGGCTTCCAGGAGCGCGCGCCGCACTTCGCGCAGCGCATCGGCGACGTCGGCCTCCGACAGCGCGCCGCGGCCGGTGATGGTGTCGAAGATGCCGCTCAGGCGATCTGACAGCGATTCAAACACGCGTCTTCAAGCTCCGCAGTCTCAAACCTCAAAGCACCCGCGGGCGAACATCGCTGGCGGGTGGTGACCTCCGGGATCCGGTCCCGGTCGGCGACTCGGGTTTCAAGCCGATTTGGAATGTCGGGCCGAGGCGCTAGCCGAACAAGGGCGAAGAGTCAACGAATCCCAACAAGTTGCCGCGCCTCCGCTGCCCGCTAACCCTCTGAAAAGACGTTTTGGCTAGGTTTCGGCGGAGAGGCGCATGTTTTGCCCGGTACCGGAGCCCTGAGGGAGCCAAAATGGAAGAAATCGGCATCAAGGCTGACGAGACCGTCACCTATGAGGCGCAGCTCCACTGGATTCTGTTTGTCTCGCCGGTGGTGCTGTTCGCCGCCGGGCTCGTCGCCATTGCGTTTCATACCCTGATCGCCATCGGGCTCCTGGTCGCGAGTATCGTCGCGATCCTGCACGCCTATGTGCGGCTGATCACAACCCGCATCATCGTGACCGACCAGCGGGTGGTCTACCGAACTGGCCTGATCGCCCGGCGAACGCTGGAGATGAACAAGGAAAAGATTGAATCGATCGACGTCTCGCAGTCGATCCCGGGTCGGTTCCTCGAATACGGCTCCGTCACCGTGAAGGGAACGGGAGGTGGCATCGAGGCGATCCACGGCGTGTCGTCGCCCTTTGCACTGCGCGACCGCGTCGCGGCCAGCGGTGCGGCGGAGAGGGAACCCACGAGCATCTCCGAACCGGTTGAGGCCTGAAGGCCTCCCACGCAGCGAAACTGCGCCCGAAGAGAGCCGCCCAGGCGGCCGCGACCTCACGATTCTTGCCGAGCGCGCCGATCGCCGCTAGCTAGGGCGCCCCTTCGGCGTGTTCCCGCAGCAAATCGGCAGCATCTCTCATGGCGACCCAGAAACTCCTGCTTCTTCCCGGCGACGGCATCGGCCCGGAAACGATGAGGGAGGTGAAGGCGCTGATCGCTCTCATGAACGAGGCGGGGCTGGCGTCGTTTGAGATCGAGGAGGATTTCGTGGGCGGGGCCGCCTACGACGCGCACGGCGCCGCCATCTCCGAAGACGCCATGGCCAAGGCGGAGGCTGCGGACGCCGTGCTCTTCGGCGCCGTTGGCGGGCCGAAATGGGATGCTGTTCCCTATGAGCAGAGGCCTGAGGCGGGCCTCCTCAGGCTTCGCAAGGACCTCGCGGTCTTCGCCAATCTCAGGCCGGCCATCGTCTATCCGGCGCTCGCCGACGCCTCGTCGCTGAAGCGTGATCTGGTCGAGGGCCTGGACATCCTCATCCTGCGCGAGCTCACCGGCGGCGTCTATTTCGGCGAGCCGAAGGAAATCCGCGACCTCGGCAATAGCCAGAAGCGCGCCGTGGACACGCAGGTCTACGACACGTTCGAGATTGAGCGCATCGCGCGTGTCGCCTTCGACCTCGCCAAGACGCGCCGAAACAAAGTCACGTCCATGGAGAAGCGCAACGTCATGAAGTCCGGCGTGCTGTGGCATGACGTGGTGGACGACGTGCACAAGCGCGAATATGCCGACGTGGAACTGGAGCACATGCTCGCAGATGCCGGCGGCATGCAGCTTGTCCGTGCGCCCAAGCAGTTCGACGTGATCGTCACCGACAACCTCTTCGGCGACATGCTGTCCGATGTTGCCGCGATGCTGACCGGCTCGCTCGGCATGCTACCCTCGGCGTCGCTCGGCGCGCCCGACCCGGCAAGCGGCAAGCGCAGGGCGCTCTACGAGCCGGTTCACGGCTCCGCACCGGATATCGCCGGCACCGGTGCTGCCAATCCGATCGCCATGATCGCCTCGTTCGGCATGTGCCTGCGCTATTCGTTCGGCATGGGAGAGCTGGCCGACACGCTCGACGCGGCAATCGCCGCCGCCCTGGATCAGGGCCTGCGCACGCCCGATATCTGGAGCGAGGGCACCAGGAAGGTCGGCACCGAGGAGATGGGCGCGGCGATCCGCGAAGCGTTTCGCGCCGAAGCCGCCTGACCATGACGCGCATCTACGCCAATGTCTCATACGCGCGGCGCATGAACGCCTCCGTGGTGATGATCGTCTTTGCTGTCCTGTTCGGCTTCTGGGAGCTGTGGGCCGCCTACAATGCCGGCGCGCAAGGCACCGGCTACGGCTATCTGTTCGCAGCGCTTTTCATCGGCGGCGGCGGATATGCGGTTCGTCAGCTCCGCAAAGACTATTCCGACACGGTCGTACGCTTCGATAGCGACGGCGCCGATGGCCGGGGCGCGGCGACGATATGGCAACCGTTCAAGTCCAAGCGCATCGACGGCCCGCTCGACAGCTTCAGCAATTGGCGTTTCAGCGAAGCGGAGCAGAAGGGCGGCTTGCGCCTGCCAATGCTGCTTGCCGAGCATCCCGATCATCCGAACCCGCTGAAATTCGAGCTGAGCGGAAAGATCGAGATTACCGCGGAGCTACGTGCGCTGGCGCCGGAGGCGGTCGCGGCGTTTGAGGCGAAGCCTCGTTAGGCGACATCCTCTCCGATCTCCGGCGTCACCACATAGGGTGCCGAAAGCCGGTAGCCGAACCGCTCTGCGACGGAGTTGAACGCCGCATCGACAACGGGCCCAGGCTGCACCTCCGTCCAACGCGGCCAATAGGCGTCGTTGTGATCGCCGACCGGCTCGCGCGGCGTATAAGCGGGCAGCTCCGCCCACTTGAGAATGCGCCCATAGACATCCGCGGGCGCGGCAACGAGGTCTTCATAGCGGATGACGAGGCCTTGCCGCAGCGCCGGGAGGTCCTGCGTCAGCCGCTCATGGGCAACCGCCCAATGCGCCAGAAGCGTCTCAATCGGCACGCCGCCGCGCTTGTGCTGCGCCAGCGAGACGATCGCGGGATGGCGGACGATGAACAGAAACGCGGCATCGGGAAACAGCGCCTGCAAGAAGCGGGCGCGGACGATGTTTGGCGGCGACTTCTCCACCATCACCGGCTTGGCGAGATCGAAATGCTCACCCCATTCGGCCAGGAGCTGGGCGCGGCTCTCATCGCACACAAGCGGCGAATGCTCGTCCATGGCCGCGCGTGGGTCGAACGCGAAGCGACCCGGTCCCCCAAAATCGTCGGCCGGCGGATAGACGGTCTGAAGGTGCTGACCTTCGTCTTCGGGAACACCGGAATTCCGAACACCGGTGACGTCGGGATGCCCACGCAGAAGACGGTGCAGGACGGACGTTCCGCTGCGATTAAGACCGCCGATGAAGAGAAAGCGCGGGTGGCGCGGCTGCCGTCGTTCCATCTCTCGTGATCCGCGCGGCCGATAACGACCGGGCCCTCGGCCCTTGTTGCTCTGTGAATTGACATCCGCCGCGCGCCCTGTATGACGCACACATCATGATCGGAACAGCGAAAACCAAGACGCGCTGATCCGCCTTCCGCCCCGACGCTCCCCCGGGCCGGAAGGGGGAGAGGTCCGCGTGGCCGCTATGCGGTGCGGGCTCGAAAAATGGGGGCGAAGGAGTTCTGAAATGGCTCTCGACGTCGCTGAGTTTCTCTCGCACGCCGACTCCGCACACGAAAAGCTGCGGATTGCCGTCGTCGGCGCCACCGGCAATGTCGGCCGCGAGATGCTTGAAGTGCTTGACGAGCGCGGCTTCGGCGCCGCCGATGTGGTGGCGATCGCCTCGCGCCGCAGCCAGGGCACGGAAACCTCGTTCGGCGACCGGACGCTCAAGGTCCAGGCGCTTGAGACCTACGACTTCTCCGATGTCGACATCACGCTGATGTCGGCCGGCGGATCGGTCTCCAAGGACTGGTCGCCCAAGATCGCCGCGCAGGGCTCAGTCGTCATCGATAATTCGTCGGCCTGGCGCTACGATTCCGCCGTACCGCTGATCGTGCCGGAGGTGAATGCCGATGCGGTAGAAGGTTTTGCCAAGAAGAACATCATCGCCAACCCGAACTGCTCCACCGCGCAGCTTGTCGTGGCTCTGAGGCCGCTGCACGACAGGGCCCGCATCAAGCGCGTCGTGGTGTCGACCTATCAATCGGTCTCCGGCGCCGGCAAGGACGCCATGGACGAGCTCTTCAACCAGACCAAGGCCGTCTATGTCGCCGATCCGATCGAGCCGCAGAAGTTCACCAAGCGCATTGCCTTCAACGTCATCCCGCACATCGACGTCTTCATGGAGGACGGCTCCACCAAGGAGGAGTGGAAGATGGTGGCGGAGACCAAGAAGATCCTCGATCCGAAGATCAAGCTGACCGCGACTTGCGTACGCGTCCCGGTCTTCGTTGGGCATTCGGAAGCGGTGAACCTTGAGTTCGAGGAGCCGATCACTGCCGATGAAGCGCGCGACATCCTGCGCGAGGCGCCGGGCTGTCTCGTCGTCGACAATCCCGCGGAGGACGCTTACGTGACGCCCTACGAATGCGCCGGCGAGGACGCCACCTACATCTCGCGTATCCGCGAGGATTCCACATTGGAAAACGGCCTGTCGCTGTGGGTGGTCTCCGACAATTTGCGCAAAGGGGCGGCCACCAACGCCGTGCAGATCGCCGAGCTGCTTCTCAACCGCGGGCTGATCAAGGCGAAGAAGGCGGCTTAGCCACTCAACATACAATTTTTCATTGCAGAAAACATCGAATCCGCTATCTTGGGGTGCATAGAGGTGCCTGAGGTGGGGCGCGGATATGCTTCGAAGGATACTCCTTCTTCTGGCCCTGGCCACGCCGATAACGTGGCAACCGCTTCCAACGTGGGCACAGGACAGTGGCGCTGCGTCATCACCTAATGAAGTATTTCTAGAAATATATGAGATAGACAATAACGCAAATAATCTTAGATCAGAAAATACAGAAATAGATAATATATTATCGTCATATGGGAAAATAAAGGATCCCATAAATGAAGTGTTGGATCGGATTAGAGAATTCGAATACAGCGTGGCTCTCCAAGAAAGCGAGATCGATGATATTCTGGAGAGGGCTTTGGCATCCGTCGATAACCTGACAGACGCGATGCCGAGCAATGGAGGAGGGACAGATATTGATCTCCCTCTCGTCCAGCTCATGAGAAATACTTTAGAGTTGCCGATTGGAGAGTATCTTGTAACAAGGACTCTAGGAGAACGATTTCGTCAGTTCTCATTCAACGTGCAAAACGAAATAATAAATATCGAAAAGCACCTCGATGTGCAAAGCGATGAAGCGTGGGGGTGTAAGATAAGCGCATTAGATAGCATACTTGGAGGTAGACAGTATAGAGTTATTCTATCACTAGCAGAAAATAGAATAAAAGAAAGACCCGAAGAGGTAAAGGGATTTATAGAGGGATGTAGGCGCTTTTTTAAGAGTAATGCTAATGATATATATAAAACTAGAATAGAGCTATACATGAAAGAGCTTGAAAAACTAACAGATAGGATAGATGGCTGGGAGAGAAAGAGACTGGAGAATCTTAGTCAATTAGAAAATCTTGAACAGAGTAGGAAAAGTGCATTATTGCGCATGGAGAGCATAATTACTAGGAGAAATGAGCTGCAGTTAGCGCTTTCTCAGGAGAGACAGTCAGAAATAAAGAATAGCAGTATGCTGACTATTGCTATGACATTAGTAGCATGGGCAACAATAATAGGTCTTGTGATATTCGCTATTATTAGAATGTCAAATAGCGACGGGGATGGTCAGCACAGTAACTATCCGCTTTTTCTAGAGCTTACTACGGTGTTTGTATTAACCGCGGCGATTTTAGTTCTTGGTCTTGCAGACAAGATTGAAGACGAGGGGCTCGCGGCGCTGATAGGTGGGATATCAGGATATGTGCTGGGCAGACTGAAAGACCTGCAGCTTGGAGGCAGGGCGGCGGTGGACAAAACGTAGGAAAGTGATGCTACCACATAGAATATCTGCGACGGCGCGATTGCGCCTATAAGGCGCAGCGGAGGCGG
>JANQKG010000048.1 GCA_028281235.1 Afifellaceae bacterium | reverse complement strand
CTCCAACGCTCTATCTCTTTGTTGGAGCAAGATCTTATCCGAAAAGTGGTGTCCACCCCGGATCGGGGTCCGGGGCATGCTTTTCGGGATCGTGCTCTAAAGGCTGAAATCACACGCGACGATCTGGGCGTATGGGTCCCGGTCTCGGCCTGACGGCCGAACCGGGATGACAGATCGAGAGAGTGATCGCATTGGCGAACCCACCCGGATTGCGCTCCGCTCCATCCGGGCTACGAAGCCGTCACGCTGTAGCCCGCATGGAGCGTGAGCGAAATGCGGGGCCACCTTCATCCCTCGGAGGTTTTTAGCGCCCGTCGGGCGCGAGTTGCACGCCGCCGGCCATGCAGCCGCGGCTGTAGAAGCCGATCGGCTCAGGCGGCAGGTCGGCGGGGAGGGCCGTAGAGCCGAAGAGCTCCTTGGCCGGCCGTTCCTGCGCTGAGGCAATGGCCGCCGCAGCGACAAGGCTCAGAATCAAGGCCAAGCGAAGCATCACCAATCTGTAGCACGAGGTGGCTTGCCGCTTAAGGCTGGGGACCGCGCAACTCCGTAACCCGCCACAGCCTGAGCTGCGTCTTCTCCGTGGTTTCGACAGCCTCCAGCCAAGTCGGCGTCGCACCGGCCAGAAGACGCGCAAGCAGACCCTCAGGTGCCTTGTCAGACGCGACGGCGGATTCCCGCGACGTGGCGCAGATCGCTACGTAATCGACCGCGCGGCGGTCGATGATGGCGCGCGCCTGATGCGGCGGCTTGTGCGTCGCATATGAGGCATCGAGGATCGCCTGTCCGGAGCGATGATAGGGGCCGGCTATCACGTCGTGCGGCGACATCAGAAGCGCGGAGGGACCGAAGAACACCGGCGTCAGCAGGCGCCCTTGCGGCACCCTGGCAAGCAGCCTGGCGCTTGCCGGGTCGAGACACTCGCGCTCGGCATTGGAGAGGCCGGCGGTCTGCGCCTTGGGCGCTGTCGGACGTTCCGGCGGCGCAAGGCGGCCGTCTGTGGCTGCGGCAAGTGCTTCCGTCGCGGCCCAGCCGAGCCCCACATGCGTGATCGGACAGGCCACCAGGAAGCCGGCCAAAACTGGCAGCGCCGCCCGGCTGCGCAGCGTCGTCATGCCATAGCGCGCAGCGAGTTCGGCAAGCCATGCGCCGAGTACGGCGATGGCCGCGACATTGGCGTAGGGCAACGTGCGCACCTGGTAGAAGCTGAGCGCCAGCGCCGTCGCAAGCAACGTCAGCGGCACGCCCCAGGCGACCCGCCGCTCCGCCGGACCATTCCACACCCGCACGAGCGCCACCGCCAAGGCAACAATCGGGGGCCCGAGCGTTGCGATTGCAGCGACCGGCCGGCGCGCGGCGTAGCCGGCGATCGGCAGGGCTTCGAGAACCGTGTCGAGCCACACGGCCCTGAGCTCTGCTGAGAGCTTGCCGTAAGGACCGGACAGGCAATCGGGCGCGATTGCGAGAAGTGCCGCAACAATCGTCGCGCCAAGCACTCCCAGCCCGGCGAGGCGAAGCGCCATCGCCTGTGTTCGGTGAAGCGCCAGCGCGAGCGCCGTCAAGCCCAATCCTGCGACAGCCGCCGGCGCCGCCATCGCCCAAGACAGCGCATCACAGACAAAGGCGGCTTCGCGCGAGCCGGAGCCTGCATAAAGCGCCGCAGGTGCCGCGGCGAACGCAAGTCCGAATGCCGCAATCGCGCGGGTGCTCAGACCAGCCATCGCCCAGCGCATGGCGGCAATGGCACTGAAGACCGCCACATAAGGGATCATCTCCAGCCCGATGGCGAGCATCAGCGCCAGGCCGCAGCCCAGGAGCACGCCGTAGATCACGCCGCGATCAAGCCGCAACGCCATTGCAAGCATCAGCGCCGTCAGCGCGTATTGCGCATTGTGGTGATCGATGGTTCCGGGAAAGAAAAAGAGCAGCGGGTCGAGGAAAACGAGCGACAGGATCAGCGCCGGCACGGCGGCGGCGCGACCGGCGAGTGCGGTGGCGCTCAACGCCACGCCTGCCATCAGCGCCAGAAGCAGAAGCAGCGGCCAGGCAATGAGCGCCAGACGCTCGCCGATACCGACAAGATCGCCCAGCGCGACGAGCGTCGCGATCGGCGCGTCAATCAGGCGCGACCAATGCATGAGCGCGCCTTCCGGCGGGTCCAAGCGGTGCTGCATGAGGTCGAACCAGCCCTGCCCCGCCAGAAGATCGTGCACCTGCACCATGCGCATCAGGCTGTCGGGGTCCTGGCGGATGAACATGTCGGGGTTGAGCAATGCCGTCATGGCGATCGCCGCGGCGAACGCGCCCCAGAAGATCAGGAGCACGGCCCAAAGCGCCGGCTCCTTGGAGCCGGTCTTCGACGCAGCCGGTGCGGAGACCGCGTGGTCGGCTGTCGTCGGGTCGGCGGCGATGTCGGCGGACGTCTTCACGTGAGCGCTTGGCGAAGTGGACCTGTCGCCAAGGTGAATAAATCGCAAAAGATAAACGGCGGGTTCCCAAAAGCGGCGAACCTTACCGGACGTTAAGCGGATTGGCGCACATTGTGGGGCATGGCAGCCGCGCGCTCATCATTGCCACCCGCGTTGGAGCGCTTTGCGCGCTTCGCCCTTGTCGGCGGCGCGGGCTTTGTCGTCGATGCCGGATTGTTGGTCCTGCTGCACCATGGGGCGGGGCTCGACCCGTTCTCCGCGCGGCTGATATCGATCGCAGCCGCGGCGTTCACCACCTGGCGGCTCAACCGCGCGCATACGTTCGGCGCGTCGCCGACCGACCAGGCGAGCGAAGGACTGCGCTACGGCCTGATTGCCGGGCTCGCGGCAGGTCTCAATTATGTCCTCTATGCGCTGGCGCTGATCCTCTGGCCCACGCTGCCGCCAATCGCCGCTGCGGTCGGCGCGACGCTTCTGGTGATGGCGTTCACCTATTTCGGCTATGCGCGCTTCGTCTTTCGCGGCACATCCCGTGCGATGGTTCTGCCCGCCGATCGATGAGGCTCTATCTCTTTGCTTGAGCATGATCTCGTCCGAAAAGACGGTGTCCACCCCGGATCGCGGTCCGGGGCATGCTTTTCGGGATCATGCTCTAATCGACGAACGAGACCGTGACACCCGGCTGAACCAGCCCGGCAAGCTCCTCAACATCCCAGTTGGTCAGCCGCACGCAGCCGAGCGCCGGGGTCTTGCCGACCTTGGCCGGTTCCGGCGCACCGTGAATGCCGCAGGCGGGCACGGACAAGCCGATCCAGGTTGAGCCGACCGGATTGTTGGGGCCGGCCGGCAGCGTCAGCTTTCCTGTGTTGCCGGTCGTGGCGAGGCCGCCGGGATCGTAGAAGAAGACCGGATTGGGGGTGACGACCTCCACCTGCAGTTCGCCTGTAGGAGACGGGTTCTGAGCGCTGCCGATCGTCGCCGGATAAGCGACGAGGAGGCGGTTCTGCGCATCGTAGGCACGCAGCTGGCCGCGCGTCTTGTCAGCCACGATGCGAGATGCGGTGCCGCTCACCGGTTTCGATTCCACCGAGGTCACCCAGACAGTCGTGCCGGCTTGCGTGAAATCGGCCTCCGGATTGAGCGCGCGCAGGAGCTTTGCGTCGATGTGAAAGCGCTCGCTCAGCATCTCCACCGGGCCGCCATAGGAAAGGCCCGGAAGCTGCGCCTGCGCGATATAGTCCTGAGGGATCGCGGTGAAGGGATAGGCGAGATCGGTCTCGGTGATGGTATATTCCACCAACACATCGCCGGCGCCGTCACCACCGATCGCCTTCCACACCTCCGCGTCAAGCACGCCGTCGGCCGGCAGGCCGAGAACCGTCTCCACGGCAGATATGGCCTTGGCCAGATTGCCGCCGGCGTACCCGTCGACCGCGCCGGGCGAGGCGCCGACCCGGTCAAGCAGCACTTGCGCCTTCAGGACGAGTGGATTGGCACCGCCGACGGCAAGCGCCTCTTCGCTGAACGTGACGGCGTTAACCTCCGCCACCTGCAGGCTCTCGCGCGTGCGGTCCTCGCCGGGTGCCACGACAAGCTCGGCGGGGGCGGCGTCCGTCCCTAACGATTGCGAGAACGATCCCAAGTCCGGAGGCGCGTCCTGGACCGGGGTTGTTTCCAGAGATGACGTGGTGTCGGCCGGCAATGCTTCAGCGGGCGCAGCAGAGGCGCTATCGGGCGGCGTGCTGCCATCTTCAGGCGGCAGTTCGATCGTGGGCGGCGTATAGGGTCGTGGCCCGAGCTCCACAGGATTGAGCGCCGGCGCGCCTGGCGTCGCATTGCCCGGCTGATTGGGTGCCAAGTCAGGCGGCAGCAGCGGATCGGGCTGTTCCTCCGTGCCCGGCTGGCTTTGCCGCTTCAGCACCTCGTTGATCAGCTGCTCAAAGCTCTGCGCCTGTGCGGCCAATTGAAAAGACGGCAGCGCCGCAATGGCGGCGAGCATGCCGAGCACATATCTTCTTCGAAGCAAAGACGCCTCCCGCGAGCCCCCTCGCAGAATGCACCCCCTTGCCATACCGATTAGAAGTCTACCCAACCAGCGCACACATCGCCACATCGCCGTCAGCCCGCTCCAGTCTGCGCACGGTGGCGGAGATAGTGATCGGCGATGATTATGGCGAGCATGGCTTCGCCGATCGGGACGGCGCGAATGCCGACGCAAGGGTCGTGGCGGCCCTTGGTGACCAGATCGACGTCCTCGCCGCCCCGTGTTACGCCGCGCACCGGGCCGAGGATCGAGGAGGTCGGCTTGACGGCGAAACGCGCCACTACGGGTTGACCGGTGGAGATGCCGCCGAGTACGCCGCCGGCTTTATTGGAGAGGAAGACGGGCTCGCCGTCGTTACCCATGCGCATCTCGTCGGCATTCTCCTCACCGCGAATGCGCGCCGCCTCAAAGCCATTGCCGATCTCAACGCCCTTCACGGCGTTGATCGACATCAGCCCGGCGGCGATCTCCTGATCGAGCTTGCCGTAGACCGGCGCGCCGAGCCCCGCCGGCACGCCATCGGCATGCACCTCAATCAATGCCCCGACCGAGGAGCCGCTCTTGCGCACCTCGTCGAGATAGGCGGCCCATTCTTCCGCCGCTGTTGCGTCAGGGGAGAAAAACGGGTTGCGGTCCACCTCGTTCCAGTCCCAGCGCGAGTGGTCGATCGCAATCTCGCCGATGCGGGTGAGCGCGCCGCGCACCGAAAGGCCTGGCACGATTTTGCGGGCAATCGCGCCGGCGGCAACGCGCATCGCCGTCTCGCGCGCGGAGGAGCGGCCGCCGCCGCGGTAATCGCGGATGCCGTATTTCAGATCGTAGGTGTAATCGGCGTGGCCCGGCCGATAGCGCTCCTTGATCTCCGAATAATCCTTGGAGCGCTGGTCGACATTCTCAATCATCAGCGCGATCGGCGTGCCGGTTGTCACCTGTACGCCGGCCGCCTCATCGCCTGCATCGGGGGTAAACACGCCGGAGAGGATCTTTATCTGGTCCGGCTCCTGACGCTGGGTGGTGTAACGCGACTGACCGGGCCGCCTTTTGTCGAGATAGCCTTGGATGTCGGCTTCGGTGAGCGGGATACCCGGCGGGCAGCCATCGACCACGCAGCCGATCGCGGGCCCGTGGCTTTCGCCCCAGGTGGTGACGCGGAAGAGATGACCGAAGGTGTTGTGCGACATGCGAATCCCGGCTCGCCGCAACGTGTAGGCGGGCGACGAAAGAGCGTCAAATCCGCCAAGCCGGTCGTTCAGGCGTTCTCCGCGACAGAATCCTTGTTTCTTCATGAAAAATCATGATACACTGGCCGCAATGGAGACGAGGATATGGCCAAGACGCGGATGAATTTCGCCACGACAGTCGACAGCGCGTTGCTCGAGGATGTGCGTGCGCTGGCACAAGACGAAGGCGCAAAGATTCAGACGCTGGTCGATGAGGCCCTTGCTGATCTGCTTGAAAAGCGGCGGAGCGGCAAGCCACGCCGTCACGTCATGGCGGCTTATCAGTCAAGCCACGCGCGGTTCGGCCCGCTCTACGAAAAGCTGGCCAAGTAGCCACGACGCCGCGTGAGGGACTATCTCACCATCGCCGATGTGTTGGCCATGCATGCTGATCAGATCGAACGCTATGGTGGGCGCGGCGGCCTTCGCGATCCCGGCCAGCTTGAAGCAGCGCTCTTCAGGGCGCAGTCCGGCTATTACGAGGACGTCATCGCCGAAGCCGCGGCCCTTTGGGAGAGCCTGTCGCAGAATCACCCCTTCGTCGACGGCAACAAGCGCACAGCCTTTGCTGCTGCTTACACGTTTCTGGCGATCAACGATGTCGAAATCACAGCCGACGCGGACGCAACCTGGCGGTTCCTATCAGACCTCTACGAAAGCCACAGTCTCACTTACGAGGCGCTGGAGGCCTGGCTGCGCGAAAACACCAAGCGGGCTAAGCGCCCTTAAATCATATCGCCAGCACCGCGCCGTTCGTAAACAATGTGACGCGGTCCTGCGGCACGGCCAGATGCGGTGCGTCATGGCCCGGCAGGCCGGCGAGAAGATGGTGAAGTGCTCTCAGAACACCGCCATGCGCAACCATCAGCGTCGGCGTGTCCATCGTCTCAAGCCATGCGGCGACGCGCTCCGCGAGCATGGCGTAGCTTTCGCCGCCCGGCGGCGCGTAGCGCCATTTGTCGGCCTCGCGAGCCCGTGATTCGTTCGGGTAGCGTGCCAAGATCTCGTCGATCGTCAGCCCTTCCCAGTCGCCGTAATGGACCTCCTTCAGGGCTGCGTCCTCGGCGAAAGTCCGTCCGCCCTGCCCGGCCTCCCGTAGCGCAATGCGCATCGTCTCGGTGGTGCGCACAAGCGGCGAGGCGACAAGGCGCCACTCGCCGGCGGCGAGGAGGCCGGCCAGAGCGCGGCCGTTGCGCGCGGCCTGTCGGCGGCCGAGATCATTCAGCGGAATGTCGCACTGGCCCTGGTAACGCAGCTCACGGTTCCAATCGGTCTCGCCGTGGCGAACGAAGATCAGCGGCAGGCGGCTCATGCGCGGCCTCCAAGCCGCAGGCCGGGCGCCGGGCGCTCCTGCAGGACGTCTCGGCGGAAACGGAAGAGCGCGGCCGGCCGGCCGCCGGTCGCCGTCGACGTGCCACCGGTCGGCTCGACCAACTGGCCCTGCTCTACCAGGCGGCGAAAGTTCTGCTTATGAAGATGTCGTCCGGAAATTGCTTCCACCGTGTGCTGCAATTCCGTCAGCGTAAAGCTCTCAGGCATCAGTTCGAAGACAACGGGGCGATATTTCAGCTTCGCGCGCAGCCGTGAAATTGCGGTGGCGAGGATGCGGCGGTGATCGTGCAGCATGGCGGCGCCCAGTTGCCGGAGCTCGCCGCGCGCCAGCGCCGCTTCGCGCTCGTCCCGCAGCGCCTCCTCAATCAGGCCCGCCTCGTAAAGCAGCTCGAAGCGATCGAGCACGCGCTCCTCATCCCACGGCAATTCGCCGAGCCCGAATGACAGCTGCACGCGGTCACGGCGCGACATCGGCCGCGGCGGGTCGCCTGCCGCGGGGCGGTGCGATGCCCATTCCTCCAGAAGCGGGACGATGGATCGGTCGAGCGGCTCCGGGCGGCCGCCCCGCCAGTCCTCCCAGGGAAAGAACTCATACCACGGCCGCCAGGCGGCGGCGGAACGCTGCAGCACCTCATCGGATTCCGGTGAGCGCCGCGTCAGCGCCAGATAACCGACCGACATGACACGGGGGCCGGTGTCGGAGGGCTGGGCGTGGCGGCCGCGATCGCCGAACGTGTAAAGCTGCTCGACATAGCCGAGGTCGAGATGCGTCTGCGCTTCCACCCAGGCGCGCAGGCCGATTTCCAACGTGCGATGGCGGACCGGATCGAACGGGCCGAACGGCAGGCTGTCCTGCGGCCCGTCCTGGCTGCGTACCACGAGGATCAGCGGTGCCAGTTTGTCGACGGCAACGACGGCGGCGTTCAGGCCGACGACGATTGCCGATCCAACGGTTCCGTCAAAAGCGTCCGACGCCTGCGGGTCACTCATCGAGATGGAGCGCGAAGACGGTGCCTTCATACGCGAAAGCACCGCGGCCGATGCGCTCCACAGCGCGCACCATCCGTCCGTCGCGGCCCAAAATCTCGTCGGCTATCTCAACGAGGCGCGCATTGGGCGTCGCCTCCGGCGAGCGGGCGCGAATGCGCAGCGCGATCTCCATCTCGTCCACTTCCGGCCGCATGGCGCAGAACGCGGAGAAGGCCGCCGCGGTCGAGCGGCTGATGCCGGCGAAGCAATGGACGACGACCGGCGCTTCACGCTCCCAACGGCGCACGAAACTCAAGAACGCGTTCACGTGCTCAACGGAGGGCAGGACCATTCCCTCCGCCGGCACGGAGATATCGTGCATGCCGAGAAACAAATGGTTGTTGGGCTCAACGCTCTCAGGCCGTTCCACCTGCGTGCCGTCATTGATGAGCGTGACGATATGCGCAGCACCGCTTTCGGCAACCGTTTCGCCAAGACGCGACAGCGGGCAAACATAGATGGCGCTCATACCGTCTCCGTCGTTGCCGCGATCAATGCTCTGACGCTTTTCAGATAGTCCGATTCGGCGCGTTTTGCAGGCCACGGCTCCAGCAATGCCGCAATCGGGTTGCGCCCGACCCCGCCGGGACGGCCGAAATAGCGCCGCGCCTCCTTGTCGTCGAAACCGGCGAGCAGAACCGCTTCCCAATAGGCGGCGACCTGGTCGGCGCGCTTGATGCGCTGCCGCAAAGTCTGCGGGAGCGTCGCCGGAAGGCCGAAGCGCAATCGGACCGCAATGGCGAGCCGATCTTCAACGTCGCGATAGGTCGTGTCGATCACCGCCTTGAACGGCGAGATCATGTCCCCGATCACATATTCCGGTGCGTCGTGGATGAGCGCCGCCAAGCGGTCGCGCGGCGTTGCGCCGGCCTGCTGAAGCCTGAGCACGCGCTCCACCAGCAGCGAATGCTGGGCGACGGAGAAGGCGTGGCTGCCGGCGGTCTGGCCGTTCCAGCGGGCGACACGCGCGAGGCCGTGAGCGATGTCCTCAATCTCAACGTCGAGCGGCGACGGGTCGAGCAGGTTGAGCCGACGGCCGGACAGCATGCGTTGCCATGCACGCGCCGGCGCGCCCGGGCGATCAGGCAAGGCGTCAGGGCCTACGCCGTTCTGAACGAATCAGAACGGCGTAGGCCCTACCTCTTTGTTGGAGCATGATCTTATCCGAAAACCGGTATCCACTTTTCGGGATCATGCTCTAATCCTCCGAATCCGCGTCGCCCGGCCAATCATAGGTGGCCCAGGCCGGCAGCGATGCAGTCACCTGTTGCGCGCCGATCTGGACGGCGAGCCCGTCATCGAGCGCGGCGCGCAGCCGATCGAGCCGCGCCACGCCAATGCCGCGGCCGTTTGACGACGAGCCGAGACGCCCCAGCGCGCGATCCTCCGCAAGAATGTCGGCACCCGGCTCCGGCAGCGGCGCATCGGCCTCCAGCGCGACGATGCGACGGCGCGCCGTGCCGCGGTGGCGCATGCGGCTCACCACCTCCTGGCCGACATAGCAGCCCTTGTCGAAGGCCACGCCGTTCAGCGAATCCATCGCCGCATCGAAGGGGAACGCCTCGCCGAAGACGAAGTCGATTCCGCCTTCCGGCACCGCCAACGCAATGCGGTGGCGGTGCCAATCGGCGCACGTCGCGTTCGGCTGAACCGAACCGGCGGGCGCCACCCAGCGCCGCCCGAGCGCGGCAAGGCGCGGGTCGGCCGGCACTTCGCCGGCATCTCCCTCCTCCGCGTCTGCCCAGCTTGCATAGACGCAAATATCCGGTGCGGCGGCGATCTCGACCTTTGCCCGAAGCTTATAGAGCGACAGCCTTTTGGCGAGAGCCGCTGCCTCGTCAGCCCGGACGTCGGCGGCATAGCCCTCCGTCATGCGATGCAGCACAAAGTCCCACAGAATTTTACCCTGCGGCGTCAAAAGGCCGCCATAGGCGCTTCCGGCGCGGTCGACGTCGTCCATGTCGAGCGTCACGACGTTCTGCAAGAGCGAGGCGGCGTCGGGTCCCGCAATGCGGATGACGGCGCGATCATCGAGATGGGCGGTGGGCATCGTGATTGCTATAGCCGAGAGACTATCGGCATCAAGGTCTGCTTCGGCGCCGGGGCGAAGCAGGACCCTCGTTGGCATTGCCTTCCTTCTTCATCAAGGCGGCGTGCTTCTTTTCGAGGCGTTCAAACACCTCTTTCGCCGGAATGCTTGGGCGCGGGTCGTCGTACGCTTCCTGAACTTTCCGCCGCCAAATCTCGTCAAGCGCTTCCTCTTCGCGATCCAGAGCGCGAAGCCCGGCGCGAACGACCTCGCTGGCGGAACTGTAGGCGCCGGAACGCACGCGCGCCTCTACTCGTTCGTGGAGTTCGCCCAGTGTCACGGTGATGGGCTTGGTGGTCCGCATCGGCTGCGTCCTTTATGGCACTCGACTGAGTATGACTTTGTCATATATCGCTTCTGAACCCCAAACGCCAATCAAGTAGGACATCGTGCCTGAGACATTCGACCTCATCATTCGCCGCGGCTCCGTGGTCAATCACGACGGCACGGGTCCGCGCGACATCGGCGTACGCGACGGCCGCATCGCCGCTCTGGGCAATCTCTCCGGCGCCGATTGTGCTGAAGACATCGACGCCGCGGGCCTGACCATCCTTCCCGGCGTGATCGACAGCCAGGTGCATTTCCGCGAACCGGGGGCCGAACACAAGGAGGACTTGGAAAGCGGCTCGCGCGCCGCCGTGCTTGGCGGCATCACCACTGTCTTTGAGATGCCTAACACCAATCCGCTGACGGTGAGCGCCGATATGCTTGAGGACAAGCTTAAGCGCGCGCGCGGGCGCATGCATTGCGACCATGCGTTCTGGGTCGGCGGGACGGCCGACAACGCCCGCGACCTCCCCGAGCTGGAGCGTCTGCCGGGGGCTGCCGGCGTCAAGGTCTTCATGGGGGCGTCGACCGGCGATCTTTTGGTTCCGGACGATGCCGGCGTGCGGGCGATCCTCTCGCATACGCGCCGCCGCGCTGCCTTTCATTCGGAGGATGATTACCGGATGAACGAGCGGCGCGGCGAGCGGCGCGACGGCGACCCGTCAAGCCACCCAATCTGGCGCGACGTTGAGTCGGCGCTGTCGTCGACCCGGCGGCTGGGGGCGATCGCACGGGAGACCGGCGCGGCGATCCATGTGCTGCACATCACGACGGGCGAGGAAATACGCTTCCTCGCCGATCACAAGGACGTCGCCTCCGTGGAGGTGACGCCGCAGCACCTGACGTTCTGTGCTGAGGACTATGCGCGCCTTGGCACGCTCCTACAGATGAACCCGCCCGTGCGCGACGCCGCCCACCGCGACGCCATCTGGGCGGGCGTCGCCGACGGCACGGCTGACATACTCGGTTCTGACCATGCGCCGCATACGTTGGAGGAGAAGGAGCAGCCCTATCCGAAGTCGCCGTCTGGCATGCCGGGCGTTCAAACGCTGGTGCCGGTCATGCTGAACCACGTCGCGGAGGGCCGGCTGTCGCTGACCCGCTTCATGGACATGACAAGCGCCGGACCGGCGCGACTTTTCGGCATCGCGTGCAAGGGGCGTATCGCGGTCGGCTACGACGCCGACTTCACCATCGTCGACCTGAAGCGCCAGGCGACGATCAAGACCGCCGCGATGGCCTCGCGCGCAGGCTGGACGCCCTATGACGGGATGGCCGTCACCGGCTGGCCCGTCGGTACAATCATCCGTGGCCAAAAGGTGGTCTGGGAGGGCGAGCTTGTGACCGCAAGTGCCGGGAATCCCGTGCGTTTTCACGTCGCGCTACCGCCCGGCCCGCGGTAACCACACTCCGCTATTACGCTCCTTTAAGGCACCGCCGCTAGTTAAGACGTAAGTTAAACGCGGACTGCCTGGAGCACCGGCTTGACGATTGCGACGGAGGGTCGCTTCGGCGGCGCGGGCCTTCTGAAGAGGGCGCGCACGACACTGACGGGCACCGACACGGCATCGGTGGCGCAGCGCTCGTCCGCAATAGCGCTCATCATCCGCCTCTCAAGCGCGGCACTCGCCTATCTTGCGCAGGTGGTGCTGGCGCGGCTCATGGGCCAGCACGAATATGGCGTGTTTGCCTATACCTGGGTGTGGTTCCTGGTGTTCGCCGCCATCGCCACGCTGGGCTTCGGCGATTCGCCCGTGCGCTACATCGCCCAGCTCAGAGCGCGCGGCGAGCCATCGCATCTGAGAGGCTTCGTCCGATTTTCGGCCATCGCAACGCTGACGTCCTCCATCGGCTTCGGCGCGCTCCTCATCGCCGTCCTGCCGCTCGCCGGGGGATGGATCGACAATGTCTACCTGATGCCGATGGCGCTGATGGCGATCTCCATCCCCTTCGCCTGCGTGCAGGCGCTCCTGGAGGCGATCGGCCGTTCCTACAGCTGGACCATCCCCGCGCTGGCGCCGGTCTATATCCTGCGCCACGGGCTTCTGCTTCTCTTCATGGTCGGCGCTGTCGCAATCGATATGGAGGCGACGGCGCTCACCGGATATATCTGTCTGGTCGCGACGATGGTGGTCTCCACCGCCTATCAGGCCATCGCGATCCTTATGCGCATGCGCCGCGCAATCGAGCCGGGGCCGACGGCCTATCGGCCGCGCGAATGGCTGATCGGCTCCGCACCTTTCGCCGTGCTTTACGCCGGGCAGCATCTGGCAAGCTTCGCCGATGTGCTCGTGCTGTCGTTTTTCGCCAGCCCGGCGGAGATCGCCATCTACTTCGCCGCAACCCGCATCATCCAGGTCGTCAATCTGGTGCCGTTTGCGGCGACCGTGGGGACGGCGCATCTCTTCTCTGCCAGGCATACGCGCGGCGACCATGATGGCCTGCAGCGGCTCTGCCGGCATGTGGTGGCGGCGACGTTTGTCATCGCGGGGGCGGCCGTCGCCCTCCTCGTGGCGGGCGGCGATTGGCTGCTTGCCATGTTCGGCGACGGCTTTGAAGCGGGCTACACGCCGCTGGTCATCCTGGCGATCGGCGTGGTGGTGCGCGTCGCCGCCGGGCCGGCGGAGGACGTCCTCAACATGACGGGCTATAGCGGCCTCTCCGCGTCAACCTATCTCGTCATCGTCGGCGTGAACGTGGCCTTTGCCGTGCCGCTCATCATGGCGTTCGGCGTCAACGGGGCGGCGATGGCCGGCGCCTTGGCGCTGACGCTGCGGGCTGTCTGGCTGGCGATTGCGGCGCGTCGCCGGCTCCACGTCGATACGACCGTGCTGGCACTCCTTCCCCGCGGCCGCACCGATGCGCCCGGCCCGGCCAAGATTCCGGCGGAGTAGCGGTTCAGTCGCCCGCCAGGAAGAACAGCCAGCGGCCGTCTGGCGTGATCCCGACGCGGAAGAACGTGTAGGTCCCGTAGGCCTTCATGTCGTCGTAATCGGCGGCGGTGAGCAGCGTGAAGAGCTCCACGAGCTGCTCCGAAGACAGCGCCTCCAGCGGGAACTCGGCGAAATAGGGCCACACGTACAGCGCCTCGTCGGTCCCCTCGCCGACAAGCACGAAGCCGCCCTCCAGAAGCTCCAGGAGGATCGCCAGGATCTCACGGCCCTCGGCGTCGGCGGAAAGCGCTTTCAGATATTCGATCGGATCGCCGGGATCGCCGATAGCAACAGCGGGCGGCGCGGGCTCAGCATCCATCAGGACGCGCAGCCTCTCCAAATCGCCCGATCGCGCCGCCTCCATAAGCTTGCGGCGCTTCGCCTGCGCGGCCTCGGGGAGCTCCGTTTCGGCGCGCAGGATCGTCGGCAGCGGCGCATCAACGCTGGGCGCGCCGTTTTCCCCGTCAGCCTGCGCAAAAGCGCCGGCGACCGGCCACAATGCGCCAACGAGCATCCCCGCCAACAATTTTCTGAGCATTGCACACCCGCATCCTGCCTCAACTCATGGGCACGATAAGAGGCCGGGCACCGCACGCGCAACAGGCCGCGAACTGCGCCGGCGAAGCGTTGGCCTTTGTCAGGGAGGCTAGAGCCTTATCCATTCTGATTGAATCAGAATGGAGGCTCACTGTCTTTGCTGGAGCATGATCTTATCCGACCTTGCTTCGCCCGCCGAAGCGCGCTTCGCGAAGGCGGGAAACCGGTCTCCACTTTTCGGGATCATGCTC
>JANQKG010000053.1 GCA_028281235.1 Afifellaceae bacterium | reverse complement strand
GCTCGGCATCACGGCGATCGCGATTCCGGATCAGCCGCTGATCTATGCAGCGATCGTCATCGGCATGCTGGTGGAGTTCCCGCACCTGACTGCACTGCGCCAAATCCTGATCCGAGGTCGGCGCGATGGTGCCGACGGATCCGAGGAGGTTGCTGCCGACTCCGGCGGCAACCTTCGCCAACCGGCATAAAGCACGCGCGGTCAGAAGAAATCGGTCTTGAGCGGTGAAGAGCGTGATGATGATCGAAAGAGGCCGCTGTGCTCTTCACTGTTTTTGATAGTCGAGCGAAGCGGCAAAGCGCGTACTTCGACATTGCCACAATCCAAAGGAAAGGACTGAACCATGAAACAGATCCAGACACTATTGGTCGGGTTCACGCCTGTGATTGCAGCGCCGTTTCTCTGATCACGGAAAAGGCCGGTTGTGACCACACCCTCTGAGACCGCCCATGCGGAACACTTGGCCCAGAGCCAGGACCATTTCCGTTGGCGCCACGATATCGATATCGATCGGTCGATTCCCAGCAGGCAACGCGGCGACCGAATGACGGACTGCACGCTGAGATGTCCGCGCGTGCGCAGTTGGCTCCATCAGCCCGATCATCTTGGCTTTTGCAGACAGGATGGACCTGCCCGTTCACCTCGTGTCGTCGTTTAGATGACAGGCAGAAAAGCGGCCCGGTGCTATCTGCCTGAGCTCTGGCACTTCGCTGCGGCAGCGCTTCGTCGCAAAGGGGCAGCGCGGGTTGAAATGGCAGCCCGACGGCGGCTGCAGCGGCGAGGGAATCTCACCCTGTATGGTACAGAAGGACGCGCCGCGTCGCTTGAGCGTCGGAACTTCTTTCAGGAGGGCCTGCGTGTAGGGGTGGTTCGGCTTAGCAAAAAGCTCCTGGGTCGGGCCGAGCTCTACGACACGTCCGAGATACATCACCACCAGCCGATCGGAGATGTGGCGAACGATGCCGATGTCGTGGCTGACGAACAGGTAGCCGAGGTCGAACGCCTCACGTAGATCCATGAACAGATTGATGATCTGCGCCTGGATCGAGACGTCGAGCGAAGCCACAGCTTCGTCGCAGACGACCAGCTCCGGGTTGACCGCGAGCGCACGTGCGATGCCGATACGCTGCCGCTGACCGCCGGAGAACTGGTGGGGAAACCGATCCTTCGTAGAAGGGTCCACGCCGCACTTCAGCAAGATGCGGTCAACATGTCCTTCCAGCTCCGACAAGGGAACGATCCTGTGATGCCGGGGGGCCTCTGAGACAGCACGGCCCATCCGATAGCGCGGGTTCAGGCTGTCGAGGGGGTCCTGAAAGATCATCTGCACGCGGAGACGGAACTCGCGTTGTGCTTCGGACGGGGCGCCAGCGACGTCCTCGCCGCGATAGAGGATGCGTCCCGACGTGGGGCTGTCGATGCCTGCCACGATCCGCCCCAGCGTGGACTTGCCGCAGCCGGACTCTCCGACAAGACCGACGACTTCGCGTGTGCCGATCTCAAAGGAGACGCCGTCGACGGCGTGGACGACCCTGCGGTTGAACGTTGCTCCAAGCCGCATGGCGAGCTTCGCGGCAAAGTCGGGCCTTCGCTCGAAGCGGCGGGTCACGTTGTCGATGGAGATGATCGGGCCGGCCCGTTCGGCGACTGGCTGCACCCTCCCGGCCAGGGCCTCGGCACTCATGCGCGTTCCCCTTCGAACAAGGCCTTGTCCTCGGCGATCGGATGGTGGCAGCGCACGGCGCGGTTCGGCCCGCTTGCATCGAGCGACGGCTCACGAAGGCAGTCCTCCTGCACGCGCGGGCATCGCGGGTGAAACCGGCACCCCTTCGGCATGCGGTCGATCGGCGGTGCCATACCCGGAATCTGGAACAGGCGTTTGCCCGGCGCGTTGTCGGACGGAATGGAGCGGATCAGTCCGTACGTATAGGGGTGCAGTGGGCGGTCGAGAACGTCGTCGAGCAGCCCCTCCTCCACGACACTGCCGGCATACATGACATAGACGCGCTGTGTGAGCGCGGCGATGACGGTCAGATCGTGCGTGATCCAGATCAGTGCGGTGCCGCGCTCGCGGCAGAGCTTCTGCATCTCAGCGAGAATCTGTGACTGGATGGTGACGTCCAGCGCCGTGGTCGGCTCGTCCGCAATAATGAGATCGGGGCTGTTGAGCATCGCGATGGCAATCGTCACGCGCTGCCGCATGCCGCCGGAGAACTGGTGCGGATAGGCCTTCAGCCGCTCCTCCGGCGAGGGAATGCCCACAATGCCAAGCGCGTCGCGGCACCGCGCCCGCGCCGTGGTCCGGTCGACTTTCGCGTCGTGCGCGGTGATCGCTTCGATCATTTGCGTGTCAATGCGCAGGACCGGATTGAGCGTCATCATAGGGTCCTGAAAGATCATCGCTATCCGGTTGCCGCGCAGCCCGCGCAGCGCCGTGGTGGGGAGCCGCCGTAAATCCTCCCCGTGCAGCATTATCTCGCCTTTCGTCACCCGGCCCGGATGGCCGATCAGGCCCATGATGGAGAGACCGGTGACGGATTTGCCTGAGCCAGATTCTCCCACGAGACCGACGATCTCGCCACGGCTGACGGTCAGAGAAACGTCCCGGACCGCGGCGACATCGCCGTGCTCTCCGCCGAACACGGTTTCGAGCCCTCGAACCTCCAGCAAGTTCTTGCTCATGCTCTAATCCTGAAACCGCGGATTCAGCACGTCGCGCAGCCGGTCGCCAAAGAGGTTGACGCCGACAATGAGAAGAAGCAGCGCGAGGCCGGGAAAGACCGAGATCCACCAATCTCCCGACAGCATGTATTTGTAGCCGTTGGCGATCAGCAGGCCGAGGGAAGGCTCGGTCACCGGCAGGCCGATCCCGAGAAACGACAGCGTCGCCTCAAGGCTGATGGCGTAGGCCACGCGCATCGTCGCGACCACGATCAGCGGCGGCAGGCAGTTCGGCAGGATCTGGCGGAACGTGACGATATGGTGGGGCAGCGCGAGGCAGCGCGCGGCGTCGACATAGGTCCGGCTCCGCTCCACCAAGGCCGAGCCGCGTATGGTGCGCGCATAATAGGCCCACTGCGTCACCACCAAAGCGACGATGATCTTGTCTACGCCCTGCCCGAGGATCGCAAGCAGGATCAGCGCGACAAGGATCGGCGGGAAGGACAGCTGAATATCGACGAGGCGCATCGCGATGCTGTCGGTTCGCCCACCGGCATAGGCGCTGACCAGGCCGAGGGCTCCGCCGATCAGAAGCGCAATGGCGGCGGATGCAACGCCGACATAGAGGCTCGTGCGCAGCCCATAGAGAATCGCGCTGAAGAGATCCCGCCCCTGGTCGTCGGTGCCGAGCAGATAGGTGGTGCCGGAGATGCTCTCCGATCCCGGGCTCAGGCGATTGTCGAGAATATCAAGCTGCGCGAGGTCATAGGGGTCCTGCGGCGCGATCATCGGCGCAAACATTGCAGCGACGACCAGTCCGACAACGATCGTCGCGCCAAGCAGGCCCAGCGGATCGGTCAGAACCTTACGAACCACCCGCAGAACCGGGCGTGCAGGCTTCTCCGGCGGCAGCTCCGCATCGACCGCTGCCGCGACCGTTGTCGTGTCAGCGCCGAGCTCCCTCACGAACGGCGCCCCTCCAGCTCCACCCTGGGGTCGGCCACCGTATAGGCGAGGTCCACGATCAGGTTGATCAGAGTGAACATCAGCACCGTGATCAGCAGGTAGGCGAGGATCACGGGCCGATCGAGCCGGGCGATGGCATCGATGATCAGCTTACCCATTCCCGGCCAGGAGAAGATCGTCTCCGTCACGACGGCGAAGGCAATCAGCGAGCCAAGCTCCAGCCCGATCACGGTGATCAGCGGTATCAAGGTGTTCTTCAGAACGTGCACGAAGACCACGCGTGTCTCGCTCACCCCTTTTGCGCGGGCAAAAAGGACATATTCCGTCTGCAGGGCCTCCGACACGCCTGCACGGGTCAGGCGGATGACCAGCGAAATCTTGAAGAGCGCCAGGTTCGTCGCCGGCAGGATCAGATGCGACAGCCCGTCAAGCGTCAGAAAACTGAAGTCGACGCCGAGCACTTCGACCGTTTCGCCGCGTCCTGAGGCGGGCACCCAACCAAGATATACGGCAAAGAGGAGGATCATCATCAGGCCGACCCAGAATGTCGGCAGCGAAAATCCGAGGATCGAGAACGCCATGATCCCGCGGCTCGTGGGAGCGTTGGGACGAAGCCCTGCCGCGACCCCAAGCGGAATGCCGATGACGAGCGCTATGAAGAGCGCCGTGAAGGCAAGCTCCAATGTCGCCGGCATCCGCTCGAAGATCAGTCCGAGTGCCGGACGGTTGTAGAGAAAGGAGTTGCCGAGGTCGCCGGAGAGAGCGGCGGTCAGGAAATGCCGGTACTGCACCCAGACCGGCTGATCGAGACCCATGCGCCGGATGAGCTCGGCTCTTTCCGCCGGGGTGGCGGTCGCCGAAATCATCACGTCGACGGGATTGCCGACGAGATAGACGCCGACGAAGACCAGCACCGACATCACAAAGAGGGTGACGAGCGCCTGTCCGCCGCGGCGCAGCAGATAGGCAGTCATGCCATCCGCTCCCTATCGTTCGTCGCATCAATCGTCTCCAGCATTGCGAGCCTATCGAAGAAAGCACTGCGAAGGCCATCCGCGTCCACTGCGACCGCGATGCGATGGCGGACCGTGTCACTCTCGGCGGAGCGGGCCGTGTGGCCGAGGAGATCAGGCGATGTCACCACGCGGATCGGTGCATCCTCCATCTCAAAGAAGGATGACTCGGTCAGCCACGCCATCGGCAGAAGGTCATGGACGGGACCGCCGGGGCCACCATACAGCGCAGGGTTCTGGCGGTCGCTGGCACGAAAGAGCGAGGCGAACGCTGCCCCGCTCCGTGGCGCAATCTGAGAGACCCTGTCGAGATCGTTATCCGTGAGGCGCACGGTGTGGGTTACGTCCAGCGGGAAGAGCGCCACCGAAAGTCCGACTTCCAACACCATGCGCGCCGCATGCGGATCGGCAAGCATGTTCATCTCCGCATGGGGTGCGCGATTGCCGAGCGCGCGGAATGCACCGCCCATGATTGCGATCTCCGCGATGCCCTTTCGCGCGCTCGCCCTTCCTGCAAGCGATATGGCGAGCGCGACATCCGTCATCGGGCTGGTGGAGACGATGGTAATGGGCGTGTCCGCTACCGCCGCGGCGCGAATCTCCCGGGCCAGGGCGGATGCGGCGTGTTCGTCGCTTTGGAGCCCGGGCGCAACCAGCGACAGCCGCTCGGAGAAACGGCCGACCGCGCGGTGTTTGCCGTAGACCCGCTCTGCGATGAGTGGCCCGTCCGATCCCGGATAGAGCGGGACTTCGCCGGCTCTCCCGGCGAGACCCAGAATGACGTCCGCGTTCTCAAGCGCCTCGGCCTTTGGAACGTTTCCCCACACGGCTCCGACCCCCAGGGTTGCGATGCCGGGATCGGCGAGCGCGTACAAAATAGCGGCCATGTCGTCCACGCCAGGATCGGCGGAGATGAAGATACGTCTGGCGGTCATGCCGTCATCCGCTCAAGCCGCGCTATGCGCTCTGCGAGCAATCTGTAGAAGCCGTCGGCATCGACCTTCGTGGCAATGAGTGCCGTGCCGCTCCGGCCATACCAGTCGGCCACCGTCTGGCCGTAGCAGAGCGGGCTGTCGGTCTCCACGAAGATGCCGGCAGGAGCCGTGTGAAACAGCGACGGGGCCACGAGAAAAGCCGTGACCAGCGGGTCGTGCATCGGCCCGCCGTCCCCGCCATAGCGGGCCGGATCGTGCCGCGCCCAGCGTTCGAGCAAGGCATGCGCGGCAGCAAGCGGTGAGCCGGGTGCCCCGCCTGCGAACAGCGCACAGCGTTCAGGCGTCGTCATCGCCTGATGCGTGACATCGAGCGGGAGGGCGACACAGGCAATGCCTGCTTCGTACACGATGCGTGCGGCATGCGGATCAGCAAGGACGTTGAACTCCGACGTCAGGCTGCGATTGCCCGGACTGCGAAACGCACCGCCCATGGAGACCACACGGTCAATGCCGCTCTTCAGATCGGGATGGAGCTTCAAGAGCAGCGCCAGATTGGTCATCGGACCAAGCGCGCAGATCGTCAGCCCCTTTCCCGCTTCCACAGCCCGGCGCAGCTCGGACGCCAGTTTCTCCACTGCGTGTTCCGGCTGTGCGGTGGTCGATGGCGCGGGCAGAGACAGCCCCCCTAGTCCCGTGGGACCGTGAAAACGCCCGTAGATCGGCGCTCCGATCAGCGGAGCGTCGGCACCGGCATGAACGGGTATGTCCGTTCGCCCGGCCAGTTCCAGAATGCGGAGCGCGTTGGCCGTGCAGCCGGCGAGCGGGACGTTGCCGCAAACTGTAGTGATGGCGCGCAATTCGATCTCCGGCGAACCGAGGGCGAGAAGAATCGCCATCGCGTCGTCGACGCCGGGATCGCAATCAATCACCACCGGGATCGGAACAGGTGACAATGATGTATCCATGGAAGGTCGCCGGGCGGCGCGCTCAGATACGGCGTGCCGCCCCGATAGAGGCCCCCTGAAGCATCGAGGCCGAAATACGCACGCTTATTCGGCCGATGCTACGTCATCGGCGAGCGTGTAGCCATCGGTGCGCCCGTCGAAATTCAGATCGTCCCGCAGCGCCCATGTGTGGGCAAGGAAGAAGACCGGAATCACGCCGAGATCGTCCATCGCTATCCTCATGGCCTCCTGAAGCTTCGCCTCCCGCTCCGCATCATCGATGGTCCGGCGCGCGGTCTGAAGCGCCTCGTCGAATGCGGGATCGGAATAGCGTCCGCGATTCCCCCGGCCTGAATTGTCGCTGTAGGTTTCCAGGAGCGGACCGAGCACGCCGGAAGCTTCGCCGGTTTCAACCGCGGCACCACCCATGATGAAGCTGAACTCAAGGTTCGACGCGCGCGAAAAATAGACGCTCGCCGGCAGGGTCACGATATCCGTGTCGATCCCGGCGCGCGTGAGCATCTGTCCGATCGCCTGAGCGATCAGGCTGTCGTTCGGGTAGCGGTCGTTCGAGGCATGAAAGGTCAGCTTGAATCCATCGGGATAGCCGGCCTCCGCCAGCAGCGCCTTAGCACGCTCCAGATCGTTCTCATCGGGGGAAAGCGCGTCTACGAAGCCGAAATATCCTTCCGGGACGAGTTGTCCGGCGGGCACACCCTGCCCGTCCATGATCCGGTCGATCAGCGCCGGCCGGTCGATGGCGAGCGAGATCGCTCGGCGCACACTTTCCTCGCGCAGAGGATTCTCTCCCTGCGGTCCGGCGGCGAAAGGCGATTCCGCGCGATCCTGATCCATGTGCAGATACATCACCCGGTTCGACGAAGAGGATACGACCTTGGTCTCGTCGTTCGCCTCAAGCGTCGCGATATCGGCGGGTGGCACCGCTTCGATCATGTCGACATCGCCTGCAAGAATGGACGCCACGCGGGCGCTGTCGTTCGTGTAGACCTTGTAGATGACGTTGTCCCATGCCGGGGTCTCTCCCCAGTAATCGTCGAAACGTGTCAGCCGGATTTCACTGTCCGGCACCCAAGACACGAAGGCGTATGGGCCGGTGCCGATCACACCCTTGCCGGTGTTGAGTTCACTGCTCGGTGTCTGGCCCAGCTCCGCCGGCAAGATCGCGATGCGCGACAGATTGTTGGGCAGCAGAGGCATCGGCCCTTCCGTCTTGATCCGCACCGTCAGCGGATCGACCGCTTCGACCGACGCGATGCCGCTGACATATGGCATGAAAGAGCTTGGGCTGTTCTCCGAAGCAAGTTCGACCCGGTCCAGACTAGCCACAACATCGTCGGCTTCGAAGCTGGACCCGTCGTGGAACGTCACGCCCTCCCTCAGCCGAAACTCCCAGGTAGTCTCGTCGACCGAGGTCCATTCCGTCGCAAGCGCCGGCTGGAGCTGCTGCCGGTCGTCCTGGTTGACCAGACCGTCGAAAATGTTGCGCGCCATAGAGCTGTTCGGGCCGATCACATAGAACTGCGGGTCCATCGAGCTCGGCGACGCGGCGATCCCCACGGTGAGGTCACCTGCCAGTGCGAGTGTCGCCATCGACGAAAGGGCGGCTGCCATCGCCGGAAGCCGAATGAATCGCATATTGTCCTCCCTTCCTACATGAATCGCTGCGGATGCTTCCCGTTCCGCATTAGAGGAAAGGTGCCTCTCCATACGTCGAACGGCAAATTGCATTAACTTGCGGATCTATACCGAAATGTTATGTTTTTTCAGTGAGCCGCCTGCAACCGCGCCAGATCGAAGCCTTCCGGGCGGTGATGTTCGCCGGCTCCGTCAATGCCGCCGCAGCACACCTGCATGTGACGCAGCCCGCCGTCAGCCGCCTGATCAGGGACCTGGAGGCCGAGATCGGCTTTCCGCTCTTTGAGCGAAAGCGTGGGCGCCTTGTTCCGCGCGCCGCCGCCTCGCAGCTGTTCCGTGAGGTGGAGCGGGTCTTTGTCGGGTTGGACCATATCGCGCGCGTGGCGCAGGACATCCACGCCATCAGCGCGGGCGTGATCCGGATCGGGACCGTCAGTTCGATGAACGACCTGTGCGTGAAGGACGTTCTGCCGGACGTGCTGAAGGCCTACCCGCGCCTCAGTGTCATCTTCGACACAGAAAGCACCGAGCGTGTGCTCGATCTGGTCAATCTCAGGCATTACGATTTCGGCCTGATCATCGGCTTTGCCGAACGAAGCGGCCTGGACAGCGAGCTTCTGGGTGAGGGCCGAGCCGTGGTGGTGATGGCGAAAGGGCATCGTCTCGCCGGGCAAAAGAAGGTGCGTCTGCGAGACATCGTCGAGGATCGGGTGATCCTGCCCGGACGGACCTCCCCGGTACGTCTAGCTCTGGAGCGCGAAGCCCGCGGCGGTGAGCTCACGGTGCACAATCCGATCGAGGCGTCCCTGTCGAACTGCTGCTATCTTGCCGCAAGGGGATTGGGTGTCGCGGTCGTCGATCCGCTGGTGGCGAAGCTCTCCAGCGAAGACGTGGTAGTGGTGCCGGTGGAGCCCGCTATCCCGGTCGCCTACCGTTTGGTGCGACCACCGGCGACATATTCGGAAGGTCCTCTGAAAGCGTTCAGCGACCGGCTGCGGAAGGTGGTTGGAAAGCGGCTGTCTGAGGCGGCCTCAGGCATTGCCGGAATGTGACTTTGGTGGCATCGGAAACGGTCCCGGGTTGGCTGAGTGAGTCACGTACAGGCCGCAGGAGGCAGGATCGCAGGCTCGTTGCGCGGACGACGGCTTCAAGATTGAGCCTAAAGGAGGCCCGGCGCTCTCGATGCAGGCACCCAACCCTCTACCCGAACATGCGCATCGCAGTGTTGGCGAGATCGATGCGAGCGGAGGCACGCACCCGCCGATCCTCCCGACCGGGTTTGCCGGTGTTTATGTTCGGTCTGCGCACAAGCGTACGCAGGCGCCGTTGGTCTGAGTTCGCTAATGCGTCGATCAATGCTCACACCCGTCGGGCAGCTACTGTCCGTGAGACATCCTCGTCTGTCGTCGAAGGCCGCGGATCATTCCCACTCGATGATCTTGATACACCGTAATGCTTTGATTTTTAAGCACAATATTTATCTGTGGATTTTCGCCATCCGACGGTCGGACAGTCAAATTTTTCGGCTGTTGATTCCAAAGGAAAATTTGCCCGATCCGTCGAAAGCGAGGTGTCGAAGACTATCGGTATCGATCGGTCGATTTGCCGAGCCTGACGCCAGGATCACCGCTGTCCGCTGTTGGAGAAAAACACCGTCAGAACCGTGTCACGACCACAAGAAAAGCTGACCCTCTATCAAGGTGTCAGACAGGCACCCGAATGCACCGATATATGCAACTTTAAATAAACTCTTATGCATTTAAGCAGCGAAGGCTCAATGTTTATGGTGCATTCCGGCAGACAGCGATGTTTTGCGAGCGTCTCGGCATGACCACAAACATCCACATCCTTGTGGTTGAGGATTCGGAGGACGACTTCGTCCTTCTCCAACGCCATGTTCGGAGTGAACAATTCGCTGCAACTTGCAAGCGGGTAGACACCGCGAAAGGTGTCCAGGACGCGCTTTCGCAAGGCGGCTGGGACCTTGTCATCAGCGACATGAAGCTCCCCGGCTTTCATGCGCCTGCCGTCATTGAGATCGTCCGCCGTGTCGCTGGCGATCTACCGGTGATCGTGGTCTCGGGCGTCGTCTCGGAGGAGGAACTGGTTGCCACGATGCGGGCCGGGGCGAACGACGTGCTCCTCAAGGATCGTCTGGTGCGCCTTGTACCGGCGATCGAGCGTGAGTTGAAGGAGCACGCCGTTCGCCGGGCCCAACGCGATGCAGAGGCTCGGTTCAGCGCTGCCGTCGAGCACATATCACAGGGACTTGTGATGTTCGACGACAAGCAGCGGCTCATACGCTGTAACTCAAGCTACGCCCGGATGTACAATCTGCCGCCGGACCTGACAGAACAGGGTACGGAACGCGCGAGGATCGATGAGTACACGCGCGCCAGCGGCCTGGTCCGCAATAGCAACAGCCCCCCGGACGGCGACCTTCCGCAAAGCGACGCTTTCCAGATGCGCGGGATGCAGAAACTCAGCGACGGACGCGTTATTGCCTTTTCAAGCCACCCCCTCCCGACCGGCGGGTGGGTCAGCACGTATGATGACATTACGGACCAGAAGCGGACTGAGGCGGAACTGATCGGCCATCGCGACCATTTGCAGGAACTGGTTGACGCGGCCACGGAGAAACTGCGGACGAAGGCCGACGTTCTGGAGAAGGCGCTTGATCAGGAAAGGGAACTCAATCGCCTGAAGTCTCATTTCATCGCCACCGCCAGCCACGAGTTTCGCACGCCGCTGACGATCATCGACTTCTCGGCGCAGCGTCTGCGCCGGCGAGTGTGCAGCACGGGCATCATTTCCGAAGATGTGGTCGTCTGGGCCGACAAAATCCTCACCGCGACGCGTCGCATGGCGCGGCTTATGGACACCACACTTGCCGCCGCGCGCATGGATGAAGGCAAGGTCAGGCTGCGTCTCGAATCGTGCGATATCGGTAAGGTCGTACGAGATTGCTGCGAGCGTTATCAGGAGTTCGCCACCAAGCATACCATCGTCTGCGATGCAGACTTGGTGGGCACCATCTATGCGGACGCCGCCGCCATGGAGCAGGTTGTTTCGAACCTGATCTCCAATGCCGTGAAATACTCGCCTGACGCCTCCACCATCCATGTGAATGCGCGCGGCTCGGGTGAACAGACCGTCCTCACGGTCAAAGACCATGGCATCGGCATCGGCGAACCGGATCTGAAACACATCTTTGACCGCTTCTTCCGAGCCAAGACGTCGCAGGGTATTCCAGGCACCGGGATCGGCCTCAACATCGTCAAGTCCCTTGTCGAGCAACATGGGGGATCGATCAAGGTGGAGAGTGTCGAGGGTGAAGGTACGACTATTATTGTCAGCTTGCCCATTGCCGGGCCGCCGGCCCAGAAAGGGCGCGATTCAAACAAACCACACTATGAACGGGCGCCGTCCGGGGCTCAGGAAAGGGTGACCAGCCCCAAGCAAAACGGGATGGGAGTGATCGACATTCGGCTTGCGAGATAGCCGGCGGAGCCGATCTGAACGCAAAGGACTGAGGCGATGACACACATACTCGTTGTCGAAGATGAGCCTGACATCCGCGAGGCCTTGGCGGAGGAGTTGTCGGACGAGGGATACCAGGTCGACGTCGCGGTTGACGGCCACGACGCCCTGGACAAGCTCTGCGATACGTTTCCCGATCTCATCATCTCTGACATCGCAATGCCGCGTATGGACGGACTGGAACTGCTCCAGCGCGTGCGAACTGACTATCCGGACTTGGACACGGTTCCTTTTCTGCTTCTGACGGCGTTCGGCTATCCCGAGCAGGAATTCGCCGGAAGGATGGACGGCGCCGATCTTTTGCTGACCAAGCCAATCGACTTCGATGAATTGTTCGCAACGGTGGACTCGCAGCTGCGCCAAGCCGGACTACATGGCGCGGCGCCGACGCAACTGAACTGACGACAACGACAAGCGCGTGCGCGCGGCCGGGCTGGGAACGTCGAGCGACCGGCTATGAGCGGGAATGGGATCGGAGGGTTCCTACGTGCCTACATTATTGTGCATTGAGGACGAAGCGTTTCTGCTCGAGGAGATCGCGGGGGAGCTGCGCGACAACGGCTTTGATGTGCTGGAAGCGGCCGACGGAGATCAGGGGCTTGAGCTGATCCTCGCAGAGAAGCCTGACCTCGTCCTCTGCGACGTCGCGATGCCGCGCATGGACGGTCGCGAACTTGTGGCAAGGCTGCGCAATGAGCATCCCCACCTTGCCGATACACCGTTCATCTTCCTGTCCGCCTATGCCGACCGAACGCACATGTTGGACGGACTCCACGTGGGAGCGGATGATTATCTGACCAAGCCAATCGATTTCGACGTGCTTCTCAGCAAGATCAGAACGAGCCTCAGGCAAGTTCAAAGAATGAAGGCCAGGAGCGATCGCCTGCTCGCCGACGCCGTGTGCCACGACCACGTTACCGGGCTGCCGAACCGTAAGGGCTTTCAGGAGGAGGCGTCAAAGTTCTTGCGCGCCTGCAGTTCCAGAGACCTCAGTTGCGCTCTCTTCATTCTGGACATCGTCGACTTTGCGGAGATTAACGACTATTACGGCGCCGATGTCGGTGACCAGGTTCTGCGGGACGTCGCCGCTGCTCTCAAAGTCCACGCTCCTCAAAGCAGCCTCGTCGCCAGGCTCGGCAACGATGAGTTCGCCGTGCTCATACTTGAGGGTGCGTTTGAGCACTCGCGGCGTGGAGAAGGCACCACCATCCCGGAGAAGATCACGGTTGCCGCAAGCGGCGCCCGTCGCAACATCGACGTTTCGCTGCGGGCTGGCTTGGCCCGCTATCCGCGCGATGGCGTGGATCTCAAGGACCTCACAACGAGAGCAGATCTTGCTCTGAATTCTGCAAAGCCGAGCGCAAAGCCAAGTATCGTGGAGTTCCATCATACGATGGGCGAGATATTCGAGAACCGCTTCCAGCTCGTCTCGAAGTTCCGCGACGCCCTCGTCGCCTCGCAAATCGTCCCCTATTATCAGCCGCTCATCGAGATCGAGACAGGACGGGTCACCCGACTTGAGGCGCTTGCGCGTTGGCGCCACCCCGAGGGCGGATTGCTGTCAGCCGGGGTCTTTCTCGATGCCCTACAGGACCGCGAAAACGCGGAGATGCTGGGTAAGGAGATGATCCGCCAGATCACATGCGACGTCGGTGGTTGGAAGGCGGCTGGCGTTGCGTTTGGCAGTGTCGGGCTCAACGTCAGCGAAGCAGATCTTCTGAGGCCTTCATTCGGGCTCGACATCGTAAAGGAACTCGCTCGGCAAGGTCTTTCGCCGGATGCGTTGTTCATAGAGGTCACCGAGAACGTCACGTTCGGCAGCAACCGGCGCTGCCTTCTGCAGAAGTTGAGCGAACTGAGAACCAACGGTTTCCAGATTGCGCTCGACGATTTCGGTACCGGCTATTCGTCGGTCACCCAGATCAAGGAGCTTCCCTGCAGTCTACTCAAGATAGACAAGTCGTTCATCGACAACGTTGTGAACAACGACGTTGACAGGGCAATCGTTCGGGCTTTGGCTGAACTTGGCGGCAAGGTCGGATTCGAGCTCGTGGCGGAGGGCGTGGAGACAATCGAGCAATGCGCTGTTGTGCGCGCGCTCGGTTGTCGGTTTGTGCAGGGCTATCTCTTTTCAGGACCGGTCGAAGCCGCTGATGTTCCTGCGTTGATCGAGCGCTTCGATCGCGCCCAAGCCTTGGACCTTGCGGTGTAGAGAACGTTGCTTCCGTGCACTGCTGAGAATGCGGCAAGACACCGGGATCGGTGCAGCGCGAAAACTCCGGTCAAGATTCACCTGGTCGAGCGCAATCCGGGAAGCCCCTTCCCTCACCTGAGCCCAGCGCAGAATCTTTGAGCGCCGCAAGGTCTATTCGGGGTCGCTCTCGCTCGTCCTGCCGGGGTTGGAGCTAGGAAGACTGAAATGGAACGTTGAGCCCTTATGCGGCTCCGAACCGAGCCAGATGCGGCCGCCGTGGCGCTCTACGATGCGCTTGCAGACTGCAAGGCCGAGGCCTTGGCCTGGATGCTCCCCACGTGCGTGCAGCCTTTGAAAGATCTGGAACACCTTGTGTGCATATTGCGGGTCGATGCCGATGCCGTTGTCACGGACGGAGAAGACGCACTCCGCGCCGTCACAGCGGGCCGAAACATGGATTCGCGGCGGCGCCTCGCTGCGAAACTTGATGGCGTTGCCGATCAGGTTCTGGAACACTTGCCCCAACTGCACTTCGTCAGCGATGACGGAGGGCATCGGGTCGTGGGTGACGGCACCGCCACTGTCCTCGATCGCCGATCCGAAGACCTTGAGCACCCGCCGCAGTACAGTCTCGCTGTCCGCCGGCTCCGGTTTCCTGCCCTGGGCCTCGACCCGCGAGAAGGCAAGCAGGCCATCGATCAGTTCCTTCATGCGGTTGGCGCCATCGACGGCGAAGGCGATGAACTCGTCGGCATCCTTGTCCAGTTTGCCCCTGTACCGCCTGGCCAGCAGCTCCACGTAGCTCGACACCATCCGCAAAGGCTCTTGCAGGTCGTGAGAGGCGATGTAGGCGAATTGTTCAAGGTCGGCGTTTGATCGTTCGAGCTCTTCGGACTTTATTGCCAGCGCCTTCGCCGCTTTTCTCTCCTGCTCGTACAACGCGGCCTCTAGTTCGTATTCGCGCTGCCGATGCTCCATCTCGATCATCCGCTTCGTCTGGCGCTTGATCAGCTGCGTCTTGTTGTAGAGCTCGACGAAGACCGAGAGCTTGGCCCGAATGATGCCGGGGTCGAACGGCTTGAAGATGTAATCCACGGCGCCGAACTCGTAACCTCTGCGGACATCGGCATCATCTTTTGAGTGGGCCGTCAGGAACAGGATCGGCGTTGTCCGCGATCGCTCACGCGCGCGGATCAACCCGGCGGTCTCGTAGCCGTCCATCACCGGCATCTGGACGTCGAGGACGATCGCCGCGAAGTCGTCCTCAAGGAGGTGCCGCAGGCATTCCTGGCCCGAGCCTGCCGTAACAATGGTCTGATCGAGCTCCTTGAGAACCGACTCCAGTGCAAGCAAGTTCCCCGGCTCGTCATCGACCACCAGGATGTTTGCTTTTTGGGGCACGTCCATCGACTCAGCCCATGCTCGGAGCGGCTCCGTGGCGCCGCCGAAGAAGGATCAGCGCCGCCATCAGTGCTTTCTCTGGTAGAGCCGGTGTCTGGCATCGATTGGCCGGTATCCGGCGGCAATGGCGTCATGGCTGAGCGATTCCTTGTCGCCCAAGCCAATGACGCCGAACGGGCACAGGCTTTCGTCGAAAAGGCGGAGCACCTGACCCTGGAGAGCCCTGTTGAAGTAGATCATGACGTTTCGGCAGAGGATGACCTGGAACTCATTGAACGACCCCTCGCAGGCAAGATTGTGCTCGGCAAAGACGATGTTCTCGCGCAGCGCCGGATCGAGGACGGCGTGATCGTGGCTCGCCGTGTAATATTCCGAAAACTCCCTCTTGCCGCCGGCTGCGATGTAGTTCTTGGTATGCTTCTTCATGACCTTGATGGGGTAGATGCCCGCCTCTGCGGTCTTTAACACTGGTCCGTTGATGTCAGTCGCGTAGATGCGCGATCTGTCGTAGAGCCCTTCCTCAATGAGCAGAATGGCCATCGAGTAGACCTCCTCCCCTGTCGAGCATCCGGCATGCCAGACACGGGCAAACGGGTATGTGCGCAATAGCGGCACGACCTTCTCGCGGAATGCGCGAAAGAAGCCGGGGTCTCGATACATGTCGGAGACGTTGATGGAAAGGGTGAGCAGCAGCCGCTCCATGCAAGTGGAGTCACGCAGAACGCGCTCCTGCAGTGCCGAAACGCTGCCGACCTTCTCCGACTCCATGGCTTCGGAGATTCGCCGCCGCAAGGACGGAATGGCGTAATCGCGGAAATCATATCGGTAGCGCTGGAACACGCCTTCAAGCAGCAGCCGAATCTCGATGTCCTCGATCCGGTCAGCGTCGACCTTATCCATGCGCCTCAATCATTCCTTGTAGAGCCACACTCGCGCCAAAGACAGGAGCTGGTCGGTTTCGATCGGCTTGGAAATGTAGTCGGAGGCACCGGCCTCGATGCACTTTTCGCGATCGCCCTTCATCGCCTTGGCGGTGAGCGCGATGATCGGCAGCTTCTTGTATTTCTTGATGGCGCGGATCCGGCGCATCGTCTCATAGCCGTCCATGCCCGGCATCATGATGTCCATAAGCACGAAATCGACCTTCGGCGTCTTCTTGAGCGTGGCGATGCCGTCCTTCCCGTTCTCGGCATAGACGACATTCGCACCGTGCCGCTCGAAAATGCTGGTAATGGCGAAGATGTTTCGCATGTCGTCGTCGACCACGAGCACGGTCTTGCCTTCGAGCGCGGGGTCGCTGTGGCGCAGGCGCTGGAGCGTATCCCGCTTTCGCGGCGGCAGATCGGCCTCGACGCGGTGAAGGAACAAAGTGGTTTCCTGGAGCAGGCGCTCGGGCGAGGCGGCGTCCTTCACGATCACCGATTTCGCAACCCGGCGCAGGCGTGTCTCCTCGCTTCGGCTGAGCTCCCTGCCGGTGTAAACGATGATGGGCAGGTTGGTAAGCTCCAGATCATCGCGGATCTTCTCGATCACTTCAAAGCCGGACATGCCGGAAAGGCCCAGGTCGAGCACGATGCAGTCGAAGCTTTCCGACCTGAGAAGATCAAGGGCTTCGTCGCCGGTCGCGACCGCTTTAGTGACGACGTCGCCGTTTCCGATGAGTTCGATGATCGCATGTCGCTCTGCGTCGTTGTCCTCAATGACCAAGAGCTTCTTTGCCGGCCGATCAAGGTAGGTCCGGATTTCGTCGAAGGCCTGGCTGAGAGCGGCCTTCTCGGCCGGCTTCTGAAGGTGAGCGATGGCCCCGCTTGCCAGTGACCGCCGGGGCTCGCCCTCAACCGAAATGACATGCACCGGGATGTGCTGCGTATGGGGATTGTGCTTCAGCTGGTCGAGCACAGTCCAGCCGCTGGCGCCGGGGAGCTCGATGTCGAGCGTGATGGCGTGCGGGTTGACCTTTCTGGCGAGGGCGACCACGCCCGTGCCGTCGGTCGTGACCACCACCTTGAAACCCTTCTCGCGCCCGAGGTCCGCTAGCAGCGACGCAAATGCGAGGTCGTCCTCAACGATCAGCAACACCCGGTCACCGGTCTGGATGTCGTCGCGATCGTCCGCGAACTCTCGCGTGTTCGCGGCCTTCTCCTGGTCGGCGGTTTCTGTGTCGGGCAGAATAATCGCCTCGGCGCCGTCGGGCCCGGCTTCGCCGTCAAAATCGACCGCGGGTCCCGTATATTGCCGCGGCAGGTAAAGTGTGAACGTGCTGCCTTCACCGGGCCTGCTGGCCACTTGAATGTCGCCGCCGAGCAGACGGGCGATCTCGCGGCTGATCGACAACCCCAGGCCGGTGCCGCCATATTCCCGACTGGTGCCCCCATCCGCCTGCTGAAAGGCCTCGAAGATGATGTGGAGCTTGTCATCAGCAATGCCGATGCCGGTGTCGCGAACGTGAAAGGCGACAACGGCGTCTGCCGCGTCGAGGCGGTTGTGGCCGGCGCTCCACCCTTCCGTCGCAACATCGACCCGCACTTCGATCTCGCCTTCACTGGTGAACTTGATCGCGTTGGAGAGGAAGTTTTTTAGGACCTGCTGCAGGCGCTTTTCGTCGGTTTCCATGTGTTCCGGCAATCCGTCGCCGGTGGATGCGGAGAACGTCAGACCCCTTACCTCGGCAAGCTCGCGATAGCCGCGATCCGACCATCTCACGAGGCCGGCCAGGTTCACCCTCTCAGGCTCGATCGCCATGATGCCCGCCTCGATCTTCGACAGGTCGAGGATGTCGTTGATGAGTGACAGAAGCTCCCTGCCGGAGCCCTGAATGGTTTCGGCGTATTCCACCTGTTTTGCCGTGAGGTTGTCGTCGCTGTTCTCCGCGAGCGTGTTGGCAAGAATGAGCAGGCTGTTGAGCGGCGTGCGCAGCTCATGCGACATGTTGGCAAGGAACTCCGACTTGTAGCGGGACGTCGTCGCCAGTTGCGCGGCCTTGTCTTCCAGTTCGTTGCGTGCCAGCTCGACTTCCCTGTTCTTGCGTTCCACCTCACCCATTTGTTCGGTGACGATGCGCGCCTTTTCCTCAAGCTCCTCGTTGGTCTGCTGCAATTCGTCCTGGCGGCTTTGCAGCTCTTCGGTCAACGACTGCGATTCCTGCAGCAATTGCTCGGTGCGGGCCGTCGCGGCGATGGTGCTGAGCATGATGCCGATACTGTCGGTGAGCTGCTCGAGGAACGTGAGCTGAACGTCGCTGAAGCGGTTGAACGTCGCGAGCTCGATGACCGCGCGAACCTCCTCCTCGAACATGACCGGGAGCACGGCAATGTTGGACGGCGGTGCTTCTCCCAGCCCCGAGTTGATCTTGACGTAATCTGCGGGTGCTTCGGTTATGACGATGGGTGATTTTTCAAGCGCGCACTGGCCGACGAGTCCCTCGCCGAGCTGGAAATGATTGGAGAGCCCCTTCCGCTCCTTGTAGGCATAGGATGAAAGGAGCTTGAGGCCGCGTTCTTCGGCCTCGCCATCTTCTGCGACGTAGAACACGCCGTGCTGGGCATCGACCAAAGGCGCGAGCTCAGAAAGGATCATCTTCGACACGGCGACCGGATCACGCTGCCCCTGCAGCATCCCCGAAAAGCGCGCCAGATTGGTCTTGAGCCAGTCCTGCTCCGTGTTGATCTCGGTCTGCTGCTGGAGGCTCCGGATCATCCCGTTGATGTTGTTCTTGAGCTCGTCGACCTCGCCGCGCGCCTCCACCGTAATTGTCCGCGACAGGTCCCCTTCGCCGACAGCGGTCGCCACCTCGGTGATGGAGCGCACCTGGCTGGTCAGATTCGCGGCAAGTTCGTTCACGTTGTCGGTCAGATCGCGCCAGGTGCCGGTGGCGCCCGGCACCTCGGCTTGGCCCCCCAGCTGCCCTTCGACGCCCACCTCGCGGGCAACCTTCGTGACCTGATCGGCGAAGGTTCCAAGCGTCTCGATCATGCCGTTGATCGTGTCCGCCAGCTCGGCGATCTCTCCTTTGGCGTCGAGGGTGAGCGTGCGGGTCAGATTTCCCCTTGCGACCTCCGTGACGACGTCGGCGATCCCGCGCACCTGATTGGTCAGATTGTCGGCCATCTGATTGACGTTGTCGGTCAGGTCTTTCCAGGTCCCCGATACGCCCTCAACCGTCGCCTGGCCGCCAAGGACACCGGCGGTGCCGACCTCGCGGGCGACGCGCGTCACTTCGGCAGCGAAGATGCCGAGCTGGTCGACCATGATGTTGATGGTGTTCTTCAGTTCCAGAATCTCACCCTGCGCATCGACCGTGATCTGCTTTGTGAGATCGCCGTTGGCGACCGCGGTCGCGACCTCAGCGATATTGCGCACCTGGCCGGTGAGGTTGTCAGCCATCTGGTTGACGTTGTCGGTCAGGTCCTCCCACGTGCCGGACACCCCGACGACCTTTGCCTGGCCGCCGAGCTGCCCCTCGGTGCCGACTTCGCGGGCGACGCGCGTCACCTCGGCGGCGAAAAGGCTCAACTGATCGACCATGATGTTGATGGTGTTCTTCAGTTCCAGAACTTCACCCTGCGCATCCACGGTGATCTGTTTTGTGAGGTCGCCGTTGGCGACGGCGGTTGCGACCTCAGCGATGTTGCGCACCTGGCCGGTGAGATTGTCGGCCATCTGGTTGACGTTGTCGGTCAGATCCTCCCATGTACCGGACACCCCAACGACCCTTGCCTGGCCGCCAAGGACGCCGTCGGTGCCGACCTCGCGGGCAACGCGTGTTACTTCGTCGGCGAACACCCTCAACTGATCGACCATCGTATTGATGGTGTTCTTCAGCTCCAGGACTTCGCCCTCAGCATCGACCGTGATCTGTGTGCCGAGGTCACCCTGGGCCACAGCTGTCGCGACCTCGGCGATGTTGCGCACCTGGTTGGTCAAATTGTCGGCCATCTGGTTGACGTTGTCCGTCAACTCCTTCCAGGTCCCCGACACGCCCTCGACCGCCGCCTGGCCGCCGAGCTGCCCCTCGGTGCCGACCTCGCGGGCGACGCGCGTCACCTCCGCGGCGAACAGGCTCAACTGGTCGACCATCGTATTGATGGTGTTCTTCAGCTCCAGAACCTCGCCCTGCGCATCCACCGTGATCTGCGTGCCGAGGTCACCGTCGGCCACAGCTGTTGCGACCTCGGCGATGTTGCGCACCTGATTGGTCAGATTGTTGGCCATCTGATTGACGTTGTCGGTCAGGTCCTTCCAGGTCCCCGACACACCCTCCACCGTCGCCTGGCCGCCAAGGACGCCGTCGGTGCCGACTTCGCGGGCAACGCGCGTCACTTCGTCGGCGAAGACTCTCAACTGATCGACCATCGTGTTGATGGTGCTCTTCAGTTCCAGAATCTCACCCTGCGCATCCACCGTGATCTGCGTGCCGAGGTTACCCTCGGCGACGGCAGTCGCGACCTCGGCGATGTTGCGCACCTGGTTGGTCAAATTGTCGGCCATCTGATTGACGTTGTCGGTCAGGTCCTTCCAGGTCCCCGACACACCCTCCACCGTCGCCTGGCCGCCGAGCTGCCCTTCCGTGCCGACCTCGCGGGCAACGCGCGTCACTTCGGCAGCGAAGACCCTCAACTGATCGACCATCGTATTGATGGTGTTCTTCAGCTCCAGGACTTCGCCCTCAGCATCGACCGTGATCTGCTTTGTGAGATCGCCGTTGGCAACCGCCGTCGTCACCTCGGCGATGTTGCGCACCTGGTTGGTCAGATTGTCGGCCATCTGGTTGACGTTGTCGGTTAGCTCCTTCCAGGTGCCCGACACACCCTCGACCGTCGCCTGGCCGCCGAGCTGCCCTTCCGTGCCGACCTCGCGGGCGACGCGCGTCACCTCCGCGGCGAAGACCCGGAGCTGGTCCACCATGATGTTGATGGTGTTCTTCAGCTCCAGCACTTCGCCCTGCGCGTCCACCGTGATCTGCGTGCCGAGGTCACCCTCCGCCACAGCGGTCGCGACCTCGGCGATGTTGCGCACCTGGTTGGTCAGATTGTCGGCCATCTGGTTGACGTTGTCGGTCAACTCCTTCCAGGTCCCCGACACACCCGGCACCTTGGCCTGGCCGCCGAGCTTGCCTTCTGTGCCGACCTCGCGGGCGACGCGCGTCACCTCGGTGGTGAACCGGCCCAGCCGATCGATCATGGCGTTGACGGTATTCGCGATCCTCAGAAAGGCGCCCTTCAAGGGCCTATCGTCAACGTTTGTCGCCATTGAAAGGTCGAGGTTTCCCTTGGCAACGCCCCCGATGACCCGGTCAATCTCGTTCAACGGCAGAACGAGGCTCCCGATCAGGGAATTGACCGAATCGATCGCACCCGACCATTCGCCGGCCGCACCGGCCAATTTCGCGCGCCGCGTGAACCTGCCCTCTTCGCCGACCACGCCGGCCACGCGCTCCAACTCGCCGGCGAGCCGCCCGGCCATTTCGACGACATCGTTGAAAGTCATGGCGATCTCACCTTCTCGCCCCGTGAGATCGTCGGGCAGCCGAATGGAGAAATCGCCTTTCTTGAACGCTCGCAGAGCACGAAGAAGTGCTAATGCCGCCGGTGCGTCGCCGGCGGCGTCCCTGTTCTGCTTCGTGCGCTGCGCGCGCGACGCACTGCGTGTCTTCGTCGTCATCGTACTCCCCTGGCCGAAACCGGCGTTGATCGCGAGGCCGACCTGTGGCCTGAGCCCGCTACTTCACTCTTGAATCGCCGGCGAGAAGCAGAACTGAATGGCTGGGGTTCGACAGTCAGAATGCGACGGGGATTGCCATTCCAGTCAGCTCGAAGTCGGGGGCGGTTCGTTCAGAAACAACCAGTATTGGGCGATCTGAGCGACAGCGTCGTAGAACGCGTCGGCATCGAACGGCTTGCAGACGAAGCTGCTGGCGCCGAGACGATAGCTCTGGACGACATCGCTCTCTTCCCTTGAAGAGGTGAACATGACGACGGGCATGTGCCTAGTTCTTGCGTCGGACCGAATCTTCGCGAGCACATCGAGGCCGTTGCTCTTTGGCATGTTGACGTCAAGCAGCACGACCGCCGGACTGCCCTGATCGGGGCCATCGTGCAAACCGGCTGCGAACAGATATTCAAGGGCCTCGTCACCGCCTCGCGCCACAACCGCCTTGTCGTGAAGCTTGCGCTTTTTGAGGGCGCGCAGAATCAGCATCTGATCGTCGGAGCTGTCCTCCACAATTAAGATTCGGGCATCGCTCACCGGCCTTCTTCGCCTCCTAGCGTGAAGAAAAAGGTGGCACCCTTATCGGGCTCTCCTTCAGCCCACACGCTGCCGCCATGGCGCTGTACGATGCGGGCGACTGAGGCGAGACCGATGCCCGTGCCGGCGAACTCCGACTCCAGATGCAGGCGCTGAAAGGGCTTGAACAGCTTGTCGGCATAAGCCATGTCGAAGCCCGCGCCGTTGTCGCGCACGAAATATGCCGGGCTTCCGCCGTTCGCGACAACACCGACCTCGATCCGCACCTTCGACCTTTCGCCGGAATACTTCAAAGCATTGCCGAGCAGGTTCTCCAGGACGGTGCGGATGAGCGTTCTGTCCCCAATCGCAGTCAGCTCGGGGGCGATCGCAACGTCAATGTCGCGACCGGACCCGGACTCCTTGAGGTCTGCCAAGACGTCCCCTGCCAACACAGAGAGATCGATCGTGTCACGGTCAAGCGGTCGCCGAGACACGCGGGAGAGAAGCAGGAGATCGTCGATAAGTTCCGCCATGCGTTTGCTTGCGGCCACGATTCTGCGGATGTAATCGCCCGCTTGCTCGTCGAGCGCGTTACCGTAATCCTCCTTCAGCGCCTGACAAAAACCCGCCATGCTACGCAAAGGCGCCATCAGATCGTGCGAGACCGAATAGCTGAACGCCTCCAGCTCGGCATTCGCCGCCTCCAGTTCGGTGGTTCGGTAGGCAACGGCCCTCTCAAGCCCGATCTTCGCTTCCGCAAGCTCAGCGTTGAGCGTCTTAAGTGTCTCCTCTGCTCGCCTGCGCTCCGTGATATCTCTGAGGGTCGCGAGATATCCCTCCGTGCCTTTCCAGATCAACTCGACAAAACGAGCCTCTGCGTATCCTGGTTCCTGGCTGGCCGGTCGGACGATCTCGACTTCCGTCACAATGTCCCCGGCACCCGGAAGTCCGAACTGCACGTCGAGCAAATCCTGCAAACGCCGACCGAAGAGCCGAGACGCCGCCTCGTTGGCGAACAGGATCCTGCCCTCTTTGTCCAAGACCAGGATGGCGTCCGCGTTCTTCTCGACGAGTTCCGCCAGGCTGGCATTCGCCGCCTGAAGGTCCTGATCCTTCCGCCGCAACTCCTCCAGCACGCGTTCACGTTCGACGGCTTGGTGGAGCACACGGGCAAGCAGACTGGCGTCTGCTTCCGCTTTTGGCAGAGTACTGAAGGCCCCTGCCCTGATCGCTTGAATCGCCAGATCGGCTGCATCAGCGCCGGTCAGCACGACGATGGGCATGTTGGGGAAACGCCTGCTCAGGCGGGCGACGGCCTCCACGCCTTCAGTGTGGGGGAAGCTCAAATCAAGAAGAACGGCGTCGAAGCGGCTTCGATCCAGAATGGTAATCGCCGTATGGAGTCGCTCTGCGCGCGTGATGTCGAAGTCGACGGTCCTCGATTCGCCCAGGAATTCAATCTCCAGGCGGGCATCGCTCTGACTGTCCTCAACAAGGAGGATCTTCACGATCGCCTCTCCAAATGGATGCCTCCTCAGCGGTTGCCGTTCCTTCGCTTCAACCACCGCAAATTCCTGCTTCTCGCTAGGAAAGGCCACCGGTATCGAACATTTTCTCAATTCTCTCGATCTCGTCCTGCGAGATGTTCTGCGGAACGCCCGCCAGTATCCCGGTCACGTTGCGGAACGGATCTCCGATATGCATTCCCGTTCCGTCGATGGCGAACTCGTGGATGGACTTTTCGTGAAAGGACCCCCGCATCTTGAGGACCGTAAGCCCCCGTCGCACCTCTCCGAAGAGCTCGACATATCTGAGCAGGATGATTGAGTCCGTGATCGTCGAGATGTGGGATTCGGTGATCGACGTGCCACCCATCAGGGACGGCGTGGTGGATGTGAAAAGGCCCGCCACCTCGCGCGACTTGATGAAGGACGTGAGCCCGATGACGAACTCGCGGAATCCGCGCACCGTGGAGATCCGCTCCAGGGCGGAGAGGCTGTCGACGGCAACCCTGTGCGGCTTGAACTCGTCGAGCGTGTCTTTCATCTTGAGCAGATGGTCTTCAAGGCCCATGACTTCGGGATAGGCACAGACAACCTTGAAACGGCCGTCGCGCTCCATCTTCTCGAAATCCACGTCCCACCCGATCGCGTTGCGGAACAGTTGCTCGCGGCTTTCCTCGAAGGCAAAGAGCAGACAGCGTTCGCCGTTATCGGCCCCGCCCGCCATGAACTCGGTCACCATCAAGGTCTTTCCGTTCCCGGTGGCGCCGGAGACAAGGACGATGGAATCGCGATAGAAGCCGCCGCCGCATAGAGCATCCAGGCCATCGACGCCGGTTGGAATTCGCTTGTCGGAAGACCTTTGCGTCAGTTCGATCGCAGAGAGCGGAATGATCTCAATGCCCCTTCTGGGCAAGATCGAGAAGGGAAACTCTCCCTTCTTGTGCGACGTCCCGCGAAACTTGAGAATCTCGATGGTGCGGCGGCGCATCTTTTCCTCAAGCGTGTTGCGCAGAACAACGACATTGTCGGAGACGAACTCCTCCACCCCGTAGCGTGAAAGGTCGCCGTCATCGTCGGTCCGTTCGGCGGTCAGAATCGCCGACACCGGAAATTCCTTGAGTGCCGCCGCAATCCGAAAGATCTCGAAGCGCACCGTTGCGGAATCCTGAAGCTGCGAGAACAGAAGGCCCATCGAATCGAGCGAAACGCGGCTGGCGCCGATCTTGCGCACGGCGTGTTCGATCCGCGCCAGCAGCGCACCCAGATCATAGGAGCCTGCGAAGCTCGTCTCAGCCCCGATCTCCGGCCCCGCATCGACGAACGCCCACTTCCCCTCGCGCTCCCATCGCTCAACCGGCCAGCCGAAGCTGGTGAGGTTCTTGCGCAGATCGTCGCTCGGCTCTTCAAACGTCACAAAGACGCCCGCTTCATCATATTCCTCAATCCCTGCGGCGAGAAACTGTCCGGCAAGCACGGTCTTAGCGCTTCCCGAGGCGCCGGAGACCAAAGTGACGCGGTTCTTCGGCAGGCCGCCATCGGCAATATGATCGAGCCCGGGAACGCCGGTCGGTATCTTCTCCACGGGGTCGGCAGCGCTGTTGGCGGATGTATGTGTTTGCGTCACGTCTTTCCCCCTGATCTATTCTTGCGGTTTTGTGCGCAGGTCTAAGCCGAGAAGGACCTTCTCCAAATCGGAAAGGTCGCCTATGACCTTTCTGAGCGGCGGCGGCAGCCGCTTCACAACGGTGGGTGTCGCCAGGATCTTTTCGTCTTCAGCGAGTTGGGGATTTTCCAGCACATCGACGACCTGCAGCTCCACGTCGCCTGCAAACTCCGTCTCGCAGAGCCGTTTCAGGTTCTCGATCGCCATGCTGGACCGTTGCGTCTTGCCGGTAACAAAAAGTGTGAGGACCTGCCGACCTCCCAGTCCCCTATTGTTGCTGCTCATGATGCCTCGCGTGTCGAAGATACGCCGGAACCGCGGTCGCCGGCCGGTTTGAAGAACGCGCGGTAATAACTGGCCAAATTGCCGAGAACCTCGATCAGAATCATCCGACCTTCTTCGGTGATCGTGGTGGCTCTACGAACATTGGCGTCGCTCTTGCATTGCTTGATGGCTGCGACATGTATTTCGGTGACATCCCTGGGCGTTGCGCCCAGAACACCCAGATCCTGCGCCAGATCGTGAATCTTCCCGGAGACCCTGCGATCGACTTTGAGCGCGTGCTCTTCGATGGTTTCCTCAATAAGCGTCCTGTAATCGTCGACCAGCCCGGCGAAAGTTTCCGGGGCTGATTCCTGAATGGTTACGATACCGAAGGAACGCGCAGTGGTCTGTGCCGTGGATGGCTCAGAGAGCCTTTCCAGTTGCGCCAGTTCTTCGGCTTGCTGCCGCCTTTCGCGTTCCTGTTCGAGCGCATTGAGAAGCTGCTGGCGTTCGATGGCATAGCGCAGCGACCGGCTCAGAAGCAGATCGTCCAGCTTGCCCTTGATCAGGTAATCCTGGGCCCCGAGCTGAACCGCCTCGACCCCTTGATGCGCGAAACTCTGCCCCGTGAGGACAACAACGGGCGTGCTGTGGCGGGCGGCATGCGCAGCAGCCATCCTGACCGTCTCCAGGCCGCTTGAATCAGGCAGCGAAACGTCCAGAACGACGACATCAACCTGTTCGGAGTCGAGATGTCTCAGCCCTTCGTCGAGGCGCGAGACCTGCGTGACGTCAAAGGTGTCTTCGCCCGGCGCCGAAAGCAGCTCATGAAACAGACGGGCATCGGCCGGATTGTCTTCCACCAGCAGCACTTTGCGGCGGGCTTGGCTCATCTTAACCTGCTCATTCGGACGGCAGCCGGACCATCGCAAACCAGAAATCGTCGATGGCTTTCACGATCTCGACAAAATCATCCATCTGCACCGGCTTGGTGATGTAGCAATTGGCGTAATCATCGTAGCTTCGCAGGATGTCCTCTTCCGCGGCGGAGGTCGTCAGCACCACGACCGGGATCCGACGCAGATTCGCATCGTTCTTGATTTCCTTGAGGACCTCGCGGCCGTCCATCTTCGGCAGGTTGAGGTCGAGGATCACCAGGTCCGGCCGTGGAGCACCGGTATGATTGCCCCGGCTATGGAGAAAGTCCAAGGCCTCGGCCCCATCGGCTGCCGAATGCAACGTGTTCCTGATCTTGGCCTCCTTAAGGGCTTCCTGCGTGAGGCGGACGTCGGCCGGGTTATCCTCGACGAGAAGCACCTCGATGGGCTTGCCAACATTGGCTGGCGGCATCTGTCGTCTCCGTTGCGCGATCGCCATGCTTGAATCGCGACGTGGAAGGTGCCGGCCCGGCGCCGAATCCAGCCGGACACGCCATCCGGCCGAAAACGTCCGCAACGCCGCTCGACGAATGGCGTTCGGCCGGAAAGACCCAAGGCGCATGGAGCCGCCTCGCATCTATCATGTATAGCGAACTATCGGACGCACACCACGATTTGTGGTCGTAGAGTCACAAGATTCGCATGCAGGGTTTCCCGGCAAGCGTGCAGCCGTCTGCGTTGCAAAGAAGCGGCGGTCCTGTTGATGCGCCGGCTTTTCGTGCTGCCGTGTGCCGGGCCAGCATAACCCCGCGCATCGCATTGCAAACAGGCGGACAGCGTCAGAGCACAACCCCAAGTGACATCACGGATCAGTTTCGCGCCGACGCTTGCTGGAGTGCATTTCTTCGATTGTCATCGATAGTCGCCGAAAGCAGTCATTCCTACGCAATGATCTCGACGCGCCGTAATGCTTTGATTTTCAGGCGCAATATTTATCTGTGAACTTCCGCCATCCGACGGTCGGACAGCCAAATTTTTCTGCTGTTGATTCCAAAGGGAAGTTTGCCCGATCCGTCGAAAGCGAGGTGTCGACGACTATTGGTGTCGATCGGTCGATTTATCGACAGCCGATGCATGAGTGCGGACCACGCGGAGCGCTAAAAAAAACCGTCAAGGCCGCATCGCTCATCGGCGGGTTCCGTTAAGAGCAGACTCTGTGTCCCCGTCGCAAGCACGGCTTCAATGAGGCCGCGGCGTAAGTCGCCGCGGAGTTTGCAAAGGCTTTGACCGGCGCGAGGCGCTCCGCTGGGCAGCTTCAATGAGGCCGCGGCGTAAGTCGCCGCGGAGTTCCTTATCGCCGACGATCTCCACAAGCGGCTGATGCGCGCTTCAATGAGGCCGCGGCGTAAGTCGCCGCGGAGTCGCCGCATGGCGAAGGCATAACGGACGTGGGAACGCATCCGCTTCAATGAGGCCGCGGCGTAAGTCGCCGCGGAGTGTTGCTGCGCAGGATAGGGTGCTGAACGAATGCCTGGTGCTTCAATGAGGCCGCGGCGTAAGTCGCCGCGGAGTCACGGCGGCGACCGTAAGTCACGGAAGAAACGGGCCAGCTTCAATGAGGCCGCGGCGTAAGTCGCCGCGGAGTTGCTCGTGTCTCATATTGCACCTACCCGCTGGCTGCGAAGCTTCAATGAGGCCGCGGCGTAAGTCGCCGCGGAGTCGCCGCATGGCGAAGGCATAACGGACGTGGGAACGCATCCGCTTCAACGAGGCTGCGGCGTAAGTCGCCGCGGAGTCCCCACGCGGCCGCCACCGGCCTCCATAATCCTGCCGCGCTTCAATGAGGCCGCGGCGTAAGTCGCCGCGGAGTACCGGGGCCGTTCGCGTGGATCATAGGCCGGTCCACATGCTTCAATGAGGCCGCGGCGTAAGTCGCCGCGGAGTTCCGCATCAGCCACGTAGCGCCTCTGCCCGTTAGCGTCAGGGCTTCAATGAGGCCGCGGCGTAAGTCGCCGCGGAGTGACCGATGGAGAGCCCATGCCGCCGCAACACCTGATCGCTTCAATGAGGCCGCGGCGTAAGTCGCCGCGGAGTGGGCTCCGGTCGTGCGATCCTTGGCGATGATCCACACGCTTCAATGAGGCCGCGGCGTAAGTCGCCGCGGAGTCTGGTGCACCTCATTACATGCGAGCCCAGCGCATGGGCGCTTCAATGAGGCCGCGGCGTAAGTCGCCGCGGAGTCCGACGGCATGACACAGCCGCGCGATCTGCGCCACGTGGGCTTCAATGAGGCCGCGGCGTAAGTCGCCGCGGAGTTACGTCTCCCCCGCGCCAAGCACCCTAATGACACCGTTGCTTCAATGAGGCCGCGGCTTAAGTCGCCGCGGAGTCGGCAAACAACGGATGCTCGAATATGTCACGCGACACGGCGCTTCAATGAGGCCGCGGCTTAAGTCGCCGCGGAGTCCTGCCAGAGCATCGAAACGGCGTGGGCCGCAAGCTGGTGCTTCAATGAGGCCGCGGCTTAAGTCGCCGCGGAGTGAAAACGCCGACGATCAAGCATAGATGCCTCCTGTCGGCTTCAATGAGGCCGCGGCTTAAGTCGCCGCGGAGTCCGCACGAGGTAATGGTATTTGATCCCGTCTTCCGCGCTTCAATGAGGCCGCGGCTTAAGTCGCCGCGGAGTCGCCCAGCGGCCCCAGCGACTGCGTGTGGATCGTGCCGGGCTTCAATGAGGCCGCGGCTTAAGTCGCCGCGGAGTCTGGCACTGCGCCCTGTGCTCGGGCGGGAAGTCGCCACGCAGCTTCAATGAGGCCGCGGCTTAAGTCGCCGCGGAGTCTGCACGTTCATGGGCGTCAAGAACATTGCCGACATTCCAGCTTCAATGAGGCCGCGGCTTAAGTCGCCGCGGAGTCACCCAACCAGACGCTGACGCCGTTCCGTAACGGCCGATTGGCTTCAATGAGGCCGCGGCTTAAGTCGCCGCGGAGTCGGGACCATTTTGACGACAGTCCCATTCCCGCGCCTCGCTTCAATGAGGCCGCGGCTTAAGTC